>NZ_JAAPAU010000003.1:0-679251 GCF_011636575.1 Pseudomonas sp. OTU750018
GCACTGGCTTCATCGCCACCGTCGCCACCACCAGACGAACCACCGCCGGATGAACCGCCCCCATCTGACGAGCTGCTCGACGGTGGCGATGAAGCCAGTGCCGTGGCGCTGCTCAGGCCGGCAGCCAGGGCGGCACTCATGGCCAGTGGTGTGCTGAATGAGCTGCGGCTGTGGTACCAGTCCGGTTGATAGTCACGCTGCGCCGGGTCGATCAAGCCATTAACCAACGCCGTGCTGAAGCGCGCACTCCACTTGTCCTCCACACCCAGGGCCATGGCGTAAGGCAGGTGCTTTTCGTACAGCGCAATGCTCATCGCCGGGGCATTGCCGGCCTGGGCCAGTGCGTCGCTTTCCGCCAGTTGCAGGTAGTCGCGGTAGCCTTCCAGCTGATCGAGCAAACGCCGCCCTTCAACCGATGGCGCCGGCAGCAGGTAATAGAACAGCACCACCACCAGCACATACACGCAGAGCAGCAGCAAGGCCGGCAACGACGCCGCATCACTGAGCATCCACAAGCCAATCGGCACTGGCCAGACAAACATCAACCCCGCCAGACCCAAACCGATCTGCTTGCCCAAACTGGGCTGATTCCAGGCCATGTACAGCACAAACAGCGACGGCACGCCAAAGCCCAGGGTGAACACCACGCCGGCCAGGCCGACAGCCACATCGTCCTCATTACGCGCGCCAGTCAGCACCATTACTAGGCAGCCAACCAGCGCCCAGATCAGGCCCCAGGTCCAGATGCCACGGTTATTGCTGAACCAGGCCTTGCCCTGGGTTTGCAGCTGGGTTTTCAGCCCGGCCACGGCATCGGCCAGGCGCGGCTCGTAGTCGCTGCCAATCTCTAGGGCGATACCCTCCTTATTGGCGGGAAACAGGCGCTTGCGCAGGTCGCGATCACCCTCACTGAAGTCATCCCGCTCACCCGTGCCACGGGCCAGGGTAAAACCGCCGCCGCGCGGCTTGTCTTCAAGATGCAGGTGCTTGCGGATGGCCATATCGGTGAGCCACACACTGAACGCCCGCGCATCCTGATAAGCCCCTTTGAAACCGCGATGCCAGAGGTAGCCGGCCTGCACCGCGCTCATGCCTTCCGGTGCTTCGAAAAGTGGAATGATCAGACCTTTTTCGGGGTCACGGCCGACTCGATCCCAGGCGCGCAGATAAAAAATCACTAAGCCGACCAGCAGCAGCGCGCCCAGGCACAGGCCAAGGTTATCCAGCAGCACCGAGCCCAGGCGCTGCGTTAGACCCGGCCGCGCCACCAGGCCGGCTGGCCAATCCACGGCGACCGTCAGGCCGTGGTAGGCCGGCAAGGCTTGGGTGGTAGTCAAGCGCAGAGTGTCGTCCCGCTGTTCGAGCACCTCATAGGCCTTGCCCTGATCACCGCTGGCCCCGGTATAGGCGGCCACATCCCCCATCCGCGCACCCGGCGGCAGTTTGACCTCGACCGAGGCCTGGAGAATCGGAAAGACCCACTGATTACCGGTGACGTTCCAGTACAGCTCATCGGTATTGAGGTGGTGCAACAGCTGGCGCTCAACCCGGTAACGCAGTTCGTACTGATAGCGTCCCGGCTGCAGCAGCTGGTTGGCCGAGCCGAGGTAATAGCGCACCCAGGTGCCGTTCTGCTCGACCCGCGCCCGCTCCGCCTGACCATCGCGGCTCACCGCAAGCAAGGTGATCGGGCTGCTCTGTAACAGGCCGAAGGGCAAGCTGTAGCTGACCGGCAGATCGCGGTAGATGCCGCGCTTGATCTGCTCACCCTCGGCCTGCACGGTAATCCGCTCGGTCACCAGCAGGTTGCCGTCCGCCTGCACCTGCAGGGTCACGGCAAAGTCTTCAATCACCTCGGCCGCAGCAGTCCATAGCGGCAGCAGGCACAGGCTCAACAGGGCAAAACGCAGCACTCGCAGCATGTCAAAACTCCATTTTTGGCGACTGGGCGTCACGCGGGTCATCCAGGCTGAAGTACTCCGCCTGGGTAAAGGCAAAAGGCCGCGCCACTAGGTTGCTCGGTACCGATTCCACCAGCACATTCAACTCGCGCACCGCGCCGTTGTAATAACGCCGGGCCATCTGGATATGGTTCTCGACCTCGGTGATGGTGCGTTGCAGGTCGAGAAATTGACCATCCGCCTTGAGCGCCGGGTAATCCTCGACCAGGGCAAACAGCTGACGCAGCTGAGTACCCAGATGCGCCTCCACCGGCGCCCGCTCGCTCAGCGGCGAATCGGCCAGCTGCACCGCACGCATACGCTCCTGCACCAGCGCCTGCAGGGTGCCCTGCTCGTAGCTCATGTACTGGCGCACGCACTCGACCAGTGCCGGAATCAGGCTGGCGCGGCGCTTGAGTTGCACGTCGATACCACTCCACGCTTCAGCCACCCGCGCGCGGTTGAACACCAGGCGGTTGTAGTAATAAATCGCCAAGCCCGCGAGCGCCAACAGCAGCGCCAGCACCACCCAGAATCCTGCCCCGTGCATAACCACTCCTTGATAAAAGCCCGCTGAACGCCTGCGCTATCCGTTCGCCCCTCACACCCTAGCTGGCTTCGACTGCGCCTGCCGCCACACCCGGTAACGCCAGCAGGGCGGACAGCACCCAGCAATCGCCGTATCCTTGAGTGCCAGCCACTGCGAGGCACCCCATGCAGATCGAGTTACTGGAAATCCGCGATCACCTGCAGCGCTTCCCGCCCTTCGATGCGTTGCCCGATGACAGCCTCGACGCCATTGCCCGGCAGGTTGAGGTGGCCTACTTCAAGGCCGGCACAGACATCCTGCTGTATGGCGCTGCGATTCACGAGCTGCACTATGTACGCAGCGGCGCGGTGGAAATCTACCGGCGTAATGGCGCGCTGTACAACCGCCTGAGCGAGGGCGATATCTTCGGCCAAGCCGGCCTGCTGCGCAGCAACAAAGTGCGTTTTCCGGCGCGGGCGATTGAAGACAGCCTGATCTACTTCATCCCTGCCACCGTATTCGCCCAGCTGTGCGAAGAGCACGATGGCTTTGCCGAATTCGTCGAGGCCGAAGGCCAATCGCGGCTCAAGTCGGCGGTGGAAAGCCAGGGCCAGGCCAGCGAGCTGATCCAAATAAAAGTACGCAAGCTGATCTCGCGCCAACCTGTCACCGCCAGCCCGCACACCTCGGTGCAACAGGCCGCCCAGCTGATGACCGAGCAGAGCGTGTCCTCACTGGTGATCATCGACGACAGCGCGCCCGCTGCCGGCATGGTGGGCATCCTCACGGACCGCGACCTGCGCACCCGCGTGCTCGCCATGGGGTTGGACAGCATGACACCCGTCAGTGAGGTGATGTCGCCAAATCCCATCACGATTCAGGCCGATGACAGCGTGTTCGATGCCATGTTGTCCATGCTGCGCCACAACATCCACTACCTGCCGGTGGTGCAGCGACGCCGTCCCATCGGCATCATCAACCTCAGCGACATCATCCGCTACGAGTCGCAGAGCAGCCTGTACCTGGTCAACTCGATCTTCAACCAGCCCGATGTCACCGGACTGCAAAGCCTGCTGCCGGACCTGCGCGCTACCTTTATACGCATGGTCAACGACCACGCCACCGCGCACATGGTCGGCAGTGCCATGGCCGGCATCGGCCGCGCCTTTACCCAGCGCCTGCTGGAACTGGCCGAACAGACACTCGGCCCGCCGCCGGTGCCCTACTGCTTTATGGTCGCCGGCTCCATGGCTCGCGACGAACAGCTGCTGGTGACGGATCAGGACAACGCCCTGGTGCTCGATGACCGCTTTGACCCCGCGCTGCACGACGCCTACTTCGCCGCCCTTGCCCAGTTTGTCAGCGACGGCCTGGCCGCCTGCGGTTATAGCTACTGCAAGGGCGGCATCATGGCCAGCAACGCCCAGTGGCGGCAGCCGCTGAGTGTCTGGCGCGATTACTTCCAGCAATGGATCGACAATCCTAAGCCGCAAACCCTGCTGCACAGCTGCATCTTCTTCGACCTCGACGGCGTGTATGGCGAGGTCGAACTGGTGGAAAACCTCAAAGACCTGCTCGCACAGAAGGCCAGCAGCAATCCCGCCTTCCTCGCCGCCCTGGCGCGCAACGCCCTTAACCGCACGCCGCCGCTGGGCTTCTTCCGCACCTTTGTGATGGAAACCGACGGCCAGCAGAAACACATCATCAACCTCAAAGGCCGTGGCACCGCGCCGCTCACCGACCTGATCCGCGTGCACGCCCTGGCCTGCGGCAGCAAGGCGCAGAACTCCCTGGAACGCCTCGACGCCATCGGCAAAACCAAGCTGCTGCAGCCCGAAGCCCTCGGCCAATTGCGCTACGCCCTGGAATTTCTCAGCCTGGTGCGCGTGCGCCACCAGGCCATGGCGGCGGCCGAAGGCGCGCAGCCGAACAACTACATCGAGCCGGAAAAAGTCTCCGCCAGTGATCGCCATAACCTCAAGGAAGCCTTTCAGGTACTCAGCAATGCGCAGAAATTCCTGCGTTTCCGCTACCCCGCGCAACCGAGCAACAAGCGGTGACAGCGCCTGCCACAGCGCTGAACTGGGCCGCGCAGTTTGCCGAACTCGCCGCCAGCGCCCGCGACCCGCGCCTGCAAGCCTTCTATCAGGCCGGCTGCATAACCGCCGACACCCCACTGGAGCAGGTGCCGCTGCTGGCCCTGGACGTGGAAACCACCGGCCTAGACGCCAACCAGCACGCCATCGTCAGCCTCGGCCTGCTGCCCTTTACCCTGCAACGCATCCGCTGCGGCGCGGCGCGCTATTGGGTGGTCAAACCGGCCAGCGAGTTGAGCGGCGAATCGGTGACCTTTCACCACATCACCCACTCCGACATCCGCCACGCGCCGCGCCTGGAGCAGATTCTCGACGAGCTGCTGACCGCCATGGCCGGCAAAGTGATGGTGGTGCACTACCGCACTATCGAGCGCAGCTTTCTCGACCAGGCGCTGCGTCAGCAACTCGGTGAGGGTTTGCAGTTCCCGGTTATCGACACCATGCAGCTGGAGGCACGTCTTTATCCCAAACGCCAACCGGGCTGGCTGGGCCGCTTGTTGGGCCGGCAGCCGGTGTCGATTCGTTTGGCTGATAGCCGCCAGCGTTACAACCTGCCGATGTACCAGGCGCACCATGCGTTGACTGATGCGCTGGCGACGGCTGAGTTGCTGCAGGCGCAGGTGGCGACGCGCTATGCAGCGGACACGCCGGTGGGGGAATTGTGGAGTTGAGGCAGTGACACAGAAACGACTTGGGCGGCGCACACCACCACGATTGATTTATAAGCCGAACACACCCTGTAAATAAACGCGCTCGCATTGACTACTTCGAGAAACCGGGATGAATAGTTTCGACTGGCACAGCGACACGATAACGGCAGAAACACCGGTCACTACGACCTATCGCAATACGCAAAATGTTCGCCGATTTTTGACGCAAGCTTGCGGCCCTGGCTTTCAATTTAATCGCGCGTTTATGGCGTGGATAAAAGATGGGGTGCCCAAAACAATGGGCGACGTGGCGGCAGAATGGCTGCGGCGTCAGCAGCAGTAGCGTAGGGACAAGCAGCACAGGTGTCGGGCGCCACGCCCCCAAACCCCGGGCATAAAAAAGCGCGCCCGAAGGCGCGCTCATGTACGACTCAACAGCAAGGGTCAGCGCGGTTCGCTCATCAAACCTTTGACGATCGACACACAGCCCACCAACAGCACGATGGTAAACGGCAAACCCGTCGACACCGCCATGGCCTGCAGGGCCACCAGCCCGCCGCCGAGCAGCAGGGCGATGGCGATGACGCCCTCGATGCTGGCCCAGAAAATCCGCTGCGGGGTCGGTGCATTGACCTTGCCGCCGGCGGTGATGGTGTCGATCACCAGCGAGCCGGAGTCCGACGAGGTGATAAAGAACACCACCACCAGGACGATGCCGATCAGCGAGGTGATGCTGGTCAGCGGCATCTCACCGAGCATGCTGAACAGCTTCAGCTCCAGGCCGGCCTCCTGCGCGCCGGTAAAACCATCAACCAGCAACTGATTGATCGCGGTGCCGCCGAACGCGGTCATCCACAGCACCGAGACCAGGGACGGCACCAGCAAGACAGCAACCAGGAACTCGCGCACGGTACGGCCACGGCTGACGCGGGCGATAAACATGCCCACGAACGGCGACCAGCTGATCCACCACGCCCAGTAGAAGGCCGTCCAGCCCTGGCTGAAGTTGGCGTCTTCCCGGCCAATCGGGTTGGCCAGCGCGGGCAGGTATTGCAGGTAAGCCAGAAGGTTGTCGAAGAAGCCGGTGAGAATCGCCAGGGTCGGCCCGGCGATAATCACAAACAGCAGCAGGGCCATGGCCAGGCCCATGTTCAGCTCGGAGAGGCGCTTAACACCCTTGTCCAACCCCGCAACCACCGAAACCAGGGCGATGATGGTGACGACGATAATCAGCAGCACCTTGCTGGTGTCGGTGGCACTGATCCCGAACAGGTATTCGACGCCTGCTGCGGCCTGTTCCGCGCCCAAACCGAGGGAGGTGACCAGACCAAACAGGGTGGCGAACACCGCGAGGATATCGATCACATGGCCCGGCCAACCCCACACCCGCTCACCAAGAATCGGGTAGAAGATCGAGCGAATCGACAGCGGCAGGCCCTTGTTGAAGGAGAACAGCGCCAGCGACAGGGCGACAATGGCGTAGATCGCCCAAGGGTGCAGGCCCCAGTGGAAGATGGTTGCGGCCATGCCCAGGCGCACGGCCTCTTCGGCATTACCGGCCGCGCCGCCCAACGGCGCCCAGTCGGTGCGCACACCATCTGCGCCAACGCTGATACCGCCCATGGCCGCACTGAAGTGCGACATCGGCTCAGAGACGCCATAGAACATCAGGCCAATGCCCATCCCGGCGGCAAACAGCATGGAGAACCAGCCGAGGTAGGTGTAATCCGGCTTTGCGTCCATGCCGCCGAGGCGCACTTTGCCCAGAGGGGAAACGATCAGGCCGAGGCAGAGCAGCACAAAGATGTTCGCGGAGCCGATAAAGAACCAGGCCATGTGGTGGGTGAGCCAGTCGCGCAAGGCGCTGAACAGCGGCTCGACCTGGGTTTGCAGGGCCAGGGTCAGCACCACGAACAGCACGGCGACGACTGCCGAGATGGTGAAGACCTTGCCGTGGATGTCCAGGTTGAACAGGAACTTGCCTTTGATGTTGTCCTGACCGATCACGTAATCAGTGTCGATCAGATTGGCGTCGCCGGTGGGTGCCGGGATGCCGTCCAGAGTTGCCGCTTCTGGTTGCGGGGTCGTGTCAGACGAAGGGTTTTGACCCATGGGGGACTCCTTTGACGTGTGGCACGCTTTACGCGCACGAGGACGGGATTGCCCTACTCGTACAGCCACCAAGCCGGCGGCTGCGGGGTACAGGGTAACAGCCATGGCACATTCGTGCAGGCGCAAGGCCAGTATTGGCGGCCATTACGGCCCGTTATGCGGCGGTTATTTGGTCTTTTGAGTCAGATTTTCTGCGTACATTGCCTCCCGCTGGGCGAGGCAATTAGCTATGGTTGGCCTATGGCCTGCTCGGGGTCGTTGTTTGAGATGTCGCTGATGAGAGCATTGCTGACGCTGCTGGCTTGCCTGCCCTTTACCCTGGCTGCGCTGACGCACGCCGAGACCTTCAAGGTCGGGGTCGAGCTGCAGCCCTACCTGCCGTATTCCAACGTGCAGGACGGCCAATACCTGGGCTATGGCCGCGACTTGCTCGACGCCTTTGCGGCGCACCAGGGCCATGAATTTATCTACCAACCGCTGCCGGTACGGCGCCTGCTCAGTGACTTTCTCAACGACCGGGTAGATTTCAAATACCCGGATAACCCGCGCTGGAACGCTGATCAGAAAAAAGGCTATGCGCTGCACTACAGCCAAGCCGCTGCACCGGCCATCGACGGCGTACTGGTCAAGCCCGAGTTTCTCGGCCAGGGCTCTGCACGCTTACACCGTCTCGGCACCCAGCGCGGCTTTACCCCTTGGCCCTATCTGGATGAAATCAAGGCCGGCAAGATTCTGCTGATCCAGGCCAACCAGATCGATTCACTACTGGCCATGGCCATGAACGACCGGATCGACGGCGTTTACCTCAACCCACAAGTGATCCAGCACCAGTTCTACAACAGCGCGGAAAAAAGCCTGGTGTTCGACCCCAAACTGCCCTACCAGGATGACCACTACTTCCTGTCGAGCATCCGCCACCCCGAGGTGGTCAAGCAGTTCGACGCCTTCCTCAGCAGTCAGGCCGAACTGGTGCAAATGCTCAAAGACCGCCATGGCATTAGCGACCCGCTTAGCGGCCAATAACTCACCTCGACTGCTTATTGCGGCTGCAAGGTTCCGCAATCCACCGTCACCCAGCGCGCTTGGCTTTGCATGCTGCTGCTCTGGCCGTCGAAGGTGCCGTTGACCGTTGAGGTGAACTCCTTGTCGCTGACAAAGCGCGTCTCGCCTTCGCCCTGGCCATTGGGGCAGCAGGCAAAGGCTAAGAAACAGAGGCTTGCTAACACCGCGGTGCATGATCGACTCCTGAGGTGAGTGGGCGACCCTGCAAGCGTAGACCTTCTTAGGAAGCGTCCACCTCGACCTCTTCCCGATAGATACGCAAGCCGCGCGCCTGGTAGTTGGCCAGCGCGCTGGGGTGATCGAGGCTGCAGGTATGCACCCAAACCTTGGTGGTGCCCGGCCAGGCCCAGGCGGACTGCAGCGCGTGAGTCAGAAACGGGCCGCCAAAGCCCTGACCGAAGAAGGCCTCAGCCAGGCCGAAATAGAGAATCTCCACCGCGCCGTCGGCATCGCGCAGCAGCTCGTAGTAACCGGCGATGGCGCCCTGGTGATAGGCCACCCAGGTGCGGTGATGGGGCTGCTCGATCAGCTCGCGCCACTGCGCGTCCGTCCAGCTGAGTTTGTCGGTCCACTGCCAGGGCTCGCCGACCAACTGGTAGAGAAAGCGGTTGAGCTGAAACTGTTTGAGCTGGCATTCCACCACGCTCAGGTCGGCCGGCAGCGGCTTGGCGCGGATCTGCTCGGGGTGCTGCATGGCCAGGTAATAGGTGATGGTGCTCATAACATCCTGCTTGTCAGTCAATCGGCTGAAGCTAACCCGTACTGCAAACGAACAAAACCCCCACCGGCTGGGCCAAATGGGGGTTCTCCTCTACAACAACCAGGGCTTGTGGCCCGGGAGCAGACGCCGCCTTAGCTGTCGTCCTGGCCTGCCGCCGAGGCGGCCGGGGAGCTTTGCTCACAGCTCCAGAGTTCCAACGCCGGCTGGGTCGCTTGTGGCGGGCCGAGCCATTCACTCATCGAGTGGCAACGCTGGTTGAAACACAGTTGATAATCCCCTGCCTCGGGGGTTCGCCCCAAACGCAGTGGTTGCAAGGGGGGTAGCTGACGCTGGTAATGCCAGCTGCCCTCGCGCAGTTCGGCGCCGTCTGGAATCTCCATACCGGCCCCGGAACCCTTGACCCGCGCTTCGCCGAGGAGCAACCCCTCAGGCGTCACGCGGTAATCCTCTTCCCAACGAATTTTCTCGATGGTGTGTGTCCAGGCCAGGGTAAAGCTGGGCGTGGGCACTTCTGCCCATACCGCGCCCGCCAAACCCAGGCACAGGCCGATCATGCAGTGGCCAGCTGAGCGCGACGAGCACGCCAGACATGCTGGACGATAAACAGCGCCGCCAGGGCGAAGCCGATCTCGTCACTCATCGGTGTGGCCAGAATCAGGCTGGCGCCAGCGGCAAAGCCCAGCGCGCGCTCCCACCAGCTCAGTTTGGCCTGCAGGTAACCGGTAAACACCACGCCCCAGATGCCGATGGCCAGCAGTGCCTTGAGCACCACATAGAGGGTAGCCAACAGGCTGTCGCCCTGCAGCATCAGCGCCGGCTCATAGACCGCCATAAACGGCACCACAAACCCGGCCACGGCGATACGAATCGCCCACAGGCTGATCTTCAGGCCGCTTTCCTTGGCAATCGGTGCGGCTGCGAAACAAGCCAGCGCCACCGGCGGTGTAAGGTCGGCCATGATGCCGAAATAGAACACGAACATGTGTGACACGATCAGCGGCACACCCAGCTCCAGCAACGCCGGCGCGGCAATCGAGCTGGTGATGATGTAGTTGGGAATGGTCGGGATGCCCATGCCCAGCACCAGGCAGGTGAGCATGGTCAACACCAGTGAAAGGAACAGGTTGTCCTGACCGATGGCGAGGATATAGCCGGCGAAGGTCGAGGCCACCCCGGTCAGCGAGACCACACCGATAATCACCCCCACCAGGGCGCAGGCAATGCCCACCGGCACGGCATGGCGTGCACCTTCCACCAGGGCGTGCAGGCAGATCACCAGGGTGTCGCGGCCGCCTTTGATAAACCAACACACCGCCACCAATAGCGCGACGACGCCAAACACCACGCCGATACCGAGCTGAAAGAAGCCGGCGCAGAGCACGCCCAGGGCAATCCAGAAGGCGAAGCGCATGACCTTGGACGACACCCGCAGGATGATCGCAGAACCGAGGATCACGATGGCCGTCAGGGCCAGACCGACCATGCCGGAGAACAGCGGCGTGCGCCCGGAGAACAGTAGGTAGATCAGGATGAACAGCGGAATCAGCAGGTACCAGCGCTGTTTCACCGCCGCCCAGGGGTTCGGGCATTCCTCTTTAGGCAGGCCGCGCAGGTTGGCGCGCTTGGCTTCCAGGTGAACCATCCAGAACACCGAACCGAAATACAGCAGCGCCGGAATCAGCGCGGCCTTGGCCACCTCGAAGAACGGCACGTTAATCGTCTCGGCCATGATAAAGGCCACCGCACCCATGATCGGCGGCATGATCTGGCTGCCCATCGACGAGGTTGCTTCCACGCCGCCGGCAAACGCCGGCTTGTAGCCGAAGCGTTTCATCAGCGGGATGGTGAACTGGCCGGTAGTCACCACGTTGGCCACACCCGAACCGGTGATGGTGCCCATCAGCGCCGACGACACCACCGACACCTTGGCCGGGCCGCCGAGTTTGTGGCCGAACAGGCCCATGGCGAAATCGGTAAACAGCTTGATCATCCCGGCCTGTTCGAGGAACGCGCCGAACAGGATAAACAGGAAGATATAGGTGGCCGATACATAGGTCGGCGTGCCGTACAGCCCCTCGGTGCCGAAGGCCAGCTGGTTGACGATCTGGTCGATGGCGTAGCCACGGTGCATCAGATCGCCCGGCAGGTACTGACCGAACAGGCCGTAGGCGAGAAACAGCGCGCAGATCAGCGGCAAGGCAATACCCATCACCCGCCGCGCGGCTTCGAACACCAGCACGATCAGCACCAGGCCGACGACCATGTCGCTCTGGGTCAGATCACCGGAACGCTGAATCAGATCGGCTTCGAAATACCACTGATAAAACGCCGTGGCCATGCCGGCCAGGCCCAGTAGCCAGGCCAGCGGCTGCCAGGGCTGCTCCTTGCCACGGGCGGGAAAACAGAGAAACACCACCAACAGCAGAAAGCCCACATGCACGGCACGCAGAATCTGGCTGGATACCGGGTGGAAGGCCGCGGTGATGATCTGGAAGATGGAGAACAGCAGCGCGACATAAAACAGCGCTTTCGGCCAATCGCTGGGGTTAGCGGCGAGGCCTTGGTTTTGCTCACTCATGAAGGTCACACCCTCGTTACAACGTCGATAGCGCAAGAGTCGCCAACAAAACCTGCCGTGGCCTGCACGCCGGTTTTATTCGCAGCTCTAGCTCGTGTCCGGAGAGGTTGACGCTGCGCACAGCGCCAACCTACACCCTCAACCCTTCAGTAGCCTTACAGTGCGCCGGCTTCCTTGTAGAAGCGCTCGGCACCCGGATGCAGCGGGATCGGCAGATCCTTGGCCGCGCCTTCCAGTTTGATGTCCTTGGCCGCCGAGTGGGCGTTACCCAGGCGCTCGAGGTTGTCGAACATCAGTTTGGTCATCTGATAGGCCACTTCATCGGACACGCCGTCATGGCTAACCAGGATGTTGGTGATGGCTACGGTTGGCACGTCGCTGTCCTGACCGTCGTAGGTGCCGGCTGGAATCGAGGCAGCCTGGTAGGCGGCGTTGTCGATCTTCGCAGTGATCTCGGCCGGGATGGCGACAAAGGTGATCGGCAGGGTCGCGGCCAGGTCGCGAATCGCGGCCATGCCCAGGCCCGAGGACTGCAGGGTGGCATCCAGCTGACGGTTCTTGATCAGCTCGACCGACTCGGCGTAGGGCAGAAACTCAACCTTGCCCATATCTTCATAGCTCAGGCCGGCGGCCTTGAAGATGGCGCGGGCGTTCAGCTCGGTGCCGGATTTCGGCGCGCCGACGGAGATGCGCTTGCCCTTCAGGTCAGCCAGGGTGGTGATGCCGGATTCCTTGCTGGCAACGATCTGGATGTAGTTCGGATAAGTACCGGCAATCGCCCGCAGCTTTTTCAGCGGCGCCTTGAAGCCGGCGTCTTCCACGCCATTCCAGGCATCGGCAACCGAGTCACCAAGGGCGAAAGCCAGTTCGCCGCGACCGGCTTGCAGCAGGTTGAGGTTCTCCACCGAGGCCTTGGTGGCCTGCACCGAGGTCTTCGAACCTTCGATGCCGTTGCTGTACAGCTGCGACAGGCCTACGCCAATCGGGTAGTACACACCGCTGGTGCCACCGGTCAGCACGTTGATAAAGGTTGGAGCGGCGAGTACCGCGGTGCTCGCGGTAAAGGCTGCGGCAGCAGCAAACAGGCTGAATCGTTTGGTCATTCGCATGGAAGAATCTCCGTCGTTGTTATGGCTTTATGCAGAGGTTTTCACTGTAGACACTGCGCGCCACCCAGGCAGCGATGCAGCGCCGGGACTAACGCAATAGAGAAAAGGAGCAGAGGCTCACGCGCGGCCTTAGCCGAGCGCACAAGAGGTGGGCAGTGGATGCCGAGCGCGACAGGCGCGCAGACGATGCGGGGCAGTACATGGGATTCACCTCTTGTCTTTCTTATAGAGGCCGAGGCAATCGAGTGCCCGGCTGACAAGAGCTATAGCAGATGCCGTGCCAGTGAGAGAAAAGCCCGTGCTAGAGCCTTCAGCCTGCCAAACATGGCCCGCCTGACGGCTATGGTGAGCGGAAATCCGCCAGTGCAAAAATCTAGATAAGCGAAATTCCGCCGACTAGTTCTCACTCGTCATCAGCACTGCCGGCCGGCCGATAGCTGCTGCGCAGCAGGCCATGACGCTGCATCTTCTCGTTGAGGGTGCGGCGCGGCAGCTGCAGCAGTGTCATGACTTCGGCGATATTGCCCTGGCAATGCTGCAGGGCGCGGTGCAGGCATTGTGCTTCGAAGGCTTCCATCTGCTCGGCCAGCGACTGTTGCGGCAGGCCATCGTCGCCCTCCACACCGCCACTCAAGCCCAGGGCATGGCGTTCGGCGGCGTTGATCAGCTCGCGCACGTTGCCCGGCCAGTCATGCCCTAGCAGCCGAGTCAGCTCGCTCGGTGGCAGGCTCGGTGTTTCACGGCCATGGCGTTGCGCGGCCTGGTTGGCGAAGTGTTCGAACAGCAGCGGAATGTCTTCACGGCGCTCGCGCAGCGGCGGAATGCGCAGGGTGGCGACATTCAGCCGGTAGTAGAGGTCTTCACGGAAACGCCCAGCCTTGACCTCATCGAGCAGGTCCGGCTTGACCGCGCTGATCACCCGCAGATCGACCTGGATGCTGCGGTTGGAACCCAGGCGTTCGAGGGTTTTCTCCTGCAGCACGCGCAGCAGTTTGACCTGCTGGGCCAACGGCAGGCTTTCCACCTCGTCGAGAAACAGCGTGCCGCCGTCGGCATGTTCGATGCGGCCGATGCGCTTGCCCTGGGCGCCGGTAAAGGCGCCGCTTTCATGGCCGAACAGCTCGCTCTCGAACAGGTGCTCGGGAATCGCCGCGCAGTTCAGCGCGACAAACGGCTTGCCGGCGCGGTTGCTGAAATCATGCAGACAACGGGCAACCCGCTCCTTGCCGCTGCCGGTGTCACCGCGCAGAAGGATATTTACCGAGGTGCCGGCCAGCTCAAGGATCTGCCGGCGCAGGGTTTCCATCGGCCGCGAGACGCCGAGCAGCTGCGCCTCGATATGGTCCTTGAGGGCGAACTGCTGACGCAGCTGGCGGTTCTCACAAACTAGGCGGCGCTTGTCCAACGCGCGGCGTACGCTGTCGAGCAGGCGTTCGGGGGTGAAGGGCTTTTCGATAAAGTCATACGCGCCTTGGCGCAGCGCCTGCACCGCCATCGGCACATCGCCATGCCCGGTGATCAGAATCACCGGCAGGTCACGGTCGCGCTCCAGCACGCTGTCGAGCAGCTGCAAGCCATCGGTGCCGGGCATGCGCACATCGCTGATGATGATGCCGGGGTAGTCACGGTCGACCAGCGCCAGCGCGGCCTGCGCCGTGGCGCAGCTGTGCACGCGAAAGCCGGACAGCTCCAGCCACTGCTGCACCGCCTCGCGAATGGCTGCTTCATCGTCGACGACTATTACGTGCCCAGTCATATCACCTCCTGATCAATCGGCGGCAGTGTAGCCCGGATAAAATCCGGGAAATAACCTGCACTACGCATTCGGCGCTGCCGGCAGGCGCAGGGTAAAGATCGCGCCCTGCTCGCCATTAGCCGCCTCCAGGCTACCGCCCAGCTCACGGACGATGCCGTAGGACACCGCCAAACCGAGGCCCAATCCGGCGCCCACCGGCTTGGTGGTAAAGAACGGCTCGAACACATGATCCAGCGCCTCGCTGGCGATTCCACCACCACTGTCGGCGATGCTCAGCAGGCACTGCTCGGCCTGGCGTTCGATGCGAATCTGCAGTTGCCGCGACTCACTGGAGGCCATGGCATCCAGGGCGTTATTCAGCAGATTGAGCAGTACCTGTTCCAGGCGAATCGCGTCACCCAGCACCCGCGCCTCGGTGTCGATCTCGCTGTGCAGCTGCACCTGTTCGCTGCGCAGGCGCGGCGCCAGCAATTGCAGGGCTTGCTCCAGCACATCGCTCAACCGCAGACGCTCGCTCAGCCCCGCCGGGCTTTTACGGGCAAAGGTTTTCAGGTGACCGGTGAGCCCGGCGATGCGTTGCAGCAGGCCATCAATGCGCTGCAGCCCTTCACGCACATCGTCCTGGCGACCGCTATCAAGCAACAGGCGCAAGCTGCCCAGCTGCATCTGCATGGCTGTCAGCGGCTGGTTGATTTCATGGGCCATGGCCGCCGACATCTGCCCCAGCGCCGCCATCTTTGCCGCGTGCACCAAACCTTCCTGAGCCTCGCGCAACTCGGCGGTACGCAGCGCCACTTCACGCTCCAGGCGTTCACGAATGCCGGCCTGCAGACGCTGAGTCTTGCGCCGCTGGGCCAGGTAGAGCAGCAAAAAGGCCAGGGTCATCCACACCCCTGCGGCGGCCAGGCGGTAGCTGCGCACGCTGTCGACCAGGGTTTTCGGCTCGTGCAGCAGGTGCAGGGTCCAGCCTTCATCGCCCAGGGCCTGGCGTTGCCAGAGGTAGTCACGTGGGCCGTCCGGGCCATCGACCCGGCGCCACTGGCTGTCGCTGTCGATCTGCCGGCGCAGCGTGCTGGCCAGCGGCTGCAACGCCTGTTCGGCGTATTTGCGCACCTCCACCAGCTCGGCGCGGGCCTGCTCGCTCAAACTGTCGAGGGCGAGAAAACGCCAGGCCGGACGGTTGCTGAGGATCACCACCGAGTAGCTGTCGGCCACCAGCAGCACGCCAGGCTGGCTGGCCCATTCGCGCTGCAACTCTTCCAGCTCCAGCTTGACCACCAGCACGCCGAGCACCGTGCCGTCGTCGTCGCGCACCGCATGGGAGAGAAAATAGCCGGGGATGCCAGTGGTCACGCCCACCGCAAAATAACGCCCGGAGGACTGGCGTACGGCATCCTGAAAATACGGGCGGAAGGCGTAGTTGTTGCCGACAAAACTGCTCCAGTCACGCCAGTTGCTGGCCACCAGGGTTTCGCCTTTCGCGTTGAGCAGGTACAGCACGTTAGAGCCGGCGGCCGTATTGAGCTGCTCCAACCGCTCGTTGAGTGTGCTGCGCAGCAAGCTGTCATCCGGCGCACGCAGCAGCGACTTGATATCGCTGTCCAGCGCGAGCACCTCGGGCACCGAGCGGAAGCGTTCGACCAGGGTGTGGATCGACTGCGCATACAGCTGCAACTGTCCGCGCGCCTCCAGGCTGCGAATCTGCCAGGCGCGCTGCTCGGCATAACGCCCGGCCAGCCAGATGCTCGCCAGCAAGCCGAGCAGAATCAGCAGGACGATCAGGGCAACGCGGTAACGCAACAAAAAGGCAGACATGCGCGGCTCGCAACAAGGCGGAGCCGGCATGGTAAGACAAAGCACCGCGCCGTGCAGTGCGCAGCGGCTCGACTGTTTGAACAAGCGCCAGCGGCCGCTATAGTCAGCGCTGGCTATACGGCGATTACGCCAGGGACGCATGATGAGCACTGAGCAACAGGCCACCACCCCACGCTTCTGGCGCGACCCGGCGCTGCCCTTCGTGGAAACGCGCGAAGCCCTCGATGGCCGTCTGTTGTGCTACGCCAAGCATTCCCATGAGTGTTTTTCGATTGGCACCATCACCCGGGGCCGCAGCACCTACTTCAATGAAAAGGCGCGCGAGCAGGTCGCGGCTGGCACGCTGGTGCTGATGAACCCAGGTGACGTGCATGCCTGCAACCCCGTGGATGGGCAGCCCTGGTCATACCGCATGTTCTATATCGACAGCGCCTGGCTGGGCGAGCTGCAACACCAGCTGGGGTTCGGCCACAACCCACACATGCAGCCCTTCTCCGCCATCCTCAGCCGCGACCCTGAGCTGTTCAACGGCCTCAACCAGCTGTACGACCTGCTCAATGCCGCGTCGGTCGATCAGCTGCGCAAAGAGTGCGCTCTGATCGACTATTTCAGCACCCTGCAACAGCGCCTGGCACCCGCGCCGGCACCTCTGCGCGAGGACAACCCGCGCATTCGTCTGGCCGCAGAATTTATCCGCGCGCACTGCACCCAAACGCTCAAGCTGGAAGACATCTGCAGCGCCGCCGAGCTATCGCCCTCGTACCTGATTCGCAGTTTCCGCCAGCACTACGGCATGACCCCACATGCCTACCTGCTCAACTGCCGCGTGCAAGTGGCCCAGGCCGGGCTGAAACGCGGCGAATCGATTGCCGAGGTGGCGCTGGACGCCGGCTTTGCCGACCAGGCGCACTTGCAGCGCACCTTCAAACAGCTGCTCGCCGCCACCCCCGGGCAATACCGCCGCGCCTGATCAGACCAGCAGATAAACCGCCGAGAGCACCAGCAGCAAGGCCAGGCCGCGATTGAACCGGCGCAGGTACAGCGGATTCTCCAGGTACTGGCGCAGGTAAACCCCGGCCAGCGCCCAGCAACTGATCGACAGATAACAGATCACGAAATACAGCGCCGCAAACTGCCCCACCCGCCACAGATCGCCATCAGCCGCATAGGCGCCCATGCCTGCCATCGAGGCCAGCCAGGCCTTGGGGTTGAGCCACTGCATCAGCGCGCCGTTGAACAGCGACGGGCGCTGCTGCGCGGCGTTACCACTGAGCTGCCCGTCAGCCCGGGCCAGGCCATAGGCCATGTACAGCAGAAAGGCGACGCCAAACCAGGCCACCCATTGCGTCAGTACCGGCCACTGCTGCAACAGCTGTTGCAAACCCAGGCCCATGGCCAGCAACAACGCGGTAAAGCCGAACGTCGCCCCCGTGACATGGCGCATGCTGCTGCGCAGCCCATGGGTCGCGCCGGCACTAAGCGCCAGCAGGTTGACCGGGCCGGGAGAGATCGAAGCAGCGAGGGCAAAACCCGCCATGGAGTAAAACAGCGTATTCATCACACACCTGTCAGCACAACCAAAGGAGGTGCCAGGCTGACAGGCGCACGGCGCAGGGTATTGAAGGAAATTGCCCTGTCAGGGTATGTGCCGACAGGGCAGAGATCATCACGGCTGGGCGTGATCCGCCCGCTGCAACAGCCCATCCGCCAGCCACTGACGCAACCAGCTCACCGCCTGCACGGGTGCCTGTTCGCCGAGGTGCGCCAGCTCGCCGCACAGCTCAGCGAAGCTCCAACCCTGCACAGTCATGCCCTGCAATGCCTCCGCTTCATCGGCCGCCAGGCTGCGATAGCGGGTAATCAGCTGATCACGCCAGACCACACAGGTCTCCACCTCAACCAATGCTTGGCTGCCGGGGAAGTCACCCTGCTCCTTGCCCGCACGCCAGATCGCCAGACTGTTATGCCGGCACGCCAGCCACTGCACGCTCGGTAGCAAACGCACCTGCAGGGTCGGCCAGTCTTCAGCCGGCAGTTCGGCCATCTGCGTCAGGCTCAGGGGCTGGCCTTCAGGTGCATCAAAGGCCAGGGTAAAGGCCCATTCCAGCCGCGCCAGTTCGCTGAGCGGCGCGGCCTGTGCGGGAATCAGGTAGCCGTCGATAAAGTCCGCCAACTGTGCGCCTAACCAGCGCAGGCTGAAATGCTGCGAGGGGTGCGCAGCGAGATAGGCCAGGGCCAGGGCACCGAATTCCTCATCACCGAGCCAGCCATGCACCGCCGGATAGTCACCACGCAAGGCTTCCAGCAGGCGCGCGCGGTAAGCGTTGTGGTAAATCGCCAGGCCCTGTTCGACACTCAGCGCCGCACTACCCAGCAGACTGGCCTGCAGCGCCGGATTGGGCTGGGCATCGGGTTTGAGCAGGTAGGCCTGCACCTGCGCCTGCCAGTCACTCAGGCGCATTGCGCTGTGCCTTGCAGTGCTTGGACGGCAAACCGGCGCGCGGTATTCAGCTCGTCGAGCAGCACATCCAGATCGGGAAAATGATCGTCACGCTCCAGTAGCGTGGACACCGGGCCGAGGTGCTGCAGGGTGCGTTGATAAAGCTGCCAGACCGGGTCACTGACCGGCTGATCATGGGTGTCGATCAGGTAGCTGCCGTAATCGCTGTGGCCGGCCAGGTGCAGCTGACGAATGCGCTGCTTGGGCAGGCTGCTGATAAAGGTCCAGGCATCAAAGCCATGGTTGCGTGCGCTGACGTAGACATTGTTAACGTCCAGCAACAGCTCGCAGCCGCTCAACTCGCTGAGTGCAGCAAGGAACTGCCATTCGCTGAACTGATCATCGGCGCAGCGCAGGTAACTGGAGACGTTTTCCAGCACCAGCGGCCGCTCGATCACGTCCTGCACCTGGCGCACCCGCTCGGCCACATGCTGCAGGCTCTCCTCGGTGTAGGGCAGCGGCAGCAGATCATGCAGCTGGTGGGCATTGCCCCGGCTCCAGCACAGGTGATCGGAGATCCACGCCGGCTGCACGCGCGCGGCGAGGTGTTTGAGCTGACGCAGGTAGTCGCGGTCCAGCTCATGCGGGCCGCCAATCGACAGCGACACGCCATGCATCACCAGCGGGTACTGCTCGCCGATGGCATCGAGAAAGTAGAGGGCCTTGCCGCCCGCTACCAGGTAATTTTCCGAGACGATCTCGAACCAGTCGATGGCCGGCTGTTGTTCGAGAATGGCTTGGTAATAGGTGCTGCGCAGGCCGAGGCCAAAGCCCAGATTGCCGCGTTGAGCATTCATTGCTGGCTCCTTGCAGGGTGATGCGGGGCAACCGCGCGGCGGCCGCCCCGGCTCACTTACTCGCCGACAGTACCTTTGGCGGCATTGCACTCAGCGAGGGTCATCGACTTGAAACCGTGACCTTTGCAAGCACCCTGACCCTTGCAGCTGTTTTCGGCGGTCTTGCAGTCATTCTGGCCTTTGCAGGACGTGACGCCGTAACAATGTACTTTGGCTTCTTCAGCCACTGCTACGGTGCTTGAGAGACCAGCGAACAGGCTGGCAGCAGCGAAAGCGATAGCAGCACCAGTAGCAGCGGTGGATTTCATGTTCATGTGCGTATCCTCGGGTGATCTGGGTGAGCCGGACGAAAAGGGGTTTGTGTGCCGGCATTCAACTAGAGCGACGAGACGAACAGGCGTTACAGCAGCGCTGAAAAAAACTTTAGCGATTCAGCGCCGACGCAGTAAAAGCACGAAAAACACCCCGCCAATCGCCGCCGTGGCGATGCCA
The DNA here is from genome assembly GCF_011636575.1 of Pseudomonas sp. OTU750018. NCBI lineage: Bacteria > Pseudomonadati > Pseudomonadota > Gammaproteobacteria > Pseudomonadales > Pseudomonadaceae > Pseudomonas > Pseudomonas sp. OTU750018. Next base: position 20,158 of record NZ_JAAPAU010000003.1, read on the forward strand.
ATGGGCAGGTCCTGCGGGGCCAGCAGGGTGCGCGCGGCGACATCCACCCAGACCAGAAACAGCGCGCCAAGCAGCGCACTCACCGGCAGCAGACGACGGTGTTCGGCGCCCACCAGAAAGCGCGCCACATGCGGCAGGATCAGCCCGACAAAACCGATGGCGCCGCTTAGCGACACCAGCACCCCAGTCAGCAGCGAGGCGCAAACAAAGACCAGCAGGCGCACCCGACGTGGCTCAAGACCCAGGCTGACCGCGCTGTGTTCACCGGCCATCAGCGCATTCAGCGCCCGCGCCAGACCGAGCAACAGCAGCAGGGCCAGCATCAAGCACAGCGCCGGCAGCCAGAGCAGTTCCCAACGCGCCAGCCCGAGGCCGCCGAGCATCCAGAAGATCACCGAACTGGCGGCATGGTGATCGCCGAGAAACAGCAGCAGGTTGCTCGCCGCCATCATCACAAATGACACCGCCACCCCGGCCAGCAGCAGGCGATCACTCTCCAGCCGGCCGCCGCGACTGGCAATCGCCAGCACTAGCAGCATGCTCATCAGCGCGCCGACAAAGGCTGCCAGCGGCAGGCTGAGCAGGCCGATAAATTCACCCAGGTACAGCACCACAATCACCGCGCCGAGCGCCGCACCGGAGCTGACGCCGAGCAGATGTGGATCGGCCAACGGATTGCGGGTCACCGCCTGCAGCGCCGTGCCGACCAGCGCTAACCCGGCCCCCACCAGTGCACCGAGCACCACCCGTGGCGCACGGATCAGCCAGACGATGCTGTCCTGGGCGCTGCTCACCGCCTGCGCCGGCTGCAAGTCAAACAGGCGCTGGCCGAGGATCTCCAGCACACTCGGCAAGGGCACCGGCGCGGCGCCAAAGCCCAATGACGCGGCGCAGGACAGCGCCAGCGCCAAGGCCAGCACCAGCAACAACAGGCGGTAGGCGCGCGGGCTGCGAATCATTGGCCGAACGCCTGCGGGTGCAGCGCCGCAGCCAGGGTTTCGATGGCGGCGGCGTTTTCCAGGCTCGGCGTGACGGCCAGGTACGGCAGCACCACAAAGCGCTGTTCACGGATCGCCGTCAGCCCCTGCAACGCTGGATGTTGCAGCAGAAAATCACGCTTCTGCGCCGCACTACGCTCGCCGTAATCGACGATCAGAATCACTTCGGGGTCGCTGCTGATCACCGCTTCCCAGCCAACGCGCACCCAGCTCGCGGCCAGCTCATCCATCACATTGCGCCCACCCGCTGCCTCGATCAGCGCCTGTGGCATGGCCAGGCGGCCGGCGGTAAAGGGGCTTTCCTCGCCGCTGTCGTAGAGAAACACCCGTGGTGCCGGGCCGCTGTTCGCCAGGCGTGCACGCACCGCCGCCACCCGCTGCTGCATGCCTTGCACCAGCACCTCGGCGCGCGGCTGCACAGCGAAGATGCGCCCGAGGTTATGCAGGTCGTTGTAGACATCCTCCAGGCTGGCCACCCGGCGTGGCATCACGTGGGCGCAGGACTCGCTCAGCTCATACACCGGGATGCCGAAACGCGCCAGGCTGGCCGGAGTGACTTCACCACCGACGCGCATGCCGTAGTTCCAGCCGGCAAAGAAGAAATCCGCCTCGGCGTTGAGCAGGTTTTCCAGCGACGGATGCCGCGCGGCCAGCTCGGGCAAGTCGGCCAGCTGCGCCATCAGCTCGGGGTTGGGGGTTTTCCAGGCGCTGATGCCGCTGTAGCCGACCATCCGCGATTTCAGTCCGAGGGCCAGGAGCATGCCGGTCAGGTTGATGTCCTGACTGACTGCTCGCTGCGGCGGTTGCTCGATGGTCAGCTGACGGTCGCAGCTGGTGACGGTAACCGCCTGGGCGGACAGGGCGGCCCCCAGCAACGGAATGCACAGGGCGTAACGCAGAAAACGCTTCATGGATTGATCCAGGTAATACGCGGATGCCCCGCGAGGGGATGACGGTCGACCAGCGCCTGCACGCCATACACCTCGGCCAGCAGCGCTTCAGTCAGCACTTCGGCGGGGGTGCCGCTGGCCACCACACGGCCGTGGTCGAGCACATACAGGCGGTCGCAGAAGGCCGCCGCCAGGTTGAGGTCATGGAAGCTGGCGAGGGTTGCCAGGCCAAGGGTTTTGATCAGCCGCAGTAGCTCCAGCTGGTAGCGCGGGTCGAGGTGATTGGTCGGCTCGTCGAGGATCAGCAGCGTCGGTTGCTGCACCAAGGCGCGGGCCAGCAGCACGCGTTGCTTTTCCCCGCCGGAGAGGTGGGCGAAAGCCTGGCGCTTGTGCTCAGTCAAACCCACCCGCGCCAGGGCCTGCTCGACCAGAGCAACATCGGCCTGGTCATCGCCATCAAACAGGCCCTTGTGCGGCGTGCGGCCCATGGCGGCGACTTCGGCCACGGTGAGGCCGAAGTCCTGGGGAAACTCTTGCAGCACCACCGCCACCCGCTGCGCGCACCAGCGCGGCGAGCGACTCCATAGCGCCTCACCGTCGAGTTCGACACGGCCCTGATCGGGCCGCTGAAAGCGGTAGGCGCAGCGCAGCAGGCTGGTCTTGCCGCTGCCATTGGGGCCGAGCAAGCCGACCAGCTGACCGTCGCCCACCACCAGTTCAATGCCGTCGAGCAAGGCCTGATCGCCATTGGGCGACCAGGCCAAGTCGCTGATCTGCAAGCGCGCCATCAGAAACGGTAATCGGCAGTGACGAACACCGAACGCGGCGCGCCCAGGTACCACTGCTGGCCATCGCTGCTGCCGGTGGTGGCGTACTGGCGGTCGAACAGGTTGTTCAGCTCCAGCCCCAGGCGCACGTCCGCCTGCACCTGCCAGCCGATAGTGGCATCAACCACGGTGTAGCTCGGCAGCGTCACGCTGTTCGCTGTGTCGGCATAGCGCGCATCGACATAACGCGCGCCGATCCCGGCCTGCACCTGCTCGCTCAGCGCCTTGCTCAACCACAGGTTGGCGGTGCGCCGTGGCACGTTGGTCGGCCGGTTGCCGCTGCGGTCACCACCGGCCTCGCGGAAGTCGTCGTACTCGGCGCGTACCCACGCGGCGTTGGCCGACACCTGCCAGCCCTGCCCCAGCGCCAGCTCCAGGGTGGCTTCCAGGCCGTCGGAAGACTGCTGGCCGATCTGCTCGGTCGGCGCGGTCGGGGTGGCGCGGCTGAGTAGTTTCTCCTTGACGATGTGGTATGCGGCCAGCGTCCATTCGCCCTGGCCATTCCAGAACGCCTGCTTAAGGCCGATTTCGGTTTGCTTGGCCTCGCTGAGGTCGAACTGTTGCTGGCTCGGATTGAGCGTCAGCAAGTTGCTCACGCCCTCGGTGCTGGTGGCGTACTGGCCGTACAGCGACAGCTCGGGCGTGACCTCGAAGACCAACCCAGCGCGCCAGTTATCACCCGTCAGGCTGCGGTCGGCGCTGCTGTCGGTGAGCAGGTTGTCGCGCTGGATATGCAGCTGATCGCGGCGCACGCCGCTGACCAGCGACAGGCGTTCGGTCAGCTGGGTGCGGTTCTCGGCGAACAGCGAGAACTGCCGCGCCAAGTTACGTTCGCGCGGGCCGTACCCCAGTGGATCGGTGCTCTGATACTGACCGCCACCGCTGCCGGCGAGCGGCACGCTGTCAGTAAAGCTGCTGGAAAAATCGTGCTGACGGGCGAAGTGAATACGGTTGTAGTCCACGCCCACCACGCTGCGGCTGTCCAGGCCAAACAGGGCGTGTTCCAAGGTGAAGGTCTGACGGTCGCCGACCTGCTCCTGGGTGTGCTTGATCTCGTAGAAGTCACTGCGCTTGACCTGATCGCCCGGCTGCCAGCGGTAGGACTCGGCATTGCGCCAGTAGCGTTGGGTTTTGATGTAGTAGAGCTGGTTGCTGGCGGTCAGGGCATCGTTGATGCGCCAGTCGCTGACCAGTCGGGTGATCTGGTCGTTGTAGCGAATCTCGGCGTTATCGACGTTGTAATTGCGCTCGCGCAGGCTCTCGCGGTACTGGCCGGCGACCAGCGGTGTGCCCAGGTAACGCTGCGGGTCCTGATCGCCCTGATCATGGGACAGGGTGAAACTCAGCGCATCGCTGGCATCCCAGCGCAGGGCCGCGCTCAACGCCTGGCTCTGCGACTCGCCATCATCGACCCAGCCATTGCTGGCCTGTTGATTGAGGTTGAGCCGGTAGCTCAACGCATCACTCAGCGAGCCGCCGCTGTCCAGCGCGGCCTGGCGACGGTCGTCGCTGCCGTAGCCGATACGCAGCTGGTTGCTGATGGCGCCGCTAAACGGCTTTTTCGGCACCACGTTGATCACCGCGCCGGTCGCGCCTTCACCGAAGAGCACCGAGGCCGGGCCGCGCAGCACGTCAACGCGCTCCACCGACCAGGTGTCGACCGGGAAGGTCACGGTGCCGGCCCCGACATACTGGCGGGTGCCGTCGTACAGCTGCATGGTCGCGCTGTGCCCGGTAAAGCCGCGCGCCGACAGTGCGGTGCCGCCATTGCCGGGGCTGCCGATGCTGCTGATGCCAGGGGTGCGGGTGACCGCATCCTGCACGCTGAGGTTGTTGCGTCCGCGCACCTGCGCGCCGCTCAGGCTGCTGGTGCTGGCCGGGGTTTGCAGGGCGCTCAGGCCCAAGCGCGAACCACTGCTGCTGGGCGTATGCAGATCGCTTTCGCCCTCCGCAGCAGCCTTGGCCTGAACGGTCGTGGCCGGCAGATTGACTGGAGATTCGCCCGCCACAGCCGAACCGGCCAGGCACAGGGCAAGGGAAACAGAGAGTTGAGACAGGGGATAGCGCGCCATGATGCTTCCATCGCAAAAGGGATAGGCACGGCAATCCCGATGGAAACGCGCAACAGCAAAACACGGGCGCGCAGGCACCCACGATCGGCGTCAACGCCCGCCCACCGCGGGTTGCCAAACAGTTGGGATGGCCGCTGCATCACGGGCAGCGTGCAACATCCCTAAGAATCAGGCCGGTCTCCGGGCTCGCGAGGGTCATGAAGCCATCGCCTTCCCATGCAGAAACTGCACAGTGGCATCGTGATGACTTCGCTCGCTTACCGTTGCGGGGGCAGCGTCGGACTAGCCCAAAGGGCGCACCGACTTCCCGTTTAACCTCACGCACGGCGGCGTGAGACACCTGAAACGGCGCGGATATGACCATTCAGGCCAATCCGCGTCAAGTTTTTAGCTGTTGCCGAATGGCTCTACAGCAGTCATTTCAGCCTTGATCAAGGCGTAAGCGTAGGGTGGACAACGCGAAGCTTTCCACCATTCGTGGCGCAGTGACTCAGCCCTTATCAATCCGCAGCTCAGGCACGGCGCGGCCGGCCACCAGACGCTCGTCGACCAGGCGAATCACCGCAGCCTCGTCACGGATACCGAACCACTCGCCCTGCGGATAAAGGCTCGCGCTCGGCCCCATATCGCAGGGGAACTGACATTGGCTACGGGTGATGTGCACACCGCCCTCGCACTCCAGCTTGCCGGCAGTCTTGAGGCGCTGACGCAGGGTTTTCCACAGACCCAGCGCGCCCTTGCGTGTGCAGCGCGGACCGTTGCACAGCAGCAGACGCTGGGCGTGCGGCGGAATGTGCGACCAGGCGTGCTGCGCCGGCACGGCGGGTACATCACTGCAGGCCGTATGCAGTTCTGGGCACTCAAGCAGCGCGGCCAGGCCATCGAGCCAGGCGTCTTCCATCGCCGTGCAGACCACAAACACCGACGCGCCATCAGTGCGCTCGGCGATCTGCTCACGTAGCCAATCACGGTGAGCAGCATCGGCACGCGGCTCCAGATCCACCACCAGCAATGGGCGCGGCGACTCATCCAGGGCCAGCCAGAACGGCTGCAGATCCTGCTCGCTGTCATGCACATGCGCCTCGCCCACCAGCGCCTCGACGCGCTGGCGCAAACGCTCAGCCGACGCACCACGGCTGAGGCCTGGGCCGATAAACAGGATGCGAGCGTAAGGGGAAACGGGCGTGGTCATGGCGGCCTCCAAAGCGGGGCGGCAGTCTAACAGGGGATTTTTTACTCGGGTGGCGGGGCATCAGATTCCAGATGGTGCCCACGCTCTGCGTGGGCACCTGCGCTTACGACGCTCCGCGTCGTGCCTGACGTAGTTGAACTCTGCGCAACCGTGGTGGACGCAGAGCGTCCTGGGCTGAATTCCCACGCGGAGCGTGAGGAACAATCTGTGACTTGTGGGGCTTTAGCCGCGACGACCGCTCAGACCAATCGCCGCTCTAGCGCCTCCCACAGGGCATCTGGCTGCAGAAATTCGCGATCAACCGCTGGCAACTCGGGCCGGCGCAGCAGCAATACCGGCAAACCCAACTCCCGCGCCACCTGCAATTTCGGCTCGGTGGACTGGCTGCCGCTGTTCTTGCTGATCAATACATCGATGCCCAGGCGGGCGAATAACGCGCGTTCCTCGTCCAGCGCGAATGGCCCGCGCGCACCGATAATCTCGGCACGCGGCACGGCTTCCTGCGCCGTTAAGCAACGCACGGTCCAGTACTGGTGAGGGGGAATCTCATGCAGGTGCTCCAGCGGCTCACGGCCGAGGGTAAAAAACGGGCGACGGAAGTTATGCAGCGCAGCAACCAGCCCGCTCCAATCGTCAACTTCACGCCAGTCATCACCCTCTCCAGCTTGCCAACCGGGACGACGCAACGCCCAGCAGGCAACGCCGCTCAACGCAGCAGCTTGGGCGGCATTGGCGCTGATCTGCGCGGCATAGGGGTGAGTCATATCCAGCAGCAACTCAATGCCCTGCTCGCGAATAAACGCTGCTAGGCCTTCGGCGCCGCCAAAGCCGCCGACGCGCACCTGACAGGGCAAGTCATCCGGCACCCGGCCCAAGCCCGCCAGGCTGTATATGCTTTCAGGGCCAAGCCGACGCGCCAAACGTAACGCCTCGGCGGTGCCACCGAGCAGCAGGATGCGCGGGCTCACGGCTTACGCACCTCCAGCAGAGTGATCGGTAAGGCGCTGCGCCAAGTGTCGAAACTGCCCAGCGGCTGCGCCTGGGCCACGCTGATGCGGGTCAGCTCGCCGCCCACCTGTTCGCGCCAGGCCACCAGCGCCGCCTCGCTCTGGATGGTAACGGCATTGGCCACCAGCCGGCCGCCCGGCTTGAGGCTGGCCCAGCACTGCTCCAGCACGCCGGGAATAGTCACCCCGCCGCCGATAAAGATCGCATCTGGCGCAGCCAGCCCGCTCAGCGCTTCGGGCGCACGGCCGGCGACCAGTTGCAAAGCCGGCACGCCCAGGGCATCGCGGTTGTGCTGAATATGCGCCTGCCGACCAGCGTCGGCCTCGATGGCGATGGCCCGACAACTCGGGTGCGCGCGCATCCACTCGATGCCGATGGAGCCGCAACCGGCGCCGACATCCCAAAGCAGCTCGCCGGGTTGCGGCGCCAGGCGCGCCAGGGTGATTGCGCGCACGTCGCGCTTGGTCAGCTGGCCGTCGTGCTGATAGGCGTCGTCCGGCAAACCCGGCGTCAGCGGCAGCAGGCGCGCATCGGCACCCGCCACAAAGTCGATTGCCAGCAGATTGAGATCGGCCACGCGCGGCAATGCCCAATCGCTGGCCAGACCATCGATGCGCCGTTCCTGATCGCCGCCCAGGTGCTCCAGCACGGTCAAACGGCTGGGACCAAAACCGCGTTCACGTAGCAACTCGGCCACGGCTGCCGGGCTGTCGCCGTCATTGCTCAACAGCAGCAGCCGCGCGCCTGGGAAAACCTGCGCCTGCACCGCCGCCAACGGCCGCGCCACCAGCGACAGCACGGTCACTTCTTGCAGTGGCCAACCCAGGCGAGCAGCAGCCAGTGAGACGGATGAGGGCGCAGAAAATACCCGCAATTCCTCAGCCGGCAGCTGCCGCGCCAGGCTCGCGCCAACGCCATAGAACAGCGGATCACCGCTGGCCAGTACACACACCGACGTACCACGCCGCGCCAGCACCGGCTCCAGGCTAAAGGGGCTCGGCCACAGCTCATGCTGCCCCGGCAGATCAGCAGGCAATAGCGCCAACTGGCGGGCACCGCCGACGATGCAATGCGCCTCGCTCAGCGCCAACCGCGCCGCCGCACCCAGGCCGGCGTAGCCGTCTTCACCTATACCCACCAGGGTTAACCAAGCCGTCATGCGCTTTCCTCAAACCGTCATCAGCGCGCCGCCCGACCAGCTGGCTGTCGTGCCTGCGCGCAAAGCGGGCATAATAGCGCCTTCGTCGGTGCCCGCCGCCATTGTGCATAGGGCCTAAGAGGGAACACGGTTAAACCGTGGCTGCCCCCGCAACTGTAAACAGCGAGTCTGCCGCAACTGTGCCACTGGGTAACCGGGAAGGCCGCGGCAGATTAAGACCTGTCAGCCAGGAGACCTGCCGACGACGCTAGTCGCGAGTGCCAACATCGGGCGGGGTGTACCGATGCCATGAAATCCCCTGTGGGCGGATTTCGCTGGTTCGGTCGCCGCGTCTTTGTTGCTGGTGACCCTTTTTGCGCGACCGTCCAACCTCCGCCGACCTGCCCGACCCACGTCCTAGCGCGTGTCCCGGCCTGCTGCGTATCGTTCCGGCGCTGGACGGCGGCATCTGCCGGGTCAAGCTGGCCGGCGGCGTGATCACCAGCCAACAGGCACGCGCCATCGCCGAGGCAGCCGAACACTGCGCCAGCGGTGTGCTGGAGCTGACCAACCGCAGCAATCTGCAGATTCGTGGCGTGTTGCCCGGCCAGCAAGCCGAGTTGATCGAGCGCCTGCTCGCCGCCGACCTCGGCCCCAGCAACCCGGCCGCCGACGATGTGCGCAACCAGCTGCTCAGCCCCGCCGCCGGCCTCGATCCGCATGCCGTACTCGACACCCGCCCGCTGGCCGCCGCGCTGCTTGAGCTGCTGCAAACCACCCCGACGCTGCATGGGCTGTCGGCCAAGTTCGCCCTGCAGCTGGACGGCGGCGAAGCCCTGGCGATGCTCGAACACCCCCACGATATCTGGCTAAGCGCCCTGCCCGGCACGCCGGCCCGACTGGTCTTTGGCCTGGCCGGCTGCCCGGGTGATCCGCCACTAGGCGTGGTCGACGCAGAGCAAGCCGTGCCGATGATCGAGCAACTGCTCAGGCTTTTCCTCGAACTGGCCGGCAGCGAATACAGCCGTATGCGCCAGCTGCTCTCCGTGACTCCAGCCCGCCAGTTGCTGCAACAGCTACAGGCGCGACTGCCCTTCGCCCTGCAAGCGGCCCCACTCAGTTGGCAGCGCACCTCGATCCACCCACATCCAGTACTCGGCATTTATCCACAGCAGCAAGCCGGCCTGCGCATGGTCGCCGCCTCCTCACGTGTGGGCCGGATTAACGCTGCGCAACTCAACGCCCTGGCCGATCTGGCCGAGCACTACGGTGATGCCAGCCTGCGCCTGACACCCTGGCAGGGTCTGCTGCTGCCGAATATCCCAGAGCACTCGGCAGACAACCTGCTGCACGCACTGGGCGAACTGGGCCTGCTGATCGATGCGCAGGAACCACTTAGCAATCTGATCGCCTGCACCGGGTCAACCGCCTGCGCCAAGGGCCTGGCCGACAGCAAAGCCGACGCCTTGCTGCTCGCCAAGCGCCTGCGCGCCAGCACAGCGCGGCCGCAGGTGCATCTCAGCGCCTGCCCACGCTCCTGCGCCGCCGCGCACACCGCGCCCTTTACCCTGCTGGCCAGCAGCGCCGGGCATTACCAGCTTTATCAACGCACGCCCGAGGCGGCCGGTTTCGGTCAGCTGCTGGCCAGCGCCATGACTATCGACGAGGCCGGCGACTGGTTCGCCGCCCACTGCGCAACAGGAAACAGTGATGCTTGAGTACATCCGCGACGGCCAGGAAATCTACCGCCAGTCCTTCGCCACCATCCGCGCCGAGGCTGACCTAAGCGCCATTCCGGCTGATCTGGAAAAGCTTGCCGTGCGGGTTATCCACGCCTGCGGCATGGTCGATGTGGTGCAGGACCTGCGCTTCTCCCCCGGCGCCGGTGCCGCCGGCCGCGCCGCGCTGGCCAAAGGTGCGGCGATTCTCTGCGATGCGCGGATGGTCGCCGAAGGCATCACCCGCCCGCGCCTGGCCGCCAACAACCCGGTGATCTGCACCCTGCATAACGACGGCGTGATTGAGCAGGCCCGCGCACTGGGCAATACCCGTTCGGCAGTCGCATTGGAGCACTGGCGCGAGCATCTGGAAGGCAGCGTGGTGGTGATCGGCAACGCTCCCACCGCGCTGTTCTACCTGCTGGAAATGCTCGACGCCGGCGCGCCAAAACCGGCGCTGATTATCGGCATGCCGGTGGGCTTTATCGGCGCGGCGGAATCCAAGGACTCCCTCGCCGCCGACAGCCGTGGCGTGCCCTATGTGATCGTGCGCGGCCGTCGCGGCGGCAGCGCCATGGCGGTGGCGGCGGTCAACGCCCTGGCCACGGAGGTGGAGTGATGAGCGTGCAAAAAGGCCGTCTGCTTGGCATCGGCGTCGGCCCCGGCGACCCGGAGCTGATCACCCTCAAGGCCCTGCGCCTGCTGCAATCGGCAGCGGTGGTCGGCTACTTTGTGGCCAAGGCTAAAGCTAACAAGGGCCAGGGCGGCAACGCCTTCGGCATTATCGAACAGCACCTGACGGATACGCAGCAGCGCCTGCCGCTGGTGTACCCGGTGACCACGGAAAAACTCGCCGCGCCGCTCAGCTATGAAGATGTGATCAGCGACTTCTACGACACCTGCGCGGTGCAGATCGCCGCCCGACTCGACGCCGGCCATGACGTGGCGGTGATCTGCGAAGGCGACCCGTTTTTCTATGGCTCCTACATGTACCTGCACGACCGTTTGGCCGGCCAGTACGACGTCGAGGTGGTACCCGGCGTGTGCTCCATGCTCGGTTGCGCCTCGGTGCTCGGCACCCCGCTGGTGTACCGCAACCAATCGTTAAGCGTGCTCTCCGGCGTGCTCCCCGAAGACGAACTCAAGCAGCGCCTGCGCGATGCCGAAGCTGCTGTGGTGATGAAGTTGGGGCGCAACTTCGAGAAAGTCCGCCGCGTACTGCAGGAGCTGGGCATCGACCAGCGCGCCCATTACGTCGAGCGCGCGACCATGGGTAACCAACGCATCGTGCCGCTGGACGAAGTGGAACCGATGTCCTCGCCGTACTTCTCAATGATCGTCATCCCCGGCGAGAAATGGCGCGGTTGATCCGCCAACCGCACCCCCGCCAACTATGGAACACCTTATGACCGCCGCTCCCGCCATCATCATCCTCGGCCCCTCCGCCCTGCCTTGCGCGCGGCGTATCCAGGTGCTTTATCCAGAGGCCGAGATCTACGGCCTGCACAGCCGGGTGGCGGACGTTGAACGGACCTATGAGGACTTCGGCGACACCCTGCGCGCGCTCTACCGCACCGGCACGCCGCTGATCGTGCTGTGCGCCGCCGGCATCGTGATTCGCAGTTTGGCCGCCGTGCTTGGCGAGAAAGACAGCGAACCGCCGGTACTGGCCGTGGCCGAAGATGGCAGCGCCGTGGTGCCGCTGCTCGGCGGCCTCGGCGGGGTCAACCGCATGGCGCGGGAGCTGGCCGCGCACCTACAGGTCAACGCGGCGATCACCACCAGCGGTGAACTGCGTTTTGGCACCTGCCTGCTGGAGCCGCCGGCCGGCTATGTGCTGGCCGATCTTGAGCAAGGCAAAGGCTTTGTCAGCGACCTGCTCGGCGGCCATGCCGTGCGGATTGAGGGCGACGCGCCATGGCTGGCCCAGGCCAAGCTGCCTGTGGATGACCAGGCCAACCGGGTTATCCACATTAGCCCGCACAGCCGCGCGGCCAATGCCGATGAACTGCTGATCCACCCCCAGCAAGTGGCCGTGTGGGTCGAACAGGCCAACGCCGATTTACTTAGCGAACTGCAGCAGGCACTGCAAACCAGCAACCTGGCACCGCAGAGCCTGGCCTGCCTGCTGGCCGCGCCGGAACTGATGGCCAAAGCCGAGCTGCACGCCGCCGCCGCGCAGCTCAACTTGCCGCTGCGCTTTGTCGACGACGCTACGCAACTGCCGCCGCTGCACAGCCAGCACGCCAACCTGCGCCTGCTGCTGGCCGCAGCACCGATCGACGCCAACCAACTCGGCCGCCCCCGTGGTCGCCTGACCGTGATCGGCCTCGGCCCCGGTGCCGCCGAATTTATGGTGCCCGCCGCGCGCCAGGCGCTGGATGAAGCGCAGGACCTGCTCGGCTACGAAACCTATATCAAGATGGCCGGCCCGCTGCGCCCGGAGCAGGTGCGCCATTGCACCGATAACCGCGAGGAAATGCAGCGCGCCCGCCATGCCTTCGAGTTGGCCGCCAGCGGTCGGCGCGTGGTGGTGGTGTCGTCCGGCGACCCCGGCGTGTTCGCCATGGCCGCCGCCGTGCTGGAAGCCCTGCATGAATCCACCGACGCCGAATGGCAGCGGGTCGACTTGCAGGTATTCCCCGGGGTTTCCGCTGCGCTTGCCACCGCCGCAAAGGCCGGCGCACCACTGGGCCACGACTTCTGCCTGATCTCCCTATCGGACAACCTCAAGCCCTGGGCGATTATCGAAAAGCGCCTGGCCCATGCCGCCGCCGCCGACCTGGTGATGGCCTTCTACAACCCCATCTCCAAAGCCCGTCCCTGGCAGCTCGGCAGTGCGCTGGATATTGTCCGCCAGCAACGCACATCAGAAACCCTGGTGGTCCTCGGCCGCGATATCGGCCGCCCCGGCGAAACCCTGCGCACCCTTACCCTGGGAGAACTCACCCCGGAAATGGTCGATATGCGCACCCTGGTGATTATCGGCTCCAGCCAAACCTGCCGCTTCCCGTGCGCAGAAGGCGGCGAGTGGGTGTATACGCCTAGGAGTTATCCGCAGCCGTAGGATGGATTGAGCCTGCGATACCCATCATGGATTTCGACGGTTCACAGATGATGGGCTGGCAGCTCAACGGTAGGCGTCACGTACCCTCGTTGCCGGATTCTGCAGCGCAGGACTGCCGCGTCGCAGCATCTCGCATCATCGCCTCCGCCATGCGCACGCAGTAGTGCGTTGCCAGATCGCTCTGAGAAAGCGCAGCCAGTTCGTCTATGTCTGAGGCCGCTTTCATATGGTCCAACAGTCTTTCCTTCGGCGTGTGCCTGGCACTCTCCCAAAGGAAATTGAAGCAGTCGAGTGCTGTTCTCAATGGCTTGCGGCCCGCATTGCGGTCGACCACACCGAAGAAGGTCGATGGATGTTGCTTGTGTGCCTCCAGTTCAGCGTCCGTCAGGTCCATAGTGCAGATGAAGCGCTTCCCATCGACACCGAAGAAGGTGCACCACGCTTTTCTCTGCTCCGGCATGACAACGCCTCCCTCCAGGACGGCATCGATCTCCATGCCATCAGGCCCCGGCACCACATAGCATTCACCGATCTGGAAGCGGTTCGGAGGCGGGTTGCTTGCGAAGGCATCCGCCTCGCCATCGAAGGACACTGGGATCGCCCGATGCTTCCCCATGGACTCGATGAGCTCGAACACTGGCAAGTGGCGTCGCCGCGTCTGCACCTCATCTATCAAGGTCTTGAAGCCAGGCTGCATATCATCCACGCGGAACCCCCACAGCAGAAAGCTGAAGGGCAGACCGGTCGCGTCAAGGTGATGCTCTTCGGGACTGAGTGTTGCGATCACATACGCCGCGGGCAGCGTTTTTCCGATCCGGTCCTCCGTATAGCGTTTCAGCCGCTGCCTGGTCTCTGCCAGAGCGATGGGAAGCTGCTCTAGCCGGTGAAAGTCGAGTCGCCCGTCGTTCGTATCGATGAAAACAATTCGGGAATACTCGGCGTGCTTCGTCAAGGCACTGTGCAAAAGCTTATTGACCTTCAGTCTGGCACCTTCACGTCGTTTGGCCTCCACGGAGAACTTGGCACCAGTGGCGACATGGGTGGCAACGAACTCCACGTGCGTGGTACGGCGGTCCGTCTCATCCTCCAATTCGAGGGTGAACCCAGCGCGTAGCAACGATGCAGCAACTCGCACCTCATACATCGCACCCGGAAATCCGCGAGGGCTCCTGATCCGATCAATGAGCAACTGCTCAACGTCCACTGCATGCTTCAGCGCATACAAGTCGTAGGCGAAACGCATGTACGCCGACAACGCTCCAGTCGCAGGCAATCCAAGTACTTCGCGCCTTGCCCCACGCGTAGCCGCCAGCTCGCAGGTACGCATGAACCAAGTCACGATGCGATGCCGATGCTCCATAGGCTTGCACATCTCTTCCTGCCACCAGTCATCGCCAAGAACGATCCTGGGGTAATCGCGCAAAAAATCGTGAAACGTCTTCCAGTTCTTTGAGGTGTGAACCCAACGGCCGACGGCCACAACACGGTGCTCCTCGACCTGCGTGGAAATAATGGGCCGTCCGAATCCTTGCTGCTCCCGGCGCTGGAACTCACGCGCCTCAAGCCGAACTTGAGACGAACGATGCAGCGCTTCAAGCCGCATGAGGGCAGCGGCCCGCTCAGCCACCGGCTGCTCCGGCGAGCCGTGGCACTTTTTGAACTTCTTGCCGCTGTTGCAGGGGCACGGGTCGTTCCTGCCAGGCTTGCTGTTCATGTGCTCTGTTTGTCGTATATCGGGCGATCGAGAATAATCAGCTGGATAATGGCTAACAATAGTTGTCGACCGCGAAAGCCGAAGCCAGCAAATAGTCTGAATAACCCGCGGTGGACAACGATTCGTTTGTCCACCACCTGCCTCAACCCCTCTCCTTTTCCAGCTTCCGCAGCAAGTAGCTATCCATAATCCAGCCATGCTGCTCGCGCAGCTCTGTGCGGCGGGTGCGAATGGTCTCGGCGACCTCGCTTAGCGGCCCAGCAATCAGCACTTCATCCGGGGTGCCGATATAGGCGCCCCAGTAGATGTGCATGGGCTGGTCGGCAAAGCGCTGATAGGTGTCCTGAGCGTCGAGCATCACCAGCACGCTGTCCAACCCTGCGGGAAAGCCGGCTTCGGCCAGGCGGCGCGCCGGGGTGATCTGGAAGGCCTGGCCGATGCTGTTAAAGCAGACCTTATGCTTGGCCGCCAAGGCTTGCAGGCTGGTGATGCCGGGGATCACCTCGTATTCGATCTGCTCATCGCTGTTACTCACGATCTGCTCGACGATGCGCAGGGTGCTGTCGTACAGCGCCGGGTCGCCCCAGACCAGAAAGGCTCCGGTTTCGCCATCGCGCATCTGCTCGCGAATCATGCCTTCGAACACCTGCTGCTTGTCCTGATTCAGATCGACCACGCTGCCGCGATAGTCCGGCACATCGCGCACCCGCTCCGGGCAGTCGGCGCTGGCAAAGCGGTATTCGCGACCCTGGATAAAGCGCTCGCAGATGGTCTTGCGCAGGCCGATCAGGCTGTCCTTGGCGCTGCCCTTGTCCATCAGAAAGAACACGTCCGTGCGGTTGAGCGCGTTGATCGCCTGCACCGTCAGGTAATCCGGGTCGCCGGCGCCGATGCCGATTATCAACAGGGTTTTCATAAGGCTGTCTCCAGGTTGCCAGCTAACAGCGGCAGCGAATCGATATGTCGGTAGTCTGCGCCCAGCTCAGTGGCTAATTGGCACGCGCGGCCGAGGCGGATCGGCGCGCTTTCGATATCCACCAGCAGCGCCGGGCAGGCGCTCGGGGTTAAGGCTGGCCAATCGCGCAGGCGGCCATCGGTAATGATCAATAAACGCTGACGCTCGGCCGGGTGCAGGCGCTGGCGCCGCGCCTGCCAGTCGGCGGCCTTATGGACAGCGGCCAGCAACGGCGTGCCGCCTCCCGCACCCAGCTCGGCGAGCCACTGCTGCAAGGCCTGGGAGGCTTTCTGCCCCTGCCAAAGCCATTGCGCCTGACGGCCGGTGGCGTGCAGCACGGCCAGGCGCGCACGTTGCCGGCGGGCCTGCTCGAACACCTCACTGAGCAGGCCTTTGGCTTTGCTCAGCGCGCCATGCCGGCGGGTCGAGGCCGAGGCGTCGACGATCACCAGCCAGAGTTCAGCCGGCTTGGCGCTGCGTGAACGCAACAGCAAATCCTGACGGCTGCGCGGGCGGCCTTTAAGCAGGCTCGCGGGCCAATCGATACGCCCTGCCGCGCCATTGCGACTGGCACCGTTGCGACCATTACCGAGTGAGCCGGGAGCGGCCCGGGCATCCGCGCCTGAGGCTGTGCGCGGGCGGATGCCTAGGGCTTTTTTGTCCAGCGCGGCGGTTCACGCCGGACGCCAAGGCTCTGCGCCTGAGCGGGTAATTCCCCCCACTGGCCCTCGCATTGCGGCGCTTGTGGCTGCTCACTGGCGGCGCTGTTGTCGGGTTGCGGCTGCGGGGGTTGTGCAGCAGGCGGCGGGTTATGTCGGCGACGGTGACGCAGAACGAAGTCTGCCACTGCATCGATATCCTCCGCTTCAATCCGCTCGACGCCACGCCAGGCGGCATGGGCGCGGGCGGCGCGCAGCCAGACCAAATCGGCGCGCAGACCATCCACCGCTGCAGCGAAACAGCGCTGGCTGATCTGCTCCAGGGCGGCGTCATCCAGCGGAATCGCCGCCAGTCGCACACGGGCACTCTGGCAACGCTCGCGCAGTTCATCCTGCTGCGCTTGCCAGCACTCAAGAAACGCCTGCGGGTCGGCATCGAAGGCCAGGCGGCGGCGAACAATTTCGGCGCGCTGGGCCGGTTGCGGCTGGGCGTCCAGGGCCAGGTTAAGGCCGAAGCGATCGAGCAACTGTGGGCGCAGCTCGCCCTCTTCCGCGTTCATGGTGCCGATCAACACAAAGCGCGCGGCATGCCGGTGGGAGATACCGTCGCGCTCGATATGGTTGACCCCGCTGGCAGCGGCATCGAGCAGCAGATCGACCAGATGGTCTGGCAGCAGATTGACCTCATCGACATACAACACGCCGCCATTGGCCTTGGCCAGCAGGCCGGGGCTGAACTGCGCGCGGCCCTCGCCCAGCGCGGCGTCGAGATCGAGCGTGCCGACGATACGCTCCTCGCTGGCACCCAGCGGCAAGGTGACAAAGGTGCCGCTGGCCAGCAGATCGGCCAGGCCACGGGCCAGGGTCGATTTGGCCATACCGCGCGGCCCTTCGATCAGCACACCGCCAATCGCCGGGTCGATGGCCGCCAGGCACAGCGCCAGTTTCAGGTCATCGGCGGCGACCACGGCGGCGAGGGGGAAGTGGTGCTCGGTCATGGCAGGTTCTCTAGAATTCTTCGCTATCAATCAGCAGGTTTTCCAACGCTTCGCGGTACTCGCCGGGGTGCTGCCAGAGGCCACGTTGCTGGGCTTCGAGCAGGCGTTCGAGGATATCCTGCAAGGCGCCGGGGTTGTGCTGCTGGATAAAGTCGCGGGTGCTTTTGTCGAGCAGATAGGCATCGGTGAGCAGCGCGTACTGGTGGTCGTCGACCAGCTCGCTGGTGGCATCGAAGGCGAACAGGTAGTCGATGGTCGCCGCCAGCTCGAAGGCGCCCTTGTAGCCGTGGCGCTTCATGCCGTCGATCCACTTGGGGTTGGCCGCGCGGGCGCGCACCACGCGATTGAGTTCTTCCTTCAAGGTGCGGATACGCGGCGTGTCGGGCTGGCTGTTGTCGCCGTGATAACTCGCCACCTTGGCCCCGCGCAGGGTTTCCACGGCGGCGAGCATGCCGCCCTGGAACTGGTAGTAGTCGTTGGAATCGAGGATGTCGTGCTCGCGGTTGTCCTGGTTGTGCAGCACCGCCTGCATCTGCTCCAGGCGCTCGGCGAACTGCGCGCGCGCCGGGGTGCCTTCGCTGTGAGTGCCGTAGGCGTAGCCGCCCCAATTCAGGTAGACCTCGGCCAGGTCCTCGCGGGTTTGCCACAGACGTTCTTCGATGGCGTTTTGCACGCCCGCGCCATAGGCCCCCGGCTTGGAGCCGAACACCCGCCAGCCGGCCTGCTTACGTGCCTCGGCTTCATCCAGGCCGCTGTCCTGCAAGGTCAGCGACTCACGCCATACCCGCGCCGACAGCGGATTCATGTCTTCCGGCTCATCGAGATCAACCACCGCCTGCACGGCGTCATCGAACAGACGAATCAGGTTGCTAAAGGCATCGCGGAAGAAGCCGGACACGCGCAGGGTCACGTCCACCCGCGGGCGGCCGAGTTGCTCCAGTGGCATAACCTCGAAGCGCTCGACGCGCTGGCTGCCGGCCTGCCACACCGGGCGCACGCCCATCAGCGCCAGAGCCTGGGCCATATCGTCGCCGCCGGTGCGCATAGTCGCGGTGCCCCACATCGACAGGCCGAGCTGACGCAGGTGGTCGCCGTGGTCCTGCAGATGCCGCTCCAGCAGGCGATCCGCCGCCTGCACGCCAATCCGCCAAGCGGTCGGCGTGGGCAGGTTGCGCACATCGACGCTGTAGAAATTGCGCCCGGTGGGCAGCGCATCCAGCCGCCCGCGACTGGGCGCGCCACTCGGCCCGGCGGGAACGAAACGCCCGCTTAGCGCCGCGAGCAGGCCGTGCATTTCGGCCGGGCCGCAGGCATCCAGCAGCGGCGCGATCTGCTCACGCAATCGCTGCAACACCTGGCGACTGTCTGCGCCAACGGCTGCGAGATCCGCCGTTTCAATCAGCTGCAAGGCCAGCAGTTCAAGGCGCTCGCGGGTATCGCCGATGCTGCGCCAGCTGTCATCGCTCAGGCTCTGCAACACCGCCGGGCGCGGGCCCTGCCAGGGCGCGGCCATCTCGCAGTCGAGCGGATCGAAGTCCAACGCTAGGTCGCGGGCCAGGGCGCGCAGCAGGCTGGCGTTGCCGCCCTGGCCATCACCGCGGGGAATGCGCAGCAGCGCTAGCAGGGTGTCGCGGCGCAGGGTGCCGGCCGGCGATTCGCCGAATACATGCAGGCCGTCGCGGATCTGCGATTCCTTTAAATCGCACAGATAGGCATCGAGTTGCGGCAGCCAGCTATTGGGGTCTGCATTCAGTTGCAAGCCCAGCTCGCGGTCGAGGCTGGCCTCCCGCACCTTGAGCAGAATCTCGCCGCGCAGCTCGGCAGCGCGGCGCAGGTCGAGCTGGCTGGCCTCGTAATATTCGTCGGCCAGGCGCTCCAGATCGCGCAGCGGGCCGTAGCTTTCCGCGCGGGTCAGCGGTGGCATCAGATGGTCGATGATCACCGCCTGGGTACGCCGCTTGGCCTGCGCGCCCTCGCCCGGGTCGTTGACGATAAATGGGTAGATATTCGGCAACGGGCCGAGAATCGCGCTCGGCCAGCACTGCTCGGACAGACCGACGCTCTTGCCCGGCAGCCATTCCAGATTGCCGTGCTTACCGACGTGGATCACCGCGTCACACGCAAACACCCGGCGCAGCCAGCAGTAGAACGCCAGATAGCCATGCGGCGGCACCAGATCGGGGTCGTGATACACCGCCGCCGCGTCCAGCTGATAACCGCGCGCCGGCTGGATGCCGACAAAGGTCAGGCCGAAACGCAGGCCGGCAATCATCAGCCGACCGCTGCGGAACATCGGGTCCTGCTGCGGCTCGCCCCAGCGCTCGCACACCGCCTGCTGGTTGGCTTCCGGCAAGCTGTGGAAAAACGCCAGATACTCATCCAGCGCCAGGCTCTGCGCGCAGGGCCGTGCGTCGAGCATGTCCAGATCATTGGTCACGCCGCCGAGCAGCTGGTGGATCAATGCGGTGCCGCTGTCGGGCAAGCCTTCCACCGGATAGCCCTGCTGTTGCAGCGCCTTGAGGATATTCAGCGCCGCCGCCGGGGTATCCAGGCCGACGCCATTGCCGATGCGCCCGTCGCGGGTCGGGTAGTTGGCGAGGATCAAGGCGATGCGCTTGTCGGCGTTGCTTTTGTGCGCCAGGGCCATCCAGTTGCGTGCCAGCTCGGCGACGAAATCCATCCCCGGCAGATGGGGCTGGTAACAGACCACATCGCTCTGGCTGCGCTCGCTGCGCCAGGCCAGACCCTTGAAGCTGATCGGCTGGGTAATCAGCCGGCCGTCCAGCTCGGGCAGCACGATATGCATGGCCAGGTCGCGTGAACCCAGGCCCTGGGCATTGGCCTGCCACTGTGCATGGTTATCCAACGAACAAATGGCTTGCAGCACCGGGATATCGCGGCGAAAAGGCCGTGCGCTCGGCGCTTCCGGGTTGGACAGGGCGAAGGCCGTGGTGTTGATAATCAGGCGGGCATCGGCTTCGTCCAGCCAGTCTTCGACCTGGGCAAGACAGGCCGCCTCCTTAAGGCTGGCCACGGCAATCGGCAGCGGATTAAGGCCCTGGGCCTGCAAGCGCTGGCAGAACACGTCGATAAACCCGGTATTCGCCGCCTGCACCTGGGTGCGGTAGAACAGCAACGCCGCCACCGGCGCATCAACCTGCCAGTTGGCTTGCCAATCGGCCAGGCTCGGGTTGGCCAGTTGCTGGTGATACAGGCCCACGCGGGGCAGCGGCTGCGGGTCGCCCCAGGCGTAGTCACGCTGCAGCCACTGGCTGGCGATGCAGTTAAATAGCTGCAACGCGTTAGCCGCACCGCCCTGGCGCAGGAACTGCCAAAGCCGCTCGGCCTCGGCCACTGGCACGTTGCTCAGGGCCATCAGCTCCGGATCGGGGTTGTCGCAGCCCGGCACCATAATCACCTGCGCACCGCGCTCGGCCAGCTCGACCAGACGCTCGATGCCGTAGCGCCAATAGCTGACGCCGCCGTGCACGGAAATCAGGATGACCTTGGCGTGCTGCAACACCTGCTCGACGTAGAGATCCACCGAGGCGTGATTGCTCAGCTGCGCCGGGCTGGCCAGACGCAGGCTGGGGTAATCCACCGGCAACTGCCGAGCCACCTCGGCCAGCAACGACAGGTGCGAATCGCCGGTGCACAGAATCACCAGCTCGGCCGGGGTCTGGCCGAGGTCGGCAATGCTGTCGAGCGGCAGCTGGCTGCCTGGCTGGGTGCGCAGCAGGTGCATGCGGGCTTAGCCTACCAGCGCGGCGTTTAGCTCGGCTTCGATAGCGGCCTGATCCAGGGTCTGGCCAATCACCACCAGGCGGGTGATACGCGGCTCATCGGCCTGCCAGGCGCGGTCGAAGTGTTTATCGAAACGCTGGCCAACGCCTTGCAGCAGCAGGCGCATCGGCTTGCCGGGAATCGCCGCAAAACCCTTGATGCGCAGAATGCCGTGTTTGCTGACCGCCTCCTTCAGCGCTTGCAGCAGACGCGCTTCCTCGGCTTCAGGCAGTTCCACGTGGAACGAGGCGAACTCGTCGTGATCGTGGTCTTCATGGCCTTCCAGGTCATGGTGGGTCTTACGGCCCTCGATATGCAGCTCGGTCTCACAGTTCAGGCCCAGCAGCACGTCGAGCGGCAGCTCGCCGCCATGGGCTTCGATGATTTTCACCGCCGGCGGCAGCTCTTCCGCCACTTCCGCGCGCACGGCAGCCAAAGCGGCGGAGTCGAGCAGGTCGGCCTTGTTGAGAATCACCAGGTCGGCGCTGGCCAGCTGGTCGGCGAACAGCTCGTGCAGCGGCGATTCGTGATCGAGATTCGGGTCGAGCTTGCGCTGCGCATCAACCTGCTCGGGGAACGCGGCGAAGGTGCCGGCGGCCACAGCCGGGCTGTCGACCACGGTGATGACCGCGTCCACCGTGCAGGCGTTGCGAATTTCCGGCCAGTTAAAGGCCTGTACCAGCGGCTTGGGCAAAGCCAGGCCGGAGGTTTCGATAAGGATATGGTCAAGCTCGCCGCGGCGCGCCACCAGCTCGCGCATCACCGGGAAAAACTCTTCCTGCACGGTGCAGCACAGGCAGCCGTTGGCCAGTTCGAAGATACGGCCGTTGGCTTCTTCTTCGCTGCAACCGATGGAGCACTGCTTGAGGATTTCGCCGTCGATGCCCAGCTCGCCAAACTCGTTGACGATCACCGCGATACGTCGGCCGTCGGCGTGGCCGAGCATATGCCGCAGCAGGGTGGTTTTACCGGCGCCGAGGAAGCCGGTAACGATGGTGACGGGAAGTTTGGCGAGGGTTTGCATGGCGAGTCCTGCGTGACGTCGAAAGAAAGACGAGCAGGAGGCGGCACAGACATGACAGCCACGGGGCGTCAGCCAACACCACCGGATCACCCCGCCCGGTTGTCGAAAACGTGACGAGGCAGGTCTCCTGGCTCACGACCGGGCTGGCGTAGGTACGCCGGCTACTCCCTTCGCCTTCCCGCGCTGACGCAGTGGCTGTTGTGCTGCAGCGCTTGAGCGGCAGAACAACGCAAGGGACGAGTCGTTTACAGTTGCGGGGGCAGCCAAGGCATCAACCTTGTTCCCTCTTAGCTTCATGGGCATGCCCACGAAGAACCTCGAACGCGACAAGGCTACGCAGGCCATGGCGGCCGGTCAATCGCGGTTGACCGGTGCCGGCCGCCATGTTGAGCTACGCCGCCGCACACACCGAGCGCCGCAGATGATCCCCAGCCACACCCCTCGCCGCCCCGCTGCCGCCGTTCAGGTCGTCGCTGGGCTGGGCTGCCGTAGTGGTTGCGGTGTGGAGGACTTGCTCAGCCTGCTGCTGCACAGCCTGCAGACGCATGGCCTTACTGTGGATAACCTGGCCGGACTGGCCAGCATCGCGCATAAGCAAAGCGAGCAGGGCCTGCTGGCATTGGCCGAACGCCTTGGTCTGCAGCTGAACTGCTTTAGTGCGGAAGAACTGCAGCCCTATCAGCACCGCGTGCAAGGCTCGCCGCTTACCCTGGCCGCCACCGGCAGCCCGGCGGTCGCGGAACCTTGCGCCCTGGCCCTGGCCACACTTATGAGCGGCAATGCTGCCCGCCTGCTCGGCGAAAAAACCCGCAACCCCAGCGCCACCTGTGCGTTGGCGTCGATTGCACCCAAGGATGTGTCATGACCGTCTACTTTATCGGCGCCGGCCCCGGCGACCCCGAGCTGATCACCGTCAAAGGCCAGCGCCTGCTGCGCAGCTGCCCGGTGATTCTCTACGCCGGCTCGCTGGTGCCGGCAGCGGTGCTCGAAGGCCACAGTGCCGAGCAGGTGATCAACACCGCCGAACTGCACCTGGATGAAATCATCGAGCTGATCCGCCAAGCTGATGACAAAGGCCAGGATGTGGCCCGCGTGCACTCCGGCGACCCGTCGCTGTACGGCGCGATTGGCGAACAGATCCGTCACCTGCGCCGGCTGGGCATCGCCTTCGAGATCATCCCTGGGGTGACGGCCACTGCGGCGTGCGCTGCCCTGCTGGAAAGCGAACTGACTCTGCCCGAGGTGTCACAGACGCTGATCCTCACCCGCTATGCGAGCAAGTCGAACATGCCCGAGGGCGAGGCATTGGGCGACTTGGCGCGCCACGGCGCGACCATGGCAATCCACCTGGGTGTGGTGCACCTGAGCAAGATCGTTACTGAGTTGCTGCCGCATTACGGCGCAGATTGCCCGATTGCCGTGGTGCATCGCGCCAGCTGGCCGGATCAGGATTGGGTCAGCGGCACCCTGGCCACCATCGAAGAACAGGTGCGCGCCAAAGGCTTTCGCCGCACCGCGCTGATCCTCGTCGGCCGCGTGCTGCACGCCGAACAGTTTGCCGACTCAGCGCTTTACAACGCTGAGCATCGGCACCTGTTCAGGTCTGCAGAAGACTAAGCAGCAGGCAGTCGGCCAAGCTTATCGACGCAATACGCGCCGTGTGAGCAGCAGCAGATCATCCAACGCCGGCACACTGGCCAATAACACCAGCAGCAAGGCCAGCGGCACGGTGGCGATATAACCCAGGTGGTTAAAACCCAGTGCGCCGATCACCCCGCCGAGGAAGAAGTACAGCGCCAACAGGCTGAGCACCCGCAGACGTTGGCGGTCGGCCATCACCCGAGCGATATCAGGGCCGCGGGTGCGATTCCAATAGAACAGCTTGCCTAGCTCGATACCGATGTCGGTGATGATTCCGGTGATATGGGTGGTGCGGATTTCCGCCCTGGAGAGTTTGGTAATCAGCGCGTTCTGCAGACCCATGATGAAACACAGCAGCATCACCGTCAGCGGCACGAACAGGCCGGTAATCTGCGCCAGCGATGCGCCAAGAAAGCCAAAACACAGCAACAGCGCAGCCTCGAGCAGCAACGGCAGAGCGTATTCGCTGTGCAGCTGGCGGCGCCGCGAGTAATTGATCATCACCGTCGAGCAGGCTGCACCCAGTAGAAATGACAGCACACCGCCGAGACCACTCCACACCAGGCCATAGGCACCCAGAGCAATGTTGTCCGCCATGGCCGAGACGATGCCGGTCATATGCGAGGTGTATTGCTGCACGGCAAGAAAGCCGCCGGCATTGATCGCCCCTGCAACGAAAGCCAGGGCAAAACCCAGATGCCGATTGGCTGCGACACTGCGCGTCCGTCCGGTCAGGCTTCTCGCATAGCGAATAGGCATAAGTGCCTCGGGTGAACGGCAGGGCTTAGAGATGAATCTCCGCGCCCTTGATGCCGAGTAGGCGCAACTCTTCGATCAGACCATTGAGATCGGCGAAGGACTCCACCTGCTCCTGGTCATCGACCAGAAAGAAGCTGGTGCCCGCGCCTTTCTTCAACAGCACGATCCATTCCCGGGTATTGGCCGGGTTGACGATGATATGGGTATCAAAGAGCACGCCCTGAGCCTGCTTGCTCTTTATATCTTCACGCCGCATCAGCTGGCTCCTGCTTACTCAACCGTTACGCTCTTGGCCAGGTTGCGCGGCTGGTCGACGTCGGTGCCCTTGAGCACAGCGACGTAGTAGGACAGCAGCTGCAGTGGAATGGTGTAGAGGATCGGCGCCAGGGCGTCGTGGATGTGCGGCATGTTCACCACATGGGTGCCCTCGCCATTGCTCATGCCGGCCTGCTCGTCGGCAAACACCAGCAGCTCGCCGCCACGGGCGCGCACTTCCTGCAGGTTGGATTTGAGCTTTTCCAGCAGCTCGTTATTCGGCGCCACGGTGACCACTGGCATATCACTGTCGACCAACGCCAGCGGGCCGTGCTTAAGCTCGCCAGCCGGGTAGGCCTCGGCGTGGATATAGGAAATTTCCTTGAGTTTGAGCGCGCCTTCCATCGCCACCGGGTACTGCGCGCCACGGCCGAGAAACAGGCTGTGGTGCTTCTCGGCGAACAATTCGGAGACTTTCTCGACCACGCTGTCCATGGCCAGGGCTTCGCCCAGGCGGGTTGGCAGGCGGCGCAGTTCGTCCACCAGCTCGGCTTCTAGGGCCTTATCCAGGGTGCCACGCACCTGACCGAGGGACAGGGTCAGCAGCATCAGCGCGACCAGCTGGGTGGTGAAGGCTTTGGTTGAGGCCACACCGATTTCCGGGCCGGCCTGAGTCAGCAGGGTCAGGTCGGATTCACGCACCAGCGAGCTGATGCCAACGTTGCAAATCGCCAGGCTGGCCAGGTAGCCGCCCTGGCCAGGCGCATGCTCCTTGGCATTGCGCAGCGCGGCCAGGGTGTCGGCGGTTTCGCCGGACTGGGAGATACTGACAAAAAGGGTGTCCGGCTGCACCACCACCTTGCGGTAGCGGAACTCGCTGGCCACTTCGATCTGGCAAGGAATCCCAGCCAGGCCTTCCAGCCAGTAACGGGCGACCATACCGGCGTGATAACTGGTGCCGCAGGCAACGATTTGCACGTTGCGCACCTTGGCGAACAGCTCAGCGGCTTGCGGACCGAAAGCCTGAACCAGCACGTGATCGGAACCCAGACGGCCTTCCAGGGTGCGCTGCACGACCTTGGGCTGCTCATGGATTTCCTTGAGCATAAAGTGGCGGTACTCGCCCTTGTCAGCGGCTTCCGCACCTTCGTGGTATTGCACGCTCTCGCGTACCACCGGCTGGCCGGATACATTCCAGATCTGCACGCTGTCGCGCTGGATTTCGGCGATATCGCCTTCTTCCAAGTACATAAAGCGGTCGGTGACCTGACGCAGAGCCAGCTGGTCGGAGGCGAGGAAGTTCTCACCCAGGCCCAGGCCGATCACCAGCGGGCTGCCGCTACGAGCGGCGAGCAGGCGATCTGGCTGCTTAGCGCTGATCACCGCCAGGCCGTAGGCACCGTGCAATTCCTTGACCGCCTCTTTCAGTGCCACGGTCAGATCCGGCTGAGTTTTCAGCTTGTGGTCGAGCAGGTGCACAATCACTTCGGTGTCGGTATCGGAGCTGAACACGTAACCCAGCCCCTTGAGCTGGGAACGCAGTTCTTCGTGGTTCTCGATGATGCCGTTGTGCACCACTGCCAGATCATGGCCAGAGAAGTGTGGGTGGGCGTTACGCTCGCTCGGTGCGCCATGGGTGGCCCAACGGGTGTGGGCGATACCCAGGCGACCGGCCAACGGCTCGGCACTTAGCGCGCTTTCCAGCTCACTGACCTTGCCCACGCGGCGGCGACGGTCGAGGTCACCTTTATCCGTCAGCAGCGCCACGCCGGCGCTGTCGTAGCCGCGGTATTCCAGGCGCTTGAGGCCTTCAACCAGCACAGCGGTGATATTGCGTTCGGCGACTGCGCCTACGATGCCACACATAATCTTCTCCTTAAGCTTCAACAGCCGCGCAGATCAGCTTGATGCCGCGCTCGGTCAATTGTTCACGCGCCTCAGGGCTGAGGCGTTCGTCGGTTATCAGGGTATGGATACCGCTCCAGGGCAGCTCCAGGTTGGGAATCTTGCGGCCGATCTTGTCGCTCTCGACCATCACCACCACTTCACGCGCCACATCCGCCATCACCCGGCTAAGCCCAAGCAATTCATTGAAGGTGGTGGTGCCACGGTTCAGGTCGATGCCATCGGCGCCAATAAACAACTGGTCGAAATCGTAAGAACGCAGCACCTGCTCGGCGACCTGGCCCTGGAAGGACTCGGAATGCGGGTCCCAGGTGCCGCCGGTCATCAGCAGCACCGGCTCGTGCTCCAGTTCGCTGATGGCGCGGGCCACGTTGAGCGAGTTGGTCATCACCACCAGACCGGGCTTGTGGCCAAGCTGCGGGATCATCGCCGCGGTGGTGGTGCCGCTGTCGATAATGATCCGCGCATGCTCGCGAATACGCGCTACCCCGGCACGGGCGATGGCCTGCTTGTACTGGGAGATCGGCTGGATATCGCTGATAAGCTCTTGCGGCATGGGTACTGCACCGCCGTAACGACGCAGCAGCAGGCCGCTCTTTTCGAGGGCGGCGAGGTCTTTGCGAATGGTCACTTCCGAGGTGGCGAACGCTTTCGACAACTCGTCCACACTCACCTCACCTTGCTCGGCGAGCAGGGCAAGAATGGTGTGGCGTCGCTGCGGAGTGTTGCGTTTCGACATGCTAAGTTTCGATTCGAAAGATAATGACGCGAATCAAAACCTAATGAAGCTTTTTCGTCAAGCCTGAAAACGACAAAAGGCGGCAGAGCCACCTTTTGTGTTGCTGCTCACACAGCAGCCAAAGCAGCCTACTTGGTGATTTTCACCGGGCGCTTCCAGCCTTCGATATTGCGCTGCTTCGCGCGCCCAACGGCCAGGGTGTTATCCGGCACATCACCAGTAATCACCGAGCCGGCACCGGTGGTGGCGCGATCACCCAGCGTCACGGGGGCGACCAGGGCGCTGTTGGAGCCGATAAATACGTCCTCACCCAGTACCGTCTTGAACTTGTTGGCGCCATCGTAATTGCAGGTGATGGTGCCCGCGCCGATATTGCTCCGCGCACCGATTTCGGCGTCGCCCAGGTAGCTCAAATGGCCGGCCTTGGCGCCTTCCCCCAGCTTGGCGTTCTTCAGCTCGACGAAGTTACCCACATGGGCTTTGGCGCCCAGCACCGAACCCGGACGCAGGCGGGCGAATGGACCGCAATCGGCACCCTCACCCACTTCGGCACCTTCCAGATGGCTGTTAGCTTTAACGATGGCACCTTTACGCAGGATTGAGTTTTTGATCACGCAGTTCGGCCCGATCTGCACGCCATCTTCGATCACCACCTGGCCTTCGAGGATTACGTTGATATCGATCGACACATCACGACCTACCGTGGCTTCACCGCGCAGGTCGAAACGCGCCGGGTCGATCAGGGTTACGCCCTGCACCATCAAGCGGCGCGCGGCACGGTACTGATAGTGGCGCTCCAGCTGCGAAAGCTGGATGCGATCGTTGGCACCCAGCACTTCCATCTCGTCAGCCGCCTGTTCGGTGGCGACCACCAGACCATCGGCTACGGCCATGGCGATTACGTCAGTCAGGTAGTACTCGCCTTGGGCGTTGCTGTTGGACAAACGACCGAGCCAATCACCGAGTTTTTTCCCTGGGACGGCGAGAATGCCGGTGTTGCCTTCACGGATCAGGCGCTGCTCGGCGCTGGCGTCCTTGTGCTCGACGATGGCCTTCACCACACCCTGCTCATCACGCACGATGCGGCCGTAGCCAGTTGGGTCGTTCAGATTGACCGTGAGCAAGCCAAGTTGCTGTTCGCTGACCTGCTGTAACAGACGCTGCAGGGTTTCCACTTCGATCAGCGGCACATCACCGTAGAGAATCAGCACACGCTCGGCGCTCAACGTCGGCAGCGCTTGAGCCACGGCATGGCCGGTGCCCAGTTGTTCGCTCTGCAGCACGAAATTTAGGTCATCCGCCGCCAGTCGCTCGCGCACCAATTCCGCGCCATGGCCGATCACCACATGAATACCTTGCGGTTTCAGCAGGCGGGCGGTGTCGATCACATGGCCAAGCATGGCTTTGCCAGCAACCGGGTGCAGCACTTTCGGCAAGGCGGAACGCATGCGGGTGCCTTGGCCGGCGGCGAGGATAACGATATCGAGCGACATAAGAGCGGATTCCAGGCAGACGAAGGCGGGCTAAATCCCTAGCCCGGCCAACTGAAAAGGTAAAAACAGCAGGCAAAGAAAAAGGGTAGCCAAGGCTACCCTTTTACTCGTTTGCGATGAAGCCTCGGAATTAACCGCCGAACTTCTTGCGCAACTGCTGAACGGTACGCAGCTGAGCCGCGACCTCAGCCAAGTGAGCGGCTGCGGAACCGTAATCGAACTCCGCACCCTTCTCATTCAAGGCATTCTCGGCAGCCCGGAGGGCTTCCTGAGCAGCAGCTTCATCGATATCGGCAGCACGCTGCACGGTATCGGCGAGAACTTTCACCACACTCGGCTGAACTTCGAGGAAGCCACCGGAGATGTAGAACACCTCGGTTTCGCCACCCAGCTTGACCAGACGAATCGGACCCGGTTTGAGGTCGGTGATCAGCGGCGCGTGGCCTGGAGCGATACCGATATCACCCAGGTTGCCGTGCGCAATCACCATCTCGACCAGACCGGAGAAGATCTCGCCTTCTGCGCTGACGATGTCGCAATGGACTGTCATAGCCATGTCTAACCTCACGTATCGATCTGTTTAACCACTACTACGTGAATAAACAGACCGTAAGCGCCCGTTGCCGGGCGCACGGGTGATTACAGTTTCTTCGCTTTCTCAACAGCTTCTTCGATGCTGCCAACCATGTAGAACGCCTGCTCTGGCAGGTGATCGTAGTCACCTTTCAGAATGCCGCTGAAGCCGGCAATGGTGTCCTTCAGGGAAACGTACTTGCCTGGCGAACCGGTGAAGACTTCGGCCACGAAGAACGGCTGGGACAGGAAGCGCTGGATCTTACGAGCACGGGATACCAGCTGCTTGTCTGCTTCGGACAGTTCGTCCATACCCAGAATCGCGATGATGTCCTTCAGCTCTTTGTAGCGCTGCAGTACGTACTGCACGCCGCGAGCGGTGTCGTAGTGCTCCTGGCCGATAACCATCGGGTCCAGCTGGCGCGACGTCGAGTCGAGTGGATCGACCGCTGGGTAGATACCCAGGGAAGCGATGTCACGGGACAGTACAACGGTGGCGTCCAAGTGGGCGAAGGTGGTCGCCGGGCTTGGGTCGGTCAGGTCGTCCGCAGGTACGTATACGGCCTGGATCGAGGTGATCGAACCGGTCTTGGTCGAAGTAATACGCTCTTGCAGAACGCCCATTTCTTCGGCCAGGGTCGGCTGGTAGCCTACCGCGGAAGGCATACGGCCCAACAGTGCGGATACTTCGGTACCGGCCAGGGTGTAACGGTAGATGTTGTCCACGAAGAACAGAACATCACGGCCTTCGTCACGGAACTTCTCGGCCATGGTCAGGCCGGTCAGTGCTACGCGCAGACGGTTGCCTGGTGGCTCGTTCATCTGACCGTAAACCAGGGCTACCTTGTCGAGAACGTTGGAGTCCTTCATCTCGTGGTAGAAGTCGTTACCCTCACGAGTACGCTCACCCACACCGGCGAACACGGAATAACCGCTGTGCTCGATGGCGATGTTACGGATCAGTTCCATCATGTTTACGGTTTTGCCTACACCGGCACCACCGAACAGACCGACTTTACCGCCCTTGGCGAACGGGCAAACCAGGTCGATAACCTTGATGCCGGTTTCCAGCAGCTCGTTGGAGCCAGCTTGCTCGGCATAGGAAGGCGCGGCACGGTGAATGCCCCAACGCTCTTCTTCGCCAATTGGGCCAGCTTCGTCGATTGGGTTGCCCAGCACGTCCATGATACGGCCGAGGGTTTTCACCCCAACCGGTACCTGGATACCTGCGCCAGTGCTGCCGACGCTCAGGCCACGCTTGAGGCCTTCGGTCGAACCCATCGCAATGGTACGTACCACGCCGTCGCCCAGCTGCTGCTGAACTTCCAGGGTGGTTTCGGCGCCGACTACTTTCAGCGCTTCATAAACACTCGGCACTTGATCACGCGGGAATTCCACGTCGATAACGGCGCCGATGATTTGAACGATACGTCCGCTACTCATCTTTGGTTCCTCTGAATATTTGAACCGTGCTTAAACCGCGGCAGCGCCGCCGACGATTTCCGAAATTTCCTGGGTGATCGCTGCCTGACGTGCCTTGTTGTAAACCAACTGCAGGTCTTTGATGATATCGCCAGCGTTATCGGTGGCGTTCTTCATTGCGATCATCCGGGCCGCTTGTTCAGCCGCGTTGTTCTCAACCACTGCCTGGTAAACCTGCGACTCCACGTAACGCACCATCAAGCCGTCGAGCAGCTCTTTGGCGTCGGGTTCGTACAGGTAATCCCAGTGGTGCTTGAGTTCTTTATCCGGATCGGCCACCAGCGGAATCAACTGCTCCACTGTCGGCTTTTGCGTCATGGTATTGATGAACTTGTTCGAGACCACGGACAAACGATCGATGCGACCATCGAGGTAGGCATCGAGCATTACCTTGACGCTACCAATCAGATCATTGATCGACGGTTCTTCGCCCAGGTGGCTGATCGCAGCAACGATGTTGCCACCAAAGTTGCGGAAGAACGCCGCGCCTTTGCTGCCAACTACGCAGAGATCAATCTCCACGCCTTGCTCGCGATTGCTCGCCATGTCTTTGACCAGAGCCTTGAACAGGTTGGTGTTCAGACCACCACACAGACCACGGTCCGAGCTCACCACGATATAACCTACACGCTTAACTTCGCGCTCGATCATGAACGGGTGACGGTATTCCGGGTTGGCGTTGGCCAGATGACCAATCACCTGGCGGATACGCTCCGCGTAGGGACGGCTAGCAGCCATGCGCATTTGTGCTCTGCGCATTTTGCTGACCGCCACCTTTTCCATGGCGCTGGTGATCTTCTGCGTGCTTTTGATGCTCGCAATCTTGCTGCGAATCTCTTTTGCGCCTGCCATTTGACACCTATCGGGTTAGCAAGCGGGGACCTCACGGCCCCCGCTGCGGCTTACCAGGTTTGGGTGGCCTTGAACTTCTCGATACCGGCTTTCAGGCCAGCGTCGATTTCGTCGTTAAAGTCACCCTTCTCGTTGATCTTCGCCAGCAGTGCGGCGTGATCCCGGTTGAAGTAAGCAATCAGGGCCTGCTCGAATGCACCAATCTTGGCGACTTCGATATCGACCAGGAAACCACGCTCGGCGGCATACAGCGACAGCGACATGTCAGCGATCGACATTGGCGCATATTGCTTCTGCTTCATCAGCTCAGTAACGCGCTGACCGTGCTCAAGTTGCTTACGAGTGGCTTCGTCCAGGTCAGAAGCGAACTGGGCGAATGCTGCCAGTTCACGGTACTGAGCCAGAGCGGTACGGATACCACCGGAAAGCTTCTTGATGATCTTGGTCTGTGCAGCACCACCCACGCGGGATACCGAAATACCGGCGTTGACCGCAGGACGGATACCCGAGTTGAACATGGCCGATTCCAGGAAGATCTGACCGTCGGTGATCGAGATCACGTTGGTCGGAACGAACGCGGAAACGTCGCCCGCCTGGGTTTCGATGATCGGCAGAGCGGTCAGGGAACCGGTTTTGCCAGTCACAGCGCCATTGGTGAACTTCTCAACGTACTCTTCGGAAACGCGGGAAGCGCGCTCCAGCAGACGGCTGTGGAGATAGAACACGTCGCCTGGGTAGGCTTCACGGCCTGGCGGACGGCGCAGCAGCAGGGAAATCTGGCGGTAAGCCACTGCTTGCTTGGACAGATCGTCATAAACGATCAGCGCGTCTTCACCGCGGTCGCGGAAGTATTCGCCCATGGTGCAACCGGCGTACGGTGCAATGAACTGCAGAGCAGCGGATTCGGAAGCGGAAGCTGCGACAACGATGGTGTTAGCCAGCGCGCCGTTTTCTTCCAGCTTGCGTACCACGTTGGCGATGGTCGATTGCTTCTGACCAATGGCTACGTAGACGCACTTAATGCCGCTGTTCTTCTGGTTGATGATGGCGTCGATGGCCAGAGCGGTTTTACCGATCTGACGGTCACCGATGATCAGCTCACGCTGGCCACGGCCAACCGGGATCATGGCATCGACCGACTTGTAACCGGTTTGCACCGGCTGGTCGACCGACTTACGCCAGATCACGCCCGGCGCAACCTTTTCAACAGCGTCGGTAGCGACGTTGTTCAGCGGGCCTTTGCCGTCAATTGGGTTACCCAGTGCGTCGACAACGCGACCCAGCAGTTCCGGACCAACCGGAACTTCGAGGATACGGCCGGTGCACTTGGCGCTCATGCCTTCGGCAAGGCTGGTGTAAGCACCCAGCACAACAGCACCAACGGAGTCTTGCTCCAGGTTCAGTGCCATACCGTAGACGCCGCCCGGGAACTCGATCATTTCGCCGTACATTACGTCGGCGAGACCGTGAATACGCACGATACCGTCAGATACGCTGACGACAGTGCCTTCGTTACGGGCTTGAGAGGCGACATCGAGATTCTCGATACGCCCCTTGATGATTTCACTTATTTCGGAAGGATTGAGTTGCTGCATAGCTCTGCTGCCCCTTCAAACTCAAGATTTCAATGCTTCGGCCAGCTTCGCGATTTTGCCGCGAACTGAGCCATCGATAACCAGGTCGCCGGCGCGGATCACGACACCACCGATCAGGGTGGCATCCTCCGCGGCGTGCAGACGCACTTCTCGGCCGAGCCGTGCACTGAGAACCTTGGCGAGTTTGTCTTGCTGTTCATCGCTCAATGCGAAGGCACTGGTAACGTCCACGTCGATCGACTTTTCCTGCTCGGCTTTGTACAGCTCGAACAGTTCAACGATCTGTGGCAATAAAGCCAGGCGATCGTTTTCAGCGACGATATGAATGAAATTGCGTACCTGGGCGTCGAACTTGTCACCACACACGTCAATGAACGTGGTGGCCTTGTCTGTACTCGTCAAACGCGGAGTCTTAAGCACGCGTTGCATGGTGTCGTCTTGCGACACCGCTGCAGCCAGGCCGAGCATGGCTGACCAATTGGCCAGCTGCTGGTGGGCCTGGGCGTGCTCAAAAGCAGCCTTAGCGTAAGGTCGGGCCAGCGTGGTCAGTTCTGCCATGATCGCGCCCCTCGCTTAAATTTCGGCTGCCAGTTTGGAAACCAGCTCCGCATGCGCGTTTTGGTCGATAGATGCGCCCAGGATCTTCTCGGCACCGCTAACGGCCAGGCTACCCAGTTGGGCACGCAGCGCGTCTTTGACACCATTCAGTTCCTGTTCGATCTCGGCCAGAGCCTGGGCCTTCACACGGTCAGCTTCGACGCGGGCCTGTTCACGGGCTTCGTCGACGATCTGGGTACCGCGTTTCTTGGCTTGCTCAATGATCTCGGCTGCTTGGCCTTTGGCTTCGCGCAGTTGCTGACCCACTTTCTCTTGGGCCAACTCCAGGTCACGAGCCGCACGGCTAGCAGCGTCCAGGCCGTCTGCGATCTTCTTCTGACGTTCTTGCAAAGCCGTAATGACCGGAGGCCACACGTACTTCATGCAGAACAGCACGAAGATGAAGAAGGCAACGGACTGGCCAATCAGGGTTGCATTAATGTTCACGCCAACACCTCGCTCGTTCGTTGTCCATCAAACCAATTCACTCAAAACGAGTGAATTAGCCTGCGATTTGACCAACGAAAGGGTTCGCGAAGGTGAAGAACAGTGCGATACCAACACCGATCATGGTCACGGCGTCGAGCAGACCGGCGACGATGAACATTTTCACTTGCAGCATCGGAACCATTTCTGGCTGACGCGCAGCGCCTTCCAGGAACTTGCCGCCCAGCAGGCCGAAACCAATGGCGGTACCCAGGGCACCCAGGCCAATCAGCAGTGCTACAGCGATAGCGGTCAGACCAACTACAGTTTCCATCTTTCCTCCCGACTTTTTATGTCGTATTGGTTAAGGTTTTCTAAGGTAAAGCGGTAAAGCAAAATCGGTACTTCTGGTTGCCCTTGCGGGCGTCCACTGCAAGCGCCTAAGCGCTCTTAGTGGTTGTCTTCGTGCGCCATCGACAGGTAGACGATGGTCAGCATCATGAAGATGAACGCCTGCAGCACGATGATCAGGATGTGGAACACAGCCCACGCCCACTGCAGGGCAATACCCAGCGCGCCCAGCAGCAAACCGCCGCCAAACATGATCGCGATGAGGATAAAGATCAACTCGCCGGCATACAGGTTGCCGAACAGACGCAGTGCCAGGGAAATTGGCTTGGCGATCAGGGTCACGAATTCAAGCAGGAAGTTGACCGGAATCAGCAGGGCTTGAACGAACACGTTCTTGCTGCCGAACGGGTGCAGGGTCAGCTCGCCGATGAAACCACCAATACCTTTGACCTTGATGCTGTAGTACAGAATCAGAGCAAATACCGACAGGGCCAGGCCCAGGGTAGCGTTTGGATCAGTGGTCGGTACAACGCGGAAGTACAGGTGCGGGTCGCCGGAAATTTTTGCCGCCAGCATTGGCAACCAATCTACCGGGATCAGGTCCATGAAGTTCATCAGGAAAACCCAGACGAAGATGGTCAGACCCAGCGGTGCGATCAGCGCGTTGCGGCCGTGGAAGGTGTCCTTGACGCTGCCGTCAACGAACTCAACCAGGACTTCAACGAAGTTCTGCAGCTTGCCCGGTTGCCCGGACGTGGCGCGTTTAGCAGCGGCACGGAACAGCAGGATGAAGAACAGGCCCAACACGACAGACACCGCCAGGGTGTCGACGTGAAATGCCCAGAAGCCCATTTCCTGAGCTTCTTTTGCGTTGTGGGCGAAACTCCAGCCGTTGACCGGGTGCTGACCGTAGGTCAGGTTGGTCAAGTGGTGCTGGATATAACCCGAAGCGGTTTCTGCTGCTGCCATATATCCCTCGAGCGCTAAGGTCTTAAAAGTCTTGTTTTCATCAGCAGGGGCGAAAACCAATTGACCAACTGGGTCAGGACGAACACGCCAAATACTGCCAGCGGTTCCAGAGGTTTCACACCTGCAAAGGTCAGTGCAAACAGCACTGCCGTTAAAACCAGTTTGCCCGCCTCACCGGCATAAAAAGACCGGACGATGGCTTGAGCAGCCCGCGCTCCACTAAAACGGAACGCCTTGTGGGCAAAGTACAGATTCGGCAGCCAAGCAATCAGGCCACCACACAACCCTGAGTAGCCTGCTACTGAGCCTTGCCACTGCCACAACACCAGGGCCAGCAACAGCAGTACCAGCAGTTGCACCAGCAGTACCGGGAAAACAGCTAAACGATGGAAGGGCAGGCGATTCGGCGTGCGAACGTCCATCTTGTTTTCCTGAAAGCTGAACTCGGGCGTCGGCACCTGAAATCAATAACTTGGCATACTTTGTGCCGACGAAATGCGCGCAGAGTATAGGGGTGCTTCCCCCCCCATTCAACTGTCGGGTAGTGATTTCCGACTAGTCGCTACACGCTCAATTGTTTCAGCGAATGTGGGCGAGTACGCCCTGCAGTTCGTCCAGCGAGCTGTAGCTGATCACCAGCTGCCCTTTGCCTTTCTGCCCGTGCTTGATCTGCACCGGCGAGCCCAGGCGCTCAGCCAGGCGCTGTTCTAGACGGGTGATGTCCGGATCAACTTTAGCCACTGCTGCTGGCTTCTCTTTGCTGTTCAACCACTGGCGAACCAGTGCTTCGGTTTGGCGCACAGTGAGGCCGCGTGCGACAACATGTCGCGCACCTTCAGTCTGCTGTTCGGCCGGCAAACCGAGCAAGGCGCGGGCATGACCCATTTCCAGATCGCCATGGGACAGCAGGGTTTTGATCTCTTCCGGCAGGGCAATCAGGCGCAGCAGGTTGCTGATGGTCACGCGCGACTTACCCACAGCATCGGCGACCTGCTGCTGAGTCAGCTGGAACTCCTGCTGCAGCCGTTGCAAGGCCATGGCTTCTTCGATGGGGTTGAGGTCTTCGCGCTGGATGTTCTCGATCAGCGCCATGGCGATGGCGGCTTCATCCGGCAATTCACGAACCATGGTCGGGATCTTGTCCAGGCCGGCTTGCTGACTGGCACGCCAGCGGCGTTCGCCGGCAACGATCTCGAAACGTCCTTCGCCAATCGGCCGCACCACAATCGGCTGCATCACGCCGTGGGCCTTGATCGACTGCGCCAGTTCTTCCAGAGCGGTGGCATCCATGTCACGGCGCGGCTGGTATTTACCGCGCTGGATCAGGTCCAGGGGTACGTATTGCAGTTCACGGCTGTCGACCTGCGCGGCCTCTTCCTGCAAAGCGCTGACACTGGTACCGCCCAGCAACGCATCCAGACCGCGTCCCAGTCCTCGTTTTTTCACAGCCATGGGTATTTCCTTATGCGGTTGCGGTGTGGGCACTTGCGCGCTGGCGGCGCACCAGTTCGCCAGCCAGGGCCAGGTAGGCGATGGCGCCACGGGATTGCTTGTCATACACCAGCGCCGGCATGCCAAAGCTTGGTGCCTCGGCCAGACGCACGTTACGCGGGATGACCACGTCGTAGAGCTGGTCAGGGAAATGCTGCTTGAGCTGCGCCGACACATCGTTGGTCAGGCTGATGCGCGGGTCGTACATGGTGCGCAGCAGGCCTTCAATCTTCAGCTTGGGATTGAGTATCTCGGCGATGCGCTGAATGCTGTTGACCAAATCACTCAAGCCTTCCAGCGCGTAGTACTCGCATTGCATGGGGATGATCACCCCATCGGCGGCCACCAGGGCGTTGATCGTCAACATCGACAGCGCCGGTGGGCAGTCGATGAGAATGTAATCGTAATTCTCGCGGATAGGCGCCAACGCATAACGCAGGCGGCTTTCCTTCATTTTCATTTCCAGCAGCGAGACTTCAGCGGCGGTCAGGTCGCGGTTGGCCGGTAGCAACTGGTAGCCGCCGTGCTCGGAGAACTGCATGGCATCGACCAGGTTGCATTCACCGATCAGCACGTCGTAGATCGAATGCTCCAGGCCGTGTTTATCCACACCGCTGCCCATGGTCGCGTTGCCCTGGGGGTCGAGGTCGATCAGCAGCACACGGCGCTTGGTCGCCACCAGCGAGGCAGCAAGATTGATGCAGGTGGTGGTTTTGCCCACGCCGCCTTTCTGGTTAGCGATTGCGAATACCTTAGCCATGCTGCGTTCCCCCTAAACCGAGCGACGCAGTATCAACAGATGGCGCTGACCTTGGCAACCGGGAACCTTGAGTACATGGGTAGCGGTGAGACGAAAGTCCGCTGGCAGGGCTTGCAGCTCGTCATCCGGGTGCACACCTTTCATCGCCAGCCACTGTGTGTGGTCGTCGCCGAGATGGCGAGTCCAGTTGCTGAAATCTTCCAGTGAGCTGAACGCCCGTGAGCAGATACCGCTAAACGGCTGCTCGGGACGGAATTCTTCAACGCGGCTGTGGATAACTTGCAGGTTGGCCAGTTTCAACTCCAGCTTCACCTGAGTCAGGAAGCGGGTCTTCTTGCCATTGGAGTCGAGCAGGGTGAACTGCCGCTCAGGAAACAAGATGGCCAGCGGAATCCCCGGCATGCCGCCGCCGCTGCCAACATCCAGCCAGTTATCCCCAGCGTCGGTGACGAAAGGCACCACGGAGAGACTGTCGAGCAGATGGCGCGACACCATTTCATTCGGGTCGCGCACTGCGGTGAGGTTGTAGGCCTTGTTCCACTTCATCAGCAGGGCCAGGTAGGCCAGCAACTGTTCGTGCTGCTGCACGCTGAGTTCGACACCCAGCTCCAGAGCGCCCTGGCTCAGTTCTTCGGCATGACGTGCGGTAACCAACGACATCAGGCGCTGTGCTCCAACTGCTGACCGGCAGTACGCTTTTTCAGGTGGATCAGCAGCAGGGAAATCGCTGCCGGGGTAACGCCGGGAATCCGCGAGGCCTGGCCTAGAGTTTCCGGGCGGCTGTTGCCGAGCTTGTGCTGGATTTCCTTGGACAACCCGGAAATCCCCGCGTAGTCGATATCGAGCGGCAGCTTGGTGTCTTCACTGGCGCGCAGTCGGGCGATTTCGTCCTGCTGGCGGTCGATATAACCGGCGTACTTAGTCTTGATTTCGACCTGTTCGGCCACTTGCGGGTCCTGCGCGCCACCGCCGGTGATGGTCACCAGTCCGGCGTAATCTATTTCCGGGCGGGCAAGCAGATTGAGCAGGTTGTATTCGTGGGTCAACGGCGTGCCGAAGTGGGCGGCAATCGCATCGCCCTGAGGCGTGCCTGGGCGTACCCAGGTGCTTTTTAGGCGCTGTTCTTCCTGCACGATGGCTTCGCGCTTGGTTTCAAATGCGGCCCAGCGCACATCATCGACCAGACCCAGCTCTCGGCCTTTCTCGGTCAGGCGCAAGTCGGCG
Organism: Pseudomonas sp. OTU750018; assembly: GCF_011636575.1. NCBI lineage: Bacteria > Pseudomonadati > Pseudomonadota > Gammaproteobacteria > Pseudomonadales > Pseudomonadaceae > Pseudomonas > Pseudomonas sp. OTU750018. The sequence continues at coordinate 59,313 of NZ_JAAPAU010000003.1, forward strand.
TTGTCTTCACGCAGGATCAGCCGGTATTCGGCGCGCGAAGTGAACATGCGATACGGTTCCTGGGTACCCAGAGTAATCAGGTCGTCGACCAGTACGCCGATGTAGGCCTCATCGCGACGCGGGCACCAGCTGTCCTTGCCCTGGGCGCGCAATGCGGCGTTGCAACCTGCGAGCAAACCTTGCGCACCGGCTTCTTCGTAACCGGTGGTGCCGTTGATCTGCCCGGCGAAGAACAGCCCGGCAATCACCTTGGTTTCCAGGCTGTACTTGAGATCACGCGGGTCGAAGTAGTCGTACTCGATGGCGTAACCGGGACGCACGATATGCGCGTTCTCCATGCCGTGGATGCTGCGCACGATCTGCAATTGCACATCGAACGGCAGCGAGGTGGAGATGCCGTTGGGGTACAGCTCATGGGTATTCAGGCCTTCGGGCTCGATAAATACCTGATGGCTGTCTTTGTCGGCGAAGCGGTGGATCTTGTCTTCGATCGATGGGCAGTAACGCGGGCCAACGCCTTCGATCACCCCGGAATACATCGGCGAGCGATCGAGGTTGGCCGCGATGATTTCGTGGGTACGCGCGTTGGTGTGGGTGATCCAGCAGCTGACCTGACGCGGTTGCTGTTCCGCACGACCGAGGAAGGACATCAGCGGCGTGGGCGTATCGCCTGGCTGCTCGGTCATTACCGAGAAGTCCACCGAACGGCCGTCGATACGTGGCGGCGTACCGGTTTTCAGTCGACCAACGCGCAGCGGCAATTCACGTAGACGTCGTGCCAAGGCAATCGAGGGTGGATCGCCAGCGCGGCCTCCGGAGTAGTTCTGCAGGCCGATGTGGATAAGTCCACCGAGAAAGGTGCCAGTGGTCAACACCACGGAATCTGCAAGGAAACGCAGGCCCATCTGGGTGACAACGCCTTTGACTTCGTCGTTTTCGACGATCAGGTCATCGGCTGCCTGCTGAAATATCCACAGGTTGGCCTGGTTTTCCAGAGTTTCGCGAATCGCGGCTTTGTACAGCACGCGATCAGCCTGGGCACGAGTTGCGCGTACTGCTGGCCCCTTGCGGCTGTTCAGTACACGGAATTGGATACCACCTTTGTCGGTGGCTTCAGCCATGGCGCCGCCGAGGGCGTCGATTTCCTTGACCAGATGGCTCTTGCCGATCCCGCCAATGGCCGGGTTGCAGCTCATCTGCCCGAGTGTTTCCACGTTATGGGTCAGCAGCAGGGTTTTTACCCCCATGCGTGCAGCTGCCAACGCAGCTTCGGTACCGGCATGACCGCCGCCGATGACGATCACCTGAAAACGGGAAGGGAAATCCACCACGCACCTCGTGCCTGTTGAGAAATGGGGGGCTTTTTGGGTTGAAAAGCGGGAAAGGCGGCAAGTATAGGGATTTAGCCGGTGTGAAAGAAGCCTTTTGCACAAAAAATAGCCAGTTCGCTTGGGCGCTGTTCTGGTGTGTCGGTTAATAAAGAATAAAAGAGAGAATTTTTATAAAGCCTTGTTTATATGTTTATTACTTAGCAACAGCTTTTCTGTGGATAGATCGCTACAGATCAATGGATTCAATGCTTACAGCGTTTAAAAAGTCTGTGCTGATCCTGCCATCTGCCTGTTCAGTTGCCGTACGCAAGCTGTGGATTAAATGTATGGTTATCCACAGGGGCGGTTATCCTCAGTTTTATCACCGGGTTATAGGCAGGGCTTAGGCTCGGTTTTCCACAGAGCTTAGGTGGATAAATAAGTGGCTGAACATGCATATTTCGCCCAGGCAAAAGCCTTCCCGAACGACATTAGTTGGGATTTCAGAACTTAGGATGGGGTGGGTGCAGGGAGGATATTGCGGATGCGGGGCATGATTCGATGCGCCGTAACCCATCAGAAATATCCTGCAGCTGATGGGATAGGCGATGCGTTGGCAGGTGAGACGGCGTGCGCCGCCCAGCCTATTTGCCGATACAGAAGCTGGAAAAGATCCGCCCCAGCAGGTCATCGGAACTGAACGCACCGGTGATTTCGCCCAAGGCCTGCTGGGCCATGCGCAGGTCTTCAGCCAGCAGCTCGCCCGCGCCTGCCAGGGTCAGCTGAGCATGGCCGTGTTCCAGATGTGTGGAAGCCTGACGTAGCGCTTCCAGGTGGCGTCGGCGCGCACTGAAGCTGCTCTCTGAGGTCTGTTCATAACCCATACAGGCCTTGAGGTGTTCCCTAAGCAGGTCCAGGCCCTCGGTGGATTTGGCCGACAGGCTGATGGTGACGTGGCCGTCATTGCAGACTTCCAGCACCACTGATTCGCCGGACAGGTCGGCCTTGTTGCGAATCAGGGTGACCTTGGCCGGATCAGGACGTTGGTCGAGAAACTCCGGCCACAGGGCAAAGGGGTCGTCGGCTTCGGGGGCTGTGGCATCCACTACCAGCAGGATGCGGTCGGCTTCACCAATGGCTTTCAGCGCACGCTCGACGCCGATGCGTTCGACTTGATCGTCGGTATCACGCAGGCCGGCGGTGTCCACCACGTGCAACGGCATGCCATCGATGTGGATATGTTCGCGCAGCACGTCGCGAGTGGTGCCGGCGATCTCGGTGACGATGGCTGCCTCGCGACCGGCCAGGGCGTTGAGCAGGCTGGACTTACCCGCATTGGGGCGGCCGGCGATCACCACCGTCATGCCGTCGCGCAGCAGAGCCCCTTGGCCGGCCTCACGCAGCACCCCCGCTAGGTCGGCACGCACGCCATCGAGCAGGCTGAGTACATGGCCATCGGCGAGAAAGTCGATTTCCTCTTCGGGGAAGTCGATGGCCGCTTCAACATAGATACGCAGGCTGATCAACCGCTCGGTCAGGCCATGCACGCGACGCGAGAACTCGCCTTGCAGCGAGCGCAGTGCATTGCGCGCGGCCTGCTCGGAGCTGGCTTCGATCAGGTCGGCAATCGCCTCGGCCTGGGCCAGGTCGAGTTTGTCATTGAGAAACGCGCGTTCGCTGAACTCACCCGGGCGCGCCAGGCGTGCGCCGAGTTGTACACAGCGGCGCAGCAGCAGATCGAGCACCACCGGGCCGCCATGGCCCTGCAGTTCAAGCACGTCTTCGCCGGTAAAGGAGTTTGGGCCGGGGAAGTACAGGGCCAGGCCTTCATCCAGCACCTGCTGGGCATCGGCGAAGAACGGCCCGTAGTGAGCGTAACGCGGTTGCAACTCGCGTTGGCAGATCGCCTGCGCCAATGTGCTGGCCAGCGGCCCGGAAACTCGCACGATGCCAACGCCACCCCGGCCCTGGGCGGTGGCGACGGCAGCAATGGTTTCAACAACGGGGGGCATGCGCTTCTCCTGAATACGACATAGCAAAACGCCCCTGAAAAGGGGCGTTTGTTACAGCTTAGAAGCAATCACTGCTCAGGCGTCTGCGGCCTTGGCTGCGGCTTCGATCTTGCGGGTAATGTACCACTGCTGGGCGATGGACAAGACGTTGTTGACCACCCAGTACAGCACCAGACCAGCAGGGAACCAGAGGAAGAAGAAGGTGAAAATGATCGGCATCATTTTCAGTACCTTGGCTTGCATCGGGTCCGGCGGTGTCGGGTTGAGCTGCTGCTGGATAAACATGGTCGCGCCCATGATGATCGGCAGGATGAAGTACGGGTCCTTGATCGCCAGATCGGTTATCCACAGCAGCCATGGTGCTTGGCGCATTTCCACGGATTCCAGCAGCACCCAGTAGAGCGCAAGGAATACCGGCATCTGCACCAGGATCGGCAAGCAACCGCCCAGCGGATTGATCTTCTCTTTTTTGTACAGCTCCATCATCGCCTGAGACATCTTCTGGCGATCGTCACCGAACTGCTCTTTCAGCTGAGCGAGTTTTGGTGCCACGGCACGCATGCGCGCCATGGATTTGTAGCTGGCAGCAGACAACGGGAAGAAGATCAACTTGATGATCACGGTCAACATGATGATCGACCAGCCCCAGTTACCCAGCAGGTTGTGGATAACTTCCAGCAGCCAGAAGATCGGCTGAGCCAAGAACCACAGAATGCCGTAGTCGACAGTCAGCTCAAGACCTGGAGACAGCGTCTTCAGATGGCCTTGTAGCTTCGGGCCGGCATACAGAACTGCACTGGTTTCACCTTGAGCGCCGGCAGCAACCTGAATGGCCGGGCCGGTAAAGCCGACAATGTAGTTGCCTTGGCTGTCTTTACGGGTCTGTACTTGGTTAGTGCTGTCTTTGCTTGGAATCCAGGCAGTGACGAAGTAATGCTGTAGCCAGGCAACCCAGCCTCCTTGAACGGTTTCTTTGAAGGCTTGTTTGTCGATGTCTTTCATCGACACTTTTTTGTACGGCTCTTCGCTAGTCCACAGTGCGCCACCGAGGTAGGTCGCAGTGCCGGTCGCGGTGGTGGAGGACGGATCGTCGCTGCCATCACGCTTGAGCTGGGCAAACATGTTGCCGCTCCAGGTCTGACCACTTTGGTTGTCGATCAGGTAGCTGACGGTTACCTGATAGGACGATGGATCAACGCAGCCAGGTTTCTTCTGCTGTTGGTCCTTGGCCGCACATTCAGCGTTCAGACCACGCTTGAAGGTGAAGCGCTTGATGTAGTTGACGCCGTCTTCGCTGAGTTTGAGATCAACCTGAAGCTGATCCTGACCGTCGGCCAGTTCATAGCTCTTCTGCTCGCTGCTCCACAGAGCACGGCCGCTGGATTTGTCCGGCGCATTGCTGCCGATCAAACCGCTCTGTGCCAGGTAGGTACGCTCACCGCCGTTGTCGAACAGCTGGAAAGGTACATCCGGACGATCCTGACGACGTGGGTACTGCGGCAAACGCAGTTGCACCACATCACCACCGCGCGGGTCGATGGCCAGATCCAGCACATCGGTCTTTACGCGAATCAGTTCATCGCTGGCAGCAGCAGGTGCGGCACTGATGGTGCTGGGCTCAACGGCAGTGGTGGCGCTCGGAATATCATCGCCGCCTGCTGGGGTTGAGGTCGCGGCAGTGGTATCCGGCAAGCCGGGTACAGTGCTGCTGGTCGCGGCAATTTCTGTCGGCAGGGCAGCTTGACCGTAGTCCTGGTTCCACTGGAGAACCATCATATAGGACACGATTGCCAGGGCGACGATCAGGATCGAGCGTTGAATATCCATGATTATTCGGCCATCGAAGAGGAACGGGAGGTTTTCACGCAGGGAACCGGGTCGTAGCCACCGGGATTCCACGGGTGACAGCGGCCAAGCCGACGCAGAGTCAGCCAGCCACCGCGCATGACGCCATGATGTTCAATGGCTTCAAGCGCGTAGCAAGAACAGCTTGGGTAGAAACGACAGTGACTGGCCATCAAGGGGCTGATGGCGTAGCGGTAGAACTGGATGGGAAGCAAAGCCAGTTTACGCATGGGGACTGTCGTTCACCCCGGGTGTTGCGACGGTTTCCAGGCTTGGCTTGCTGCGTTCGAGGCGTTTCCAGAGTTTGCCAAACTGGCGAGCCAGTTCGATATTTTCCAGATCACCAAGGCCTTTACGCGCAACCACCACGATGTCCCATCCCACCAGGTTGTCCTGATTGAGACGGAACGATTCGCGGATTTGGCGCTTCAGACGATTGCGCTCAACCGAGAGCTTTACGCTCTTCTTGCCGATCACCAATCCCAGACGGGGGTGATCAAGTTCGTTGTTGCGCGCCAGCAGCAGGACATTTTTGCCCGGAGCTTTGCCGCTAGGGGAGTCGAAGACTGCCTTGAATTGCGGGGGGGTTAGCAGACGCTTTTCCCGACTGAAGTCTCGACTCACCACAAGACCGAAATTTAGACGGCGAGACGCTTACGGCCCTTGGCGCGGCGACGCGACAGGACAGCACGGCCGTTCTTGGTGGCCATACGAGCACGGAAACCGTGGGTGCGAGCGCGTTTGATAGTGCTGGGTTGGAAAGTACGTTTCATGGTGCGGTACCTGGGTGGTCGACTACGGGCCGGAATGGCCCCCGTTTTAAGAGACCGGCAATTCTAGAGAAACCCGAGGGTCAGGTCAATTTCCAACCAGTCTTTTCCTGCATAAAGAAATATAAAGAAGAGAATATTTAAAGATGTTTAGTAATGTTAGTAGCTATTAGCTAGCCACCCATCTGTGCATAAGTGCCTGAAGGCCAACAGATTAGAGCTGTTCAGCCAAGGGTAAGTCTGTCGAAAAGGCGTGCTGCAACTGTGTGGAAGCAGCGCACAAGCTGAGGATGGAATGCCATTTTACCCACAACAGGGTTTTCCACCGGTTTTTACCCTGGTTTATCCAATGAGCTTGCGGGTGGTTATCCACAGCCCTTATCCCACCTGCGTTATAAGCCTCGAACGCTATTAACACGTTGATTTTCCTTGCGCATAAGCAAGCTTACATGTGGATAACTCAAGCCTCGGCGGCTACAATGACGGCTGTTTTTTGCCTCGCGCCTTGCGATTTAGGGGATGTTCGTGTCTGTGGAACTTTGGCAGCAGTGCGTCGAGCTTCTGCGCGATGAGCTGCCTGCTCAGCAATTCAACACCTGGATCCGTCCACTGCAGGTCGAAGCCGAAGGCGACGAGCTCCGCGTCTATGCGCCGAATCGTTTTGTCCTCGACTGGGTTAATGAAAAGTACCTCAGCCGTTTGCTCGAGTTACTCACCGAACGGACCAACGGTCTGGTTCCGGCGCTCTCCTTATTAATAGGTAGCAAACGCAGCTCGGCACCTCGTGCTGCAGCTGTCAGTACCCCGTCAGCTGCGCCGAGCACGCCAGCACCTGCGGCAGTCACCACAGCAGCAACCTCTACTGCGCAGGCAGAACCCTCGCGCGCGAGCTTTGACCCCATGGCCGGTGCGGCCAGCCAGCAGGCGCCGGCGCGTACTGAGCGTTCGGTGCAGGTCGAAGGTGGGTTGAAACACACCAGTTACCTGAATCGCACCTTTACCTTTGATAACTTCGTCGAAGGTAAATCCAACCAGCTGGCCCGCGCAGCGGCCTGGCAGGTGGCGGACAACCCCAAGCACGGTTACAACCCGCTGTTCCTTTATGGCGGCGTGGGCTTGGGTAAGACTCACTTGATGCATGCAGTGGGTAACCATCTGCTGGCGAAGAACCCGAATGCCAAGGTGGTGTACCTGCATTCCGAGCGTTTCGTCGCGGACATGGTTAAGGCCTTGCAGCTGAACGCCATCAACGAGTTCAAGCGCTTCTACCGTTCGGTGGATGCACTGCTGATTGATGACATTCAATTCTTCGCCAAGAAAGAGCGTTCCCAGGAAGAGTTCTTCCACACCTTCAACGCTTTGCTCGAAGGCGGCCAGCAGGTGATTCTCACCAGCGACCGTTACCCGAAAGAAATCGAAGGCCTGGAAGAACGTCTCAAGTCACGTTTCGGTTGGGGTCTGACGGTAGCCGTCGAGCCACCTGAGCTGGAAACCCGCGTGGCGATTCTGATGAAGAAGGCTGATCAGGCCAAAGTCGACCTGCCGCATGATGCTGCCTTCTTTATTGCCCAGCGTATTCGTTCCAACGTGCGTGAGCTGGAAGGTGCGTTGAAGCGCGTTATCGCCCACTCGCACTTCATGGGCCGGGACATTACCATCGAGCTGATCCGCGAATCGCTCAAGGACCTGTTGGCCCTGCAGGACAAGCTGGTCAGCATCGACAATATTCAGCGCACGGTTGCTGAGTACTACAAGATCAAGATTTCTGATCTGCTGTCCAAGCGCCGCTCACGTTCAGTCGCGCGCCCGCGTCAGGTGGCCATGGCCTTGTCGAAAGAGCTGACCAACCACAGCCTGCCGGAAATTGGTGATGCCTTCGGCGGCCGCGATCACACAACGGTATTGCATGCATGCCGTAAGATTGCTGAACTTAAGGAATCCGACGCGGACATCCGCGAGGACTACAAGAATTTGCTGCGTACGCTGACTACCTAAATACGCAACTCCACTAGGCAAGGGACTAGACCATGCATTTCACCATTCAACGCGAAGCCTTGTTGAAACCTCTGCAACTGGTCGCCGGCGTCGTGGAACGCCGTCAGACCTTGCCGGTTCTCTCTAACGTGCTGCTGGTGGTCGAAGGCCAGCAACTGTCGCTGACCGGTACCGACCTGGAAGTCGAGCTGGTCGGCCGCGTCACTCTGGAAGAGCCTGCGCAGCCCGGTGAGATTACCGTGCCGGCACGCAAGCTGATGGACATCTGCAAAAGCCTGCCGTCTGACGCACTGATCGATATCCGTATCGACGAGCAGAAGCTGCTGGTCAAAGCTGGCCGCAGCCGCTTCAGTCTGTCCACCCTGCCCGCCAATGATTTCCCGACTGTTGAAGAAGGCCCAGGTTCGCTGACCTTTAGCCTGGTACAAAGCAGACTGCGCCGTCTGATCGAGCGCACCAGCTTTGCCATGGCCCAGCAGGACGTGCGTTATTACCTCAACGGTATGTTGCTGGAAGTACAGACCGGCATCCTCCGAGCGGTTGCCACCGACGGTCACCGTCTGGCCATGTGTTCGATGGAAGCGGCGATCGAGCAGGTTGAACGTCATCAGGTCATCGTGCCGCGCAAAGGTATTCTTGAACTGGCTCGTCTGCTTACCGAACAGGATGGCAGCGTCAGCATCGTTCTCGGTCAGCACCATATTCGCGCGACCACTGGTGAATTCACCTTCACCTCGAAACTGGTAGACGGCAAATTCCCTGACTATGAGCGTGTGCTGCCGCGTGGTGGCGACAAGCTGGTGGTTGCTGATCGCCAGGGCCTGCGTGAAGCCTTCAGTCGTACCGCGATTCTATCCAACGAGAAGTACCGCGGTATTCGTCTGCAACTGGAATCCGGTCTGCTGAAAATTCAGGCCAACAATCCAGAGCAGGAAGAAGCGGAAGAAGAGATCGCCGTGGATTACAGCGGCAGCGCGTTGGAAATCGGTTTCAACGTCAGTTATCTGCTAGATGTGCTGAGCGTTATGACCACTGACCAGGTGCGTCTGATTCTCTCCGATGCCAACAGCAGTGCTCTGGTTCAGGAAGCCGATAACGACGACTCCTCTTACGTTGTTATGCCGATGCGTCTGTAACCGCTGAATGTCCCTTACTCGTTTTACCGTCACCGCGGTGCGTAACCTGCACCCGGTGACCCTCTCCCCTTCCCCGCGTATCAATATCCTTTCCGGCGACAATGGCAGCGGCAAAACCAGCCTGCTTGAAGCCATTCATCTGCTGGGGCTTGCGCGCTCATTTCGCAGCACTCGGCTACTGCCTGTCATTCAATACGATCAGCTCGCCTGCACGATTTTCGGTCAGGTGCAGATGTCGGATGGTCGGCAAAGTAATCTCGGCATTTCGCGGGATCGTCAGGGCGAGTTTCAAATTCGTATCGACGGGCAGAATGCCCGCAGTGCTGCACAACTGGCAGAGACCTTACCGCTGCAGTTGATCAACCCCGATAGCTTCCGCTTGCTCGAAGGCGCGCCGAAGATTCGTAGGCAGTTCCTCGATTGGGGAGTGTTCCACGTGGAACCTCGCTTTCTGCCGGCTTGGCAGCGCCTGCAGAAGGCCCTGCGTCAGCGGAACTCATGGCTGCGGCATGGTACACTTGACGCCGCTTCACTGGCGGCCTGGGACCGTGAGTTGTGCCTGGCCAGCGACGAAATAGACGGTTATCGGCGTGCCTATATCCAGGCCCTGAAACCGGTTTTCGAGCGCACCCTGAATGAGCTGGTTGAGCTACAAGGTTTGACCCTCAGTTACTACCGCGGTTGGGATAAGGAGCGTGAGCTGAATGCAGTGCTCGCTTCTACCCTCTCCCGCGATCAGCAATTGGGCCATACCCAGGCAGGTCCGCAACGTGCCGATTTAAGGCTACGGCTGGGGGCGCACAATGCCGCCGAGATACTTTCGCGCGGTCAGCAAAAATTAGTTGTGTGTGCTTTGCGTATTGCGCAGGGCCATTTAGTTAATCAGGCCAAGCACGGCCAATGCATCTATCTGGTGGATGACTTGCCGTCAGAACTGGATGAACAGCACCGCCGTGCATTGTGCCGATTGTTGGAAGACTTGCACTGCCAGGTATTTATCACCTGTGTAGACCATGAATTGTTGAGGGAAGGCTGGCGCACGGATACGCCAGTTGCCATGTTCCACGTGGAACATGGTGGCATTACCCAGACCCACGACCACCGGGAGTGAAGGCATGAGCGAAAACCAAACGTACGACTCCAATAACATTAAGGTCCTCAAGGGCCTGGATGCCGTACGCAAGCGGCCTGGTATGTACATCGGCGATACCGACGATGGCAGCGGTCTGCACCACATGGTGTTCGAGGTGGTCGACAACTCGATTGACGAGGCGTTGGCTGGGCATTGCAGCGAAATCACCATCACCATCCACCCGGATGAGTCGATCAGCGTGCGCGATAACGGCCGTGGTATCCCGGTCGATATGCACAAGGAAGAAGGCGTTTCTGCTGCTGAAGTGATCATGACCGTGCTGCACGCAGGCGGTAAGTTCGACGACAACAGCTACAAGGTTTCTGGTGGTCTGCACGGCGTGGGTGTGTCCGTGGTTAACGCCCTTTCCAAGGAACTGATTCTGACCATCCGCCGCAGCGGCAAGATCTGGGAACAGACCTACGTGCATGGCGTGCCTCAGGCACCGATCGCGGCAGTTGGCGACAGTGATGTCACTGGTACGCAGATCCACTTCAAACCGTCCGAAGATACCTTCGCCAATATCCATTTCAGCTGGGACATCTTGGCCAAGCGTCTGCGCGAATTATCGTTCCTCAACTCTGGCGTGGGCATCATGCTCAAGGATGAGCGCAGCGGTAAGGAAGAGCTGTTCAAGTACGAAGGTGGCCTGCGTGCTTTCGTTGAATACCTCAACCACAACAAGACCGCAGTCAATCAGGTATTCCACTTCACCATTCAACGTGAAGATGGCATCGGTGTTGAAGTTGCTCTGCAGTGGAACGACAGCTTCAATGAGAACCTGTTGTGCTTCACCAACAACATTCCTCAGCGCGACGGTGGTACCCACCTTGCCGGTTTCCGCTCGGCGCTGACGCGTAACCTGAATGCCTACATCGAGCAGGAAGGTCTGGCCAAGAAGCACAAAATTGCCACTACCGGCGATGATGCCCGTGAAGGCCTAACGGCGATTATTTCAGTAAAAGTACCGGACCCGAAGTTCAGCTCGCAGACCAAAGACAAGCTGGTTTCCAGCGAAGTGAAAACTGCGGTCGAGCAGGAAATGGGCAAGTACTTCTCCGACTTCCTGTTGGAAAACCCCAACGAGGCCAAGGCCGTAGTCGGCAAGATGATCGACGCTGCGCGCGCCCGTGAAGCAGCGCGTAAAGCTCGTGAAATGACCCGCCGTAAAGGCGCGCTGGATATCGCCGGGCTACCGGGCAAACTGGCCGACTGCCAGGAGAAAGACCCTGCCCTTTCCGAACTCTATATCGTGGAAGGGGACTCCGCGGGCGGTTCTGCCAAACAGGGCCGTAACCGCAAGACCCAGGCGATCCTGCCGCTCAAGGGCAAGATCCTAAACGTCGAGAAAGCACGTTTCGACAAGATGATTTCCTCCCAGGAAGTTGGCACCCTGATCACCGCCCTGGGCTGTGGTATCGGCCGCGATGAGTACAACATCGACAAGCTGCGCTACCACAACATCATCATCATGACCGACGCCGACGTCGACGGTTCGCACATTCGTACCCTGCTGCTGACCTTCTTCTTCCGTCAGCTGCCGGAGCTGGTTGAGCGTGGCTACATCTACATCGCTCAGCCGCCGCTGTACAAGGTCAAGAAGGGCAAGCAGGAGCAGTACATCAAGGACGACGAGGCCATGGATGAGTACATGACCCAGTCGGCCCTGGAAGATGCCAGCTTACACGTCAACGAAAGCGCGCCAGGCTTGTCTGGCGAGGCGCTGGAGCGTCTGGTCAACGATTACCGCCTGGTGATGAAGACTCTTAACCGTTTGTCGCGTCTGTACCCGCTGGAGCTCACCGAGCACTTCGTCTACATCCCGCGCGTGGAAACCGAGCAACTGGCGGACAAGGCAGCCATGGAGCAATGGCTGGGCCTGCTTGATGCGCGCCTCAAGGGTATGGAGAAGTCCGGTCTGGTGTACAAAACTAGTCTGCACGAAGACCAGGAGCGTCACCTCTGGCTGCCGCAGGTGGAATTGGTTTCCCATGGGGTTTCCAGCTACATCATCTTCAACCGCGACTTCTTCGCCAGTAACGACTACAAGACCGTTACCACCCTGGGCGATCAGCTCAACAGCCTGCTGGAAGAAGGTGCCTTTGTGCAGCGCGGCGAGCGCAAAAAGCACGTCAGCACGTTCAAAGATGCACTGGCTTGGCTGATGGCCGAAAGCACCAAACGCCACAGCATTCAGCGCTATAAGGGTCTCGGTGAAATGAACCCGGATCAACTCTGGGAAACCACCATGGACCCGGAAGTACGCCGCATGCTCAAGGTGCGTATCGAAGACGCGATTGCTGCCGATCAGATCTTCAACACCCTGATGGGTGATGCCGTTGAACCGCGTCGGGACTTTATCGAGACCAACGCGCTGGCTGTGTCCAACCTGGACTTCTAAAACAGCCAGAGGACGCCAGACACACGCTGGTTTCTGTTTAGAAAGCCCCTGCTGATTAACTTCAGCAGGGGCTTTTTTGTTCCACATGGAACATAGCGGCAGGCACGCAGCGCACATCCGTACCTGAGCAAATTTGAGCGATAAAAAAGCCTACACTGAGGCCGGCTTGAGGTTACGTCGGAAAACTTATGCACGAAAAGCAGTTGGTTAGATGCTCATTAAAACTGCTTATAAATCATTACTTTGAAAGGCTTAATAGCACTCTGCCGGTATTTTGCGCACAGGTTATCCACAATTGAGCTAAGACGGCTCCTGGGCTTCCAGAGGCTGGCTCTGTGCATCCAGTGAGCCGATATCGCGTTGCGCCTGGCTGACCCAGGCAAACGCACGATCATTGAGCTCGGCGATGGCGCGCGGACCGGTACCTTCAGCGTGCATAAGTGGGCCAATCACTACTTGAACGGTACCTGGGGTTTTGCGCCATCCCAACTTGGGCCAGAACTCACCAGCGTTGTGGGCAATCGGCAGCACCGGCAGATTGGCATTCACTGCGAGGGAGGCGCCGCCGCGGCTGAACTTGCCGATCTGGCCGGGCGGAATACGCGTGCCTTCCGGGAATACCAGCACCCAGGCGCCCTGCCCCAGGCGTTTGTGGCCAAGCTTGGCCAGCTGCTTGAGCGCCGCCTTGGGGTTACTGCGGTCAATCGCGATAGGTTTAAGCATGGCCATCGCCCAGCCGAAGAACGGTACATACAGCAGCTCGCGCTTGACCACTTGGCTGAGCGGCTCAAAGTAGCCGCAGAGGAAGAAGGTCTCCCAGGTGCTTTGGTGCTTGGCGAGGATCACGCAGGGCTGCTCGGGGATATTCTCTAGGCCCTTGATCTCATAGTTGATGCCGGCTACCACCTTGGCCAGCCAGGTGGCGCAGCGGCACCAGTTCTGGATAACAAAGCGATAGCGCGCGCGAAACGGTAGGAAGGGGGCAACGAAGACGCTGAGGGTGCACCAGACAAAGGCGCTGGAAGACAACAACAGATAGAAGAGAACGGTTCTGAGGGTCTGCACTGTCGACATGGGAGCTTTTACCGTCGCAGGCAGCGCCTGCTTTATTAGTGGAGAAGCTGTGCGGCAACCGCCGCCAGATCATCGAATACCAGGGTGCCCGCTGGCAATCCTTTCGCCAGGGTGCGTTCGCCCTTGCCGGTCTTTACCAAAACTGGCTGACAATCGACGGCGCCGGCCGCTGTCAGGTCACCGCTGCTGTCTCCGACAAACCACACGCCCTTAAGTGCTACGCCATAGTACGCAGCAATCTGCTCGAGCATGCCGGGTTTCGGTTTGCGGCAGGCGCAGCCCTCATCCGGGCCGTGGATGCAGTGCACGATCAGGCCCAGGTCGCCGCCCTGCGCCGTCACCAGTTCACGCAGGCGCGCGTGCATGGCTTCCAGTGTGGCCAGGTCGTAATAGCCGCGGGCGACCCCGGATTGATTGGTGGCCACGGCGATCGTCCAGCCAGCTTGCGACAGGCGCGCGATGGCTTCGATGGCGCCGGGCAGCGGAATCCATTCGGCGAGGTTTTTGATATAGGCGTCGGAGTCGTAATTGATTACGCCGTCGCGGTCGAGAATCAGCAGTTTCATAGGTAAATCCGTAACCGGCTGGCGGTGATGGCCGCCAGCCGGTAAAGGTGATGATGGGCTGCGCGCAGCCCACCGGACTCGCGGCAGGCGTTAGCCGAGTACCGAGATATCAGCCACGCCGAGGAACAGGCCGCGCAGCTTGGCCAGCAGTGCATAGCGGTTGGCGCGCACGGCAGGGTCTTCGGCGTTGACCAGTACGGCCTCGAAGAAGGCATCCACCGGCTCGCGCAGGTTGGCCAACTGACTCAGTGCCAGGTTGTACTGACGCCCTGCAGCCAGCGGCCGTACTGAATGCTCGGCCTGCTGGATAGCGGCGTTGAGGGCGAACTCGCTGGGGTTGTCGAAGTGATGGGCTTCGACGTTCGCCGCGACCTGGCCTTCGGCCTTGCTCAGCAGATTGGACACGCGCTTGTTCGCCGCCGCCAGAGCGGCCGCCTGAGGCAAAGCCCGGAAAGCCTGCACGGCCTGTACGCGTTGATCGAAATCCAGCGGCGAGGTCGGGCTGACCGCACGTACGGCCTGGTACACGGCCACTTCGACGCCTTCGTCCTCATAACGCGCGCGCAGACGGTCGAAGATAAAGTCCTGCACCTGGGGAGCCAGGCCATCGGCTTTGATCTTGTCGCCGAATTGTTTGATCGCAAAACCAACGGCTTCAACCAGATCCAGATCCAGCTGCTTCTCGATCAGGATGCGCAACACGCCAAGGGCAGCGCGACGCAGGGCATAGGGGTCCTTGCTGCCGGTGGGCAGCATGCCGATGCCGAAGATCCCAACCAGGGTATCCAGCTTGTCGGCCAGGGCCACGGCGGCACCGGTGAGGGTGCTTGGCAGTTCAGCGCCGGCGCCGCGTGGCATGTACTGCTCGTTCAGCGCCAGGGCGACGTCTTCGGCTTCGCCATCATGCTTGGCGTAGTAGTAACCGGCGATGCCCTGCATTTCCGGGAACTCGCCGACCATTTCACTGGCCAGGTCGCACTTGCAGAGAATGCCGGCTCGCGCCGCGCGAGTGGCGTCGCCACCAATGCGCTGGGCGATAAAACCAGCAAGGGCCGAGACGCGCTGGGCCTTGTCATAGACCGAACCCAGCTGGGCCTGGAACACCACGTTGGCCAGGCGCTGGTTGAAGGTCTCAAGCTTTTGCTTCTTGTCCTGCTTGAAGAAGAACTCGGCGTCGGTCAGGCGCGGGCGAACTACTTTCTCGTTACCGGAAATAATCTGCGCCGGGTCTTTGCTCTCGACGTTAGCCACGGTGATAAAGCGCGGCAGCAGCTTGCCGTTGCCATCGAGCAGACAGAAGTACTTCTGGTTGTCCTGCATGGTGGTGATCAGCGCTTCCTGCGGCACTTCGAGGAAGCGTTCCTCGAAGGAACAGACCAGCGGCACCGGCCATTCGACCAGGGCGCTGACTTCATCCAGCAACGCCGGCGGCACGATGGCCGTGCCCTGCTCTGCTGCTGCCAGTTCATTGACCCGGGCAATGATCTGCGCGCGACGCTCGGCGAAGTCGGCAATCACATAGGCGCTACGCAGGTCTTCGGCGTAGTTGGCCGGGGCGCTGATGCGCACCTCGTGGTTGGCGTGGAAGCGGTGGCCACGGGAAACTCGACCGGCTTGCTGGGCGAGGATTTCGCAGTCGATCACTTCGTCACCGAACAGCATCACCAGCCACTGGCTCGGGCGGACGAATTCAGTCTTGCGCGCGCCCCAACGCATACGCTTAGGGATAGGCAGCTCGTTCAGCGAGGTCTCAACGATGGCCGGCAGCAGGCCGGCCGCAGCCTGGCCTGGGATGCTCTGGCTGAATTTCAGCTTGGGGCCGCTTTGGTCGATTTGGCTCAGCTCGACGCCGCACTTCTTGGCGAAGCCCAGCGCCGCTTGAGTCGGGTTGCCGTCCTTGTCGAACGCTGCCTGCACGGGCGGGCCGTCGAGGTTCTGAGTACGGTCGGCTTGCTGCTCTTCAAGCTGCTCGATCAGCACGGCCAAACGGCGCGGCGCGGCGTAATAGCGCACTTGGCCATAGCTCAGGCCAGCGGCTTTCAGGCCTTTTTCGATACCGGCGAGGAAAGCTTCACCCAGAGTTTTCAGGGCTTTCGGTGGTAGCTCTTCGGTGCCCAGTTCTACCAGGAAATCACGCGCACTCATTCTGCTGCCTCCAGCTTGGCCAATACTTCATCACGCAGGTCGGGTGCCGCGAGCGGGAAGCCGAGTTTGCGCCGCGCTTGCAGGTAGCTCTGCGCCACCGAGCGGGCCAGGGCACGCACGCGCAGGATGTATTGCTGACGCGCGGTCACCGAGATGGCGCGGCGCGCATCCAGCAGGTTGAAGGTGTGCGAGGCCTTGAGCACCATCTCGTAGGTAGGCAGCGGCAACTCCAACTCGATCAGGCGGTTGGCTTCGCTTTCATAGAAGTCGAACAGCTCGAAGAGTTTCTCGACGTTGGCGTGTTCGAAGTTGTAGGTCGATTGCTCCACTTCGTTCTGGTGGAACACATCGCCGTAGGTGACCTTGCCGAACTGGCCGTCGGTCCACACCAGGTCGTACACCGAGTCGACGCCCTGCAGGTACATGGCCAGGCGCTCGAGACCGTAGGTGATCTCACCGGTTACCGGGTAGCACTCGATGCCTCCGACCTGCTGGAAGTAGGTGAACTGGGTGACTTCCATGCCGTTCAGCCAGATTTCCCAGCCCAGACCCCAGGCGCCGAGCGTCGGCGATTCCCAGTTGTCTTCGACGAAGCGGATGTCGTGCACCAGAGGGTCGATGCCGATCGACTTCAGCGAGCCCAAGTACAGCTCCTGGAAGTTTTCCGGGTTCGGCTTGAGTACCACCTGGAACTGGTAGTAGTGCTGCAGGCGGTTGGGGTTTTCGCCGTAGCGGCCGTCAGCCGGACGACGGGAAGGCTGCACATAGGCGGCGTTCCAGGTCTCTGGGCCGATGGCACGGAGAAACGTGGCGGTGTGGAAGGTGCCCGCGCCAACTTCCATATCGTAGGGCTGCAACACCACACAGCCCTGCTCGGCCCAGTACTGTTGCAGGGCGAGGATCAAGTCTTGGAAGGTGCGCACGGCAGGCGTAGTCTGGCTCACAAATTTCACCCGTACTTTGGCGGCTTCAGAAAGTCCGCGAGTATACCGAAGCTCAGGAAAACCCGCATGCCACGCTGTTTCTGGTGCAATGACGATCCGCTGTATCAGGCGTACCACGATGAAGAATGGGGCGTGCCGCAACGCGACCCCCAGGTGCTGTTCGAGTTACTGTTGCTGGAGGGTTTTCAGGCAGGTCTGTCGTGGATCACCGTGCTGAAGAAGCGCGAGCACTACCGCAAGGTGCTGTTCGGGTTTGATGTGCAGCGTCTGGCCATGCTCACCGACGAGTACATCGAAGAAACTCTAATGCAGGACCCCGGCATCATCCGCAACCGCCTCAAGCTCAAGGCTGTGCGCAAAAACGCTCAGGCCTGGCTCACGCTGGAAGACCCGGTGCAACTGCTCTGGTCGTTTGTTGGTGGTACGCCGAAGATCAACCACTTCAGCGAGCGCGGCCAGGTGCCGGCGGTAACCGCTGAGGCCGAGGCGATGAGCAAGGCGCTGAAGAAGGCCGGTTTCACCTTTGTCGGGCCGACCATTTGTTATGCCTATATGCAGGCCAGCGGCATGGTCATGGATCACACCACGAACTGTGACCGCTACGCGCAACTCAACGGCCACTAGCGCAGGCGGTTACAATGGCCACCTTTTGATCGGCTGGAGTTGCCTGTGGAAAAGTTCAAAGGTGCCCTGGTGGTGGGTTTCTTGCGCCTGTTTGCCCTGCTGCCATGGCGTGCGGTGCAGGCTGTGGGTGCGGCGATTGGCTGGCTGATGTGGAAGCTGCCGAATGGCTCACGCGAAGTGGCGAGCATCAACCTGCGTAAATGCTTTCCCGAACTGGATGAGGTCGCGCACCAGCGTCTGCTGGGCCAATCGCTGATGGATATCGGCAGAACCCTGACCGAAAGCGCCTGTGCCTGGATCTGGCCGGCGCAGAAATCCATCGGCCTGGTGCGTGAAGTCGAGGGTCTGGAGGTGCTCAAGGAGGCTCTGGCCAGCGGCAAGGGCGTGGTCGGCATCACCAGCCACCTGGGTAACTGGGAAGTGCTTAACCACTTCTACTGCGCGCAGTGCAAACCGATCATTTTCTACCGTCCGCCGAAGCTGAAGGCTGTTGATGAGCTGCTGCGCCAGCAGCGTGTGCAGTTGGGTAACCGTGTTGCGCCGTCGACCAAGGAAGGCATCCTCAGCGTGATTAAGGAAGTGCGCAAAGGCGGTGCAGTGGGTATTCCCGCCGACCCTGAGCCAAGCCTGTCTTCCGGGGTATTCGTGCCCTTTCTGGGCACCGAGGCGCTGACCAGCAAGTTCGTTGCTGGCATGTTGAGCGGTGGCAAGGCCTGCGGGGTATTTCTGCATGCGCTGCGTCTGCCGGATGGTTCGGGCTTTAAGGTCATTCTCGAAGCTGCACCGCAAGAGATGTACAGCACTGATACGGCAACCGCCGTTGCGGCGATGAGCACCGTTATCGAGCGGTATGTGCGTACTTACCCGAGCCAGTACATGTGGAGCATGAAGCGCTTCAAGAAGCGCCCTGCCGGCGAAGCCAAGTGGTATTGAATGGGTCTGAGTTGCAGGCGAAGCCTGCTCTCGACTAGGCTGGAGGAACCCACTCTGACGGACGGCGCATGAGCAATAGTCGAAAGAATATCCGCACACCCCTGAAGGTACGCCTGCGTATCGACCATCCGGTGCACGGTGAGCTGATGGTCACCACGCGGGATATTTCCGAATGCGGCGTCTATGTGCTGATGGACCAGGCGCAAAATATGCTCAGCATGGGTGAGCAAGTGCAAGGCCAAGTGCAGGGCTTGCCGATGGAAGCGCCTATCCTCACGCTCGAAGTGGTACGCGTCGAAGCCCTGGGCGTTGGCCTGCGCTTTGTGCAAACCGAGGAATAGTTCAGGCTATTTCCTGAGTTACCGAGCCGGCTTATCCAGGCGTTTGAGAAATACGCTGATTTCCTTGCCCGCCTGCTTGTCACCCTTCTCTTCTGCTACCCGCAAGCCCTGCTGCCAGGCCGTGCGCGCCTCGTCGTGCAGTCCCTGCTTGTTCAGCGCCTGGCCGAGCAGCTTCCAGGCGGCTGAATACTGCGCATCGAACTCAACGCAGCGCTGTAAATGCTCCGCCGCCTGGGCGAACTCCGCCGCATCCAGATAGCCCTTACCCAGACCAAAACGCAGCACGGCATTGTCCATGCCTTTGGCCAGCATCTTCTCCAGGGCTTCAGTGCTCATCAATCATCCTTTTAACTGCCTAGAACCTGTTTGGGATCTCGCGAGCTAGAGCGAGACAAGGCAAAAACAGGCGAGGAAGCGGAGTTTACTGCTGTAAATGAGCATTCCGAGCCTGTTTTTAACGCAGTATCGCCGACGCGCAGCAGATCCCAGACATGTTCTTAGAAGAAGGTCAGGCCGACCTGGAACAATCGCTCGGCATCGCGGATGTACTTTTTGTCGACCAGGAACAGGATCACATGGTCGCCCGTCTCGATCACCGTGTTGTCGTGGGCGATCAACACCTCTTCGTTGCGGATGATCGCACCGATGGTGGTGCCCGGCGGCAACGCGATATCAGCAATGGCGCGGCCGACTACCTTACTCGATTTGGCATCGCCATGGGCAATCGCCTCAATGGCTTCGGCTGCACCGCGGCGCAGGGAGTGCACGCTTTCGATATCACCACGGCGCACGTGGGTCAGCAGGGTACCGATGGTGGCCAGCTGCGGACTGATGGCGATGTCGATTTCGCCGCCCTGCACCAGGTCAACGTAGGCCGGGTTGTTGATGATGGTCATCACCTTGCGCGCACCCAGGCGCTTGGCCAGCAAGGAGGACATGATGTTGGCTTCGTCGTCGTTGGTCAGGGCCAGGAAGATGTCGGCGTCGCTGATGTTTTCTTCCACCAGCAGGTCGCGGTCCGAGGCGCTGCCTTGTAGCACGATGGTGCTGTCGAGGGTTTCCGAGAGGTAGCGGCAACGTGCCGGGTTCATCTCGATGATCTTCACCTGGTAGCGGCTCTCGATGGCCTCGGCCAGACGCTCGCCGATATGCCCGCCGCCGGCGATCACCACCTTCTTGTAGCTGTCTTCCATGCGGCGCATTTCGCTCATCACCGCGCGGATATGCGCCTTGGCGGCGATAAAAAACACTTCGTCATCGGCTTCGATCACCGTGTCGCCTTGCGGCATGATCGCCCGATTACGGCGGAAGATCGCTGCTACCCGGGTGTCGACATTCGGCATGTGTTCGCGCAATTGGCGCAGTTGCTGACCGACCAGCGGGCCGCCGTAGTAGGCCTTGACCGCTACTAGCTGGGCCTTGCCTTCGGCGAAGTCGATCACCTGCAGGGCGCCGGGGTATTCGATCAGGCGCTTGATGTAGTTGGTCACCACCTGCTCGGGGCTGATCAGTACGTCGACCGGGATCGATTCGTTGCTGAACAGGCCGCTGCGGGTCAGGTAAGCCGCTTCACGTACCCGGGCAATCTTGGTCGGGGTGTGGAACAGGCTGTAGGCGACCTGGCAGGCGATCATGTTGATTTCATCGCTGTTGGTCACTGCCACCAGCATGTCGGCGTCGTCCGCGCCGGCCTGGCGCAGCACCGTGGGAAACGAGCCACGGCCTTGTACGGTACGAATATCTAGGCGGTCGCCGAGGTCGCGCAGACGGTCACCGTCGGTGTCGACCACGGTGATGTCGTTGGCTTCGCTGGCCAGGTGTTCCGCCAGGGTGCCGCCAACCTGGCCTGCACCGAGAATGATGATCTTCATGCAGTCTGTTCCTCAGCCGCGCGGAGCGGCAGCGATTTTCATCAGCTTGGCATAGTAGAAGCCGTCGTGGCCGTCGACTTGCGGGAATAGCTGGCGACCGTGGGCGGTTTTATGGCCGAACGCTCCGGCAATATCCAGCTCACGGGCGCCCGGCGTGCGCGCCAGGAAGGCAGTAATATTCTCGCTGTTTTCCGCCGGCATCACCGAACAGGTGGCATAGAGCAGGATGCCGCCGACTTCCAGAGTCTGCCACAGGCTATCCAGCAGCTCGCCCTGCAGCTTGGCCAGCGCGGGAATGTCATCGGCCTGACGGGTCAGTTTGATATCCGGGTGACGGCGTATCACCCCGGTGGCCGAGCAGGGCGCATCGAGCAGGATGCGCTGGAACGGCTTGCCGTCCCACCAGGCGGCCAGGTCACGGCCATCGGCGGCGATCAGCTCGGCCTCCAGGCCCAGACGTTTGAGGTTCTCGCGTACCCGCACCAGGCGTTTTTCTTCCAGGTCCACCGCCACAACGCCGGCCAGTGCGGGCTCGGCTTCCAGCAGATGGCAGGTTTTACCGCCTGGCGCGGCGCAGGCGTCCAGCACGCGTTGACCGGGCGCCAGATCGAGCAGTTCGGCAGCCAGCTGCGCTGCTTCGTCCTGCACGCTGAGGCGGCCTTCGGCAAAACCCGGCAGGGTGGTGACATCGCATGCCTGCAGCAGGCGAATGCCGTCACGGCTAAACGTGCAAGGCTCGGCCTCGAAGCCTACGCGGTGCAGTTCGGCCAGGTAGTCATCGCGACTGCCGAGGCGGCGATTGACCCGCAGAATCAGCGGCGGGTGGGCGTTATTGGCCGCGCAGATAGCCTCCCAGTGTTCCGGCCACTGAGCTTTCAGGGCCTTCTGCAGCCAGCGCGGGTGAGCGGTATGCAGCACCGGATCGCGATCCAGCTCGGCCAGCAGCGACTCATGCTCGCGCTGGGCATTGCGCAGCACGGCATTCAGCAGGCCCTTGAGTGAAGGCTTCTTCAGCTTGTCGACGCAGGCCACGGTTTCGCCAATGGCGGCGTGGGCCGGGATGCGTGTGTAGAACAGCTGATAGAGGCCGATCAGCAGCAGCGCTTCGACATCACGGTCGGCGGCTTTGAGGGGTTTCTGCAGCAGCTTCTCGGCAATCAGGGCCAGGCGTGGCTGCCAGCGTGCGGTGCCAAAGGCTAGGTCCTGAGCCAGGCCACGGTCGCGCTGCTCAACCTTATCCAGCAGCGGCGGCAGGCTAGTGCCTAGCGAGGCTTTGCCATTGAGCACCACGGCCAGGGCGCGGGCGGCGGCGAGACGCGGGTTCATTGACCGAGCACCAAACCAGGGGCGAACTGCTCGCGTCGGCTGTTGTACAGGTCACTGAAGTTCAGCGCCTTACCGCCGGGCAGTTGCAGTCGGGTCAGACGCAGCGCGCCTTCGCCACAGGCCACGGTCAGGCCGAATTTATCGGCGGCGAGGATGCTGCCGGGTTGGCCCTGCCCTTCGCCCAGTGCTGCGGCGTGCACCTTGATGGCTTCGCCACTTAGCGTGCTATGGCAGATCGGCCACGGGTGAAATGCACGCACTAGTCGCTCCAGCTCAATGGCCGGGCGGCTCCAGTCCAGGCGCGCTTCATCCTTGTTCAGTTTGTGCGCATAGGTGGCCAGACTTTCGTCCTGCACTTCGCCAACCAGACTACCGCTGGCCAAGCCGCTGATGGCCTGAATCACCGCCTGCGGGCCGAGACTGGCGAGACGGTCGTGCAGGCTGCCACCGGTATCTTCGGCTGCAATCGGCGTGCTGACCTTGAGCAG
Organism: Pseudomonas sp. OTU750018; assembly: GCF_011636575.1. NCBI lineage: Bacteria > Pseudomonadati > Pseudomonadota > Gammaproteobacteria > Pseudomonadales > Pseudomonadaceae > Pseudomonas > Pseudomonas sp. OTU750018. The sequence goes on from NZ_JAAPAU010000003.1 coordinate 82,226, forward strand.
CATCGGCCCTGTGTCCAGGCCGGCTTCCATCTGCATCACGGTAACGCCGGACTCAGCATCACCGGCCTCCACCGCGCGCTGGATCGGTGCGGCGCCACGCCAGCGTGGCAGCAGCGAGGCGTGACTGTTGATACAGCCCAGGCGCGGGATATCCAGCACCACTTGCGGCAGGATCAGGCCGTAAGCCACCACCACCATCAGATCGGGCTTGAGTGCCGCTAGCTCGGCTTGGGCGGCGGGGTCGCGCAGGGTCTGCGGCTGGTGCACCGGAATATCGTGCTGCAGGGCGAGCTGCTTGACCGGGCTGGGGGTGAGCTTCTGTCCGCGGCCGGCCGGGCGATCAGGCTGGCTGTAGACGGCAATGATCTGGTGTGGCGTGTCGAGCAAGGCCTTGAGGTGTTCGGCGGCAAATTCCGGGGTGCCGGCAAAGACAATACGCAAAGACTCAGACATGGGTTCTCACTGCTAGAAAGAAAAAGGCTTGCCGTAGCAAGCCTTTGAAAGGTGTGGCTTAAGCCTGCTGGCGGTGCTGCTTTTCCAGCTTCTTCTTGATGCGATCGCGTTTGAGATTAGACAGGTAATCGACAAACAGCTTGCCATTGAGGTGGTCGCATTCATGCTGGATGCACACCGCCAGCAGGCCTTCTGCGATCAGCTCGTAGGGCTGGCCATCGCGGTTTAGCGCCTTGATCTTGACCTTCTGCGGGCGGTCGACGTTTTCGTAGAAGCCTGGCACTGACAGGCAACCTTCCTGGTACTGATCCATTTCCTCGGTCAGCGGCTCGAACTCGGGGTTGATAAACACCCGTGGCTCGGATTTGTCTTCGGACAGGTCCATCACCACCAGACGTTTGTGCACGTTAACCTGCGTCGCGGCCAGGCCGATACCCGGTGCGTCGTACATGGTTTCAAACATGTCATCGATCAGTTGACGCAAGGCGTCATCGACCACGTCCACCGGCTTGGCGATGGTGCGCAGGCGCGGATCGGGAAATTCGAGGATATTCAGGATCGCCATATGCGTTTGTGATGCACTTGTGGAATAAAGTCAAAATCCGCTGCTAAGATGATGAGCAGCATTGAAAAACGGCTTCACGCCGCAGCACGACTGGGTTATGTCGCGGCGCTAGGGCGCTCCACGTGAAGACACATAATAAAGGGATTCACCGCATGAGGAAATCACTACTCGCCCTGCTGCTGGTTGCGGCAAGTGGCTTGGCCCAGGCCGCCGTGCAACTCAAGGACGGTCACCCAGACCGTTATACCGTGGTCAAGGGCGATACCCTCTGGGATATCTCTGGCAAATTTCTAAGTCAGCCGTGGAAGTGGCCTGAAATCTGGCACGCCAACCCACAGGTGGAAAATCCCCATTTGATTTATCCAGGCGATCAACTCAGCCTGGTGTATATCGATGGTCAGCCACGGCTGATGCTCAATCGCGGCGAGTCGCGCGGCACCATCAAGCTGTCGCCGCAGGTGCGCAGTACGCCGATGGCTGAAGCTATTCCGGCGATTCCGCTGGAGGCGATCAACAGCTTCCTGCTGAGCAACCGTATTGTTGATACCCCTGAGCAGTTCCAGGGTGCGCCCTATATCGTGGCCGGCAACGCCGAGCGCGTTGTAAGTGGTGCTGGTGATCGTGTTTATGCCCGTGGCAGCTTCGACGAGTCGGCGCCGGCTTATGGCATCTTCCGCCAGGGCAAAACCTACGTGGATCCGGAAACCCAGGAATTCCTCGGCATTAACGCCGATGACATCGGCTCGGGTGAGATCGTGGCCGAAGAAGGCGATGTCGGCACTATGGCCCTGACTCGCTCGACTCAGGAAGTTCGCCTTGGCGACCGGTTGTTCCCAACGGAAGAGCGGGCCATCAATTCGACCTTCATGCCGAGCGAGCCGGCTGGCGAGATCAATGGTGTGATCCTCGATGTGCCACGTGGTGTTACGCAGGTCGGTCAGTTCGATGTGGTGACCATCAATAAAGGTGCCCGTGACGGTCTGAGCGAAGGTAACGTGCTGGCAATCTATAAAACGGGCGAAACCGTACGTGACCGGGTAACCGGTGAGTCGGTGAAAATTCCGGACGAGCGTTCGGGCTTGCTGATGGTCTTCCGCACCTACGACAAGCTCAGCTACGGCCTGGTGCTGGGGGCGTCTCGTTCGCTTGAGCTGATGGACAAAGTGCGTAACCCGTAACACCGAAAAGCCCCGCAAACGCGGGGCTTTTTTATTCCCGTCTGAATTTCCTGCCGCCCGCGCGGCGCGACCGATCAAGGATGATCCGGATGTCGCAATCTCCTGCTGTTTCCTCTTCTATTTCTCCCGCTGAACTGGAAGCGCGTTTGCGCTTGCACTGCTTGCCGGAGCTCGGGCCTCGCCGCTTTCGCAAACTCCTCAGGGCCTTCGACAGTGCGTCAGCTGCGCTTAGCGCGCCGGCTAGTGCCTGGCGTTCCCTTGGTTTGCCGCAGACATGCAGTGAGGCGCGACGTAGCGCTGAGGTGCGTGAGCGTGCGGCGCGGAGCCTGGCCTGGTTGGACGTCGATACGCATCATTTGTTGATGTGGGATGACGCGATTTATCCAGGTCTGCTGGCTGAGTTGGCGGATGCGCCACCTTTGCTGTTTGTTGCAGGTGACCCGACTTTGCTGGAGCAGCCGCAACTGGCCATGGTCGGCAGTCGGCGTGCATCGCGGCCAGGGTTGGATACTGCGCAGAGTTTCGCTCGCAGCCTGGCGGGTGGCGGCTTTGTGATTACCAGCGGCTTGGCTTTGGGCATCGATGGCGCGGCCCATCAGGGCGCACTGGATGCCGGCGGCAAGACGGTGGCGGTACTCGGCACCGGCTTGCAGTGTTTATATCCGGCGCGGCACAAGAAACTCGCCGCAGATATCGTCGCCAGTGGTGGCGCGCTGGTGTCGGAGTTGCCGCTGGATTGTCCGCCCCAGGCGAGCAATTTCCCCCGGCGCAATCGCATCATCAGTGGCCTATCCGTGGGCGTGCTGGTGGTGGAAGCCAGCCCTTCCAGCGGTTCGCTGATCACTGCACGTCTAGCCGCCGAACAGGGCCGAGAGGTTTATGCGATTCCCGGTTCGATCCATCATCCCGGTGCGCGCGGCTGCCATCAGTTGATCCGCGAAGGCGCCACGCTGGTGGAAAGTATCGAAGATATTTTGCAGGCCTTGCGCGGCTGGCAGGCGCAGCCACCCACCACCGCCGCGCTCAGGCCAGAGCCTCCCAGCCATCCATTACTAGCCTTGTTGCATGCCGCGCCGCATAGCAGCGAAGCGCTGGTGGTGGCCAGTGGTTTGCCGTTGGCCGAGGTGCTGGCGGCGCTGACCGAGCTGGAGCTAGACGGCCGCGTTGCCTGCGAAAACGGCCGCTGGGTGGGCCGCGCGCTTTAGCTTGGATACACTGCCCGCCAGGCCTTAGTGGAGAGCAGTGAATGGTCAGCAACTGGCAGATACAGCAAGCCGCACGCGTAGTGCGCAATGGCGGAGTGATTGCCTATCCGACCGAAGCGGTATGGGGGCTGGGTTGTGATCCCTGGAATGACGAAGCGGTGGAGCGCTTGCTGGCGCTGAAGGATCGGCCGGTGCACAAGGGGCTGATTCTGGTCGCCGCCGAGGTTGAGCAGTTTGATTTTCTTCTCGAAGACCTGCCAGAAATCTGGCTGGCGCGCCTGGCCGGCAGCTGGCCGGGGCCCAACACCTGGCTGGTGCCGCATCAGAACCGGCTGCCCGAGTGGATCAGCGGCCAGCACAGCAGTGTGGCCCTGCGCGTCAGCGATCATCCGCAAGTACGTGCGCTGTGTCGCCTGACCGGGCCGCTGGTGTCGACCTCGGCCAATCCGGCTGGCCGACCGTCTGCGCGTTCGCGTCTGCGTGTTGAGCAGTACTTTCCCGGCCAGCTGGATGCGGTACTTGGTGGAGCGTTGGGCGGCCGCAAGAACCCGAGTCTGATTCGCGACTTGATCAGCGGTGATGTGATCAGACCGTCCTGATCACAGCCAAACCGTCTAGGGCAGCAGAATGCTCGAACCGGTGGTTTGCCGCGCGCTCAGCGCCGTTTGCGCCAGCGCGGCGTCCTTAAGTGCATAGCGGTTGCTGATTTCCACCTGCAGTTGGCCGCTGGCAATCATGGCGAACAGTTCGTCAGCCATCGCCTGCAGCCGGGAAGGCGTATCGGCGTAACCGGCCAGGGTTGGGCGGGTGACGAACAGCGAACCTTTTTGCGCGAGGATGCCCAGGTTGACGCCGGTTACGGCGCCCGACGCATTACCGAAGCTAACCAGCAGGCCGCGCGGCGCCACGCAGTCCAGCGAGGTTTCCCAAGTGTCCTTGCCGACGCCGTCGTAGACCACCGGGCACTTCTTGCCATCGGTCAGTTCCAGCACGCGCTGGGCAACGTTTTCATGGCTGTAGTCGATGGTCGCCCAGGCGCCCTGCTCTAAGGCCCGCGCCGCTTTTTCCGCCGAGCTGACGGTGCCGATCAGCTTGACCCCAAGCGCCTTGGCCCACTGGCAGGCAAAGGAGCCGACCCCGCCGGCGGCGGCATGAAACAGAATGGTTTCGCCACCTTGCAGAGGGAACGTTTGGCGCAGCAGATACTGCACCGTCAGGCCCTTGAGCATCACTGCGGCGGCCTGCTCGAAGCTGATTGCATCCGGCAGTTTCACCAGCTTCTCGGCCTGCAGCACATGCAGCTCGCTATACGCGCCCAGCGGTCCGGTGGCATAGGCCACGCGGTCACCCACCTGAAAGCCGCTGACCGCAGCCCCCACCGCCTCGACGATACCCGCACCCTCGGTGCCCAGGCTGGACGGCAAGCTTGGTGGCGCATACAGGCCGCTGCGGAAATAGGTGTCGATAAAATTCAGGCCGATCGCCTGGTTCTGCACCCTTACCTCATTGGGACCTGGGGCTGCGGGTGTGTAGTCGGTGTAGTCGAGAACGTCCGGGCCGCCGTGACGGTTGAACTGGATACGCATGGCCATTTTCAGAGTCTTCCGCGATTGAATGCCTGGATGATGCCCGCACGGGCAGAAACGTGCCGTTATCCAATCGTCTGCATTGACCGCCGTCAACTGCGGCCGTGGGGTGGCTGGTGTTATGCTGGCCGCCCATTTTTCCCCGCGGCCACGTGCCGCCTGGCCTTACCCGTTTTCAAGGTGCCGCCGTGAGTGACCGTACTGAGGCCGTCAAAGCCTACCTGCTGGATCTGCAAGACCGTATCTGCACTGCCCTGCAAGCCGAAGATGGCGGTGCCGAATTCTTCGAGGATGCCTGGCAGCGGCCAGCCGGCGGTGGCGGCCGCACGCGGGTGATGGAGAACGGCGCGCTGATCGAAAAGGGCGGGGTGAACTTCTCCCACGTGTTCGGCGACAGCCTGCCGCCTTCGGCCAGTGCGCATCGGCCGGAACTGGGCGGACGCGGCTTCGAGGCCCTTGGCGTGTCGCTGGTGATCCACCCGGAAAACCCCTATGTGCCGACCTCCCACGCCAACGTGCGCTTCTTCAGTGCCGAGAAAGCAGGTGAAGAGCCTGTCTGGTGGTTCGGTGGCGGTTTCGATCTGACGCCCTACTACGGCAATGAGGAAGACTGTCGGCACTGGCACCAGGTCGCCCATGACGCTTGCGCGCCCTTCGGTGCCGAGGTCTATCCGAAGTTCAAGGCCTGGTGTGATCGCTACTTCCACCTCAAGCATCGTGGCGAGCCGCGCGGCATTGGCGGGCTGTTCTTCGATGACCTCAATCAGTGGGACTTCGACACCAGCTTCGCCTTTATGCGCGCCATAGGCGATGCCTATCTCGCCGCTTACCTGCCCATCGTGCAGCGCCGCAAGCTGACCCCCTATGGCGAGCGCGAGCGTGAGTTCCAGGCCTTCCGCCGTGGTCGCTATGTCGAGTTCAACCTGGTGTTTGACCGTGGCACGCTGTTCGGCCTGCAGTCCGGCGGACGTACCGAATCGATCCTGATGTCGCTGCCGCCGCATGTGCGCTGGGGCTACGACTGGAAGCCGGAGCCGGGCAGCGAAGAAGCGCGTCTGACCGAGTATTTCCTGACAGATCGTGACTGGCTGAATGAGGCGGGCCGCTGATGGACCGCTACGGCGTATTCGGCAACCCCATCGGCCACAGCAAGTCGCCGCTGATCCACCGTCTGTTTGCCCAGCAGACCGGCGAGCAGCTGAGTTATGAAGCCCTGCTCGCGCCGCTGGACGACTTCCCCGGATTTGCCCGCGCGTTCTTTGCCGAAGGTTTGGGCGCCAATGTCACGGTGCCGTTCAAGGAGCAGGCGTTTGCCCTCGCGGATCAGCTCAGCGCCCGTGCTCAACGCGCCGGTGCGGTCAATACCCTGAAGAAGCTTGCCGACGGCAGCCTGCTTGGCGACAACACCGACGGCGCCGGCCTGGTGCGTGATCTGACGGTGAATGCCGGGGTAAACCTCAAGGGCAAACGCATTCTTCTGCTCGGCGCCGGCGGTGCGGTGCGCGGGGTGCTGGAGCCGTTGCTGGCCGAGCAGCCGGCGGCGTTGGTGATTGCCAACCGCACGGTGGAAAAGGCCGAGCAGCTGGCCCGCGAATTCGCCGACCTGGGCCCAGTGGTTGCCAGCGGTTATGACTGGATCGATGCGCCGGTGGACCTGATCATCAACGGCACCTCGGCCAGCCTGGCCGGCGAGTTGCCGCCGATTGCCCCAAGCCTGATTCAGCCCGGCCATACCCTGTGCTACGACATGATGTACGGCAAGGAATTGACCGCCTTTAACCGCTGGGCCGCCGAGCACGGCGCAGCGCGCACTCTGGATGGTCTGGGCATGTTGGTCGAGCAAGCCGCTGAAGCCTTTGCCCTGTGGCGCGATGTGCGTCCAGCCAGCGCCCCGGTGTTGGCCGAACTGCGCCGCCTGCTGGCCGAGGGCTGAAGACGTGGGATTGAGCGCGGATGACCTGGCGCAGATCAGCGCGCTGACCCTGCGCCATTATCAGGACTGCGCCGAAGACTTTCGCGAGGGCACCCGCGATCACGATGTCAGCCAGAATATCGCTGCTCTGCTCGCATATATCCAGGCCACGGCGCCTTACCAGATTCTCGATTTCGGCTGCGGCCCGGGCCGCGATCTGCGCACCTTTAGCGCCATGGGCCACACTGCTGTCGGTTTGGACGGCTGCGCGCGCTTTGTCGAAATGGCTCGCGCCGACAGTGGTTGCGAAGCCTGGCAGCAGGACTTTCTCGCCCTAGATCTGCTGCCTGAACGTTTCGATGGCGTGTTCGCCAATGCCTCGCTGTTTCATATTCCCCGCCAGGAACTGCCACGGGTGCTGAAGCAGCTGCATGCCACCCTTAAACCCGGCGGCGTGCTGTTTAGCTCCAACCCTCGGGGTGAGAATCAGGAAGGCTGGAATGGTGAGCGCTACGGTACCTATCACGACCTGGCCAACTGGCGCGTACTGCTTAACGCCGCCGGCTTTAGCGAACTGCAGCATTACTACCGCCCGGCAGGCCTGCCGCGTGACCAGCAGCCCTGGCTGGCCAGTGTCTGGCGCAAACTTTGAGCCTTCAGTACACGTCGCGCAGATAACGCTTCTGTTCGGCCAGACGGCGAATATGCTCGGCGGCGCGCTCCTCGCTCAAACCACCGTGCTCGCGCGCCACATCCTGTAGCGCCTGTTCGACATCCTTGGCCATGCGGTTGGCGTCGCCGCAGACGTATAGCTGAGCGCCCTCTTCCAACCAGCGCCAAAGCTCTGCGCCCTGCTCGCGAATACGATCCTGCACGTAGATCTTTTGCGCCTGATCGCGGGAGAAGGCCAGGCTGAGATTGCTTAGCAGGCCGTCGTGCTGCATCGCCGTCAGCTCGTCGCGGTAGTAGAAGTCGCTGGCCGCATGCTGCTCGCCGAAGAACAGCCAGTTCTTGCCGACATCGCCGCGCGCGCGGCGTTCGTGGAGGAAGCCGCGAAACGGCGCCACGCCAGTGCCGGGGCCGATCATGATCATCGGCACGTCGCCATCCTGTGGCACGCGGAAGTATTTGTTGCTCTGCACAAACAGCGGCACCTCGCCGTTACCCACACGGTCGGCGAGAAAGGTCGAGGCCACGCCCTTGCGCTTGCCGTAGCGCACGGCGGACACGGTCAGGTGCACTTCACCGGCATGCGCCTTGGGGCTTGAGGAGATCGAATACAGGCGCGGTTGCAAACGCTTGAGGCTGCCCAGCAGTTCGCCAGCCGAGTGTTCGGCCGGATAGGCCTGCAGCACATCGGCTAGTTGGCGGCCCCACCGCCAGTCCTTCAGTTCGGCCTTGCGCTCGCCAAGCAGGCTGCGCAGTTCGCTGCTGGCGCTGCGTTCGGCGACTAGGGCGAGGGCCTCGTTGCTCGGTCGGGCAATTTCGAAATGACTGCTAAGCGCCTCGCGCAGCGGCAGCTCGCCGACCTTGGCCACGTTGACCAGTTGTTCGCCGTCCAGGCGCGCCAGTTCGAGCACTTCCTCGACCAGCTCCGGGCAGTTGCGCGGCCATACGCCGAGGGCATCGCCGGCTTCGTAGGTCAGGCAGGAGTCGTCCAGGGCGAAGGCGAATTGGCGGGTGTCCTTGCTCGCGCCTGCTGCGTTCAGGCGCAGGTTAAGCGCCAGACGCGCGGGTAGCGGCTGGGTCTTGCTGACTAACTGCGTGCTGACGGGCTCCGTTGCGACGGCGCGGTGTGCCGGAACTGCTGTTGCTGCCGGGCGCAGCAACGGCAGCAGCTCGCTTAGCCAGGCCGCCGCTGCGTCGTCAAAATCGCTGTCGCAATCCAGGCAGGGCCGCAGCGGCGTGGCGCCGAGTTCGGCCAGGCGGCGGTCGAGGTTTTTGCCGTGCTGGCAGAACTGTTCGTAGTTGGGGTCGCCAAGCGCCAGTACCGCATAGCGCAGATTTTCCAGGCGCATCTCGCTGCTCTGCAGGGCACTCCAGAAGGCCTGGCCGTTATCTGGCGCATCGCCGTCGCCGAAGGTGCTGCTCAGCAGTAACACCGAGCCGGCGCTGGCCAGTTGCTGCGGTGGGTAATCGGCCATGCAGCTGAGCGCCACGGCAACCCCGGCTTCGCTCAGGTGCGCGGCCAGGCGTTCGGCCAGTGCCTCGGCATTACCGGTTTGCGAGGCCCATAGCAGGGTCACAGCAGGGTTCGCTGCCAGTGACGCTGGCGCGACGCGGCTGAATATTCCGGCGAGCATGCCGTCGAGCCACAGGCGGGTCGGTTCGGCCAGGGGCGCCTGGCTTGGCATGCTCGGCACACCGCCGCCGGGGTTGCTGCGCAGGCCGCTGATATAGCCGGCCATATAGCTGCGCTCGCTTTCGCTGAGGGGCGGCGGCGCGCTGCAATCTACGCCGACCAGCGCCGCAAAGGTTTCGATACTCGACATCGTGAGTTCCTCAGGCTGGTGAGATAGGCGAGTGCTGTTGACTGCCTCGGCGGCTGGCGTATCGAGACGTTGATGGGCGATCAACTCGATACGCCGCAGGCTGACGGCGCAGAACTTGAATTCCGGCTGCTGCGAGATGGGGTCGATGGCGTCGCTGGTCACCGCGTTGATCGCCAGGTTGTCGCCGTACACATCGTTCCAGTGGAACGGCGCAAAGCAGCCGCCGGGCAGCACGCGGTCGCTGATCTGCACCGGCAGCACGGCATGGCCACGCCGTGAGCGGACTTCCAGCTGGTCGCGGTCGCGCACGCCGAGTGCGGCGGCGTCCTGCGGGTGCACTTCGATAAAGGGGCCGGGGTTGAGCTTGTTCAGCGTGGCGACCTTGCCGGTCTTGGTCAGGGTGTGCCACTGGTGCTGCAGGCGCCCGGTGTTGAGTACGAAGGGGAAGTCGGCATCGGGCATTTCCGCCGGGTCGAGGTGCGGGCGCGGGAAGAACTGCGCCTTGCCGCTGGGCGTGGCAAACGCCAGGCGCGGCGTGCTGCCGTCTGCGCGAATGTGCAGATGCTGGCTGATTCCGTCGTTGATGTAGCGCAGCGGCATACGCCCGTCGCCCGCCTCGCTGGCGCAGGGCCATTGCAGCGGCGTTTGGCGCAGGCGTGGGTAGCTGGCGCCGCGCAGGTCATAACCGGTTTTTGGGTTGTGGAAGCGTTTGATTTCCTCGAACACCTGCTCGGCCGAGCTGTAGCTGAAGCCGTCGGCAAAGCCCATGGCGCAGGCCACCTTGGCGATGATGCGCCAATCGGCCATGGCCTCGCCGGGCGGCTCGACGGCTTGCGGCATCAGGGTCAGGTTGCGCTCGGAGTTGATCATCACCCCTTCGGCTTCGGCCCACAGTGCGCCGGGCAGGAGGATGTCGGCGTAGCGATTGGTTTCGGTGTCGAGGAAGGCGTCCTGGGCTATCACCAGTTCGGCGGCCTTCAGCCCTTCGATCACTTTGCTGCGGTTGGCCATGCTCGCCACCGGATTGGTGCAGATGATCCAGCAGGCCTTGACCTTGCCGGCGGCCAGGTCCTCGAACAGCGTCACGCTGCCGCCGCCCAGGCGAGTGTGCAGGGTGCCGGCCGGCACGCCCCAGATTTGCTCGACAAAGGCGCGGTCGTCGTCCACCAGCACGCTGCGCTGGCCCGGCAGGCCGGGGCCCATATAGCCCATCTCGCGGCCGCCCATGGCGTTGGGCTGGCCGGTGAGGGAGAACGGCCCGCTGCCGGGGCGGCAGATCTTGCCGGTGGCCAGGTGCAGGTTGCACAGGGCGTTGGTGTTCCAGGTGCCGTGGGTGCTCTGGTTGAGGCCCATGGTCCAGCAGCTCATCCACTCGCCGGCTTCGCCGATCCAGCGTGCGGCCTGGCGGATCGCTGCTTCGCTGAGCCCGGTGTGGGCGGCGACGTATTCTGGGGTGTAGCTCTCGAGGAAGTCCGGCATGACCTCCCAGCCTTCGGTGAACTCGGTAATAAAGGCCGGATCGGTGTGGCCGTTCTTGTGCAGCAGGTGCAGCAATCCGTTGAGCAGCAGCAGGTCGCTGCCCGGTTTGATCTGCAAAAACAGGTCGGCCTTGTCCGCCGTGGCATTGCGTCGGGGGTCGACGACGATCAGCTTGGCACCGGCCTTGACCCGCGCCATCAGGCGTAGAAACAGGATCGGATGACAGTCAGCTATATTCGCGCCGATGACGAAGAACACCTCGGCGCGCTCGAAATCCTGGTACGAGCCGGGTGGGCCGTCGGCACCCAGCGACAGCTTGTAGCCGCTACCGGCGCTGGCCATGCACAGGCGCGAGTTGGACTCGATCTGGTTGCTGCCCAGGTAACCCTTGACCAGCTTGTTGGCCAGGTACTGCGCCTCCAGCGACATCTGCCCGGAGACATACAGGGCGATGGCGTCCGGGCCGTGTTCGTCGAGAATTGCGCGCAGGCGGGCGGCGGCGGCGCTGATCGCGGCATCCATGGCGATTTGCCCAGGGTCACGGTTACGTTCGCTGCGCAGGTAGGCGTGCTGCATGCGGCCGGATTCGTTCAGCGGCTGGGCGCAGGTGCTGCCCTTGGTGCACAGGCGGCCGAAGTTGCTCGGATGCTGTTGGTCACCGCTGACCTTGGCGATCTTGCCGTTTTCCACGTGCATGACGATGCCGCAGCCGACGCCGCAATAGGGACAGACACTTCGCACGGTTTTGTTCGCCACACCCCTCTCCTGCACCTGAAACGCAAAACGCCATGCAACCCTCCGTCGAAACGGGAGTGGCACGGCGTCTTTGTCGTGGATGGGCAATCAGCGTTGATTACCTGGGTTGGTCTATAGCAAGGCACGCGCCAGGGTTCGCCAGGGCGGCTTGAACGCCCGCGTGGCAAGGCCTGGCGAGGTGTGTGCGGGACAGCTGGGCCGGTTTTGCGCGACTCATAATGGGGCGCAGGCTGCTCTGCTCGCCTCTTTTTGGGTCTGTATCGCGTCGGGCAGGTGAGCCTGCAACTGCGCCTGCAGCCTGCTGCAATGCGGGCCGCAGGCCGCTGCGGAGAAACTGGCACAGGCGCTGCATGAGCCCCAGGGAGCCCGCCACATTCGGGCCGCCCATTCGATCAATGGCGATCGCCAGCCTCTATAGGCAATGGGTATCAGGTGCCATGCAGGCACCGCACAGAACAGGCAAAGGCGCCTGAAACCGCAAGGTTTCAGGCGCCTTTTTTATTGCCGCAGAAAAACCTGATGAGCTTCGGCCGGGAAATGCCATGAACAGCACAGATACCTCCACAGACCAGCAGCGGCTGATCATCATCGGCAACGGCATGGTCGGCCATCACTGCGTCGAGCAACTGATCGAGCGCGGCGCGCTGGCGCAGTACCAGGTGCAGGTATTCAGCGAAGAGCCGCTGCGCGCCTATGACCGCGTGCACCTCTCCGAGTATTTCACCGGCCGCGATGCCGAATCCCTGGCCCTCAGCGGTGCCGAGCTGTACCAGACGCCGGGTGTCACCCTGCACCTGGGCGTGCCGGTGCTGGAGATCGACCGCGAACGCCGCGAAGTGATCACCGCTGAAGGCAGCTTCCCCTACGACCAGCTGGTGCTGGCCAGCGGCTCCTACCCGTTCGTGCCGCCGATTGAAGGCGCCGAAGGTGATTCGCGCCTGGTCTACCGCACCCTGGCCGACCTCGACACCATTCAGGCCGCCGCCAAGAGCGCGCGCCGTGGCGTAGTAGTTGGCGGTGGCCTGCTCGGCCTGGAAGCGGCCAACGCCTTGAAGTCCCTGGGCCTGGAAGCCCATGTGGTGGAATTCGCCCCACGCCTGATGCCGGTGCAGCTGGATGATCACGGCGGCCTGGCGCTGAAGGCGCAGATCGAAGCCCTGGGCGTCAGCGTGCACCTGTCGCGCGGCACCCAGTCGATCACCCCGGGCAGTGAGTACCGCTACCGGATGAATTTCGCTGGGGATGAGTTCCTGGAAACCGACCTGATCGTGTTCTCCGCCGGTATTCGCCCGCAGGACGCCATCGCCAAGCAATGCGGCCTGGAACTCGGCCCGCGCGGCGGCGTGGCCATCGACAGCCAGTGCCGCACCAGCGACCCAGCCATCTATGCCATCGGCGAGTGCGCGGCGTGGAATGGCGGCATCTTCGGCCTGGTCGCGCCGGGCTACCAGATGGCCCGCAGCGTCACCACCCAGCTGTGCGGCGAAGACAGCGAGCCGTTTATGGGCGCGGACATGTCGACCAAGCTCAAGCTGCTCGGCGTCGACGTCGGCTCCATCGGCGATGCCCATGGCGCCACCGCCGGCTCGCGCAGCTACCGCTTTATCGACGAAGCCAACGCCAGCTACCGCCGCTTGGTCGTATCGGCCGACGGTAAGCAGGCCATCGGTGCCGTGCTGGTCGGCGACAACAGCTACTACGACACCCTGCTGCAGTACGTGCAGAACGGCATTGCGCTTCCGGCCGACCCGTCCTGCCTGATCCTGCCGCAAGGCGAAGGCGCGCCGGCGCTGGGTGCCGATGCGCTGCCGGACACCGCGACTATCTGCTCCTGCCACAACGTCAGCAAGGGCGCGATCTGTTCGGCCATCGACGGCGGTTGCGGCGACCTGGCCGGGCTCAAGGCCTGCACCAAGGCCGCTACCGGTTGCGGCGGCTGCTCGGCGCTGCTCAAGCAGGTGTTCGAGCACGAGCTGACTGCGCGTGGCGTGGTGGTGGACAAGAGCCTCTGTGAACACTTCGCCTTCACCCGCCAGGAGCTGTACGGCATCGTCCGCGTGGAAGGCATCGAGAGCTTCGAGGCGCTGCTGGCCAAGCACGGCCGCGGCCATGTCGGCTGCGATATCTGCAAGCCGGCGGTGGGTTCGATCCTTGCCTCCTGCTGGAACCGCTCGATCACCGATCCGGCGCTGGTGCCGCTGCAGGACACCAACGACACCTTTATGGCCAACATGCAGAAGAACGGCACCTACTCGGTGGTGCCGCGTATTCCCGGTGGCGAAATCACCCCGGACGGCCTGCTGGCCATCGGCGCGGTGGCGAAGAAATACGACCTCTATACCAAGATCACCGGCGGCCAGCGCATCGACCTGTTCGGCGCGCAGCTGCACGAGCTGCCGGACATCTGGGCCGAACTGATCGCCGCCGGCTTTGAAACCGGCCACGCCTACGGCAAGTCGCTGCGCACGGTGAAATCCTGCGTGGGCAGCACCTGGTGCCGCTACGGCGTGCAGGACAGCGTGGCCATGGCGCTGCTGCTGGAGGACCGCTACAAGGGCCTGCGCTCGCCGCACAAGATCAAGTTTGCGGTCAGCGGTTGCACTCGCGAATGTGCCGAGGCGCAGAGCAAGGATGTCGGCGTGATCGCCACCGAGAACGGCTGGAACCTCTATGTCGCCGGCAACGGCGGCATGCGTCCGCGTCATGCCGAGCTGTTCGCCACCGATCTGGATGATGAAACCCTGATCCGCTACATCGACCGTTTCCTGATGTTCTACGTGCGCACCGCCGACCGCCTGCAACGCACTTCGGTGTGGCGCGAGTCGCTGGAAGGCGGCCTGGATTATCTGAAGGAAGTGATCATCGACGACAGCCTCAATCTCGCCGCCGAACTGGAAGCGCAGATGCAGCTGGTGATCGACCGCTACGAGTGCGAATGGGCCAACGCCCTGAAGGACCCGGAGAAGCTCAAGCGCTTCCGCACCTTCGTCAACCAGCAGGGCGGCGACCCGGATATCCTGTTCGTCGAGGAACGCGGCCAGCGCCGCCCAATCAGCGCCGCCGAACTGCAACTTATTCCAGCCGAGGAGGTGGTCTGATGGGCCAGTCGAGCGCAGCAGCAACAATCGAACAAACCAGCGTGCAATGGCGTTCCCTGTGCAGCCGTGCCGACCTGGTGGCCAACTCCGGCGTGGTCGCCTGGGTCGACGGCGCCCAGGTGGCGCTGTTCTATCTGCCAGGCGAGTCCAGCGACAAGCAGCTGTATGCCGTCGATAACCGCGACCCCAAGTCCGGCGCCAACGTCATTGGCCGCGGCATTGTCGGCAGCCTGGCTGGCGACCTGGTCATCGCCGCGCCGCTGTACAAACAGCACTACCGCCTGGAAGACGGCAGCTGCCTGGAGTATCCCGAGCAGCAGCTGCGCACCTGGCCGGTGCGCTTGCAGGGCGACCGGGTGGAAATTGGTCTGAGCTAAAGCCACAGGACACACCGGGCTGAATAGGGCGCTACTTGACTATTGAGTCAGTAATTGGCTTTATGCGCCTCAGCCCACAGCGCTGATGCCTGTGTAACAGGGTTGTCGATTATCTCGGCAACCCTGTTTTTGTTGCTCTACAGAGTGTCTTGGTACGCAAATCGCTATATCTCGTGAGATATAGCGAAGGTAGAGTAGCCAGGCGCATCAGCGCCGACAGAACAGCCGTTGGCCCTTGGCCGCACACCCAGGAGGTATCCATGCACGCGCGTATCGCGGCGTTATTCGCCGTTTTTGCTATCAGCAGTCACGCCCTGGCCGAGCAGGTTCAGGTGGCGGTGGCCGCGAACTTCACCGCGCCGCTGCAGGCGATTGCCAGCGAGTTCGAAAAGGATACGGGGCACAGCGTACTCGCCTCCTTCGGTGCCACTGGCCAGCTGTATGCGCAGATTCACAACGGTGCGCCGTTCGAGGTGTTTTTAAGTGCCGATGAAAGCACCCCGGCCAAGCTCGACAGCGAAGGTCTGGGCGTCAGCGGCTCGCGCTTTACCTATGCAGTCGGCAGCCTGGTGCTGTGGTCGGCCACGCCGGGTTATCTGGATGGCAGCGACGCGGTGCTCAAGGCTAATCAGTACCGGCACCTGGCGATCGCCAACCCGAAAGCCGCACCCTACGGCCTGGCAGCCACCGAAGTACTGGACAAGCTGGGCCTGAGTGCGGCGGTCAAGGACAAACTGGTCGAAGGGCAGAACATCACCCAGGCGCATCAGTTCATTGCCACCGGCAACGCCGAGTTGGGCTTTGTTGCACTGTCGCAGGTGTACAAGGATGGCCAGCTCAGCAGTGGCTCGGCCTGGATGGTGCCGGCGCAGATGCACACACCGATCAAGCAGGATGCGTTGATCCTCAAGAAGGGCGAACATAACCCGGCCGCTGTAGCCCTGACCGAGTACCTGAAAGGCGAGAAGGCGGCGAAGATCATCAAGTCCTACGGCTACCAACTTTAAAAGGCGGTTGCGATGCCACTGAGCAAAGCTGATTTCGCTGCGGTACTGCTAACGCTTGAGCTGGCATCGCTGACCACCCTGTTACTGCTGTTGATCGGTACACCGATTGCCTGGTGGCTGGCGCGCACGTCATCCAAATGGAAGCAGCCGATTGGCGCCATCGTCGCGCTGCCGCTGGTGCTGCCGCCGACGGTGATCGGCTTCTACCTCCTGGTGAGCATGGGCCCGCACGGTTTTATCGGGCAACTGACCCAAAGCCTCGGTCTCGGCACCCTGACATTTACTTTTACCGGACTGGTGATCGGCTCGGTGTTCTACTCCCTGCCCTTTGTCGTGCAACCGCTGCAGAACGCTTTCGAGGCCATTGGTCGTGGCCCGCTGGAGGCCGCCGCCACGCTGCGCGCTGGCCCCTGGGATGCATTCTTTACAGTGGTGCTGCCGCTGGCCAAGCCGGGCTTTATCACGGCGTCGATTCTCGGTTTCGCCCATACCGTGGGCGAGTTCGGCGTGGTGCTGATGATCGGCGGCAACATCCCCGGCAAGACCCAGGTGGCATCGGTGCAGATCTACAACCATGTGGAAACCATGGAGTACGTCCAGGCCCACTGGCTGGCGGGCGGTATGGTGCTGTTCTCCTTTATCGTGCTGCTGGCGCTCTACTCTGGCAGAAGCAGCAAGCGGGTGTGGCAATGATCTGGCCTTTTCCGCGCCGCCCTGCGGCCACTCATACGGTCGCCGCGTCGGGGGAAATCCACGCGCGCTTCAAGGTTGCACACCCAGGTTTTACCCTGGATGTTGAGTTGAACCTGCCCGGCCGTGGCGTCAGCGCCTTGTTCGGCCATTCCGGTTCCGGCAAGACCAGCTGCCTGCGCTGTTTTGCCGGGCTGGATCAGCCGAGCGAAGGTTTCCTGCAGGTCAACGGCGAACTGTGGCAGGACAGCGCCCAGGGCGTTTTCGTGCCGGCGCATCAACGTGCAGTGGGCTACGTGTTTCAGGATGCCAACCTGTTTGCCCACCTCACGGTGCGGCGCAATCTGCAGTACGGCTTGAAGCGCATCCCCGCTGCGCAGCGGCGAATTGCCCTGGAGCAGGCGGTGGATCTGCTGGGCATCGGCCATCTGCTGGAGCGTTTGCCAGGCAACCTCTCGGGCGGCGAGCAGCAGCGTGTTGGTATTGCCCGCGCCCTGCTGACCAGCCCGCGTTTGCTGCTGCTGGACGAACCGTTGGCGTCCCTCGACCTCAAACGCAAACAGGAAGTGCTGCCCTATCTGGAGCGCCTGCATCAGGAGCTGGAGATTCCAATTGTCTACGTCAGCCACTCGCCGGATGAGGTGGCGCGCCTGGCCGATCACCTGGTGCTGCTGGAGGACGGTAAGGTCAGCGGCAGTGGCCCGTTGAAGGAAACCCTGTTGCGCGCCGACCTGCCGTTTGTCTTCGAGGACGATGCCGAGGCGGTGGTCGACGGCGTAGTTACAGCGCATGACCAGGCTTACGGGCTGCTCTACCTGCAATTGCCGGATAGCGACATCCGCTTGCGTTTGCCCCATGGGCCGCTGCCGTTGGGCCAGTCGGTGCGGGTCAAGATCAAGGCCCGCGATGTCAGCCTTTGCCTGCAACAGGCCGAGGACAGCAGCGTGCTTAACCTGTTGCCGGCGCGAGTAGTGGACTGGATCAACGTCGCCGAACAAGCCCATGTGCTGGTGCGCGTGCAAGTGGGCGGCGAGCAGCTGATCGCCCGCATCACCCGTTACTCCTTCGACCGTCTGGAGATCCAGCGTGAGCAGTTGCTGTGGGCGCAGGTCAAGTCGGTGTCGTTACTGAGCACTCACTGATGCCTGGGCAAACGCGCCGGGCATGACCTGCGAGCGCTTCAGCCCCAGCCACTCCAGCTCGATAAACACCAGTACCACAACAGCCTGGACGATCACGAAGGCGTAGCCCAGCAGGTTCGGCGTGAACCAGCCGCTGAGCAGCACCAGCAGGCTAAGTACCACCCACAGCGCATTCAGGCCGATCACTGTGTAGACCGCTGTCCGCGCCATGCTTTCACGGCGCGACAGCCAGAGCAGAAAGGCCACCAGCGGAATCAGTACCACGCCAACGCCGAAGAGGAATGCACCCGGCAGGGCCAACAGACTGCTCAGCCAGTCAGCCAGCAGCAGGAGTTGCGCCGTGGTGATCACGCCCACCAGGCCATCGGCGAGCAGGGCACGGCGCAGTAACAGTGAAGGTTGCAAGGTGGTCATGGCGAAGTCTCCGTAAAGAACCGTCGAAATGGCGGCTTGGCCCTAGATTTCGCCGATCTGTGCGTTACGTCGATTACCTCGCAGGTAATGGCCGCCATGACTTGGCTGGTCTATTGTCGATGCCCATGAACAGCCAAATCCAGCCCGTCGGGGCCCTGCTGCGCCAGTGGCGCCAGCATCGTCGTCTGAGTCAGCTCGACCTCGCTTGTGAGGCCGATATTTCCACCCGCCACCTGAGTTTCGTCGAAACCGGGCGCGCCCAACCCAGCCGCGAGATGCTGCTGTTGCTCGCCGAGCAGCTGGAGATTCCCCTGCGCGAACGCAATCGCCTGCTTAGCGCCGCCGGCTATGCGCCGCTGTTCACTCAGCATGCGCTGTCCGAGCCAGCCATGGCGGCCGCGCGCAGTGCCATCGACCTGCTGCTCAAGGCCCACGAGCCCTACCCGGCACTGACCATCGACCGTCACTGGAACCTGCTGGCGGCCAACAGTGCCCTCGCGCCCTTTCTGCAGGGCATTGCGCCTGAGCTGCTGACGCCACCGATCAACGTCATGCGCCTGAGCCTGCACCCGCAAGGGCTGGCACCGCGTATCGTCAACCTGGGCGCCTGGCGCGCCTACCTGTTGGCGCGGTTGCAGCGCGATTTTCAGGCCAGCGGCGATGCTCAGTTGCACGCGCTGTGGGATGAGCTGAACGCCTATCCAGGGCCGGCGGCACCCGCGCAATTCGACAGCGACACGGTGCTGATTCCGTTGCAGTTTGCCAGCGAGCAGGGCGTGGTCAGCCTGATCGGCACCACCACGGTGTTTGGCACCGCCAACGACATCACCCTGGCGGAACTGGCGCTGGAAACCTTCTTTCCGGCCGATGCCTTCAGCGCGCAGTACCTGCGTGACTTGGCCGAATCGACGCATCTTTCCGACGAAATCACTCTTTAGGCTGCTTTTATCCCGTATTCAGTGCAGTACCCTGTTGCGCGCGATTGTATAAGCTGACCTCGTTCAGCACTGCTCACAAAAATAATAAGGAGCACACCACGTATGCGTTCTATAACGCTGTCTCGCTCGCTATTGCTCGCGGTTATCGGGTTGTTGGCCGGCCTCTCGCCGCTGACCTTTGCCCAGGCCGTTACCCCCCAGGAACAGGTTCAGGTGCAGGCCAGCCGGGTTACCAGCAGCTTGATGCTGTTACGCGGTGAGGGTTTCCAAAAGAAACACCAGGACGCCCTGGAAACTGATCTGCAGGCCCTGGCCGCCGCCGTGCAGAGCCTGCCGCAAAGCAGCGATGCCCTGCGCAGTGCCCATCAGGAACTGGTGGTGCAGATTCGCCGTGGCGTGGCCTTTGGCCCGAGTGAAGATGACATGCCCTGGCGCTACCCCGAGGACCTCAGCAAAGCCCTGCTCGGCGTGCTCGAGGAAACCCGCAAGCTGGCCGGCCCGGCTGACAGCGAACTGTCCGCCAAGCTCGAATACCTCTCGGTGCAGTACCTCAGCCGCGCCTACTTCGGCAATTTCGAAACCGCCCGCGAGCAGCCCGACACCTACCTCGGTCAGGATGAACGCAAGATTGTGCCGTCGGTGGATGCGCAGCTGGCCGCGCTGGATGGCAAGGCCGACCCACAGATCGGCAAGTTGAAAACCCGCTGGGACTACCTCAAGGCCGCGCTGGTCGACCTCAACAGCCAGAGCAGCGCCCTGCAGAGCGCTTCGGGTCGACCCTTTGCACCAATCACCGTGTATCGCCATACCCGCTCACTGACCACGCAATGGATGGCGATGTACTAGAACTCGCTCGTAAGAGCGAAGTCGGTACAAGGCCGCCAATCAATGGCGGCCCTGCAGCGATCAGGCAGTGGCTTTCTTCTCGCGAATACAGGTCGGGCCGGCGCGTTCGACGATGGCCTGTTCGACTTCTTTGCGCAGTCCTAGCAGGAAGGCCGCTTCGGCGGCGACGAACAGCGGGCCGATCACCAGGCCCATCACGTCATCGACAAACGCCGGTTTGCGCCCTTCGTAGTAATGGCCGACAAACTGAATAATCCAGCCGATCACAAACAGGCCGATGCCGCTGCTCAGCCACACCGCCGTTGATTGCACGGCCAGGCCCGCCGCTGCCCACAGGCTGAGCACCAGCAGCAGCGCCATCAGCAGGCCGAAGCGCAGGTCCAGGCGCAGGTAGAACACCCCTGCCGCCAGAGCCACCAGCAGGGCTGGGGACAGCCACAGGCCGAGCAGCTCGAAGCCAGGGCGTGACAACAACACGGCCACCGCCACAACGATCAGTGGAATACCGATAAAGTGGCTGAGAATATTGCGTTGGTCGCGGTGATAGGCCGCGTATTGAGCCAGATGATCAACCAGGGTTTTCATTATTATTTTCCTCATGCAAGACAGGTGGCCAGCATGAACCCACGCCCACGCAGCGCTCTGTCAGCTAGCCGACAAACCGCCTGGAGCCGTCGATGAACAGCGGCCACCACTATCAGGCACGTCTGCGTCAGGGCCACTGGTTCAGCGCCCTGCCCGCTGCATTACAGGAGGCGCTGCTGGCGGCTGCCCAAGTGCAGCAACTCGCGCCCGGTCAGGTGCTGTTTCGTCGCGGCGATAAGCCCTGTGGCCTGTATGCGGTGGTCGAGGGCGGCATGCGCATTGGTGCGGTCAGTGACACCGGCAAGGAAGCGCTGCTGACCCTGGTCGAGCCACCCTACTGGTTTGGCGAGATTTCCCTGTTTGATGGCCAGCCACGCACCCACGATGCCTTTGCTGAAGGTGCCACCACCCTGCTGCTGGTGCCGCAGGCGCGGCTGCTGGCGCTGCTCAAACAGCAACCGCAGTACTGGCGTGATTTCGCCCTGCTGATGAGCCATAAACTGCGCCTGGCGTTTATCGCCCTGGAAGAAATGAGCCTGTTGCCCGCCGCCCCACGTCTGGCCCGGCGCCTGCTGCTGATTGCCGAGAACTACGGCGAAGGCGAGCCGCGCCGCGTGCTGCACCTGCCGCAGGAGCAGCTGGCGCTGATGCTGGCGATTTCCCGGCAGACTACCAACCAGATACTCAAGGAGTTGGAGGCCCAGGGCATTCTGCGCCTGACCTATGGCGAGATCGAACTCCTCGATCTGCCGCGCTTACGTCAGGCGGCGCAGTAGGCAGCGGCTGCAAAGACTGAACCTCTGGCGCAGAATGACGCTCTATTGCCGACCTGTTTGCCGCCAGAGCCCGATGTACTGATGCCGATAACCGCTGAGACACTCCCTGCCGTCCACGCTGACCTGCCCCAGGTGCTGGCCGGCCCGCTGCTGCGCCGCATGGAAGCGCAGCGCCTGGTGCTCTGGCTGGTTGGCAGCCGGCCCTTATCGCTAACCCTGCAGCTGAGCCATGGTGATGCAGCCGAGCCACAGCGCCTGCCGCTGCACGGTGACAGCTGCCAGGTTATCCAGATTGGCGAACAGGCATTTATCCACCTGATTGACCTCAAGCTGGAAGCGCCGCTGCCCTGCGATGTGCAGATTGATTACGACCTGCTGATCGAACAGCCGGATCAGGCCGCGCTGGGTATCGCCGACTGGGCGCCGCACTTGCTGTACGACGGCGCGACCCAGGCGAATTTTGTGCTGCGCGCGCAGCTCGACCATCTGCTCCACGGCTCTTGTCGCAAGCCGCATCACCCGGCTGCCGACGGCCTGCTCTGCGCCGACCGCCTGCTGGCCGAAGCGCATGCCGCCGAGCAACGCCCGGCGCTGCTGTTGATGAGCGGCGACCAGATCTACGCCGATGACGTCAGCGGGCCGATGCTGCGGGCGATTCATCAGGTGATCGAGCGCCTGGGTTTGTTTGGCGAGCATTTGCAAGGTGCGGTGGTCGATGACAGCACGGCGCTGTACCAGCACCCCGCCAGCTACTACCAGCGCGCCGAGCTGCTGCCTGCGCTGAAGAGCAACGAAACCCTGCGTGAGCGCTTCTTCGGCGGCGTGGAAAAACCGGTGTTCACCACCAGCAGCGCCGACAACCACCTGGTGACCTGCGCCGAAGTGTTGGCCATGTACCTGCTGGTCTGGTCGCCGGTGCCCTGGACCTTGCTGGATGCGGAAATGCCAGCACTCAGCGCCGAGGAAGTGCCGCGCTATCAGGCCGAGCGTGAGCGTATCGAGACCTTTCGCGGCGGCCTGGGCCAGGTCGCCCGCGCCCTCGCCCATTTACCGACGCTGATGATCTTCGATGATCACGACATCACCGATGACTGGAACCTCTCCGCGCAGTGGGAAGAGACGGCCTACGGTCACCCGTTTTCCAAACGCATCATCGGCAATGCGCTGATCGCCTACCTGCTGTGCCAGGGCTGGGGCAATAACCCGGATGTATTCGCCAAGCCGCTGCAGATGATCCGCGCGATGACCGAGGGCCGCGATGCTGCCAACCACATGGACAGTGAGCCGCAGGATGCGCTGATCGACACCTTGCTGAGCTTTCACCAGTGGCAATTCGTCCTGCCGAGCAGCCCGGCGCTGGTGGTGCTCGACACCCGGACGCGGCGCTGGCGCAGCGAGCGCAACCTCAAGCGACCGTCTGGTCTGCTGGATTGGGAAGCGCTGTGCGAGTTTCAGCAAGAGCTGCTGGATCATCCGGCGGCGATCATCGTCTCCCCCGCGCCGATGTTCGGCGTCAAGCTGATCGAGACCATCCAGAAGGTCTTCAGCTGGGCCGGCCATCCGCTGATGGTCGACGCGGAAAACTGGATGGCCCACCGGGGCGCCGCGCAGGTGATGCTGAACATCTTCCGCCACTCGCGCACGCCGGGTAACTACGTGATTCTCTCCGGCGACGTGCATTACTCGTTTGTCTACGAGGTGTTGATTCGCCAGCGCAAGCGCGGGCCGAAGCTTTGGCAAATCACCAGCAGCGGCCTGAAAAACGAATTCCCGCCGCGCCTGCTCGACTGGTTCGACCGCCTCAACCGCTGGCTCTACGCGCCGTGGTCGCCGCTCAACTGGCTGACCACGCGCCGGCGCATGCAGGTCAAACCGCGCATCCCCTCGCGCAGCAAGGCCGGCGAACGCCTGTGGAATGGGGCGGGGCTCGGTCAGGTGTGGTTCAACGACAACGGCCAGCCGAGCGCGATCTACCAGCTAAATGCCGATGGCTCGCCCGCGGTGGCCTTTGTCGATGACCGTGATAACGCACCGAGCACGGCGCCTGCCCGCCGCGCAGCCACTCAGTCGGCAGATCGCTCAGCCTGAGGACGCGCGGGCCAGAGCCGGGCCAGCCATTGCGCGCGCCAGCTTAAGGTCAATGCGACGATCAGCGTGGCGACGCCCAGCAGCATCAGCCACAGCAGGATGGCCATGGCCGGCGAATCGCCCGCCAGGCTGCACAGCAATGACAGCCCGAGCATCAGGCTGGCGCCGCTGCGCAGGGCGACTTGCCGTGACGCCGTCTGTTGCACGCCTTGATGCACCTGACGCCAATGGTTGGGCAAGGCCAGGGCGAGCCAGGCAAAGCCCAGCACCGCCAGCAGCAGGGCCAACAGCGAGTACAGAGCGGCGTCAGACATGGGCGACCTCCAGCGTTTCTTCCTGCGGCACGCGGCGGCGCAGCTTGTGCGCGGCCAGCAGGGCGAGTGCGGCCGCAGCGAGCAGGCACAGGTCGGTGCCGGCCACCGGGCCGTTGCCGCTGCGCAGGGTGGCCAGCAGGTGATCGCCGGTGGTCAGCCAGTTGGCTAGAACGGCCAGTACCGCCAGCAGCGCAATCGCCGTGCACTGCTCACGCCAGGCGTGCAGGTAACCGAGGCGTTGGTCCCGCATCACGCGCCACACGGCATGGGCGCTCGCCACGAGCCACAGGGCATAGAAGCTCAGGATTTCGACGCGCGCGCGGCCCAGGCCAAATAGCTGCTCCTGCATGGGCAGCCAGCGGTTGGCGAGCAGAAACGCCAGGGTGGCGAGAATCACCCCGCACACGCCGGCAATGCTCAGGGCATCCAGCAGCGAGACACCGAGATGGCCGTGGCGCTGCTGCTTCTTGCGCCGGGCCTGGGTCCAGAAGAACAGCCCGGTGGCGATCACCACACAGCCGCCCAGCCCGCCGAGGAAATACAGCCAGCGCAGGGCGTCGTGGCGGAACTGGATGTAGTGCAGGCCGGCGATGAAGTTCCAGGTGTTCACCATGGCTGAGGCCTGAAAGCGGCCCATGACCTCACCGCTGACATTGGCAAAGCGGAAGTTGTCGATGTCCTTGGTCACGCTGCTGTGGCTGGTGCGGCGCAGCAGCACATTGCCGTTGGCATCCTTGGGGTTGTTGATCCGCAGCAGGTACACCGAGCCCGGTCCCCAGTGTTGTTCAGCCTTGGCCACCATGGGCTCCAGAGGCGCCAGTTCACCCGGCTGCCTGGCGGCCCGCAGGCGAATGCGACCGAGTGCTTCGCCAAGGAAAGCGCGTTCGGCGCTGACGCCGCTTTGCACCTGCTCGCGGTAGGTGTGCTGCGGCGCATCCGGGTAGTAGATGGCGAAGGCGACGATCAGCCCGGACAGGGTGATCAGCAGGTGGAACGGCAGCAGCGCCACGCCGACCACGTTATGCACATCCAGGGTGCTGCGGCCAAAGGCGCGGTGCAGGCGCAGGGTGAAAAACTCGCTGAACAGCTTGCGATGGATCACCACGCCGGACACCAGCAGGCAGAGCATGGCCATGCCGGCGATGCCCACCAGCCAGGCACCGATGTTTTTGTAGCGCAGCGTCAGGTTGTGGTGGAAGGGGTAGATAAAGCCACTGGCCCCCAGGGTCAACGGCTTGGCCAGCGGCTCAAGAGTGATTGGGTTGAACAGGTCGCGGCTGCTCTTGCGCGACTCTTCGCTGCCGTAAGTCAGGGTCAGAAACGGTGTGCGTTCCAGGGGCAGGATGATGGTCCAGACGGGCGCGTTGGCGGCGCGTTGTTCCAGCAGTGGGCGAATGTCACGGTCCAGCGACGGCCGCTGCATGCTGTCATCCCAGTGCAGGCGCGTGCTGGGCATCATCCAGCGGTCGATTTCCTTGTCGAACACCGACAGGCTGCCGGTCCAGAATACGGCGAACAGCAAGACGCCGAGCAACACGCCGGCCCAGGTGTGCAGCTCGCCCATGCGGCTTCTGAATCCTGTTTTCATGCTTGCACCTGCAGCAGCAGGGGCGTGCCCCAGGCCAGCAGGCTCAGGCCGCCGAGCAGCAGCCAGGCGTTACGCCGGCGCTCGCAGGAAAAGCCCCAGAGCAGCAACACCAGCAGGTAAATGAAGCCGAGCATGAGCGCCAGCATCACCGCATCGCCCTGACTCATGCCGGCCCACCAGGCCAGCAGGCCGCTCAGGCCAACCAGTTGTGCGCTGGCGAAATAGGCCAGCGCACACAGGCCGACAACGTGGGTAGCCGTCGCGGCCGGTTGGATAACATCGCGCAGGTGCATGACGGCCTCACTCGAAGCGGTAGCTGGTGCTGAATTGCAGCGAACGCGGTTCGCCCGGCAGGATGCCGAGGTCATTGGTGGCCGACTCGTAGTAGGTCTTGCCGCCCAGGTTGCGGGCGTTGAGGGCAAACGCCCAGGGGCCGCGCTCATGGAACAGCCCGGCATCCAGCACGGTGTAGGCCGGCAGGGTGACGGCATTGGTGGTCGAGGCGAAGGAATCGCCCTGATGGCGCACACCGAGGCCGACGCGCCAGCCGTTACCCAGCTCTTTGACGCCCCACAGGGTGGCGCTAAAGCGTGGGGCGTTGGCCGCCCGTTTGCCCTCCAGCGGGGTGGCCGGCTGCGTCGGGGTGATCGCCGGCGCGGTGGTGTTGTTCGACTGGGTCACCCGCGCATCCAAGTAGGTGAGCCCGCCCTGCAGGCTCAGGCCATGGCCGAGATCGCCGAGGGCCGACAGCTCGACGCCTTCGGCGGTGATTTCACCGACATACAGCGACGGGCCGTTGGGGTCGCTGGGGTCACGGGTCGGCACGTTTTCCTTGATGATCTGGAACAGGCTCAGGCCCAGCTCCAAGGCACCGTCGTTCAGGCGCAGCTTGCTGCCCAGCTCATAGCTGGTGGTGATCTCCGGTGGCTGGATGGCGTTGCCTGGATCGATCACCCCGGTGGCGCTGCCTGGCTGGTAGGAGCGTGAAGCGGACAGGTAGTAGGACGACCAGTCATTGGGCTGATAGACCAGGCCGGCGCGCGGGCTGCGGTAATCATCGTCGCGGCTGTAATCACTGCCGACGCGGTTGTCGAAGTCGCGCTCCAGCTGATCTTCGCGCAGCCCGAGCAGCATCACCCAGTGCTCGTTGAAGCGCATCAGGTCCTGGATGTAGTAACCGGCGGTGTGGGTTTCGTAGATGCCATCGCGGCGCACGGAGGCTGCGCTGTAGGGCACGGTCTTGAGCACCGGGTTGTACACCGACAGGTTGTAGGCGGCGGGCAGGTCGCTGCCGCGTGACAGGGTGTCGCGTTCCTCGATGGCGTACTCGGCGCCGACCATCAGCTCGTGCTGGATGCCCAGCCAGTCGACCTGCTTGCTCAGCTCCAGCTTGTTGGCCAGGTCAGTCTGCTGGCTGTCGAAGTTGCTGCGCGACAGGCGCACGGTGGGCGTGGCGGTGTTAAGCAGCAGGCGGTTGATGGTGGTCTGGTTACGCTCAAGGTCCAGGGTGCGGTAGCTCAGGGTGTTGCGCAGTTGCAGGCTGTCGCTCAGGTCCACCTTGAGGTCGGCCTGGAAGGTGCTGTCGGCGCTGGTGCCGCTGTCGTTGTCACCGGGATTGGCCGAGCCGTAATAGGTCGAGCGCGAGACATCCGCCGGCTTGCCGTTGATGCCGGGAATACCGGCGTCGAACACGCGCTCATCGGCCAGGTGCTGGGCGCGCAGGTCGAGAGTCACGTCATCGTTGAAACGCAGGGTGGAAGCCAGCGCCAGGCCGTGTTTCTTGTACCAGACCTCATCGCGGTACGAGTCGCCCTCGTCGGCCATGGCATTGATGCGCACCTGTACCGCTTCGTTCAGCGGCTGGTTGACGTCGAGGGTCAGGCGCCGGGCATCGTAGGAGCCCAGGCTGGCGGCCAGGTCAGTCTGCGTCTGCGAGTGCGGGCGCTTGCTCACCAGGTTGATCAAGCCCCCGGCCGAGCCTCGACCGTAGAGCACGCCGCTGGGGCCTTTGACCACTTCCACCTGCTCCAGGTTGAAGGTGTCGCGGAAGCTGTTGCCGCCATCGCGCATGCCATCGACATAGGTATCCGAAATAGCCGAGAAGCCACGGATGACGAACTGCTCACGAATGCCTTCACCGGTGCTGCTGGTCACGCCTGGGGTGTAGGCCAGGGCTTCCTTGATCGAACGCGCGCCGCGATCACGCAGCACTGTGGCCGGCACCGCATCGACCGTCTGCGGCACATCCAGTGAGTCGGCATCGGTGCGGGTGGCGCTGCTCACCGGCACGCTGCTCTGGTAACGGCTGGCCTTGCCGGAAATGGTCATCGCGGGCAGTTCGGTGCGGGCCGCTGCGTTGTCCATGTGCGCGGGTGCGGGCCGCAGCACATAACCGCCAGCCTCTACTTGTACGGCCTGCAAGCCGGTACCGGCCAGCAGCACCGCCAGGGCTTCGGGCACGGTGTAGTGGCCTTGAAGACCTGCGGTTACCTTGTCGGCCGTTTGCTCGGCGGTAAAGCTGAGCAACAGGTTGGCGCTGCTCGACAGGCTGCGCAGTGCCGGTGCCAAAGGCCCGGCGGCAATCGTGAAGGCTTGTTGCGCCTGCTGCTGGGTGGGCGTGCTGTCTGCGGCCAGGGCCACGCCCGGCAGTTGCTGGAGGGCCAGGCTGCAGGCCAGGGCCAAGAGCAGGCGGCCACTCGGTCGCAGTTGGAAGTTGTGCGCGGTGTGACGCGGCGGCGTCATGGGGCGATTGGCACGGTGCATGGGGGCTCCTGGCACAGAAAGCGAATAAGGTTCTTGCTGTGTAGGTGCCGCGAGAATCGCAATCGGGCAGTGCGTGGCTGAATTATTTTTCGCCGCGCTCGGCTATCCGCTGCGACGCGGGCTTAGCCGGCCTGTTCGATCAGCACCCAGTAGCGGCTGCGCGTGCGCACCTGTACTGGCAGCACGCTGGGCAGGGTGGCGAGAATGCGATCGCTGTCGTGCACCGGGAACACCCCGGACAGGCGCAACCCGGCCACGTGCGGATCGCAGCGCAGCACCCCGGGGCGGTAGCGATCAAGCTCGGCGATAAATTCGCCCAGGGGCATGTCGTCGGCAATGATCTGCCCACGGGTCCAGGCCAGGTCGGCCTCATGCAGCGGGCGCAGCGGGTCGATATGGGTGCGGCTGAAGCCGGTGCGTTGCCCAGCCAGCAGCACCTGCACGCGGTCACTGCGGATCGGGTGGAGTTGTACGGCACTTTCCTGCACGGCCACCTGGGTGTGGCCGTCGTCCTGGCGCACGCTGAAACGCGTGCCCAGCGCGCGGATGCGCCCTTGTGCGGTCTGCACCTCCAACGGACGTGGGTCGACAGGCTGCAGGCCCTGGGCCGCAGCGGTGACTACCATGATCTCGCCCGCGCGCAGGTGCAGCAGACGGGTGTGCGCATCGAATTGCAGATCGAGTGCCGTGGCGGTGTTGAGTGTCACGCGGGTGCCATCGCTGAGGGTCACGCGGCGTTGCTCACCGGTGCCGGTGCGGTGTTCGGCCAGCTGTTCCTGCCAGGTATGGGTGCGGCTGGCCAGCAGCCCGGAGCCGGCCAGCAGGCCACCCCAGAACAGCGAACGCAGCAGCGTGCGGCGGCTGGCCTGAGCGGTTTGGCGGGCATAGGGCGAGAGCGTCTGGTAGGCACTCTTGGCAGGCAATGCCTTGAGCCGTCCGGTCATGGCCTCGATATGCCGCCAGGCTCGTTCGTGCTCAGGGCTGGCCGCGCGCCAGGTCTGCCAAGCCAGCTGCTCCTGCGCGCTGGTTGCGCCGGACATCAGCAGGGTCAGCCATTCCACTGCCTGGTCGGCCACGGCTGCGCTGATCGGCTGGCCTTCGGCCAAGAGCCTGGCGGGTGTGTTGGGGTAAACCGCGCTGTGCTGTCCGTTCATGTCAGCTGGCCAGGGCAAACAGGTATTGGCGGTTGGCGCGCATCAGGTACTGCTTCACCGAGCTGCTGGACACGCCCAGGCGTTCGGCGATTTCGGCATAGCTGAGTTCTTCCAGGTGGGCGAGCAGGAAGGCTTCCTTGACCTGGGCCGGCAGACCGTCGAGGGCGCTGTCGATCTGGCGCAGGGTTTCCAGTGCCTGCAGCTGTTCTTCCGGCGAGGGGTAAACCGCTTCCGGCAGGCTGGCGAGCACTTCAATGTAGGCGTCTTCGAGGCGCTGGCGGCGATGACGATGGGCAATCAGCCGGCGCGCGATGGTCGCCAGAAAGGGCCGGGGTTCACGGATTTCATGGGCCTGACCGGAATGAATAACGCTGACGAAGGTGTCCTGAGCCAGGTCTGCGGCGGCAAAGGTGTCGTTCAGCTTGCGCCGCAACCAGCCTTCCAGCCAGCCGTGGTGCTGGCGGTAGAGCGTGTCGAGGTCGGTAGACAGGTCAAATTCAGAGGCGGGCACAGTGAGCTCCGGTCAGCCGGATGGCTACTCAGGCGCACATGATAATTATTATTATTAAAAGTTCAATGCTGCCGGTGACGTGTGCCCCCGGCAGCTGATCAGCGGACTGCGCTTACGCGTCAGCGCCGCAGCGTTCTTAACGCAGCTTTTCCAGCATCTGGTAGTACCACATGCCGGCGGCCAGCATCGGGTTGCCGAACACATCACCCAGCGGCACCTTGATGTGTTTGCAGGCGGCAAAGGTGTCGTAGTGACCCAGGGTGCCGGTCAGGGCGTTGGCCATGATCTCGCCCATGATGTGGGTGGTGGCGATGCCGTGGCCGGAGTAGCCCTGGCAGTACCAGACGTTGTCCGAGAGCTTGCCCAGCTGCGGGATGCGGTTGATCACGATGCCCATGGCGCAGCTCCACTGGAAGTCGATGTCGACGCCCTTGAGCTGCGGGAAGGTCTGCTCGATACCGGGGCGCAGTTCGGCGGCGATATCCCGCGAGTCGCGCCCGGAGTAGTTGCAGCCACCGCCGAACAGCAGGCGGCCGTCGGCGGTCATGCGGTAGTAGTCGAGGACGAAGCGGCAGTCGTACACGGCCAGGTCCTGCGGATTGATTTCTTTCGCCAGCTCACCCAGCGGCGCGGTGGTGACGATGCCGCCCATGGCCGGGAAGATCATGCCCTTGAGCTTTTTCGGCTCCAGCTTGTGGTACACGTCGCCAGCCAGCAGCACCTGCTTGGCGTTGATTCGGCCTTGGGCGGTGACCACCGCCGGCTTGGCGCCGTGGATGATCTCCAGCACTTCGGAGTGTTCGAAAATCAGCGCGCCCAGGCTGGCGGCGGCCTTGGCCTCACCGATGCACAGGTTCAGCGGGTGCAGGTGCATATTGCGGGTGTTCTTCAGTGCGCCGCTGTACAGGTCGCTGGCCAGGTGGCTGCGCACGCCGGCGCGGTCGAGCAGGGTCACGTCAGCGCCCATGCCGCGACGCTGTGCTTCGGCGTAGGTGGCTTCTAGTTCCTTCATGTGCGTGGGCTTCATCGCCGCATGCAGGTGGCCGTGCTTGAGGTCGCACTGAATGCCGTACTTCTCTACGCGGTACTTGATGATCTCGTGGCCGCGCCAGCGCAGGTGCCAGATAAAGTCTTCGACTTCCTCGCCGAGGGTGTTGCGCATCTGCTTGGTCATCGCCGCATCGCCCGACAGGCTGCCAGTGACCTGGCCGCCGTTGCGCCCGGTGGCACCCCAGCCGATCTTGTTGGCTTCGACAATCGCCACCTTGAGGCCGCGCTCGGCCAGCTCCACGGCAGACGCCACGCCGGTAAAACCGCCGCCGATGATCACCACATCGACGCTGACCTCGCCTTGCAGGGGCGGGTAATCGGTTTCTTCATTGAGGGTGGCACTGTAGTAGGACGGGCAACGCACCGCGGCGGGCGTTACGGGTTTGAGGGCGGCATTCATAAGCAGCTTCCTGGTAGACGACGGGAATGGGCAGAGCAGTCAGGGCTGAGCGGTCCAGTCATCCGGCGGGCGCGCGTGACGGCAATGCCACAACGCCCAGAACGCCAGGGTATGCGGCAGTTTGACCTGGTCACGCGGCGCGGCTGCGTGCAGGGGAACGGGGGAAAACACATGAGAAGAGCGCATGGCCACAAGGTTCACACAGGGCCATGCGTTGGTTAAATGCGGTTTTTTACATGCTTGGTTGCTGTTGGGCTAAACATTACGCGCGTCCATCAGCCACCGCGTAGCTGTGCCATCACCCGCTCGGCATTCTCGGCGCAGGGCATGCCCTCGGGTTTGCTTTCGATGCTGGCGATGATGCCCAGCAGTTGCGCCTTGTTCTGCGCCAGCCGTTGCTGCATGACCTCGATTTCACCGACTTTGCGCTGCAGGCTGGCCAGCAGCTCCGCGTGCGCCAGGCCCTGTGATTCGCCTTGCGGCAGCAGCCGGCGGATTTCGTCGAGGCTGAATCCGGCTTGCTGCGCACAGCTGATGATGCCCAGGGTCTGCACCGCCTGTTCAGGGTAGTGGCGGTAGCCGTTGGCCTGACGTTGCGCGCTGATCAGCCCACTGGCCTCATAGAAACGTATGCGCGACGCCGCCAGCCCCGTGCGGCTGGCCAGTTCACCGATTTTCATCCTCAGTACTCCGGGCTATTGACCTTAAAGTTGACTTTAACCTTAGCCTTGCTCCACCTGCTACCTCGGAGTACGCCATGACTGCCTTTCAACCGCTGCACCTGCCCAACGGTACTGTCATCCCCAACCGCATTGCCAAGGCGGCGATGGAAGAAAACCTGGCTGACGCCAGCCAAGGCCCGTCCGCTGAATTGCTGCGCCTTTACCAGGCCTGGGCCGAGGGTGGTGCCGGGTTGCTGATCACCGGTAACGTGATGGTCGACCGCCGCGCCATGACCGGCCCCGGCGGCGTGGTGCTGGAGGATGAGCGCCAGCTGGATAAATTCCGCGAGTGGGCCCGGATCAGCCGCGCTCAAGGCGGGCAGGTCTGGATGCAGATCAACCACCCTGGTCGGCAAATGCAGGCCAACCTTGGCCAGCAGACCGTTGCGCCGTCAGCGGTCGCGCTGGAGCTGGGTGGCCTGTCGAAAATGTTCCCCGTGCCCAAGACGCTGGATGAAGCAGAAATCCAAACTCTGATTCAGCGCTATGCGCGCACCGCACAGTTGGCCGAACAGGCCGGCTTTACGGGCGTGCAGATCCATGCGGCGCACGGTTATCTGCTCAGCCAATTCCTTTCGCCGATCAGCAACAAGCGCAGCGATCGTTGGGGTGGTCCGCTGGAAAACCGTGCGCGCTTTCTGCTTGAGGTGGTCAAGGCGGTACGGGCTGTGGTGGCCCCTAGCTTCTGCGTAGCAGTCAAACTCAACTCGGCGGACTTCCAGCGTGGCGGCTTCGACGCGGCCGATGCCAAGCAGGTGGTGCAGTTGCTCAATGAGCTGGCGGTCGATCTGGTCGAATTGTCCGGCGGCAGCTATGAAGCGCCCGCCATGCAGGGCGATGCCCGCGACGGCCGTACCCTGGCGCGCGAAGCCTACTTCCTGGAGTACGCCGGTGAGATTGCCGCTGTGGCGAGCATGCCGGTGATGGTCACCGGTGGGATTCGTCGTTTGCCAGTGGTCGAGCAGGTGCTGGCCAGCGGCGTGGCCATGGCTGGGATCGCCACGGCCCTGGCGATCAACCCGGCGCTGCCGAAACAGTGGCAGGTCGGGCAGCCCAGCAGCGCTGAATTGCCGCCTATTCGCTGGAAGAACAAGGCGTTTGCCTCCCTGGCATACATGGCCGTGGTGAAGTTTCAACTGCGCCAACTCAGCCTAGGCAAGCACACCCACGCTGGGGTCTCGCCGCTACGCGCGCTGTTGTTGGAACAGCTGAAAAGCGCGCGACGTACCCGCCACTACAAACGCCTGATGGCAGCGGGTTAATCGGGCAAATGCCCGGTTTTGACCCAGATCAGGCAGCCTGCTTCGCTGAACGGTGTGTGCTGTGACAGGTGTGGGCTGCGCAGCCAGCTGCCGGCCGGGTAGTCGCCGAACTCGTCCTGAAAGGTGCCTTCAAGCACCAGGATTTCTTCGCCGCCCCAATGCCTGTGTGCACTGAAGTAGGTGCCGGGGGCCCAACGCACCAGCGCCACGTGCTCGGTACCGTGCTGGTGCAACGGCAACACCTGCAGGCCCGGCACCAGTCCGGGTCGCCATTGCGCCTGGGTGCTGTCGATCACCACGGGCTGATCATCAGCTTCATCGAACTGCATCAGTTTGACGAAGATCGTGCAGCCTTCGCGGCTGAAGGGTGCGTGGTGGCTGCCGATGGGGTTACGTACGTAAGTGCCGGCGGGGTAATCGCCGCGCTCATCGGAGAACACCCCATCGAGCACGAGAAACTCCTCGCCGCCGGGGTGGTGATGCTCGCTGAAGCGCGAACCTGCCGCGTAGCGCACGATGCTGGTGGCGCGCGCCACCTCCTCGCCGATGCGGTCCAGCATGCGCCGCTCCACCCCTGGCATGGGTGAAGCCACCCAGGGGCTGTCGGCCGGACGGATCAAGGCGCGCTGACTAAAGTCGGCATTCAGTTGCATGGTCGCCCCCTTCACTCCGTCTGATTCAAGCCTGCTTGAGCAGGTGGATCAACGCGTCTGCGGTGGCATCCGATGAGGCCGGGTTTTGCCCGGTGATCAGCAGACCATCTACGGCTACATGGCTCTGCCAATCGTTCGTGCTGGTGTAATGGCCACCGTTGGCTATGAGCATATCCTGCACCAGGAATGGCACCACGTCGGTTAGCTGCACCGCAGCCTCTTCGCTGTTGCTAAAGCCGGTGACTTTCTTGCCGCTGACCAGCGGCAGACCGTTGGCCGCTTTGACATGACGCAGCACACCCGGAGCGTGACAGACCGCCGCTACCGGTTTGTTTTGTGCCTGGAAGTGTTCGATCAGTGCGATGGAGGTGCGGTCTTCGGCCAAATCCCACAGTGGGCCATGGCCGCCCGGATAGAACACGGCGTCGAAATCATCGGCCTTCACCTGGCTCAGCGGCACGGTGTTGGCCAGCGCCTGTTGCGCTGCCGGATCAGCACGGAAGCGCTCGGTAGCGGCTGTCTGTGCATCAGGGGCGTCGCTCTTAGGGTCCAAAGGTGGCTGGCCGCCTTTGGGCGAGGCCAGGGTCAGTTGCGCGCCGGCATCCTTGAACACGTAGTACGGCGAGGCGAATTCCTCCAGCCAGAAGCCGGTCTTCTGCCCGGTGTTGCCCAGTTGGTCGTGTGAGGTCAGTACCAGCAGGATCTTCATGGGTATTCCTTGGGGCGCAGGCCCTGATGAGCAAAGAGGCATGCAGCTTACGCGCGTTAGCCGCTGGCGATAATGTAAACGGCTTAATGGTGCCTATCACGTGCAGGCATACAGCGCCGATCAGGGTTCGGGTTTGTATCCGAGGCGAATGCCGCCCCAATGCCGGCCGTTGACCATAATTGGCACCGACAGGTCATGCATCAGCTCACCGGTGTCGCGCATATAGGTCTGCAGCAGCACCGGTTTCTGATGGCTGCCACAGCGGATGCCGGTGCGGTCGTTGAACAGGCGCTTGCTGCGACTCTTCAGCGTGTCCACAGCGCGGTCACCGCATGGTGGGTGGTTGAAGGCATTGTTGTGCGTTGGTACGTAGCCTTCGGCGGTGCAGGCGATGGCGAACACCAGGCCTTCGTGCTGGCTGAGCAGGGGTTCCTGAATGGCCGGCAGTACCTGATCGGCATAGCCGTCAAAGCGCGTTTTGTACTTGGCCGGGAAGCTGCCGGCAATCGGCTGGTAATGACGGTCGAACAGGTCACTGGCGCTGATCCGTCCGCTTTGCAGATCAGCCTCGAACTGCGCGGCAATCTGCACTGCGGCGCTGCGTGCGAGGTCGTAGATGCGCTGGTGGTAGTCATCCAGGCCGACTTCGGCGAGCTGTTCGCTGACGCTTTCGGCCTGCGCGACTAACCGCTCGGCGGCGCTGCTGAGTTGACGCGTCTGCCCTTCGCTGTCGCTAACATCGCCGCGCAGCTGGCCGACCGCCACAGACAGTTCAGCCAGGCGTTCGTGGTTCTGCCGGGTGCCGCTGTCGATCTGGCTGACCTGATCCTCTACATTTGCCGCCAATCCGGCAATGCCTTGCAGTTGCGCGCCGGTGTGCTCGACCTGCTGCGCGGCCAGGGTCAGTTGTTCGGCCTGCTGCTGCATATGGCTGACCACCGCCGCGCTCTGTTGGCGGATATCGCTGACGATCTGCCCGACTTCCTCGGTGGCGCTGCTGGTGCGGCCGGCCAGGTTACGCACCTCATCGGCGACCACCGCAAAGCCGCGGCCGAGTTCACCAGCGCGGGCCGCCTCGATGGCCGCATTGAGCGCCAGCAGGTTGGTCTGGCTGGCAATCGACTGGATGACCTGGGTGACTTTCTCGATCTGCTCGGTGCGACTGCTCAGGCCGTCAATCAGCTCGCGGCTGGTGGCGGTCTGCGCACTCAGGTGCTGCATGGCGTCGATTGCCTGACGCAGCTCCTGCTGCCCGCTGCTGCTGTCTTGCCGCACGCTTTGCGCGGCAATCAGGGTCTGTTCGGCGCGCTGGGCACTGTCCTGTTCGGTGTGGGTGATGGCCTCGGCGGCCTGGTTGATCTGCTCGGTGGCGCTCAGTTGCGATTGCAGTTTGCCGGCCAGCTGCTGCGCCGCATGCGCCACTTCAGCGGCGGCCAGGGCGTTGTGGCAGGTGTGCCGCGACAGGTTCTGGCTCAGGGTGCTGAACGCATCATGTGGCGTCTCGGCGGATACGGGCAGCTCTTCATGCTGGCGCTGCCAGGGCCCCAGCCACGGCCACAGGGCCAGCAGCAGAAAGGACGGAATGCTGATAAACCAGGGCAGCTGGATCTGCTGGTACGTCACCATCAACCCGGCCAGCCCGATGGCATGCAGCAGGCAGGCCTTGGGGTAGGTAATAAACGCAGAACGCATGACAAACCTCGTTATTTTTATTCTGGTCGAACCACGACCAGAAACTGCCTCGGCACGCCACCATGAAGTGGACGGGCCATGCCTGCTGAAATGGGAGTGCGTGCAGCTGGAGATGCCTGGGTAGGCAATCGGCCGCTGTCAGCGAATCTATAGACCATAGCGGGTGTCGCTCCCTGCGGCCAACCTTTGCTGGGAGGATGATTCGAGCACCCGTGGCGGTTCAGGGCCATGGCACTTTGGTAGCAGGTGGATCAGTCCTTACAGGCGATGGCGCTGAATAAAGCCCTTGTCGAGAAAATCCTTCCAGCGCCCGTAGAAACGCCCGCCGGCACTGTGTCCATGCCAGTCCAACAGGGCGCCGCCGTCGCCGGTGGCCAGCAGCGCTAAGCTCTGGCGTTGCGGCCGGTAGCGTTTGAGGGGCAGGCCGCGCAAGGCGGCGCTGAGGTTGTTCGCCAGCACCGGCCCCTGGCGCACCGCGTACACCCCGCTTTTGCGTGCGCCGGGCAGGCTGGCGCAGTCGCCCACGGCGAAAATCGTCGGGTGGGTGTAGCTCTGCAGCGTCGGCGCAATCAATACAAAGCCCTGCTCATCGCAGCCCAGCCCGCTGTGCGCCGGCCAGGCAAAAGCCTTGGCTCCGCTGGCCAACAGCAGTCGCTGACCACGCCAGACCGGTTCGTCGCCGCTGAACAGGCAGTCGTCCTCAATGCGGCTGATTGGGCAATCCTCGCGCACCCACACACCACGCTGACGCAGATGGCCGAGGGCACGCAGACGCACACCAGCAGACAAACCATCGAGCAGATGCCCGGCACAGAACAGCGCAAGTTGCGGCACCTTCCCGGCCAAGGCCAGCGCCAGTTCAACTCCCGCCGCGCCGCCGCCGAGAATCGCCAAGGGCTGAGGCTCGGCCTGCCAGCGTTGCCAACCATCAAGAAATTCCGCGAAGGGTTTTACTGCCAGCACCTGCATGGCATCACCGTGCTGCGCAGGTGCAGAAACCTGCGCGCCGACATTCAGCGACAGCCAGCTGCCATTCAAGGTTTGCCCATTGGCTAGTTGCACCTGTTGCTGTGCGGCGGACAGGCTTTCCAGCGGGCTGACAATCAACTCGACCTTGGCCGCGCGGCACAGCGCCTGCAGCTCGACCTGGCAATCCTCTGGCCGATGCCGGCCAGCCAGCAGCCCCGGTAGCATGCCGGAATACCAGGCCACCGGACCGGCACTGAGCAGCGCAACGCGCCCCGGCGGCCGCTCGACCAGGGCCCAGCGCCGCAGCACGCCGAGGTGGGCGTGGCCGGCGCCGATCAATAGAAGGTCGTAATGAGTGCTCACACGCGGACGTCCGTCAGGTAATCGGTGTGCGCTAATGGTACGGGCTTGCGCCGCGGCCCGTTAGCGCTGCAACTGCGGCACGGCAAAATAGCTTTCGGCCAACTCCCCGGTGTTGTCGCTGTCGGCGGCAAACACCACACCAAGAATCCTGCGCGGTGCGCTGCCAAAGGCGGCGGTGGCATCGGCATTCAGGTCGCGGGACTCGCTGAGCCATTGCCCCAGTGGCGCTTCGGGACCGCGCAGCACGTGCATTTCCACCGTCTCGGTGTAGGCGCTGCGCGCGTGGGTGCCGGGTGTCGCGCGGTTGTCCCAGACATAGCTGAGGGTTGCCGCTGGCAGATCAGGGTCGAAGAAGGTGCGCGCCAGGCGCAGCTTCTGCCGGGTGACGAAGCTCAACGAATCCAACGGGTAATCCAGCAGCACATAAACCCGCGCGGCGTAGTCGTCCCCTTCACGGGTGGCGAAGCGCGCCTGTTCCAGTTTGCGCTCGGTGCGCCACTGCCAGCTCAGTTGCCAGGGCTGATCGCCGGGCAGGTCCAGCGGATGCAGTAAGCCGCCTGCGGCGGCATCGGCCTGAATGCGCAACACCTGCTGGCCATCCTGCTCGACCAGCGTACGTTCGGACGGTTTGAGTTTGGGGATATCCGCCAGGCGCCAGGGCGCTGACCATTCGCTGCTGGGCGGGCCGGCCGTCCAGGGCGTCAGTTGGTTTTCGGCTTGCGCCAGCGGCGTCAGCATCAGCAGGGCCAGCAGTAACCTACTCATCAGCTGCGGCGCCAGGTATGGAAACGCTCGACCAGGCGCAGCAGGCCTTGCGGGGCATGGGCGCGTTTCCATTCGCCGGCCGCGTACTTGTTGGCCTCGGCCATGGTCGGGTAGGTGTGAATGGTGCCGAGAATCTTGTTCAGGCCCAGGCCATGCTTCATCGCCAGCACGTATTCGGCGAGCAGCTCCCCGGCGTGTTCGCCGACGATGGTCACCCCGAGAATCTGATCCTTGCCCGGCACGGTGAGCACTTTGACAAAGCCGTGGGCAGCCTCGTCGGCAATCGCCCGATCGAGGTCGTCGATGCCGTAGCGGGTCACCTCGTAGGCAATGTTCTGCGCCTTGGCTTCGCCTTCGGAGAGGCCGACGCGGGCGACTTCGGGGTCGGTAAAGGTGCAGGCAGGAATCACCCGGTAATCCACCTTGAAGCGCTTGAAACCTGAGAACAGCGCATTGACCGCCGCATACCAGGCCTGGTGCGCCGCCACATGGGTGAACTGGTACGGCCCGGTGACATCGCCCACCGCATAGATATTGGGGAAGCGTGTCGCCAGGTATTCGTCGGTTTCCAGGGTGCCGTTAGGCCGCACCGTCAGGCCCAGTTCCTCGACGCCGTAGCCGCTGACATTGGCCACCCGGCCGAGGGCCAGCAGCAGACCGTCGAAGGCGATGGTCACCTCCTCGCCGGTGTCCACGCGGCGGGCGACCATGCGTTGTTCGCCATTGACCACTTCAAAGCGTTCGGCGCGGTGTTGCAGGCGCACATCCACGCCGTCGGCACGCAGGCTATTCAGTACCAACTCGCTGGCGTCGGCATCCTCGCGCGGCAGCAGGCGTTCGGCCAGCTCCACCTGAATCACCTGGCTGCCGAGGCGCTGGAAGGCCTGGGCCAGCTCGCAGCCAATCGGTCCGCCACCGAGCACCAGCAGCCAGCGCGGCTGTTCACGCAGGCTCCAGATGCTGTCCGAGGTGTAGCTCTGCACCTGCTCCAGGCCAGGAATCTTCGGCACCAACGGCCGCGCCCCGGCCGCGATAATCAGGTTGCGGCTGGTCAGGGTCTGACCGTTCACCTCCACGCTCCAGGGCGAGAGGATCTTCGCTTCGCCCTGAATGACTTCGACGCCCAGGCCGGTGTAACGCTCGACCGAATCATGCGGTTCGATATCGGCAATCACCCGCTGGATGCGCTGCATCACGGCCGGGAAATCCACCGTGCCCTGCACACCGCTAAAGCCCAGCGCCGGGCCCTTTTTCAGTTCATTGGCCAGCTTGGCCGAACGCAGCAGCGCCTTGGATGGCACACAGCCGGTGTTCAGGCAGTCGCCGCCCATCTGGTGCTTTTCGATCAGACTGACCTTGGCCTTCACCGCCGCCGCGATATAGGCGCTGACCAAGCCACCGGCACCCGCGCCGATCACCAGCAGGTTGCGGTCGAAGGTTTTCGGTTTGTGCCAACCGGCATACACCCGCCGCGCCTGGATCAGGCCGAGCAGCTTGCGCGCGATCAGCGGGAATACCCCCAGCAGCACGAAGGCACCCAGTAGCCCCGGCGAGAGGATGCCAGCCAGGGAGTCCAGCTGGCCCAGTTCGCGGCCGGCATTTACGAAGACCAGTGTGCCCGGCAGCATGCCGAGCTGGCTGACCCACCAGTAGGTGCGCGCCGGCAGGCGGGTCAGGCCCATGGCCAGGTTGATCAAAAAGAACGGAAACAGCGGCACCAGGCGCAGGGCGAACAGGTAGAACGCGCCTTCACGTTCGATGCCCGCATCAATACCGGCCAGGCGCTGGCCGAAGCGGCTTTGCACCCAATCGCGCAGCAGAAAACGGCTGCTGAGCATGGCCAGGGTCGCGCCCAGCGTCGAGGCGAAGGACACCAGCACAAAGCCTTCGAGCAGACCGAACAGTGCGCCGGCCAGCAAGGTCATCAAGGCCGCGCCGGGCAGCGACAGCGCCGTGACCGCGACGTAAGCGATAAAGAACAGCCCCGCCGCTAGCCAGGGCTGCGCGGCCACTTGAGCATTCAGCGCCGCTTGCTGCGCCTTGAGTGCTTCCAGGTTGAGGTACTGGCCGATGTCGAAGACAAAGAAGCTGCCCAGCAGCGCGAGGATCAGGCCCATCAGGGCGAGTTTGCGGCTATTCATCAGTCAGCGCCTCCAAGGCGCAAAGGCTTTGGCACAGGCTAAAACCGGCCAGCAGAGCAGTCTCTGGGCGGTCGGTCAGTTGGCCGAGCACCCGCGAACGATAGGACAACGCCGCCGGGCTATGGGCAGGCCACTGGCGGTCGAAGTCGGCGAGAAAAGCAGTGTGGTCGTAGTTCAGCGGCAGCGCTTCGATAAACAGGCCGTCACGCTGGCAACGGTAAAGCGCCGCCGGGTGTGGCGTGGTGGCGATGCGACTGAGCAGGCCATAGCGGCCACCGGCAAAGTTCGGCAGTCCGGCCGCGCCGTTATTGATCAGCGCGCCATGCTCCAGGTTCAAGGCCACCGCCGAGCAGGTATGGCTGGTGGCGAGTACCTGCACCCTGTTGGCGGTAAACCAGGCGTCCAGTTGCTCCTGGCGCTCCGGCTCGCTGAGCGATTCCCGCGAGCAGCTCCAGCCAGCCAGGGACTGCTCGTCGCCATGGCTGATCGCCACGCGTTGGCCGGCCACGCTGACCAGTGCTGTGCTCGGCCGTGACGCCAGGCGCTCGGCCATATCCGGCAAGCTCTGCACGGTTCGGTTCAATTCCTGCTGAATGGCATTGGAGCGCTCGACCACTGCCTCATCCACCGTCATCGGGTAGGCGCAGCCGCAGCCTGCACCGCTGTCGTTGGCACGACCGAGTTCGGTTTCGACATTGCCGCGCAGGGCCATATGGGCGCTGATGCCCTGCTCAATCTGCTGGAAAATCTGCGGGTCGCGGTCAAACCAGTGCGCGTCGCCGTTAAACACCACACGCGCCTGTGGTTCGGCGGCTAGGCGCCGTTGCAGGGCGGCCAGGGCCTGGCGATTGCCATACAGGCCGCCGACCACATAGAGGGTGTCGCACTCGAATAGCGGCTCACCGCTAAAGGCATCCGGCGTCAGGCGATAGTCCAGCGGGCAGTCGCGGCCGGCGCGCATCAGGCTTTGCCTGCTTTGCGCTGCAGCAACCAACCGGGCAGCAGATAGCCGAGTACACACAGCCCAAGGCCATACAGGTTGGTGCCGAGCAGCAACGCATATTTGCCGTCGCCGATGGCCCAGCTCTGTGGAATCCAGTTCAGGGTCAGGGCGACGCCCAGGCCCAGGCCGGTCCAGAAGCTCAGGTGAAAGCCCAGCCGCGTCGGAGTGGTCAGGCCGTGCAGGACGAATACCGGGGCCAGGCCGATGACCATGGTGCCGCTGATGGTGGTGGCCTTGAGAATATCGGTGCCTGCGATCATTGGCAGGTTACCGAGCAGTGCGAACACCACCATCACCGCCATGCCGACGCCAATGGCTTTCTGTCCGAGGTCGCGCCCGGCCAGCTTCGGCAACTCGCGCCCGGCCAGTTTGGCCAGACTGGAGAAGGTCGAATCCAGGGTCGAACCAGCAGCGGAAACCATCACCACGGTCATCACCAGCAGCGCGCCGATGCCCAGGCTCTTGGCCAGGGCGGCGGGTACGTTGTCGGAGGCGGCCAGGCCGGTAAGTTGGGCGTGCACGCCGATTAGGCTGAAGGCGAGGATGGCGATAAAACCCAGCACCCCGGCAATCACGAAGGAGCGGCGCATAGCCTTCTCTTCGCTGATAAAGCCCCTATCTGTCAGCACTGGATCATGGAAGCCGTAGCTGAAGGCCTGCAGGCCGGCGACCAGCAGCAGGTCGACCCCGGCATTCAGTGCCCAGTTGCTGGTGCTGGCCAGCTCAGTCGGCGAATGCTGCGGCAGCACCAGGCCGAGCACCCAGACCAGGGCAATCACGAAGATCGCCGCTTGCGCCGCGTCGGTTAGGATCGAGCTGCGCAGCCCGCCGCGCAGGCTGTAGGCCAGGGTCACGGCGGTAAACAGCAAGGCCGAGGCAATAAATTCGAAGCTGCCGGAGTCACCGTAATAACCGCCGACCACCGCGGTATTGCTCCACACCTCGTTAAACAGACGAATCAGAATCGCGGCGGAAAACGCCAGCGCTGCGCCACGGCCGTAGTGACTGCTCAGGAAGCTGACCAGGCCGGTCGCCGCAAAGCGCCGACGCAGGCGGTAGATGACAAAGCCAGTGAGCGGAATTGACAGCCAGTACATGGCATAGGCCAAGCCGCCGACCAGGCCATAAGTGGCACCCAGATTGGCGGCATTGGTCACCGATTTGGCGAAGATCCAGCTGATAAAGATGCTGGAGGTGATCAGCCACGGGCTGGCGCTGCGGCCCTGGTTGTCCTCGCCATTAAAGAACCCGCCCAGGGTTACGGCGCGTGGCGACAAGGCCAGCATCAGCGCGCCGTAGACCACAAGAAAGCCCCAGAAGAACAGCCCGGTGAGACTGGTTGGTTGCATGCTTCGATCCTTAGGAAGTTAACGAGCCGCCGCAGCTGGAGCCCTGTCCGGCGGTGCAGGCATAACAATGATCACGGGTCACGATGGGGTTGCCGGCCAGTGTTGCACTAAGCAGATCGCGCAGGTGCGGCCGATCACGGCCGATCACCTCTGGCAGTTGCAGCGGCAGATCGAGCATCTGGT
This sequence comes from Pseudomonas sp. OTU750018, assembly GCF_011636575.1. Taxonomy (NCBI): domain Bacteria; kingdom Pseudomonadati; phylum Pseudomonadota; class Gammaproteobacteria; order Pseudomonadales; family Pseudomonadaceae; genus Pseudomonas; species Pseudomonas sp. OTU750018. The sequence goes on from NZ_JAAPAU010000003.1 coordinate 125,404, forward strand.
TGAAATCGCAGTCGTACAGGTAGCCCTGCCAATCGACGCTGACCAGACTGCGGCACATCAAGGGTTCGAGGTTTTCCGGCCGGTAGCTGTCGCGCAGCAGCTGCATATAGACGTTGAACTGGCCCTTGCTGACCAGGGTGCTGCCAAAGCGCGCAATCGGCTGGTTGGTGATGGTCAGCAGGTGGTTGAAGACGATGCCGAAGTCCTCGACCAGGTGGCGTTTGTAATCGGCTTCCAGCGCCGCTTGCGGTGGCGGCAGGCTCGGCCCTTGCGGGTTGTACACCAAGTTGAGGATCAGGCCGCTACCCGGCTGGCCGTAGCCCAGGGTATTGAGTTGTTGCAGGCCTTTGATGCTGGCATCGAACACACCATCGCCGCGCTGCTTGTCGACGTTATCGCGTGAGTAACAAGGCAGCGAAGCGCTGATTTCCACGCCTTGGTCGGCGAGAAACTGCGCCAGGTCTTCATAGCCCGGCTCACTGAGGATGGTCAGGTTGCAGCGATCGATCACCCGCAGGCCTTCGCGCCGCGCGTGGCTGACGATCTCGCGAAAACGCGGGTGCATCTCCGGCGCGCCGCCGGTGAGGTCGAGGGTGTGCACAGGGTGGGCGTCGATCACCTGATGCAGCAGGGCCAGGCTTTCATCGGTCATGGCCTCGGTGCGGGTCGGCCCGGCATTGACGTGGCAATGCAGGCAGCGCTGGTTGCAGCGGTAGGTCAGGTTGATCTGCAGTGCTTCCAGCTGGCCACGGCGGATGGCCGGAAACGCCAGTTGGTCGAGCAAGGGAAGCATGGCATGCACGGTGTCTGTTTCCTTGATGCTGATGCGTCGGTTGATTATGTCAGCCGCTAAGTAGCCACTATAGAGAGTGCCCGAGGGCTTTTGTTACGCGTGTAGGCAGAAGAATGTTACGCAATTAGTTATACAAATCTTATACAGATAGGGCAGTATCGGCTGATAATTCTCAGCAAAGGATGTGTCTATGCTACGTCTTAGCTTGTTCTTTGTAGCGGGTTTTCTGGCCGTGCCGTTCTTTCATCAGCCGGTTTTGGGCGTGTTGCATGCCTTGGCTGTGGTGCCGTTTGCGCCGTTCAACTTGACCCCAACGGCGCCGCTGGGAGTGCCGTCATTGCTTTCGGCATCCTTCTGGGGCGGTGTCTGGGCGGTGGTGATGCTGCTGGTGTTGCGCTGGGATGCACACAAGCCACAACCCTGGATCAAGGCTCTGCTGTTTGGTGGTATCGCCCTGACTACTGTTGCCCTGCTGGTGGTGTTTCCGCTCAAGGGTATGGGGGTTGATCCGGCGCAGTTGCCGGGCCGCTTTTTGATTGGCTTTCTGCTCAACGCCACCTGGGGCGTGGGCACCCTGATTCTGGCCCGGACCCTGCTTCCGCGCTAAAGGAGATCACCATGCTTGTGCGCCTCACTTACGCCAGCCGTGCCAGTCACGGCGTTTCTTCCGAGCTGATCCGCGAGATTCTCGACAGTTCACAGCGCAACAATCCAGGCAAAGGACTGACCGGCATCCTCTGTTGCAACGCGGATATCTTCCTGCAGGCGCTGGAAGGCCCGCGTGCAGAGGTGAACGCCCTGTACAACCGATTGGCAGATGACAGCCGGCACAAGGAACTGACCATCCTCGATTACGCGGAAATCAGCATGCGCCGTTACGGCAACTGGAGCATGGGCTGGGCTGGTGCGAAGCAGGCCAACCGCGAGTTGTTTCTGAAATATTCCTCCAGCGACCGTTTTGACCCCTTCAACATGAGTGCCGAGCAAATTACCGGGCTGCTACTGGAGCTGAGTGAGACCGTCAGCGCAATCAAATCGCCAGTTCTCAGCTAGAATTCTCGAGCGTCAACTCGCTCTAGCCGGCGAGCTGTGTTCACCCTGAGCCTTGGCGCACCTCGCAGTTTATTGAGGCGCCAGGATGCTCCGTTTGCTCAACCTTCCTTTGCTGGCTGCATTGCTCTGCTTTGCACTGGGCAGCGCTTCGGCGTTTGCTGAGCTGCCATTGTTGGTGCTGAGCAACGAACAGCTCACGCGGCCGGTAGAAGTGCCCGCCAGTTTGGTGCTGGAAGACCCCAGTGGCAATTTGACCGCGGCCGAAGTGCAGCAGCGAATTGACCGCGAAGGCACACGAATGGATGGCGTGCCGCGCCTGGGTTACTCCGCCAGCGCCTGGTGGTTGGCGTTTCGCCTTGATGCACCGGTGGCCGAACGCCTTGACCTGATGATCGACCGGCCTTTTCTCGACGATATCGAAGTCTGGCTATACGACCGTGAGCGGTTGATCGCGCCCTTCTACAGCGGTGACCACCGCGATTTTCTTTTGCGTGGTGCGCCCTCACCACATTTTCTGCTCAACCTGCCCCGCCTTGGCGAAGGTCCGCATACCTTGTTACTGCGGGTGCAAAGCGGTTCGGCGGTGAGTGTGCCGATGCAGCTGGTGGCGGCCGAACAAAGTCCGCTATTGCTGGCCGAACACTGGATGCGCAGCGGCTTGCTGTTGGGTGCGCTGCTCAGCCTGACTCTGTTCTTCCTGGTGAAATACAGCGCGTTGCGCGAAACGCAGCTGGTGTGGTTCTGCCTGACGGTTGCCAGTGTGGCGCTGTACAACGCCAGCATGCACGGCATCATCAGCCTGCTGGCGCCGCAGTGGGTGTGGTTGTCGGCTCAGATGGCCAATTTGGCCAACCCTGGCATGTTGATCTTCAGCAGCCTGTTTCTCGCCAGCTCGCTGAAACTGGAGTTGGGCCGTGTGCGCCATCTGCGCAACGTGCTATTTGCCGTGACCCTGCTGGTGTGCGGTTGGACCATAGTCAGCTATGGCCATTTCCGCTCCTACCAGGCACTGAATGTGCTGATCCTGTTTAACGGCATGTTCCAGCTGCTCTTGTTGATTCTCGGCGTGTACCAGCGGCGGCCTTATGCCATCGGTTACCTGCTGTGCTGGAGTTCGGCCCTGTTGCTGATGCTGTTGGTACCCCTCGGCCGCACGGGTGTGATTCCCTTGCCGCCGGGGTTTAATTACATGCATGCCTACCTGCCAGTGCTGAGCATGCTGCTGTTTGGCGCCATCCTCGATAAGCAACTGGAGCATATCCGCCGTGCCTTGTTGCAAAGCAAGGCTCAGGCGCTGGGCAATCTGGAGCAGTACCAAGCGTTGTTCAGCAGCAGTGGTGAGGGTATTTTCCGGTGCACCCGCAGCGGCGCCCTGATTGAAGCCAACCCCAGCTTTACCGCGCTATTGGGGCTGGCACAGGACAGCCGCGAGCTGTCCATGCAGCAGCTGTTGGGCACCGAACAGTGGGCCGAGTACGTGGCGCAACTGCATAACGAGCAACCGGCCACCAGCCAGGAATGTCAGATTCATGGCCTCGACGGGCAGAGCCATTGGGTGTACCTGTCGTTACACCTGCGCCCGACCCAGGATTGCATCGAAGGCATCGTGGTCGACCTCAGTGAGCGCCGCGCGCTGGAAGAACGTCTGCAGTACCTGGCTGCACATGACTCGCTGACCGGCCTGCTCAACCGCCGCGAGTTGGAGCGCCTGCTACGTGAAAGCCTCAAAGGCCAGAGCACCCCGCGCTACAGCCATTTGTTGTGCCTGGACCTGGATCAGTTCAAGCAGGTCAATGACCTGTGCGGGCATTCGGCGGGTGATCAGCTGCTGCGCCAGCTGTCTGGCCACTTACGGCACCAACTGCCGCGGCATGCCGAGCTGGCACGCATTGGGGGCGATGAATTCGCCGTGCTGTTGCGTGAAATCAACAACGAAGCCGCTCTGGAACATGCAGAAAATCTGCGCCACTGCGTTGAGCAATTCGTCTTCAGCTGGCAGGGCCGACCATTCCGTGTGCAGGCCAGCATCGGCCTGCTGGAGCTGGACAGCGGCGTAAGCGACTGGGAAACCGCATTGAACTGGGCCGACAGCGCCAGCCAGTTGGCCAAACACCTCGGCCGCAACCGCGTGCAGCAGTTCAACCCGGCCGATGGCGTGCTGCTGGAGCATCAGCGTCAGCTGCAATGGATCACCCGCCTGCGTGAGGCCATCGAACTGGGCCATTTCGAGCTGTTCTATCAGCCGGTAATGGCGCTGCAGAACGCCAGCGATGGCCTGCGCTATGAAGTGCTGCTGCGCTACCACGACCCGCACAGTGGCGAGTGGATCAGCCCGGGGCAGTTTCTCGGTGCCGCCGAGCGCTACGGCTTTCTCGGTGCCATCGACCGCTGGGTGGTGATGCGCCTGTTGCAATGGCTGGCGGACAACCCGCGGCATCTGCAGCAATTGGCTCAGGTGAATTTCAACCTGACTGCCAGCTCGCTGCTCAACGCGCACTTCCACGAGATGCTCCACAGCGAGCTGCTGCGGCACAACTTGCCGGCGCACAAGCTGTGCATCGAAGTGACCGAGATGGTCGCGCTGGGCGAGCTGGGGGTGTCTGCGCAGTGGATCAAGCAGTTGCGCAGCCTGGGCCTGAAAGTGGCGCTGGATGACTTTGGCAGCGGCTTTGCCTCCTACGCTTACCTGCGCCATCTGCCGCTGGATATCGTCAAGATCGACGGCAGTTTTATCCGCGGTATCGAGAGTGACCCGATCAACCAGGCCATGGTCGGCTCGATGCAGCAGATCGCCAGCCAGCTGGGTCTGAGCACCGTGGCTGAATTCGTCGAAAGCCCGGAGACGCTTGAGTGTGTGCGCAAACTGGGCCTCGACTATGCCCAGGGCTATTGCATCGGCCATCCGCAACCACTGACTCAGCTAAGCGATGCGGCCGATGCAGAAGTGCAGATGCAGCTCGCCCTCGACCGTCGTTGATCCAGCTCAACCTTTATCTGAGGTTGCCGAAATAAGCTGTATTGCCGGTAGTTCCGGCTGCTGTCTCCTGCCGTCTTTTTGGAGTTGCGTGCATCATGTTTGACCGTAAATGGCGTTTGCGTTGTGAGAGTCTGGAGCAGGAAGTCAGTCGTCTAGGTCAGGAAAAATCCGCCATGCAGCGCGAGTTGGACGAGCTGCGCAGCTTGCATCAACAGAGCCAGCAGGAGCGCAACGAGCTTAATGGCGTAACCCGTTATCAGCATGAGCTGCATGGCAAACTGAGCCGCTTTGAAGATTCCCTCTCGCAGACCCGTGATGGCGTGGTGGCCCAGGCCGAACAGCTGAACCAGGAAGTCGCCAAGCTCGAACAGCACAGCGGCATCTTCCAGCAAACCTCAGTGCTGCTGGCAGGCTTCTCGGACTCCCTGAGCAGCATGGCGGTGCAGGGCGTGAGCAGCGTGCAAAGTGTCGATCTGCTGCAGCAGCGGGTCAGCGAGATCAGCCGGATTGTTGAGCTGATCAAGGCGATTTCCGACCAGACCAACCTGCTCGCGTTGAACGCCGCCATCGAAGCAGCCCGCGCCGGTGAACAGGGCCGTGGCTTTGCCGTAGTAGCCGATGAGGTTCGCGCGCTGGCGCAGCGCACCAGTCAGGCTACCCAGGAAATCAGCACCCTGGTCGGCAGCATCAATCAGGAAACCGACAGTGCCAGCCGTTCCATCGGCAGCCTGTCCAGTGAGGCCACGCGCTTATCCGGGGATGTTTCGCACTCGGCGCAGACGCTGGATGAAATGGTCGTGCTGGGCGAACACATGAGCCAGCTGATCGAAAGCATCGCCCTGGGCTCGTTCTGCGAGGCGGTCAAACTCGATCATCTGCTGTTCAAACTCACGGTCTACCAGCGCCTGTTCCTGCATGACGGCAACACCCAGCTGAGCAGCCACACCAGCTGTCGCCTGGGGCAGTGGTACCAGAGCAGCGACACCAACGCGCGCTACGGCAAGCAGCGCAGCTTCCAGCAGCTGGAGCAGCCACATCGGGAGGTCCATGACAGCGCGCATGAGGCCCTGCACGCCGCCCAGGCGAAGGAGTGGAGCAAGGTGCTGCGCGCCGTCAGCGATATGGAGAAGGCCAGCATGGAGGTCAATTCGCTGATTTCGGAGCTGGCGGGTAGCTGATTTACCCGTGAGATAGGTTTTCAGGCGCCCTACCCAATGTGTTGAGCGTTGGGCAGGGCGGATAACTGCTGCACTACTGGGCGCATTGTTTGAGTTGATGAATCACGGGGGCGGCATCGGTCCACGCCAGGGTCATTACCGGTTTCCCGTCGATTGATAACTTGAAGTGCTGTTTGTCACGCATACCTTCCAGTGCCGCGGCAAGGCCAGATACGGCAAATGCTATCGCGCCGACCTTTCTTTCAAACCTGTAGCTGAATACCTGTACGGTCTGAGCCGGCTCATTGTCTTGCTGCAGGGTGAGCTTTATTTTCTTTACGTTTCTGGGGGTGGGTAGGCCTGCGCCGTAAAAAATCAGCCAGGCATCTGGCTTTGGTTGTTGAAACCCCAGAATGCTGACCAGCCCTCCGTTTTTACCATTATCTGCACGGGTGAATTTGGCAAAGGTCGCCACGCAAAGTTTGCCTTCAGGGGTGTCACTGGACGCGGAAAACCAGACCCCTTGAGCAATTTCCTGAGCAATTTTCAGATCCCTTTGTTCCTTTTCAGCTTGAAGTCTTCTTAGCTCTGCTAGCTCCTCGGGGCTTCTATAGACCGCTGGTGCGGGGGTTTTAGGGCCAAGGGAATCCAGGTAATCGTTTTTCTCGCGGATCCAATCGTCCATGCTGTATTGATACGGAGGACTACAGCCATAGCCGTCGTACTGCATACCAATTGGGCAGGCTACTGCAGTGAACGGCAGCGCAAGTGCGATGGAGAGCAGGAGTGCTGGTGCTTTCAAATTATCTGCTCCTGCTTTGGCAAGCAGCTGAAGTTCTGGTTTATTGATGCAAAGAGAAGCTCTATTGCTTGCAGCCTATGCCATCGCGAATAGCACGCAGCATTACTCGCACTTATTGAAGTACCTACAGAGCACGCCACATAGTTGGCGAAGAGAATCACTGCACGCGTTCGGCATAACTGCATGCGGAATAGTAGAAGTCGCAGTTGGTCGTAGTCTTTTCACAATTACGCAGTGCCGTCTCTTACGCATCTTTCAGATCGGGCGAGCGGGTCATGCGACTCCCCGCATCACCCCAGGCGACCGCAACGCACTGATTGTAATAGGCGATGCGGACTTCACAGGGCTTGCCTTGGGAGTGAGCTTGGCATTCGGACAATGCTTGCTGCTTGGCGCTTTCTTCGGATTCCTGACCGGCCGTAACGCCCATTGCTCCATCTGTAGTAGCGACTGCGCCCCAACGCGTTTCCCACTGAGGCTCTGGCTCCTCCGACGTCCCCGCCCCAGAGTCTGGCCCCATAGGCGCACAGCCTTCCCAGCCGGCGCTACCGCCACCAATTGGAAAATAGCCATCGGGGCAACGCCCTTCTGCACGGGCATCTGCATGTACCAACATAACAATCAGCAGAGGAAGGTAAAGAAACAGTTGTTTCATGGCATCAACATCCAAACGATTGACCGCTCAAATCACCAGTACGATTGAAATACATCACTCCGCCCCCTTTAGTTTACAAAACAGAAGTTGGCCCTCGTGGCCTGACCTCTGCTTCTGGTCAGTACTAAAAATGGGGAGAGTACCGAGCGGCTCACTGCACGCGTTCAGCATAACTACATGCGGAATAGTAGATATCGCAGTTGGTCGTGCTCTTTTGGCAATTACTCAGCGCCGTTGCTTCCGCGTCATATACGCCTGGGGAGCGTGCCCAAAGACTGCCGCCATCGCCCCAGGCAACGGCGACGCACTGGTTGTAGTAGGCGATAAGAACCTTACAGACCTTGCCCTCGGAGTGGGTTTGGCAATGAGCCAGCGCATGCTGCTCGGCGCTTTCTTGGGATTCCTGACCGGCTGCAACACCTAAGGCTCCATCAGCTGTCGCGACCGCGCCCCAGCGTGTTTCCAGCTGGGGTTCCTGTTCTTGCGCGCCATCGGCTCCAGGCCCCATCGGTGCGCAACCTTCCCAGCCGGCGCTACCGCCACCAATCGGGAAATAGCCATCCGGGCAGCGCCCTTCTGCGTGGGCATCTGCATGCATCAGCAGAACCAATAGCAGAGGGAGGTGAGTGAGCAGTCTTTGCATGGCATCAACACCCTGATGAGTGACCGCGCAAATCATCAGCGCGGTCGAGTGTAGTGAGCGCAATTCCCGGCCAGGGCTGACCGGGAAATCCTGGCAATCAGCAGCGTCCGGCTGCCTGCAGCAGGGCATTGCAGGTGCTGCCGGAATTATTGCTGCGTTGACCATTAACGGCTGGTGTACCTGCCATGGCCGTGCAGATGGCGTCCGAATGTGGCGTCATGCCAAAGCTCATAGCCTTCTGAAAGCCGGTGGCCGAGTACATGTAGCAGCGGTAGGTGCCGCCGTCCTTGGTGTTGACGTTGTAGTTGATGCGTCCGCCGGTTTCCTCGGTGCGCTCGGTGATGCTGAACTGCCCGATGGGTTGGCCGATGGCTTGGGCCGTGCGTTGTTCCAGCCCGCTTTGGTTGATGGTGGCGGCGCAGCCGGACAGGAGGAACGCGGTGGTCAGTGCGGTGATTGAGCGAAGGTACATGGCAAGCTCCAATGTTTTTAGTGGGTACAACATAGAGTTGGACCGGCAGGTCCAGGTTTGTAACTAAATTCTTTCACTGTATTAATAGTGATCTCCCAAGCAAACGTCCTATGCGCACTAACGCGCCTAGGAATTAAGGGAGGCAGAATATATAACGAGCGCAGTAAATGATGAGGCGGAGCCGGCGATTAAATTACCACCCCTCCATTAAGCCTTTAAGTTCATTTATGGTTTGCTTAACTTCATACACAGTAGATTTGGCTTCGCGAGCAGTCTGTGTAATATCTTGAGCTGTTTCAACCGCGCCTCGTGTTGTTAAGCCAGCATCGGAACTCTCCGCTGAGGTACTGTAGTCTGCGCCTGCCTGAGAGGGCTGCGGAGATTGAGTTGCAACTGCGCTATGGCCGAGCTGGCTACTTGTAGTTGCGCAGCCACTCAAAGCAAGATGGGAACCAAAAAGGAAAACTAAAGCATAGTTTTTCATAATAAAATTCCTAATTATTGGCAACAGATCAACGTCAAAAGTACAGGCCGCCAACTTGGCTGCATTGAAACTTCTGAGATGACGTATATATATGAGCCCGTGAATCAGCCTACTTTTTCTTGGAACTAAATATGCCGCGCACTTACTTTTATAATCGCGGCTTGCGCGCCACGATAAATACCCGCCAATCCTTGCTCTTGCAGCCATGGCGCTCGACGGACAGAATTTCCAGGCCTTGCTGAGTCATGGCCGCCTGGAGCTGGCGGGCGTCGAAGCACAGCACTGGCGGTGCTTTGCCGATGGCGCGCAGCAGCGGCAGGGCCAGCTTGGGGATCAGTGGGTTCATCTCATTCAGGCAGGGCGTCTTCGAGATCAGTAAGCCGCCTGGTTTCAAGGCGTTGATGGCTGAACTCAGCGCTTGCGGCAGATCTGTCACGAGATGCAGCAGGTTGAACGCCAGCACGGCGTCGTAGGTGCCCTGTTCGGCCGCAGGTGCGTCGGCGTCGGCTACTTTGAAGTGCAGCTGTGGCATGGGTTGGCTGACGAGTTTCTCGCCTGCAATGGCAATCATCTGCTCGGCTACATCGGTGGCCACCAGCCGCCGCGTAGCGGGAGCCAGACGCAGGGCGGTGGTACCCGTGCCACAACCGATTTCCAGCACCTCATGCTCTGTAGACAGCAAAGCTTGCACGCGCTGCAGCGTCCGCTCGTAACCGGCCTGATCCGCAATCGGATCGTTCGCGTATTTACGCGCAATCCGGTTCCAGAAGCGTGCCTTGTCGGCCATGGCAACCTGTGCTGCAGCTGCAGAGCAAGGGTCGACGGCTGTGGTGATGGGTGAGTGCATGGTGCGCGTCCTGTGCATGGATGTAAGGCGAAAGCCAACACAGTGCGGATGCTATCCTTGCGCATCATCACGGGGTATTGCGATAAATTGCAGACAACATATGCATTTACGTATGGATAAGGTCGACTGGAACCAGTTGCGCGCCTTTCTCGAGACGGCAGAGACCGGCTCGTTGTCGGCTGCTGCGCGTAAGCTTGGGCAGTCGCAACCAACCCTCAGTCGCCAAGTCGCCGCTCTGGAGCTGGCACTAGGGGTGACGCTGTTTGAGCGGGTCGGCAAAACCATGGCAATGACCACCACGGGACAGGAGCTGTTGGGCCATGCCCGCGTGATGGGCGCGGCGGCGCATGAACTGGGCCTTGCTGCGACCGGGCGCTCAGAAGAAGTGGCGGGTGTTGTGTCCGTGGCCACCAGTGACGCCGTGGCGGCGTATCTGATGCCGAAGATACTCCTGCAGATCCGCGAGTCAGCACCTGGCATCCAGGTCGAGGTGGTGGCTTCGGACGGTTTCAGCGATCTGCTGCGCCGTGAGGCCGACATCGCCATCCGTCATGTGCGTCCCGAACAACCGGAGCTGATTGGCCGCTTGGTACGGCAGAGTTCCGCCTGCTTCTACGCGTCCGAAAGCTGGGTGCGCGAACATGGCCTGCCGCGTACCGCCGAGGAGGCGGTACAACACGACTTTATTGGCATGGACCGCGCCGGCCATTACCTGCAGCACATGCGTTCTAAAGGCCTGCAGCTGAGCAGCGCGAACTTTCGCAGTTATGCAGATAATTCCGTGACCTACTGGGAAATGGTCCGCCAGGGCTTGGGCATTGGCGCAATCATGGAGGAGATCGCGCGGGAAACCCCGGGCATGGTTCGTGTGTTGGAGGATGTCAGCCCCTTCCAACTGCCGATCTGGCTGGTCACCCACCGCGAGCTGCGCACGGCGCGGCGCATTCGTATCGTCTTTGACCTACTGGCCGAGATTCTGGCCTGATCCCTGATCGCGACGACTGCTGTCAGGCTGCGGCAGCCAGAGGCATGCGTTCCAGCAGGCTGAGGTCCAAGCGCAGCATGCGCACACAACGTTCATCGCGCAGCTCTTTGGGCGACTGGTTACTGCGCAGGCGCAGCGCCTGGCAGACCAGGTTGAGCACCAGCGCCTCGCGACTAAAGACGCCGCTTCCGAGGTTGTAGAACGCCGCGATCAGCTCACGCAGACCAAACGGCAGGCGCCAACGGATGCGCAGCGCCGAACCGAAGCCGGCGGCGCGTTGCTGGAAGCTCTGGTGAATATCCTCATCGCGCAATACGCCGCCAGCGTCCTGCCAATCCTGCAGGCTGCGCAGTAGAGCCAGTTCGCCGATGTTGTGCAGTAGGCCGGCGGTAAAGCACAGCTCGGCATCCAGATTCAGCTCGCCCGCCAGCCAGCGCGCCAGTTCGGCGCTGCGCTGTGCGCTGTCCCAGGCGCTGCTGGCCAGCTCGGCCAGGCGCGGGTCACTGAGCCGCGCATTGCGTTGCACGGCCATGCCCAATACCAGATTCAGCGTGCGCGCCAGCCCAAGACGCGGTAGTGCCTGGCTCAAGGTCTGGCAGGGTGCGCCCTGGTGTTGGGCGGCGCTGTTGGCGGCGGCGATTAGCCGTGCGGTGATCTGCGGGTCACGGGCGAACACCTCTTCCAGCTCGCGCAGGTCGCTGTCGTCACCATTCAGGCACTGGCTGACCGAATCGCGTACCGAGGCAAGCAACGGTGCGCCCTGGCCTTCTTCGCGTACCGCATTGAGGTAGTCATCCAGGCTATCGACCAGCAGAGGAGCGGTTACTGCGGTTTCATTGCCGGCGGCGTAGCCGAGGATGCCAAGCAGGCGCTGGCGCAGTTGTTCGGCATTGAACGGTTTGGCCAGGTAGGCCGCCGGTGCCAGTGGTCGTGCGGCGCGCACGCTGCTGGCGTCCAGACGGCTGCTGATCAGGATAAACGGCAGTGCTGGGGTGCGCGGATGCCGGCGCAGTTGCCGCAGCAACTCCAGGCCATCCAGGACGGGTAGGTCGCCATCGGCAATCACCAGCGCCGGCAGACGGCGTTTGCATTTGGCCAGCGCTGCCTCACCGTCGGTGACTCTTATAACTCGCGCATCGGCGCGTACATCGAGTACCAGTTGCACGAGCAGATCGGCAGTCCAGGGGTCTGCTTCGGCGATCAGAATCTCCGGAGCGTTGGCCAGGGCAGTCATGAAAACCTCAGGGAAAAGCGTGATGGCAAAATAATGGCGCCATCGATATGGCGGCGCGCAGTGTACGGGTTGGCTACTTTAAAACCAGCGTCTCCCGACGAAATGCTGAGTCTTTAGTCAACTTTGTAAGTTTGCCTGAAAATACCGCAATAGAGCGGTCTGGTTGTCCTACAAAGCGCTTTTTGAACGCTTCAGGGACAGTAATGGAGGGATGCTGCCTTGGGTGCTTGTGCACTGGCGGATAGCGCCGTGCTGACTGTTTGATTACCGGGGCAGATGCAGAACGCAAAAAACCCGCCGAAGCGGGTCTTTTGTATGAGCGCTGCGGGCTTACGCCAGTTCGTCGAAGCACTCGGCGATGATCGCCAGGCCACGGTCGAGCAGGGCATCTTCAGCGGTCAACGGCACCAGCACGCGCAGGACGTTGCCGTAAGTACCACACGACAGCAGGATCAAGCCCTTCTCACGCGCCTTGGCAACAATCTGCCCGGTCAGCGCGGCATTGGGTTTGTGCACGTCGCCACCTTCGCACAGCTCCATGGCAATCATCGCGCCGAGGGCACGCACTTCGCCGATGCTGTTGTGCTTGGCTTGAATGGCCTTGAGGCCAGTAACCAGGCGCTCGCCGACGGCCTTGCAGCGATCCAGCAGCTGCTCTTCCTCAAATACTTCCATCACAGCCAGGGCTGCGGCGCAGGCAATCGGGCTGCCGGCGTAGGTGCCGCCCAAACCGCCGGGGGCGATGGCGTCCATGTATTCGGCCTTGCCGCACACACCGGCCACCGGGAAACCGCCGGCGATGGATTTGGCAAAGGTGGTCAGGTCGGCGGCGACGCCCATCTGTTCCATGGCGAAGAAGGTGCCGGTACGGCCCGCGCCGGTCTGCACTTCGTCAGCGATCAGCAGGATGCCGTGCTGATCACACAGGGCACGCAGGCGCAGCATGAAGTCTTTCGGCGCGACGTAGAAACCGCCCTCGCCCTGCACCGGCTCGATGATGATCGCGGCGATGTCGCGTGGCTCAGCATCATTCTTGAAGATGCGTTCGATGCTGGCGATCGCATCATCCGTGCTCACGCCGTGAAGTTCACACGGGTACTGGGCGCGGAAGATACCGCCGGGCATCAGGCCCATGCCGGCCGAGTACGGTACGACCTTGCCAGTCAGACCGAGGGTCATCATGGTGCGGCCGTGGTAACCGCCAGTGAAGGCGATCACGCCAGCACGACCGGTGGCAGCGCGGGCGATTTTGATCGAGTTTTCCACCGCTTCGGAGCCGGTGGTGACCAGCAGGGTCTTCTTGGCGAAGTCGCCTGGCACGCGTGCGTTAACTTTCTCGCACAGTTCAACGTACGGCTCATACGCCAGCACCTGGAAGCAGGTGTGGGTCAGTTTGGTCAGCTGCTCTTGCACCGCCGCCACCACTTTCGGGTGCAGGTGGCCGGTGTTGAGCACCGCAATGCCGCCGGCGAAGTCGATAAACTCGCGGCCTTCAACGTCGGTCACGGTGGCGTTCTTTGCCGACTCCGCAAAGATCGGGTGGATCTGGCCCACGCCGCGTGGAACGGCAGCGGTGCGGCGTTGCATCAAAGATTCGTTGGTCTTGCTCATGATGTCCTCATTCGCCGGTTAATCTCGGCGTGGTTCAAGGATGTGTCACCGGCGGCGGTTTGGCAGTTTTCGATGATCGACTGCCACAACACGCCCGGCCACAGCTATGTCCATATAAAGCCGAAGGCGCAGCGCTCTCGTGCGTCTTCGGCGGGGTTACTGCTACGTCGCCGGGATTAGATACCCAGGCAGAGGTATTTGATTTCCAGGTAATCCTCAATGCCGTACTTCGAGCCTTCGCGGCCAAGGCCCGAGGCCTTCACACCGCCGAACGGCGCGACTTCATTGGAGATCAAGCCGGTGTTAACGCCGACCATACCGTATTCCAGGGCTTCCGCCACACGGAACACACGGCCCAAGTCACGGGCGTAGAAATACGAAGCCAGGCCGAACTCGGTGTCGTTGGACATGGCGATCACTTCAGCCTCGTCCTTGAAGCGGAACAGCGGCGCCAGTGGGCCGAAGGTTTCTTCCTTGGCCACCGCTGCGTTCTTCGGCACGTCGACCAGAATGGTCGGCTCGAAGAAGCTGCCGCCCAGGGCATGCGGTTTGCCACCGGCGAGCAGGCGTGCACCTTTGCTCAGGGCATCGGCGATGTGTTCCTGCACCTTGGCCACAGCCTTGTCGTCGATCAGCGGGCCAGTCGTGGTGCCTTCATCCAGACCGTTGCCGATCTGCAGCTTGGCCACGGCGGCGGCCAGTTTCTCGGCGAAGGCGTCGTACACGCCGTCCTGAATGTACAGGCGGTTGGCGCAGACGCAGGTTTGGCCGTTGTTGCGGTATTTGGAGATCAGCGCGCCTTCGACGGCTTTGTCCAGATCGGCATCGTCGAACACGATAAACGGCGCGTTGCCGCCCAGTTCCAGCGAGACCTTCTTGATGTCCTTGGCGCATTCGGCCATCAGCTGGCGACCGATTTCGGTGGAGCCGGTGAAGCTCAGCTTGCGCACGATCGGGTTGCTGGTCAGCTCGCCACCGACTTCACCGGCGCTGCCGGTCACTACGCTCAGCACGCCTTTTGGAATGCCAGCGCGCTCGGCCAGAGCAACCAGGGCCAGGGCGGAGAACGGCGTCTGCGACGCGGGCTTGATCACCATGGTGCAACCAGCTGCCAGGGCCGGGCCGGCTTTACGGGTGATCATCGCCGCGGGGAAGTTCCACGGGGTGATGGCCGCAGTTACGCCGATCGGCTGCTTGATCACGATCAGACGCTTGTCCGGCTGGTGGCCAGGGATCACGTCGCCATACACGCGCTTGGCTTCTTCAGCGAACCACTCAATAAAGGAAGCGGCGTAGGCAATCTCGCCCTTGGCTTCGGCCAGCGGCTTGCCCTGCTCCAGAGTCATCAGGCGGCCGAGGTCGTCCTGGTTCTCGATCAGCAGTTCAAACCAGCGGCGCAGCTTATTCGAGCGTTCTTTGGCGGTCAGGGCACGCCAGGCTGGCAGCGCACGGTCGGCGGCTTCGATGGCACGACGGGTTTCCGCTGCGCCCATTTTCGGTACGGTACCGATGATTTCGCCGGTGGCCGGGTTGTTGACCTTGATGGTCTGGCCGTTGTCGGCGTCCAGCCAAGTGCCGTCGATATAAGCCTGCTGACGGAACAGCTGGGTGTCTTTCAGTTGCATGGCAGTCTCCTAAATTCCGACACCCTGGCATCGGTACGTGTCATCGAATGTGCCGTACTGCAGCGCAGCTGGGCCTAATCTGTAGGGCTGGTGCTGGCCGTGGGCTGGCATGGGTTGCGCCGCGCACAATTTCAGCAAGAGCGTTTGAAATCTCAAACGAATCCTAGGGTCAAGAGGGGTAAAGGGCAATAGCCTGTTCGAAAAAATTAACGGAATATTGCCCTTATTCAAGGGATTTATACGAATAGACAGCTGGCGGTCGCTTCGCGTGCAGAATCACGAACAAGGCAGCAGCATGGACGCCCGCCAGCGACATGCGTATGATTGCGCCCGCGCTGCACCAGTAGCTCAGCTGGATAGAGTACTGCCCTCCGAAGGCAGGGGTCGTGGGTTCGAATCCCGCCTGGTGCGCCATATAAATCAGCAGGTTACGTAGTTTAACCCTGGCAATTGCCAGAGCCGTGACAGCAGCGTGACAGCAGCAGTAACTAAAAGGCCCCGCTTGAGGAATCAAGCGGGGCCTTTTAGTTCTATTAATGAGCTAAGCGTAACCGCCCATTGTGCATAGCGGCTTAGCTCGGCCCTGCCGCAGAGTGCCTCCACTGCGGCTCATCCTTATATATAGTTATCGCACTGCGTCTGCCGAGCTAGGCGCTTGCATGGTCGTAAATTGGCCGGTGGCAAAGACTGAGCATGCGTGTTTTCGTAGCCATATCTAAGTGCCCGCCAAGGCCATTCGTGATCGGCCACTGTCGGCCTTGAGTCTGGCAGTGGGGCTACGCAAAGATTGGCTAGCTGAGCCTAGCGGTATGGCTTCGGCTTATTGCGAGGTCAAGGGAATTTGCTAAGCTACGACCGACTTGCATTCCCATCAAACGAGTCGCTCGCTGCTGTGATTTGTGACCGGCAGTGTGGGGGCATGCTCTCTCGATCCACTGCTTTTTGGTTAAATGGTCCGCAGCTAAGGATAGCTCTAGCCTCAAATTGACATGAGCCTAATCGTGAGACATTGGCAGTGTGCATTTCTTGCGCTAAAAGTGAGTTTTATTCGCGCCTGTGGGGTTCTCGGCCATTCAGTGCATCGAGTCTGCCATAGTGTTTTTCGTTCTAAAGCCTGTATTCAGTCCTTGGCGTCGTCTTTGCGCCTCCTCACACGCCCTCAAGAGCCTAAGTCAGTGAGCACATGAATTCTTTTTCTGCAGAACTTCGAAAGGCCGTTACTTCCCAGATCGGTCAAGATTTATATTCTGAAATAGAGCGGGCGTCCTGGGGCGCGATGCCACCGGTGGCCATTGCAGACCTTTCCGTCGCTATTGGAACCAGCATAGGGTTGGTTCGAACAAGAAATGAGGATCGCTTAGCGGTAGCTCAAGTATCAGCAGCGGATGGCGAAACCTACTTTGTAGTGCTCGTGTGTGATGGTGTGGGCGGTACAGAAATGGGGGATGTTGCCGCATCTATTGCAGTAACTTTCTTTATAGAAGAGCTGGCACATAATCGCTCGAAACTTGCTCTTTCTACGCTACTTCCTCTACTAGTCAGGCGTGTTGATGACCGCGTCCGTGGAGGGCTCCGTGGAAAGGGAGCTACAACTCTTAGCGTTTTCATAGCAACAGGCAGTGGGGAAATAGCTGCGACGAATGTAGGCGACAGTCGTATCTATGCGTGGTCACCTCTCAAAGATCGGCTAGTCCAGATTAGTAGAGATGACACAATGGAAAACGAGCTTTCCGAGCTTGCTATCAAAAATCCAGCTGCTCTGCGTTTTCGGGGATTGGGAGGTAGTCTGTCGCAGGCAATCGGCGAAGACGGCAGAACGGCTAATGATCTTCGAATAACACTCTTGGACCCCGAATATCTGAATGATGGTGTTGTTCTAGCTACAGACGGAACATGGAAAGGGGCCGAGGACGGATTTAATGCGCTGCTAAAAAAAGCCCCCTCCTCTACTGCTGCGGTCAACAGAATAATGTCGCTTTCCAACTGGACAGGTGGAGTGGACAATGCATCTATTGTTGTCGTTGAGAGGATTAAGGATGCAATTTTAAACATCCCGAAATCCGACCCAGGGTTGTTGAAAATTAATATATGGCTTGGAAACACTAAAGTAATTCTTTCTGCTTTAGCATCAGCTTCGAGACTGCCTAAATTAGAGCGTCCAATTATGAAGTCTGAGATCCGGAAGGCTTTGGGAAAAAGATATGTTCGCTCCGGGGTAGAGGATCATAAAAAACCGAAGCAGCTTGATTTTAGGATTGTTGAAGATTCTGGGCTAGAAAGAAAAAAAGAAGCGCGCGCCGAAATTGAAGTCTCAATCGCCCCTGAGCCAAACAAAGATAATAAAGATTGAATGGAATCAAATGATAAATTTACCCGATAGATACTCGGTAATTACAAATACGTTGATGAGTGGCGGTTTTGGTAGTGTTCAGCCTGTCCGCGATAATTTTTTGGGACGAGATGTTCTATTCAAATTCATGCGTTCTGGGAACGATGATGATCAGCTTCGTAACGAAATTCAGATGCTAGCCAAAGCGCGCTCTAAACACATCGTCGAGATCTATGATGTCATCAAGGGCGAGGCTGGTGAAGTTCAAGGTATAATTATTGAACACTTAAAAGGTCGATCTTTCGAAGATTTCCACTTAGAAGCTATTGGTGATCCTACAGGCTATTTGAAAATTCTATATCAAATTGCGCAAGCTATAACGGCTTTGCATGCAGCTGATATTATTCACAGGGATCTGAAACTCGACAATATCAAAACTTCTTCTGCTGGAGTGGTTAAGCTTTTTGACTTTGGTATTTCTGTTGAAGGTGAAGATTATCACACGCGGCTTAATCGGGGGACTTTAGTCTACGCCGCCCCTGAATTGTTCGTTCCAGACGCATGTATAACAAAAGAAATGGACATTTATGCGCTTGGTGTCTGTGCTTGGGCACTTGCCAGTGCTAGCACCCCAAGCGTGCTGTTCGAGAGGCCGCCTCAGACCTCTGCTCGCGTGCCTTCAATTGACACTGTGATGGGTGGTAAGTTGGCCAAAGAAGTCGTCGATCTTATTGATGCTTGTTTGTCGACTAATCCGGCTCAACGTCCAACCGCGAAAACTGTTTGTGACACCATCCAGAATCATTTGGTTCGGGACGAACATCGGGGAACTTTTGTTTACAACGATAAACTTTACACCCTCTCGAAAGATAATAGGCAGGTAGCGTTAAAGTTCCCTGGGATTGGCGGAATAGGCGCGGTCTATGATGGTGTTCGTTTTCAGATAACCAGTGTTCAAGGTGATGTTTACATCAACAATAGCGCTGCCGTTGTCGGATCAATTCTGCATGATGCGTGTGTTTTGACGTTTGGCCGAGCTGAACTCAAAAGTCACCGTTATTGGGTGACATTTTCCTCCTCTCATCCTGAGGTGATACTGTGAGTCAACTCCGTTTAAGTCCAGGGCAGGTACTTATAGGTCGTTATGAAATAATAGATTTTCATGCTGCTGGCGGTATGCAGGAGGTTTATTATGCTTACGACCACACTCTTGACCGGTATATAGCAGTAAAAATTCCGAAGGCGGGTGTTAAAGATCGACGGTTTCGGCGTGGTGCGGAAATGGGTGCTCGCGTCAATCATCCAAACATTGCAGCGACGCTTGATTACTTCGAAGATGATTCATTTACATTCATGGTCGAAGAGTTTATACCCGGTCGTGATTTAAATGATCGCTTACTTAATGATTTTCTATTTTTAGATCCCTATCTTGCTGCGCACGTTTCCCATCACATTGCGAAAGCCTTGTATGAGGCACACAAAGTGGGCATATGCCATAGGGATCTAAAGCCGAGCAATATAATGACTTCAGTTGATACATCAATGGAGTCTATAAAGCTCACAGATTTCGGAATCGCAAAGCTAGCTGAAGCTGAAATTCTAGCCGAGATGGAGCTTTTTGCAGAGGATGAATCAACTCTTCTTTCATCCAACACATTGCTGGGTGCTGTTCCCTATATGGCCCCTGAGTGTTGGGAGGACTGGAAGAGAGCAGGCATGCCAATGGATATATGGGCTCTAGGGTGCGTGATGTATCACTTGTTAGCCGGTGCGCCCCCATTTGGCACTGGGCGTATGGCTATTAAGAACGTCACACTATATCAAGTTGGGAAATATGCCATAGCTCAACCTAGTTGGTTTGGAAAGCATCCAGACACTAGAGAGTTAGAGAGTAATATTTGGGAGCTTTTAATTAGCTGTCTAGCTATAGAACCGTCAGATAGACCTGACGCAGAAGAGGTGATGAAAAAATTTAACTCACTTTCCTATGCGACTGGCGCTCGTAGAGTTGGACGAATTGCGTCCTACCCTATGAATTATCAGGGCGGTGGGACTGCCAATGCAGGTTTCATTGCTGAAGAAGGAGTGCATGAGAATCAATTTTTTCATGCATCCAATTTTTACGGCAGTGTTGCGCCCTCTGTTGGCCAGAAGGTTTGTTTTTCATCTTATCCGGGTGTGCCATCGCCCAGATCTGCCCCCATTCTTCTTCTTCGTTGACCTCTTTGGAGTCAAGTTTAATGTCGACGCTATTTAGGTCGCATTCCAGAGGCGCTTGACCGTGCTTAAGCTGATCTCAAGCTCGGCTGCAACTTGTGACTGAGACATGCAGCGCCCTTTCAGCGCCTGCACCTGTTCGGAAGATGCTTTTGTGGGGCGTCCGAGGGACTTGCCTTCGGCCTTTGCACGTTCAAGACCTGCCTGGGTGCGCTCAATTAGCAGATCCCTCTCGAATTGCGCCACTGCTGCGAGAACGGTCATTGTCATCTTGCCTGCCGGGCTAGTCAGGTCGACGCCTCCAAGGGCCAGGCAGTGAACCCTAATACCCATACCCTCTAGCCGCTGCACGGTACTCTGCACATCGATGGCATTCCGCCCAAGCCTGTCCAGCTTGGTCACCACAAGTACATCGCCAGACTCCATGCGGTCTAGCAGCGTGTTAAAGCCTTTGCGTTCACTACTGCCGGTACTGCCCGAAATTGTTTCCTCAATGCAGCGCTGGGGCTGAATATCGAAACCTGCAGATTTGATCTCTTGAACTTGATTCTCTGTAGTTTGGCCTACGGTAGAAACTCGGCAGTAGGCAAAGGTCCGGGACATGGTTGAGCTCTGTAAAGGTGTCAAAAACGTAGGCTCATTATTATATGTGGCTCATAAATAGTCAACCCTATTATTTGACACCGCTCTATGGCTCAATTTCAGCGGTGCCAAAAACGGTCGTTTGTGGTCTAGTCGATACGACAGATAGACGTGGGACATCTCCGGCACCACCACTGGCATGCAATGCATGCACTTTGGCCAGAGCGAAGTGACGATGTGATGGGCAGAAATCGGCCAATAGGTGCCGCTCGCGGAAAACATCTACCGGCCATCAGCAGCAACTCAGTGGCTTCCTGGCTACCCCCTTTAGGAGGCATCGAAACGTTGGGCGCCGCACTCAGCGTCTTTCCCATGCCTTAAGCGGGTGCATGTGCCGAGTCGAACACGAACCGGCTTTTTCCACCACTCACGTATCTTGCGTCCAATCCACGATTTCCCGCGGATCAGTTACTGTCACATCCAATGAATGCGACCCTTCTTAAGCCAGAAGTGCGATTTGCACCCACTCTTCAGCCAAATCGAAGGCATTAGCGACGGAAGGCCGTCCTTATCTATGCTGTAGTCCCAGCGAGGTTTAGCTTCCTTTATAACCAGTAACTCAATGGTTCGGCCGCAGCCGCACGGGCATCTGAGTCCAACACACCAATCTTCCGTTCCATCTCTCGCGAGTACGATCGAGCGCATCGGCATGTCATGCGGCAATGAATCTCCCTCCACGACGACTAGGCGCCGTGGAGGCAGCAGAGCCTCGGCTTTTCGTTGTACGTAGGAAAAGAGCCTATTCAGGATCGCCATTTAGTGATCCTCCAGCTCTGGGAGGCCAAGGAGAGGCTTCTTGCAGCCCTCACCTAGGCGGGAGTTAGGTGCTTTGGCGATTTCACTCTCTTCGGTGTAATCCTCTTCAGCTCCAGCAAGACTGAATCTAGTCCGTGCAAATCGACTGTTCGGGTACTCCCGAAAGGGAAAACACCTTGCGATGAATTCCGATACGCAGGCGGACGCCGCTCGCATGTTCAGGGTAATCACCGAGGGAGCCTCCTCCTGAACCCCCGCGATGTATCCCCGTGCAAGCTGATCCTCATAGTCCTGCGGGTTGACGGTGCGAAGATGCTCTTTATATAGCAGCTCAGGGGTGTAAACACCCCGATCAGCTAGCGTGGATCCACCTGGCTTAACATAGTCAACTCGGCCTGCCACATCGGTAATTACCCTTCCATCCTCAGGGTGAACATGGGTGGGGATCTTTACTCCCACGTCTAGCAATGGAATTAGGAATGCTGATGCAATGAGATCCGCGATCATGCGAGCCTGATAGGTATCAACACAGCAAAAGATCACATCGGCATCTGCCGCTGCGAGGATCGCGTTTCGCGAGCGGATAGTGCATTGAATCGGATGGGCGATCCCTTCTCCGCGGATGCGTTGGATAGCTTCAGCGAACATCTCGACTTTTGAACGGCCCGTGAGAGCATCGTCGAAAGTTGCGTTGAGAATCCGGTTTAGATTCTTCTGCTCCAGGTGGTCGTGATCGATTAAAAGGATCTCTGCAAAACCGAGTCTGGTTACCTGTTCTGCTACGACTGAGCCGGTACCAGAAACTCCGATAACGGCCGCTTTTAACCGCTTGAACGTTGCGGTCATCCCGGAAGAGAACGCCATGGTTGGCGGATGAGATTCGGTGCTGTCGTCCCACCAGTAGTGAATATCATCGCCGGCCACAGTTACGAGCTCCACTGACTCGCACTGTTCGCCATCCGTGTAGATGCGTGCCCGGACAGCGCCAGTCGAAACCATGACTGCTGAGCCGTGAATCGCTTCCACGCCTTGATAGAGCGAACACATGGTTTGTGCATCACTCTCGTCGTCGATGTCGGAGAACTCCAGCGAACCGTCTGGATGCGAATGCACCAAAATGACGGACATCGATGCTGCAGAAGCCGCATCGATGGCCTTCTCTAAATAGCTGCCTGGCCAGGTTATGGAGTTGACGCACCGCGATTTACACTCCTCATATGGCACGAGAATCAGCTCCTTGGACAGCAGCTTCAATCGGGTGCCGGTGTGACGATTACAAAGCAGGATCGCGGCGGCCTCCTTGCCGTCGCCCGGAAACAAATGTTCCCGGAGCGAGGCATGGATTTCTTGCGTCAACACCAAGCGAGTGCCGGTGCTCATTGACCTACCTCCTTCAAAAGACAGCCATCAGCCATCGCCAACTGCGAAATGACGGTGTCAGTCGCTGGGTTCCAAGGACGATGGCGAGACCAGCCTTGGAAAGTCACTCCGTCGACCACGCCCGTTACCTGCGTAGCGGGTATCTCGGCCCCATTCGACAGTTGAAGCGGCGGGTACACATAGAACATGTCGAGCATGTTCATGGGATAACCGGCAGTGATCAGCAAGGCAAGCTCGACTTTCCGATGGCTATACCCATCCGGTAACTCATAGTCATGGATGACCAGCCAGCGATTTTCTCCGTTCAAGCGAGCCTCCCAGCTGAGGCCTATCTCGGTAAGGTACTGCTCGTCTCCCGGAAGTAGCGAGAACTCGCGCCGGAGCGCCTGAGGGGCCTCACCGTTACCTACGTCCCGAGGAGTCAGGCGGAGCTTCTCAATACCGGGCGTGCGCAGGTCGATGACATCATCGATTCCCTTCTCTACCTTGGGCTGGCCCTCTACCTTGAAGTAGATGTGCCAAGCTTGATTGGGGTCCAGGCCCGCACGTACAACGGCGTCGCGGATGACAACGGTTGGGGTATCGAAAAGATAGTCCTTGCCTTGAACGTTGAGCTTCCAGGTGGCCTTCCGGCTGATAAAGCGCTCGATGCCCTCTGCGTCCAGATCAACGAACTGGTCGTCCTGAATCTCCAGGTCGGCCTCATCCTCGCGCTCAAGCAGCAACTTCTTATCACTTTCGACTTCACCAAGGACGCGGATGGTCTGCCCGTTGATGTGCTGACAAGGCCACTCGAGGCGATTACCGTCCACGGTGAACAGGTAAGTGCGATCAGACTCAACCACGATAAAGCGACCGACTTCAGCCCCGAGAGTAACTACCTCATTAGGCCGGATATCTTCCAGCGAGCCATTTGGAAGCACCTGCAGCACAACCGGAAGTTGATCAGAGTCGAACTCTGCAGCTTCAGCGATCTGGGCGCCCGTTGGGGTACTGTCGTCCACGGTTACCGAGCGGTAAACGAGGGTTTGGTTTGCCACCTCAACAATGCGATGGCGGGGGTGTTGCATTTGTTGGTCGTGCATTTGAATTTTCTCCATTCCGTTTCCGCGGATGAGCGGATTTAAGGGCTGCCCAGAGGAGCCCGTTTGTCGTCGACGGAGGGAGTTCCTGCATCAGTGCTTGACTGACTGGAAACGCACGAAGATACTTTTAGTCCACATCGATATCTTCGTAGCCAGACTGAACGCAACAGCCATTGCGCTCTAGTCACCTCCCAAACGATGACTTGCTTTCACAGCATCATCTTTTTCTCTATTCCATCCGTACCTCCTTACCTGGCGTGACCATCATCAGCTTTTTGGGTGTGCATTCTGCCGCCTGATTTGTTCGTCTTCGGCGGTCGCCAATTCTGCTTAACAAATCCTGTTTAACTCCGGGCAAAAAAAAGGGCCTCACTGAAAAACAGCTTAGCCCTTTTTTCTCGTTAAAGGAAGCCCTTTAAGCAGATTTTCCGATAACCTTATAAACGAACTCCTTGCCACCACTGTCTGCAGACTCCTCGGAGCGCAGCAAGAAGCCCTCGTCAGCAAGCCGCTTCAGCCGAGTGCTTGCATTTTGGACGCTAATGTTGAGGGCGGAAGCAGCGTCTGACGTTGTCGTCTCGCGATTGTTGACCACGAGCTGAAGCAGCGAAATGCTGGAGCTCGAAGGCTCAGGACCAACAAATCTGCACTCATTACCTACCCAACACGTGAGTCGATGACCGCCTGAAACCGCAGCCCCCTGCAGGTTGGAAACCAGGTCCTCATCGGTAATGTCAAAGGCGTAAAGCGCGATCTGCCCGTCGAAACGTTTCGCTGCGTAGATCAAACACTCGCGG
This sequence comes from Pseudomonas sp. OTU750018, assembly GCF_011636575.1. Lineage (NCBI taxonomy): Bacteria > Pseudomonadati > Pseudomonadota > Gammaproteobacteria > Pseudomonadales > Pseudomonadaceae > Pseudomonas > Pseudomonas sp. OTU750018. The sequence continues at coordinate 149,948 of NZ_JAAPAU010000003.1, forward strand.
AAGAAGGAAACATCTGCGCCATCAATCTGGGCAAGAGAGACACCTACAACTGTCGCAGCTGGGAGCGCGTCGATGGCCTCGACAAGCTTCGCATGCGCTTTGCGCCCTCTGGCGGTGCCATAGGGGTTTGCGCTATCAGTGAAGTCCCGAAGATTCAGAGTATAGTTTTTCTGCTTCATATCTTAAATTTAACCAGATCTTAGTCAGCTGTCAACGAGAACTCAAAGACGATATGTGTTCCTACCAATCTGGGTAGATTGGTCTTCCAGCTCTTACGTTCAAGTTTTCCTTCCTTGTACTTCAAATAGACAGCAAAGCTGTCTTGCCGAATCGTTACCTTAGCGCTGAGTTTGGCGGCTTCTTCGTGGCTGGTATGGAAACCAGCGCCTCGTCCTTTGCCTAAGCGGCTGAGCCCCCCTTCCTCCATAGCTCGAAGAATAAGCAGTGGATCGGCATCTTTAATAGTAGGGCTAAATTCCCTGGCGACATCGGGAAAGTGCTCCTCCAACCCAGGCCGCAAGGTCTGGCAAATGCCCCTGCCGCTGTCAGATACGACGACAACGACCGACTTCCTAGACGACATCTCATAGCACTGTAGACCCGCGAAGCCAGGGATCAAGGTGTCGGAGTGATCCTCCACGTTGCAGACCATTTCTCCAACGAGGGTGAAAAGCTTGTTCGCATCTCGACTGCCGAACGCTTCCTCAAAACTTAACTTGATGCGCTCAGGAACATTTACCTCAGGGCAGATCTCTAAAAGCTCAACGAGGCCCAAGTTATTGGCTAGGTACAGCTCCGCGAAGGCTGCGTCTGGCTTACTCGGAAGGACATCTACCGCTTGATTTAGCCGTGCAAAAAAGCATGCACGGCCCAGATACGAAACCGTCGAATTGTTATCGGTGAAGTCGAGTACAACGTGCTTTCCAGCGGCTACTAGCTGATTCGCGAGAGCTAAAATCCGCGCCGCAGCGCAGAAAAGGAGCTTCTTATCAGGGAGAACCTTAATGACCACGCGGTTAAGAGGGGAGTCAAGTGGCGATCCAAACTTGAGAAGCGCCTTCTCAAAGTGCTGGTGAGAAAGCCAGGTGCCGTTTGCGGTCAACTCAAGAACAAATTGGTGATCTTTCAATAGGTACCAGCCAAAGGAGTTTCGATCTTGACTGAAAGTCTCAGGGTTGCTGAAAAGAATCTGGTTGATCTGTTTACGGTCGATGTCAATTTTACGGGCCATCTCATTTGCCTTGAGGCCTGGCTTACTGGCAAGTAGGAGAGCTAGCCTCTTCAACATTTGAGGTCCGATCATTGAGTCTCTGGCAGAGATCGACTGAGTTTTCGGTGCTGGGAACTTACGGCGCGATTGTACACCGGCGATGCGGCTACATGAAGTCAAAATGACATAACTCAGCATGCCCCTATCAGAAGCTCATTGCATAAGTCGCCCTCTAGGTCTAGCAACAAACTTGAAGAGCGCCCTCTAGTTGCATTCGGGGTAGGAAAAATAGAAAACTAGTATTGTCCGAGCAGAAAAACTGAGTGAAAAACATGACTGAGTCTGGCCAATTTACAGCAACGTATCGCGATTTCCGCAAGAATACGGAGGAGCTCACGACCGAAATAGATCGCTTAACCGATGCCGTCGGCCAGATGGATGAGTTTCGTATCAGTGCTCAGGCGAAATTAGAGGATCTTAACGCCACATCGGAAAGTATTAAGGACGAAGTACAAAAAGCAGTAAAAGCCTGGGGTAATGGATCGGAAGTTTCGAAGAGCGCCGCTAAAAAAGCTTATGAAGAAGCATATAGCGGCACTATAAGCGCGGGTAAAGAACTGCAACGCGAGATGCGGGCGATTACACAAGAGGCAGAAAGTGTGGCGAGGCGATTGGAAAGTGTAGGCCGGCTAAGAGCTTCGATATGGGCTGCGTTTATTCTCATCTTGGTCGTAGCATACGCCGGGGGTGTTTACAGTGCACCTCACTTGCAAAAGTTCCTGAACGACTCCTGGACTCAAGCAGGCTCAAAGGAGCCAAGCCTGCATGACGTCTGGGCCCACTCTACTGAGCAAGAGCGTGAGACCATCCGCAAGATACTCAAGCGTACCGCTGAATCTAAACGCTAGGCCCTTTTAAATGAATTACCTGACTCCAAGGTTTTCAGGCCTAGCAACACCTCGGGACTTTTCGATAGGCGAAGCATATGGCTTAGCCCTCTAAAGCGAATTGAGCGATATCCAGCGGGATTATCGCCACTCGTTGGCCAATAAACATAAATATGCCCTTCCAAGGTCTCGCTTCCAGTTTTAGCCCCTTTTGCTATTTTTCCAAGCTCATCTGCGTAGCGATAAAAGCGCTTGTAATTGCCTCCCAATAGCTGAGAGCCAAAAAAATCTCTAGCGAATACATCTCCTACGCATGTTTCAAACTCAAAGCCTGGAGCAAAGTTATTCATGTAGGGCGCTACCTTCAGAGCATAGCTACTTACTTTTTCGTCCTCCTCTAAAAAATTTTCCTGAAGCTCACTGCTGTACTGTTCGCTGAGCTCTCCCCAGCAGATGTAGTGGCAGTCTCGACTTCTTTTTAATAAAGCTTTGTCTTGTGCAAAATTACGGAACAACTGAATGCGTAGCTCTTTAGTACTCTCGGTTTTAATCGCACTATGGTTGGCTTTGAACTCAACAAGAGCGAACCGAGCACCAGACGATAAGAGGTGATCCGCATGTTCCTGATCTTGTGCCCCCAGCGGGGCAGAAACATACGAGAGCACTCCTTGGCGTTCTGCATGTAGCTTAATTTTCTCATTAAACCGCTGGGCTACCCCCAGCTCGATGTCTCTCAGATCTTCCATTTTTCAGCTCTAGTGGCACACGAATCGCGTACAAAATGCGATGGGATTTAAGCACCCACAGGCTTCTATGGGCAGTAGCAGTGAGTCGCCCCCTAGTTTCGCATACGCCTTTGAATGTCCACTGTTTGCTGTGGTTTAACCGGTCACCAGCGTCCACTACCGGCCAACAGCGGACGTCCAAAGGTATCTACGAAATTTGGGACGATTCACCACTCATGCTTTTGTTGCTTCGATGATGGCGATATGGTTTCACGCCTGAGCCTAAACACAAGGACGAGCGATGAAATTTTTCTGGGTGAACCTTGGCGCCACCTTCAACGAAGTCAATCAGGGCGGCTTCCTTTGGGCCCCCCTCTACTCAACGATTGAGCGGAAGGATGGCTCCCTGAGACCCCGCACCAATCGGCATTGGGATGTGGTCGACGAGGTGCACACCGGGGACATCATTTTCTGCGTGAAAGACAAGCAGATCACCCGTGTCGCAGAAGCGCAGGCTAATGCCTATAACGCCGAACGGCCATCCACCCGTGGTTTTCATCAGTGGAATAAAGAAGGACGCCGCGTCGATGTGACGCTGCGCTCTACTGTGCGTCCGGTAAATCGCGACGAAATTGCTAAAGAGTTTTTGAGCCGGTTCAATGAGCACTGCGATCCTGCTGTGTTTACCCAGCACGGGACGATCAATGAGATTTACATGTCTCACATCGGTCCGGACGCAGGACTCTACCTGCTGGAGAAGGCGGGGTTAATCAGTGCCTTTGTGGACCGCATTGTTGATGTAGATTCGACGCGGAAGATCAGCAAGACCACCCGCGAAGCAATCATTCTCGCTCGGGTCGGCCAGGGTGAGTACCGCACTAATCTCATGAACCGTTGGAATTGCCGCTGCGCGCTGACTGGCCTCCAGAACCCTGACCTTCTCGTTGCCTCCCACATCGTACCTTGGAGCATGTCGGACAACGATGAGCGCCTTGATACAGATAACGGCCTGCTTCTCGCTACCCACATCGATCGCTTATTCGACCGCGGACTGATCTCATTCTGCGAACAAGGAAGATTGCTGATCAGCGATCAGCTTGGCCCTCATGCTCAACAGGTGTTTGGCCTTGCGCACTACCAAAAGCTCGCCCATGTTTCGAGGGGCACTTTGCAGTACCTAGCTCGGCATCGAACACGTTTCAAGTTCGACAGATAATGCGCTACCCGAGGCTGAGACCGACGTCGCCTCGGCTACAAATCGTCGATATCGCCATGCTGTTAAGCTACTCATAGCACAGCGCCTTTATTCGGGCATTTAATGAGTGGAGTGGGCACACTCCACATGATTTAGACTCTTAAGCACCTTGGATCACTGACTAAAAACGGCGCTTGTCGATGTTGCCTGAAAGGCTTCTTTTGGCTGGTTTCTGCCTTTCGCCAGCGACAGCTATGGGGGAAGCCACCGATCGAAACAACTCAACTCAACTTGGCCGGTAGTCGATGCCAATACGCACAATACTGATAAAGATATTCGTCGAGAGTCTGGTCATGCTCGTTTACTAGGGGCGTGATCTAGCACATGTTCGCCACAGATATAAACTTCAGACTCTTCTCATTACACTCGAAGCAGCGTGCAATTGTTTGTACTTCGGCAGTTGATGCTGAATAAGATCCGTTCTGATGAGAGTGCTCGACAAGCCCCAAATGGCCGCTTTCCGTTAATTCAAGCGTAACCACAACTCGCGGTGTTTGTGAAACGAGAAAGCTTTCTTGCGCGCCACATACACAGACGTAGCCGTAAATAACTCGGGTTAAAGGTTCAGAAGGGTAGCGAAGCTGATTTATCGAGTGGAATGCCATCGTGTTTACCTATCAGCGTAATATCATTTTTTCGAAATACTACTAAAAACTGCCTTTTACTCTATGAGTGCAGATAATCAGCCGGCTAGATTACTCTCGCTAGGATAATGCGCTTGGCCGATAGCCGTTTGTGTAATTGGTATAAAATAACCACGCACGATGCGTGCGCATAGTCAGTCGCTATGAAAGTAGGTGGCTGCATGTATAGCTCAGTGCTTATCAGGTTTTGGGAAATTTTAAATACATCATGAATTCCTTTTTGAATTCTTTGATGTCTAATATTTTTCCCGATAATGTGTTAAAGGCCGTGTCATAAATAAGATCTTTAAATTCGCTCCAATCTTCAGGGTTTTTAAGCATAGCCCTGGTGTGTTTTGGTTTGATAAGGCTTTCATAGTCGATATAAAAATACTTATTATATGTTCGGCTTGCCATTACTTTATTTAGGGCGATATAACCTATAATCATTAGTCTTCTTAGTTTCTTAAGCGGCTTCTTACTTTCGCCACCATAAGAAATGAATCTGGTTATTTCATTAAGATAGGCCATATATTTTGATTCGATGCCATAGCTTCTAGAGCGAGGATTTCTATGGCTAAGTTTAGCGAAGAAATCGCTTAGATATTTACCGCTTTGGCATAATAAATAGTCTCTGCTTTCTTCAGGGCATAGCTCAAGTATTCTTTCTACTACTGGTACTTTCCTGGATTTTAAAACTGAGTTTTCTGTAATATACCTATCAATAATATCGACTAAAAACAGATCAACCTTTTTAAGGATGTCGTTATTTGTCATTCGGCTATTGACATTCCACTTCTTGACAAGGCTATCGTTTTTTATAGAACGCCCGCCAGAGTGATACTTTTTCCCAAACTTCCTATTTTGGTGAACACCTCCGTAGAATAGATTTTTATAGTGAAGCAATCCTGTTGTGTTTGTGCCCTTCACCGGTGCTATATGACACCTCTCCACATCCCCTTTTTCTCTGTTTTTAATGAATTTCATTGTTTTAGTGAATGATTTTAAAGTGTGGCCGGTTAGAATTTGTACCGTGCCGGCTCTTCTGCACTCCCCTATAAGATAGATTGCTTCGTCGTTTTGTATCAGATTTGCTTTTCTCTGTTCAATACGTGTGTTTTTAGACTTACGCCGATTGAACGCTATTTTCCTGCATCGAGTACTACAGTACTTTTGAATACTCCATTGTTTTGACTTATTGGGTATGTCTATTCCGCATGTAGCGCATGCTTTTTTCATGTACCTCACCCTCATGATGCATGCTATATATTTACAGTTATATTGATTGTGTATCTAAGGCGTCCCTTTATCCCTACTACCTCACCTGTGTGATTGTGGTACTGCCTATAAAATGAGTTTGTGTGTCAGAGCAAGCGGGAATAGCCAGTAGACGTAGCGGAAGCGCATCTAAGGAATCTCTGAAAAAGAACTGAGCTAGAAATTTATGCGTCAAAAATTGCTTAAAACCGCTATTTACAGGCTGTAAATTCGGTATTTCAGCAAAATTTTCTGGCATATGCGTCGCTGGGCTCGTTTTTCAGAGGTTCCCTAAGCACTTACGCTCATCTGCTGTTTTCCTCGGCTTGGCGATTGATGTAAGCCTCCAGGTTTTTGACCAGAATCAGGCGGCGACGCCCCAGCTTGAAGCTTTCGATTTCCCCCCGCGCCAAGAGCTCATAGAGCATTGATCTAGCTACGCCGATCATCCGAGCGGCGTCTTCGACGCCTACAGATAGCGGATTCATTGAGGCTTGCAGATTCATGAGGTGACTCCTGGATGCGGTTTGGTATGTGCATATCGGTGTAGTTACACGCTAGAGCACATGCAGACAAAGGTCAATGCTTTTTCTTGTACAGAGCCATTTAGGTGTGGCAATCTGTTGGAAACCAATGCTGGCGGACAAAAATTATGGCGGTCAGGAAAAAATCAGATTCGATCAACTTCCGCGTAAGCCCGATGTTTAAGGCTTACCTTGAGGGGGCGGCAAACGCTATTGGAAAAACATCTACGCAGTTGGTTGAGGACGCAGTAACTGATGTCGCGGACAAAATATTTATTGAAATGCCTACTGTTGAAATCCATCCTGATTTCACGGAGGAAGACGGGAGCTTGCAGTTAAGAGTCGCACTGAGAGCTGCCTACTACCCTGGCGAGCCAATTCTGACGAAGCTCAGAACTGCCTATATTGCAGACATTGCCTTGAGCGCACGGGACAAAATAATAGCTAGCACTATCTTCGAGTCTCCAAGCTATTTCGCAGGTGAAACTAGAATATTTTCAGTTTCTGACGAGATAATAGCTGAGGAATATATTCCTCATTTTCCAGCGGTAGATTTAGATAAGGTCTCTAAAAGTATGCCTTCCCTTGAAGCCTATGCAGCGTTCAAGGAAAAGAATTCGAAAATCAAGTTGAGCTATGAAGCTTTTCTTGAAATGACGGTGGAGGAACAATAGGTTAAATCAGCTCCACAGCTGCCGCTTTGCTGTCCGGAGCCAAGTGGGCGTAGCGCAGCGTCATCGCGAGATCTGAATGGCCGAGAAGCTCACGCACTGTATTGAGTGGAATTCCGGCCATAACTAACTTTGATGCAAACGTATGCCGCAGATCATGCCAGCGGAATCCGTCTATTTTTGCAAGAGTCAACAGGCCGTCCCAAGACTTTTTAACATTGTCTAAGCGTTTTCCGTCTTTGCCAGGAAAAACGAAACCTTTGCTGACAGTTTGTTGTTTCCAGTTAGTCAATGTTTCTAATAATTCTTTATTGATTGGAATGTGTCTCGTTTGACCAGATTTCGAAGTGGCACCTTCTACTGTGATAATTTTGTTCTTCAGATCAATATCATCCCAGGTTAGATTAAATACCTCCCCCCTCCGCATACCAGTCTTTATTGATGTGAGAACAAGGGGGCGAAGGTGATCAGCAAAGTGAAGTTTACTAAGGTCGGGCATCAGAGCCTTTTTGCGTTCACTGCGCCATTTATTTGCATTGTCTCGCTCTGCGCAAATAGTCGCCTCTCGATCCACCATGGCCTTGAATAATGCATTTTCCTCCTCTGTCGTTAAATATCTAACACGCCCGCGCCTATCTACTTTTAGGCGTTTGAGTTTGGCCAGCGGATGAACCTCCAGAGCCCCCCATTCGACAGCCCGAGCCAGCACGCCGCGTAAGCGTGTGATGTTTCGATTGGCGGAAGCTGGGGTCAGGCCTTCTGCTAGCCAAGTAGTACGTAATTGCTCGACACGGCGAGTATCGATCTCGTCGAGGCGGAGGGGTAGCAGGTCGACAAAACTCTTTCGGATGGCGCGGGCACCATTAATCGCGTCTCTGTGATGCGCTTGCGACCAAGGTTCGAAGTGATCAGTAAGAAAGGACTCAAAAGTGGGCATGCGCCCCACCTTTCGCTCCTGAGACACGGCTAAGGGCTCGCCATGCGCATGCGCTTCCGCGAGATACTGAGCGGACTCGGTTCGAGCTTGATCGAGCGTCATCATGCCCACTCGCCCTAATGTAATCGCCTTGTTCCTTGCCCAGGTCACCATGTAAGAGGCATGCCCACTAGGAAGCACGCGGATGAAAAGCCCCGGCTGAGAGGTGTCGTGTATGCGATATGCTTTTTCTCGCGGAACCAGGGTGGTGAGCACTCTACTGGTGATTTTCGTCTTCATGATTTAGCCGTGACAGCAGAGTGACAGAAGAAATGACAATATCAGTCTGGTTTGACGGACTCAAGCGGACAGTAACTAGCTGATTTTATTGGTATGTAGCTAATATCTAAGAGATTATGTTTGCCCTCCGAAGGCAGGGGTCGTGGGTTCGAATCCCGCCTGGTGCGCCATATAAAACAAGGGCTTAGGTGAAAACCTAGGCCCTTTTTTTGCCTGAATGATTATGCGCGCTGCCGTCTTTTTAGCCCTGCCAGTGATCCGATGTTGAAAAATCGGTTCATTGTTTGGCCATATCGATCCGTCGGCTCAATCGCTGCACGCCATTGCCTGATGTGGCGCGCGTTCTGTCGATGTGCTGAACCAGGCAACACAGGCGTTCAGTGCTTGAAGGGCTAAGCCTGTTTGCAGATGCTTGTTGGCAGGACCGTCCTGGGCCTGCCACTCAGTGCGCGTTGGCCAATGCTTTGTTGATGTCGTCCGCCAGATCGGCCGCCACTTCATCAATGTTGCGGTTCAGTGCGCGACGTTCCAGCAGGAATTTTGCCGCTGCCAGCTGAGGGTTGCGCGTAACCAGCGCACCCGGCAGGCGTTTGGAGCGGTCCTGGGCTGTCAGTTGCTGCTGTTCTTCGGCGGCAAGGTCACTGATCCAGACGTGCGCTTCAACATTGCTGGCACCTGCGCCGAAGCCAACAACCGTGCGTACCAGGCGCCGACCGGCTTCGCTGGACACCTGCCCTTGCACTAACCAGCCGCTGGTCGGCAATGCCGCCTGCTGACTGACGGGCTTGACCTGAATCTGGCGAGCCTGCAGCGCCCGAAGGAGCGCCTCATCCAACTGCGCCGCACGCTCACGCTGTTGGCTGTCTGCCGGGTTGTCCACCGCGAAAGCCGTCAGGTAGATGACGTTGGTGGGTTCAGTGGCGGCCGCCATCATCGGCAGCAAGAGGGCAAACATAGCGAGCAGAATCGGGCGCATAGAAACCATTGGCAGAGTGTGGAAGCTGCGACGCTAGAACATGCACGAAGAACTGTCGAGCCGCAGGCAGCGAGTTGCTCAGTGGCTGTGATGAGCGACGCCCGGCGATACCGTGGCGACTCTCAGAGTGTGTTTGGGATCACCAAGCCTTTGCGTCGGTATGCCTCTATGTCAATGCCAAAGGCGCCGCTGCTATGCACCTCATGGATGCGGTAGGGTTTGCCGCTGGGGTCCTTGGCGGTTTTGCCCAGGTCGATGATGCTTTCCTTGCAGGGTTGCTTCTGCCCGTCGAGCACGCGCAGTACCCTGGGTTTGAGTTTGTTGCCAGGCGGGCAGCCGATGATGATGCCGACTTCGCCATTGGTCAGCTCGACGATTTCCCCTGGCGGGTAGATGCCGACCATGCGGATAAAGCAGCCCACAATCTCTTCGTCGAAATGGCTGTTTACCGCTTCCAGCAGGATGCGCAGTGACTCCAGGCTGGATTTGCCCTTGCTGTACACGCGGTCGCTGTTGATCGCGTCATAGCTGTCGGCCACCGCGATGATCTTGGCGAAATAAGGGATCTTGCTGGCATCCAGGCCGCGTGGGTAACCCTGGCCATCCAGGCGCTCATGGTGCGAGTAGGCGACGTCGACGGTGGCGGCAGTGACCTGCTGGTTACTCATCAGCAGTTTGCGGCCCTCGGCGGCATGGCTCTGCATGATGCACAGCTCTTCGGCGGTCAGCGCGCCGGGTTTGTTGAGGATTTCGTTGGGCACCTTGATCTTGCCGACATCGTGGAGCATGCCGCATACGCCGATTTGCTCAAGCTGATAGACCGGCAGGCCCAGTTCCTTGGCCAGGGCAATCGAAAGGATGGACACACGCAACGAGTGCTCGGCGGTGTATTCGTCGCTGTTCTTGATGCGCGCCAGCCAGAGCATCGCCGCCGGGTTGCGCAGGATGCTTTCAACACAGTCTTTGATGACGGCTTTGACCGCTTCAACATCCAGCTCCTGGCCGAGCTTGACCGCTTGCAGAATTCGCAACGACTCGTCGCGTGCAGCGCTCCAGGTGGGAGCGGCCTGGAGCATTTCCAGGTTGAAATCGACCTTGGCGATGGCCGGTTGCAGGGCTTCGGGCTGGGCGATATTGGCCGAGACCTGATCGTGTACCGTTACAGATTGCCGAGCATCCACCCAGACGTAGCTGCAGACTTCCTGCAGCAGGCGTATGTCCAGCTGCTGGCGGATGCGAAAGCCTTGAAAGAGGAAGGTGGTGTCTGTCCAGGGCCGATCCAGCTCCACCACGTACATGCCGATGGTCAGTTGCGCAGCGTCAACTTTGATACGGTCTGGTTTGGCTTCGTCGGCCATGGGGCTTTCCAAAGGAAGTCGCTAAATACTGGCCATTAGCTACCCGTGGTGTGTGGGCAGCAAATTGCATTTACCTATTGATGGCGCTGGGTTGCAGCATCAGCGTGCTGAACGTGTGCCACTTCCTCAAGATTAGCCACCAAACGGCCGTTGTGGGGCTCGCTGACGGCTGCTGGGCGATTAAGGGGACAGGCCCAGGCGCTTGGCCAGGCGGATCAGGTTGGCGCGGTCGATGCCCAGCTCGCGGGCGGCGGGGGCCCATTTGTGTTGATGGCGCTCCAGCGCTTGGCTGATCAGTTGTTTCTGGTAGGCGTCGAGGGCTTCGCGCAGTAGCAGTTGGCTGTGTGGCTCTGCTGTGCGTTGAGTCGCAGGTGCTGCTGTTGGCTGGCTGCTCGGCAAGTCCAGATGGGTGCTGTCAATGCTGAGGATGCGTGGGCGCTCGCTGCAGCCGGCCAGTGCCTTGAGCGCGGCGCGGCCGATCAGGTGTTCGAGTTCGCGCACGTTACCCGGCCAGTTGTACGCCAGCAGGCTGGCCTGAGCGTCGGCCGTCAGGCGCAGGCTGCGTAGGCCCAGGCGGGCACGGTTTTCTTCGAGGAAGTAGCCGGCCAGCAGCAGTACATCACGGCCGCGTTCGCGCAGCGCCGGCACTTTCAGCGGGTAGACGCTGAGGCGGTGGTAGAGGTCGGCGCGAAAACGCCCGGCGCGCACCTCCTCGGCCAGGTCGCGGTTGCTGGCGGCCAGCACGCGTACGTTGACCCGCTGCTCCTGATCGGCACCGACCCGTTGCAGCTGGCCGCTCTGCAGCACGCGCAGCAGCTTGGCTTGCGCGGCCAGCGGCAGCTCGCCGATTTCATCGAGAAACAGGCTGCCGCCATCGGCCAGTTCGAACTTGCCGCGCCGTTCGTTGTGCGCGCCGGTAAAGGCGCCGCGCACGTGGCCGAACAGTTCGCTTTCCACCAGGTTATCGGGCAGCGCCGCGCAGTTGAGGCTGATCAGCGGCTTTGCTGCGCGTGGGGATGCGGCATGCAGGGCTTCGGCAACCAGCTCTTTACCGACCCCAGTTTCACCGCTGATCAGCACGCTCAGTTCACTGTTGCCGACCAGCGCAATCTCCGCTGCCAGGCGCTTGTGCACAGCGCTCTGGCCGATCAGTTCGCGCGGGCGTTGCTGGACGGCGGCCTGCTTGTAAGCCTCGGCCAACTGGTGCTGATCCTCGGCGCGTTGCAGCAGTGCGTTGATCCGTTCGCTGGCCATCACGGTAGCAGCGGCCAGGCTGGCGAAAGCCTGCAGGTTGTCCAGATCGACGCGGCCGAAGCTCGCGGGATCGAGTGAGTCGAGGGTCAGCAGGCCCCAGGGCTGGTCCTGCACATACAGCGGGCAGCCGAGGCAGTCGTGCACGGGCAGGTGGCCGCGATGGCCGTCGACTAGACCGTCATAGGGATCAGGCATCTCGCAGTCGGTGGCAAATCGGGTCGGCCCGCGTTGCGCCAGCAGCGCCTGCAGGCGCGGGTGTTCGTCGAGCTTGAAGCGCCGGCCGAGGGTGTCGGCGCTCAGCCCTTCAACGGCCAGCGGAATCAGCACATCGCCGTCGAGCTTGAGCAGCGCCACGGCGTCGCACGGCAGCAGCTGCCGCAGCGCCTGTAGCAGGCGGCGATAGCGCTCGGCTTCTGGCAGCTCGCGGGACAGATCGGCGACCAGGGGAATCAGGGCGGTAAGCAGTGGATTTGCTGTCATAAGGACACACTAGTTGTCATTAAGACTCGGAATGCTTGCTGTCATAAAGACACAAGTATTTATAAGTCTATGATTTATATATTAAAAATAATTGGCACGCTTCCTGTAGTAGTCAGGGTGATATGAACCGAAGCGCTGCGCAAGTGCAGCGTGTCGCCCTGACGAGGAAGCCCTATGTTGACCCCTGCCCAAAACGCCCTGATCAAAGCCACCGTGCCGCTGCTGGAAAGTGGCGGTGAAGCACTGACTCGGCACTTCTACCAGATGATGCTGAGCGAGTACCCCGAGGTGCGCGCGCTGTTCAATCAGGCGCACCAGGCCAGCGGTGGCCAACAGCGGGCCCTGGCCAATGCGGTGCTGATGTACGCCCGGCATATCGACCGGTTGGAGGCGCTGGGGCCGTTGGTTGGGCAGATCGTCAACAAGCATGTGTCGCTGCAGATCCTGCCCGAGCATTACCCGATTGTCGGCAGCTGCCTGTTGCGGGCGATTCGTGAAGTGCTTGGTGAAGAGATCGCCACCGATGCGGTGATCGAAGCCTGGGCCGTGGCGTATGGGCAGCTGGCGGACATCCTTATCGGTGCCGAAGAAGCTGCTTATAGCGCCAACGCCACTGCTGAGGGTGGCTGGCGCGGGGCGCGCAGTTTCCGCCTGAGCCGCAAGGTGCAGGAAAGCGAGGAGATCGTCTCGCTGTACCTGGTGCCGGCCGACGGTGGCGCGCTGGCGGCATTCCGGCCCGGCCAGTACATCGGCCTGCGCCTGCTGCTGGACGGTGGCGAGCAGCGCCGCAACTACTCGCTGTCGGCCTTGAGCAATGGCCGCGAGTACCGCATCAGCGTCAAGCGCGAGGTCGGCGGCAAGGTCTCCAATTACCTGCATGACCAGCTGCAGGTCGGTGACAGCCTGGAGCTGTTTGCCCCGGCGGGGAATTTTGTACTGCGTGAGTCTGCCAAGCCGCTGGTGCTGATCACTGCCGGCGTCGGCATCACCCCGGCGCTGAGCATGCTGGAAGCGGCGCGCGACACGGGCCGTGATATCCACTTTATCCACTGCGCCCGCCACGCCGGTGTACACGCTTTCCGCGACTGGGTTGAGGCGCAGGTCGATGAGCGTCCGCAGCTGCGCCATTACGTGTGCTACAGCGAACCGCGTGCGGGCGATCAGGGTGATGCCGAAGGCTTGCTCAGCCTTGAACAGTTGGCTGAGTGGCTGCCCGAGCAGCGCGATCTGGATGCCTACTTCCTCGGCCCCAAGCCGTTTATGGCGCAGGTCAAACGGCATCTGCACAGCCTCGGCGTACCGGCGGCGCAGAGCCATTACGAGTTCTTTGGTCCGGCCAGCGCGCTGGACAGTTAATAACGCGGCCTAGGAGGTGATTATGTTGGCGTATCTATCCTGCCCATCGCGGGCACTGCAACTGGCGAACCGCATGCTGCTGGCTGGTGTGCTGCTGTTGCTCAGCGGCTTGCTGGGCGCTTATGGCCTGGAGGCGCAGCTGAGCATGGGCAGCCTGGTTACGGCGCACTCGCTGACGATCATTGGTCCAGGCCTGCTCAAGCTCGGTTATGTGCTGCGCCTGGCCGCGCAGCAACATCTGCGCACGCAACAGGAGCCCTGCTGTGCAGTTGCGTGATCGCCAGCAGGAACTGGCCATTGCGCCACTGTGGCGGCTGGGTTTTCGCCCGTTCTTTCTCGGTGGCGCGCTGTTTGCCGTGCTGGCAATCGGTCTGTGGGCGGCGGCGTTGCTGGGTTATCTGCCGGGTTGGCAGCCGGTGGGCGGCAGCCTGGCGTGGCACCGGCATGAGCTGCCGTTCGGTTTTGCAGTGGCGATCATTGCCGGCTTTCTGCTCACCGCCGTGCAGAACTGGACGGGGCGGCCAGGCCTCAGCGGTTGGCCGCTGGCGGCGCTGTTCGGCTTGTGGTTGCTGGCGCGACTGGCCTGGCTGTTCGGTGCGCCGTTGCCACTCTTGCTGGCGCTGCAATTGCCCTTTCTACCGCTGCTGGCGTTGTTGCTTGGACGGCAGCTGTGGCAGGTACGCCAGTGGCGCAATTACCCGCTGGTGGTCGTGGTGCTGCTGATGGCCTGCTGCGAGTGGCAGCTGCTGTATGGGCTGGCGCTGGGTGATGACGCTTTGCAGCGGCGCGGTGCATTGGCTGGGTTGTGGCTGATTGCTGCGCTGGTGAGCATCATCGGTGGGCGGGTTATTCCGTTCTTTACCCAACGTGGCCTTAATCGAGCGGAGCCCGCTGCACCGCGGCCGCGCTTGGATCTGCTGGTGCTGGTGTTGTCGCTCAGCTTAGCGCTGCTGTTTGCCAGCGGCCTGGCTTTGCAGCCGTCGCTATGGCTGCTTCCGCTGTTGCTGGCTCTGGTTGCGCTGCATGGTTTGCGTTTGTGGCACTGGTACGACGACGGGATCTGGCGCGTACCGCTGCTGTGGTCATTGCAGCTGGCCTATGCCTGGTTGCCGCTGGCCTTACTGGCCCTCGCGGCCTGGCATATCGGCTGGTTGAACAACGTCAGTCTGGCCTACCACGCCCTGGCGCTGGGTACGGTCGGCGGGGTGATTCTGGCGATGCTGGCGCGGGTCAGTCTTGGGCATACCGGTCGGCCGTTGCAGCCGCCGGTCGCGATGGGCTGGGCGTTTGCCAGTCTTCAGCTGGCGGTTTTGGCACGGGTGCTGCTGGTGCCGTTTGCGCCCGCTGTTGGACTGGGGCTTTCCAGCCTTTTGTGGATCGCGGCCTTTGCCCTGTTCGTACGCTACTACGCGGTGATGTTCTGCACTTCGCGCTTGGATGGGCAGCCGGGTTAGTGCGTTCTACAGCACCCCAGCTTCACGCAAGGCGGCGATCTGCTCTGCACTTAGACCCAGGTGACGGGTGAGTACCTGTTCGGTGTGTTCGCCGAGCAGGGGTGGTGCATTGCGGTATTCCACTGGGGTTTCCGATAGGCGTAGCGGGCTGGCGACCTGCGGGGTGCTGCTGCCCAGGCTGTTGGGCAGGTCGATACGCAGGCCGCGGGCTTTGACCTGTGGATCGTTGAAGACCTGAGCCAAGTCGTTGATCGGCCCACACGGTACGCCGGCGGCTTCCAGCAGCGTTACCCATTCGGCGGTGGTTTTGAACACCGTGGCCTGACGCAGCAGCGGGATCAGCTCGGCTCGGTGGGCGACGCGGGCCTTGTTCGAAGAAAAACGCGGGTCATCGACCAGCGTCGTCAGGCCGGCAACCTCGCACAATTTGCGGAATTGCCCGTCGTTGCCCACGGCGATAATGAAGTTGCCGTCGGCCGAGGGGAAATCCTGATAAGGCACGATATTCGGGTGAGCGTTGCCCAGGCGTTTGGGCGCGACGCCGGTGTTCAGGTAGTTCATCGCCTGGTTGGCCAGGCAGGCGACCTGCACGTCGAGCAGTGCGACGTCGATATGCTGACCGAGGCCGGATTGTTCACGTTGGTTGAGTGCCGCCAGCACGCCGACCGTGGCGTACAGGCCGGTGAGAATATCGGTGAGGGCGACGCCGACCTTTATGGGGCCGGCGCCCTCCTCGCCGTCGGGCTTGCCGGTCAGGCTCATCAGCCCGCCGAGGCCCTGGATCATAAAGTCATAACCTGCTCGCTTGGCGTAGGGCCCGTTTTGCCCGAAGCCGGTGATGGAGCAGTAGATCAGCCGTGGGTTGATGACTTTCAGTGAGGCGTAATCGAGACCGTAGGCCGCAAGGCCGCCGACCTTGAAGTTCTCCAACAGCACATCGCAGTTCTGCACCAGCTCGCGCACCAGGCGTTGGCCTTCAGGCTGGGTGAAATCCAGCGTCACCGATTGCTTGTTGCGGTTGGCGCTCTGGAAATAAGCCGCCTCGCGCGAGTCATTCCCTTCGGCATCCTTCACATAAGGTGGGCCCCAGTGACGGGTATCGTCGCCGCTGCCGGGGCGCTCGACCTTGATCACCTCGGCACCGAGGTCACCGAGAATCTGCCCGGCCCAGGGCCCAGCGAGTACGCGGGACAGGTCGAGTACGCGGATATGCGAGAGTGCGCCGGGCATAGGGATATCTCGAAAGTGGAAACGTAGGATGGGTCGGGCCGTGCAGGTTGAGCGCAGCGATACCCATCGGCCGAGTGATGGGTTACGCCGCTGCGCGGCTAACCCATCCTCCGAAGCGTTTTAGAAGAACGCCTGCAGGCCGGTCTGCGCGCGGCCGAGGATCAGCGCGTGGACGTCGTGGGTGCCTTCATAGGTGTTGACCACTTCCAGGTTGACTAGGTGGCGGGCCACGCCGTACTCGTCGCTGATGCCGTTGCCGCCGAGCATGTCGCGGGCCATGCGCGCGATATCCAGGGACTTGCCGCAGCTGTTGCGTTTCATCATCGAGGTGATTTCCACCGCAGCGGTGCCTTCGTCCTTCATCCGGCCCAGGCGCAGGCAGCCTTGCAGGGCCATGGTGATCTCGGTCTGCATGTCGGCGAGTTTCTTCTGGATCAGCTGGGTTTGCGCCAGCGGGCGGCCGAACTGCTTGCGGTCGAGGGTGTACTGACGCGCGGTGTGCCAGCAGAACTCGGCCGCACCCAGCGCGCCCCAGCTGATGCCATAGCGGGCGGAGTTGAGGCAGGTGAACGGGCCTTTCAGACCGCGCACGTCGGGGAAGGCGTTTTCTTCCGGGCAGAACACGTTGTCCATGACGATTTCACCGGTGATCGACGCACGCAGGCCAACCTTGCCGTGAATCGCCGGGGTGCTCAGGCCCTGCCAGCCTTTTTCCAGCACAAAGCCGCGGATTTCGCCCGCATCATCCTTGGCCCAGACTACAAATACATCGGCGATCGGGCTGTTGGTGATCCACATCTTCGCGCCGGTCAGGCGGTAGCCGCCGTCGACCTTCTTCGCGCGGGTGATCATTGAACCTGGGTCGGAGCCGTGATCCGGCTCGGTGAGGCCGAAGCAGCCGATGTATTCGCCGCTGGCCAGTTTGGGCAGGTACTTCTGCTTGGTCGCTTCGTTGCCGAATTCGAAGATCGGCACCATCACCAGCGACGACTGCACGCTCATCATCGAGCGGTAGCCGGAGTCGATGCGCTCTACTTCGCGGGCAATCAGGCCGTAGCACACGTAGTTCAGGCCGCTGCCGCCGTACTCGGCGGGGATGGTGGCGCCGAGCAGGCCGGTGTCGCCCATCTCGCGGAAGATTTTCGGGTCGGTCTGCTCGTGGCGGAAGGCTTCGAGCACGCGCGGTGCCAGCTTGTCGGCGGCGAACTGTTGGGCGCTGTCGCGCACCATGCGTTCTTCTTCGGTTAGTTGCTGGTCGAGCAGCAGCGGATCGATCCAGTTGAAGCTTGCCTTGGCCATCGCGAAAACCTCGAAATCAGACAGTGGTAGGGCGGGTATCTGCGCAGCCGCGCTGCGTCCGCCGGTGAGTGGATTGATCCTAGGCGGCTTGTGGCAGGCAGGCAAACGAGTATTGCGCACGCAGTTGTGCGATTTACTCACTTCGGGATAGCTTTAGCGTGCCTATTTAACCGAGCAAAGTGAGAGTGACGCACAGATGCGCCGCAAGATTCCCAGCACCGCCGCCCTTATCGCGTTCGAGTCCGCTGCGCGGCACCAGAGTTTTACCAAGGCGGCGCAGGAGCTGAGCCTGACCCAGGGCGCAGTGTGCCGGCAGATTGCTGCGCTGGAGGCCTTCCTTAATATCGAGCTGTTCCGCCGTTCACGCCGTGGCGTGGTGCTCACCGAAGCCGGGCAATCCTACGCGCGGCGTGTGGCCGGCCAGCTTGATGCCGTGGAGCGCGACACCCTGGCGGTGATGGGCCAGCAGGGCGCGATGAGCATCGAGCTGGCGGTGGTGCCGACCTTCGGCACGCAATGGTTGCTACCGCGCTTGAAGGATTTTCAGCGCCTGCATCCCGAGATCACGGTCAACCTGACCAACCGCACGCGGCCCTTTCTGTTTGCCGATACCGAGTTCGACGCGGCGGTGTACTTCGGCGATGGCGATTGGTCCGGTACCCAGGCCCATCTACTGATGGGCGAAAACCCGATGCCGGTGTGCAGCCCTTCGTTGCTAGGCGGCCAGGCGGCGCTCAGTGCCGAGCAGATCGCCAGCTTACCGCTGTTGCAGCAGACCACGCGGCCTTACGCTTGGCGCCAGTGGTTCAATGCCCAGGGGGTGAGTACCGTGCGAGACATGACCGGGCCGCGTTATGAGCTGTTCTCCATGTTGGCCCAGGCTGCCATGCACGAAATGGGCGTTGCACTGATTCCGCCGTTTCTGATTCGTCGTGAGTTGGATGAGGGGCGGTTGGTGATTGCCGCGCCACTTAGTCTGCCGACGGATAAGGCGTATTACCTGATGATTCCGGAGCGCAAGTTGGAGTCAGCAGCCCTTATGCTCTTGCGGGATTGGCTGGTGCGCGAGGCACACGCTTATGCCTTGGCCCATGGCCTGAAATAGACAACAGCCTGTCAGGTTGTTGGCGAAAAAGACCGTCAAGGCTTCGGCGGCAACTGGTCGTAAAATACTTTACCTCCCGAGACTGGCCGTCTAGAGTGCGCGCCGGAGGTATGTTGACCCCGTAGTCAGCTATCTGGATGGCTACACTTTCGCTACCTGCAGCAGGTCCAGGGTGTTGCATTTTTTGCACACAAACACCGCTGCAGCCCACTGAAACAGGGGTTTACTGCGCGAATAACGGCAACGCCGTTGATCTGATGGCGCTGTATTTGTTTCAAGAATGCATCGGTCTCGATTTATCCCAGCGAAAACGCTGCAGGCCTTTATCCAAAAGGCTTGCAAGGAATTGGCTGCCTATAAGGTCATGCAGTGACTTGTAGTTATCGCAAGGTTTTACTTCATAACGCCTTGAAGGCAATGGCTATCGCCTGCAAAATGCCGCGCCCCGCCATTGTGCAACTGAAGCCTGAGCGGGTTTGTGCTGATCCTCCCTAATGCCCGCGTGCCACCCGCAGTGCGCCGGTTCACCAAAAAGATCACGCAGGAGAATTGAAGTGCACATCGGTGTTCCTCTCGAAACCCATGCTGGTGAGACGCGCGTTGCCGCAACTCCCGAAACCATCAAGAAGCTGATCGGCCAAGGCCATCAGGTGACTGTTCAGACCGGTGCTGGCGTTAGCGCGAGCATTCCGGACAGCGCCTATGAAGCGGTTGGCGCGGCTATCGGCAACGACGCTGCTGCTTTTGGTGCCGATCTGGTGCTGAAAGTGGTTGCTCCAACCGATGCTGAGCTGGCGCACATGAAAGCCGGTGCCGTATTGGTGGGCATGCTCAATCCGTTCAGCAACGAGACCATCGCGCGCATCAATGCTCGCGGCGTGACCGCCTTCGCCCTGGAAGCTGCCCCGCGCACCTCCCGCGCGCAGAGCCTGGACGTGCTCAGCTCGCAGGCCAACATCGCCGGCTACAAGGCTGTGCTGCTGGCCGCGCATCACTACCCGCGCTTTATGCCGATGTTGATGACCGCTGCCGGTACCGTGAAGGCCGCGCGTATTCTGATTCTCGGCGCTGGTGTAGCTGGCCTGCAGGCCATCGCTACGGCCAAGCGCCTAGGTGCGGTGATCGAGGCTTCGGACGTGCGTCCGGCGGTGAAAGAGCAGATTGAGTCGCTCGGTGCCAAGTTCGTCGATGTGCCATTCGAGACCGATGAAGAGCGCGAATGCGCCCAAGGCGTGGGCGGCTATGCCCGTCCGATGCCAGCCTCGTGGATGGAGCGTCAGGCCAAGGCGGTGCATGAGCGCGCCAAGCAGGCTGATATCGTTATCACCACTGCACTGATCCCGGGCCGCAAGGCACCTACCCTGCTGCATGCCGCCACCGTGGCGGAAATGAAGCCGGGCTCGGTGATCATCGACCTGGCTGCAGCGCAAGGCGGCAACTGCCCGCTGACCGTCGCTGAACAGGTGGTGGTGCAGCATGGCGTGACCATCGTCGGCCACAGCAACTTGGCGGCCCTGGTGCCGGCTGATGCTTCGGCGCTGTACGCACGCAATCTGCTGGACTTCCTTAAGCTGGTTATCGACGGCGAAGGCAAGTTCCACCTCAACCTTGAAGACGACATCGTCGCTGCGTGCCTGATGTGCCGTGACGGCAACGTCGTGCGCACTAACGGCTAAGGGGAGCACCGCTCATGGATATGATTTCTGACGGCATCTACAACCTGATCATCTTCGTGCTGGCCATTTACGTGGGCTACCACGTGGTGTGGAACGTGACTCCGGCCCTGCACACCCCGTTGATGGCAGTGACCAACGCAATTTCCGCCATCGTTATCGTCGGCGCCATGTTGGCTGCCGCGCTGACCGTGACTCCGCTGGGCAAGACCATGGGCACCCTGGCGGTGGCTCTGGCTGCGGTTAACGTGTTCGGTGGCTTCCTGGTAACCCGGCGCATGCTGGAAATGTTCAAGAAGAAAGCGCCTAAGGCGCAGGTGGAGAAGCACTGATGAGCATGAATCTGATCACTGTTCTCTACCTCGTCGCCTCGATCTGCTTTATCCAGGCGCTCAAAGGTCTGTCGCACCCGACCACGTCGCGTCGCGGCAACCTGTTCGGCATGATCGGTATGGGCATTGCTGTGCTCACCACCGTCGGCCTGATCTACAAGCTGGGTGCGGAAATCGCCACCCAGGGCATTGGCTACGTGATTGTTGGCCTGTTGGTCGGCGGCACTGCCGGTTCGATCATGGCCAAGCGCGTGGAAATGACCAAGATGCCGGAACTGGTCGCCTTCATGCACAGCATGATCGGCCTGGCCGCGGTGTTTATCGCCATTGCCGCTGTCGTTGAACCGCAGTCGCTGGGTATCGTTGCCGCTCTGGGCGATGCGATTCCGGCCGGTAACCGTCTGGAGCTGTTCCTCGGTGCGGCCATCGGTGCCATCACCTTCTCCGGTTCGGTGATCGCCTTCGGCAAGCTCTCGGGCAAGTACAAGTTCCGCCTGTTCCAGGGCGCACCGGTACAGTTCAAGGGCCAACACTGGGTGAACCTGGCCATCGGCCTGGCGATTCTGGGCTTGGGCTTGGTGTACACCTTCACCGGTGATATCACCGCCTTCGCCATCCTGCTGGCCCTTGCTTTCGTCATCGGCGTGCTGATCATCATCCCGATTGGCGGCGCGGATATGCCGGTCGTTGTCTCGATGCTCAACAGCTACTCGGGCTGGGCAGCGGCCGGTATCGGCTTCTCGCTGAACAACTCGATGCTGATCATTGCCGGTTCGCTGGTAGGTTCTTCGGGCGCGATCCTCTCGTACATCATGTGCAAGGCGATGAACCGTTCGTTCTTCAACGTGATCCTCGGTGGTTTCGGTGGCGCGGCTGAAGCCGCTGGCCCTGCCGGTGCTCAGGAAGCGCGTCCGGTTAAGTCTGGCTCGTCCGACGATGCGGCTTTCCTGCTGACCAACGCCGACACCGTGATCATCGTTCCGGGTTACGGCCTGGCAGTAGCCCGTGCCCAGCACGCGCTGATGGAGCTGGCTGAGAAGCTGACCCACCGTGGCGTGACCGTGAAGTACGCGATCCACCCGGTTGCCGGTCGTATGCCTGGCCACATGAACGTACTGCTGGCTGAGGCTGAAGTGCCTTACGAGCAGGTGTTCGAGATGGATGACATCAACTCCGAGTTCGGCCAGGCCGACGTGGTGCTGGTGCTCGGTGCCAACGACGTGGTCAACCCGGCGGCGAAGAACGATCCGAAGTCGCCGATCGCTGGCATGCCGATCCTCGAGGCTTATAAAGCCAAGACCGTGATCGTCAACAAGCGCTCGATGGCCAGCGGCTACGCCGGCCTGGACAACGAACTGTTCTACCTGGACAAGACCATGATGGTTTTCGGCGACGCCAAGAAAGTCATCGAAGACATGGTTAAAGCGGTCGACTAACCCTCGCTGCGACGCTGTAGAAAAAGCCCGGCTCAATAGCCGGGCTTTTTTCTGTCCACTCGATCAGAAAAGTGTTTTTCTCATGGCAAAATCTGAAAAACAGGTCAGCTGTCACATAAGTGCAATTTGAAACTGTACCTATATGGTTTCACTGAAATTAAGTGCTAAACGCAGGTCTTTCATCTGCTTTCGTACCGTTTTTAGGCTAAAGCACTTATGGCCAGTACAGCTAAGTGTAAAACAGGTCAAACAGTTACAAAGCAAACTATCTATTTGTGCTGCAATTTCATTCAGCTGTGGCTACAGCGAAGTGGGGGCAACGGCAATAATTCTCCCATCGCAACACACCACTGACCCGCCACAAGCGGAAGGATGACCACCATGGAACGTACCCTCAGTTCCGACCTGTTTTTTGATCACAGCCAATCCACCGGCTCCAGCGCTTTGCCGCTGCGTATGCTGGCTTCTGTTCTGCAATGGCAGCGCCGCGTTGTTAGCCGCCGCCAGCTGGCTCGTCTGGACTCCCGTCTGCTCGCAGACGCTGGTATCAGCGAAGCACAGCGTCACGCCGAACTGAGCAAGCCCTTCTGGCGTTAACTGCTGCCAGACACCGATTTCTGCTCCTCCCTTAATGGGATTTTTGAAAGCTCCAGCGCCCTGCGTGTTGGGGCTTTCTTTTTATGTGCCGTGGAAAGTGCTGAAGCAATTGCGCAGCTGCAACAGTCTGCTGTGCTGTTAAGCGGTACAGTTCCTATAAAAAGCTTACTGCGCCATAACAATTTTCAGGTGCTGTCTCTGACCCTGATGTCAGCTTGCGCGCACCATGGACTGCCCTCTTCTGTCTCTGACAAGGAATTGCGCCATGGAACGCACACTCAAACACCCATCCAACGCAACGGCTCAGGTAAACCAACCGCTCTGGTTGCGCGCCTATGCCGCGCTCTGTGGCTGGCAGCGTAATCTGCGGACGCGAAGCCAATTGGCGCGCCTCGATAGTCGTCAGCTGGCCGATGCAGGTATTACTGAGGCGCAACGACAGGTGGAGCTGGCAAAGCCGTTCTGGAGATAAATTGCCTGGCAACCAACCCGCATCGTCAAGGTCTACACTGAACCCAGCCTGTCTGTTGGGCCTTTTCAGGAGCGTGGATATGAATGCGATAAAGACCTTGAGCCTTGCGGCATTACTGGCGTTGACCGGCACGGCTAGCGCCACCAGCTTTGTGGTCACCACTGATGCGGTGGTGGGTGCGGTCGGGGCGACCTCGGAGGCGAGTTCCGATGTGTCGTCTTCCTTTACCGACGATAAGATCGTCTTGGCCGCGCGCGACGATGCCGCCGCGTTTGTTGCCAGCCAGGGCGACATCCGTGGGGCGCGCCTGGAGGCCGCTCTGCAACATATCCGTCAGCAGGTGCCGACGTTACAGGGCGACGATATGCAGTTGGCGACGGCCATCCTCAGCCTTTGAGCGCACACCGCCGGCGCTTAGCCAGAAGCGCTGGCGGAACTGTGTGGCACACTGCTCGTCTAAGCCAGTCCAAACGATGTGATGGCTGATTATTGGAGATGTATATGCGCCCTATCTTGCTCAGTGCCGTAGTTGCAGTTGTTCTGTTCAGTGCCACTGCACAGGCGCAAACCCTGGTGGCGACCAGCAATATCATCGTACGCGCGCTGGATCGCACCTTCGACTTCACCTCGGATACCACCACCTCGGTGCGCGACTCGAAAGTCGTGCTCGCGGCGCGTGACGATGCGGCCAGTTTCGTCGCCAGCCAAGGGCAGATTCGTGGTGCGCAGCTGGAAGCTGCCATCGGCACCATTCGCAGCCAAGTGCCTGAGGCGCAAGGCGCTTCCGACCTGGTATTGGCCGAAGCCATCCTGGCACTGTGAGTTGGCCGCGTACCTGGCTGCTCGGGCTGGCGCTACTGGCCAGCACCTGCAGCCAGGCCGAGTTGCGCCTGCAGCTAGCGGGCGCCGAGCTCAGCCCTGCTGAGCGCCAGGCCAGCCAGCAACTGCTGCAAGACGCCTTGGCTGCTTTGCCACCACAGCTCAAACAGCAACTAGACCGCAGCGTCAGTGTGC
The DNA here is from genome assembly GCF_011636575.1 of Pseudomonas sp. OTU750018. Lineage (NCBI taxonomy): Bacteria > Pseudomonadati > Pseudomonadota > Gammaproteobacteria > Pseudomonadales > Pseudomonadaceae > Pseudomonas > Pseudomonas sp. OTU750018. The sequence goes on from NZ_JAAPAU010000003.1 coordinate 174,352, forward strand.
GCTGGCGTAGCTTGCCTGCGGAGGTGTATGGCCGCGCAGGGCGGTTCAGCGGCATCGAACTGAATGCCGCGTTGCTCCAAGGGTTAAGCGATGGCAGTAGCGCTACCAGCCTAACCAATCGACCCCATGGCAGCGTGCGCCAAGAGTTGCTGGCGACCGTGCTGCATGAAATCACTCATCTATATGACCGTGCCCAGCTCTGGCCGCCGGAGGATCGGCAGTTGCAGCGCCAGTGTCGCCAACGCGAACAGAGTCTTGGAGCCGTTGGCTTGCCGGATCACTGCCGCGGGCAGACGGCGCGGCGCTTTACCCTGAGCGATGATCCGCTGCTGCTAGATCTGGCCGGCTGGCCACAGCAGGTCGGGCGCCGTGGTGCGCGCGAGCCGGACAATCATCAGGTCGCGCGCAGCCCGGATAGCTATGAGCTGAGCAACTCGCGCGAGTTTCTTGCGGTGAATATGGAGTACTTCCTCCTCGACCCCAGCTACGCCTGTCGCCGGCCCTCGCTGGCGCGTTACCTGAGCGCGCATTTCGCCTGGACGCCGGCCAATCAGCAGCCCTGCGCCGAAGGTCTGGCTTACTTGAATGCCGGGCGCGACTTTGCCCGCCAACCGCTGGGCAGCATCGATCCGCAGCGGGTTTACCAGGTCGATTACCTTCTGGCCGAAGCCAACGATGCACTGGCCAGCCGCTGGGGCCACAGCATGTTGCGACTGGTGATTTGTGCGCCTGGTCGACCGCGTGGGCCGGATTGCCGGCTGGATCTGCAAGAGCATCTGGTGCTTTCCTACCGCGCCTTTGTCGGCGACGTGCAGCTATCGAGTTGGGATGGTCTGACTGGGGTTTATCCCTCGCGGCTGTTCGTTCTACCGCTGGAGCAGGTGATCGAGGAATACACCAAGGTCGAGCTTCGCAGCCTGGCCTCGGTGCCGCTCAAACTGGACCGTATGCAGCTGGAACAACTGGTGACCCGCGCTGCCGAGCAGCACTGGAGTTACGACGGCAACTACTGGTTTATCTCCAACAACTGCGCCGTGGAAACCCTCAAGCTGCTGCGCAGCGGCAGCCAGCACCCGCGTCTGCACGCGCTCGACAGCATCATGCCCAACGGCTTGCTCGACACTCTGGTGGCGCGCGATTTGGCCGACCGCAGCGTGCTTGACGATTCCGCCGAAGCCCTGCGTCTGGGTTATCGCTTCGACTCGTTCCGTGACCGTTACCAGGCCATGTTCAGCGTGCTGCAGACGCAGCTGCCGATTGAGCAAACGCAGGTTGAGGACTGGCTGACCCAGCCAGCCGAGAAGCGCCAACCCTGGTTCGACCGCGCCGATCTGCGCACCAGCGCGGCGCTGTTGTTGCTCGAACAGGCGGCACTGCGTCGGCAACTGTTATTGGCTCAGGATGAACTCAAGCGCCGCTACCTCAGCGGCCGTGATGGCGTTGATCCCACGGTGAACAAGGCCGGCGGCGCGCTGCAGCAGATCCTCGCCAACAGCGGTTTCCTCAGTCGCCCGGCCGAGTTACTCGAAGGTGGCTACGGTCTGCCACAGCGCGCCGAATGGCAGCGCCTGGAAACCGAAAGCCAGGCGCGCCAGCAGCAACTGCGCCAGCTCAGCGACAACCTCGACCAGGAAGTGCGCACCTTGTTGGAGCCGACGCGACTGGCCGAATTACAGGCCACTGAAGCCAACCTGACGCAACTGGGCAAGCATCTGCGCACGCTGCACAAAGCCGGCGGTGGCCTGCAGTTGCCCTAGTCCATGAGTTCCTGATCTTCCTCGGGCAACTGCGGGTCGAGGTGCAGCCACGGCAGACGGCTTTGCACCCAGATATGTCGATCCGCCGGGGCCTGCTCCGGCTCGTCCAGCGTAGCGACGGTCACATCCAGGGTCTCCGGGCTGAGCTGGGTGAACAACGCCAGATGCGCGCCGCACTGCCCACAGAAATAACGCGTACAACTGGCTGACGAGGCGTACTCACGCGGTGTGCCGGCCAGCCAGCGAAAGCTTGCTAGTGGCACGGTAACCCAGGTGGTAACGATGCCTCCTGTACTGCGTCGGCAGATCGAGCAATGGCAGTGGGCAATGTCCTGCAGTGGCGCCGCGAACTGATAGCGCAATGCGCCGCACTGGCAGCCACCTTGATAAATAGCAGGCATGGCGTGTCCTCATCGCAAAGGGCAGGTAAGCCAGCCTAATCCCGACATCATCCTTGCGTCACCCCTGTTGGCTGCTCAAGATGGCGGCTTAGCTGTGGCTGGAGGTTGCCGTGCTGGAGTTGCTGTTGGCCTTGTGGCCGTTGTTTGCCTTAATCGTCGCTGGGTATTACCTACGACGCTGGGCGTTCCCCAATGAGGCGTTCTGGCCGGGTGCTGAGCGACTGAACTATTTCATGCTGTTCCCGGCGCTGCTGTTCAGCAGCCTGGCGACGGCGCCACTGGATAATCCAGCGTTGCCGCGCCTGGGTTTGGCCGTGCTGCTGGCGCTGGGCATCGCCTGGCTGGCGCTGTTGCTGGTGCGACGTTTGCGTGGCTGGCCGGCGGGGCGCTTTGGGGCATTTAGCCAGGGCATTCTGCGGTTCAACACTTATCTCGGCCTGGCAGCGGTGGGCAGCCTGTTTGGCCAGGAAGGCCTGACCCTGGCGGCCATCATGCTCGCCCTGATGGTGCCGACGGTGAATGTGCTGTCCGTCTGGTCGCTGACCGCCGAACGTGGCGTCAGTGCGCGCAGTCTGTTGCTGCCGATTCTGAAGAATCCGTTGATCCTCGCCTGCCTGGGCGGCGCGCTGGTCAACCTCAGCGGTCTCGGCCTGCCGGGCGGCAGTGATCGGCTGCTCAGTCTGTTGGCTGCCGCCAGTCTACCGCTGGGCCTGCTTTGCGTTGGTGCGGCGCTGAAACCTGAACAGTTGGGTGGTGAGATTCCGGCCCTGGGGTGGAACAGCCTGCTGCGTCTGCTGGGCATGCCGATGCTGGCCTGGTCGGTGGCCTACGGTCTGCAGTTGCCGGCGATGGAAAGCACCGTATTGGTGCTGTTCTTTGCTCTGCCAACTGCACCTACAGCCTATGTATTAACCCGACAGCTGGGCGGTGACAGCCAATTGATGGCCGGCATTATCACCCTGCAAACCCTGCTGGCAGCGGCCAGTTTGCCGCTGCTGTTGCTACTGGTGGTTGGCTGATTCATATCCCAGGAAAGGTCGGGCGGATGGTCGGTGCTTGGTGGTACATATAAATTACTGTATTTATATACAGTAATTTATGGAGTCAGCCCATGTCCGTCTCTCTGCCACCGCGCGGTCGCGGTACCGCCAGTAATCCGCATAGCCGTTTTGCGCCGTTGCGCATTATTGCCAGCGATGACGGCTGGTTTCAGGAGGTGCCGGCGAGCCGGGCGACCGAGGTGCGCAGCGAAACTGCAAAAAGCATCATCACCCGCAACCAGTCGCCAGACCTACCGTTTGATCGCTCGCTCAATCCCTACCGTGGCTGCGAACATGGCTGCATTTATTGCTACGCCAGGCCCAGCCACGCTTACTGGGATCTGTCGCCGGGGCTGGATTTTGAAACCAAGCTGATCGCCAAGACCAATGCCGTGGCCCTGCTCGAACAGCAGCTGAGCAAGCCTGGCTATGTCTGTGCGCCGATCAACCTGGGCTCCAATACCGATCCCTATCAACCGATCGAACGCCAGCACCTGCTGACCCGCAACAGCCTCAAGGTGCTGCTCGACTACCGTCACCCCGTGACCATCATCACCAAGGGTGCCTTGATTCTGCGTGACCTTGATCTGCTTACTGAGCTGGCGCAGCAGCGGCTGGTGGCGGTGATGATCAGCCTGACCACCCTGGATGACGAACTCAAACGCATTATGGAGCCGCGCACCGCTGCGCCGGCAGCGCGCCTGCGGGCGATCCGTGTGTTGCGTGAAAACCGTATTCCGGTCGGCGTGCTGTGCTCACCTATGATCCCGATGATCAACGATATGGAGCTGGAGCACTTGCTGGCAGCGGCCAAGGACGCTGGTGCGCAGAGCGCCAATTACATGCTGCTGCGTCTGCCGCGCGAAGTGGCACCGTTATTCGAGGAGTGGTTGCAGGCGCACTACCCGCAGCGCGCTGAGCATGTGCTCAGCCTGATCCGGCAGAGCCGTGGCGGTGCGCTGTATGACAGCCGCTTCGGTCTGCGTTTTCGGGGTGAAGGGGCGTTTGCTGAACTGCTCGCGCAACGCTTTGCCCTGGCCAGCAAGCGCCTGGGTCTGAATCGACGTGAGGGGTTCAACTTGGACTGCACGCGCTTCTGTCCGCCGGGTGGTCAGCTGGCGCTGCTCTAAGGGGAAGGTACCGTTAAAGATTGCCGTGAGGGTCCAGGGCAGTAACACTTGGCATGTGACTTGCCAGCCTGCTTGGCTGTCGCTTTAGCAGGTTTTTTCAGGTTCAGAGGTCGCAAACATGCCATACAAGCATCAGTTGATTCCGCTGCAGGGTCGCACAGGCACTGAGAGTGCCGAGGAAGCCCTGCAGACCATCGTTGATGGTTTCAAGCGCTTTCGCAGCGAAATCTTTCCGCAGCAGGAAGACCTGTTCAAAAAGCTCGCCACTGCGCAGAACCCGCGTGCGATGTTTATCACCTGCGCCGACTCGCGGGTGGTGCCGGAGTTGATCACCCAGAGCTCGCCGGGCGACCTGTTCGTCAACCGCAACGTTGGTAACGTGGTGCCGGCTTACGGCCAGATGATGGGTGGGGTGTCCACCGCCATCGAGTACGCGGTGCTTGCGCTGGGCGTGCAACATATCATCGTCTGTGGCCACTCTGACTGCGGTGCGATGAAGGCCGTGTTGGCCCCCGAGACCCTGGAGAGCATGCCGACGGTGAAGGCCTGGCTGCGTCACAGCGAAGTGGCGCTCAAGGTGGTCGAGGCGAACTGCGGCTGTGAAGGCCATGACAGGCTGGGCATTCTCACCGAGGAGAACGTGGTGGCTCAGCTCAATCACCTGTGCACCCACCCGTCTGTGGCGGCGCGGGTGGCCAGCGGCCAATTGTTTATTCACGGCTGGGTGTACGACATCGAGACCAGCGAGATCAAAGCGTACGACGCGGTGAAAGGTGAGTTTCGCTTGATTGGCGACGGTCCGCTGCCGATGGCCACCCCCCGTGCGCGCTATCTGCCGGACAGCTAACAGGCTGTTGAATAACCACCTGCCTAGGCAAACGCGCGCTGGGTTTAAGGCCAGTCAACCCGTCGCGCGGGTTTCATTCAGCTGCAGCTCCACACCGAGCTGCCGAGATAGGCATGGCCAGCGCTTCCAGGCCGCATCTGTCTGCGGGTTGTTCAAGCGTTCGCGGTAGGCTTGCACTGAGTCCTGAGCAAAGCTGGCCTCGTCGAGCATGCCGTCGACCGCATGGTGCACGGCCTCGTCCAATTGGTTGGCAAAGGCCTCGCCAATCAATTGGTGGGCGATCAGATTGGCCACTGTGGTATCCAGCGGAATCAACGGCGCGCCCAGGTGGGCGATGTAGCGATCATTCACTTCCTCGACCAAGCGATGGGCCAGATAGGCCTCGTCGAGTAATCCCTCCAGCCCCTCATGGCCGGCCATCAGTGCAGGCGGTTGCAGAAAAAACTGCTCAGCCACCTTGAGCACCGGTTTGATCTGCGCCTCGATTCCTGCTTCCAGCGATACCTCATGGGCCGCCTGCAACAGTTCTGGCACCTGTTCGATATACGCGCTGACAAAACGCTGCAACACGCCGTGCGTGTCTTCATTGGGCAGGCGAATGGAGGGGTGCAATTGACCCAGGTGGGCTTGCATCTGACTGGCCAGCTGACCCGTGCTGGCTTCGTGTTGGTGCGCACGCTGAATCAGTACGTGCAAAGCGGCGATGTTCATGACTGCTCCTGAAATGAGGACATGGGCGAGAACCTTAGCTGGCTGAGCGTCTTGGCTAAGACCCGATTGTCATAATTATTAAACAGTTATGCGAGTCGGCTATATGTCGCAGCGCCAACCTCCGCCGATCCCGCGCCAGCCGTGGTCTTTAGCGTGTGGTCTGCAGTGGATGGCTCATTTCGGCTTTCGCGTTGCCAGGTGTAAGTCCGTGTCTATACTCGAATTCGAAAGGCAGTACCTGATAACTCCGAATCAGCTCTGGCATGGACAGTCCTCGCAGGCATTTTCACCGTAAAGATCTGCGCTTGCTGAGCCACTGACCGATTCGGCGGGATAACAAGAACAATTAAGGGGAACCCGCAATGATGCGACATCCACGAGTCTGGATGGGCCTCCTGTTGTGGTTGGTATTCAGCTCGGCACACGCCAGCTGGGGCATCAATATGACGCCCGGTGCCACCGAGGTCAGCCGCTCAGTATTTGATTTGCACATGACCATCTTCTGGATCTGCGTCGTCATCGGCGTGATCGTGTTCGGCGCGATGTTCTGGTCGATGCTCGTCCACCGTCGCTCAACAGGCCAGCAGCCCGCGCACTTCCATGAAAGCACCACGGTCGAGATTCTCTGGACGGTCGTGCCGTTGGTGATTCTGGTGCTGATGGCGATACCGGCGACCAAGACCCTGATCGAGATCTATGACTCCAGCGAGTCCGAGCTGGATATTCAGGTCACGGGTTATCAATGGAAATGGCATTACAAATACCTGGGTGAAGATGTCGAGTTCTTCAGCAACCTGACCACGCCCAAGGATCAAATCAACAACAAGGCCACCAAGGGCGAGCACTACCTGCTCGAGGTGGACGAGCCGCTGGTGGTGCCGGTCGGCACCAAAGTGCGCTTTCTGATCACCGCCGCCGACGTGATTCACTCCTGGTGGGTGCCGGCACTTGCGGTGAAGAAGGACGCCATCCCTGGTTTTATCAACGAATCCTGGACACGTATCGACGAGCCGGGCATCTACCGTGGCCAGTGCACCGAGTTGTGCGGCAAGGATCACGGTTTTATGCCCGTGGTGGTAGAAGCCAAGTCGAAAGAGGACTACGCCACCTGGCTCGCCGAGCGCAAGGTTGCAGCGGCTGCCGAACGTGAGCTGACCACTAAAGAGTGGACCATGGACGAGTTGATGGCGCGTGGCGAGAAGTCCTACCAGACCAACTGCGCCTCCTGCCACCAGCCAACCGGTGAAGGCCTGCCGCCGATGTTCCCTGCACTCAAAGGCTCGGCGATTGCCATGGGACCTGCGGCCGGTCATATCGGCATCGTGGTCAACGGCAAGTCGGGTACTTCGATGGCCGCTTTTGGCAAGCAACTCTCTGAAGTCGATATCGCCGCGATCATTACCTACGAGCGCAATGCCTGGGGCAATGCGGTAGGCGACATGGTTACGCCGAAAGACATCCTCGCGTTCAAACAGGCTCAGGAGTAAGGACATGAGTGCAGTGATCGATCCGGGCCACGCTGGCCACGGTCATGCCGGACATGACCATCACCACGGCCCTGCCAAAGGCCTGATGCGCTGGGTGTTGACCACCAACCATAAAGACATCGGCACCATGTACCTGTGGTTCAGCTTCGCCATGTTCCTGCTGGGTGGCAGCATGGCCATGGTGATTCGTGCCGAGCTGTTTCAGCCGGGCCTGCAGATCGTGCAGCCGGAATTCTTCAACCAGATGACCACCATGCACGGCCTGATCATGGTCTTCGGTGCAGTGATGCCGGCGTTTGTGGGCCTGGCTAACTGGATGATTCCGCTGATGATCGGCGCGCCGGACATGGCCCTGCCACGGATGAACAACTTCAGCTTCTGGCTGCTGCCTGCTGCGTTCGGCATGTTGATCAGCACATTATTTATGGAGGGCGGCGGACCGAACTTCGGCTGGACCTTCTATGCACCGCTGTCGACCACCTACGCGCCGGAGTCGGTGACCTTCTTTATCTTCGCCGTGCACCTGATGGGTATCAGTTCGATCATGGGCGCGATCAACGTGGTCGCCACCATCCTCAACCTGCGCGCCCCCGGCATGACCCTGATGAAGATGCCGCTGTTCGTCTGGACCTGGCTGATCACGGCCTTCCTGCTGATCGCGGTAATGCCGGTACTGGCCGGCTGCGTAACTATGATGTTGATGGACATCCACTTCGGCACCAGCTTCTTCAGTGCCGCCGGTGGCGGTGACCCAGTGCTGTTCCAGCACGTGTTCTGGTTCTTCGGTCACCCCGAGGTGTACATCATGATCCTGCCGGCGTTCGGCGCGGTCAGTGCGATCATTCCTGCCTTCGCCCGTAAGCCGCTGTTTGGCTACACCTCGATGGTCTATGCAACAGCGAGCATCGCCTTCCTGTCGTTTATCGTCTGGGCGCACCACATGTTCACCGTCGGCATCCCGCTGACCGGTGAGCTGTTTTTTATGTACGCGACCATGCTGATCGCCGTGCCGACTGGGGTGAAGGTGTTCAACTGGGCCAGCACCATGTGGCGAGGCTCGATGACCTTCGAAACGCCGATGCTGTTCTCCGTGGCCTTCGTCATCCTATTCACCATCGGTGGCTTCTCCGGGCTGATGTTGGCCATCGCCCCGGCGGACTTCCAGTACCACGACACCTACTTTGTGGTGGCGCATTTCCACTATGTGCTGGTGCCTGGGGCGATCTTCGGCATCTTCGCCTCGGCCTACTACTGGCTGCCGAAGTGGACCGGTCATATGTATGACGAAACCCTCGGCAAGCTGCATTTCTGGATGAGCTTTATCGGCATGAACATGGCGTTCTTCCCGATGCATTTTGTTGGCCTGGCCGGCATGCCGCGACGTATCCCGGACTACAACATGATGTTCGCCAACTTCAACATGGTCTCGAGCATCGGCGCCTTTATGTTCGGCGCCACTCAGTTGCTGTTCCTGTTTATCGTCATCAAGTGCATCCGTGGCGGCAAACCCGCTGCGGCCAAGCCTTGGGACGGTGCCGAAGGGTTGGAATGGACAGTGCCGTCGCCAGCGCCTTACCACACCTTCTCCACACCTCCTGAAGTGAAATAGGGAGCCGACCGATGAGTGAAGCCCTGTCGACTCGTCGTCTAGTTATCCGCCTGTCACTGGTGGTGGTCGGCATGTTCGGCTTCGGCTTCGCTCTGGTGCCGATCTATGACGTGATGTGCCAGGCCTTTGGCATCAACGGTAAAACCGCCGGTGCCTATGAGGCTGGGTTGCAAAGCACCGATGAGTCGCGCCAGGTGCGGGTGCAGTTTCTCGCCACCAATGCCGCTGAGATGGTCTGGGAGTTCGGTCCTCAGGCCGACGAGGTTCTGGTGCATCCGGGTGACAGCACGCAGATGCTGTTTGTCGCCTACAACCCCACCGACAAGCCGATGACCGCGCAGGCGATCCCCAGTGTGGCGCCGTCCAAAGCCGCTGCCTACTTCCACAAGACCGAGTGTTTTTGCTTTACCCAGCAGGTCCTGCAACCCGGTGAGCGTATCGAAATGCCGGTGCGGTTTATCGTCGATAGAGACTTACCGGCAGATGTTCGCCACCTGACCCTGGCCTACACCTTGTTTGATATCACCGTGCGCAAACCGCCGGTGGCACAAGCGACCCTTACCCGGGCGGCTCCATAAGGAGAACAATAAATGTCGAGTCACGAAACTCACGAAAGCTATTACGTCCCGGCCCAGAGCAAGTGGCCGATCATCGCCACCCTGGGCATGCTGTTCTCGGTGTACGGCGTAGGCACCTGGTTCAACGATATGAAGGCCGATCGCGCCGATTCCAACGGCCCGCTGATCTTCTTTATCGGCGGCCTGTTTCTCGCATATATGTTGTTCGGCTGGTTCGGCAATGTGATCAAGGAAAGCCGCTCCGGCATGTACAGCCCACAGATGGATCGCTCGTTTCGCTGGGGCATGAGCTGGTTTATTTTCTCCGAGGTGATGTTCTTTGCCGCCTTCTTCGGCGTGCTGTTTTACGTGCGTACCTGGGCTGGTCCCTGGCTCGGCGGTGAGGGCGACAAAGGGGTGAGCAATATGCTCTGGCCGGGCTTCGAATACACCTGGCCGCTGCTCAATACGCCTGACCCGAAACTCTATCCGGCGCCGAGTGGCACCATCAGCGCTTGGGGCTTGCCGCTGATCAACACCATTCTGCTGGTCACTTCCAGTTTTACCCTGACCTTCGCCCACCACGCGCTGCGCAAGAACCACCGCAAGCCGCTGACCCTGTGGCTGGCGCTAACAGTGATTCTCGGCATCGCCTTTCTGGTGTTGCAGGTCGAGGAATATATCCACGCTTACACCGAACTGGGCCTGACCCTGGGTTCGGGCATCTACGGCGCGACCTTCTTTATGCTCACCGGCTTTCACGGCGCTCACGTAACGCTGGGCGCGCTGATGCTGAGCATTATGTTGATTCGGGTTATTCGCGGCCATTTCAGCCCCGAGCAGCACTTCGGCTTCGAAGCGGCGGCCTGGTATTGGCACTTTGTGGATGTGGTGTGGATTGGTTTGTTCGTCTTCGTTTATGTGCTGTGACGAGCCTTACCAGGTGACATGCGAGACCAGTTGGCCACTGTAGAAACCCCAGGCAATAAGGGCGACGGTCAAGGCAGTGAGGCTCACGCGTACTGTCAGCGCGTTGACCACACGGGAGGTTCTACCTTCGTCCTTGACCAGAAAGAACAGGCCACTGAATAGGCTGACCAGAGTAGCCAGTAGTAACAGGACGATCGCGGCTTTGAGCATGCGTGACTCCCAAGCGGAACTTCGGGGGAAGGGAAATGCGCTTCAGCTGCAGTATAGCCAGCTTGTTCAGGTCTTCAGGAAGGTCACTATGAGCGCCTTCCGTCCTGGCTGGCTGCCCAGCGTACTGGTGCTGCTGCTATTTCCCTGCCTGGTCGCTCTAGGCTTCTGGCAGCTGGCGCGGGCCGAAGAAAAGCGCGAGCTGTTGGCCGCACATCAGGCTCAGCAACTGGCCGCACCGATCAGCATCGATGAGCTGGAGCGCCAGCCCAATCCGGCTTACCAGCGCGTACAGTTGCAGGGTTTCTTCGACGCGCGGCATACCTTGCTGCTCGACAACCGCACCCGCGACGGCAAGATTGGCGTGGAAGTGCTGCAACCCTTCTATGACCAAACCAGCGGTCTCTGGCTGTTGCTCAATCGCGGCTGGCTGCCCTGGCCGGACCGGCGCATCAGCCCAACCTTTGCCACCCCGGATACACCGCTGCGTCTGCAGGCCACGGTGTATGTGCCGCTGGGCGAAGCGTTTCAGCTGCAGGATGCGCAACCGACTGCAGGCTGGCCGCAGGTGATCAGCGAGGTCAAGCCGGATGACCTCTGGCAGCAACTGGGGCGTGGTGGCCTGAGCTATGAGGTGCGCCTCGAGCCTGGCCCCGCTTCATTTCAAAGCGATTGGCCGGTTATCGCCATGAGCCCCGACAAACATCTCGGTTATGCCGTGCAATGGTTCGCCCTGGCCGCGGCCTTGCTCTGCCTGTTTATCTATTTAGGTCTATCTAACGCGCGGGAGACTCGCCATGAACCCAGCCATCGCCCTGCCTGAAGTGTCGCCCAGCCAGCGTCGCCGTGGGCGGCTGCAGCTGATCCTGATTCTGGCCGTGGTTATCGGCCCGATGATCCTCGCCAGTGCCATGTATCAGTGGCGTTTCTGGGTGCCGGAAACCCGCAGCTACCACGGCGAACTGATTGGCACCGGACAGACCCGCGCCGACCTCGGCGTAGTCGGTGCCGATGAGCAGCGCTGGCAACTGCTGGTGACCGTGCCGGACGCCTGCGATGCCGCCTGCAAGGAACTGGTGTTTCTCGCCCGCCAGGTGCATATCGGCCTAAACCGTGATATCGGCCGTGCTGCCCATGGTTTGGCCAGTGCCCAGCCCATCGTCGGCGACTACGACGCCCAGCTACGCCGCGAATACCCGCAGCTGACGCGCTATCAGCTGCAGCTGGATGCTTACGGCAAAACCGCCGGCGCCGCCTCCGGCGCGCAGCTGTGGATCGTTGATCCACACGGCAATCTGGTGCTGCGTTATGACGCCACCAGCAAGGGCAAGGCGATTCTCAACGACCTGCGGCACCTGCTGAAAATTTCGCAAATTGGTTAATGCTGCCCACTGCTAAGGACTGATGATGAGCAAGCCCGGTTACCGTTTTGCCCTGTTCGCCACGCTGTTGGCGGTCGTGGTGGTGCTGCTCGGTGCCTATACCCGCTTGACCCACGCCGGCCTCGGTTGCCCGGACTGGCCGGGCTGCTACGGCTTTATCGGCGTGCCGATGAGCGAGCATAAACAGACCCTGGCCGAGGCGCGTTTCCCCGAAGCGCCGGTCGAAGTCGCCAAGGGCTGGTACGAGATGATCCACCGCTATTTTGCCGGCGCCCTGGGCTTGGTGATTCTCGGTCTGGCGGTACAGGCGCTGCGCCGCCGTGGCGAAGTAGATCAGCCACTCAAACTGCCCCTGTTTTTGCTGGGCTTGGTGACGCTGCAAGCAGCCTTCGGCATGTGGACGGTGACCCTGAAACTCTGGCCGCAAGTCGTTACCGCGCACCTGCTCGGTGGTTTCGCCACCCTTAGCCTGTTGTTTCTTCTAACGCTACGTCTATCCGGTAAGGCGGCCGCCTTGGCCAATCTTCCCGCACGACTGCGCAGCCTGGCGGCGCTTGGTTTGCTGCTGGTTGTCGGGCAGATCGCCCTCGGTGGCTGGGTCAGCAGCAACTATGCGGCGGTCGCCTGCGTCGATCTGCCGACCTGTCACGGCGAATGGTGGCCAGCGATGGACTTCGCCAATGGCTTTCACCTGACCCAGCATATCGGCCCTAATTATCTCGGTGGCCAGCTCGACAGCGACGCGCGCACCGCCATTCATATGACCCACCGCATTGGCGCGCTGCTGGTGACCCTGGTGCTGCTGCTGTTGGCCTGGCAACTCAAACGCCATGGCCTGGCGCGGTTGGCCGGGTTGCTGGTGCTGGCGCTGACTGTGCAGATCAGCCTGGGCATCAGCAACGTGGTGTTTCACCTGCCGTTGCTGGTGGCGGTGGCGCACAACCTCGGCGGCGCTGCGCTGCTGCTGACCCTGGTACTGATCAATTACCGGTTGCGCAGCCCTGCACGGCTGGCATCCCCCGCGACAGATACGCCCGTCGGCTTCACTGCGCTGCCCGGCAAATAACCAGAACAATCGAGGAGAGACCTTATGGCTACTCTAGTGCGCGAACAGCAAGCCCACGCCACGTGGCGCGATTATCTGGAGCTGACCAAACCCCGCGTGGTGGTGCTGATGCTGATCACCTCCTTGGTCGGCATGTTTCTCGCCACCCGCGCAGGCGTCGCTTGGCAGGTGTTGATCTTCGGCAACCTCGGTATCGGTCTGTGTGCAGGCGCGGCGGCGGCGGTCAACCATGTGGTCGACCGGCGTATTGATTCGATCATGGCGCGCACCCATAAACGACCCGTAACGGCTGGGCGTTTGTCGCCGACCGCGGCGCTGGGCTTTGCCCTGCTGCTGGCGGTGGCCGGGATGGCGCTGCTGCTGACCTTTACCAACGAGCTGGCCGCCTGGCTGACCCTGGCCTCGTTGCTCGGTTATGCGGTGCTCTACACCGGCTTTCTCAAGCGTGCCACGCCGCAGAACATCGTCATCGGCGGCCTGGCCGGCGCTGCGCCGCCGTTGCTCGGCTGGGTCGCGGTTACCGGGCACGTCAGCGCCGAACCGCTGCTGCTGGTGCTGATCATCTTCGCCTGGACGCCGCCGCACTTCTGGGCCCTGGCCATCCACCGCAAAGAGGAATATGCCAAGGCCGATATCCCCATGCTGCCGGTGACCCATGGCGAGCACTACACCAAGGTGCATATCCTGCTCTACACCCTGGTCATGTTTGCTGTGACTCTGTTGCCTTACGCCATTCATATGAGCGGGCTGCTCTATCTGGCCTGTGCGGTGGTGCTGGGTGGGCGCTTCCTGCATTGGGCGGTGGTGCTGTACCGTGACAGCAAACCGCATGCGGCGATCAACACCTTCAAATACAGCATCTGGTATCTTTTCGCGCTGTTTATCGCCCTGCTGGTCGACCACTATCTGCTGTTAAACCTGTAATCGTTGGTGCCATGACCCGAACCCAGATCACCGTTTTTGTTCTCGTTGCCATCGTTGCCCTGGTGCTGGGCCTGACCGTCAACAAGGTGCTGACCAGCAAGGGCCAGGGTGATCCCACGGTGCTGCTGGATGCCGGCATCGTGCTGCTGCCACAAAGCCGCAACCTGCCAGAGCTGAGCCTGACCAATCAGGATGGGCAGACCGTGGCGGTTGATCAGCTCAAGGACCAGTGGAGCCTGCTGTTCTTCGGTTACACCTTCTGCCCGGACATTTGCCCGGCCACCCTCGCCCAGCTGCGCCAGCTGCAGGGCCAGCTACCGCCGGAAACCCTGGCCAAGCTGCGCATCGTGCTGGTCACAGTGGATCCGCACCGCGACACCCCGGAGCAGTTGAAGAAGTACCTGGAGTATTTCGATGCCGGTTTTATCGGCCTGACCGGCGAAGAGGCGATCATCCAGAAGCTGGCCAACGGTGTCAGCATTCCGTTTATCCCGGCCGATACCAGCAAGGAAAACTACACCGTCGATCACAGCGGCAACCTGGTGCTGATCGGCCCCGACGGCAAGCAGCGTGGCTTTATCCGCGCGCCGATCAACAACACCAAGCTGGCCGCGCAGCTGCCCGGCCTGCTTGATCGCCCGTAACCCCCTATTTGGCAAATAGCTGGCTGATGTCCTTGAACGCCTTGAACTCAAGGGCGTTACCGCACGGGTCGAGCAGGAACAACGTGGCCTGCTCGCCAACCTGGCCGGCGAAGCGCACATAGGGTTCGATCACAAATGGCGTGCCCTTGGCCTGTAGCCGCGCCGCCAGTATCTGCCAATCATCCCAGCCCAGCACCACACCGAAATGCGGCACCGGCACGTCGTGGCCGTCCACCGGGTTGCTGTGCGCGGCCTCCTGATAGGCCATCTTCGGCGCCTGGTGGATCACCAGCTGGTGGCCGAAGAAGTCGAAATCCACCCAGTGGTCGCTACTACGGCCCTCGGCACAGCCGAACACCTTGCCGTAGAAGTGCCGTGCAGCGGCCAGGTCGTAAACGGGAATTGCCAGGTGAAAGGGTGCGAGCGCCATGCTGGAGTTCCTTGAAAGGGCGGTCTGCTGATTCTCAGCAACAGCGATTCTGATTAAAAGCGAATATCCTTGCTCGCAAGCACAAACGAAATTGATCAGTCGAGGCGTCGATGCTGCGCGAATTGAAAACCTTTGTGGCGGTGGCGCGGCATGGCACCTTCGCGGCGGCGGGTCAGCAGGTTGGCCTGACTCAGTCGGCGGTGAGCGCGCAGATGCGTGTGCTGGAGCAGGGGCTGGGCGTCCGCCTGTTCGAGCGCAGTGGACGCTCGGCGGTGCTCAATGCGGCCGGTCGGCATGCCTTGCCGCTGGCGGAGCAGATGCTTGGGCTCTATGCGCAGATGGCCCTGCCGACCAGCGCGGCCGAGTGGCAGGGCGAGCTCAAGGTTGGGGCGATTGCCACGCTGCAGACGGGGCTGCTGCCCGAAGCCTTGCCGCGATTTCGTGCAGCCGCGCCACGCGTCGAGCTGAAGCTGGTGCCGGGGGTGTCGTTGAACCTGCTGAGCCAGATCGATGCCGGCGAACTGGACCTGGCGCTGCTGATCAAGCCGCCGTTTGAGCTGCCCAAGGAGCTGCTGCAGATCAGCTTGGCGCGCGAGCCGTTTGTGCTGATCACTCCGCTCGGCGTAACGGCGGATGATCCGTTGCAGATCCTCGCCGAGCAGCCGTTCGTGCGTTACGACCGACGCTCGTTTGGCGGGCGACGGGTCAACCAGTTCCTCCGCGAGCAGCGTCTGGTGGTGCAGGAAGCGCTAGAACTGGATGAGCTGGAGGCCATCGTACGGATGGTCGAGTGCGGGCTTGGTGTGTCACTGATTCCGCGCGCGGGTCTGTGGCTGCAGCGGCCAACACAGTTACGGGTGATTGAGCTGGGCGAGCTGACCTTCCACCGCGAACTGGTGGCGATATTGCGCCGCGCTCAGCGTCAGCCCGCTCTGGACTGCCTGCTGGACTGTTTGCGCGAGGCCGCCTTAAACGACAAACCCCGCACGGGGCGGGGTTTGGCAGAGGGTGCAGCTAACGCGGCGTCTTAGAACGCCGGAACTACAGCGCCCTGATACTTCTCAGCGATAAAGGCTTTCACTTCGGCGCTGTTCAGCGCCTTGGCCAGTTTCTGCAGGGCGGCGTTGTCCTTGTTGTCGGCACGCGCAACCAGGATGTTGACGTACGGCGAGTCGTTACCTTCGATGATCAGCGCATCCTTGGTTGGGTTGAGCTTGGCTTCCAGGGCGTAGTTGGTGTTGATCAGCGCCAGGTCGACCTGGGTCAGCACGCGCGGCAGAGTAGCCGCTTCCAGCTCACGCACCTTGATGGTTTTCGGGTTCTCGACGATGTCTTTTGGCGTGGCGAGGATGCCGGCTTCCGGCTTCAGGGTGATAAGCCCGGCCTTTTGCAGCAGCAACAGGGCACGGCCGCCATTGGTGGCGTCGTTCGGGATCACTACGTTGGCGCCTTGCGGCAGGTCGGCGAGGGTTTTGTGCTGGCTGGAGTAGGCGCCGAAGGGCTCGACGTGCACGCCGGCGACGCTGACCAGCTCGGTGCCACGGCTCTTGTTGAATTCATCCAGGTACGGCTGGTGCTGGAAGAAGTTGGCATCCAGGCGCTGCTCGGCGACCTGCACGTTCGGCTGCACGTAGTCGGTGAAGACCTTGATGTTCAGCTCAACGCCTTCTTTGGCCAGCGCCGGCTTAACGAACTCGAGGATTTCCGCGTGCGGTACGGCAGTGGCCGCGACGCTCAGGCTTTCGGCCTGGGCGGAGAAGGCTGCCAGGGCAGCGAATGCAGCGATCAGTTTTTTCATCGTAAAGCTCCTTGTGGGATGTGTGCGGAGTCCGGCAGGTAACCGGTATTCCGCTATTTTGTGTGCCCCGTGGGGCACCTTATTTTCTGGAAAAGTGCACCACCAGCTTGTCGCCGACGGTTTGTAGAATCTGTACCAGCACCAGCAGCAGGATCACCGTCACCGCCATCACGTCCGGCTGATAACGCTGATAGCCATAACGCACGGCCAGGTCGCCGAGGCCTCCGCCGCCAATCAGGCCGCTCATGGCGGTGTAGGACACCAAGGTGATCGCCGTTACGGTGATGGCCGCGATAATGCCGGGCAGCGCCTCGGGCAGCAGCGCGTTGACCACGATCTGCCGGGTGGTCGCGCCCATGGCCTGGGTCGCTTCGATAATGCCGCGGTCGACTTCACGCAGCGCGGTTTCCACCAGGCGCGCGAAGAACGGCGTGGCCCCAACTACCAGCGGCGGGATGGCCCCGGCGACGCCCAGCGAGGTGCCGGTGACGATTACCGTGAAGGGGATCATCACGATCAGCAGGATCACGAACGGCACCGAGCGCAGGATATTCACCAGCAGCGACAGGAAGCCGTAGAAGGCCTTCTGCTCGAACATCTGCCGCGGGCTGGTAAGGAATAGCAGCACGCCCAGAGGCAAGCCGAGCAGCACGGTAAATAGCATGGAGCCGCCGAGCATGCTCAGGGTGTCCAGGCTGGCGTAGCCGATTTCCGCCCAATCAACGTTGGGTAGCAGGCGAGTCAGTAAGGCTTCCATTAGCGCAGCACCTCCAGATGAACGTCGGCGGCTTCGAAACGCGCCAGCGCGGCGTCGAGATCACCGCCGGTCAGGGCCAGGGTCAGCTGGCCGTAGGGGGTGTCCTTGATGCGGTCGATACGCCCAGCGAGGATGCTGTAATCCACCCCGGTCTCACGTGCCACGGTGCCCAGCAGCGGTGCGTAGGTAGCCTCGCCCTGGAAGGTCAGGCGCAGGATGCGCCCGGCGACATGGGCAAAATCGTCACGCTGTTCGTTCTCGTCGATTTGCTCGGCTTCCTGCACGAAGCGCTTGGTGGTTGCGTGCTGCGGGTGCAGAAACACTTCGGCCACCGGGCCGGATTCGACAATCACCCCGGCATCCATAACCGCCACGCGGTCACACACGCGGCGGATCACATCCATTTCGTGGGTGATCAGCACGATGGTCAGGTTCAGCTCGCGGTTGATCTCGGCCAGCAGCTGCAACACCGAGGCGGTGGTCTGCGGGTCGAGGGCGCTGGTGGCCTCGTCGCAGAGCAGAATCTTCGGTTCGGTGGCCAGAGCGCGGGCAATGCCGACGCGCTGTTTCTGTCCACCGGAGAGCTGCGCCGGGTATTTGTTGGCGTGATCCTGCAGACCGACGCGGGCCAGCAACTCCGTCACGCGGGCATTGATCGCACTGCGCGGCAGCTCACCGGCCAGTTTCAGCGGCAGAGCGACGTTATCGGCAACGGTCTTCGATGACAGCAGATTGAAGTGCTGGAAGATCATTCCGACCTGCTGACGAAAGCGCCGCAGACCTGTGGCATCGAGCGCGGTGACGTCTTCGCCGTCGATCTCGATACGCCCGCCGGAAGGCTGCTCCAGACGGTTGATCAGGCGCAGCAGGGTGCTTTTGCCAGCGCCGGAATGGCCGATGATGCCGAACACTTCGCCCCGGGCAATCTGCAGATCGCTCGGTTGCAACGCGGGGATGTCCTGACCACTGACGCGATACGCCTTGTGGACCTGGTGAAAATTGATCACGGAATAAACCTTTTGGGTTTTTCGGGCTGCCGGGTAGGCCGAAACGGCGGCTAGTCTACCCGGCGCTGTTTAGGTCGCAAAAATCTTTGTAGACCTATGGTTATAGCTAAATTGCATTAGATGGCTGGCTGCTATGGGCAGTGTAGCCAGCGCCAATGCAAACGACCGGGCAAGCCCGGTCGTGATCGCAGCGCAACGTGGTTAGCGCTGCGGGCTAAGCACCAGCTGCGGCACTTGAGCGGGCTTGATAACCTGACTCATGCGCGGGCTGAAACTCGGGTCCAGGCGCTTGATCCGCGCATTGAGCAGGGAGGCGACCCAGGGGAAATCTTTGGCCTGGCGCACTTCGATGCGCACCGCGCAGTTGAACGCGACCATATCTGCCGCCACACCGTCGAGCAGGCTGCGCAGGCGCTCGTTGTCCTGGTTATCCAACATCGGCATGCCAATCACGCTGCTGGCGGCAGCGGGGTTGATCAGCCTCGCCTGCGGCTTGGCTGGTGCGGGCTCTTCGGCTGGCGGGGTATTCGGCAGCTGAGTGGCCTGAATCGCGGCGGCCTGCCGTTCGGCCGCCAGGCGCAACTGGCGCGCTTGCTCCAGACGGGCGGCTTCGGCCTGGGCAGCCGCTTGCTCGGCGGCACGGCGACGTTGTTCGGCAGCGGCCAGTTCGGCTTCACGGGCCTTGGCGATGGCGCCATCCAGGCCGGTGGTCAGTGCCGGTGCCTGCGGCATCAGGCTGCGAGCGCGGCTCAGGGCTTTGGTGGCGTTATCCAGATCACCGGCCTGCAGGGCTTTCTGACCCTGTTGCAGATGGGCTTCGGCGAGTTGGCGCTGGTATTGCTCCAGGCGGGTATCGCCGGCGGCGCGTTGCTGCAGGCTGCCAAGCCGGCTCTCGGCGCTGCTCAGGTCGCCGCTGGCCAGGCTCTGATCGAGCTGGCGAAAGGCGCTGACCAGATCATCCACTGGCAGATTGGCCGGTTGCGGCGCGCTCTGGCAGCCGGCCAGCAGCAGAACCAGGCTCAGGGAAAAACCACGGAAAACGAACGATTTCATGACTGCGCGTCTCGAATTGTGCAAAAAACGCGCAAGTTTACACTGCGCCGCCTGACACAACCAATTTTTCAGGCGGTGCGTCTGGGAAGGGCAAAACTCAGTAGAAACAATGCTGCGGCGCTGACCACGATGGACGGCCCGGCCGGCGTGTCCTGAAACCAGGACAGGCTCAGCCCACCGCATACAGCGACGATGCCCAGTAGGCTGGCGCCGAACGCCATCTGTTCCGGGGTGCGCGCATGGCGCTGGGCGGCAGCGGCCGGAATGATCAGCAGGGAGGTGATCAGCAGCACGCCGACGATCTTCATCGCCACGGCGATCACCACCGCAATCAACAACATCAGGCTCAGGCGAATTGCCGCCACCGGCAGGCCTTCGACCTTGGCCAGCTCTTCATGCACGGTAATCGCCAGCAACGGCCGCCACAGCAGCGCCAGCAGCACCAGCACCAGGGCGCTGCCGCCGATGATCCAGGCGAGATCAGTGGGGCCGACCGCCAGCAGGTCGCCGAATAGATAGCCCATCAGGTCGATGCGCACATCCTGCATAAAGCTCAGCACCACCAGGCCCAGCGACAAGGTGCTGTGGGCGAGGATCCCGAGCAGGGTGTCTGAGGCCAGCGGCTGGTGGCTTTGCAGGGTCACCAGCAATACCGCCAGGAGCACGCAGCCAACGGTCACCGCCAGGGTCGGGCTGACATCCAGCATCAGGCCCAGGGCTACGCCGAGCAACGCGGCATGCGACAGGGTGTCGCCGAAATAAGCCATGCGCCGCCACACCACAAAGGAACCCAGCGGGCCGGCGACCAGCGCCAGGGCGAGGCCGGCGAGCAGGGCGTTTAGCAGAAAATCAGCCATGCTTGCAGCCATCTCCGTGAATATGCGGTTTTACCGGGCCTTTGATGCTCAGGCCCGCAGGTGCCTCGGTAACTACCGCGCCATGCAGATCGTGCTCATGGTCATGGTGGTGGGTGTAGACGGCCAGGCTCTTGGCGTCCTCGCCGAACAGCTCGACAAAGGCCGGATCGAAGCTGACCTGTTCCGGATGGCCGGAACAGCAGACGTGACGGTTGAGGCAGACCACCTGATCGGTGGTGCTCATCACCAGATGCAGGTCATGCGAGACCATCAGCACGCCGCAGCCATGACGGTCACGCAGCTGGGTGATCAGGCGGTACAACTCGGCCTGGCCGGCCACATCGACGCCTTGAACCGGTTCATCCAGCACCAGTAGTTCCGGCTTGCGCAGCAGGGCGCGGGCCAGCAGCACGCGCTGCAGTTCGCCGCCGGAGATGCTTTGCAGCGGGCTGTCGATTACCTGTTCCGCGCCCACTTCGGCCAACGCATCCTGCACATCCGCGCGGCTGACGCCCGGCACCAGGCGTAGAAAGCGCAGCACCGAGAGCGGCAGGGTGGCATCGACATGCAGCCTCTGCGGCATATAGCCGACGCGCAGTTTGGGCTTGCGCCAGACGCTGCCGCTGTCCGGCTTGAGCAGGCCGAGTACAGCGCGCACCAGCGTGGTTTTACCGGCGCCGTTGGGGCCGATCAGGGTGACGATTTCACCCGGCTTTACGCTGAGCTCTACATCCTGCAGCACATTCTGCCCGGCGAAGGTCACACCCACCCCGGCGAGGCGGATCAGGGCATCGCTCATGCGGGCTCCTGGCAGCCTGCGCACAGGCCGACAACTTCTACTGTCTGGCTTTCCACGGCAAAGCCGACACCGGCCGCGCTGCTGATAATGGCGTTGCTGATCGTGGCCTGTTCCAGCTCGATGGCCGCATTGCAGCTTCGGCAAATCAGGAATTGGCCTTGATGAGCGTGTTCCGGGTGGCTGCAGCCGACAAAGGCGTTGAGCGAGGCAATGCGGTGCACCAGGCCGTTTTCCAGCAGGAAATCCAGGGCGCGGTACACCGTCGGCGGCGCGGCGCGGCGGCCGTCTTCGTCGCTCAACACGCCAAGAATGTCGTAGGCGCCCAGCGGTTTGTGGCTGGCCCAGACCAGTTCCAGCACGCGTTTACGCAAGGTGGTCAGGCGCAGCCCCTGGCGCGCGCAGATGCTTTCCGCCTCGGCCAGGGCATGGCTGACGCAATGAGAATGGTCGTGTGGGCGTGAAGCCAGCGGAGCTTGAGTCATGGGCAACGACGAATAAGGTGAGAGACGTTATTATATTACCCGTTCCTTTCCGCTTGAGTGCTCCCCGTGTTGCGTCTTTTTCCGGCTTTTGTCCTGCTGTTGATCAATTTTCCCCTGAGTTTCGCGGTTCACGCCGATGTGCGCGTGCTGACCAGCATCAAGCCGCTGCAGCTGATTGCCGCTGCTGTGCAGGATGGCGTCGGCCAGCCTGATGTACTGCTGCCGCCGGGTGCTTCACCGCACCACTATGCGCTGCGTCCCTCCGATGTGCGCAGCGTGCGCGAAGCCGACCTGCTGTACTGGATCGGCCCGGATCTGGAAAGCTTTCTGCCGCGCGTGCTGGCTGGCCGCGATAAGCCGAGTGTGGCGGTGCAGGATGTTCCAGGTATGTCCTTGCGTCATTTTGGTGACAGCGACGCGCAACACGCCGAGCATGAGGATGATCACGCAGATCACGCAGATCACGCAGATCACGCAGATCACGCAGATCACGCAGATCACGCAGATCACGCGCATGCCGCTGACCAGCATGACCACGCCCACCGCCCCGGCAGCCTGGACGCGCACCTCTGGTTGCTGCCGGCCAATGCCCGGGTGATTGCCGGCAAGATCGCCACCGACCTGGCGCAAGCCGACCCGGCCAATGCCGCGCGTTACCAGGCCAATGCCAAGGCATTCGGCGAGCGTCTGGATGATCTGGATCAGCGCCTGAAAAGTCGCCTGAATGGTCTGGCGGGCAAGCCCTACTTCGTTTTCCACGAAGCCTACGACTACTTCGAGGCCGCCTATGGCCTCAAGCATGCCGGCGTATTCAGTGTGCTGGGCGAAGTGCAGCCGGGTGCCCAACACGTGACCGCCATGCGCGAGCGCTTGCAGCAAGCCGGGCCGAGTTGTGTGTTCAGCGAGCCGCCGTTTCGCCCGCGCCTGGCGCAAACCCTGACCGCCGGCCTGCCGGTCACCCTGGCTGAGTTGGACGCTATGGGCGGCGCCTTGCCAGTGGGTGCTGGCGGCTACGAAGCCCTGCTGGAAAACATGGCGGGCGAATTGGCACGGTGTCTCGAAGCGCTGTAATCAGCGCCCGGACTTTAGAAGGCGAACGGTAGCGCCAACTCAACCTGCTGACGCTGTGCCAGGCGGCGCTGGAATTCTGCCGGGTCGTGGATCAGCACTTCCTGGCCGGCGAAGGATTCGGCGGCGATCAGGCGTGACAGCCAGAAGCGTACACAGGCGATGCGCAGCATGGCCGGCCACAGTTCAGCTTCGGCCGCAGTAAAGGGTCGCAAGCCGGCGTAGGCGCCTAGCAGTGCCTGCGCGCGCTTGCTGTCGAGGCTGCCGTCATCCCGCGAGCACCAGTCGTTCATGGCAATCGCCAAGTCATAGAGCATCGGCCCCGAACAGGCGTTGTAGAAGTCGATCACCCCGGCCAGGTGGTTGCCGTCGAACAGTACGTTGTCGCGGAACAGGTCAGCATGCAGATTGGCCTGCGGCAAGGCGAGGATGCGCGGCTTGAGCGTGTGGATCTCCGCCAGTGCATCACGCAGCAGTGGCACCTGTTCATCAGGCAACTTCAGGGCCAGGCTTGGGCCTTCGGCGAGCATCCAGTCCAGCCCCCGATCACTCTTGCGCGGCAGCGGCTGATTGCGCGTGGCCAGGTGGATGCGCGCCAGCAGCGCACCGACTTCCTGGCAGTGATGCGGATTGGCCTCATGCACATGCTTGCCGGCCAGGCGCGGCTGCAGCAGCGCCGGTTTTTCTGCCAGGCTGCGCAGCGCTTCGCCGCTGGTCGTACGCAGGGCGTAGGGTACCGGCAGGCCGGCGTCGTGCAGCACGTCCAGCAGTTCTATAAAGAAGGGCAAGTCGGCGCTTGGGCCGCGCTCGATCAGGGTCAGAACGAATTCGCCCTGCTCCAGGCTGACGAAGAAATTGCTGTTCTCGCTGCCCGCAGCAATGCCCTGGAAGTCGCGCAAGCGACCCAGGCCATAGGGGGCGAGAAACACCTCGAGCTCATGGCGCTCAAGCGGGGTAAACACCGACATTGCAGAACTGCCTTCTTACCAGCTGAAAATTTCCCAGGCCGGAATCAACATATCCGGGCTGTCCGAGCGGACGAAGTTGCCATCGCTGCCATCGGCGCGTACCAGGAAGTACGGTTTTCCGCCTTTGGGGATGACCTTGACCGCGTAGAGAAAACCGTTGACCCGGTATTCATGGATGGTGCGGTCGCCGTCCTGGCGAATGGTTACATCCGGGTCGGCCGAAACCGGATCTTCGGCGTGGGCGACCAGGGTGGTGAATGCCAGCAGGCTGGCGAGCAACAGGCGATTGAGTGCGCGCATGATAACCTTGTCCCTTTGATTCCAATGGTGCGGCCATTCTACCGCCGCCCCCGCCGAAAAGGTTGATCCTGCTCATGAGCCAAGCCCCTCTCGTTCTGGTTGACGGTTCGTCTTACCTTTACCGTGCCTTCCATGCCCTGCCGCCGCTGACCACCTCCAAGGGCTTGCCCACCGGTGCGGTGAAGGGCGTGCTGAACATGCTCAAGAGCCTGCGCAAGCAGTACCCGAAAAGCCCGTTTGCCGTGGTGTTCGACGCCAAGGGCGGGACCTTCCGCGATGAAATGTTCGCCGAGTACAAGGCCAATCGCCCGTCGATGCCCGATGAGCTGCGTGTGCAGGTCGAGCCGCTGCACGCCAGCGTCAGGGCCATGGGTTATCCGCTGCTGTGCGTCGAAGGCGTTGAGGCCGATGACGTAATCGGCACCCTGGCCCGCCAGTGCGCGGCCGAGGGTCGCGACGTGGTGATCTCCACCGGCGACAAGGACATGGCCCAGCTGGTTTGCCCGCACGTTACGCTGGTCAATACCATGACTGGTAGCGTCTATGACATCGATGGCGTGAAAGCGAAATTCGGTGTCGGTCCTGAGCTGATCATCGATTACCTGGCGCTGATGGGCGACAAGGTCGACAACATTCCCGGCGTGCCGGGCGTGGGCGAGAAGACCGCGCTGGGCTTGCTGGTCGGTGTCGGCGGCGGTCTGGATGTGCTCTACGCCAATCTCGACAAGGTGCCGGAATTGCCGATTCGTGGGGCCAAGACCCTGCCGGCCAAGCTCGCTGAGCACAAGGACATGGCCTACCTGTCCTACGCCCTGGCGACCATCAAACTGGATGTGCCGCTGAATATCGCCATCGACTCGCTGCACCCCGGCGAGATGGATGTACCTGCACTGGTCGAGTTGTACGCCGAGCTGGAATTCAAAACCTGGCGTGATGAACTGCTGCGTAGCAATCCGGCCCCGGCGGTCCAGGCCCCGGTCGCAGCGCCGGCCGATGACCTGTTTGCTCTTGCGCCCAGCGCCAGTGCCGCTGCTGTCCTTACGCCGGCCAATTCGGCCGCTGATGCTCCGACTGTCGAGGCTGAGGTTGCCGAGTTGCCCGCAGCGGCTGCGTTGGGCGATTACCAGTGCGTTCTGACGCAGGCGCAGTTCGACGAATGGCTGGAAAAACTGCGCAACGCTGAGTTGATTGCCTTTGACACCGAAACCACTGGCCTGGATGCACAAAAGGCTCAGTTGGTTGGCCTGTCCTTTGCGGTCAAGGCCGGCGAAGCAGCCTATATACCGGTCGCGCATTCCTATATGGGCGTGCCGACTCAGCTGGATCGCGATGCGGTGCTCAAGGCGCTGAAGCCGATTCTCGAAGACCCGAACAAGGCCAAGGTCGGCCAGAACGCCAAGTACGACATCAATATCCTCGCCAATGCCAGCACGCCCATCGCGGTGCAGGGCGTGGCATTCGACACCATGCTCGAATCCTATGTGCTGGATTCCACTGCCACCCGTCACGATATGGACAGCCTGGCGCTCAAGTACCTGGATCACAGCAATATCCGCTTCGAGGACATCGCCGGCAAAGGCGCCAAGCAGCTGACCTTCGACCAGATCGACCTGGCCCAGGCTGCACCCTATGCCGCCGAAGATGCTGACGTGACCCTGCGTCTGCACCAGCACCTGTGGAGCAAACTGTCGGCCGAGCCGAGCTTGGCCAAGGTGCTGCAGGAAATCGAAATGCCACTGGTGCCGGTGCTGGCGCGTATCGAACGCCAGGGGGCGCTGGTGGATGCCAACCTGCTGGGCCTGCAAAGCAACGAATTGGGCGAAAAGCTGGTGGCTCTGGAGCGTCAGGCCTTCGAAATTGCTGGTGAGGAATTCAACCTTGCGTCACCCAAGCAGCTGGGCGTAATTCTCTACGAGAAACTGGGTTTGCCGGTGCTTAGCAAAACCGCCAAGGGTCAGGCCTCCACCGCTGAAGCGGTGCTCGCCGAACTGGCCGAGCAGGATTTCGAATTGCCCAAGGTGCTGATGCAGTACCGTTCCTTAAGCAAGCTGAAAAGCACTTACACCGACCGTTTGCCGGAGCAGATCAACCCGCGCACCGGGCGCATCCACACCAGCTATCACCAGGCGGTGGCGGCGACCGGACGCTTGTCGTCCACCGACCCAAACCTGCAGAACATCCCGATCCGCACTGCTGAAGGTCGGCGTATTCGCCAGGCCTTTGTCGCGCCGAAGGGCTACAAGCTGCTGGCGGCGGACTATTCGCAGATCGAGCTACGCATCATGGCCCACCTGGCCAAGGACGAAAGCCTGCTGGATGCCTTCCGCCACGGTCGTGACGTGCACAAGGCCACCGCCGCCGAAGTGTTCGGCGTGCCGTTGGAGGAGGTCACCAGTGATCAGCGCCGCAGCGCCAAGGCGATCAACTTCGGTCTGATCTACGGTATGAGCGCGTTCGGCCTGGCTAAGCAGATCGGCTGCGACCGCAAACAGGCGCAGGCCTATATCGACGTCTACTTCGCCCGTTATCCCGGCGTGCTGGCCTATATGGAGCGTACCCGCGAGCAGGCTTCCGAGCAGGGTTTTGTCGAAACCCTGTTCGGCCGTCGCCTGTACCTGCCGGATATCCACGCGAAGAACCAGGCGCTGCGTAAAGGCGCCGAGCGCACCGCGATCAACGCGCCGATGCAGGGCACTGCGGCGGACATCATCAAGCGTGCGATGGTCACCGTGGACAACTGGCTGAGCGAATCCGGCCTGGATGCCAAAGTCATCCTGCAGGTGCACGACGAACTGGTGCTGGAGGTGCGCGAGGATCTGGTCGAGCATGTACGCGAGCAGATCAAGCCGCTGATGGGCAATGCCGCCGCGCTGGATGTACCGTTGCTGGTGGAAGTGGGTGTGGGCGATAACTGGGATGAAGCCCATTGATTCGCGCGACGCAATTTGGCTGCAGCGCCCGCATGGCGGGCGCTAAAGGCGTATGAGTATCAATACGGGCGCGCTTATAACTAATTAATTACGCCGCGATCCTGAACTTTGCCTCGGCTTAACCACTCAGAGTTTATGAATGGCCTAGACAACCATTCGATGCTCCTTTGTTGTGTTAAGTGTTGGCAGATTCTGGACCCCGCCCTAGCGGTTCGGATGTTGAACCCCGAAACTTCCCTCCCCCATAAGAAGTTTCGGGGTTTTTTTTGCCTGCTATCCGGGGTGGCTACCCTTCGGCCGTCTGGATCAGGCTTCGGTTTCTTCGTCATCCGGCAGGGCGAACTCGCCCAGTTGCATCCATTGCGCCAGTACTTCCTGAGCGTCTTCTATGCCAATGCGCTTGGGCGCCGAGAACAATTGGATGCTGACGCGATCACCCCAGCCCTTTTGAATATCCTGGCGAACCTTGAGCAAGGTGTTCTTAGCTGCACCAAAAGCCAGCTTATCGGCCTTGGTCAGCAGGATGTGCATGGGCATTTCGCTGGCAACCGACCAATCCAGCATGAGGATATCGAACTCTGTCAGCGGTTTGCGGATGTCCATCATTAGCATCAACCCGCGCAAGCATTCGCGGCTGCCCAGGTAGGCTTCCAAGTGTTTCTGCCAGTGCAGTTTCAACGGGATCGGCACCTTGGCATACCCGTAACCCGGCAAGTCGACCAGGCGGCGCTCTTCGTCAAGTTTGAAGAAGTTGAGCAGCTGGGTTCGCCCCGGCGTCTTCGAGGTACGTGCCAGGCTGGCGTGAGTAAGGGTGTTCAGCGCGCTGGATTTACCGGCGTTGGAGCGCCCGGCGAAGGCCACTTCATGGCCGAAATCTTCAGGGCACTGGTCAACTTTGGCCGCGCTGATAAGGAAAGTAGCCTGTTGGCACAGACCGATAATGGGGTTCTTGGCTTGCATCTGGGTATCCGTGAGGGCGGGCATAGAGTGGCGTTACAGGCGCGATGCCCTTGCGACATTTGCGCGCAGCCTGCCTGTTGCCGCATAGCGGGCAAGCTGCGTCGTTTCCGTTTCAATGACGCCAGTATATAATGGCGCAGATTTTGTGTGCGCTTTCTCCCGCTTTTGGATAAGTGTTCACGGGAACGATTTAGATCATCTGCCCATAGAAAGCAGTACGTTCCCCTCCCTGATGAGGTTGATCTGATGAAAAAATTGCTGATTGCAGCCAGTGCGTTGATGCTGTCGTTGAGTGCTCAAGCTGCACAGGACCCGGAAGCTGTCTACGCCCGTGCGTGCGGTGTGTGCCATAGCGGCGCCATCCCAACTGCGCCCAAGCGTGGTGATAAAGCTGCCTGGGAGCCGCGTCTGGCCAAGGGCATGGATGCGCTGGTACTGAGCGTCACCAATGGTCTAAATGCCATGCCGCCTCGCGGCCTGTGCATGGATTGCTCGGCCGAGGATTACCAAGCGGTCATCAAACTGATGTCCGAGTAGGCCTGGGCACAAACTCTTTTTCTTAGTCGCAAATTGGATTAGCTGATGAACAAAGTACTCGTGAGTCTGCTGTTGACCCTGGGCCTCACTGGCTTCGCACATGCTGCAGGCAATGCTGAAGCTGGCCAGGGTAAGGTGGTTGTGTGTGGTGCGTGCCATGGTGCCGATGGCAACAGTGCTGCGCCGAACTTCCCGAAACTGGCTGGGCAAGGCGAGCGCTACTTGCTCAAGCAGCTGAAGGACATCAAATCGGGTGCCCGTCCAATTGTGGAAATGACCGGTTTGCTGGATAACCTGAGTGATCAGGACCTGCAGGACATCTCGGCTTACTTTGCTAGCCAGCAAATGAGCGTGGGCGCCGCTGACCCGAAATTGGTCGTGCGGGGCGGCGAGCTGTTCCGGGGCGGCAAATTGGATGAAGGCATGCCGGCCTGCACCGGCTGCCATTCGCCGAACGGTGCTGGCCTGGATGCCGCCGGTTACCCGCAACTGGGTGGTCAGCATGCAACCTATATCGCCAAGCAGCTGACGGATTTCCGCGAAGGCAACCGCACCAACGATGGTGACACCATGATCATGCGCTCCATCGCGGCCAAGCTGAGCAACAAGGATATTGAAGCGGTTTCCAGCTTTATCCAAGGTCTGCATTGATTCGCTAACACCGCGACATGTCGTAATGAAATAGGGTGGCCCAGGCCACCCTATTTCATTGTGGGCATCGCTACAATGCACGGAACCCCAGTTTGCTTCGCAGGTCGAACTCCGGTTCGCCATCACGCGCCGTTTATAGCCAAGGAGTAACGCATGCGTAACCTGATCCTCAGTGCCACTCTCGTCACCGCCAGCCTGTTTGGCTTGAGCGCTCATGCCGAGCCAATTGAAGCGGGCAAGCAGTATGTTGAGCTAAGCAATCCAGTACCGGTTGCCAAGCCTGGCAAGATCGAAGTGGTTGAGCTGTTCTGGTACGGCTGTGGCCATTGCTACAAATTCGAAGAAACCATCAACCCATGGATCGACACCCTGCCGGATGACGTCAACTTCGTCCGCATTCCGGCCATGTTCGGTGGCATGTGGAACGTACACGGTCAGATGTTTATCACCTTGGAAGCGATGAAAGCCGAGCACAAGGTGCATGCCGCAGTGTTTGACGCCATCCACGTACAGGGCAAGAAGCTCGCCACCCCGGAAGAAATGGCCGACTTCCTGGCTGCCGAAGGCATCGACAAGGACGCCTTCCTCAAAACCTACAATTCGTTTGGCGTGAAGAGCCAGCTGGAAAAGGCCAAGAAACTCGCTATGGCTTACCAGATCACTGGTGTGCCGGTGATGATCGTCAACGGCAAATACCGTTTTGACATCAGCAGTTCGGGCGGCCCGCAGCAAACCCTGCAAGTGGCGGATCATCTGATCGCCAAAGAACGCGCCGCGCAGTAATCGGCGTGCGCGGATAACGCGTAATGCTCAGGCGCTGGCCGGCCAGACGGGCGATTGACCTGTGCGATCCACAGGTCAATCCACGTTGCGCGCCAGCCGACGACTGGCCGCAAAATGGCAGCCTGCGCTTGCTCAGTTTCAACATTCAGGTCGGCATCAGCACCCAGCGTTATCACCACTACCTGACACGCAGCTGGCAGCATCTGTTGCCGCATGCCGGGCGCAGCGGCAATCTGCAACGGATTGGCGATCTGCTTGGTGATTTCGACTTGGTCGCACTTCAGGAGGTCGATGGCGGCAGCCTGCGCTCGGGCTACGTCAATCAGGTCGAGCATCTCGCGCATCTCGGCGCCTTCCCTTATTGGTACCAGCAACTCAACCGTAACCTTGGCCGTTTCGCGCAGCATAGCAACGGTGTGCTCAGTCGTTTGCGTCCTAGTTTGCTGGAAGACCACCCGCTGCCCGGCCCGCCCGGCCGCGGCGCGATGTTGCTGCGCATTGGTGAAGGACCGGACGCGATTGTTGTGGTGATGATGCACCTGTCCCTTGGCGCGCGTACTCGTACCCGTCAGCTGGCTTATATCCGCGAACTGCTCAGTGACTATCGGCATATGGTGCTGATGGGCGATATGAACACCCATGCCAATGATTTGCTGCTGCATTCGCCGCTGCGCGACCTTGGTCTGGTTGCTCCGCAGATCGAGGCGACCTTTCCAAGCTGGCGGCCGCAGCGCTGCCTGGACCACATTCTGCTCAGCCCGGAGTTACCCCTGGAACGTTGTGAAGTGCTGTCGCAGCCTATTTCCGATCACTTGCCCGTGGCCGTGCAAATTCGTTTGCCCACTTCACTCTATGGGCCGGCAACGCCTATGCTGAGTGAGCCTTAAACGTGGACTGCAACCATGACTGACGATGCCCAGCGCTGGAAAAGCAAGTACCTGGAAAGCCTGGAACAACAAGAAAAGCTAGAGCGCCGCTGGGATGCTCGGCTCGACCTGCTACGACGTGGACTGGTGCGCAGTTCGCTGGCCGCCGAAGGCAGTGACAAGTCGGTTGACCAGTGCATGCAGGAGCTGCGCGACATTCTGCGTCGCGATGATATTGACGCCGGTCTGTCGGGGCTGATTCCTCGGCTGGAAAAAGCCGTGCTGGATTCGGAAAAGCGCCGCCAAGATCGCGTCGAACAGAACATCTCCGGCGTCACCAGCCTGACCGATCAATTGCTTGCCCTGGAGCCTCCGCGCGAAGTGCGCAAAGCGCTCAAGCAGTTTGCCAAGCGCATTGAAGAGCGTGCCAGCCAACCGCGTGAGCTGCCGGCACTGCTGAGTGAGTTGAGCAGCCTGCAGCAGCAAGCCTTGGCCGCGCTTGATGACGAGGCTACCCAGGCCCGTCCGGGGTTCCTCCAGCGCTTGTTTGGGGGCAAGGACGCTGCACCCGTTAGCTCCGCCGATAGCGAGCCGGCAACCGCTGATGATGCGCCGCCCGTTGCCCCTGCTCCAAACGCTGTCGCACAGCCTGAGCCTCTTGCGCAGGCGGTTGAACCAATGCTGAAGGCGAGCAGTGAAGCGGCTGCGGTTGTGGCGCCGGTCACGCCAAATCCCGCCCCTACGCCATCACTTGCTGCCGTAACGTCCATCGCCGCCGTGACGCCCATGTCAGCTATGCCTGCCCAGGCCTCTGGGGACCCGGCGTATGCGCTGCCAGAAATTCCCGAGCCGGGTTACAGCGCTGTAGCGCCGCATATTGGCGATAGCCTGATGGGCTTGCTCGATGAGTTGGACTTGCCGGAGCGTCATCGGCCGCAGGGTGAGGTGTTGCGTCAGCGCGTGCAGGGTGGTTTGAACTGGTATGAGCTGGTGTCGGTGCTGGACGATCTGGCTGTGCTGGTCTTGGCCGTTACTGACAGCGGTCAGCGTGAGTTTGCCAGCTACCTCAAGCAGCTCAATGAGCGTCTGGCATCGTTTCTCAGCACCCTCAGCGAGGCTCACGAGGGCTACAGCGAGTCGGCGGAGAGTGCGCGCACGTTCAATCAGGAGCTGCGCGATCAGGTCAGCGGTTTGCAGGCTAGTGTGCAGGATGCGGTTGATCTACCGACGCTCAAGCAATCTCTGGAAGCCCGTCTGGATGGCTTACTCAGCACGGTCAGCGAGCACCAGAAGCAACGTGATGGCCATGAAGAGGCCGTGGCGCAGCGGTTGCAAAGCCTGACCCAGAAGGTTGCCGATATGGAGCAGGAAGCGCAGAGCTTCCGCGATCACCTCGAAGAGCAGCGGCAGAAAGCCCTGATCGACCCGCTCACCGGCCTGCCCAACCGTGCCGGCTGGAGTGAGCGCCTTGAGCTGGAGATGGCGCGCTGGAAACGCTATGGCGGCGAGTTGCTACTGGCGGTACTGGATATTGACCACTTCAAGCGGATCAACGATGGCTACGGTCATCTGGCGGGCGACAAAGTATTGAAGATCATCGCCGGTGAGTTGGCCAAACGTTTGCGCAAGACAGACTTTATTGCCCGTTTTGGCGGTGAGGAGTTTGTTCTGCTGATTCCTTCCACCCCGTTAGAGGGCGGTCACCAGCTGCTACAAACCCTGCTGGATGGCGTGGAGCAGTGCCCCTTTCACTTTCGGGGAGAGCGCGTGACCATCACCCTGTCGGCCGGTCTGACGGCCTTTGCCAGTGGAGAGGACAGCGACAAGGTCTTCGAGCGGGCCGATCAGGCGCTGTATCGCGCCAAGAGCGGCGGGCGCAATCGGGTTGAACTGAACTGAGCCGATTCAGGCCACTGCGTGCAGGTAAGGCTTCCAGCTCTCCGGAATGCTGTCCAACTGCGGGTAGCCAAGGCTGCGCAGGTGTCCGCCCGCAAGTAAGAAAGGCGTATGGCGCAGCGCTTGCGGCACGTCACGCAGTTCCGGTAGCCAGAGGCTGACGTACTGCGCTTCAGGGTCATATTCACGGGCCTGGCGCAGGGCATTGAAGACACGGTTGTGGCGTGGGTCGTTGCCCACGCCGGCCAGGTAGGCCCAGTTACCCCAGTTGCTGGCCGGGTCGTAATCGATCAGATGCTCTTCAAACCAGGCCGCGCCGTGGCGCCAGTCCTGCTGTAAATCATTGATCAGGTAGCTGGCGACCACCTGACGACCGCGATTGGACATAAAGCCGGTGGCGGCCAGTTCGCGCATATTGGCATCCACCAGCGGCATGCCCGTGCGACCGCGTGACCAGTCCTGAAAGCGTTGGTCCAGCTGCTGCGGTGCCCGTTCAGTGGCTTTCAGGCCGCCTGCTTTGAACAGTGCGCTGCCATGGCGAATCAGGGTCCAGCGAAAGAAGTCGCGCCAGAGCATTTCGACCCATAGCCAATAGGTCGAATCATTGCGTTTGAACTGCGCTTCATGCCGACGCAGTTCGGCCACCACGCGGCGTGCCGAGAGGCTGCCGTTGGCCAACCAGGGTGAGAATTTTGAGGAGTACTCACTGCCGATCATGCCGTTGCGGGTGTCTTTGTATTGCCGTACCGCCTGGGTTTTCCACAAGTAGTCGCGTAACCGGCCCAGCGCCGCGGGTTCGCCGCCGGCGAATGGAAACGCACTGGCGGCCACGCTGAGCGGTTCGCCGAGGCCCAGCTGCGACAAGGTCGGCAGAGGCTGCATCAGCGCCAGTGCACCATCTGGTAGCACCGGTAAGCGGTCGGGCGCATGGCGCGGTTGGAATACCTGCAGGCGTTCTTCCACTAGGCTGCGGAAACGGCTGAACACATGTGGCAGCTGATCGACACTGAAGGGCAGTTCATCTGGGCGCAACAGATTGTTGGCGGGCGCCTGTTGCAACGTGACATCGCCGAGTTGTCGGGCTACGCGGGCCACCTGGGCACGTTCATCGGGCGCGATTTCCTCCAGGGTCAGCACCTGATCCAGATTAAACTGGGCCACCAGTTGCGGGATCACCTGCTCCGCCTCGCCGATTACCAGCAGCAGATGTGAGCCGCGTTGGCGCAATTCACCTTCCAGCGCCACCAGGCTTTCCAGCAGAAAGCGCGCACGATGGACGCCCATGCGGCGCATGCCAAACGCGTTGAGTTGCAGCAGTGCTGGGTCCAGCACATACACCGGTAACAGGCATTCAGCCGTTAGGCCCGCCTGTAAGGCGGGGTGGTCATCAAGGCGTAGATCCTGTTTGAACCACAGCAGTGCGCGCATGGTGCTGGCCTCCTAAGCAATACAAAAACTGTACAAGATATCCATATTTGTACAGCTTCCAGTCTAGCAGCGCCAATTGTGTCTTGCCCGGGCAATAGACCAGCGCGGCAAATCTGCCGGATCAAAGGTCTTTTCTACACCGACGGCTAACCGCAGAGCGCTGGTTGAGCGTGTTGCTGTAGTGCTCGGTGGCGAATGTAACTCAGCACGACCGTCATGCTTGCTAGGCCCCATGCCTGCGCACACTAAGGCGCGTTCGCATTGCAACGGTAACAGGCCCTAAACTCTGCCGATCTGTTGAGGAGTCACTATGGATATTTTCGGCATCGCTGCGTTGATCTTTCTGGTCACCGATCCCTTCGGCAATATCGCCATCTTTATCGCCGCATTGAAAAACGTACCGGCCAAACGTCGCCTGTGGGTTGCAGCACGTGAGTTGCTGTTTGCGCTGGCGTTGTTGCTGCTGTTTCTTACCTTTGGTGACAAAGTGCTCAGCGCGCTGGGGCTGTCGCGGGAGGCAACGGCGATTGCCGGCGGTATCATCCTGTTTGTGATCGCCATGCGCCTGATCTTCCCTGGCCCGCAAGGGGTATTGGGTGATGTGCCGGATGGCGAGCCCATGCTGGTGCCGCTGGCCACTCCGGCGGTTGCCGGGCCGTCCGCCCTGGCGGTGTTGATGACCCTGCGCAATACCCACGAGGGTGAGCTTTGGGAGCTCTATGCCGCCGTCGTGTTGGCCTGGGCGGCCACTGCATTCATTTTGCTGCAGGCTTCATGGCTGCAGCGGTTTCTCGGACCTCGCGGGTTGACCGCAGTGGAGCGGTTGATGGGCATGCTGTTGATCATGCTCAGCGTCGATATGCTGCTGGATAACCTGCAAAGCGTGTTGCATATCAGCCCATGAAAACTCTGTGTTTAAGTATTCTGGTGCTATGGCTGGCCGGCTGTAGCAGCGGCCTGCGCATCGATGATAGCTATACCGCCACCGGGCAGAACAGCCGCGTGCAGTACATCGTGCTGCACTACACCTCTACCGACATGGCGCGCTCGCTGCAATTGCTGACCGAGACCGACGTCAGCAGTCATTACCTGATCGGCGAAGCCCCGCCGACCATCTACCGCCTGGTCGACGAGAACCGCCGTGCCTGGCATGCCGGTGACAGCCAGTGGCAGGGGCGGACCTGGCTCAATGGCACCACGATTGGCATCGAGCTGGTTAACCAGGGGTTTTATGACACGCCCAGCGGCCGTTACTGGCAGCCCTTTGCTCCGGCGCAGATCGACGCGCTGATCGAGCTGCTTAAAGACATCATGCAACGCCACCAACTGCCGCCTGGCAGCATCCTGGCGCACAGTGATGTCGCGCCGCAGCGCAAGGTTGACCCCGGTCCGCTGTTCCCCTGGAAACGCTTGGCCGATGCCGGTCTGATGCCTTGGCCGGATGCCAAGGCTGTGGCGCGTCAGCAGGCGCTGTTCAGCGCCAGTCTGCCAAGCGTGCAATGGTTTCAAGAGCAATTGATGCGGCAGGGCTACGCGGTGCCGCTGAATGGTGAGCTGGATCAAGCCACGCGCAATGTCATCGCGGCCTTTCAGATGAAATACCGCCCGGCACGTTATGACGGCGAGCCGGATGCCCAGACGGCAGCGCTGCTGGTGGTACTGGCCGCAATGCTCTAAACCGAGGCCCGCAGCGTTGGTGATAAACGACCGCCGAAACAACGTGTGTTTCGGCGGTTTTTTATGTGTGCATGTTCTTTTCTAGACTGTGTATTCGATAATCGTTCTGCCGATGCTCTTTTGTCTAAAAATGTATACAAAGTTGTAGCCAAGAGCTTTTTGGTTTGTCTACATTAGCCGGACAAGAACAACAGCGAGTAACTCAGCATGACGACTTCACCTGTTACGCCGTCCTCCGCGCAGCGTCCGGAAGACGAAAACCTCGGTATCGGTGCCAACCTCGCCTATGGCCTGCAGCATGTGCTGACCATGTACGGCGGGATTGTCGCGGTTCCGTTGATTGTCGGTCAGGCGGCTGGACTGTCGCCGGCGGATATTGGTCTGCTGATTGCCGCCTCATTGTTTGCCGGTGGCCTGGCGACCCTGCTGCAAACCCTCGGCCTGCCGTTCTTCGGCTCGCAGCTGCCGCTGGTGCAGGGCGTGTCCTTTGCCGGTGTGGCGACCATGATCGCGATTATCGGTAGCGATGGTGCCGGCGGTCTCCCGGCAGTGTTCGGCGCGGTAATTGCGGCGTCGCTGATCGGCTTGCTGATCACGCCCGTGTTCTCACGCATCACCAAATTCTTCCCGCCACTGGTCAATGGCATTGTCATCACCATCATTGGCCTGACGCTGATGCCGGTGGCGGCGCGCTGGGCCATGGGCGGCAACAGTGCCGCGGTGGATTTCGGTAGCATGGCCAATATCGGTCTGGCCGCGCTGACCCTGGTCACCGTGCTGCTGTTGAGCAAATTGGGTAGTTCGAGCATCTCGCGCCTGTCGATCCTGCTGGCCATGGTCATCGGCACTCTGGTGGCCGTGGCCCTGGGTATGGCGGATTTTTCCAAGGTGACTGAAGGGCCGATGGTGGCGCTGCCCAGTCCGTTCCATTTCGGCATGCCGACCTTCCATGTCGCGGCCATCATTTCGATGCTGATCGTGATCATCGTCACCCTGGTGGAAACTTCGGCGGACATCCTTGCGGTCGGTGACATCATCGAAACCAAGGTCGACTCCAAGCGCCTGGGCAACGGCCTGCGTGCGGACATGATCTCCAGCGTGTTTGCGCCGATCTTTGGCTCGTTCACCCAGAGTGCCTTTGCCCAGAACGTCGGCCTGGTGGCGGTGACCGGAGTGAAAAGCCGCTATGTAGTGGCCTCGGCCGGCTTGATTCTGGTGACCCTCGGCCTGCTGCCGGTGATGGGTCGTCTGGTCGCTGCCGTGCCCACGGCGGTGCTCGGCGGTGCCGGTGTGGTGCTGTTCGGCACCGTGGCGGCCAGCGGTATCCGTACCCTGTCCAAAGTTGATTACCGCAACAACATGAACCTGATCATTGTCGCCACTTCGATCGGTTTCGGCATGATCCCGATTGCTGCGCCGACCTTCTACCACCACTTCCCGGCCTGGTTCGAAACCATTTTCCATTCGGGCATCAGTTCGGCGGCGATCATGGCGATTGTGCTCAACCTGGCCTTCAACCACTTCAAAACCGGCAACTCGGACCAGCAATCGGTCTTCGTGGCCGGCCACGAGCGGACCCTGCGTTACCAGGACATTGCCGCACTGAACGATGGCGATTACTTCAAAGGCGGCAAGCTGTTCGATGCCGAGGGCAAGGAAGTGCCGCTGATCAAGGAAGCGTCAGGGCACTAGCCGGGCTTGCCACCACGCGTTTAACGCGGCGTGGTGGCGATCAGGCGTGAGTCGGCCAGAGCGGCCGTGCGGTGTTCGGTGGCCGCGCGGTACTCCGGGTCGGCAAGCATGCTGAGAAAGGCCGCCTTGGAGGGGTAGCGTACCAACAGCAGTTCATCCCACTGTTCACCCTCCGGGGCAATCAGGGCCGCTTGTGCGGCGGCCATGACCTGCACCTCACCCCCCACCCCGCGCACTTTGCGCAGCGCCGTTTGGCTGTAGCGTGCATAGGCTTCGCGCCCGCTGCAGGGAGTATGGCTGCTGCCGCTGGAGTAGCTGGCCTGGGACTGAAAGCGCAGCAGGTTGAGCATCAGCAATGGCGTATCGTCGGCTACTGCAGCGCTAAAGGCAGCCAGTTGGGCAGGGCTGGGGTTGATGCTGGGCATGACAGCGCTCCTCATGTGTGGAGCGCTAAGTGTCGGCATGCATCGGCTCACAGGCAATCTGCATCAGCCAGGCTGATTGCCTGTAATCGATGCCTTAAACCGGCAACGCCACATAAAACTGCGCACCCTGACCGGCGCGTGAATGCACGCCAATCTGTCCGCCATGCAGCTGGATGATTTCCTTGCACAGCGCCAGGCCGAGGCCGGCGCCGCCTTTCTTGCGGCTGACCTGCACGAAGGGCTCGAAGATTCGCGCCTGCTGGCGATAGGGAATGCCCTCGCCGTTGTCTTCCACACTGAGCACCACCCGATCATCCTGCTGCCGTGCCTGCAGGCGGATGTGCCCGCCGGGGTGGCTGTGGCGCAGGGCGTTGCCAATCAGGTTATCGAGCACCCGCTCGATCTGCAGCGGATCGATCTGCACGTCCGGCAGATCGCCGTGCACTTCACAGGCTAGGCTGATCTGCAGCTCGGCGGCCTGGGTGGTGAAGCGTTGCTGGGTCTGTTGCAGCAGCGTGCCTAAGGCACAGGTAGAAAGCTCCAGGGTCTGCAGGCCATTCTGGTAGCGCGAGAAATTCAGCAGATCGTTGATCAGGCGCAGCAGGCGGTGCATTTCCTCATCCACGGTATTCAGTAGGTCGGCTTCACGGGATTCTGCGGCAAACTGCAGGCGCTCCTGCAGCAGGCCGAACGCCATCAGCATGCCGGTCACCGGCGTACGCAGCTCATGCGAGGCGCGCAGTACAAACTCGCTGCGCACCCGTTCAAAGGCGCGCTGCTCGGTGACATCGCGCAGCACCATCACCGCGCACTTAAAGCGCCCTTCGCTGTGATGGACGCCAGACAGGCTGTAGGCCAACACACGTTGCTCGCCATCGACCTCGGTTTGCACATCGTCCAGCACCTCATCCAGGCTTTCGCCCTGCAGCACCTTGTGCAACTGTTCGGCCAGATCGGCGCGATTCAGGGCCACGTCGAGGGTCTGC
Source organism: Pseudomonas sp. OTU750018 (assembly GCF_011636575.1). Lineage (NCBI taxonomy): Bacteria > Pseudomonadati > Pseudomonadota > Gammaproteobacteria > Pseudomonadales > Pseudomonadaceae > Pseudomonas > Pseudomonas sp. OTU750018. Next base: position 213,394 of record NZ_JAAPAU010000003.1, read on the forward strand.
CCGAGCTGCTCGGCACCCCAGCCCAACTGGCGCAGGGCCACCGGGTTGACGTGCTCGACCCGGCCGGCGCAATCGAAGATCAGCAGGCCGTCGTCGATGCTGTCGAGCACCGCTTGCAGGCGTTGTTGCTCGGCCTGCAGGGCGGCCACATCGCTGCTCTTGAACTCGCGCAGGGCCTCGGCCATCAGGCCGAAGCGCTGGCTCAGGGCGGACATTTCCGCCACCGGGGTCAGCGGCAGGGTGACCTGAAAGTCGCCCTGGCCGATCTGATCGGCGGCCCGCGCCAATGCCTCGATGGGCCGGCCGAAGCGCTGGGCGATGCTGTGCGCGGTGACAAAGCCGATCACCAACACGGCCAGGCCGATCAGCCCAAGCAGCCCGGCGATCAGCCAGGCGCGTTCACGGGCGCGTGCTTCTTCCTGTTCCACGGCGCTGACGTAACGCATCTGCACGGCATTGATCCGGTCGCGCAGGGCCTCAATGGCTCGGCCGAAGCTGTCATTGCTGAGCAACTCACGGCGCACGGTCAAGGGCTTGGCCAGCAGGTCATCAAAGCTGGCGTAGGCGCGCTCAATTTCGGCAACCGCCTGACGGTCGCTGTCATCGGTGGCGCTTTCGGCGGCGCGCTGTAGCCAGAGTTTGAACTGCTGATCGGAGGCTTTCAGTGCCTCGCGGTCGAGGTCCTCGGCGAGCAGCAGAATCACCTGTTTGCCCAGCTCCTGACGCAGGCCCAGGCTGGCATCGATGATCTGCAGGTTGCGGGTCATTGCCTGGCTCTGCACCTGGGTCAGCTGTAGCACGCTGAACATCCCCAATAACAACCCGACCAAGGCGACGGTGAGCAGCGCACTGCTGCTGATAAACAGCCGGCTGCGCAGGTTCACAGGCTGAGCTGCTTGCGTTTGCGGTATAGGGTCGAGGCATCGATGCCGAGGGTTTTTGCCGCCTGGTCGAGGCTTTCGCTGTTGGCCATCACGGCGCTGATGTGGGCTTTTTCCAGGGCTTCAAGGCTCAGCTGGTCACCGATTTGTGGTGCACATGGGTTGGCCTGGGCGTTGAGCCCGAGGTGGCTGACCTGCACCAGTTCTTCGCTGCAGATGATGCTGGCGCGCTCAATCACGTTGCGCAGCTCGCGGATATTGCCCGGCCAGGCGTAGGTGAGCAGCGCCTCGCGCGCTTCCTCGCTGAAGTTGCGTGCCGGCCGCGCGTACTCGACGACAAAGCGCGCCAGAAAACGCTCGGCCAGGTCGAGGATGTCCTCGCGGCGCTCGCGCAACGGCGGCAGGGTCAGGGTAATGACGTTGAGGCGATACAGCAGGTCTTCACGGAAGCGCCCTTGCTGGACCATTTCATCCAGGTTGAGGTTAGTGGCCGCGAGAATCCGCACATCGGCCTGACGGGTTACCGGGTCGCCGATGCGCTCGTATTGCTTGTCCTGAATAAAGCGCAGCAGCTTGGGCTGCAGCGCCAATGGGAAGTCACCGATCTCGTCAAGGAACAGGCTGCCGCCATCGGCCTGGTTGACCCGGCCCAGAGTACTCTCGCTGGCACCGGTAAAGGCGCCGCGGTTATGCCCGAATAGCTCGCTTTCCATCAGCTCGGCGCTCAGCGACGGGCAGTTGATGGTGATGCAGGATTTCTTCGCACGCTTGCTCCAGCGGTGAATGGCTTGCGCCAGCTCACCCTTGCCGGTGCCGGACTCGCCGAGAATCAGAATGTTGGCGTCGGTATCAGCCACCTGCTTAGCTGTTTGCAGCACCGCCATCAGCGCCGGGCTCTGCGAGTCGAGGCCATCGCCGGGCTTGCGCGCATAGCCTTCCAGACGCTCCAGGCGTTCAACCAGTTGGCGCGCTTCCAGCTGTTTGGCGGCGGCCAGGCGTAGCTGCTCCGGGCTGCAGGGCTTGACCAGATAATCCGCCGCGCCGGCTTGAATGGCATCCACCGCAGTGTCTACCGCCGAGTGCGCGGTGACGATCACTACACGCATCCAGGGCGCCTGCAGACGCATCTGCGCCAGCACCTCCAGGCCGTCGTCTGCGCCCAGGCGCAGATCGAGAAAGCACAGATCGAATACCTGCCGCAGCAGCAGGGCATCGGCCTGTGCCGCGCTGCTCGCGGTACTCACCTGATAACCCTGATCTTCCAGGCAGTAGCGGAAGGTGCGCAGGATGGCGGTCTCGTCATCCACCAGCAAAATGCGCCCCAGGCTGTGTTCTTCCGTGCTTGCGTGCATAGCCATCTCCTTCTTATCCCGCACGCAGTCATTGCGTGCACAGGGTTAGTCCGCGGCGCGTCGTGCAAGTTGCACGGCTGTTCTGTGGCGATCATGCAAGCTGCAAGCTTTGCGTGTGCGCTAATCAAGGTTAAGTAACTGATTTATATGGATTTATTAAGATTAAAAAAGCTGGCATGCGGCTTGCGATCTATCAGTAACGACGGCGACAAACGGCCGTCTGCTTGATCGTTATCCATTGGAGGAACTGCCATGCATCAATTGAAAACTCTGGCCCTGGCCACTGCGACCGCCGGCCTGATCGGTCTGGCGCCTTTCGCTGCCTATGCTGCCGAGGGCGATGCCAGCCGCGAGCTGAGCGAGGCGCGCCAGGAAGGCTCGATCTGGACCGCGTTTGCCCTTAACCGCCACCTCAACCCCTTCACCATCGATGTGGATGTGGAGAACGGCAGCGCCAAGCTGACCGGCAAGGTGGAAACCGATGTTGAGCGTGACCTGGCCGAGCAGATTGCCCTGGGTATCGAAGGGGTGAAGAAGGTCGACAACCAGCTGACCCTCGACCCGGCCTTTGAAGCCAAGGCCAGCGCCGAGCCGAACCTGTCGCAGCGTTTTGACGACGCGACCCTGGTCGCCACGGTGAAATCCAAGCTGCTGTGGAACAGCAATACCGAAGGTCTGGATATCAACGTTAATGCGGACAACGGCAAAGTCAGCCTGACCGGTAACGCGCAGACCGCTGAAGCCAAGGAGCTGGCTGGTCGTTTGGCGGCCAACACCGATGGCGTGCGTGCAGTGAACAATCAGCTCAGCGTCAGCGCCACTGACAGCACCGCTGCCAAGGCGCAGAACGCGGCCGATGACACCGCTGCGGTGATCAGCGATGCGTGGATCACCAGCAAGGTGAAATCCAGCTTTATCTACAGCCGTAACCTCGACGGTCTGGATATTTCCGTCGACACCCAGAAGGGCATGGTCAGCCTCAGCGGCACCGTGCTGAGCAACGCCGAGAAGCAACTGGCGATTGAAACCGCCCGCAATATTCGTGGCGTGCGCGGCGTTGACGCCGATGCTCTGCGCATCGATAGCTAATTCATCCGGGCGGCGGCCATACCGGTCGCGGCCTGTTGTCTGAGGCTGCCTTGGCAGCCAATACAACTCATAGGAGATCCACCATGACTGATAAAACAGAGCAACTTAACGAACTGATCGAAATCACCCGTGACGGCCAGCGCTTCTACCAGCACGCCCACGATGAAGTGAAGGACGTGCGCCTGCAGGTGCTGTTCCGCGACATGTCGCAGAGCAAGAGTGAGCTGATCCGCGCGCTGTCGGTAAAAGTTGCTGCCAACCAGGAAGTCCCGGCCAGCGGCGGCACCTTTGTCGGCAAGCTGCGTCAGGTTTACGCCGATACCAAAGCGACCCTGGTCAGCGACACCGAAGCCACCTACGTGTCGCAGCTGGAAGAAGCCGAAGACCGCATCCTGCATGCCTTCGAGGATGCGCTGGAAAGCGCCGAGCCCGATGTACAGGCTCTACTGACCGCAGAAATGCCGAAGGTGCGCGCTAACCATGACCGCATGCGTACCCTGAAACAGTCCATGCAGTAAGCCCGGTCCGGTGTGGTTTGCGCCACACCGGGTCTTACCGCGCCACGGCGCACACTGAGTAATCAAGGAGTATCGCCATGCTGAGTTGGGCCATTACCTTTCTGATTATCGCCATCATCGCTGCAGTCCTGGGCTTCGGTGGTATCGCCGGCACCGCCACGGGTATCGCGAAAATTCTCTTCGTGGTGTTCCTGGTGATGTTTGTTGTCTCGTTCATTATGGGCCGCCGCCCACGTGGATAGCCGGTCGTTGAAAAACTACCTGCGTTGGCAATACCGCGTTAAAAGCGCCCTAGAAATGCTCATTTACAGCCGTAAACTCCGCTTTCTAGGTCGCTTTTGCCTTGTCTTGCCTGCCTCGCCTACGTTTTTCCAACGACCTTCTAGAGGAGCAACCATGACCATCAAGACGCTGCTTGCCGCCCTGTTGCTGGGCGGCAGTGCGGCGGCTTTGGCCGCGGATACCGATGGCCAATTCCGCCTCAATGAACTGCTCGCCAGTGACCCTGCCTACCAGGAGACCTGGCAAGAGCTGGTGGAAGACGAAAGCCGTTTGCCGGAGTGGGTGATGAACCTCAGCGGCATCGCCAGCCCCATGCAGGGCCTGGATGACGACGGTGACAAGTACCTGGTCGGCCAGCTGTGTGAGGCGCATAACTGCTTCAACCAGCGCCTCTACGTGGCCTTCAGCTGGGACAAGGAGGACGCCTACGCGCTCTATGTGCAACTGCCCGACGGCCTGCCGACGGACAAGGCACCCAGCCAGCACGCCACCCTGCGCTGGCTCGGCGAACCGGATGAAGCGACTCAGCAGTTGCTTCAAGAGCAACTGAAAAGCGACCCGAATTGGTACTAGTGGTTGTATGGCTCGCGGCTCAAGCGAGCCATACCCGTTAACCCCCACCCCAGCTTCACTAAGCCGCGCTATCATCCCGCCCATTGATCTGGGGGAGAGACGGCATGCTCAATTGGCTGTGGCTGGGGTTTTTCGTGGTGGCGGCCATTGCCGGCCTGTCGCGCTGGTTGCTCGGTGACGACCCGGCGGTGTTCGCTGCCATGGTCGAAAGCCTGTTTGCCATGGCCAAGCTGTCGGTCGAGGTCATGGTGCTGCTATTCGGCACCCTGACCCTCTGGCTCGGCCTGTTGCGGATCGCCGAGAAAGCCGGCCTGGTCGATGCCCTCGCGCGCATGCTTGGCCCGCTGTTTGCGCGACTGATGCCGGAAGTGCCGCGTGGTCACCCGGCCCTCGGCCTGATCACTATGAACTTCGCCGCCAATGGCCTGGGCCTGGACAATGCCGCCACGCCGATTGGCCTGAAAGCTATGCGTTCGCTGCAAACCCTCAACCCCAGCAGCACCACGGCGAGTAATGCGCAGATTCTCTTTCTGGTGCTTAACGCCTCGTCGCTGACCCTGCTGCCGGTGACCATCTTTATGTACCGCGCCCAGCAGGGTGCGCCTGATCCCACTCTGGTCTTTCTGCCGATTCTGCTGGCCACCAGTGCGTCGACCCTGGTCGGTTTACTGTCGGTGGCGCTGATGCAGCGCCTGCGCCTGTGGGACCCGGTGGTGTTGGCCTACCTGGTCCCCGGTGCGCTGCTGCTGGGTAGCTTTATGGCCGTGCTGGCGACCATGTCCGCCACAGCGTTGGCGGCGCTGTCGTCGCTTGCTGGCAACCTCACCCTGTTCGGCATCGTGCTGCTGTTTCTGCTGCTCGGCGCGCTGAAGAAGGTGGCGGTGTACGAGGAGTTTGTCGAAGGCGCGAAAGAAGGCTTCGACGTGGCCAAAAGCCTGCTGCCCTACTTGGTGGCGATGCTCTGTGCGATTGGCGTATTACGCGCATCTGGCGCCTTGGAATTCGGCCTCGACGGTATTCGCTGGCTGGTCGAGGTGTTCGGTTGGGATACGCGCTTTGTCGAAGCGCTGCCCACCGCGCTGGTCAAGCCGTTCTCCGGCAGCGCAGCGCGCGCCATGCTGATCGAAACCATGCAGACCCAGGGCGTCGACAGCTTTCCCGCGCTGGTCGCCGCGACCATTCAGGGCAGCACGGAAACCACCTTCTACGTGCTGGCGGTGTACTTCGGTGCGGTGGGTATCCAGCGTGTGCGCCATGCGGTGGGTTGCGCGCTGCTGGCTGAGTTTGCTGGCGTGGTGGCGGCGATCTTTGTCTGCTACTGGTTCTTCGGCTAAGCATTTAGCTCCCCTCTCCCACGTGTGGGAGAGGGGCTGGGGGAGAGGGTGAAAAAACACCAAGCCCTCTCCCTAACCCTCTCCCGTAAACGGGAGAGGGAATAAAAGGCACCCACAGCTAAGCCGCTACTCCACCACCTTAAACCGCAGCACCCCAATCATCTGCCCGGCTTCGGTCAGCACCTGCACCTGCCAGCGGCCTACGGCGTCGGCGGGGAAGTTCTGTTTGTGGGTCCAGGCGCGGTAGCCTTCCTTGCGCCCGCCGTGAATATCCAGGGCGATGCGCTCGACCTCGCCGCCATCGCGGCGCCAGACGTGATAAATCCGCTCATTCAGCCCGCGCGGTGCGTTGATCGCGGTGTAGGCGAACAGGCCCTGGCTGCGCAGCTGCGCCACGCTCAGTTCCTTGATGCTTTCGCCCGGCGCGCGGTTCTGGTTGTCGAATTCACTGGTGACCGCCACCTCAGTTAGCCACAAGGTCGCCGGTGGCACCCAGGTGCGCGCCAACCAGCCGCCTGCACCGATGGCCAGGGTCATGCCCACCAACAGCAGGCCACGCCACCAACGGCGCACGGTGATGATCGCGAACAGCGAGGGAAACGACAGCAATACCGCCGCCGCCAGTGCCAGCTGATAGCTCTGCGGGGTGGTCAGTTTGAAGATGATCGGCAGCGCGGTGAGCAGCACCGCGAACAGCGCCAGGGTGTGATAGGCGAGAAACAGCCAGCGCTTGGGCGCCAGCCACTTGTAGTACAGCGGATCAATGATCGAAATCAGCGCCGCGCAAGCCAGTAGGCCGCTGAACAGCAACTGGCCGCTGTTCCAGGTGGTGGTGATAAAGAAGAACGGCAGAACGAAGAACAGGCTCTCCTGGTGGATCATCTGCGTGGCATAGCGCAGCAGTGGCGGTGGTAACTCGAAACCGAACCACTGGGCAATGCGCTCGCGCAGGATGTTTTCCAGAATCAGCCACAACCAGCTGACCAGCATCACCAGCGCCAGCACCTGCGCCAGTCCGGCATGCCGCTCGACCAGCAGAAAGCTCGCCAACCCCGAGGCAAAGCCGAAGATCGCGACCATCCCCGGATTGCGCTGAATCAGGGCGATCAGTTTGAACACCTGTTGTTTCACTGCTTGCATGGGACGTCCGATTACTCCGACCACACGGCCAGACGATTACCACTGGGATCGCTGAACTCGAAGCGTCGCCCGCCGGGGAAGCTGAAAATTGCCTGAGTGATCTGCCCGCCAGCAGCGGCCACCTGGGCGCACACACCTTCCAGATCCGTGGCGTAAATCACTACCAGCGGCCCGGCACCCGCTGCGCTGTCGGTGGTAAAGCCGCCTGTCATGCGTCCGTCGGTAAAGCTGCTGTAGTGCGGGCCATAGTCGGTAAAGCGCCAGCCGAAGACCTGTTCATAGAACTGCTTGAGCGCCGGCAGGTCGACGGCGGCGAACTCGATGTAGTCGATACGCAGATTCTGTTCGGCTTGGCTCATGGCGGCATACCTGGGCAAATGGCGGGGCGCAGAGCATAGCGCGCCCAGCCGGCCAGGGCACACGCATCTGTCGCCTTTCGCCACGCTGTTTGGCCAGCCTTGCCACTGCCTCCGCGCAACCCGCTTGATAGCCTGCAATGGGGTATCACAGTCGTTAGAAATGCAGCGCTCGTACATTTGTGCGGTGCTGGGTACGGAGAGGGAAATGCGTGTCTTGATCACCGGCGCCGCTGGCTATATTGGCCAGCAGCTGCTTAACCAACTGGCTATTCAGCACCCGCAGTGGATGCTGATTGCCGCCGATATTCGCCCGCAGAACCGCGCGGGGATGAAGCTGAATATCGAGCCGGTGCTGCTCGATATCAGCCAGCCGGCCGCCGTGGAAGACTGCGTGGCCACCTGGCAGCCGCAAGCAATCGTCCACCTGGCCTCAGTCGTCACCCCGCCACCTGGGATGAGCGAAGCCCAGCTGCATGCCATTGATGTCGGCGGCACCCAGGCGCTGATCCAGGCGGCTGCGACCCATGGCGTCGAACAGTTGATCGTTACCAGCTCCGGCGCCGCCTATGGCTATGACCCGCAAAATGCCGAGTGGCTGGACGAAGACCAGCCGCTGCGCGGCCATGCGCAGTTCGCCTACGCCAAGCACAAACGTGAAGTCGAGTTGCTGCTGGCCGAAGCGCGCGCGCAGCATCCGCAACTCAAGCAACTGGTGCTGCGCCCCGGCACCATTCTCGGCAAACAGGTGAACAACCAGATCACCGAGCTGTTCAAAAAGCCGTCAGTGCTGGGTATTCGCGGCAGCGATAGCCGCTTTGTATTTATCTGGGATCAGGATGTGGTGGACATCATCTGCCGCGGCCTGCGCCAGCAGAGCGCCGGCATCTTCAACCTGGCCGGCGACGGCGCCCTGTCGCTCAAGGAAATCGCCGAGCTGCTGGGCAAACCCTACCGCTCCTTGCCAGCCTGGCTGATCCGCGCCGCGTTGCGCGTACTCAAGCCACTGGGCTTAAGCCCCTACGGTCCTGAGCAAGTGGATTTTCTGCGTTATCGCCCGGTGCTGAGTAACCGTCGGCTGAAACAGAACTTCGGCTTTAGCCCACGCTACAGCTCGCGCGAAGCGTTTCTGGCGTTTTTACGGGCGCAGGGGATTGAAGGGCAGGCTTGATTCTCGCTAGCGACTTGAACACACGTTAGGTTTCTTGAACACATTGGTTGGTATGCAGCGAGCTGTCTTTGCTTAAGCCACCGCCAACCACAAGGGCCGCGCTCAAGATCACGCAATTTTTAATTATGTATTGCCCTTCAAGAGTTAAGGCGTAAGGGAGTTTTATAAAGCAGATTTCAGGCAGTACAAATAACGGGAGGATAGTTCCGAACAACTGTAAGAACAGTAGGGTCAGGGCAATTCTCAGGAGTGGTCTAAAAAGCAGGCATATACCGATGGCCATCTCCCAGTACCCCAGAATAGGGATAAAGATGTCGGGAGGAAGCCAGGTTATTGTGTTGGTTATCAGATCATTTACTGGGCTCAAGCCAAGCGGTTTCAGCGCTCCAAGCCAAATAAATATGATTGATAAAGAATACTTCAGTAAAACTTGGCCGTGTTGATGCATCCATTCTGCAGCAATTTTGTCGCACCTTCCGAAGGTGAAGTTTCCTACTTTAAGTTCCATGTTGCTCCCTTGAAGATACTTAATAGATAGTTACTTGGCTTTCTGCCGCGCCCGATACTCGCCCGGCGTTAACCCCGTCCATTGGCGAAACGCGCGAAAGAACACGCTAGGTTCCGAATAGCCCAGCAGCAGGGCGATTTCTGCGGCGGGTAAGTCGCCGGTGCTTAGGTGTTGTTCGGCCAGTTGCTGGCGGGTGTCGTTCAGCAGTTGCTGGTAGTTGCAGCCTTCGTCCGCCAGGCGACGTTGCAGGGTGCGTTCACTCAGGTGCAGATGGCGCGCCAGTTCGCTGCGATCCGGCTCGCCGCGCGCCAGTTGTTCGCCGAGCAACGCCACCACGCGGGCGCTTAGCCCTTCGCTGGGCAGTCGTGCGAGCAGGGCTTCGGCATGCTGGCGCAGCAGGTTTTGCAGCGGCGGGTTGGCCTGGATAAGCGGCGCGCGGGCCAGGCTGCGCGGCAGGACGATGCCGTAATCACTGGCGGCAAATTGCAGCGGGCAGGCGAAAGTCTCGCGGTAGCTGTCCAACGTCGGCGGCTCGGGGTGAGCGAACTGCGCGCGCAGCAGCTGCCAGTTATCCAGCAGCGGATGCAGCATCTGTACCCAGCAGGCCATCAGTGCCAGTACGCGGGTGCGGGTGGCCGGCAGCTCGGGGTGCAGCGGGCGGTAGAGCAGTTGCAGCTCCTCGCCTTGCTCACGCAATTGCACCTCGCCGCCCTCACCCACTAGACGCTGATAGCGCAGCCCGGCGGCCAGCGCGTCGCCAAGGGTCGGGCTACTCTGCAACAGGTAACCGAGCACGCTGAACGGGCCAGGGGCGAGGTTGCAGCCCAGGGCCAGGCCGGGTTCGGCATGTTCGATACGGCTGAGGTGTTGCCACAGTTGTTCCTGAGTGGCGAAAGGCACGCGCGCATCGGGGTCGCTGAGTTGGCTGTCGTGCAGTTCGCAGGCGCTCATCAATTGAGCGCGATCAACGCCCAGGCGGCTGGCGGCATGCAGTACCGCCAGGGTGATGCTGGCGCTGACGGAGGTGTGTTGCGAGTCGAGTGTGTGCTTGGGCATGGCTCGATTCTGCCCAAAGCTGTGGCCTGAAGGTAGCGTTAAGACGTCTAGAATCTGTTCCATTCGCGCCGCCGCGAACGAAACGGCAACGACTCTCTCTAACACTTGGTTACCAGGAGCGTCGGTATTACTCCGTGCAACCTGTGGCTGAGCGGTTAGACTCTTGTCCTCCGGGCGCACTCAAAAGGTGCGGCCGGCTCAAAAATAAACAGAAAAGGAGAACTCCCATGAAAGGTAAATCCCTGGCATGGGCCCTGTCGGCTGCACTCGCAGGTATTACCCTGAGCAGCGCCGTACAGGCCGAAGAGAAATTCGTCACCATCGGCACCGGTGGTCAAACCGGCGTTTATTACGTTGCCGGCCAATCGATCTGCCGCTTCCTCAATCGCGGTGCGGCTGAGCACGGCATCAAGTGCAACGCGCCAGCCAGCGGCGGCGGCGTGGCCAACGTCAACGGCATCCGCAGTGGCGAATTCAATTTCGGCATCATGCAGTCGGACCACCAGTTCAAGGCCATGAAGGGCGTTGCGCCGTTCGAGAAAGAAGGCGCCATGGAGGACATCCGTGCCGTGTTCTCGCTGCAGAGTGAGGTGTTCACCATCCTCGCCCGCCGTGATGCCAACATCGCCAGTTTCGATGACCTCAAAGGCAAGCGCGTAAACATCGGCAACCCAGGTTCCGGTCAGCGCGACACCCTGGAAGAGATCATGCAGGTCAAGGGCTGGGATCGCTCCGCCTTCTCCCTGGCCGCCGAGTTGAAGCCAGCTGAGCAGGCGTCTGCCCTAGGCGACAACAATATCGACGCGATGACCTACTTCGTTGGCCACCCTAACGGTGCCATCCAGGAAGCCACCACCACCACCGACGCGGTGCTGGTGCCGGTGACCGGTGCGGAAATCGAGAAGCTGCTGGCTGAGAAGAGCTACTACACCAAGGCTGATATCCCAGGTGGCGTGTACAAGGGCAACGACGCGCCAACTCCATCGATTGGCGGCAAAGCGGTGCTTTCCACCTCGGCTAAGGCCAGTCCGGAAGTGGTTTACCAGCTGGTTAAATCGGTATTCGACAACATTGATCGCTTCAAGCGTCTGCACCCTGCATTTGCCGACCTGAAAGAAGAAGACATGATCAAAGTCGGCCTCAGCGCACCGCTGCACGAAGGTGCCGTGCGTTACTACAAAGAGCGCGGCTGGCTGTAAGCAGCCTACGCTGCCCGTCAAACGGGCTAGTGTCTCTAGATAAGCAAACCCGCAGCTGCAAGGCTGCGGGTTTTGCCGTTTTCCGTACTCTCGAATGCAGGTTCAACCCATGCATGACAAGCAACTGTCCACCGAAGAACTGATCGCCCAGGATGTCGGTGCGCGCACCCCGCTGGGAGCCATGGCCCAGGTGATCACCGGCCTGGCTCTGCTCTGGTCGCTGTTTCAACTGTGGATCGCCTCGCCGCTGCCGTTTGTGTTCGGTATTGGTGTGTTCAACGACACCGAAACCCGCGCTATCCACCTGGCGTTTGCCCTGTTGTTGGCGTTTCTCGCCTACCCTGCCTTTCGCAAGTCGCCGCGTGACCGCGTGCCGCTGCTGGATATCGCCCTAGGTCTGGTCGCTGCCGCCAGCGCCGCCTACCTGTTTATTTTCTACCAGCAGTTGGCGTTGCGCCCCGGTAGCCTGACCACTGCGGACATGCTGACCGCGTGCATCGGCATCCCGTTGCTGCTGGAAGCCACCCGCCGAGTGCTCGGCCCGCCACTGGCGATCATCGCTCTGCTGTTCCTCGTTTACAGCCTGGCCGGGCCTTATATGCCGGGGATGCTGGCGCACCGTGGGGTCAGCTTCAATGCCATGGCCAACCACCAGTGGATCACCACCGAAGGGGTGTTCGGCATCGCCCTCGGCGTATCCACCAGCTTCGTGTTTCTCTTTGTGCTGTTCGGTGCCTTGCTCGAACGGGCCGGCGCGGGGCATTACTTTATTCAGCTGGCTTTCAGCATGCTCGGCCACTTCCGTGGTGGCCCGGCCAAGGCGGCCGTGGTTGCGTCGGGGCTGACCGGACTGATCTCCGGCTCGTCGATTGCCAACGTGGTCACCACCGGCACCTTCACCATTCCGATGATGAAGCGCACCGGCTTCTCGGCCGAGAAGGCCGGCGCGGTGGAAGTGGCGTCGTCGGTGAATGGCCAGATCATGCCGCCGGTGATGGGGGCTGCGGCCTTTCTGATGGTCGAGTACATCGGCATGCCCTATGTCGAGATCATCAAGCACGCTTTCCTGCCGGCGGCGATTTCCTATATCGCTCTGCTCTATATCGTCCATCTGGAAGCGCTGAAGCTTGGCCTGCAGCCGGTGGGCGGGCATCAGCCCAAGCCCTGGCTGCGCCGCCTGACCGGCTTCGCCTTCGGTGCGGCGCTGATCAGCGGCCTGTCGCTGGCGGTGTATTACGGCCTCGGCTGGCTCAAACCGGCGCTGGGTGAATATGCCCTGCCGGGTATCGGCGCGCTGCTGGCGCTGATCTACCTGGGCCTGCTGAAAATCGCCGCCAGTGTGCCGGTACTGCCGGCCGAAGACCCGGATGCGCCGCTCGACAAACTGCCGCAAACCCGCGCCGTGCTGCTCTCTGGTCTGCACTTTCTGCTGCCGGTGGTGGTGCTGGTCTGGTGCCTGATGATCGAGCGTCTGTCCCCCGGCCTGTCGGCCTTCTGGGGCAGCGTCATGCTGGTGATCATCCTGCTGACTCAGCGTCCGCTGCTGAGCTGGCTGCGAACCGATGGCACGCATGCCCACGGCTCGTTTATGGACGGCGTGATCGACCTGCGTGAAGGCCTGATTGCCGGTGCGCGCAATATGATTGGCATCGGTATTGCCACGGCGGCGGCGGGCATCATCGTCGGCGCGGTGTCGCAAACCGGGGTGGGCCTAGTGCTGGCCGATCTGGTCGAGTTGTTGTCGATGGGCAATCTGCTGCTGATGCTGGTGCTGACGGCGATCTTCAGCCTGGTGCTGGGCATGGGCTTGCCGACCACTGCCAACTACATTGTGGTGTCCAGCCTGCTGGTGCCGGTGATCGTCACCCTCGGCCAGCAGAATGGCCTTATCGTGCCGCTGATTGCCGTGCACCTGTTCGTCTTCTACTTCGGCATCATGGCCGACGTGACACCGCCGGTTGGCCTGGCCTCGTTCGCCGCTGCCGCGGTGTCCAAGGGCGATCCGATCAAGACTGGTCTGGAGGCCTTCTACTACAGCCTGCGCACAGCGGTGCTGCCGTTCCTGTTTATCTTCAACACTGACCTGCTGCTGATCGACGTGGATTTTTGGCACGGGGTGCTGATCTTTATCATCGCCACCGTCGCCATGCTGATCTTCGCCGCCGGCAGCCAGGGTTACTTCCTGGTGCGCAGCCGCTGGTACGAGAACCTGCTGCTGTTGCTGGTGGCGTTCACCCTGTTCCGTCCGGGCTTCTGGATGGACATGGTGCACGACCCTTACCGTGACATCCCGCCCGCGCAACTGGCCCAGGCCATGGGTGATGTAGCCGATGGCAGCCAGCTGCGTTTGCGCATCAAAGGCGAGGATGCGGTCGGCGATGCCCGCGAGTTCAGCCTGCTGCTGCCGGTGCCGGAAGGCGCCACGGGTGAAGAGCGCCTGGAGAAGCTCGGCCTGCTGACCTATGAAGAGGGTGGCAAGGTGCTGGTCGACAGCGTCACCTTCGGCAGCCCGGCGGCCGAAGCCGGTCTGGAGTTCGATCAGGAAATCCTCAAAGTCCGCGCCCCAACGGATCGCTGGACCAAGGAGCTGATGTGGATTCCTGGCTTCCTGGTGTTCGCCCTGGTGATCTGGTTGCAGCGTCGCCGGCGGGCCAACGGTGCGGCTTGAGTCGAGCCTGACGCCTCACCCGCTGCGCAGCTTGTTGCGCAGCGGATTGTTGATAAGTCTCTGGGGATCAGGCTGTAGGTCTTGTCGCCATTGGCTTTGAGCGGGCTGCGCAGAAACTTGCGCAGCCCTGCGCAACAAGTTGCTCAGCTTTTAGTGATCTGGCTCACAGTGGGTTTGAGTTCGCGCTTTAAAAGATTGCAAGATACTGATTTATAAGGTTTTTATTTAATTGGCATGCTTGTCGCTATAGGGGGAGTTCCCGGATCACTGCAGATCCATGACCCAAGGCAAGGAAAGCACTCATGCCAACACCCGCGTATCTGTCCCTCGAAGGCACCAAACAAGGCCTGATCACTGCCGGCACCTTCACCGAAGATTCCGTCGGTAACATCTTCCAGGAAGGTCATGAAGACCAGATCCTGGTTCAAGCCTTCAACCACCAGGTCATCATCCCGCGTGATCCGCAATCCGGTCAGCCGACTGGCCAGCGCGTCCACAAGCCGCTGATGATCACCAAAGTCTTCGACAAATCCTCGCCGCTGATCTTCAACTCCCTGACCTCCGGTGAGCGTCTGTCCAAGTGCCGTCTGGAGTGGTACCGCACTTCCTCCACCGGTACTCAAGAGCACTACTTCACCATCGAGCTGGAAGATGCCGTGATCGTTGACGTGCAGTCGCGTATGCCGAACTGCCAGGACCCGAACATGTCGCACTTCACTCACCTGGAAGACGTTTACTTCACCTACCGCAAAATCGTCTGGACCCACGAAGTCTCCGGTACTTCCGGTTCCGACGACTGGCGTACCCCGATCTCCGCCTAAGCATTGGCTGAGTTCGTGTAATACCGCTTCGGCCAGGCTTGTCCTGGCCGCTGCGTTTTCAGTGAGACCTGCGTCGCCAAACGCTGACAGGCATCGCGTAAAACCGCGAACAGGCACGGCTGCCAGGCCAAGCCTGGTTTAGAAATGCGCAGTGGTTTGATTCATGGAACGAAACGAGAGGAACAACGAATGTTCGCCGCCGCCAACCAGACTCATTTCAGCCTGACGATCGAAGGTGTAAGCCACGACCTGCAGGTGCTCGAATTCAAAGGTCGCGAGGCGATCAGTCAGCCCTTCGAGTTCGAACTGGAACTGGTCAGCGAACGTCCTGACCTGGATCTGGAAAGCCTGCTGCATCAGGCTGCCTTTCTCGCCTTCGATCAGGCCGGACACGGCATTCACGGGCAGATCTACCGCGTCGCCCAGGGCGAATCCGGTAAACGCCTGACCCGCTACCACGTGACCTTGCGCCCGCAACTGGCGTACCTGGCACACCGCACCAACCAACGCATCTTCCAGCACCTGACGGTGGAGAAGATCATCAGCCAAGTGCTGCAAGAGCACGGCATTCAGGCCAACGCCTACCAATTCCAACTCGGCTCGATTTACCCCGAGCGCGAGTACTGCGTGCAGTACGACGAATCCGATCTGCACTTCGTCCAGCGCCTGTGCGAGGAAGAGGGTATTCACTACCACTTCCAGCACAGCGAGCAAGGCCATGTATTGGTGTTCGGCGACGACCAGACGCCGTTCCCCAAACTCGCTCCTACCGCCTATCAGCAGGACAGCGGCTTGGTCGCCGATCAACCGGTTATCAAACGCTTCGGCGTGCGCGTGGAAACCCGTTCGAGCCGGGTGACCCGCCGCGATTACGACTTCGAAAAACCCAAGCTGCTGATGGAGGCGGACGCCAAGAGTGCGTTCAAGCCCGACCTTGAGGATTACGACTACCCCGGCCGTTTTGTCGACCGCGAGCGCGGCAAACACCTCAGCCAGCGCATCCTCGAACGCCATCGCCACGACTTCGAATTGGCGCAAGGTGACGGCGACCAGCCGCTGCTGGTCAGCGGCCATTTTCTGGCACTGACCGAGCACCCGCGCGCCAGCTGGAACGACCTCTGGCTGCTCACCGAAATCCACCACGAGGGCAAGCAGCCGCGGGTGCTGGAAGAGTCGGTGACCAGTCACACCGAAGTCAGCGATGGCTTCCAGCAGGGCTACCGCAACCGCTTTACCGCTACGCCCTGGACCGTGTTGTATCGCCCGCCGCTCAACCACCCAAAACCGCGCATCCTCGGCAGCCAAAGCGCCGTGGTCACCGGGCCTGCGGGTGAAGAGATTCACTGCGACGAGTACGGCCGGATCAAGGTGCAGTTCTTCTGGGACCGCGAAGGTCAAGCCGACGACAAAACCAGTTGTTGGCTGCGTGTGAGTTCAAGCTGGGCCGGCGACCGCTACGGTGGCATCGCCATTCCGCGCGTGGGCATGGAGGTGCTGGTCACCTTCCTCGAAGGCGATCCCGATCAACCGCTGGTCACCGGCTGCCTGTACCACGCCGAACACGTGGTGCCCTACGCCTTGCCAGCGAACAAGACCCGCAGCCTGTTCAAGACCCTCAGCAGCCCCGGCGGTGGCGGCTATAACGAGCTGCGTATCGAAGATAAGAAGGGCGCTGAACAGATCTACATCCACGCCGAGCGCGACTGGGATGAAAACATCGAGCACGACCAGAAAATCCGCATCGGCAACGAACGCCACGACACGGTCGAGGCCAACAGCTACAGCGAATTCAAAGCCGAAGAACACCGCACCACCCACGCCGACCGCAAAAGCGAAATCAAAGCCAACGACCACCTCACCGTCGGCAACAACCAGCACATCAAAATCGGCACCGGCCAATTTATCAACGCAGGCCAAGAGATCCACCTGTCCAGCGGCCAGAAAGTCGTACTCGAAGCCGGCAGCGAACTCACCTTCAAAGCCGCCGGCAGCTTTATCAAACTCGATGCCAGCGGCATCACAATGGCCGGCCCGATCATCAAATTCAACTCCGGCGGCGCGCCGGGGAGTGGCTCGGGTGCGGCGCCGGTATTGCCGGGTAAGGTTAGGCCGGCGGATGCGGATAAGGCGGGGCTTACCACGGAGGCATACCTCAAACAGGCCTTGGCAGGGCATCTGTTGGTCGCCAGCGGCTGCATTTTCGATGCGCAAGGCAATTGCACGTTACACCAGCACGGATGAGCGATATGACGCAGAGCATTCCCTCCCCCTTTCTTGAGTCGCCATCGCCCTACTTGCGTTGCGTGATACTCGACGGAAGCGCCGATAAGGACTTGCTAACCAACCTTTATCAGCTCAGCAGCCAAGGTACTCCAACCTGGGAGCCACTTTTTCACGGCACTCCTTATTCCGATTTGGAAGAGAGCGGCCCGGTTCTGGTCTTGAGCGATCAACAGGACGGCTGGGAGGCCTACAGCTCAAACCTTCTAGAGCAGAGCGATGCAGGTTGCGTGCTCTATCTGGAAGATCGTCGCGACTGGGAGGCGGCTATCAAGCATTGCAAGAGCCTCCTGACCGTCCGTGTGGAAAACCAGCAGCAACAGCTAATGCGGTTCTTTGAACCGCGCTGGTTGGAGCCGCTGCTCGCTAGTCTCGGCCCAACCGAGCGTGAGAAATTCTTCGGGCCTTTTCGCGCCATGGCCTGGAGGAACGAGCTGGGCTGGCGTTATGCACAACGTTCGGGCAAGTGGGATGGCAAGGTCCAGGCAGACGGCTGGCTATGGCTGGGGCAGGATCTGCAGCAAGCCCTGGAAATGGCGCGGTTACGCATCATCGCCAAGGAGTTGGCGAATGACTATCAGGCGGCCCTGCCTTCTGCTGAGCCCGAAGATTTTGTCCATGGCGAGCTGCTTGCTGCACATGCGGCCGATTTCCATCAGAAAAGCCACTATGAACGCTGGCTGAGAATGACCCTGAGTAAGCCGAAAGGCTTCTGGAAAGAGGCCTTGACTAACGCGGTGCTGGAGCGCGACGACCTCGCTGCGGGTGAAAAATTGGACACATTGGAAGGCCTCTGACTTCAAGGACGACGGACATGACAAGCGGCAAGTCTTATATCGTGCAATCGGGCGACAGTCTCAGTGTGATTGCCAGTGAGCAGGGCACTAGCCAGGCCGAGTTGCAGCAACTTAACCCTATTATCCGCGACCCGAACAAACTTCAGGTCGGCTGGAAACTCAACTTGCCGGACAAGCCTCAACCCCCTACAGCTGATAAACCGGCTGCTTCGCCAGCTGCAAAGCCAACGTCAGCGGTCCCTGCGCCCGCAGCGCTGCCACCGGCCAAACACCAGCAAGACACCGCGAGTGCAAAAGCGCAGTGCGCGAGCCAGTGCAGTGATGAGCTGGTGGATGTCGTGCATGTAACCGGTGACGAGCATTTCTATGTACTGACTGAAGAGCAGTCCAGCTTATTAAAAGCTGAGATTAAACGCGTTCAGACTCTGATGGATGAGTTCAAGCAGATTGTCTCCAGTGCCACCGATAGCCTGTCGTGCAAGAAGGAAAAGAATCCCCAAGCCAGTTGTGCCTGCATTCGCTGCAAGAAGGCCGAGTGGGGTAAGAAAGCCGAGGCTGCTGGCCTGGTCAAGCTTGGCCCACCTCCGCCATCTCCAGCCGAGCCGCCATTGGTGACTGAGGAGGACATCCAAGGCAAGCTCCGCTCTCTGCAGCAAGCCCGCGACTGGTACGAGACATACGAGCCTTCTCTGGTTCGTGACGGCGTGCTGGGCAACGTGATGGAAAACAACTGGCCTGGTCTGAGGAATGCCAAGGTTCGTGAGCTGAATGCAGAGATCGCTGTGTTGCGTGCTCGTCTTGCTTCCGAGCCAGCGGCCTCCGGAACCACGGCCGGCGGTACGCGTCCTTCCCAGGACCACGGCCGCTCACGTACCGCTGAGTACGAGCGCGGACAACAAACCCGCACGGGTTTTGGCGTTGTTGAAGTCGCCTTGTTTAGCCAGCCGGACCGGCGCTACTACATTCCCGTGCGTTACCGCGAGCAGGTGCGTTGGACGCGTAAGGTGCGTAGCGCCGTGCTCAATGGCAAACCATTCGGCAAGGCATTGGCTGGTGAGCTTATCGAGGACATCAAGAAAGGCGTGGGTGGTGATGGCAAAGCCAGTCCCTTGGGTAAGCTGGAAGCCAAGTTGAAGAGCTGGGATGCCCCGGATAACTGCCTGCTTAATGCCTTGCACAAAGAAGCCGCGTGGTCCTCGAATCCCGACGATTCAGCGCCATACGCCGTTCAGGCAGAGGGGCATCTTTTACGCTTTGCGGCCAGTGCGAGCGCCGGTATCAAC
The DNA here is from genome assembly GCF_011636575.1 of Pseudomonas sp. OTU750018. Lineage (NCBI taxonomy): Bacteria > Pseudomonadati > Pseudomonadota > Gammaproteobacteria > Pseudomonadales > Pseudomonadaceae > Pseudomonas > Pseudomonas sp. OTU750018. Next base: position 232,702 of record NZ_JAAPAU010000003.1, read on the forward strand.
AGCTGGGACATGAAGAACGGTGAAATTGAAGTGGGCGTGAAGGGCAGTGCAGCCTTTTCCTTGGCGGAAGGTCGCGTCGCCCTTGAGTCCTACTTCCCTTCCCAGGGCGGTCGCACGGTACAGATGGCCTACAAAAATGCCCTTGGCAAGACGGTTTATCACCCTTTCGGCAGTTTTCGGCTACTAGGCAAGGTGGAGTTGTCCTGCTTTGCGGGTGCCCATGTCCAGGGTAGCGCGGGGGTGAAGGTCAATTACAAACCCACCGAGCAGCCGGCGGGTGCGACAGCGTTGCTTGGTACGCCCCACGCCTCCACCCAACTTAGCCGTGGTGGCCAGGTGGGTTTGAAGGCCGACGCCTTCGCGGGTGCGCAAGCCGGCGGTAGCCTGACCGGTGCGATTCAATGGATTGAGCCAAAAAAAGAAGGGCGTGGAAAAATTGAAGCCGGACAGGCGAATGCGTCATCCAGCTGGGGCAGCCTGGCGGAGGTCAAGGCCGAGGGTAACGTCGCGGTCGGTATTGGTGCCGGCTTCGATTTTGGCCTCAGCATCAGCAAGAACCGCCTAGCGGTGAACTGCAAGGCTAGCCTGGTATTCGGCCCCGGCGCGGGTGGCGGTTTTGCGACGGTTGCGGACTTAGAGAAGGTTTACGACCTGGCATCGTTGGTTTGTGGTGCGCTGGCGGAGGTCGATTACCGGCATTTGCTCAGTTTCGAGCCCGCCGCCTTCAACTATATCGCTTGGGGGCTCTACCAAGCGGCATCCGCCCCGCAGAATGCTGTGAAGAAAGCTTTTGAGATGAGCTACAGCGAGATGACCCAATGGTGGACGAACCGCAAAGCCCTAATAGCGGAGGCCGAGCACCTGGCGGCCAGCCTGCTGACCCATCAGGCCGTACTGCTGAAAGGGCGCAAGCTTCCCCTCAGCCAACTGCCCCCCGAAACCATCGGCCCGATGCTGTATGTATTAAGCGAGAGCTTTGTCGAGAGCCTCGAGAGCGAGCAGGAGAAGGCCATCGTTCTGCTGCTATCGCATATGCGCCGCTGGCGTCATTTTATCGAGGCCCTGGAGCATATGTCGCCTAAGGCCACCAAGGTCAATGCGATGGACAGCCTCAATCGTCTAAATGCCTTTCTGGATCGTAACCAGCAACAGCAGTTCAACCAGTTTATTGATCGTCTTGCCGTTCTGCAGGACTCAACTGTTGGCGCTACGCTAGCTTGGACGCCGGTTGCGCCACAACTGAAGCGTAACGTCATGTTGGCCGCACAGCGCAGCGGAAAATTCGATGGCCTGGCTTAGGTTAGGCCGGACTACAATCTGGCCTAACTGATTATTTGAGTGGACGCTCCGACTGGACCGAGCAGCGAAAGCTGGTCGTTGTCACATACCCTGTCTGGTCGATTGCCTCAGGCCAGCGTATGACGGTATTGGCCATGATGACCTCGCCCTCGTTAATGCCGAAGCCGCGCATGATCTTGTAGACACCCGTTTCAGGCCCCTTGGGGTTATCGAGCGGCGAGTTAGGGTAATAATCAGGGTCGTACCAGTCATTGACCCAATCTTTGGCATTGCCCGCCATGTCATACAGCCCCAACGGGTTGGGCGCGAAGCTACCCACGGGATGTGTCATGCCCTGCCAGTCGTCTTCTCGTGGTGGGTAGTTGCGCCCGAAATCCAGGGTGCCCGTGTCTGTCGGGTAGATAACGTACTGACCCCGGTTGCGGGCTGCGAACTCCCATTGTGCTTCTGACGGCAGATCGACCGGAACACCACTGAGCTCACCCAGCCATAGGCAGTAATCCTTGGCCTCCTGCCAATACCTGGTCGGGGCCGGTTTGTCCGGCGAGAAATAGTCCTGCATTTGCTCGCTGTCGCGGTATTCGGCTCCCGAGAGCGGTTTGCCGCGAATTACCTGGAACAGGTCAAAATCACCCTGACGGGTCTGGTAGCGCGATAGGTGGAAGTTGCTCAGGCGCACGGGGTGCACCCCACTGTCTTCCATGTTCTCGGTAATAACGCAGAGCTGGTCGAGTGGCACACCGCACGGCCATTCACATAACTCGGTCAGCGCACGGTCGCATGGCCAACCGAAATCGCCCATATCAAACTCACCGCCTTCGATAAACACCATCTCGTCCAGTGAGCGCACCACGGTGCGCAGCACTGCATCGTGTTGTTCGGCGGACAGGTTGGGGTGGCGCTTTGTGATCGTCGCTGCGATCGCTTTTACCTTGGCAGGGGCCAGCTTGCTACTGCTGGGAAACGGTTCTGATTGGGCGTGGCAGCCCGTTAATGCCAATAAGAGAGCAGCCAGAGACACGCGGAAGAACATTGGACGATCCTTGTCGAAGCAACATAAGCGAGAACTTAGCAGGCGAGGCGGCAAAACCCAATGGAGGCAAATTGCTGGCAGTCGTCCAGTCAGTAGTGGCATCGCAGAATGCGGTGCTAGGTCTCATTTAGTCTCTGCCAGCGGGTGGTGCCGGGCTGGATGTGTTCTCACTCTGCAACAACTCCGGCCTCTCCCTTTGCAGTTTGTTCTGCAGCATTTCCAGTTGCTCCAGCGCGGCGCGGGCTTCGTCGAGTTCGGTTTGGTTGCGTTCGCCGGATTGCGCGGCCTGTTCGATGCGTTCGCGGATGGCGGGGATCTGCTGCACGCCGCTGGCGTAGGCCATGATCTGGTCGCGGGTTTGCTGGTCTTCGAAGGCGTTGTACTGCGCCGGGTCGGCCAGCTGTGCGGCGGATGCGGGTTGACGCGGTTTCAGTTGGCCTAGGGCGGGGCTGCGTGGGTCGCCTTGGTCGGCCATTAGCTGGATCAGCATCTGTGCTTCCTGGGCATTCAGTTGCGGTTTGCTGGGCGGCTCTTTCACCGGTTTTTCTGCGGGCGCTGGGATTGCAGCGGGCTGCTGTGCCGGCAGGGCTGCGGGCATCTCTGGCAAGCGGATAGGCGGGCTGATCGGCGTTGCAGCCTGTGCTGCAGCGGCTGGCGCGGTGTCGGCCTGGGGCGTGCGCACAACGACGATGGTCACCGCCGTGATCACGCCGAGCAGGCCGATGCCGAGCCAGGCCCTCATAGTCCTTCTACCTTGGCGTTGGCCAGCAGAGCGTCGACGCGAGCCTGGAAGGCTTGAGTCAGCTGCTCCTTGGCGACGGCCTGGTTGACCTCATAGCGCACGCTCGGATCACTAAGCGGCAGTTGCTTATCCTCACGGCTACGCACCTGCACGATTTCGAAGGCGCCGTCGATCAGCATTGGTTGGGAAACGCTGTTCGCCTTCTGCAACAGGGCGGTCTTGCGCAGAAAATCCAGCTGCGCATCCTGCGGGCGAATCAGGCCGAGGTCGCCGGGTGGTGTGTTGTTCTTGGTATCCGCCAGTGAGTAACGGCGCACGGCTTCATCGAAGCTCAGATCCTGTTGCAGTTCGGCATATACCCGGTCGGCACTGGCTTGATCAGCCAGGCGGATATGGCTGGCTTGCACCTTGGCAACGTTGAGGTAGAGCTGCAGGTTGCGCTGGTAGTAGGCCTCGGCGTCCGCATCGCTGACTCGGCTGGCGCGTTCGCGCAGGCTGGCGGTTTCATGGTGAAAGTCGTTGTGCAGGCCAAGTTGATGCAGGTATTTGTGGCGGACCAGTTTGTCGCGCACCAACTGGCGGATGCCGGCCTGTTCGTCTGCACTAAATCCCTTTTCTCCAAGCTGATACCAGAGGTAGTCGCGCAGCGCCTGCTGACGCACCTGTTCGGCCAGGTACACCAGGTTGCCCTGCTGCAGCTCCACCCGGCCTTGTACGTTATCGCCCTGATACAGCTCGAGCAGATTCAGGCGTTGTTCGGCCTGACCGGGGAATTGCCAACTGATCAGTTGCACCTGCGCGGCGTCGGCTTGCTGTTGGGGGCTCAGTTGCAGGCTATCGAGCACCACGCCTTGCGTCTGCGTGGTCAGCACCTGGCGCAGGCGGGCGCTGCTCAGCGCCTGTGGCTGGCGCAGAAAGGGCCGTACATCGTGATCGAACTGGCGGCCGTAGACCTGCTCGATCAGGTTGGCAGCCTCGCGTTCGACCAAGGCATCCAGATCACTGCGGTATTTACTGTTCAGTTCGGTTTCCACCTCACGGGCCAGTAGGTGGTTTTCCGCCAGGCCCTTGCGCAGCAGGCGCAGGTCGGTATTGAATTTGACTCGGGTCACGGCCTGCTCCAGCAGGCCGATGCTCTTGCCGGGCAGGCGCTCACCGTTGATACGCATGTCCTGGCTGCCCAGGGCTGACAGGCAAATGCCAGCCAGCCCCAGTACCAGCAAACTGCGCTGGATAAGCCCGCGCACCTTACAGGCCACCCTGGCCGTAGAAGGTGTTGGCACCCTTGGTCAGCACGCTGACGGTGAGGGCGATGGACTCCGGAATCAGCTCCTTGGCCACTCGCAGGCGGGTCGCGTAGCTGGTGTCATACAGCGGTTCGGGGCGCTGGTAGGCAACCTGCGCGGTCTGGGTCAGCAGATCGCGAATCGGCTTTTGCGGATCGTAACTGCCGACGCGGTTGGCCACTGCCGCCATATTGTTCAGGCCTTCGCTGAAGTAGTGATCATCCACCCAGCCTTCCCAGCCGGAGTGACCATTGCCCGAGGTAACCCAGGCATGGTGCGGCTGCGCGACATCGCCGGTGGTGTGCAGCGAGTAACCGATGGTTTGCAGGGACGGTGCGGTCTTGAACTGATCGAACCAGTACTTGGCCAGGTTATCGATGGGCTGGAAGGCCGCCGTCTGGAAGTCGCCGTAGTGCGTCTGCCAGTTGGAGGAAGTGCCCTGGCGGTAATGCGCTTCGGTGGTGTCGAAGTCGCTCTTCTTCAGCTCGCGGTTGTACAGGTAAACCATGGCGTACCAGTCAACGTCGCCGCTCCAGCTGCCATCTACCTTGCGGTAGCGGTAGTCGTAGCCGCCGTGGTCGTTGCCGTGGGCGTCGCCCTGGCGGGCCATGTTGATAAAGTGCCAATAGGACGTGTAATTGACGATGGAGGCCGCTGCGCCATACACCGGCGCGTGCTCGTAGCCGACCCACCAGCCGCCCAGACGGGTGTCCTGGAAGTCATCGACGTCGTAGGCCGCCTGGCCAAGGATTTCCCCTGCGCGGGCTTCGCTGCCGGCTGCGCCGACGTAGAACTGGTAGGCGCGTTTCATCTCGGGTGTGGCGTGCGCCGAGTTGAGGAAGGCCAGGGCGTCCTTGACGATGTTCTTGTGTGTAGGTTGCGACCAGGCGCTGGCGTGGCTGGCACTAAAAGCCAGGCCTAGACCAACGACCAGGGAGGTGAGGGTTTTCATAGGGAAGGCGCTCTTTTGTTGTTGGAGTTGAGCAGTATTAGCGGTCATTGATGGCAGAACTGTTGCAATGCCGCACGCCAACTTAAAGCTGATGCGCTGTATTACCTCAACCCAACTAAGGTTTGGTGGTATAGACCAATTTCCATGTACGTCTTAATCCGCGCCGTTGTCTTCCTGATACAAGGCCCCTGTCTCGCTGCTTTCCAGCACCACATAGGCGCTGGCACAGAACAGTGAGTTGAGGCGCTTCATATCGGCGATCAGCTCCATGTGCAGGGCGCTGGTTTCGATGCTTTGCACCACCTGATGGTGCAGACGGCTGACATGCGCGTGCGCCAGGCGGCGTTCCTGGGTGCGGAAGCGGCGTTTTTCGCGTAGCAGCTGGCGCGCGCTTTCCTTGTCGGCGGAGAGGAACACCGAGAGGCCCAGGCGCAGGTTGGCCAGCAACTGGCCGTGCAGGGCGGTGAGTTCCTCCAGGCCGCTGTCGGAGAAGGAGTGGCGCTGGGCGGTTTTCTGATCCTGCACTTTGCCGAGCATGCGTTCGATGATGTCGCCGGCCTGCTCCAGGTTGACCGCCAGCTCGATGATCTCCGCCCAGCGCCGGCTGTCGTGCTCACTCAACACCTCGCGTGGCACCTGCGCCAGGTAGAGTTTGACCGCGCTATAGAGCGCATCGACATCGTCATCCAGGCGGCGCAGCTCTTTGCCCAGGGCGGTTTGCCCGCCACTTAGTACTTCCAGCAAATGGTTGAGCATGGTCTCGATCAGGTCGCCGATGCGCAGGGTTTCGCGCACTGCATTGGCCAGCGCCAGGCTTGGTGTTGCCAGCGCTGTAGGGTCGAGGTGGCGCGGGCGGGCGACGCCGTTTTCGTCCGGGCGATCCGGCAGCAGCCAATTACAGAAGCGCGCCATCAGCCCGACCGTGGGCAGCATCAGCACGCAGCGCAGGCCGTTGTAGAGCAGGTGAAAGCCGATCACCAGCTCCTCGGGCCGCCACTTCAGGCTGTCCAGCCAGTTGGCCAGCGGATCGAGGAGCGGCATCACTAGCAGCAGGCCGATCAGCTTATACAGGAGGCTGCCCAGGGCCACCCGGCGGCCGGCCGGGGATTGCAGGCTGCTGGTGAGAAAGGCCAGCACGCCGCTGCCGATATTGGCGCCAATCACCAGGCCGATGGCCACCGGCAGGCCGATCAAACCGGCGCCAGTCAGGGTTGCGGTGAGCAGCACGGCGGCCAGGCTGGAATAGGAAATCAGCGCAAACAGCGCGCCGACCAGCGCATCCAGCAGCAGGTCGCCAGTCAGCGAGGCAAACAGCACGCGGATGCCCTGCTCCTGAGTGATCGGCGTGGCAGCGGCAACGATCAGCTCAAGCGCCAGCAGCATCAGCCCCAGGCCGATGGCCACGCGGCCAAGCTGACCGGCGCGGGTCTGTTTGCGCGAGAGAAAGAAGATCACGCCGAGGAAAATCAGCAACGGGCTTAGCCAGCTCAGGTCGAGGGTCAGCACGCGGGCCATCAGCGCCGTGCCGACGTCCGCACCGAGCATGATCGCCAGCGCCGGGGTCAGCGCCATCAGGCCCTGGGCGACAAACGAGGTGACCAGCAGCGCGGTGGCGTTGCTGCTCTGCACCAGCGCGGTCACGCCGATACCGGCGGCAAACGCCAGCGGCCGCTTGCTGACGTTATGGCTAAGCACCTTGCGCAGGTGCGAGCCATACACCCGCAGGATGCCGGTACGGACGATGTGGGTGCCCCAGATCAGCAAGGCGACGGCAGACAGAAGATTCAGCAGGGTGAGCATGGTGCTGCTCCCTGGCGCGCCCGCCCGGTTGCAGCGTGACGCGTGGTTTTTACTTGTTATAAAGGCCCATCGTGTAGAAGTGCAGACCCTGTATGTAGCTTTAGCTGGGGTTGGCACTCTGCGCCAGCGCGCGACACAGACTGTCGCGTAATCCCGTCAGCTTGATTGACCTGATAACCTTGCGCGCTACTGAACGGATGCCCCTCGATGCTGACGCTTTATCACGCCCCCGATCTGGAAACCCTTGGCGAGCTGGCCACCACCCTGCTCGCCACGCCGATGCGCGAGTCCTTTGCTCCGGCGTTAGTGGTGGTGCCGAGCCAGGGCATGGGGCGTTGGTTGACCCTGGAGCTGGCGCGCAAGCAGGGCATCGCCATGCAGCTGGACGTGCAGTTGCCGGCCAAGTTCGTCTGGGACTTGTCGCGCCTGGCTTTGGGCCAGCTGCCGGAGCAATCGGCTTTTAGCCCCAGCAGCCTGAGCTGGCGGCTGTATGACTGGCTGTGCGAGCCGCCCCACCTGGCCGAGGCGCCGCGCCTGGCACATTATCTGGATGGTGGCGATGAGCGCCGCAGGCTGTCATTGGCCGTGAAGATCGCCGACGTATTCGACCAATACCTGCTGTATCGCGACGACTGGCTGGCCGCCTGGGAACGCAACGACTTGCTCGACCTCGGCCCGGATGAAGGCTGGCAGGCGCTGCTCTGGCGCGAGCTGACCAAAGACGGCCATCCACACCGCGCGCGTTTGCTGGAAGAGCTGCTCACCCGCCTGTATGACGCCACGCCCATCGCCGGGCTGCCCGAGCGCGTGCTGGTGTTCGGCATCAGTTCGCTGCCGCCGCACCATATGCGGGTATTGGAAGGCCTGGCGCGGCATACCCAGGTGATTGTTTTCGCCCTCAACCCGTGCCGCGAAGCCTGGGGTGAGATTCGTGATATCCGCGAGCTGGCGCGGCAACCCGAAGCCAGTCCAGAAGACTGGTACCTGGATGTCGGCCATCCGCTGCTGGCCAGCCTGGGCAAACAGGGCCGCGATTTTTTCGACAGCCTGTTTAGCCTGGCCTCCAGCGAGGGCAGTCAGGAAATCGGCCTGTATTCCGAAGACGCTGACCTGCACGACGCCAGCCTGTTGCAGGCATTGCAGAACGACATCCTGCGCCTGCGCACCCGAACGGCGGCTGAACGCTTGGTGCTGCGTGAGGACGATCGCTCGCTGGAACTGCACGTCGCCCACTCGCCGCTGCGCGAGGTGGAAATCCTGCATGACCAACTGCTTGCCCGCTTTGCCGCCGACCCCGCGCTGACGCCCGATCAGGTGGTGGTGCTGACCCCGGATATCGAGCGGTATGCGCCCTATATCGAAGCGGTGTTCGCCCCGCGCGAGGGTGTGCCTCGCGTGCCGTTCAGCCTGGCTGACCGCAGCCTGCGCGCAGAAATTCCGCTGATCGAAGCCTTTCTCAACCTGCTGGCGCTGCCGGACAGCCGCTTTGCTGCCGAGGAAATCCTCGCCTGGCTGGAACAGCCGTCTATTGCCCGCCGCGCAGGTATCGAAGCCGAAGATTTACCGCTGCTGCGCGACTGGCTGCGCGACGCGGGCGTGCGCTGGGGCCGTGATGAAACGCACCGCGAGCAACTGGGCCTGCCTGCCGACGCAGCCTTTACCTGGCGACAAGGGCTGGACCGCCTGCTGCTGGGCTTTGCCGCGCCGCCGCAGCTGGCCGGTCTGGCTGCACCGTTGCTGGGTGACAGTTGGCCGCTGGATGCGCTGGAAGGTGGCCGCGCACAACTGCTCGGGCGCTTGGCCGGTTTTGTCGAGCGTTTGGCCGCGCTGGCGCAGAGCCTGCAACGGCCGCGCGCCCTGGGCGAATGGGCCGAATCCCTGCAAGGACTGATCGATCAGCTGTTTGATGAGCGTGAGGCCGGCGAGACCTTGTTGCTGCTGTCCAAGGCCAGCGCGGCGCTCAAGGAACAGGGCGACGCCTCGGGGGTTGAGCGGCCGATTGAGCTGGCGCTGATCCGCCAGCAACTGACCGCCGCCTTGGAGCAGGGCAGCGCCGCCTCGGGCTTTCTCACGGGTGCGGTGACCTTCTGCACCATGGTGCCGATGCGCAGCCTGCCGTTCCGACTGGTCTGCCTGCTTGGCCTGGATGACGGCGCCTTGCCGCGCCGCACCCCGGCAGCGGGCTTTGACCTGATCAGCCAGAAACCCCGCCGTGGCGACCGCGCACGCCGTCTGGACGACCGTTACCTGCTGCTGGAAACCCTGCTCTCGGCCCGTGGCGGCCTATACCTGAGCTACGTCGGCCGCGACCCGCGCAGCAACGCCGAGCTGCCGCCTTCGGTTTTGGTCAGCGAATTGCTGGATGTGGTTGACCTCACGGCGGTAGATGGCAACGGCCCGGCCAGCGCAAGGGTTACTCACCACCATCCATTGCAACCCTTCGCGCCGGGTAACTTCGCCGGCAACCGCCATGCCGGCTTTGCCGCGCCCTGGTTCCACGCTGCGCAGCGTTTGAGTCAGGCGGTGCAAGCCCCCGCGCCCTTTGCCAGTCCGTTGGATAAGCCGGATCAAGATTGGCTGAGCATCGAGCCGAGTCAGCTGATTCACTGCTTTAAACACCCGGCGCGCTACCTGCTAGAACAGCGCCTCGGCCTGCGCCTTGCGCAGACAGAGGAAACCCTGGCTGGTGACGAGCCGTTCAGTGTCGAGTGGACCAGCCAGCATGGCCTGCGCCAGCTGGCGTTGCAGGCTATCGAGAACGGTTGGAGTGAACGCCAGGAGCACGCCGTGGCGGCTGCGTCCGGCTGGCTGCCGGTGGGCGAGTTGGGCCAGGCGCACTGGGGGCAGATTCGCGGGCCGATCCGCGCCTTTGCTCCGACGCTGTTCGATGAACGCCCGGAAGATGCACCGCAACCGCTGCTGGTGGATCTGCAGCTGGCCGGCGTACGTATCCATGGCTGGCTGGATGGCGTGACCCGCGCCGGCCTGTTCGACTATCGCCTGCGTGATCTCGGCGCTTGGGAGCTGGCGCCGTTCTGGCTGCGTCACCTGCTGCTCAACTGCGCTGCTACGCCTGACATCAGCCGCGACAGCCGCCTGTTATCGCCGAAAAGTGAATGGCGCCTGGGTCCGCTGGCGAATGCCCGTGAACTGCTGTTGCCCTGGCTCGAAGCCTACAAAAGCGCGCTGTGCGAGCCGCTGCCGCTGTTCGCCAAATGCAGCCACGGTTTTGCTCGCAAATGGCGCAACCCCGGGCGCAAAGAGCCGATTGACGCCGCTCGCAGCGAAGCGCGGGTGATGTGGCAAGGCAATGATTTTATGACCGGTGAAGGCCAAGATCCCTGGAACGCCCTGGCCTTCCGCGACCGTGAAGCGCTGGATGAGCACTTTGAAGCGCTGGCCGAACAACTCTACGGCCCAGCCCTCGATGCCCTGCAAGACAGTGACGAGGACGAAGCATGAGCAGCGCCAGCCTGAACCTGCTGCACGACAGCTTCACCGGCCGATCGCTGATCGAGGCCAGCGCCGGCACCGGCAAGACCTGGACCCTGACCGCGCTGTATGCGCGCCTGTTGCTGGAGAAGCAACTCAGCGTCAGCCAGATTCTGGTGGTGACCTTTACCACCGCTGCCACGGCCGAGCTGCGCGAGCGCATTCGTAAGCGCCTGGCCGAGTTGCTGGCGGTGTATGAACAGGGGCCGGGCGACGACGCCTTGCTCAATGAACTGCGCGCCCAGTACCCGGATGCAGCCAGCCACCGGCGTTTGCTGCTGGCGGTGCATGGCTTTGACGAAGCGGCGATCTTCACCATCCACGGCTTCTGTCAGCGCGCCTTGCAGGACGCGGCGTTCGAGGCAGGTGGTGATTTTGATAACGAACTGACCCATGACGACCGCGAGATTATCGATGCCCTGCTGGCCGACCTCTGGCGGCATGAGTTGGCCGCCGCCGAGCCGGAATGGGCGGCGTTTCTGGTGCAGCAAAAGATCACCCCGCAAAGCCTGCGTCAGCGTTTGCGCAATCACCTGGGCAAACCGTACCTGCGCATCGAACCACAACCGGGCACGCGCAGTGAGATGAGCGCCCTGCGTGCCGCCTGGCAGCAGGCGCAGCGTCTTTGGCAGGGTGAAAGCGCCGGCTGGCTGGCGCAGCTCAAAGCCTTCGATGGCTTCAAGAGCAATATGTGCAACCCGGCCAAACTGGGCGTCTGGCAGGCCGAGCTGGACGGTTATTTCAGCGATGCCGCTGCGCTGTTCAGCAAGACCGAAGCGCATCGACGGCTGGCTCGCGAAGGGCTGAACAAAGCCAGTAAGAAGGGCTGCGAAGCCCCGGCCAATCCGCTGGCCGCTGCCTTGCAGGAACTCTGCGACGCCCTCGATACGGCGCAACCCCAAGCCGAGCAACGCCTGATCGACCTGCAGGTGCGCTTGATCCATCAGCTCAACGAGCAACTGCCCGCGCGCAAGGCGGCGCAACGCCTGCTGGCCTTCGATGACCTGCTCAACAAACTGCAGCAAGCCTTGCAGAGTGAGGGCGGCGAACACCTGGCAAGCACCCTGCGCACGCAGTATCCGGTGGCGCTGATCGACGAGTTTCAGGACACCGATCCGGTGCAGTACCGAGTTTTTCATCGCATTTACCAGGACGCCGGCGACCTGTGTTTTGTCGGCGACCCCAAACAGGCCATCTACGCGTTTCGCGGTGCCGACTTAGCCACGTATTTAAAAGCCCGCAGCGAAGCCGCGCGGCAATACAGCCTGGCCACCAACCACCGCTCCACGCCAGAACTGATCGACGCGCTGAATCAGCTGTTCGACCGGCCCATGCCCTTTGCCGAGCCGGGCTTGGCTTACCAGCAGGTCGGCGCCAGCAGCAAGGCGCGGGCGCAACTGGTGCTGCCGCGTATTGAGGATGAAACCGACGCACCGCTGGCGTTGGTCTGGCTGGATAACGACTACCTGGGCAAGGGTGAAGCGGGCGCTTTGGTGGCACGCGACACCGCGCGGCGAATCGCGTCCGTGCTAAGCGCCAGCAGCCGGGGGGAGGCCTATTTCGAACAGTCGGGTATCCATACGCCGTTAAAGGGCGGTGATATCGCCGTGCTGGTCGCCAGTCACCGTCAGGCTGGCGAAGTGGCCGCCGAGTTGGCCGCCCGTGGCGTGCCCAGCGTGCGCCGGGGCAAGGAGAACGTCTGGCACAGCGAGGAGGCCGATGAGCTGTCCGCCGTGCTCGCCGCCTACGCCGAACCGGGCCGCGAGGGTGCGTTGCGTTATGCCCTGGCCAGCCGTTTGCTGGGCCGTAGCGCCGCCGATCTGGCCGCCTGCAGCGAGGATGCCCAAGCCTGGGACCGCGAGCGCGAAGCCGCCGAACGCTACCACCAGCTGTGGCAGCAGCAGGGCTTTATGCGCGCCTTCCGCGCCTGGCTGGATGAGCAGTACGTGGCCCAGCGCCTGCTGGCCCTGGTCGATGGCGAGCGCCGCCTGACCAACCTGCTGCATCTGGCCGAACTGCTGCAAACCGAAAGCCTGCAACGCCCCGGCCTGGAGCAATTGCTCGCCTGGTTCAACGCCCAACGCAGCGCCGAGGCCCACGGCGAAGACGCCTTGCTGCGTTTGGAAAGCGATGCGGAGCGGGTGCAGATCGTCACTATCCACACCTCCAAAGGCCTGGAATACCCGCTGGTGTTCTGCCCCTACCTGTGGGACGGCGCGCTGCTACGCCAGCATGAGGACATCAGCTGCCACGCCGACGACGGCACACCACTGCTGGATCTGGGCAGCGAGCAGATCGACACGCATCGCGAGCGCGCCCGCCATGAGCGTTTCGCCGAAAAACTGCGCCTGACCTATGTGGCTCTGACCCGCGCGCGCGATCGCTTGTGGCTGCACTGGGGGCCGGTGGACTGCAAACCGAAAAAGGACGGCACCCTCGGCGACAGCGGCCTGCACAGCAGCGCCCTGGCCTGGCTGCTGCACGGCCGCGCATTGCCGGGTGACGATGCCCTCGCCGAGCTGGCCGGCCACCTGCAAAGCCTGAGTCCGCAGGGTTTGCGTGCAGAAGTCGAACAATTGATCGCCAGCAGCCAAGGCCAGATGACCCTTCAGCCGTTGCGTGACAGCGAGGCCAGCGCCGCCGGTGAGCAACGCGCCCCGGCCCCGCAGCAACTCGCCACCTTGCAGCGCAGCCTGCACAGCGCTTGGCGCATCGGCAGTTTCTCCGGGTTGGCGGCGGGCATGCATATGGAAGCCCCGGACCGCGACGGCCTGGTGCTGCCGGACGCCAGCGAGCCGGGCACGGGCTTCTTCGCCTTCCCCCGGGGCGCGCGGGCCGGTACTTGCCTGCATGCCATTCTGGAAGATTGGGCGCGCGGCAAAGGCGCGCTGGCTGAGCTGATCGAACCGGGGCTGAGTGGCCACGGCATCAGCAGCGACTGGCAGGCCGTGGCGCTTGACCATCTGCAACAGGTGATCGACGCCGATCTGGATGGCAGTGGTCTGACCCTCGCCTGCCTGAATCCGACGCGCCGCTTGCCCGAACTGGGCTTTACCTTTCCCCTGGCCGGGCTGGATGTGCAGCGCCTGCGTGCGATTCTCTGCGATCCGGCCCATGGCCTGGCCGCACCGATGCGCGAGGCGGCGGCGCGCCTTGAATTCGACAGCCTCAAGGGCTTTCTCAAGGGCTTTATCGATCTGACCTTCGAGCACGATGGGAGCTGGTATATCGCCGACTACAAGTCCAACTGGCTCGGCCCGGATGCCAGCTACTACGGCGGCGAACGCCTGCTGCAGGCCCTGGCTGCCGAGCATTACTACCTGCAATACCTGATCTACCTGGTGGCGCTGCGGCGCTTTCTGCGTCAGCGTCTGGATGACTTCCAGAATGAGCAGCTGGGCGGCGCGTATTACCTGTTTCTGCGCGGCATGCCGGATGCTGGCGTATATTTTTCGCGGCCCAGCGATGGGCTTTTGGATGCATTGGATAAGCTGTTTGCGGAGGGCGCGTGATGCTTAACGATCTACCCCTCGGCCCGTTGGAACGCTCACTGGTCGACAGCCTGCAGCGCCTTGATCCGCAGGCGTCGCCTGTGGTCTTGGCGTCAGCGGCGTTGCTGTGCATGGCCTTGGACAAGGGTGATGTGTGTTTGCCGTTGGCGCGTCTGGCCGGGCAGCGGCCCTGGCCCGACCACGGCTTCAGTTTGCCGCCGCTGGCCGAGTGGCAGGCGCAGCTGGAAGCATCGCCCCTGGTGGGTGGCGACGGTGATTTCACCCCGCTGATTCTCGAGCATGGCCGCCTCTATCTGGCGCGGTATCAGGCCTATGAGCGCCAGTTGGCCGAGCAGCTGTTGCAACGCGCCGCCGATTTGCCCGAGGTGGATGAAGTCCAGCTCAGTGAAAGCCTGACCCGGCTATTTGCTTTTAACCAACAGCAACCCGACTGGCAGCGTCTGGCCGCTGCGCAAGCGGTGCGGCGCAAACTGGCGGTGATCTCCGGCGGCCCCGGCACCGGTAAAACCACCACAGTGGTGCGTCTGCTCGCCGCGTTATTAGAGCAACCTGGCTGCGAACATCCGGGCGGCGCTCCGCTGGCCATCGGCCTGGCCGCGCCTACGGGCAAGGCCGCGGCGCGAATGGCCGAAGCGATCCGCAATGCCAAAGCCGAATTGCCGGTCAGCGAGTCAATCAAAGCCGCCTTGCCGGATGAGGCGCGCACCCTGCATCGCCTGCTCGGCAGCCGGGGCGACAGCCCACAAGTGCGCCATCACGCGGCCAACCCGCTGGCGCTGGATGTGCTGGTGGTGGACGAAGCCTCGATGGTCGATCTGGCGCTGATGGCCAAACTGCTCGACGCCCTGCCGCCCACAGCGCGGCTGATCCTGCTCGGCGACAAGGACCAGCTGTGCGCCGTGGAAGCCGGCGCGGTGTTCGCCGAACTCTGCGAGGGCCGTGGTTTCGACGCCCAGGCTGCTTGTGAGCTGCAGCGCATTACCGGCCAGCAAGTGCCGGTCAGCCAGCCCAGCTCGCAGCTCGGTGATGCCGTGGTGCTGCTCACCCACAGCCACCGCTTTGCCGGCGATAGCGGCATCGGCGAACTGGCGCGGCGGATCAATGGCGGCGACGTCAGCGGCACCCTGAATCTGCTCAAGGAAGCGCGCATCGACCTGGCCTGGAATGCTGCGCCAACGCCCATTGATCTGCTGGAGCGTCTGGATCAGGGCTACGCGCCCTACCTGGCGGCGGCGCAAAGCGGTGATCCGGCTGCGGCCTTTGCCGCCTTTAACGCCTTCCGCGCGCTTTGCGCCCAGCGTGAAGGTGCCTGGGGCGTGGCCGGTATCAACGAAGCCCTGGAAGCACGGATCAAACGCCGCAGTCAGGTGCCCAGCCGCGAACGCTGGTACGTTGGCCGGCCGGTGATGGTGCGGCAGAACGACTACGCCCTCGGCCTGTTTAACGGTGATATCGGCCTCTGCCTGCACACTGAATACGGCCTGCGCGTCTTTTTTGAAGGCGAAAACGGCTACCGCCCCTTCGCCCCGGCACGCCTGCCGAGCCACGATAGCGCCTTCGCCATGACCGTGCACAAAAGCCAGGGCTCGGAATTTGCCAACGTGCTGCTGGTGCTGCCCGAACTGCCCAGCCCCTTGCTCAGCCGCAGCCTGTTCTACACCGGCATCACCCGGGGTAAACACAAGGTGGAAATCTGGGGTTTGCCGGCGCGTTTAAGCGAAGCCGTGGCCACCCGTGCGGAACGGGCGGCTGGTTTGGCTGAGCGGCTGGCCACAACGTCTTTAATAGCAACGCCGCAGCCATTCGCAGCAGACGGCTCCACTCAATTTTCGCTTTTCTAAGGACCGTATGAAGTATGTTTTTCTGACGATATGGGCCGTGTTTTTTTTGCCGTTGGGAGGTTTCGCCAGCCTTGGTCTGTGGAGAAGCCCCGGTAGCTATCAGAGTTATCTGCTTATTGCCGGAGTGGCCTATGCCGCGGTTTGTAGCTTCAAGCTGATTCAAGAAGGCTACCGTAGCAGAGCTTTATTTGGTTCCAGCAAAGTGGGCTTCTGGTTATGCCTGCTGTTGTTGCCATTGTGTTTGCTGCCCTTATACGGTGCCTACGAAACCTGGTTACAGGGTATTTATGTACCCAGCTCTTCAGGGCGTAAGACATACTTGAGCAGTTTGCTACTGGAGGGTTTGCAAGCTTTGGTCGGTCACTGGGGGCCGATCATCGCGTTGTTGGTATTTGGGCTGGGGATGTTGTTTTTTCTGCTGGACGTGATCCGTCAATACCGCCGCTGACGTTGCGGTAGGCTGCCGTGTAATCCGTCTGAACGCCTACACTGCGAAAGCAATTACTGAGTTTTGCGATCCGCCGCGGTGCTGACCGCTAAGGTTGAGGCGCAATGCGCATTCGAACATTTATCTGTTTGTTCTTAAGCCTGGCGCTCTGCACCAGCGTCCTGGCGGCGCCGTTGCGCCTAGTCACCGGCGATGACTACGCGCCCTTTACCGGCAAGGCGCTGCCTGCAGGTGGCATGCTGACGCAGTTGGTGCGTGCGGCGTTGCAGCGCAGCAGCATCGCCAGCAGCCTGGACTGGCAGCCCTGGAAGCGCGGTTACCTGAAAACCCTGCAAGGCGATTACGACGCCACATTCCCGTATGTCCGCACTGCGCAGCGTGAAGAGGTGTTTCTCTACTCGGAGCCGTTGTTTACCGCCGAGCAGTATATTTTCAGCCGGGCAGGTGAGGTAATCGAGCTCGATGATGTCCCCAGTATGCAAGGGTTGCGACTCTGCTACCCGCTGGGTTGGCAGCCGCCACCCATCATTCAGCAGTTGCTGGATGATGGGCAGTTACGCCGGCATTCCCCTACCGGATTGAATGAGTGCGCCCGTTTGCTGTTGATGGACCGCGATGATTTTTTTATCTCGGATCGACGCCTGGGCGAGACGGCGTTGCAATTGAGCGGTGTGCCTTTAGAACGCTTTCGTCGCTCCAACAGCGCCATTAACCGCAGCACCCTGCACCTGATCGTGCCGCGCAGCCACCCGCAGGCGGCGGTGATCATCGCGCAGTTCAATCAGGGCTTGGCGCAGTTGCGCGCCAGTGGCGATTATCAGCGCATGCTTGAGCGCAACCTGCAGCAGAGTGAGGTCGCTGCGCCCTGAGTTAGCGCAGTGGCTTTATGGCCGGCCATCCCTGGCGGCCACCCAGCTATTTCTTAAGTTTGGGGTTAGGAAAGAACTGCACGACTTGCACTTTGGGGTCGGCAACCTTGGGTTTCAGGGCGCTGATATTGACCCGTGTGGGCAGTTCACGCGGCACTGAGTTGCCGCGTTCGTCCAGGGTGTCGGCGTAGCCGCAGCCGATGCACTCGCGGTGCGGCACGCCGTCCACGTTCCACATCTGGATCTTGTCCATTTCGCTGCACGCCGGGCAGACCGCGCCGGCGATAAAGCGTTTTGCGCTGATATTCACAGGTGCATCTGTCATGCGGCCTCCTGGCTCAAACCAAGGTGGCGCAGCAGCGCGTCGATCGACGGCTCGCGGCCACGGAAATCCACAAACAGCACCATCGGTGCCTGCGAGCCGCCGCGCGCCAGGATGGCTTCACGGAAGGCTTGCCCAGTGGCGCTATTGAATACGCCTTCTTCCTCGAACTTGGAGAAGGCATCGGCGCTCAGCACTTCGGCCCATTTGTAGCTGTAGTAACCGGCCGCGTAACCGCCGGCGAAGATGTGCGCGAAGCTGTTGGGGAAGCGGTTGTAGGCCGGTGGACGCAGCACCGAGACTTCCGCGCGGATGCCTTCGAGTACGTCGAGCACGCTGCGGCCGTCGCAGTGGGTGGCGTGCAGTTCGAAGTCGAACAGGCTGAACTCGATCTGCCGCACCATCATCAAGCCGGACTGGAAGTTCTTCGCCGCCAGCATCTTGTCCAGCAGGTCCTGCGGCAGCGGTTCGCCAGTCTCGTAGTGACCGGAGATCAGCGCCAGACCTTCCGGTTCCCAGCACCAGTTCTCCATAAACTGGCTCGGCAGCTCGACCGCATCCCAGGCCACGCCGTTGATACCGGACGCACCGGCGTGTTCGACGCGGGTCAACAGGTGATGCAGACCATGGCCGAATTCATGGAACAGTGTGGTGACTTCATCGTGGGTGAGTAGCGCCGGCTTGTCGCCGACAGCCGGGGTGAAGTTACACACCAGATTGGCCACTGGGCTGATCAGCGTGCCATCGGCGGTGCGACGTTTGTCACGCGCGCCGTCCATCCAGGCGCCGCCGCGCTTGTTGGCGCGGGCGTAGAGGTCGAAGAAGAAGCGCCCGACGTGGGTGCCGTTCTCGGTGATTTCAAACAGGCGCACATCTGGGTGCCAGGTGTCGAAGCCACTCAATTCCTCGATCTGGATGCCGTAGAGCTTTTCAACGATAGCGAACAGGCCAGTCAGCACCTTGTCGATGGGGAAGTAGGCACGCAGGATTTCCTGGGAAATGCTGTAGCGCTGCTCGCGCAGTTTCTCGCTGTAGTAGCCGACGTCCCAGCTTTGCAGCTCGCTGCAGCCCTGCTCACTGGCGAAGGCTTGTAGTTCGCGCAGGTCCTGCTCGGCAAATGGCTTGCCGCGAGTGCCCAGGTCGCGCAGGAAGTGCAGCACCTGGTCGGTGGTTTCAGCCATTTTGCTGGCCAGGCTCAGCTCGGCGTAGTTGCCGAAACCCAGCAGCTTGGCCAGTTCTTGACGCAAGGCGAGAATCTCCTGCATCACCGGGCCGTTGTCGTTCTGCCCGGCATTCGGCCCCTGATCGGAAGCGCGGGTGCAGTAAGCGGCATATAGCTCTTCACGCAGGGCGCGGTCGTTGGCGTAGGTCATCACCGCAAAATAGCTGGGGAATTCCAGGCTGATCAGCCAGCCGTCCAGGCCCTTGGCCTCGGCAGCCTGCTTCATCTGCGCCTTGGCCGAGTCGGTCAGGCCATCCAGCGCCGCCTCGTCGGTGACGTGCTTGGTCCAGGCTTGAGTGGCATCCAGCAGCTGGTTGGAGAATTTGCTGGCCAGTTCGGAGAGCTTCATCTGGATCTCGCCGTAGCGCTTCTGCTGCTCGGCTGGCAGGTCGATACCGGACAGGCGGAAGTCGCGCAGGGCATGTTCGAGGATGGTCTTCTGCGCCACGTCGAAACCGGCTGCTGCAGGGCTCTCGGCCAGCGCTTGATACGCCTGGAACAGCGGTTGGTTCTGGCCAATCTCGGTCCAGTATTCGGACAGCTTGGGCAGGCAGGCCTCATAGGCGGCGCGCAGTTCGGCGCTGTTGCACACGGCGTTCAGGTGGCTGACCGGGCTCCAGGCGCGGCCCAGGCGCGCGCCCAGTTCGTCCAGGGCCAGCACCAGGCCGTCCCAGCTAGGGTCGGCGGCCTGCTGCTCAAGCAGGTTGCTCATGGCGGCGCGGTTGTCGGCCAGAATCTGCTCGACGGCGGGCTCGACATGCTCCGGACGGATGGCGCTGTAGGGGGGCAGATCGAAGGCTTGCAGCAGCGGGTTAGTGGCAGTCACGACAGGTCACCTGTTACGAAATGGGTTTGCAGCTGTGACCCTGGGGGGCGCAAAAGGCTCCCAGGGGCAGGCTTGAGTGGACAGCGGCGCCATAAAGCAGCGCAGTTGTCCTGAACATGGGTGCCATCTTAATTACAATCAAGGCCAGACGCAGCTTAAGAGGTTTCTATCGTGGCGATTCGTACTTACCAGCAGTTAACCCCGCAGCTTGGCGAGCGGGTATTTGTCGATGCCTCGGCGGTGGTGCTGGGCGATGTGGAGATTGGCACCGACAGCTCGGTATGGCCGCTGGTGGTGATTCGCGGCGACATGCACAGCATCCGCATCGGTGAGCGCAGCAGTGTGCAGGACGGCAGCGTGTTGCACATCACCCATGCCGGGCCGTTCAACCCGCAGGGTTTTCCGCTGAATATCGGCGACGAGGTGACCATCGGCCACAATGTCACTTTGCACGGTTGCAGCCTGGGTAACCGCATTCTGGTCGGCATGGGCAGCATCATCATGGACGGTGCCGTGGTGCAGGATGAGGTGGTGATCGGTGCCGGCTCCCTGGTGCCGCCGGGCAAAGTGTTGGAAAGCGGTTACCTGTACGTCGGCAGCCCGGTGAAACAGGCGCGGCCGCTGACGGACAAGGAGCGCAGCTACTTCAGCTACAGCGCGGCCAACTACGTGCGGCTAAAGGACCAGCATCTGATGGAAGGTTATGCCGGCTGATGAGCGAACCTGTCATGCATTACCAGAACATCCTGTTTGACCTCGACGGCACCCTGACCGACCCGCGTGAGGGGATTACCCGCTCGGTACAGCATGCGCTGGCCAAGCTGGGCATTGATGAGCCTGATCTGCAGGCGCTTGAACACTTTATCGGTCCGCCGCTGCTGCAGTGTTTTATGCAGACCTATCAGTTTGATGAGGCCACGGCCTGGCAGGCGGTGAACCATTACCGCGAGCGCTTCCGTGAGGTGGGGCTTTATGAAAACCAGCTGTTCGACGGCGTGGGTGAGCTGTTGCAGCTGCTGCAGAACCAGCAGCGCTCCTTGTATATCGCCACCAGCAAACCGACGGTATTTGCCGAGCAGATCGCCCGGCACTTTGGCTTTGCCCAGCACTTCAAGGTGATTTACGGCAGCGAGCTGGACGGCACGCGCACCGACAAGGTTGAGCTGATCGCCCACCTTCTGGAAAAAGAACAATTGCCGGTGCAGAGCACGCTGATGATCGGAGATCGTAAGCACGACCTGATCGGCGCGCGACGTAATGGCCTGGATGCGGCCGCGGTGGGCTATGGCTTTGGCAGCCTGGCCGAATTGCAGGCCGAAGCGCCGACCTATCACTTCCACAGCCTGGCCGAGTTACACCAGGCGTTTGTGCGGTAGGTGTCGCATGCGGGCTGCCTGGATCAGGCAGCCCGCATACGAGGATTAACCGTTTTTCTGGTAGATGATCTTCTTGGTGCCGCCGTCGCAGCTGCCGACCACCATATTGGAGTCTTGGGCGTCTTCGTTGGGCACGATTTCCAGGGTGTAGCTGGCAACGCCGGCGGCCTGGATTTTCACTTCGATCTCCGCACGCAGCTCTTCGCAGGGCTTGGGTGCGGCCAACACGCTGGTGCTGAGTAGGCCAAGCAGCACGGCCAGGGTGAATTTGTTCATTGCATCGCTCCTTTTGCGTGAACAGAAACTACTGATGTTGGAGTAGGAACTCGGTACGTAAGTTCTAAGAGCCCGCAGATAAGTCCATCAGCGCCTGATGCCGTTCGCGTTCGGGCAACTCGCCCAAGGCGGCGACACGCTGATAAAAGCGCGGCCAATCGCGTTCAACTTGTTCAAACAGCGCGGCGAATGCCGGCACCCATTGATCATAGAGGCCAAACGGCAGCAGCTTGGCGTTGTTTATCGGCGCGTTAATCCAGTCGTCGTAACGCCCGCTACCGCCCCACTCGCGTTTGCTGAGTGCATGGTATTCGGCGCGCAGGCGGGCGATCTCGGCCTGCTTGCCACTGCGCATCTGCGCGGCTGGCAGGTCGCTGGCATAGAGCTGCTGCAGGCGTGTTCGGCTGGCCAGCACCAGGGCGATAAATTGCTCGCGCTGCTGTTCGCCCTGCGGATCGTTAGGCGGCAGCCCCTGTTTGATACGCCATTGGCTTAGGCCTTCACGCTCGACAAAGCTGGCGAAGGATTCGTTGAACGCGGTGTCGTTAGCCACATACAGCTGCTGGTGCGCCAGTTCGTGGAAGATCACCGCCACCAGGCGCTCATCGCTCCAGCGCAGCATGGTGTTGAGAATCGGGTCATCGAACCAGCCGAGGGTGGAATAGGCCTCGACGCCGCCCAGGTAGGTGTCCAGGCCCTGCTTTTTCAGCACTGCTGCCGCGCCCCGTGCCCGTTCTTGGCTGTAGAAGCCGCGATAGGCCACGCAACCGGCGATGGGAAAACAGTGCAGCTCGGGCGACAGGGAAAATTCCGGGGTGGCAAACACATTCCACACTACAAACGGCCGCTGAATATCGGCGTACAGGCGGTAGCTGTCATTGTCGGGCAGGCTCAGCTGGGCGCTGGCGAAATCCCGCGCCTGTTGAGCAAGTGCCAGGCGTTGCTTGAGTTCGGGGTCGGCAGTCGGGTTCTCCAGCAGCTCGGCAATCGGCTCGCGCGCCTGCAGCAGGTGCAGTTGCCCGCCGGCCAGGTGGCTGTAGTAGTCCAGGGTGCTACAGCCGTTCAGCAGCAGCGCAGCGGCCAGCGGAACCCAGCGCCAGAGCAGAGCGTCGAACATGGATAAGTACCCGTGAGTAAACAGGCTGTCACGCTAGCGCATCGGCGCTGCTGCCTCCAGCACGGGATCGGCGTAGGCTAACTGTCGTTGCGATTTATGGAGGTGTCCCATGCGTTACCTGGCTTTGCTTGGCGGTGTGCTGGTGCTCAGCGCCTGCGCCTCTCCCGTGCCTGCGCCTGATCCGAGCCAGGCTTGGGTGGACCTGCGCAGTAATGCCGGCACCCTGCTGATGGCCGATCGCCTTGATGGCCAGCGCCTCAACGATGGTCGTTACTTCCAGGTGCCTGCTGGTGCTCATGAGCTGCAGGCGCGCTTTCAGTTCGAGGTAAACAGCGGTGGTGGCCTGGATGGGGCCTATGAGCCGCGTCAGGTGACCTGTGAAGTTCGCGTGCGGCATGACAATTTCGTGGCCGGCCAACGCTACCGGCTGGAAGCCAGGCCCATGCAGATGAAAGCGCAGGCCTGGCTGTATGACGAGCAACGCAATGTGCTGGCGCGCGGTAAGGTCATGCGCTGCGGTACATTCTGATCAGCTGTCGAGCACTGCTTCTAGGGTGATCTCGGCGTTCAGCACCTTGGACACCGGACAGCCGTTCTTGGCGGTTTCTACGGCTTTCTCGAAGGCCGCGCGGTCGGCGCCGGGGATGCGCGCCTTGAGCGTCAGATGCACGGCGGTGATGGAAAAACCGCCGTCGGCTTTGTCCAGGGTGACTTCCGCTTGTGTGTCGATACTCTCAGCGGTCATTCCGGCTTCGCCTAGCTCCTTTGACAGCGCCATGGAAAAGCAGCCGGCGTGAGCGGCGCCCAGCAGTTCCTCCGGGTTGGTGCCCGGCTGATCTTCGAAGCGGGTGTTGAAGCCATAGGGCGCGCTTTTCAGGGCGCCGCTCTGGGTCGAGATCGTACCTTTGCCGTCCTTGATGCCACCTTGCCAGTGGGCTGATGCTGTCTTCTTCATCCGAGTTCTCCAGTGCGTGGGTTACAAGGTTGAGAGCAGGCTGAGGTGGCACAAGTTCGAAAAATAAGTCCTGGCAGTCGGTTAACGCAGTTGCGCGACCAGCTCGAATGCATGCAGTCGGTCGGCAAAGTCGTACAGGTCGCAGGTGAAAATCAGTTCATCGGCACCGGTCTGTTCCAGTAGCACTTCCAGGCGTGCGCGCACCTTCTCCGGGCCGCCGATCATCGCCATGCCGAGGAAGCTGCTCACCGCTTCTTTTTCATGCGGCAACCACAAGCCCTGCATGCTGGTAACGGGCGGTCTCTGCACCAGGCTCTGGCCGCGAATCAGCGCTAGGATGCGCTGGTAGGCCGAGGTGGCCAGGTATTCAGCCTGTTCATCTGTGTCGGCAGCGATCAGCGGTACGCCGAGCATTACATAGGGTTTGTCGAGCACCTCAGAGGGCTTGAAGTGATTGCGGTAGACGCGAATCGCCTCATGCATATAGCGCGGCGCGAAGTGCGAGGCGAAGGCGTAAGGCAGGCCCCTCTCGCCAGCCAGCTGGGCGCTGAACAGGCTGGAGCCGAGCAGCCAGATTGGCACATTGGTGTCGCTGCCAGGCATGGCGATCACCCGCTGATCCGGCGTGCGCGGCCCAAGGTAGCGCTGCAGCTCTGCAACATCCGCCGGGAAGTCATCGGCGTTGCCAATCCGGTCGCGGCGCAGCGCCTGGGCGGTGAAGTGATCGGCCCCCGGCGCACGGCCCAGACCCAGCTCGATGCGGCCGGGATAGAGCGTGGCCAGGGTGCCGAACTGCTCGGCGATCACCAACGGCGCGTGGTTGGGCAGCATTACCCCGCCGGAGCCCAGACGAATCTTCGATGTACCAGCTGCTAGGTAGCCGAGCAGCACGGCGGTGGCTGAACTGGCGATGCCATCCATATTGTGGTGTTCGGCCACCCAGAAACGCTCGAAGCCCAGGCGTTCGACATGCTGCGCCAGCGCCAGGGAGTTGTGCAGAGCCTGGGCGGCGTTGCCGTCATCGCGAATCGGGGCGAGGTCCAGGGTGGAGAATTTGCTCTGTGCGAGTGCGCTCATCGGGCTGCCTGTGGGTTATCCGTGTGTTCGGGCGCCACAAAGCGCCAATACCTGAGTTAGATAGTGGGGCTTATTCTGCAGATTCCAAGGGGCAATGTGCGTGGGGTGGGTGGATCGGCGGCCATGTGTGGCATGACCGCATGCCTATGGACTCAGCTATTGCTCAGGCGGAAGCCGATTTTCAGGGTGACCTGGTAATGACCGACCTTGCCATCCACGATGTGCCCGCGGGTTTCCACTACCTCGAACCAGTCCATGTTACGCACCGACTTGGCGCATTCGGCCAGGGCATTTTCGATGGCATCTTCGATGCTGACTTTCGAGGAACCGACGATTTCGATTTTCTTGTAGGTGTGATGATCGGACATTGCAGCTCTCCCAGGTGGTTGAACAGGTGGGTCATCTAGTTGAGTCCCACCCCTGAACGCTAAAGTTCAGATTAGTCGCACTTGGTCTGCCCGTTTGCCGGTGACTGCTGCTAGCGCTCCAGCTCCTTGCGCAGCCACTGTGCCAGGCGTTCGGCGCGGTTATTGCGGCTGCGTATTGGCACCCAAAGCGCCAAGCGTGCGCTGGTTTCGACAAAGCCCCAGGGCGCGACCAGGCGACCGGCGGTCAGATCATCGGCGACCAGTTGCTGCGGTGCGATGGCCACGCCGAGGCCTGCCGCGGCGGCTTCCAACAAGTAATAAAGATGCTCGAAACCCTGGCCGAGCTTCAGCGCGCTGGAATCCAGCCCGTTACTGGCGGCCCAGCTGGGCCAGGCTTGCGGGCGCGAGCTGGTGTGCAGCAAGGGTTCGCCGAGCAGGGCGGCGGCGGCAGCCTGATGCAGTGCTGCGAACTGCGCATAACGCGGGCTGAGCACCGGGCCGATGCGCTCGGCGGCCAGCTCGAACACCTGCATATCCGCCGGCCACGGCGGTTCGGCGAACCACAGCGTAGCGTCCACCCCGCTGCGGCGCGGGTCCAGGTCACCTTCGCTGGCGGACAGCTGCAGGCGCAGTTCTGGCAGCTCGCGGTTGAGCCGGTCTAGGCGCGGAATAAACCAGCGCGCCAACAGGCTGCCCGGGCAGGCCAGCACAAACGGCGCATCGGCCTGCCCCTGCTGCAGTTCGGCGCAGGTGCTGCGCAGGCGGTTGAACAGTTCGGCGCTGACATCGCGCAGACGAATGCCCGCATCTGTGAGTTTAAGGCCACGACCTTCCTTGCTGAACAAGGCCACGCCCAGGTGCTCTTCCAGGCTGCGCACTTGGCGGCTGACTGCGCCATGAGTGACGTTCAGTTCGTTAGCTGCCTGGCTGACGCTGTTCAATCGGGCAGCCGCTTCGAAGGCGCGCAAGGCATTAAGTGGCGGAAGGTCTTGACTCATCTGTGAGTTTTCCTAACAGGTTTCGGCAATCTTATCGCTTTTGCCGCGCACGCCACAGCTTTATCCTGTGTCCATTGCCGTAGAAGCAGGCCGATGGCCTGCCAAGCGCGCCCGAATTTTCTGAGGAGAACGCCATGACTTCCTTCCGCGCTGGTCCTGATGCCAACGGCCTGTTCGGCTCGTTCGGCGGCCAATACGTCGCTGAAACCTTGATGCCGCTGATCCACGACCTGGCCGATGAGTACGAGAAAGCCAAGCTCGACCCCGAGTTCCAGAAAGAGCTGGCGTACTTCCAGCGTGATTTCGTCGGCCGTCCCAGCCCGCTGTATTTCGCCGAGCGCCTGACCGAGATGTGCGGCGGCGCGAAGATCTACTTCAAGCGTGAAGAGCTGAACCACACCGGCGCGCACAAGATCAACAACTGCATCGGCCAGGTGCTGTTGGCCAAGCGCATGGGCAAAAAACGCATCATCGCCGAGACCGGCGCCGGCATGCACGGCGTTGCCACTGCCACCGTCGCCGCACGGTTTGGCATGGAATGCGTGATCTTCATGGGTAGCACCGACATCCATCGGCAGAACGCCAACGTACTGCGCATGAAGCTGATGGGCGCCACCGTGGTGCCTGTAGTCGCCGGTACTGGCACCTTGAAAGATGCGATGAACGAAGCCCTGCGTGACTGGGTGACCAACGTCGACACCACCTTCTACATGATCGGCACTGTGGCCGGCCCGCACCCGTACCCGGCGATGGTCCGTGACTTCCAGGCCGTAATCGGCAAGGAAACCCGCGACCAGATGCTCGCCCAGGAAGGTCGCCTGCCGGACAGCTTGATCGCCTGCATCGGCGGTGGCTCGAATGCCATCGGCCTGTTCCACCCCTTCCTCGATGACAAAGACGTGAAGATCATCGGCGTGGAAGCGGCTGGCCACGGCATCGAAACCGGCAAACACGCGGCCAGCCTCAACGGCGGTGTACCGGGCGTGCTGCACGGTAACCGTACCTTCCTGCTGCAGAGCGACGACGGCCAGATCATCGACGCCCATTCGATTTCCGCTGGCCTGGACTACCCCGGCATCGGCCCGGAACACGCCTGGTTGCATGAAGTGGGCCGCGTTGAGTACACCTCGGTGACCGACACTGAAGCCCTCGAAGCTTTCCACATCTGCTGCCGCCAGGAGGGCATCATCCCGGCCCTGGAAACCGCTCACGCCCTGGCGGAAGTGTTCAAGCGTGCGCCGAAGCTGCCCAAGGATCACCTGATGGTGATTAACCTTTCCGGGCGCGGCGACAAGGACATGCAAACCATCGTGCACCACATGGAACAACAGGAGAAGCACGCATGAGCCGCCTGCAGAGCCGCTTTGCCGAGCTGAAAGAACAGAACCGCGCCGCCCTGGTGACCTTCGTCACCGGCGGCGACCCGAACTACGATGCCTCGCTGGCGATCCTCAAGGGCCTGCCTGCCGCCGGCGCGGATGTGATTGAGCTGGGTATGCCCTTCACCGATCCAATGGCCGATGGCCCGGCGATACAACTGGCCAATATTCGCGCCTTGGACAACGGTCAGGACCTGGCGAAAACCCTGCAGATGGTTCGTGAGTTCCGCGAAGGCGAGCAGGTCACCCCGCTGGTGCTGATGGGCTACTTCAACCCAATCCACAAATACGGCGTGGCGCGGTTTATTGCCGAAGCCAAAGACGCCGGCGTCGATGGCTTGATCGTGGTCGACCTGCCGCCCGAGCATAACTCTGACCTGTGCGACCCAGCGCAGGCTGCTGGCCTGGACTTTATCCGTCTGACCACCCCGACCACCGACGACAAACGCCTGCCGAAAGTGCTGAACGGCAGCTCTGGCTTTGTCTACTACGTGTCGGTTGCCGGTGTGACCGGTGCCGGCTCAGCCACCCTGGACCACGTAGAACAAGCGGTCACCCGCCTGCGTCGCCACACTGACCTGCCGCTGTGCATCGGCTTCGGCATTCGCACTCCGGAACATGCGGCGACCATCGCACGTCTGGCCGAAGGCGTGGTGGTCGGTTCGGCATTGATCGACCAGATCGCCAATGCCAGCAGCGACGAGCTGGCTGTAGACGGTGTGCTGAGCCTGTGTGCGGCGTTGGCTGAAGGGGTGCGCGGCGCGCGCGCCTAAGTCCTGGGGTGGGCGGAGCTCCTAGCGGACGCTCCACCCATCCACCGCGGCATCGGTGGATGAAAAAAGCGTTATCCACCCTATTTACCCTGATCTACCTCGTATGGCTCCCGCTATGCGGGAGGTCATTCGCAGCATTTCTTGCCATGAAAAGCGTTCCCGGATTTTATCCGGGCTATGGGTTCGGTGTAGGGTAGGCGGCGAAATGTCATCTGCCCTATTTCCTTGCTCCGAGTCTCGCCATGTCACGCTCACCTGTAGCCCGCAAACCCCGCGCCAGTAGTCAGAGCCGCATCGCCGGCATTCTGGCTGCTGCCCGTGAGTTGCTGGCCGAGCAGGGTGTGGCCAGCCTGTCGATCTACAGCGTGGCTGAGCGCGCGCAAATTCCGCCGTCTTCGGTGTACCACTTTTTCGCCAGCGTACCGGCGTTGCTGGAAGGGCTGACTGCGGATATCCACAGCGCGTTTCGCGCCTGCCTGCAGCAACCGATTGAACATGCGCAACTGCGCGATTGGCGTGACCTGTCGCGTTTAGTGGAGCAGCGCATGCTGGCGATCTATGCCGCCGATGCCGCCGCGCGCCAGTTGATTTTGGCGCAGCACGGCCTGGCCGAAGTCACCCAGGCGGACCGTCAGCACGATATCGAGCTGGGCCAGTTGATGCAGCAGTTGTTCGATCACCACTTCCCGTTGCCGCAGCTGCCGGAGGATGTCGATGTGTTCGCCCTGGCCATGGAGCTGGGCGACCGCGTTTATGCCCGCTCGGTGCAGCTGCACGGCGCCATCACGCCGCGCATGGCTGAGGAAGGCATGCGGGTGTTCGATGCCTATCTCAGTCTCTATCTGCCACCCCATCTACCAAAAAGGGCGCTCTAAGCGCCCTTTTCAATTTCCACCACAGTTCGTTCAGAGCGCCTTTTCAAACACCTGCGAGTTGCGCTGGTAGTTGTACAGCGAGGCGCGCGCAGCCGGCAGGCGGTCGACGCTGCTGGGCATAAAGCCGCGTTCGCGGAACCAATGCGCGGTGCGCGTGGTGAGTACGAACAGGGTCTTCAGGCCCTGGGCGCGGGCGCGTTCTTCGATGCGTTCGAGCAATTCATCACCGCGTCCGCCATGGCGGTAGGCCGGGTTGACCGCCAGGCATGCCAGCTCGCCGAAATCCGAGTCGGCAATCTGGTACAGCGCGGCGCAGGCGATGATCAGCCCTTCACGTTCAACAATGCTGAACTGCTCAATCTCACGCTCCAGCACCTCGCGTGAGCGGCGCACCAGAATGCCTTGGTCTTCCAGCGGGGTGATCAGTTCCATCAGGCCGCCAACATCCTCGATGGTCGCTTCGCGCAGCGATTCAAACTGCTCCTGCGCCACCAGAGTGCCGTTGCCGGTGCGGGTGAACAGTTCGCTAAGCAGTGCCCCGTCTTCCGCATAACTGACGATATGGCTGCGGCGTACTCCGGCTTTGCAGGCTTCGGCGGCGGCATCCAGCAGTTCAGCCTGGTAGCTGCTGCCCAGGCGCAGCAAGTGCGCGGGCACTTGCTGCGGGCGCAGTTCACGCACCAGTTTGCCGGCTTCGTCGAGCAGGCCGCACTCGGCGCCGAACAGCAGCAGCTTGTCGGCGTCCAGGTCGATGGCGGCGCGGGTGGCGACGTCTTCGCAGGCGAGGTTGAAGATCTCACCGGTCGGTGAGTAACCCAGCGGCGACAGCAGCACGATGCTGCGCTCATCCAGCTGGCGATTGATGCCTTTGCGGTCGATGCGGCGAACTTCGCCGGTGTGGTGATAGTCGACGCCATCGACCACGCCAATCGGCCGCGCAGTGACGAAGTTGCCGCTAGTAATGCGCAGGCGCGAGCCCTGCATCGGCGAGCGTGCCATGTCCATCGATAGGCGTGCTTCGATGGCGATGCGCAGCTGGCCGACGGCATCGATCACGCATTCCAGGGTCGGGCTGTCGGTGATCCGCAGGTCACGGTGAAAGCGTGGAGTCAGGCCGTTATTGGCCAGGCGTGCTTCGATCTGCGGGCGCGAGCCGTGCACCAGTACCAGGCGTACGCCGAGGCTGTGCAGCAGCACTAGGTCGTGGACGATATTGCCGAAATTCGGGTGGGCAACACCCTCGCCCGGCAGCATCACCACAAAGGTGCAGTCACGGTGGGCATTGATATAGGGCGAAGCGTGGCGGAGCCAGTTGACGTGGTCGTGCATTGCTTGAAGAACCTGTGTCGAATACGGAACGCATGGGAAGAGCGCAAGGTCGCGCCAGGCGGCAGCCGAGAGCAGCGGTTTTATCGTCGCAGTTGGGGCAGCTTCACGCGTTCTCTCCTCCGGATGACTCAGGTTGTTTGGTTTGCAGGCAGTAGTGTTCGATCAGCTGTTGCAGCAGACGCACAGTAGGCTGCAAACGTGACATTTCCAGGTACTCGCCAGGCTGGTGGGCGCAGTCGATATCGCCAGGGCCGAGCACCAGGGTTTCGCAGCCAAGCTGCTGAAGATAAGGCGCTTCGGTGGCAAATGCCACCGCTGTGGCGCTGTGTCCGGTCAGGCGCTCGGCAATGCGCACCAGCTCACTGTCGGCGTTTTGCTCGAAGGGCGGCACGCTGGGAAACAGCGGGGCGAAATCGATCTTCACCTGATGCTGCTCAGCTAACGGTTGCAGCTTCTGCCGGATTGCCGCGCGCAGGGCTTCTGGCTGCATGCCCGGCAGCGGGCGCAGGTCGAATTCCAGCGAGCACTGACCACAGATGCGGTTGGGGTTGTCGCCGCCGTGGATGCAGCCGAAGTTCAGGGTCGGCGTGGGCACGCTGAATTGCGGATTGTTGTACTCGCGCTGCCACTGCGCACGCAGGCCGCGCAGCTCGATCATCACGTCCTGCATGGCTTCCAGGGCGCTGTGGCCGAGGCTCGGGTCTGAAGAGTGGCCGCTTTGCCCAAGAATATCGATGCGCTCCATCATAATGCCCTTGTGCAGGCGGATGGGCTTGAGGCCGGTCGGCTCGCCGATCACTGCCGCACGGCCCAGCGGCTGTCCGGCTTGCGCAAGGGCGCGGGCCCCGGACATCGAGCTTTCTTCATCGCAGGTGGCGAGAATCAGCAGCGGCTGCTGGAAAGGCTGCGTCAGCAAGGGTTGCACGGCTTCGATGATCAGGGCGAAAAAGCCCTTCATGTCGCAACTGCCGAGGCCCACCCAGCGGCCATCGACTTCGGTGAGCTTGAGCGGGTCGGTTTGCCACAGCGCGGCGTCGAACGGCACGGTGTCGCTGTGCCCGGCCAGCACCAGGCCGCCTGGACCAGAGCCGTAGCTGGCAAGCAGATTGAATTTGCCGTGGGCGACTTGCTGCACATCGCAGGCGAAACCGAGGTCGCCGAGCCAGCTTGCTAGCAGCTCAATAACGGCGCGGTTGGACTGGTCCCAATGCGCCTGGGTACAGCTCACCGATGGCGCGGCGATCAGGGCGGCGAATTGGTCTTTGAAAGAAGGCAGGGGCATCGGTCATCTCCGCAAGCGAGGCCCATCATAGGGCCATCGCCTGCGCAGATAAAACCGTGCAGCGGGTGTTTAGAGGAAAACGCCGCGCAGGATGTAGAAGAACAGAATCGACAGCGCAGCACCCACGGGCAGGGTGATCAGCCAGGACATAAAGATCTTGCCAATCACGCCAAGGTTCAGCGCGCCAATGCCGCGCGCCAGGCCGACACCGAGTACCGCGCCGACCAGGGTGTGGGTGGTGGACACCGGCAGGCCGATGGCCGAGGCGCCAACCACGGTGGTGGCGGTGGCCAGTTCAGCGGCAAAACCACGGCTTGGGGTCAGCTCGGTGATTTCCTTGCCGATGGTCGCGATCACCTTGTAGCCGTAGGTGGCTAGGCCAATGACGATACCCACGGCGCCGAGCAGCAATACCCAGCCGGGTACGGCCGATTTGGCGCCAACGGCCATTTCGCCACCGGACTGGATCACCCCGACAATGGCCGCCAGTGGGCCTACGGCGTTGGCTACGTCGTTGGAGCCGTGGGCGAAGGCCATGGCGCATGCGGTGAAGATCATCAGCACGGCGAAGACTTTCTCCACGCTGGCGTAGTGGAAGTCTTTGTCTGCTTCGACATCGATCTTGATCCGGCTAAGCAGGACGATGCCCAGCAGCATGATCAGGCCACCGACGCCGAGCGACAGGAAGAAGCCCTCGGTCGTGGAGAGGTCCAGGCCAATGTGCTTGAGGCCTTTGGTCAGGGTCATGATGCTGACCATGAAGCCGGTGGCAAACATGTACAGCGGCACGAAGCGTTTGGCGTTGAGGAAGGGATTATCGGTATCGATAATCAGCTTCTGTACGCTGACGAACAGGCCAAAGGCAACGATACCCGACAGCACTGGGGACACCACCCAGCTGGCGACGATGGGACCCACGCCGTCCCAGTGCACCGCGTCCATGGACACACCAACGGCTGCGAAGCCGATGACTGCGCCGACGATGGAGTGAGTGGTCGACACCGGCCAGCCCTTGGTCGACGCCACCAGCAGCCAGGTGCCGGCCGCCAGCAGGGCCGACATCATGCCCAGCACCATCAGGTCCGGGCTGATCATCGACGCATCGACAATGCCGCTCTTGATGGTTTCGGTCACCTCACCGCCGGCAAGGTAGGCGCCGGCGAACTCGAAGACCATGGCGATCAGGATCGCCTGTTTGATGGTCAGGGCTTTAGAGCCGACCGAAGTACCCATGGCGTTGGCCACGTCGTTGGCGCCCACACCCCAGGCCATGAAAAAACCAAAGAGACAGGCAAGCAGCAGCAATACGAGGCCGTAGTCCGCAATCAGAGACATAAATAATTAATCCGTAGATTCCAGAAAGGACACTGGCGCTTAGCGCGCCAGCAGTTGTTCCAGTCGGTTGCCGACACGTTCGGCACGGTCGGCTACGTCGCCGATCCATTCGATGATCTTGTAGAGGAACATCACATCGACAGCGGGAAGGTCCTTTTCCAGTTTGAACAGTGCACGCCGCACTTCGATTTGCATCTTGTCGGTATCGCGTTCGATTTGTTCCAGCTCCATGACCATGGATTCGACCAGCGCCGCTTCACGGCCACCGAAGCCGGTTTCCAGCAACTCGTCGAGCTCGTTCATGGCTTTCAGCGCTTGTGCGCTGGCATCTACAGTGCGCTGCACAAAGGCCCGCATCAGCGGCTGCAGAGCCTGTGGAATGGCCATTTCGCGGCCCAGCATAAGGCCGGCGATGTCCTTGGCGCGGTTGGCGACTTTGTCCTGTACACTCAGCAGCTCAAGCAGATCCGAGCGCGGTACGGGCAGGAACAGGCTCTTAGGCAGGTGCAAACGCACGCTTTTCTTGAGCTTGTCGGCCTCATGTTCGAGGCTGGCCATTTCCTGTTGTACCTGTTCCACCTTGGCCCAATCTTCAACCATCACGGCTTCGAAGAAAGGCACCAGATTGGCTGCGCACTCGTGGGCTTTAGCAAAGTGTTTTTGCATCGGCCCAATCGGTGAACGGCCAAACAGGCTGGCAAATGGATTGACTGGCATAGGGTGAACCCCGGCGTTAAGAAGGCGGCAAGTATACGGATCAGTCCGCAGGCTCGCCAGCGCATGTAATCGGACTGTCACAATTTCATAGTAGGCGTTGATTCCCACCATCATGAACAAAGAAACCGAAATCAAACTGCGGGTTAGCCGTGAAACCCTGGCCGCCCTGCGTGATCACCCGTTGCTGAAGAAGCGCAACAAGAGTGGTTGGGAGCAGCGCGAACTGTTCAATCAGTACTTCGATACCCCTGAGCGTGACCTCGCGGCGGCCAAGGTCGCCCTGCGCGTGCGCCGTGACGGCGAGCAGTTCATCCAGACCCTGAAAACCCGCGGGCAGAGCGTGGCCGGTTTGTCCGAGCGCAATGAGTGGGATTGGAACCTGGCCAAGGCCAAGCTGGACCTGAAAAAACTCGATGACAGCTGCTGGCCGGCGGCCTTGTCCGACCTGGACAAGAAACAGCTGATGCCGATCTTCACCACGGACTTTATCCGTGAGAAGGCGGAAATCGCCTGGGGTCGCGGCAAGGCCAAGGTGGTGATTGAGGCGGCGCTGGACCTCGGTAAGGTGATTGCTGGTGAAGGCGAAGAGGAAATCTGCGAGCTGGAGCTTGAGCTGCGCCAGGGTGAGCCTGAGGCATTGCTGGAGCTGGCCGCTGAGTTGGCGGCCGACCTGGCGTTGATGCCCTGCGATATCAGCAAGGCCGAGCGCGGTTATCGCCTGTTCGATGCGGGCAGCTATAGCCTGAATCTGCCGGCGCCGAGCCTGACTGCGCAAACCAGCCTGGATGACAGCGTTGCGGCACTGGCCTGGCACCTGCTGGGCAGCAGCCAGCGCCTGGCCGAACAGTACCGCTTTAATGGCCACTGGCGCTTGCTGGTCGATTGGCTGGAGCAACTGATCGGTCTGCGTGCATTGCTCGGCAGTCTGGGCCAGGCGGCGCCGCGCGCCAGCAGTCATGCGCTGCGCGAGCTATTGGATGCCCTGTTGTTGGAGTGGCGCCCACGCGTTCTGGCCGGCCAGGACAATGACAGTCTGCGCAAGAATGCACCGGCGTTGTTCGCTGCCGAGTTGCAGGGTAATCGCTGGGGGCTGTTTTCGCTGAACCTATCGCGCTGGTTGTTGGCGCGCAGCTGGACGGTGGAGCGGAACAACCGGGGCAATCGTCAGGGTGCAGCGCCCTTGGGCAACTGGCTGCCGACTCTGGTTGCGGATGAAGGCGAGGCCTTGCAGCTGCGGCGTTATGTGCAGCAGCCGGAAGACCTTGCCGAGCAGCTACCACGTATCGAGCGTCTGCTGGTTTGGTTGGACCTGGCGCGCAGTGTGCTGGAGGTGCCCGAGGTCGATCGCCTGTATGGCGAGCTCAACAAGTTGGTGGAGCTGGCCAATCAGTCGATCGATCCGGACGTGCTAGAGGCGCGCAAGGCGCAGCTGCTGACCATCGGTTCGCTGAAAGCCTGGCGTCAGCTGGTCAAGTAACGGCCGCGTCGCTGTCGGCTTTTTCAGGAGCCCGGATCATCCCCGGGCTCTTTTAGCATTACTCAACTGCCATCCCGAAAGCGCGTCCACACGGCGTCGCGCGTTGCGCTGTGCTTTTCTGGCAGGGTTTCCAGCGGATGCAAGCGGCGTTTGGTGTCGCGGTCCGGGTAGAGGTCGGGCTGGTTGCGCAGGGCTTCGTCAAGAAACTCGCGCGAATCGGCATTGCCACTGGGGTACAGGGTTTCGGCGGTGATCAATGCCGCCACCTTGGGCTGCATCAGGTAATCGATAAAGCGATGCGCCAGGTCGACGCGCGTGGCGCTGCTGGGAATGACCAGGTTGTCGATAAACAGGATCGAGCCTTCATCCGGCACTAAAAAGCGCACTGGCTGCCCGGCATCCGCGGCGGCCAGTGCATCACCGACCCAGGCCATGGCCACACACAACTTGCCCTGGTTGAGATCCTCGATATAGCGCTCGCTGTCGACGTAGCGCAGATTCGGCCGCAGTCCATCCAGCACACGGCTGGAGCGTTCGATGCGGCTCGGCGCGCTGCGCGCCAGGCTGCGGCCCTGATAGTTGAGCAGCAGGGTCAGGGTCTCGTCAGGAGCGTCCAGCACGCTGATGCCGCAACTGGCGAGACGCGCACTTTGTTCCGCATCAAATAGCAGGCTCCAGCTATTGGGCAGTGGGCCGCCAAAGGCTGCTTCGGCCTGCGGCGTGTTGATTGCCAGCCCGACCGCACCCCATAGGTAGGGCACTGCATGACGATTGGCGGGGTCGAGGGCGACCAGGGTGCTGAGCAGCTGCTTGTCGAGGTGTTTGCGGTTGGGCAGCAGGCTGAAATCCAGCGGTTGCAGGGCGCCGTTCTTGATCATCGCTGGCAGTGCGTCGTGCGACGGCACGGCAACATCAATGGCTTCACCGGTTGCCAGCACCGCCGCCAACTCTTCAGCGGTGCTGTAGGTGTGGTAGTCGACGCGGATGCCGGTTTCGGTCTCGAAGTCTTTTAGCACCTGCGGGGCGATGTAGTCGTTCCAGTTGTAGACGCGAATCACCTCTTCGGCGCTGGCCAGCATGGGCGTCAGGGCAAGTAGCAATGCGGCAAACAGGCGAGGCATGGAGGTCTCCTGAGTAGTGTGAAGTCGCGTTAACTGAAACGCGCGGCGCAACCTGCCCGTCATCACGCCGGGGCGTGAATAAGCGGCAGGGCTGCGCAGCGCGCGGAATAAAATGGCCAGTGCCATAAAAAACGCCGGCTCAATGGCCGGCGTTGGGTGTTGCATCAAACCGTGTGCAAGTACCAGTTGTATTCGAGGTCGGAGATCGAGTTTTCAAACTCGGCCAACTCGCTTTCCTTACAGGCGACGAAGATGTCGATGTATTTCGGGTCGATATAACGAGCCAGCACTTCACTGTCGTCCAGCTCGCGCAGGGCATCGCGCAGGTTGTTCGGCAGGCTCTGTTCGTTCTGCTCGTAGGAGTTGCCTTCTACGGGGGCGTTTGGCTCGATCTTGTTGGTCAGGCCATGGTGAACGCCCGCCAGCACGGCTGACATCAGCAGGTACGGGTTGGCATCGGCACCGGCAACGCGATGTTCGATGCGCACCGCGTCGGCTGTGTCGTTCGGCACACGCAAGGCCACGGTACGGTTGTCGATGCCCCAGCACGGTGAGTTCGGCACGTAGTACTGCGCGCCGAAACGACGGTAGGAGTTGACGTTCGGGCAGAGGAACGCCATTGACGCTGGCATGGTTTCCAATACGCCGCCGATGGCATGGCGCAAGGCGTCATTCTGCTCGGGGTCATCGCAGGCGAAGATATTGTTGCCCTGCTTGTCGAGAATCGAAATGTGCACATGCAGACCGTTACCCGCCTGGTTGGGGTACGGCTTGGCCATGAAGGTGGTGTCCATCTCATGGTCGTAAGCGATGTTTTTCACCAGGCGCTTGAGCAGCAGCGCGTGGTCGCATGCCTTGATCGGGTCTGCCACGTGGTGCAGGTTCACCTCGAACTGGGCCGGGGCGCTTTCCTTGACGATGGCGTCAGCAGGGATGCCCTGCTCTTTGGCGCCTTCAAGGATGTCCTGCAGGCACTCGGCGTATTCGTCGAGGTCGTCAATCAGGTACACCTGGGTCGACTGTGGGCGCTTACCTGACAGCGGCGACAGCGGTGGCTGCGGCCGGCCGTTCACGTTGGCCTGGTCGATCAGGTAGAACTCGAGTTCAAAGGCTGCGCAAATCGTAAGGCCCAGTTCGTCGAACTTCGCCACCACCTGACGCAACACTTCCCGTGGGTCGGCAAAGAACGGCTCGCCTTCCATTTCGTGCATGGTCATCAACAGTTGCGCAGTTGGGCGCTTCTGCCAAGGCTCATTGCTCAGGGTGTTGGGGATGGGAAAGCAGACCCGGTCAGCGTCACCGATATCCAGACCCAGGCCAGTGCTTTCCACTGTTGAGCCGTTGATATCGAGGGCGAATAGGGACGCCGGGAGATTAATGCCGCGCTCGTAAACCTTATGCAGGCTCGCACGCTCGATACGCTTGCCGCGCACCACACCATTCATATCTGCGATCAGAAGGTCGACGAACAGGACCTCAGGATGTTTCTTAAGGAACGCGTTCGCTTCGTTAAGCTGAACGGCACGCGGGGGTACCGACATGATGCAACACCTTTTTTGTTAAAAATATCAATCATGCAACTGCACAGGTGTGAGTCAATCTTAAACACCTGGTGCTGTCAAGAGAGGCGCATTTTGCCCCAAAAGGGTGCTCGATGGCCAGTTTTAGGGCATTACAGGGCAGTGCAGCCCTCCTCAAAGCCTTGCCTGCCGGGGTGCTCAGTCGGGTGTGTTCAATTTTTTACATGACTATTGTGAAAAAAAATGAACAAGGCTAAGCTCGGTCGAAACCCATAACAGCAATAAAACGGGTGTCTCATGTCGCGCCAGCCGATTATCGGCGTTAGTGCCTGCACCAAGCAGATCGGGCACAACATCTACCACACCGCAGGCGATAAATACTTGCAGGCCATCGTACAGGTGGTTGGCGGTATGCCAGTGATCATTCCTGCACTGGGTGAGCAACTGGATCAGGCCTACCTGCTGCAGCACCTCGATGGCCTGGTTTTT
The DNA here is from genome assembly GCF_011636575.1 of Pseudomonas sp. OTU750018. Taxonomy (NCBI): domain Bacteria; kingdom Pseudomonadati; phylum Pseudomonadota; class Gammaproteobacteria; order Pseudomonadales; family Pseudomonadaceae; genus Pseudomonas; species Pseudomonas sp. OTU750018. Next base: position 270,810 of record NZ_JAAPAU010000003.1, read on the forward strand.
ACCGGCTCGCCATCCAACGTCGAACCGCACCACTACGCTGGCGACGCCAGCGAACCCGGCACCGCCCATGACCCGGCGCGTGACAGTACAACCCTTCCCTTGATTAAAGCAGCAATTGCCGCCGGTATCCCGGTGCTCGGCATTTGCCGTGGCTTTCAGGAGATGAATGTGGCCTTCGGTGGCGCGCTGCACCAGCGTGTACATGAGGTTGCAGGGCTGATGGATCACCGCGAGCCGAGTGACCTGCCCGCAGAACAGCAATATGGCCTGCGTCACGCGCTGCATGTGCAGCCGGGCGGGCTGCTCGCCGGCATCGGCTTGCCGGACGAGATTCAAGTCAATTCCATTCATGGCCAGGGCGTTCAGCGTCTGGCGCCGGGCCTTCGCGTAGAAGCACTGGCGCCTGACGGGTTGATCGAAGCCTTCTCCGTCGAAGGTGCCAAAAGCTTCGCATTGGGGGTGCAATGGCACCCTGAATGGCAGGTACGATCCAACCCGAATTATCTCGCCATCTTCCAGGCCTTTGGTGAGGCTTGCAGGAAGACGGCGGGGCAACGCTGAGCCGACTATATATAAGTCGGCTCTAACCAACCCTGAGGTCTCTATGAGCACCAAATTAGACCAGCTTTCGAGCTGGCTGAAAGAACGCAAAATCACCGAAGTTGAATGCCTGATCAGCGATCTTACCGGCATTGCCCGTGGCAAGATTTCGCCGACCAACAAGTTCCTCGACGAGAAGGGCATGCGCCTCCCCGAGAGTGTGCTGCTGCAGACCGTAACCGGCGACTACGTCGAGGACGACATCTATTACGACCTGCTCGACGAAGCGGACATCGATATGTTCTGCCGCCCGGACGAGAACGCCGTATTCCTCGTGCCCTGGGCCATTGAGCCGACTGCGATGGTGATTCACGACACCTTTGATAAGCAGGGCAACCCGATCGAGCTGTCGCCGCGCAACATTCTCAAGAATGTGCTCAAGCTCTATGCGGACAAGGGCTGGAAGCCAATCGTCGCGCCGGAAATGGAGTTCTACCTGACCAAACGCAACAGTGACCCGGACTTCCCGCTGGTCGCGCCGATGGGCCGTTCCGGGCGTCCGGAAGTGGGCCGTCAGTCGTTTTCCATCGATGCCGCCAACGAATTCGATCCGCTGTTTGAAGACGTCTACGACTGGTGTGAAATCCAGGGCCTGGACCTCGACACGCTGATCCACGAAGACGGCCCGGCGCAGATGGAAATTAACTTCCGTCACGGCGAGGCCCTGCACCTGGCCGACCAGATCACCGTGTTCAAGCGCACCATGCGTGAAGCGGCGCTCAAGCACGATGTGGCCGCGACCTTTATGGCCAAGCCGATCACCGATCAGCCAGGCAGCGCGATGCACATCCACCAGAGCGTGGTTGACATCAAAACCGGCAAGAACCTGTTCTCCAACCCGGATGGCAGCATGAGCGAACTGTTCATGCTGCACATTGGTGGCCTGCAGAAATACATCCCCGAGCTGCTGCCGCTGTTCGCACCTAACGTCAACTCGTTCCGCCGCTTCCTGCCGGATACCTCGGCGCCGGTGAACGTCGAGTGGGGCGAAGAGAATCGCACCGTGGGCCTGCGCGTACCGGAAGCCACGCCGCAGAACCGCCGTGTGGAAAACCGTCTGGCCGGTGCCGACGCCAACCCTTATCTGGTGCTGGCGGCTTCGCTGCTGTGTGGCTACATGGGCATGGTCGGCGACTTCAAGCCAAGCGCGCCGGTCAAAGGCCGTGCTTACGAGCGCCGTAACCTGCGTCTGCCGATCACTATCGAGCACGCGCTGGAACGCATGGAAGCCTGTAAGGATGCAGAGAAGTTCCTGGGTGAAAAATTCATGCGCGGCTACGTCGCGGTGAAGCGCGCCGAACACGAAAACTACAAGCGGGTCATCAGCTCCTGGGAACGTGAGTTCCTGCTGCTGTCGGTGTAACCCTCAGGCGGCTGGCGTGGGTGATCCCTGCACCAGCCGCCACCAAGAATTTTCTGGGGCTGCGGCAATACGCGGCCTGTGTAATCAAGGTGTTGTTATGAACAGTCAAGTGACCAACCCGAAAACCCGCGAGTGGCAGGCCATGAGCCGCGAACACCACCTCGCGCCGTTCAGCGATTTCAAACAGCTGGCGGAAAATGGGCCGCGCATCATCACCAATGCCGACGGGGTGTACCTGTGGGACAGCGAGGGCAACAAGATCCTCGATGCCATGGCCGGGCTCTGGTGTGTGGCGATTGGTTATGGTCGCAAGGAACTGGCAGACGCCGCCGCGAAACAGATGCAAGAGCTGCCCTACTACAACATGTTCTTCCAGACCGCCACGCCGCCCGCGCTGGAGCTGGCCAAGGCGATTTCTGAACTGGCTCCGGCCGGCATGAACCACGTGTTTTTCACCGGTTCGGGTTCGGAAGGCAACGACACCATGCTGCGTATGGTGCGCCATTACTGGGCGATCAAGGGGCAGCCAAACAAGAAGGTGATCATCAGCCGGGTTAACGGTTACCACGGCTCTACCGTGGCTGGCGCCAGCCTGGGCGGCATGAAGTACATGCATGAGCAGGGCGACCTGCCGATTCCGGGCATCGTGCACATCCCGCAGCCGTACTGGTTCGGTGAAGGCGGCGATATGAGCCCCGAAGCGTTCGGTATCTGGGCCGCTGACCAGCTGGAGCAGAAGATCCTCGAAGTCGGCGAAGAGAATGTTGCCGCCTTTATTGCCGAGCCGATCCAGGGCGCGGGCGGCGTGATCATCCCGCCGGACAGCTACTGGCCGCGCATCCGCGAAATCCTCGCCAAGTACGACATTCTGTTTGTTGCCGATGAAGTGATCTGCGGTTTCGGTCGTACCGGCGAGTGGTTCGGTAGCGATTACTTCGGTAATACGCCGCACATGATGACCATCGCCAAAGGCCTGACCAGTGGCTACATCCCCATGGGCGGGCTGATCGTGCGCGACGATATCGTCGAGGTACTCAACCAGGGCGGTGACTTCAACCACGGTTTCACTTATTCCGGGCACCCGGTTGCGGCGGCTGTTGCGCTGGAAAACCTGCGCATTCTGCGCGAAGAAAAGATTGTTGAGCGCGTCAAGGCAGAAACGGCACCGTATTTGCAAAAGCGTTTGCGTGAACTGGCCGATCACCCGCTGGTGGGTGAAGTGCGTGGCGTTGGCATGTTGGGCGCCATTGAGTTGGTGCAGGACAAGGCCAGCCGCCAACGTTTTGCCGGAGATGTCGGCGTTGGCATGATCTGCCGCGGTCACTGCTTTAATAATGGGCTGATCATGCGCGCCGTGGGCGACACCATGATCATCTCGCCGCCGCTGGTGATCAGCCACGCGGAAATCGACGAACTGGTTGAAAAGGCCCGTAAATGCCTCGACCTGACTGCCGCAGAGGTGCTGGTTTAAGGTTCAATTACCATTGGTTTCAGATGCTTACGTCTGAAAGTTGTCAACGGGTGGTGACCTTGCCAGACTGCGCCAATGCGTAGGTCAGGCTCACCGGAAGGTGCTGCAGATGGCTGCGCATCTTCCGGAAAACGACTACAACAACAGGAGCTGTACGCATGAACACATTCGGCAAAACCCTTCTCGCGTTGTCCCTTGCTGGGGCCGTAGTGAGTGCCGCACACGCGGATGACAAGGTCCTGCACGTTTACAACTGGTCCGACTACATCGCAGAAGACACCCTCGACAACTTCCAGAAGGAAACTGGTATCAAGGTCGTCTACGACGTCTTTGACAGCAACGAAACCCTGGAAGCCAAACTGCTGGCCGGCAGCTCCGGTTACGACATCGTGGTACCGTCCAACCCATTCCTGGCCAAGCAGATCAAGGCCGGTGTGTTCCAGAAGCTGGACAAGTCCAAGCTGCCAAACTGGGAAAACCTCGACAAGAGCCTGCTCAAGGCCCTCGACCCAAGCGATCCAGGTAATCAGTACTCGATCCCTTACATGTGGGGCACCATCGGTATCGGTTACAACGTCGACAAGGTTAAAGCGGCCCTGGGCGAAGACGCACCGGTCAATTCCTGGGACCTGGTGTTCAAACCAGAAAACATCGCCAAGCTGAAAGACTGCGGTGTGTCCTTCCTCGATTCACCGACCGAAATCCTCCCGGCAGCCCTCAACTACCTGGGTTTCAAATCCGATAGCACCAATGCTGCCGAGCTGAAGAAAGCCGAAGAACTGTTCCTCTCGATCCGTTCCTCGACCTCCTACTTCCATAGCTCCAAGTACATCGGTGACCTGGCCAACGGCAACATCTGTGTGGCCATCGGCTACTCGGGCGACCTGTACCAGTCCAAGTCCCGTGCTGAAGAAGCCAAGAACGGCGTGAACATCTCCTACAGCATCCCGAAAGAAGGTGCTGGTAGCTTCTTCGACATGATGGCCATCCCGGCTGATGCGAAAAACGTCGAAGCCGCTCACGTGTTCCTCAACTACCTCATGAAGCCAGATGTGATGGCCAACATCACCAACTTCGTGCAGTTCCCGAACGGCAACGCGGCGGCCACCCCGCTGGTTGACGAAGTGCTGCGCAACGACCCGGGCATTTACCCGGACGCGGCCACCATGGCCAAGATCTACACCTTCCCGGATCTGCCAGCTAACGCGCAACGCGCGATGAACCGCAGCTGGACCAAGATCAAATCGGGTAAGTAATGCCATAGCCCTAACGGTGTGCGGTGGCTTGCTCCGCCGCATTCACCCACAACAATAAGGAAGCTCCTATGCGTCGTACCCCACTTCTGGCTGGCCTGCTGGCCGCCGCCGTCAGCATCAGCGCCGTGCAAGCCGCTGAACCCGTAGTCAATGTCTACAACTGGTCTGACTACATCGGCGAAACCACCCTGGCCGACTTCCAGAAGGCTACTGGCATCAAAGCCATGTATGACGTGTTCGACTCCAATGAAACCCTGGAAGGCAAACTGCTGGCGGGCCGTTCCGGCTACGACATCGTGGTGCCGTCCAACCATTTCCTTGGCAAGCAGATCAAAGCGGGCGCGTTCCAGAAGCTCGACCGCAGTCTGCTGCCGAATTGGGATAACCTTGATCCCGCGCTGCTCAAGCAGCTGGAGGTCAACGATCCTGGCAACCTGTATTCGGTGCCGTACCTGTGGGGCACCAATGGCATTGGCTACAACGTGGCCAAGGTCAAAGAAGTACTCGGCGTCGACGAGATCGACTCCTGGGCCATGCTCTTCGAGCCAGAGAACCTGAAGAAGCTCAACGCCTGCGGCGTGGCCTTCATGGATTCGCCCGACGAGATGTTCCCGGCCGTCCTTAACTACCTGGGCCTTGACCCACGCAGCACCAATGCCGAGGACTATCAGAAAGCCGAAGCCAAGCTGATGGCCGTGCGTCCTTACGTCACCTACTTCCACTCCTCGAAGTACATCGGCGACCTGGCCAATGGCGACATCTGTGTGGCGTTCGGCTACTCCGGCGACGTGTTTCAGGCGGCCGCACGCGCCGAGGAAGCGGGCAAGGGCATCGAGATTGCCTACAGTATTCCCAAGGAAGGCGCCAACCTGTGGTTCGACCTGATGGCCATTCCGGCCGATGCGAAGAACGTCAAGGAAGCGCATGCCTTCATCAACTACTTGCTTGATCCTGCGGTGATCGCCAAGGTCAGCGACTATGTGGGTTACGCCAACCCGAACCTCAAGGCGGGCGAACTGATGGACCAGGAAGTGCGTAATGATCCGTCGGTCTATCCAGCGCAAGCCGTGCTGGACCGTCTCTACATCTCTGCTGAGCTGCCTCCGAAGATCCAGCGTGCGATGACACGCGCCTGGTCGAAGATCAAGTCAGGCCAGTAAGCGGAAGCTGAAACACAGCGTACGGCAGGCTTTGCCTGACCGTACGGCCCGCTGCGTGATGCGCGGCAGATTTTATTCGGGTCCACGACCCATTATTTGCGGGAGTTTTGGTAATGGCAGTTGCTTCCAGTGCCTATAAAAAGGTTCTCGAGGGTGATCAGCAACCGAAAGAGGTGCTGGTCAAGATCGAGCGCGTAACCAAGAAATTTGATGAAACCATCGCCGTTGATGACGTTTCGCTGACCATCAACAAAGGCGAAATCTTCGCCTTGCTCGGCGGCTCCGGCTCGGGTAAATCGACCCTGCTGCGCATGCTCGCCGGCTTCGAGCGACCGACAGAAGGGCGCATCATTCTGGACGGTGTCGACATCACCGACCTGCCGCCCTACGAGCGGCCGATCAACATGATGTTCCAGTCCTACGCGCTGTTCCCGCACATGAGCGTGGCTGACAACATCGCCTTCGGCCTCAAGCAGGACAAACTGCCTAAGGCTGAAATCGACGCCCGCGTCGACGAGATGCTCAAACTGGTGCACATGACCCAGTACGCCAAGCGCAAGCCGCACCAGTTGTCTGGTGGCCAGCGTCAGCGTGTGGCTCTGGCCCGTTCGCTGGCCAAGCGCCCGAAACTGTTACTGCTCGACGAACCTATGGGTGCTTTGGACAAGAAGCTGCGCTCGCAAATGCAGCTTGAGCTTGTCGAGATCATCGAGCGCGTCGGCGTAACCTGCGTGATGGTGACCCACGACCAGGAAGAGGCCATGACCATGGCCCAGCGCATTGCCATCATGCACCTGGGTTGGATCGCCCAAATCGGCAGCCCGGTGGACATCTACGAAACCCCGACCAGCCGCCTGGTCTGCGAATTTATCGGCAACGTCAACCTGTTCGAAGGCCAGGTGGTCGAGGACATGGAAGGCCATGCACTGATCGCCAGCCCGGACCTGGAACGCAACATCTACGTCGGCCACGGCGTCAGCACCTCGGTGCAGGATAAGAGCATCACCTACGCGATTCGTCCGGAGAAGTTGATCGTCACCACCGAGCAACCGACCTGCGAATACAACTGGTCGCGCGGCACCGTGCATGACATCGCCTACCTCGGCGGCCACTCGGTATTCCACGTGCTGCTGCCAAGCGGCAAAGTGGTGCAATCCTTCGTTGCCAACGCCGAGCGGCGTGGCGCCCGACCTACCTGGGACGATGAAGTGTTCGTCTGGTGGGAGGACGATAGCGGGGTGGCATTGCGCTCATGAACATTATCCGAAGCATCAGCCGCCGTATGCCCAAGGGCCGGCACTTGGTTATCGGGGTGCCGTTCCTCTGGCTGTTCCTGTTCTTTATGTTGCCGTTCTTCATTGTTCTGAAGATCAGCTTCGCCGAAGCCGACGTGGCCATCCCGCCGTACACCGACGTGTACACCTGGGTGGAAAACAAATTCACCCTGGTACTCAACCTGGGTAACTACATCTTCCTCAGCGAAGATGCGCTGTACCTGGCTGCTTACCTGGGCTCCCTGAAAATGGCCGCGGTCAGCACCTTGTTGTGTTTGGTCATCGGCTTCCCGATGGCGTATGCGATTGCCCGCGCCGACAAGGATAAGCAGATGGTCCTGTTGCTGCTGATCATGATGCCGACCTGGACGGCCATCCTGATCCGCGTGTACGCCTGGATGGGTATTCTCAGCAACAACGGCCTGCTCAATGGCTTCCTGATGTGGTTGGGGTTGATCAACGAGCCGTTGCAGATCCTCAACACCAACTTGGCGGTGTACATCGGTATCGTTTATTCGTACCTACCCTTCATGATTCTGCCGCTGTTCGCCAACCTGGTAAAACACGACCAGAGCTTGTTGGAAGCGGCTGCGGATCTGGGTTCGAGCACCTATAACAGCTTCTGGAAAATCACCGTGCCGTTGGCCAAGAACGGCATCATCGCCGGCTGCATGCTGGTGTTTATCCCGGTGGTGGGTGAGTTCGTGATTCCGGAACTGCTGGGCGGCCCCGAAACCCTGATGATTGGTAAGGTGCTGTGGCAAGAGTTCTTCAACAACCGCGACTGGCCTGTAGCCTCTGCCTTGGCGGTGGTGATGCTGGCGATCCTGATCGTGCCCATCATCCTGTTTAACCGTAACCAAGCGAAAGAGATGGAGGGTCGACCATGAAGCGTTTCAGTTTCTCCAACTTCATGCTGTGGGCCGGCCTGACCTTTATCTACCTGCCCATGCTGATTCTGGTCATCTACTCGTTCAACGCCTCGCGGCTGGTAACGGTGTGGGGCGGCTGGTCGCTGAAGTGGTACATGGGTCTGCTGGACAACACCCAGCTGATGAACTCGGTCATGCGCTCGTTGGAAATCGCCTGCTACACCGCGATTGCCGCCGTAGCGCTGGGCACCATGGCCGCCTTCGTGCTGACCCGCGTCACTCGCTTCAAGGGTCGCACGCTGTTCGGTGGCCTGGTCACCGCGCCGCTGGTAATGCCTGAGGTGATCACCGGTCTATCGCTGCTGCTGCTGTTCGTGGCCATGGCCCAGCTGATCGGCTGGCCTGCTGAGCGGGGCGTGCTGACCATCTGGATCGCCCACACCACCTTCTGTTCGGCCTATGTGGCCGTGGTGGTGTCGTCGCGTCTGCGTGAGCTGGACCTGTCCATCGAAGAAGCGGCCATGGATCTGGGTGCTAAACCGTGGAAGGTGTTCTTCCTGATCACCATCCCGATGATTGCGCCTTCGTTGGCGGCCGGCGGCATGATGTCCTTTGCCCTGTCGCTGGACGACCTGGTTCTCGCCAGCTTCGTCTCCGGTCCAGGTTCCACGACCTTGCCGATGGAAGTCTTCTCTGCCGTGCGTTTGGGCGTGAAGCCGGAAATCAACGCCGTGGCCAGCCTGATCCTGCTGGCCGTGTCCTTCGCCACCTTCCTGGTGTGGTTCTTCGCCCACCGTGCCGAAGAGAAGCGCAAGAAGGCCCTGCAGCAAGCCATGGATGAAACCACCGGTGCCGCGTTAATGAACGGCCCCGACAGCCGTCGTGATCCATCGCAAGTGCATGCCTGATCGCACCTCGGAGTAACCCACAAGGGCCGCATTAGCGGCCCTTGTGCATTCTGCTGCAGCACTGACCAGTCAGCCCGGCCAGTGTTGCACCGCCCGCTGATCTTGGTTACAACCTCAGCCATCAGCCATCAGCCATCAGCCATCAGCCATCAGCCATCAGCCATCAGCCGTCCGGATTGCCTGCCATGACCGACTCAAACAGCACCGAAAGCGCGGTGTACAAGACCCTGCTGGAGTCGACCAAGGCCATCCCCTGGAAGATCGACTGGGCGAGCATGACTTTCGCCTACATCGGCCCGCAGATCGAAACCCTGCTCGGTTGGCCGCAGGCCAGCTGGGTCAGCGCCAACGACTGGGCAGAGCGTATGCATCCCGAAGACCGCGACAGCGTTGTGGCCTTCTGTGTGTCGCAGTCCCAGGCGGGCACCGACCATGAGGCCGACTACCGCGCCCTGACCCGCGATGGCGGTTATGTGTGGATTCGCGATGTGGTGCACGTGCTGCGTAATGAAGCGGGCGAGGTGGAGTCGCTGATTGGCTTTATGTTCGACATCAGCGAGCGCAAGCAGACCGAACAGCAGCTGCAGCAATTGCAGCAACAGTTGGAAGAGCTCTCCTACCTCGACGGCCTCACCGGCGTGGCCAACCGACGCATGTTCGACAGCCGCTTACAGGTGGAGTGGAGCAACGCCCAGCGCACCGGTCAGCCGCTGTCACTGATCCTGCTGGATATCGACTACTTCAAGGAATACAACGATCACTACGGGCATATCCAGGGCGATGATTGCCTGAAAGGCGTTGCTCGGGCCTTGAGCGCCGCCGCCGTGCGCCCGCGTGACCTGATGGCCCGCTATGGCGGTGAGGAATTTGTTCTGCTGCTGCCGGAAACCGATGCCCAGGCGGCTGCCCAGGTTGCCGAGCGCTGCCGCCAGCTGATTCATGAGCAACAGATTCACCACGCGCATTCGCGCGTCAGTGCATGGCTGACCCTGAGCCTCGGGGTAGGCACCCTGACACCGGGCCCGCTCGACACGCCCCAGGCCTTCCTCGAACAGGTTGATCGCCTGCTCTACAAGGCCAAGCACGCCGGGCGTAACCAGGCCATGCTGGCCACGGCCCCTTAAGGCCCCTGGTTAGGCGTTAACGCGGCTTGTATTGGCTTGGGCAATACGCCCGTGACACCTGCGGGTCACGCAGCTGCAGGTGCTTGGTCTGCCGGCCACTGACCCGTTCACGCCACAGCTTGAAGCTGCTCGGTTTGAGGTGGCGCCGCATCAAGGCGATTACCTGCGCTTCGGGCAGGCCAAACTGCACCTCAATGGCCTCAAATGGGGTGCGATCTTCCCAGGCCATCTCGATCACCCGTGACACCTCATCTGCTGATTGCAGCATCTTGCACCTCAATCCGTCTGAGCACGTCGGGCAGCCCCATGAGCTGCGCCACCTTGCGGTTGTTCAAGCTGTCAGCCCAGCACTGCCTGGGCCCGCGCGGCATGCAGCTTCTTGTAGCTTTCTATCAGCCGCAGGTGACGGTCGAGCCCTTCCAGCTGCATGTTGGTTGGCGTCAGCCCGTGGAAGCGCACGCTGCCGTCCAGTGAGCCCAGTACCGCGTCGATGCGCTCATTGCCAAACATGCGGCGGAAGTTCGGCTCGAAGTCGCTCATCTCCAGCTCGCTGTCCATCTGTACTTCCAGCGCGGCATTCAGTGCCTGATAGAACAGGCCGCGCTCGACGGTGTTGTCGTTGTACTGCAGGAAGGTCTCCGTCAGCTCCTTAGCGTCGTCGTACTTCTTCAGTGCCAGGTTGATCAGCAGCTTCAACTCAAGAATGGTCAGCTGGCCCCACACCGTGTTGTCGTCGAACTCGACCCCGATCAGCGTGGTGATGTCGGTGTAATCGTCGACATCACTGTTCTCCAGATTGCGCAGCAGGGATTTCAAGCCGCGATCATTCAGGCTGTGCAGGTTTAGGATGTCCGCGCGGAACAGCAGCGCTTTGTTGGTGTTGTCCCAGATCAGGTCCTCAACCGGGTAGATCTCCGAATAGCCCGGCACCAGGATGCGGCAGGCCGTGGCGCCCAGGTGCTCGTAAACCGCCATATAGGCTTCTTTGCCCATGGCCTCGAGAATACCGAACAGGGTCGCGGCTTCCTCGGCGTTGGCCTGTTCGCCTTCGCTGGAGAAGTCCCACTCGACGAATTCGTAATCGGCTTTAGCACTGAAGAAGCGCCACGACACCACGCCGCTGGAGTCGATGAAATGCTCGACGAAGTTGTTCGGTTCCATCAGCGCCTGGCTTTCAAAGGTCGGCGGCGGCAGATCATTCAAACCCTCAAAGCTGCGACCCTGCAGCAACTCAGTCAGGCTGCGCTCCAGCGCCACTTCAAAGCTTGGGTGCGCGCCGAACGAGGCGAATACGCCGCCAGTGCGCGGGTTCATCAGGGTCACACACATCACCGGGAATTCGCCGCCCAGGGAAGCGTCCTTCACCAATACCGGGAAGCCCTGAGCTTCGAGGCCCTGAATACCGGCGAGGATGGCCGGATACTTGGCCAACACCTCAGCTGGCACGTCAGGCAGGCACAGCTCTCCTTCGAGGATTTCGCGTTTAACTGCGCGCTCGAAAATCTCCGACAGGCACTGCACCTGCGCCTCAGCAAGGGTGTTGCCGGCGCTCATGCCGTTGCTCAGGAACAGGTTCTCGATCAGGTTGGACGGGAAGTACACCACCTCGCCATCGGACTGACGTACAAACGGCAGCGAGCAGATGCCGCGCAGCGTATTGCCCGAGTTGGTGTCGTACAGGTGCGAGCCGCGCAGTTCGTCGTCCGGGTTGTAAATCGCCAGGCAGTAATCGTCGAGAATCTCCGCTGGCAACGCATCCTTGGGCCCCGGTTTGAACCAGCGCTCGTCCGGGTAATGCACGAACGCCGCATTGGCGATTTCTTCACCCCAGAACTGATCGTTGTAGAAGAAGTTACAGTTCAGCCGCTCGATAAACTCGCCCAGCGCCGACGCCAGCGCGCCTTCTTTGGTCGCGCCTTTGCCGTTGGTAAAGCACATCGGCGAATGCGCATCGCGGATATGCAGCGACCACACGTTGGGCACGATATTGCGCCACGAGGCGATCTCAATCTTCATGCCGAGCTTGGCCATGATGCCCGACATATTGGCTATGGTTTCTTCCAGCGGCAGGTCCTTGCCGAGGATGCGCGTGCCTTCACCAGCTGTCAGTGCGGGGATCAACAATGCCTGGGCATCGGCATCGAGGTTGTCCACTTCCTCGATCACGAACTCTGGCCCGGCCTGCACCACCTTCTTCACCGTGCAACGGTCGATGGAGCGCAGAATGCCCAGGCGATCCTTCTCGGAGATATCTGCCGGCAGCTCGACCTGAATCTTGAAGATCTGCTGGTAGCGGTTTTCCGGATCAACGATATTGTTCTGCGACAGGCGGATGTTGTCGGTGGGGATATTGCGCGTATCGCAATACAGCTTCACAAAGTACGCCGCACACAACGCCGAAGAGGCCAGGAAATAATCAAACGGCCCCGGCGCCGAGCCATCGCCCTTGTAGCGGATGGGCTGGTCAGCCACCACCGTGAAGTCATCGAACTTGGCTTCAAGTCGGAGGTTGTCGAGAAACTTGACCTTGATTTCCATACGGGATTACCAGAATACGGGCTAAACGAATGGCGGCCATTATCCGGGTTTTCGGCGGGAAGTGGTGGTGGCTGCAGCCTGTACTGCTGATCGGTCAGGCATGCAGCCCCTTACGTTTGCTCAATGGCTGAGCTTTAAATCATCTCATTGAGGCGGTGAAGGGTTTGATGCAGTTTTTAGCGGTGATACCACGTGGCGTTTTTGATTTTGCCTACCGGCGTGTATTTCTTAAGAATCTCAGCCATTTTCGCTAAATTTTCATACCCTTCAAAGCGTAGGTTGCTGAAAGAGCGTGTAGTCAGCAGCAGCGATTTGACATTGCCTTTAATGCTCTGAACTCGAAGACTTTCGATATCCGCTAGCGGGATGCTCACAACAGAGCCTTTGTGCGATATTTCGAGTTTATGTTGGGATTCAAGAATTTCTACATCGGGGTATGAAGTATCTTTATTTTTTAAGCTTCGATACGCATGCGGTAAATTTTTAGCAAGAAAGAATATGCCGATTACAGCGATGACCTTGTTTGATAAGTCGTCGCTGTTCGTTAGCATGAATATAAACCCTGCTATTAAAGCAAAGACAAATATCGTGGCGTAAATAGTCTTACGCTTTTCTTGCTGTTTGTGTTTTTCAGATGCGCTAAATTTCATTGTCTTTCGCGGGTATTTAATTGAAAGGATCACAGTGAACGAAGCGAGCGATTTGAACCTGTTGTTTGGCTTGCATTACAAGTGGGTTCTGCAATCGGCCACGAAGAGTTATTTGTTAGCGACATTTGTTTGCTACTGAAAGGTTTTGCGCTGGCTCATAATTAACTTGCTGTAAGCCGTCGTCGCCTTGAAAAATAAAATATTTAACTCTGCAGTCTTTTGTCATTGCCGAATAGCCTTCTGCACGAATGCCACCGCCTTCAATGGTTTTCGTTATATTGTTGTTTGGTTTGAGACTTGCAAGCACCTTTTCGTAACTGTCCCCCATTGAGATTCCTGGCTCTCCAGTTGTGGTTGTCATTGAAGTGCATGAGGTAATAAGAGCGGCTAAAGGTAAAAGATAAATTTTCATGAGTTTCCTAGGTGTCGATAATTATGAAGCCCAACGTTTGGTCAAGGGACGGGCTATAGCCAGTCACAGTGAGCGAAGCTAACGGTTTGAACCATTTGTTATGCGTTCAATATCTGTTAGCATTCAACTCCAATAAGCCATTGGGTTTTATCGGCGTTTGATTTATTAAGGTCGGGGCGACGAGCAATTGGCTCAGTGCGTCCCCTTGGCTGAATGTATTCTTCTGCTATTTCGGATGCTTCGGCCAAAGAAATTGGTTTTTTGTCGTTGCGTTTGACAGTGATATAGTACGGTTGCTGAAATAATATGATGTAACTGTCAAGGGTGTAGCTATTGCCGTGTTTAGCTATTGTCGCATGTTTTTCTTTTACAAGAACCAAGTTGCTCGTATCTATGTTTTTGTTTGATGCGCAGCTAAGAGTGCTGCTTGCTGTTATTGCTATTAGAGCAATTTTTAAATATTTCACTTGAGTTCCTTTTAAGTGCGTTGCGTGGTGGTGATTTTTTAAATGAGGGCATAACTACAATTAGACGACATAACCATATCTGCACACTGTTTCCACCGCTGGCAATAAGTATCCAAATCTGACCATCAGCGATTGATGATCCGTTCTTGCAGCCCAAGCTCGACTACTGCTTTGCAACTTAGCAACCAGGTTTTCTGTTCAGGCTGCAACTTACTACTGGCCTGCTTTAACGCCTGCTGCATTTCTTTCTCGTCATAGCCGACGCGCGCGGATACCAACGCCGTTGGTTGTTTGGGCGGTTGGGTGCGGGTTTTGGGTGGTTTATGTTTGCGTTCGACGATCAGTTCGACGGTGTTGTAGCTGATCTGTTGTTCGGCGTCGTAGCGTTCGACAAAGTGTTTGCTGCCGTTCTTGCCTGACTTGAGGCTTTTTACAACGTCCATATCGTGCCTCGTGGGGTGGCAGTGTCCTGCTGGCAGTCTGCCTGTATCCACTGGGGGGCTCAAGTGGGCATAAGGTGCACTCGCTTCGCGTTGTCCACCCTAACTACGGGCAAGGGGCATTGCGCCCCTCGCATGGTTTTGGCTTAGTTGGCCGAGGTGTTCAGGCTTTGCAGCAGGCGGTAGTAGAGGCCACTGGCATTGGCCAGCGTATCGATCGCTACGCGCTCGTTGGTGCCGTGCATACGCGGCAGGTCGTCGCGCTCCATCAGCAGTGGGCTGAAGCGGAAGACGTTGTCGGTCAGCGGCTCGTAATAGCGCGAATCAGTGCCGCCGACGGTGAGGTTGGGGCTGACCAGGGTATTGCTGAAGCTCTGGCGGATCACCTCGGCGAACTGCTGATAGGCCTCGCCCCTGACATCGGATACCGCCGAAGGCTCGCGCCCGCCGGGCATGACTTTGACCTGAATCTGCTCATCCGCCACGGCATTGCGCACGTGGGCGGCCACGCTGTCGATGCTGTCGCGCGGGTGGATGCGCAGGTTGAGGGTGGCGCGGGCGCTGGGCGGCAGGACGTTTTCCTTGATCCCGGCGCGCAACAGGGTGGGCGACAGCGAGGTTTGCAGTTGCGCGGCCCCGGCTGGCGAGGCGGCCAGTTGTTGTTCCACCAGCGGGCCGAACAGCCAGAGGTTGGCGAAGATCAACCGGTAACCGAAGGCTTGCGCCGGGGTAAAGCTGGCCAGCAGGTCGCCAGTGGGGCCGTCGAAACCGCGCTGGAAGGGTGCGTCGCCGACCCGTTGCAGGGCCTGGCTCAAGCGGCCGATGGCGGTTTCAGCAAAGGCGGGCGGCTGCGAGGAGTGGCCACCCTGGGCGCTGGCGGTAAGGGTCAGGCTGACGTAGCCCTTTTCTGCGATACCGACCACGGCGACATCCTGGCTGACGCCGGGGATCTGCCCGCGCACCACAAAGCCGCCTTCATCGCTGACCCAGGCCAGGCGTTTGCCCTGTTCCTGCAACTGCGCGGCGATGCGCCGGTTGCCCTGGTGGCCGCCGATTTCTTCATCGTGACCGAAGGCCAGCAGCACATCGCGTTGTGGCTGGAAGCCCTGGGCGATCAGGGTTTCCACCGCTTCGAGAATCGCCACCATCGAGCCTTTGCTGTCGATGGCGCCACGCCCCCAGACAAAGCCATCGGCAATCGCCCCGGAGAATGGTGGGTGAGTCCACAGTTCTTCGGTGCCAGGCGCGACGGGCACCACATCCTGATGTGCCATCAGCAATGCGGCGGGTAACTGGCTGTCCTTGCCCGGCCAGCGCAGCAGGATGCTTGGGCTGCCGGTGGCGAGCGGTTCGGTGTTGGCAGTGATCTGTGGGTAGCGCTGCGCCAGCCACTCACGCATGCCGGCGAAGGCGGCGTTGCTGGCCGCCAGTTGGCTGGCCGGCGCGCCGACCTGATGCGACAGGGTCGGCAGGCGAATGGCGGCCGCCAGGCTCTCGGCAGCGCGCTGGCCATCCAGCCCTTCAGGCAGGCTGATCGGCGCGCTGTTGTATGCGGCAGCCGGCAGTAGCAGGGTACGGCCGACCACCACGGCCACCAGGCCGAGCAGGATGATCAGCAGAAGCAGTACCAGACGTTTCATCGCCGTTCTCCTTGGCTTATGGGTGCAGGATCAGCTGGCTGCGGCTGTTGGCTTTGATCGCCTCGGCATCCAGATGCATCGGCACGTACTCGCCACGAATATAGCGTTCGGCCTGGTCCTTGTAGTGCTGATCAAACAGCACGCCGCTCTGGCCCACCGGGTTGATGCCCAGGGCGCTGCCGGCGTCAGCCAGATCGATCAGGCGGCGGGTCGAGGGGCCGTAGACCACCGACCAGGGCGCCGGGCCGACCGGTTGCGACAGGTTGTTCGGTGTTTCATGGCCGCCCGGTGCGGCAAAGGCGCCGACGTTGAACAGCTTATCCAGCGGCTTCTGCTGGCCCAGCGGGTGGCTGTGGGTGAGGGTGTGCGCGCTGCCCCAGGCCCATTTCGCGCTGTCGTCACCCAGGTTGCTGCGCAGGTGAGCAAGGCTGGCCTGCCAGGCGGCCTTGACGGTATCGGCACGGCTTTCCACGGCATCGCTGCCGCGTTTGTCCCACCAAGGCGAGCTGGCATCGGCGGCCAGACGCGGCAGGGCGCTGTCGAGCACGCGGGTTTGCAGCAGGTTGGCGAAGAAGACTTCGCTCAGCTCATCGGCCATGGCTTCGCGGGCCAACTGGTAAACCAGCTGGTTGAACAATGTGGCGGCGGTGTTCTCGACCTGGTGCTGGCCATCCCAGCTCAGCAGTTGCTCGACCAGTGCCTGCTCTTCGCTGCCAGTGGCGGCAGCCCGCAAGTCAGCGGCCAGCGGTGCGAGCAGGCGTTGCGGGTAGCCGGTGCCGGGCTCCAGTTGCAGCGCCTGGCTGTTGTGCACGTCCCACTTCACGCTGTCGTCGCGCAGGCGTTCGTCCAGGCGCTGGCCGCGATCGGCCAGGTTGTAGTAGCCCGGCACTTCCATGCCAGTCGGTGACACGGGCTGGTAGTTGGCGGAGAGGATATAGCCTCGCTCCGGGTTCTCTTCCTGCGGGTTGGCGCTGAACGGGTAGTAGCCGTCTTTGTCCGCTTCACCGTTGCTGCCGTCGAGGATAAAGCTCGGGTTGACCCCGGCCGGGCGGCGCGGCAGTTTCGCCGCCGCCCACCAGCCGATATCGCCCGTGGCATTGGCCCACACCACGTTCAGCCCCGGCGCTTCGATGTGCTCGGCGGCGACGCGGGCTTGCTCCAGCGTGGCGGCGCGGTTGAGCTGGTAGAAGCCATCGAGGATCGGATTGTCGGTTTCCAGGAAGGCCCACCACATGGCAATCGGCGTGCTGCCGACGGTTTCACCCAGGGCGCTGTTAATGATCGGACCGTGCGGCGAGCGGCGTATGGTCAGGCGCACCGGCTCGGCATCCTTGACGCTGATCAGCTCCTCGCGGCTTTGCAGCTCGACCCACTGATCGCGGTACCAGACCTGGTTGGGGTTGTCCGGGTTGGTTTTCTCGGCGATCAGGTCGAGGTCATCGTTCTGGAACATGGTGATGCTCCAGGCAAAGTCGCGGTTATGCCCCAGCGAGGCCACCGGATTGAGCGCCTGGTGGTGGCCGTACAGGCTGAAACCGGGGTAACTCAGGTTGGCTTCGTACCACACCGACGGCACCGCGAAGCGGATGTGCGGGTCGCCGGCCAGCAGCGGTTTGCCGCTGGCGGTGCGGCTGCCGGAAATCGCCCAGGCGTTACTGCCCTCGAACTGCGGCAGGCCGGCATCCAGCAGCGCGGCATGGCTCAGCTCGGCGATGGCGTTGAGGTCCTGCCAGTCGCCAGCGGCGAGGTGCTGACCGACCACGCCTTGCGGGTGCCAGTCGAGGTCAAAGGCCTTGAGGTAATCGGCGCCCAGCTGATCGCGGATGTGCGTCAGCACTGGCTCGGTGCGGAAGGCCGCAGCGAAGCTGTAGGCCATATAGCCGGCGACGCTGAGGGTGTCGGCGACGTTGAACGGGCGCTTTTCGATGCCCAGCACATCGAACTCGATCGGTGCCGGGTGGTTGGCCTGGTATTGGTTGATGCCATCCAGATAAGCCTGCAGCGCTTTGCTGGCTGGGGCATTCATATCCATCTTCGCGGCGTAACGGTCGGCGTGTTCGCGGATGCCCAGGGTGCGGAACAGGCGGTCGGTGTCGACTAGCTTGCTGCCGAGCACCTCGGCCAGCTCGCCACGGGCCAGGCGCCGCAGGATTTCCATCTGAAACAGACGGTCCTGGGCGTGCACATAACCGAGCGCGCGGTACATATCGGCCTCGTTCTGCGCCTGGATATGCGGTACGCCGCGTTCGTCGTAATCCACCGTGACTGCGGCCTGCAGGTGGCTCAGCTGCAGCTCGCCGTCGCGTTGCGGCTGCTTGCTGTCGATGTACCAGTAAGCGCCGGCGGCAGAGGCCGCGACGATCAGGGCCAGGGCAGTCAGGGTGCGTTTCATGGGGTTTTCCTTGTTATAGGTTTTATCAGCCTGGCCATTGTGCGCACTACCGGTTGTGCAGGCATTGACCAAAAACAGCAAGAGTGAAAGTCTTTGGTCAATCCAAGAGGCCGCTATGCCACACGATCCGCACAACAGCATTGCCAGCGCGTTGACCCATTCTTCAACCTTGCGCCGCCTGCTCTATGAAGCCTTGGCGGGGTTGGGGTTGGACCCCACCGACACCTATCGCCAGGCGTATCAGGGCGTAGTACTGGCGCCACCGCTGCTCAATGCCCGCGAGGACCATGACAATGCGCCGCGCTTCTGGCAGGCGCTGGCGGGCATCAGCGGTGATCCTGACATCGGTCTGCACCTGGGCGAAACCATGCAGCCACGGCCGATGGATGTGGTGGGTTACCTGCTGCTGGCCAGCCGCGACCTGGGCCAGGCATTGGAGAGTTTTGTGCGCTTTCAGCACATCCTCTCCGGTGGTTTTGCCGCGCGGCTGGAGCTGGAGGGCGAGCAGGCGCGGCTGATCTTCGACCTCAATTACCGTGGCGTGGGTTCGTTGCGCCAGCAGATGGAGTGCCTGGCGCTGCTGCTGCAGAAAATGCTCGCCAGCGTCAACGACGGCGGCTTTGCGCTCGATGGTGTGGAGTTTCGCCACCCGGCCCCGCGCCGCCTGAGCGAGCATCGCCGGCTGTTTGGCCTGCTGCCGCGTTTTGCCCAGGCGCATGATGCGCTGATCTTCCCGCGCGCCTGGCTCAGCCGGCCCTCGCGCAGCGCCAACCCACGGTTGTTCGCGGTGCTCTGGGCGCAGGCGGAAGTGGAGCTGGCCGAGTTGGAAGAAAACCAGCTGCTCAACCGCGTGCGCTATTGGCTGGAGGTCAACCTGGGCGTGCAGCTGTGCGACCTGCCCCGCTGCGCCACCGCGCTGGGTTACAGCGTCAGTGGGCTGCAGCGGGCGTTGACCGAACAGCAGCAGAGCTTTCGCCAGCTGCACGATGAGGTGCGTCGCTTGCGTGCACAGACCCTGCTCGACAGCGGCCTGGCTATCCGTGAAGTGGCCCGCGCCTGTGGTTTTGCCGAGCTGTCGCCGTTCTACCGTGCGTTCAAGCGCTGGCAGGGCGCGACCCCGCAGGCTTATCGCACTAGCGGCTGACGCGGAAGCGCCGGCTCAGGTCGCTCAACCGCTCAGATAAGTGGCTGAGTTGCTGGCCATCATGACTCAGGGCTTCGGCATCACTGAGGTTTTGTTCAGCGACCTGTTGCACGCTGGTCAGGTGCTGGCTGACCTCCGCGCTGACGGCCGCCTGCTGGTGGGTGGCGGCGGCAATCAGCTCGTTCATCTGAGTGATCGAACTGATGTCCTGCGCCACGGCGCCGAGCAGGTCGGCAGTGGCCTGGCTGTCCTGTACGCAACTGCGCACGCTGTCGCGGCTCTGCTGCATGGCTTCGGCGGCCTGACGGCTGCCTTGTTGCAAGCGGCTGATGATCTGCTGAATTTCAGCGGTGGACAGGGCGGTCTTCTGTGCCAGGTTACGCACCTCGTCGGCGACCACAGCAAAGCCACGGCCCTGATCACCGGCGCGGGCAGCTTCGATCGCGGCGTTGAGGGCCAGCAGGTTGGTCTGTTCGGCAATCGAACGGATCACTTCCAACACCTTACCGATCTGTTCAGATTGGTTGGCCAACGCCTGCACTTCACCTTCGGTGACGTCGATCTGAGCAGCCAGCTTGCCGATCTCGCTGCGTACGTGATTGACCGAACGGCTGCCTTCGGCGGCTTGCTGGTTGGCCGTTTGCGCGGCACTGGCAGCCCCATCGGCGTGCCCGGCCACCTCATCAATGGCGCTGCTCATCTGCTGCATGGCTGAGCTCATGTAGACGATTTCACCCTGCTGGCGATCGGCGCCACTGCGCAGATGACCAGTGGCTTGCGCCAGGTTGTCGCCCATCGTTTGCAGGCCCTGGGTGTCTTTGATTACTTCGCCAACCAGCTCATCCAGTGTGTCGAGGAAGCGGTTAAAGCGCTTGCTGACCTTGCCTTCAGCATTGCTGCGGTAGCTCAGGTCAATGGCGTCGTCATTTTCGGTGAGTTGTTCGGCGGTTTGCATCAGGGCGGCCCCCTCCACGGCTTCGGCATGGGTTTGCAGGGCCAGGTAAATCAGGATCGCGCTTTCCAGCACCACGTAGAACGCATGCAGGAAGATGATTGGCCAGCTGCCTTGTGCCACCACTGTGACGCTGAACCCTTGGGTTTGCAGGGCATAGAAGCCCAGGTGGTGAACTGCAATCACTGCAGCCGCCACCACGATCGGCAGCCAGTCGCGGTAATACACCAGAAACGCCAGCAACACGAAAATACCGAAGTGCATTTCCAGCATGCCGCCCGCCTGGTTGATGTGCAGTGCGGACATCACCATAAACGCTGCACCAATCGCACAGCGCAGCAGACGGCGCCCGGCAATCAGCTGCTGCAGTACGGTCATCACTGCCGCTGTTCCACCGCCCACCAGCAAGGCTTGGCCCCAGGTACCGTGCCAGAGCGCCAGACCCAGCGAGTAAAGAAACATCAGCCACAGCACCATCAGCATGATGCGGTCCGCTTTACGGTAGTGCAGCTCTAAGGGTGAAAGACGGCTAGGCATGGCAAAAGACCTAAAAAGTAGCGTGATATTCGGATCAAGTATGGCAGCCGTCCGTGGGTGCGCAGGGCTTTTCTAGGGTGATAAGTTGTACACGGTATGTCATTTGTACAATTTTATTCGATAAACATACAGGGCTCAGTGCATGTCGCCGGCGGTCAGTGGGTGCAGTGCTGGTCTCAGACTGATCTAGCCTCATAAGCATGCAAGGAGGTCATGCTTATGCAGCGGGTGCTAGTCGGTGCGTGGTTTACCCTGATCGGGCTGCCCTGTCTGGCCGCAACGCCGCCAGTGCAAATTTGCTTGGGCGACAGTAACGAGTGGCCGCCCTACACCTATTGGCAGCGCAGCGATGGCGAGGTGGACCGCAGCCGTCTGACTGGGTCGGCCAGCACCCTGGTGCTGGCGATTCTGCAGCGTTTGCAGCTGCCCTATGAGGTGCACTACATGCCTTGGGCGCGGGTGCAGCAGGAGCTGGCGGACTTTGCTGAAAAGGGTCGCTGCGAGCTGACCTGGGATGCCAGCTACAACGCGGAGCGTGCTGCCTATGCCCATTACAGCGCGCAGCTGTATGAAACGCGTCTGGGGCTGTTCTACTCCGCGCAGCGCTTTGCCGAAGTGCCGTTGCCCGCCTTGTTGCAGAACCTGCAGCCCTATCGGGTGTGCGGAGTGATTGGCTACAACTACCAGCCGTTTGGCTTGGGCGAGCCGATCAAGCGCTTCCCCAGCATTCAGCAGAACCTGGATATGCTGCAGCGCCAACGTTGCGACTTCTTCCCCAGCGAGATTGAGCCGTTGTATGGCGGCCTGGCGCTGGGTATTTATCAGGGCCATGAGCATTTGCGGCATATGCCACTGGTCGCAAGCAAAGCGTTCTATCTGCTGGTCAGTAGGGGTTCGCCGCGTGGTGAACGGCTGATCTCGCAGTTTGATCATCAACTCAAGCAACTGCAGGCCAGCGGTGAAGCGCAGCAGATCTTTCAGCGCTTTAGCCCGGATGGTCTGCGCTAGTCAGTGGCGTTGCCAGTCGCAGAAACAGCCCACCGCCAGGGTGTTGCTGGCGTTGACCGGGCGATTGGCGACCAAGGCGTCGAGAATCGGCTCGATAAAACTGTTGCTGGAGGTACAGGTAGCGCCTTCGCTGTAGGGGCCGAAGTAGGCCAGTTGGCCATTGCGGTCCCAGATCGCCACCGCCGGGCTGGCGGGGATTTGCGCGCTGCCAGCCAGTTCAGCCAGGGGTTGCAGGGCGCTCAGGGTGCTGGGCAGTTGACCGTTGGTGCCGGGTTTTTGTACGGCATAGAAGGTAACGCCCTGGGCGCCGAAGCGTTCGATCAATTCGGCCAGGTGCTGTTGATTGCCAACATTGCACGGGCAGGCGGGGTCCCAAAAATGCACCAGGCGAATTGGCCCAGGGCCGGCCAGCTCGTCGGGCAGACGCAGTTGTTCGCCATAGAACAGCGCGGTTTGTTCACTGAAGCTGCGCAGGTAGCGTGCTTCGTACCACCAGTAGGCGGCCAGCATGGCGGCTGCCCAGAACAGAATCAGTAGGCTGGCGAGTAGGGTCTTGCGCGTGGGTCGAGTCATGAGCAGCCTTCGGCAAACAGGCGCGCAGCTTGCCATGACTGGCGCGACAGCTGAATATCCGCAACCTGATTGCGCGGCCCAGGATGGCCTGTGATTACTCCGTAAGTTTGATGGAAGCCCTATGCCAGAGCCGTTTCAGCCCGAAAACCTGCTTGCCAGTCTGCGACCCTTGGCCGCAGCCGCTGCGCTTTCACCGGCCGAACAGGCCTACCGGCAGTTTTACGGCTTCAGCGATACCTGGGCGACGCACACCCGCATGGGTACGCTGCAAGCCGCCGGTTACCAGATTGCTGTGCAGGCTTGGTGGCCTGAGCAGCCGCGCGCCACGCTGGTGCTGCTGCATGGCTATTACGACCACGTTGGCCTGTATCGCCATGTGATCGAATGGGCTCTTGGAATGGGTTTTGCCGTGCTGGCCTTCGACTTGCCGGGGCATGGCTTGTCCAGCGGTGCGCGGGCGAGCATCGGTGCGTTCAGCGAGTATCAAACGGTGTTGCGCGCAGTGCTGGCCGAAGCGGCAGCCCTGGCGTTGCCGCAGCCCTGGCACCTGTGCGGGCAGAGTACGGGCGGGGCGATTCTGATTGATTACCTGCTGACCGGCGCACCGGGGCCGGACATCGGTGAAACCATTCTGCTGGCCCCACTGGTGCGGCCACGCGCCTGGGGCTGGTCGCAGTTCAGTTACCGCATCATGAAGCGCTTTGTTAGCGAGATTCCACGGCGTTTCAGCGTCAATTCCAGCGATGCCGAGTTTATCGATTTCGTTCACCACCAGGATCCGCTGCAGCCGCGCAATTTACCGACTGCCTGGGTTGGGGCGCTCAGCCGGTGGGTGCCGCACATCGAAGCCGCGCCGCGCAGTGCGCGCAGCCCTCTGATCATTCAGGGGGAAGCCGACATGACGGTGGCCTGGCGCTACAACCTGCGGGTGCTGCAGGATAAGTTCGCTGACCCGCAGATGCTGCGTCTGCGCGAGGCACGGCACCACCTGGCCAACGAAACGCCGGCCCTGCGCCAGCGCTATTTCGAGTTTCTTAGCCAGCGGTTGAGCTAATCAGATACCGCGCGGCGCCGGAGCCAGCGCAGCGCTGCTCTGGCCAACCGCCAGGCCGCTACGGATCGCCGCCAGGGCGGCCTGGTAGTAAGCCTTGCCGGCATCGGACTGGGCGAAACTGACGAACTCTTCCAGCTCCGGGTCGCTCAGCTCGCGGTAGACGTGCAGCAGGGTGTTATCCAGATCCGCCCCGATTTGCTCCATCAACCGCTGGCGCTGGCCATTAAGCATGGCCTGGGCGCTGTCGCCCCCGAGCAGACCGGGGAGCATCTGGCTGAGGCTGTCGGCGGCTACACCGGCCAGGGCCAGGCTGACTTCGGCACCGGCTTCCCGCGCCGGCAGGGCCTGGGCCAGGTGGCGAATCAGCAAGCGGCGGGTGGCGCTGGCCTCACTGCGTGGCAGGCCGTTGGCGTAGCGCGCCAGTTGATCGCTGCGGGTGGCGAGCAATTCGGCATCGACAATCTTGCGCCCCAGTGGTGACTGGAAAAACTGCAGGGCGCTGCCCGGCTCGCCGAGGTTGTCACGCAGGCCTTGTTGCGCGCGCTGATCCACGGCCGCAGCGGCAAAGCGCTGGTTGCTGTTGTTCACCAATGCCTGATGCACCGCCGGCGGCAGGCTGCTGCGGTAGCGTTCCTGGGCGGCCTGCAGGGCATCGCTGAAGTGCATGCGCTGTTGCGGCCAGCCGGCCGCCTGATACAGCTGCAGGTAATCGTCGGCCAGGGCGGGCAGGCTGAGCAGCAGGGTCAGTACAACGGAAAGGGCGCGCATTAGGGACTCCATTCAGGGGCGGCTATTTTCTGCGGCATGCTGACGCTTGTCGAGGCTCGGCAGGGCGCTGGTAGAATCGCCGGCATGACGACCGATACCCATACCGCGCTCCTGACCCGCATCGTTGACGACCTGGCCGAACAGGGTTGGTCGCTGCAGCCGCAGTTTATTGCCCCCTCTCTGACCTTCGAACTGGCCGAAGAGTGCCGTAAACGTGCCGCACACGGTGCATTGGCACCCGCCGGCGTCGGCCGTGGCGCGCAGCAGCAGATCCGCGAAGGGGTGCGCGGCGATCATATTCAGTGGCTGGAAGCCGGTCAGGCTGAGGCCTGTGATCAATATCTACAGGCGCTTGATGAGCTGCGGGTGGCGCTGAACCAGGGCTTGTACCTGGGGCTGGAGGATTTCGAGGGGCATTTCGCCCTGTATCCGCCGGGGGCGTTCTACCAGAAGCACGTGGACCGCTTTCGCGATGACGATCGCCGCGCGGTGTCCGCGGTGTTCTACCTCAATGAGGATTGGCAGGGCGAACAAGGCGGCGCGCTGCGCCTGTATCTACCGAATGGCGAGACGCGCGACGTATTGCCTCAAGCGGGCAGCCTGCTGCTGTTTCTATCCGCCGACATGCCCCATGAGGTCTTGCCGGCCAGTCGTGATCGACTGTCGCTGACCGGCTGGTTTCGCCGGCGGGGCAATGGGCCGTTCTAGTCAAGATTGGCTAGAACCTGTTCACGATCTCGCGAGCTAGAGCCATGCAAGGCAAAGGCAGGCGAGGAAGCGGAGTGTACTTTTGTACATGAGCATTCCGAGCCTGTTTTTAACGCTGCAGGGCCGACGCGCAGCAGATCGTGAGGAGGTTCTTAGTGGCCCCAGACCTTGAAGGTCCCCCGCAGATCAGTGATGTCGCGCATCTCGATGCTGCCCAGACGGCTTTCGCCGACGTACATATCAGCCGCCACCCGCACGCGAATGCGCTGCGCCGGGATACCGCTGGCCACCAGTTGATCATTGATGGTGGTGAGGTCGGGGAGGGTTAGTTGCAGTTGCTGTTGGCCGCTGCCATTGGACACCACATCGATTTTCAAGGTGGGCAGGTTGACGCCGAAGATTGGCAGGGTTAGCCCCAGTTGCGCCGCGCCGAAGGCGAAGCTGCCGCCAGAGCCGTTCGGGCAGCTGGCGGGGGTGATGCAGCCGTTGTCGATTTTCACATTGCGCAGCGAGGCGTGGCCGCCATCATCGCTCCAGCGCACCTGGCTGATGGTCGCCAGTACGTCCGCACGGATGCTAATGCCCGCTTGGCCACTGACTTCGCTCAAGCTCTGGTTGTCCATCGGCAGCAAGGCCGCCTGGCTCGGCAGGGCGTAGGCCATAAAGCTGGTAGCGAGTGATAGGGCAAGGGTGCGGAGTGGGCGATGCATGGAAGTGTCCTCAACTAGAGTGCCGAGAGTCTGTGCTGGGCCTGGCGCGCGCGCCATCGGGCCGCGTTGCTTCCCGCCGAAGGATAGGCCGGGGTTGCGCGCGAATGGCGCTGCCAGCGTGATGTGATTGGCAATCTGCTCGGCAGCCCGTCCCTTTGATCGGCGGCCAGCAAGCGCAGTAACCTGACGGTGTTACGCCGGGTGACCAATGAGAGAGAGTGATGCAGAAGATTCTGGTAAGCCGTTGCCTGTTGGGCCAGCGCGTACGTTATGACGGCGGCGCCCATGGCCCGTTCAACCTGCTGGAGCGCTGGCAGCAGGAGGGGCGCATTGTGCCGCTGTGCCCGGAAGTCGCCGGTGGCCTGCCAACTCCGCGCGCCCCGGCGGAAATTGCCGGCGGTCAGGGGGCAAAAGTACTCGACGGGCAGCTGCCGGTGCTGACGGTGAGTGGCGAGGATGTCACGGCGGCTTTTGTTGACGGCGCAGAGCAGGCTCTGGCCTTGGTGGCGCAGCATGGCATCCGACTGGCACTGCTCAAGGCGCGCAGTCCCTCGTGTGGCAATTTCGAGGCGTATGACGGCAGTTTTAGCGGCACCAAGGTCGCTGGCGAAGGCGTGACGGCCGCGGCCTTGCGCCGCGCCGGGGTGCGGGTGTTCAGTGAAGAAGAACTGGCGGCGGCGCAGGCCTTTCTGGCGGTGCTGGATGGCACTGATTAAGGCGCTTGATCATCATCGAAGTGCAGTGGCAGAAGCTGTTCGATGGCATTGGCCAGCTGCCAATACTCCTCTTCACAACTGTCCCGGCGCTCCTCAGGGAGCTGATCGCCCGCATCGCTGTAGCGCTCGATGTCGGCACCGTATGCCCAGCACATGACGTTGTAATAGCGTTGCCCGTTCAGGCTGTGCGTCGCGGCCAGCCCGTCTTCGCTGATGTCGTCTTCCCACGCGCCAAAGCTGAAAATGGTGCCGTTGAGTATGTGCTCGCCATCTTCACGGTGCACCCAAATGTAGGTGCTGATCTGATCGGCCACATCTTCTTCGCGCCCCAGCATGGGGATTTCCAATTGATCGATCAGCGCGTGGCCCAGTTCGTGGAAGAACAGGTAGTCGCTCCAGCCGACGGCGAACGCCTGCGCCTCTTCGGCATTGAGTTGGCCCTCGGCTTCAAATTGAGCGAAGTTGTTTTGCGTGTCTTGCAGCTCTTCATAGCAATAAATGATGCTCTGTTCGTCGCTGTCGTAAAAAGCGTTGGCCTCATCGCATGTGCGCATCGTCAGCAGCAGTTGCAGGCCCTGATCCGGCAGCAACGCGTCGATATGCTCACGCCAACCCTCGAGAATGGCATCCTGTTCGGCCTGTGCAGCGATGTCTCGCAGCTCAAGCGGCGCAGCCTCGTAGCGCACGCTCAACTTGTTGGAATTGGATTGGGCCTGAGTGCAATCGAGGGCTAGTAAGCCGGCCAATAGCAGGGCAAAACGGGCTGGAAGGGTGAGCATAGGAATTCCTGGGTGTGTCGAGCGCGCATTAAAAAGGCGACCGAAGTCGCCTTTTTAATGTCTGCGCCGCGTTAGAACAAGACGCGGCTACGGATGGTGCCTTTAACGTGCTGCAGCTTCTCTAGCGCCAGGTCGGAGTAATCGGCGTCGACGTCGATGACCACATAGCCGACCTTGTCGTTGGTCTGCAGGAACTGGCCAGAGATGTTGATGCCGTTTTCGGCAAACACGTTGTTGATCTCGCTCATCACGCCCGGGATGTTGGCGTGGATGTGCAACAGGCGATGCTTGCCCGGGTGCGCCGGCAGGGCCACTTCGGGGAAGTTGACCGAGGACACCGAGGTACCGTTGTCGCTGTACTTGACCAGCTTCTCGGCCACTTCCAGGCCGATGTTGGCCTGCGCTTCGGCAGTCGAACCACCGATATGCGGAGTCAGGATCACGCGGTCCAGGCCACGCAGCGGGCTTTCGAACTCTTCGTCGTTGGACTTCGGCTCGACCGGGAACACGTCGATGGCGGCGCCAATCAGGTGCTCGTCCTTGATCGCAGCAGCCAGGTGGTCCAGTTCAACCACGGTGCCGCGTGCGGCGTTGATCAGAATGCCGCCCTTTTTCATGGCGCGGATTTCTTTCTCGCCGATCATCCACTGGGTGGATGGCAGCTCAGGCACGTGCAGCGACACGATGTCGCACATGCCCAGCAGGTCGTGCAGTTTGGCGATTTGGGTGGCGTTGCCCAGCGGCAGCTTGGTCACGGTGTCGTAGAAGAACACCTGCATGCCCATGGCTTCCGCCAGTACCGAGAGCTGGGTGCCGATCGAGCCGTAACCGACGATACCCAGCTTCTTGCCGCGGATTTCGAAGGAGTTGGCTGCCGATTTGATCCAGCCACCACGGTGGCAGGAAGCGTTCTTCTCGGGGATGCCGCGCAGCAGCAGAATGGCTTGAGCCAGTACCAGTTCGGCCACCGAGCGGGTGTTCGAGTAGGGGGCGTTGAACACGGCGATACCGCGCTCGCGGGCGGCGTCGAGGTCAACCTGGTTGGTGCCGATGCAGAAGCAACCGACGGCGACAAGGCGCTTGGCGCAGTCGAAGACTTCGGCAGTCAGCTGGGTGCGCGAGCGGATACCGATAAAGTGCGCATCGGCGATCTTTTCTTTCAGCTCGTCGTCGGAGAGTGCGCCCTTGAGGTACTCGATGTTGGTGTAACCAGCGGCCTTCAGGGTGTCCACTGCATTCTGGTGGACGCCTTCAAGAAGAAGGAACTTGATCTTGCTCTTGTCGAGAGAGGTCTTGCTCATCGGAGTACCTGTTGTCCCACAAATAGTGTCAGGGAAGAGGCCGAACGCCGCCGGCCGCAGCCCGCAGATCGGCTCGGGGGCACGATTCACGGGGGGCGTATGCTAGCATACGAGCCCCGCGAAACACCTACCCTGGCAGATGAAGCGTGCTCAGGGTGACCATGAATCGTTTGAGAGTTCCGTAGATGACCAACCCTGCGCTGATCGAAGAGCTGAAGACCCTGGTTGAGCCCGGCAAGGTGCTGACCGATGCCGATTCCCTCAATACCTACGGCAAGGACTGGACCAAGCACTTCGCCCCAGCGCCGCTGGCGATTGCCTTCCCCAAGAGCATCGAGCAGGTGCAGGCCATCGTTCGCTGGGCCAATCAGCACAAGGTCGCGCTGGTGCCGTCGGGTGGCCGCACCGGTTTGTCCGCCGGCGCGGTGGCGGCCAATGGTGAAGTGGTTGTGGCCTTCGACTACATGAACCAGATTCTCGACTTCAACGAATTCGACCGCACGGCGGTATGCCAGCCCGGCGTGGTGACCAAGCAGCTGCAGATGTTCGCTGAGGACAAGGGCCTGTACTACCCGGTGGACTTCGCCTCGGCGGGTTCCAGCCAGATTGGCGGCAACATCGGCACCAATGCCGGCGGTATCAAGGTGATTCGCTACGGCATGACCCGCAACTGGGTGGCTGGGCTGAAGGTCGTCACCGGCACCGGCGAGCTGCTGGAACTGAACAAGGACCTGATCAAAAACGCTACCGGTTATGACATGCGTCAGCTGTTTATCGGCGCTGAAGGCACCCTGGGCTTCGTCGTCGAGGCCACCATGCGCCTGGACCGTGCACCGAAGAACCTCACCGCGATGGTGCTCGGCACCCCGGACTTCGACTCGATCATGCCGGTGCTGCATGCCTTTCAGAACAAGCTGGACCTGACCGCTTTCGAATTCTTCTCTGACAAAGCCCTGGCCAAGATCATGGCCCGTGGCGACGTACCGGCGGCGTTTGAAACCGATTGCCCGTTCTACGCCCTGCTGGAATTCGAAGCCACCACCGAGGAAGTCGCCGAAGCGGCCCTGGCCACCTTCGAGCATTGCGTCGAGCAGGGCTGGGTGCTGGACGGCGTGATGAGCCAGAGTGAGCAGCAGCTGCAGAACCTGTGGAAGCTGCGCGAATACATCTCCGAGACCATCAGCCACTGGACGCCGTACAAGAACGATATTTCGGTCACCGTCTCCAAGGTGCCAGCCTTCCTGCACGATATTGACCGCATTGTCGGCGAACACTACCCGGACTTTGAAATCGTCTGGTTCGGCCATATCGGTGACGGCAACCTGCACCTGAATATCCTGAAGCCGGAGAACCTGTCCAAGGACGAGTTCTTCGCCAAGTGCGCCACCGTCAACAAGTGGGTGTTTGAGACCGTGCAGAAGTACAACGGCTCGATCAGCGCTGAACACGGTGTGGGCATGACCAAGCGCGATTACCTGACCTACAGCCGTTCGGAAGCCGAGATTGGCTATATGAAGGCGATCAAGGCAGTGTTTGACCCCAACGGCATCATGAACCCGGGCAAGATCTTCCCGCTCTGAAAGCTGCTGCGCTCGGCCATGCTGCGTTGGCGAAGTCAGGAAAAATGCTCATTGGCACAAGCCAACTCCGCTTTTTCCCGACTCCGCCGCCTTGCCTGGCCTTCGCTCGCAACGCTTTCAGCAAGCTGATTAAGTCTTTAGTCGAAACGACAGCCCGTGAAAGGTCGTCCACCATGGGCGATCAACGATTCAGAGCGTAGGGCGGGGCTACCGCTCTACGCCGTCTGCTCGCACAACGAGCGGCGTCATGCATTCCCATCAGGAGTTGCTTATGAGCTACCAGCATCAGTATGTCGATGGCACCCATATCCACTTTCCCATGGGCAAGGTTGTGTGCATCGGTCGTAACTACGCCGAACATGCCAAGGAACTGAACAACCCGGTTCCGACCGAGCCCTTGCTGTTTATCAAAGCGGGCAGCTGTGTGGTGCCGCTGGATGACGGTTTTACCCTGGTTGAAGGTAAGGGTGACGTGCATTACGAGGCGGAAATCGCTGTGTTGATCGGCAAGCCGCTGTCGCGCACGCCGAACGCTGAAGAAGTACGTGATGCCATTTCCGGCTTCGCCCCGGCGTTGGACCTGACGCTGCGCGACCTACAGGCCACGCTCAAGGCCAAGGGTTACCCCTGGGAAACCGCCAAATCCTTCGACGGTGCCTGCGTGCTGGCGCCATTCGTGCCGGGTGATGCCGTTGAAGACCTTGCCGATATCGGCATCCGCCTGGCGATCAACGGTGAAGTGCGTCAGGACGGCAACAGCCGTGACATGCTTAACCCAATTCTGCCGATGATCCAGCACATCTGCGGCCACTTCAGTCTGCAGCCGGGTGATGTGATCCTCACCGGTACGCCAGTGGGTGTCGGCCCGCTGCACAAGGGTGATGAGCTGGTGCTGGAACTGGTCGGCCACAGCCGCTTCGCCAGTCGCGCGCTCTAGGTCATCTGGCCGTGTACGCAGGCACCTGGAGGTGCCTGTTGGTCGGTTGGCGTCATAGAAACTTAAGGGTTGCTCTCTAGTCTGATAGCCATCGTTCTGCTGAGTTGTGTGCGATGTCGATCTGGATTACTCGGCTGGTGCGTCTGCGCTGGCTAATTGTGTTGTTCCTCCTCCTCGTGATTGCTCTGCTGGTGATGAATTATCGTCACTGGGATGATCGCTTTTCCTTCTGGGTTCAGCAGCAGCAGGTGGGTGCTGCCGAGCAGCAGGCAAGCATCTGGTTGCCGGGTTATAAGGCCGTGCTGCAAGGCAAACCACTGCAAGGGCTGGAAGACGACGAGGTGTCCGGGCTGACCTACAGCGCGGAAAGCGACACCCTGTTTACCGTGACTGGGAAATACCCACAGTTGATCGAGCTGACCCTGGATGGTCAGGTGCTCCGGCGTATCGATCTGCTCGGCTTCGCCAATCCCGAAGGGGTCGAGATGCTGTCCGACGGCCGCCTGGCGATTATCGATGAGCGCAAGCGCACCTTGACCACCTTCAAACTCAGCGCCCTGACACGCCGCCTGGAGTTTGCCGATCTACCGTCGTTCGACCTGGGTTTTATTGATGCCGGCAATAAGGGCTTCGAGGGCATTGCCTGGGATTCGCGCAACGAGCGCGTGCTGCTGGGTAAGGAGCGTGGTCCGCTGGGGTTGTTCAGTCTGCCGTTTCCAGGCGAGGACGGTGCCACGGGCACCCTTGAGCCGATGAGTTCCGGGCACCTGTTTCTGCGTGATATTTCTTCACTGACCTACGATCCTCGGACTGGGCATGCCTTGGTGCTTTCCGATGAATCCAGCCTGCTACTGGAGGTGGATGCTCTGGGCGAGCCCGTCAGCTTTATCAGCCTGAGTCGCGGCATGAATGGCCTGCATGGCGGCATTGAGCAGGCCGAAGGAGTGACCATGGATGCGGCAGGCAATATCTATATCGTCAGCGAGCCCAACCTGTTCTACGTCCTGCGCAAGGCCCCGGTGGCCGAACAGCCCGCTGTTGCGGATTAAGTTTGGCTTAAGCACCGATTAAGCCTGGCTTCAGCTAGGCCCTCTACTCTGGCCCCATCACCTAACTGATTAGAGGGTTACCCCATGAAGCGTTTCACCTTGGCTCTGCTGCTGGCTCCACTGTTCTCCACCGCCGCCATGGCCACCGGTTATACCGGCCCAGGCGCCACTGCTCAGGTCACCACCGTAGCGGCCGCATTGGACGCTGCCGACGATACACCGGTGGTGCTGCAAGGGCAGATCGTCAAGCGCCTACAGGATGAGTTGTACGAATTCAAAGACGCCAGCGGCACCATCAACGTCGAAATCGACGACGAGCATTGGCCGGCCCAGGCCATTTCTGAAAAGGCCGTGGTCAAGATCAGTGGTGAAGTGGATCGTGACCTGACCAGCCGCGAAATCGATGTCGAATACCTCGAACTGGTCAAGTAAATCACTCGATCATGCGCCCATGTCAGCCCGAAGCCCTGCTTCGGGCTGACGCCGTTGTGCCACCCGTTATTGTTGAGAGTGAAGCGTCATGCGAGATCATTTCACCCTGAAGCGTCTGCTGCTGAGCCTTGTCGCGCTGTCCTTGCTGCTGCTGGGCCTGTTTGCGCAGGAGTACCGTTTGTTCGAGCGGGCTTGGTTCAATGTGCAGCAGTGGCAGCAAGCCGGTAACGGACAGCAGGGCTCCATGCTGTTGGCGGATTATCAGGTGGACCTTGAGGCCCGCGTGATCGAGGGCCTGAACGATGATGTCTCGGCGCTGACCTTCGACCCAGACCGCAACAGCCTGTTCACCGTGACCAACCAGAAGCCGCAGCTGCTGGAGTTATCGCTAGATGGTGAACTGCTACGGCGTATCGACTTGCATGGTTTTGGCGATGCTGAAGCGGTTGAGTACATCAGCCCAGGCCTGTATGTGATCACTGATGAGCGTAAGCAGCGTCTGATCAAGGTGCGGGTGGATGATGCCACCACCGAGTTGCATGCCGACCAGGCCCAGCAGTTCTCATTAAGCATTGGCCTGAATGGCAACAAGGGTTTCGAGGGCTTGGCCTACGATTCGGCTGGGCAGCGTCTGTTTGTAGCCAAAGAGCGCGATCCGATGCGCATCTATGAGATTCACGGTTTTCCTCAGCGAGACCCACAGAGCCCCTTTGCCGTGCACGTGGTGGATGATCAGCAGCGTGACGCTGGGCTATTTGTACGTGACCTCTCCAGCCTGCAATTTGATGAGCGCAGCGGGCATTTGCTGGCGCTGTCCGACGAGTCACGTCTGGTGCTGGAGCTGAATGTCGAGGGTAAGCCGATCAGCAGCCTGTCGCTGCTTGGCGGACGTAACGGCCTCAAACGCAGCGTACCGCAGGGCGAAGGCATCGCCATGGATAACCAAGGCGTGCTCTATCTGGTTAGCGAGCCGAATCTGTTCTATCGCTTCAAGAAACCAGGCGCTTAGGCTGTTGCGTGAAGGTTGTGGCCGCCGGTTGCAGTAGGCGCGCGGTTTTCCATTCAAAGCCCAGGGTTAGGCCGATGGCGGCGCAGGCCAGGCCGCCGGCTAATCCCCACCAAACGCCTTCTGCGCCCCAGCCCAGGGGGAAGGCTAGAGCCCAGGCCAGTGGCGCCCCAACTGCCCAATAGCAGCCGAGGCCAACCCAGAAGGTGGTCTTGGCGTCCTTGAGGCCGCGAATTGCGCCCATGGCGATGGTCTGAATGCCATCGAAGAACTCGAACCAGGCAGCAATCGCCAGCAGTGCAACGGCCAGGCTCACCACCTCGGCATAGGCGCTGTCGCTGTGGTCGAGAAACAGCCCCACTACCCAATGCGGCGCCAGCCAGAACAGGCAGGCGAAACCCAGCATACACAGCGCACCGAGGCCAAGGCCCAGGCGACCGGCTTGGCGTGCCTGCTGCAGGCGGCCGGCACCAAAGTGCTGACCGATACGGAAGGTCACCGCGTAGGAAATCCCCACCGGCACCATAAACGCCACGTACACCGACATGATTGCGATCTGGTGCGCCGCCAGTTGCGTGCTGCCCAGCGCGCCCATGCACAGCGCGGCAAAGGCAAACAGGCCTGACTCCACCGCATAGGTGCCGCCAATCGGCAGGCCCAGACGCAGTAGCTCTTTCAGCTCGGCCCACACCGGCCGCAACAAGCCGCGCCACAGCGGATAAGGGCTGTAGGCGCTGTGGTGCAACACATGCCAGGCCAGCAGCAGCGCCATCACATTCATCACCACGGCGGTGACCAGGCCGATTCCGGCCAGGCCCAGTGGCGGCAGGCCGAACCAGCCCTTGATCAGTGCATAGTTGAGGATGAAGTTGGCCAGCGCCCCGCCAATGCTGATGGCCATCACCGGGCCTGGGCGGCCGATGGCGCTAGTAAAACCGCGCAGGGCCATAAAACTCATATAGCCGGGCAGGGCAAACACCAGGGTTGAAAGAAACTGCATGCCGCCGCTGACGTTCTCCGGCTTCTGGCCGAAATACAGCAGTGCCGGGCCGAGGTTCCACAGCGCCAGGCCAGCCAGCAGTGCCAGGCCCCAGCCCAGCCACAGGCCGTTCTGCGTCAGCCGGGTCACTCCGGCGGCGTCCTGTGCGCCGTGACGGATCGCCACTAGGTTGCCGACTGAGGCAATCACCCCCACGCAGAAGATCGACACAAAGGAGTAACTGGCTGCGCCCAGGCCGCCAGCGGCCAGGGTGGCGGGGCCGAGCAGGCCCATCATCACGGTGTCGGTAAACACCATCAGCACATGCGCCAGTTGCGCAGCAATCAGCGGCCCGGCAAGTTTCAGGATGGCGCGCAGTTCGCCACGAAGCGGATGCAGCATGATGAGTTCTACTCAGTTAGAAGGCTTGCTCGGGTGATCCGCGCAGGCAGAGAATGCGCCTATTCTCATAAGCCAGCCGTGGCAGCACAAAAGGATAATAGCGATGACAGGCATGACTATTACTCATGGAGCGCGGTCGTGAGTCAGCGCTTGCCCCCGCTCTATGCCCTGCGCGCCTTCGAGGCGGCGGCACGGCACAGCTCCTTTACCCGCGCCGCCGAAGAACTGGCGATTACCCAGAGTGCGGTCAGCCGTCACGTGCGCACCCTGGAGGAACACTTTGCCTGCCGCCTGTTCGAGCGTCGGGGCCGCAGTCTGCAACTCACCGAGACGGCGCGCATGTTGCTGCCGGGGCTGCGCGATGGCTTCGAGGCGTTGGAACGCGCCTGTAACACCCTGCGTGTCGACGATACGGTGCTGCGCCTGAAAGCCCCGTCGACGCTGACCATGCGCTGGTTGCTGGCGCGCCTGTCGCGCTATCGCCTGCTCAGCGCCAGTGAGGTGCAACTGACCAGCGCCTGGATGGACGTGGACAAGGTGGACTTTCTGCATGAGCCATTCGACTGCGCCGTCCTGCTCAGTCAGGGCGATTTCCCGGAGGAATGGGAAAGCACCGAGCTGTTTGCCGAATGGTTGATTCCGGTCTGCGCGCCAGAAGCCTTGAGCGAACAACCTTGGGATCTGGCGCGTCTGCAGGCCGCCGAACTGCTGCACCCGACTCCGGATCGCCGCGACTGGCGACAGTGGTTGCAGGCCATGGGCCTGGCGGATCAGTTGCCGCTCAAGGGTGGCCAGGTCTTCGACACCCTGGAGCTGGGCATGGTGGCCGCGGCGCGTGGCTATGGCGTATCGATTGGTGATCTGGTGATGGTCGCCGAGGATGTCGCGCAAGGCCGGCTCGGCCTACCCTGGCCCAGCGCGGTGCCCAGTGGCTGCAGCTACTACCTGGTATGGCCAAAAGCGCGCCGAGGCCAGGAGCGCTTTCGCCGTTTGCGCGATTATCTGGTAGCCGATGTGGCGGCTATGCAGCTGCCGGTTGTTGAGCGGGTGGGAAGTCGGGCACGTTAGCGGGTGACGCGTAGAGCGTAAAAAATATTGGACTATCCTTTGTTGGCTTATTCGTATTAACGCTTTTAAAACATAGGGTTAATGCGATTTTATATTGAGCTGTCTGCTGCTTGCGGTCTGATTTCTTAACGATCCGAGCGTATTTGTTTGACATATTTTACGGCTTTGGCAGACTGGCTTCAGGATTGTGGCTGCCAGATGAGCGCTTATCGTGCATCTGATGCCGCTGCGGCGGGCATCTAGACAGGCGCAATCAGCCGTAAAACAGAAGGTGCGCGACAACCGTCAGCCCTTCTGCACAACAACGGCAGCCAATCCCGGCTGCCCCAAGGTGATGTATGTCCAACAACAATACGAAACAGCGCCCAGGCGCGCGTAAACCGGTTGTCCTGATGTCCATGGGCGCTCAAGAGCGCAAAGGGCATGCCTATCAAGTCATGACCCACAAATACATAACCCCGCTGGTCGAACTGTCGGGCTGTGTGCCGCTGCTGGCGCCCAGCTGCTGCGGCGCGGATGACATCGAGCAGTACCTGTCGATGGTCGATGGCGTGTACCTGACCGGTGCGGGCAGCAATATCGATCCGGCCCTCTACGGCCAGGAAAACCTGACCCCGACCAAGGGCCAGGATAAGGACCGTGATCTGTTTGATATTCCATTGATTCACGGTGCGTTGGCCCGTGGTCTGCCGCTGTTCGCGATCTGCCGTGGCATGCAGGAAATCAACGTGGCCCTGGGCGGCAATATCCACCAGAAGGTCTACGAAGTCCCGGGCATGAATGACCACCGCGAAGACACCAGTGCTCCGGTGGAGGTGCAATACGCCGACAGCCACAGCGTGCGCGCGCTGCCTGGTAGCTGGTTTGCTGAGCTGATGGGCGAGGCCGAGTTCCCGGTCAACTCGCTGCACGGCCAGGCGTTGGATCAGCTGGGGGAGGGCGTCGAGGCGCTAGCTCACGCCGAGGATGGCCTGGTTGAGGCGATTCACCTGCCGGGCGCCGAGCAGTTCACACTGGCAGTGCAATGGCACCCGGAGTGGCAGGCGGCGCAGAACCCGCATTCGGTGAAAATCTTCAAGGCGTTCGGTGATGCGTGTCGTGAGCAGGTAGCCCGCCGCGACCAGTAAGCGTTCCAACTGCACATTAAGAAGCCCCGCTTGCGGGGCTTTTTTATGGCTGCGATTCAGGCTCCGCTGATGCTGGGTCGGTACTGCAGGGCTTCACCCAAGTGGCTGCGGCGAATATGTGCAGCACTGTCTAGGTCGGCCAGGGTGCGCGCCACCTTCAACACCCGATGGGCCGCACGCAGGCTCAGTCCCAGGCGCTCACAGGCGTTTTCCAGCCACTGGCGGTCTTCGCCCTGCAGGCTGCAATGTTGCTGCACGCCATTGAGATCGAGGTGGGCATTGGCGCAGCCCTGGCGCGCCAGTTGCTGCTGGCGTGCCTGCACCACCTGCTCGGCCAGTTCGGCGCTGCTTGGGCTGGGCTCGGCGTCAGCGTGCAGTCGGGTGGTTTCCCGCGGCACGCTGAGGTGCAGATCGATGCGGTCGAGTAACGGGCCGGAGAGTTTGCTGCGGTAGCGCTGGATCTGTTCAGTGGAACAGCGGCAGCGCCCGGACGGATCGCCCAGATGCCCGCAAGGGCACGGATTCATAGCCGCCACCAGCTGAAAGCGCGCAGGAAAACGCACTTTGTCGCGTGCCCGAGCAATCACGATCTGGCCACTTTCCAGGGGCTCACGCAGCACCTCCAAAACCTTACGGTCAAATTCGGGGAGCTCATCGAGGAATAAAACGCCGTGATGAGCCAAGGTGATTTCACCCGGCTGCGGGCGACTACCGCCACCGACCAGCGCGGGGCCTGAAGCACTGTGGTGTGGGGTTCTGAAGGGGCGTTGCGGCCAGGCGCTAAGCGGAACGTGGCTGGCCACGGAATGAATTGCGGCGACTTCCAGCGCCTCCTGTTCATCCAGCGGCGGTAACAAGCCGGGCAGGCGGCTGGCCAGCAGGGTTTTTCCCGTGCCGGGTGGACCGGTAAATAGAAGATTGTGCGAACCGGCCGCTGCTACCAGCAGCGCGCGTTTGGCGGCGATCTGCCCCTGCACTTCGGCTAGATCGGGGTAGGGCAGCACTTGGCGCAGCAAGCCCTGGGCCTGATAGGGCGCAATCGGTGTTTGGCCATTGAGGTGGGCGGCGACTTCCAGCAGGTGCTCGACGGCAATCACCGTGAGTCCCGAGGCTAGGCTGGCTTCCTCGGCATTGGCCTTGGGCACTACTAAGGTGCGTCCGGCGGCGCGGGCGGCTAGCGCGGCGGGTAAGACGCCTTGTACCGGGCGAATCGCCCCGGACAGCGCCAGTTCACCCAGGAACTCAAGCGGCTCCAGTGCGCTGCTTGGCACCTGTCCGCTGGCGGCGAGAATGCCGAGGGCAATCGCCAGGTCGAAGCGCCCGCCGTCCTTGGGTAAATCGGCCGGTGCCAGATTCAAGGTAATCCGCCTGGGCGGGAACTCGAAGGCGCAATTGAGGATGGCGCTGCGCACCCGGTCCTTGCTTTCCTTGACGGCGGTTTCCGGCAAACCAACTAGGGCTAGCGAGGGCAGGCCATTGGCCAAGTGGGCTTCGACGGTGACGGCGGGGGCTTCAACACCCACTTGGGCGCGGCTGTGGACTATGGCCAGGGACATCGATCACTCCTTGATCGGCTGATGCATCCGCTGCGGGTGTTACTCGCGGGTGGCTGGGGCGTCTGCGCTGCGTGCTTCCATTTCGGCGACCTTGGCTTCGAGAGCTTCCAGGCGGGCGCGGGTGCGGGCGAGCACGACCATCTGGCTGTCGAATTCGTCGCGGCTGACTAAGTCGAGTTTGCTGAAGGCGCTTTGCAGCAGCACTTTGAACTGGGCTTCGAACTCGCCGCGCGGCAAGGGCGCGTCACCGTTGAACAGGCGCGAGGCGTGGGTGGTCAGGGCGTCTAGTAGGGCTTTAGGTGGCAGCATGATGAGGTTCCGTTTACAGATGGCGGCAGTGTAGCACGCAGCTTTATCGGGCTTGCCGGCCGGGTCCGGAACGGGTTGGCGGCTTCTGCACGGTTTTCGCGCGCTGCTTGGCGGGCTGTTGCACCGTTGTTGTGCGCTGGCGGTTGGCTAGTACTGGGCTAAAACGCCCGTTTGCCGGGTAACTGCATGAAATAAATCGGTTTTACCTGATCTGGCAAGCTTTCTGCTTTGTCTCTTGCGACGCATGCACCGATGCAGTTCCGGTGCGTCAGGCGAAGCGGGGAAGTGCTTCGTCGGGAGCGGTTGGTGAGTATCGGTGCTGCTGGATCAGGGCGGCGATGCATTACAAAAGCCAGGCACTGCGCTTAGACTTGGTCCGGGTTCGCAATTCCTGGGGCATGTCCACCTTACACGGGAGAGAGTTACATGAAGCTA
Organism: Pseudomonas sp. OTU750018; assembly: GCF_011636575.1. Classification (NCBI taxonomy): domain Bacteria; kingdom Pseudomonadati; phylum Pseudomonadota; class Gammaproteobacteria; order Pseudomonadales; family Pseudomonadaceae; genus Pseudomonas; species Pseudomonas sp. OTU750018. The sequence goes on from NZ_JAAPAU010000003.1 coordinate 310,507, forward strand.
GTCACTGCCATCATCAAGCCGTTCAAGCTGGACGACGTCCGTGAGTCACTGTCGGAGATCGGCGTGCAGGGTATCACCGTCACTGAAGTCAAAGGCTTCGGTCGCCAGAAAGGCCATACCGAGCTGTATCGCGGTGCTGAATACGTGGTCGATTTCTTGCCAAAAGTGAAAATCGACGTGGCCATCGCTGACGATCAACTCGATCGCGTCATCGAGGCCATCACCAAAGCTGCTAACACCGGCAAGATCGGTGACGGCAAGATTTTCGTTGTAAACCTGGAACAGGCGATCCGCATCCGTACCGGCGAAACCGGCACCGACGCAGTTTAAGCCTCCGAACGAACCCCACGCCCCAGGAGTTAAACCATGACTCTGCGAAAAATCGCAGGGCTAGGAGCCCTTTTGTCTCTAGTTCCTGGCTTTGCCATGGCCGAAGAGGCAAGCCTGAACAGCGGCGACACCGCTTGGATGTTGGTCGCCACTGTACTGGTGCTGTTTATGACCATCCCCGGTCTGGCGCTTTTCTACGCTGGCATGGTGCGTTCGAAGAACGTGCTGTCGGTGCTGATGCAGTGTTTTGCAGTAACCGGGTTGATCAGCATTCTGTGGGTCGTTTACGGCTACAGCCTGGCCTTTGATACCACTGGCATGGAGCAGGGAGTCGTCAACTTCAACTCCTTCGTCGGCGGTTTCTCCAAAGCCTTCCTATCTGGTTTGACCCTGGACAGCCTGGTGGCTGGGATTCCAGAGAGCGTGTTCATCACCTTTCAGATGACCTTCGCCATCATCACTCCGGCGCTGATCGTCGGTGCCTTCGCTGAGCGCATGAAGTTCTCGGCCATGCTGATCTTCATGGCCGTGTGGTTCACCCTGGTATATGCGCCTATCGCGCACATGGTTTGGGGCGGCAACGGGGCGCTGATGTGGGACTGGGGTGTGCTCGACTTTGCGGGCGGCACCGTGGTGCACATCAACGCCGGTATCGCCGGTCTGGTGGCCTGTCTGGTGCTGGGCAAGCGCAAGGGTTTCCCAACGACCGCCATGCCGCCGCACAACCTTGGCTACACCCTGATCGGCGCAAGCATGCTCTGGGTCGGCTGGTTCGGCTTCAACGCAGGTTCTGCGCTGGCAGCCAACGGCAGCGCCGGTATGGCCATGCTGGTAACCCAGATTGCCACCGCTACCGCTGCGTTGAGCTGGATGTTCGCCGAGTGGATCACTCACCGCAAACCAAGCGTTCTGGGCATTGCCTCGGGCGCTGTGGCGGGTTTGGTGGCGATCACTCCGGCGTCCGGTACCGCGGGGCCGATGGGTGCTCTGGCGATTGGTCTGGCAAGTGGGGCGATCTGCTTCTTCTGCGCCACCAGCCTGAAACGCAAGCTGGGTTATGACGATTCCCTCGACGTGTTCGGTGTACACGCCGTGGGCGGCATTGTCGGCGCCATTCTCACCGGGGCGTTCGCCGCACCGGCCTTGGGTGGCTTCGGCACGGTGGAAAATATTCCGGCGCAGCTGTGGATCCAGTTCGAGGGGGTGGCCTTCACCGTGGTGTACACCGCAGTGGTGACCTTCGTGATTCTGAAAGTGATCGACCTAGTAATGGGCCTGCGTGTCAGCGAAGAGGAAGAGACCATCGGTCTCGATCTCGCCCTGCATAACGAGCGCGGCTACAACCTGTAAGCACACGGAGCGCGTCCGGAGCCAACCCGGACGTCTTAACCGAATAGCGCTAAAAAGCGCAACGGCAAGAGGTGAACCATGGACAACACAGCATTGACTGCACTGCAGTACGGTTTTGATACCTTCTACTTTTTGGTTTGCGGCGCCCTGGTAATGTGGATGGCAGCGGGTTTTGCCATGCTCGAATCCGGTCTGGTGCGAGCCAAGAACACCACTGAAATTCTCACCAAGAACATCGCCCTGTACGCAGTGGCGAGCATCATGTACCTGGTGATCGGTTACCACATCATGTACTCCAGCCCGGAAGGCGGCATCCTGCCAAGCCTGGGTTTCCTGCTGGGAGAAGAGAACAGCGTTGAGTCGGTTCTGGCCGGCGGTGACGATGCTCCTTACTACTCGGCCCGTTCGGATTTCTTCTTCCAGGTGGTGTTTGCCGCGACCTGCATGTCGATCGTTTCCGGTGCCGTGGCTGAGCGCATGAAGCTGTTCGCCTTCCTGGCGTTCGCCGTGGTCATGACCGGTTTCATCTACCCGGTACAGGGCTTCTGGAAATGGGGTTCGGGCTTCCTCAACGAAGCTGGCTTCCTCGACTTCGCTGGTTCTGGTGTGGTGCACATGGCTGGCGCTACGGCTGCCCTGGCTGGCGTACTGCTGCTCGGCGCCCGTAAAGGCAAGTACGGCCCGAATGGCCAGGTCAACGCCATTCCGGGGGCCAACCTGCCGATGGCAGCGCTGGGTACTTTCATCCTGTGGATGGGCTGGTTCGGCTTCAACGGTGGCTCGCAGCTGAAGATGAGCACCATCGAAGACGCCAACGCCGTGGCTAACGTGTTTGTTAACACCAACATGGCGGCTGCCGGTGGCCTGATCGCTGCGCTGATCGTGGCACGCATCCTGTTCGGCAAGGCTGACCTGACCATGGCCCTCAACGGTGCCCTGGCTGGCCTGGTGGCAATCACTGCCGAGCCGCTGACCCCGACTGCCCTGCAAGCAACCCTGATCGGTGGCGTGGGTGGCGTGCTGGTGGTGTTCTCGATCCTCGGTCTGGACAAACTCAAGCTCGACGATCCAGTCGGTGCCATCTCCGTACACGGTGTGGTCGGTATCTGGGGCCTGCTGGCGGTCTGCCTGACCAACAGCGACGCCACCCTCGGCGCACAGCTGCTGGGTATCGGTTCGATCTTCGCTTGGGTCTTCGTCTGCAGCCTGATCGTCTGGTCCATCATCAAGTTGGTGATTGGCCTGCGCGTCAGCGAGGAAGAAGAGTACGAAGGCGTGGACATCGCCGAATGCGGTATGGAAGCCTACCCGGAATTCACCAAGCGTTGATTTCCTCTGGTTTTGACAAGGGCGCCTTAGGGCGCCCTTTGTTTTTTCTGAATGCCCATTAAAGGTTGTGGTTTTTCAGCGTGTGCGCGGTTGTGATGGAGCGGCAACAGACCCTAGAATGCGCGCCGTTGAGCGCAGTTCGCCGATGCGCGGCGCTCAGCCCTAGGCAAGGCCACGGGATTTTTTATCAGCGACGTTAGAAAGCTGACGCAGCTGGGCTATAACTACTCTGCTTTTCGCAAGTCATGAGGTTGGAACATGAGCGACGAAGATCTGGAACACGACGAATTAGAAGGCGCTGACGAAGACGAAGGCGAGGAGCTGGCTGCCGCCGATGATGGCGACAGCAGCGATGATGGCGATGGTGACGACGAAGTCGTACCCGCTAGCAAAGGCAAAAAAGCCAAAGCCGCCGTCGACGTAGAAGAACTGCCGAGCATCGAAGCCAAGCAGAAAGAGCGTGATGCACTGGCCCGCGCCATGGAAGAGTTCCTCTCCCGTGGTGGCAAGGTGCAGGAAGTCGAGCCGAATGTGGTCTCTGATCCGCCCAAAAAGCCGGACAGCAAGTACGGCAGCCGCCCTATCTAAGGGCCTGCTGTAAAACAAAAAGCCCGTATGCCATCCGCGTGCGGGCTTTTTTGTGCGCGATGCCTTGTTAAGGCAGGCAGATGGCTTTGTAGGGTGGATGGCGCTTTATCCATCCACCGTTCATCGTCGGCCAACGCCGCACGTCTGCAGGCTATGCCCAGCTGTGCAGCAGCGCCGGCAGCTCGGCCAGGCTGCGGATCTCGCCATCAGGCGTAATCGCGTCGCTCCAGGTCTTACCCTGCGGGTTGAACCAAATCGCTCGCAGCCCGGCGGCCTTGGCTCCGGCGATGTCATCGCTGGGGTGGTCGCCGATATGTACCGCGTGTTCGGCGGCTATCCCGGCGCGCTTGAGCGCTTCCTCGAAGGGCTTCGGGTCGGGTTTGCCAATCCCAAGCTCTTCGGCGCACAGGGCGAACTGGAAGTAGTCGGCCAGGCCCAGACGACGCACATCGGCATTGCCGTTGGTGATGACCCCGAGCTGGAAGCGGTTGGCCAAAGCTTCAAGGGTTGGATGCACCTCGGCGAACAGTTCGACCTGATGACGCGCGGCAAGAAACACCTGAAAGCCCGCTTCGGCCAGCGCCTGCGCATCCGAGTTTGCATAGCCAGCGTCTGTCAGGGCATGCAGCAGAATGCGCCGGCGCAGTTCGCTGAGGCGATGCTTGAGCATCGGCTCGGCCTGCAGCAAGGTGGCGCGAATCGACCACAGATGCTCCACCGGCACCGCACCCAGCCGCGGCGCGTGCATCGCCAGCCAGTTGCGCAGCGCCGCTTCGGCGTCCTGCATCACTGGGGTGACATCCCACAGAGTGTCGTCGAGGTCGAAAGTGATCAGCTGAATGCTCATTCTGTGTTGCCTTTGCCTTTGCGTTTGGCCCTTGGGTGGGCCTGGTCATAAACAGTGGCCAGGTGCTGGAAATCCAGGTGGGTATAAACCTGGGTGGTGGCGATGTCGGCATGGCCGAGCAGCTCCTGCACCGCGCGCAGGTCCTGGGATGATTCGAGCATATGACTGGCGAAGCTGTGGCGCAGCATATGCGGGTGCAGGTGCTGGCCCAGCTCACGCACGCCGGCCTGGCGCACGCGCAGTTGCACCGCGCGTGGACCAATACGCCGACCTTGCTGGCTGATAAATACCGCGCCGTCGCTCGGGTTCGCCAGCGCACGCAGTGGCAGCCACTGCTGCATCGCTTCACGTGCCATGCGCCCAAGCGGCAGCTCGCGGGTCTTGTTGCCCTTGCCGATAACCCTTACCAATCCGGCGGGCAGGTCGAGGCCGTCGAGGTTGAGGCTCACCAGCTCCGACAGACGCAAGCCTGACGAGTAGAACAGCTCTAGCATGGCCTGATCGCGGCGGGCGATAAAGTCATCTTCCAAGGCGCCGTCGAGCAGTTGTGCGGTGCGGTCAGCGTCCAGGGTCTTTGGCAAGCGGCGCTCGCCCTTGGGCGGCGTCAGCCCGCTGGCTGGATCGCTGTCGCAGTGGCCCTCACGAATCAGATAACGATAGAGGCCACGGGTGGCCGAGAGCAGGCGCGCCAGGCTGCGGCTGGACTGGCCCTGCATGTGCAGGCGACCGACCATGCGGCGTAGGCGTGGGGTATCGAGCGTACGCCAGCTGTCGATCTGCTCTTGGGTGCAGAGCGCCAACAGCGTGCTGAGGTCGTGGCGATAGCCAATCAGGGTGTGCGGGGATAGCTGACGTTCGCTGCGCAGGTGTTCAAGGTAGGCGTCCAAGAGGTCTTGCATGGAAGCTCCCTGCGGTGCGGTCGGTGCAATGTTTAGCGCTAGCGCACCGAGCGCAAAGGTGTGGCAAAGCCTGGAGCGACGCGTGCCAGTACTTCGGCGATGTAACCGAGGAACAGTGTGCCCAGCGAGCTTTTGTAATGCTGCGGATCGGCGCTGCCAATCGCCAGCACGCCATGCAGGCCCTGATGGCTGATGCTGACCACCGCCGCTGAGCCCACCTGGGCACCGTCTTCGTTGCCGAACAGGAAGTTCAGTTCATGCTCGCGCAGCACGCCACAAATGGTTTTGCCACCAGCCAGCAGGCCGCCGATGGCTTGATGCGCTTCAGCGCTGCTGACTGAACGGCCGACCGGTATGGGCGTATCACTGAACAGAATCAAGCTGACAAAAGGCACCTGAAACTCGCGGCGCAGGCTGTCTTCGACGCAACTGACCACTTCTTCCAGGCTACTGGCGTCGAGTAGGTCGAGCACCAGGCGGCGGGTCTTGTCGAACAAACGATCGTTGTCGCGGGCCACGTCCATCAGTTGCGAGAGGCGGTGGCGCATTTCGATATTGCGCTCGCGCAGCAGTTTCACCTGGCGCTCGACCAACGATACGGTATCGCCGCGCTGGTGCGGAATGCGCAGCTCGGGGATCAACTCGTCGTGGTCGATAAAGAATTCCGGATGCAGACGCAGATAAGCGGCAACCGTTTCCGAATCCAATGGCTTGGGTGAATCCTGCTTGTCGGTCATAGGCGAACCTGTCCTTCGTACACACGTACTGCGGGTCCGGTCATCATAACGGGCTGGCCAGGACCTGCCCACTCGATGCTCAGTTTGCCGCCGGGCAGTTCGATCTGCACCGGTGAGTCCATCCAGCCCTGGCTGATTGCCGCCACTGCCGCAGCGCAGGCGCCGGTACCGCAGGCCTGGGTTTCCCCGGCGCCACGTTCCCAGACGCGTAGCTTGGCGCGTTGGCGGTCGACCACTTGCAGGAAACCGACGTTCACCCGCTGCGGAAAGCGCGAATGGTGTTCGAGTTTTGCCCCCAGGCTGTGCACTGGTGCGTTGTCGACGTTGTCGACGCGCAGCACGGCATGCGGGTTGCCCATGGATACGGCAGCCAGCTCAACGGTCTGACCGTCGACGGCCACGCTGTAGCTCAGTGCTTGCTGTTCGGCCTGGAACGGGATCTCGGCTGGCACCAGGCGCGGTGCGCCCATGTTGACACTGATCTGCCCGTCGTTGCGCACGTCCAGTTCGATGATGCCGCCCTTGGTTTCCACGCGCATCTGCTTCTTCACCGTCAGGCGCTTGTCCAGCACGAAGCGGGCGAAGCAGCGCGCACCGTTACCGCACTGCTCCACTTCCGAGCCGTCGGCATTGAAAATGCGGTAGCGGAAATCCACGTCCGGGTTGCTTGGCGGCTCGACCAGCAATAGCTGATCGAAGCCCACGCCGGTGTGGCGGTCGCCCCACTGCTTGGCGTTTTTCGGCTGAATATGCGCGTGCTGGCTGACCAGGTCGAGGACCATAAAGTCATTGCCGAGGCCGTGCATCTTGGTAAAGCGCAATAACATCGCCACTACTCCGGCAGGCGGCTTTCGCCCGCAAAGAGTTCGCTGAGCGTCTCACGGCGACGCACTTCGAAGGCGTGTTCACCATCCACCATCACCTCGGCGGCACGGCCGCGGGTGTTGTAGTTGGAGCTCATGACAAAACCGTAGGCACCCGCCGAGCGCACAGCCAGCAGGTCGCCTTCGGCCAGGGCCAGTTGGCGATCCTTGGCAAGGAAATCGCCGGTCTCGCAGATCGGCCCGACGATGTCATAGTTGCGCGGCGCACTGTCGCGCGGCTGAACTGCGACCACGTCCATCCAGGCCTGGTAAAGGGCCGGGCGGATCAGGTCGTTCATCGCCGCATCGACGATGGCGAAGTCTTTGTGCTCGGTGTGCTTGAGGTACTCGACCTGGGTCAGCAGCACGCCAGCGTTGGCGACGATCGAGCGGCCCGGTTCGAACACCAGGGCCAGGTCGCGGCCAGCAATGCGTTCACGCACGGCCTTGATGTAATCGCCGGCCAGTGGCGGCTGCTCGTCGCGGTATTGCACGCCGAGACCGCCACCCAGGTCCAGGTGCTTGATGCGGATGCCGTCTGCGGCGAGTTGATCGATCAGCGCGAGCAAACGGTCGAGGGCATCGAGAAACGGCGGCAACGTGGTCAGCTGCGAGCCGATATGGCAATCGACGCCGACCACTTGCAGGTTCGGCAGCGCAGCGGCGCGGGCGTAAACAGCCAGGGCCTGCTCGATATCGATGCCGAACTTGTTTTCTTTAAGACCGGTGGAAATGTACGGGTGGGTGCCAGCGTCGACGTCTGGGTTGACCCGCAGCGAGATCGCCGCAGTCTTGCCCAGCTCGGCGGCAACCAGTTGCAGGCGCTCGAGCTCGTCGGTGGATTCGACGTTGAAGCAGTGCACACCCACTTCCAGAGCGCGGCGCATGTCGTCACGACTCTTGCCAACGCCGGAGAAGACGATCTTGCTCGGCTCGCCACCGGCGCTGAGTACGCGTTCCAGCTCACCACGGGAGACGATGTCGAAGCCAGCGCCGAGGCGGGCCAGGACATTCAGCACGCCGATATTAGAGTTGGCTTTAACCGCAAAGCACACTAGGTGCGGCATGCCCTGCAGGGCATCGGCATAGGCGCGGTACTGCGCTTCGATGTGCGCACGCGAGTAAACGTAGGTCGGCGTACCGAAGCGTTGGGCGATGGCGGACAACGCCACGCCTTCCGCGAACAGCGCACCGTCGCGGTAGTTGAAGGCGTTCATGAGCTGTCCTTATTCGGTTTGCGCAGGCGCTGGCTGGCTTTCTTCCGGCAGGTACAGCGGGCCTTTCTGGCCGCAGCCAGCGAGCAGGGCGCTGATGGCAAGCATCGCGACAAAGGCAGTAAATAACCGCTTCATGGTGGAATCCTTGTAATAAAGCATGATTGCGCCGGAGTATACCGACCCCCCGACGCCTTGCCTATGCGCTGGGGTTCCCGTCGGGCGGGGCTTTGCCTGTATCTTTGGCGCTAGGGTCTGTTCCCATTTCGTCACGAGCCGCGTTGCCACGAAAAATCTCGCCAGGCTAGGCGGAGGACGCAGGTAATGGTGTTCCCTTGCCAAGTCCTCCAACACCGCATGGCGAGATTTTTCGCGCAACCCGAAGGGCCGGGCTAGTTTTAGCGCGATGCTGCGTTTCTCGACACTCATTTGGAACAACCAAACTTCGTGTCTCGTGCCTTGCCTCGCGCTAAAACTAGCTCCGGCGCGGCCGCGAACGAAACGGGAACAGCCCCTCGCTTTGCACCCATCGCCAGCGATCAGGAGACTGGATGGATAACCCCGTACCCGTTAGCAGCTCGGTTTCCGTTGCCTACCTGCAAGGTTTGCTCGATTACCTGACGCGCCAGGGTGTCGACAGCGCAGAGCTGCTGGAACGGGTGCAGCTCAGCCCGCAGATTCTTGCTCAGCGAGATCAGCGCATTGCCGCCAGCACTTATCTAGAGCTGCTCGGCCATGGCGCGCGGTTGACCGGTGATGAGCAACTGGGTCTGCACCTGGGTGAGGCGGTGCGTCCCGGTTATTACGGCGTGTTGGGTTATCTGATCATGAGCTGTGCGACCCTTGCCGACGCGTTGCATCGCCAAGCGCGCTATGCCGCGCTGGTTGGCAACCTGGGCCAGGTTGATCTTGCCGATGAGCCGCCGCGTGCAGGGCTGGAGCCGCAGGTGGCGCACAGCTGGCAGCCGTTGTTGCCGCAGCAGAAGCGTCAGCTCAGCGAAGAAACTCTGGCCGGCTGGGTAACCTTCGGCCACTGGATCAGTGGCCTGGATATTCCGCCGACCGAGGTGCGCTTCCAGCATTCGGCCCCGGCGGATAGCTCCGAGTACCAGCGGATCTTCCGTTGTCCGGTGCTGTTCGATCAGGCCGATAACGCCCTGGTATTCCCTAAGCGCCTGCTCGCCACGCCGCTCGGTCAGGCCGATGCGCAGGTGCGCTTGATGCTCGATGCCTATGCTGATCGCCTGCTTGGCGAGATTCAGCAGGGCCATAGCGTGCTCGATCGCGCGCGCCTGGAATTGTCCCGCCAGCTGCCGGAAGTGGGCGCCGATCTGCAGCAAATCGCCGCGCGTTTAGCGCTTAGTCCGCGTACCCTGCAGCGGCGTTTGCGCGAAGCCGGGTTATCCTTCAATCAGTTGGTGGATGAAACCCGTCAGCAACTGGTGTTGCATTACCTGCGCGACCCGGCGCTCGAACTGGCAGAAATCGCCTTCCTGGTCGGTTTCAGCGAGCCCGGTTCACTGGCCCGCGCGTTTCGCCGTTGGACCGGGCAAAGCCCAGGCGAATATCGCCGTAGCTTGAAAGAACATTAATCACCGCAGCCCAAGACTTTTGCAGTCGCTGAATTTTTTGAGGTAAGTCGCAATGAGTTTGACCGAAGCCCGCTTTCACGATCTGGTCGATGCCACCCAGCAGGCGGTGGAAGATATCTTCGATGACAGCGACCTGGACCTCGACCTGGAAAACTCCGCCGGGGTGCTGACTGTGCGTTTTGAAAACGGCACTCAGCTGATCTTCAGTCGTCAGGAGCCGCTGCGTCAGCTGTGGCTGGCGGCGCGTTCGGGCGGCTTCCACTTCGATTACGACCAGGCCAGCGAGCGCTGGATCTGCGACAGCAGCGACGAGCAGCTGGGCGAAATGCTGGCGCGTATCACCCTGGAACAATCCGGTGCCGACCTTGAGTTCGAAGAGCTCTGACGGCGCGGGCCAGGAGGTCGCCTCGCCCTGCCGTCGCCAGTGTTGTCTGGATGATCAGGATATCTGCCTGGGCTGTGGCCGTTCGCTGCAGGAGATTCTCGACTGGGGCAAAGCCGATATAGCGGGCAAACGCAGCATCTGCGCGGCTGCTGAAGCGCGCTTGCGACAGCGTAGCGCGGCACCTTGACCGGGCGGTCTTGTTTATTTGACTAGCTGTGGTACGGTCAGCCCAAGCCTTGCAAAACCCCGTCTTAGTGATGGGGTTTTGCTTTTTTCACGATCCGTAAAGGGGACATACCCGCACCATGACCAGCGCACCTTCGCTCACCATCACCCGTCTTGACCTGCAGCGCCTGGAGCATCTGCTCGACAGCCTGGATGACTTCGGCCCCAGTGCCATCGCGTTGCAGGCCGAACTGGACCGCGCCGATGTGGTTGGCCACGACGAGGTGCCGGCCGGGGTGGTGACCATGAATTCTCGGGTGCATTGCCGTGAGGAAAGCAGCGGCAAGGATTACCACCTGACCCTGGTCTATCCGCAGGACGCCGGCGGCGAAGGCTGTGTGTCGGTGCTGGCGCCGGTCGGCACGGCCCTGCTGGGGCTGTCCGTGGGTCAGCATATCGACTGGGCCGCGCCCGGCGGCAAAGTACTCAAGCTGACCCTGCTGGCGGTGGAATATCAGCCGGAAGCGGCGGGTGAGTACAGCCGCGCTTGAGTAGGCCGGTCAGGCCTTTTGCAGGGCTTGATTCAGCGCCGCCTCCAGGCGGCTCTTGTAGCGCAGGTAATGCACGCTCTGCATGTGCCCTTCGCCCAGCACTGCCGACAGATCAAGGTCGGTGATGTAGCAGGGGTAGCGCGCACCATCGCGGCGCTGCGCAAGAATGTGCTGGGCCACGGCGGCGTATAGGTCGCCAGCGTACTCCAGCTCGGAAAATTCGCGGTGATTACAGTACAGGGTGACGTGTGAGCGCTTGCCATCGCCAGGTTCGACGATGGCCTGAACGTCATAGAACGGGTGGCTGATCGGTGACAGTGGCGGCGGCCGGCGCTCCAAACGCTGTGCGCGCAAAGGCGCATCCGGTAGCACCTGGTAATACAGCACTTCCAGCGGCTGATGCGCCGGCAGGTTATCCAGCGGCAGCAAGGCGTTGCGTCGGTACAGCACCGATTGCAGGAAACGTTGCAGCGGGGTCAGCAGGCTCTGCTCATCGCGGAACGGCATCTGCTGGCGCCACAGGGCATTGTGTTCGTCGAGGACGCTGAGTTCTGCCGTGGCGCTGCCTTCGTTGAGGCGGTAGAACACCTGAATACACTGCGGTCGTCCCACGGGCAGAATCAGCGCTAGGTCTTCCCCTTCCAGGGCGCTGCGGTCCAGGTGCAGTTCGCTGTAGCCGGGCAGCTCCTCACCCAAGTGCTCGATCAGGGTGGGCAGGTCTTTCAGGCTGGTGTGGCTGACATGGCCAGGCTTCAATTCGAGCAGGTGATACTGCTGTTTGATCTGCAGCAGGTAGCGGTTGGCCTGATCGCTGCTGAAGCTCCCCAGGGTTTCGCGGAACAACTCTTCCACCCGCTCGGCAATCGCCGTGGCGCGGTTGCGGCAGAAACAGCGTACGCGCAGGTTCGGCTTCCTGCCGCGGGTGGGCAGGGCGTTGAGGAAGTCGCGCAGGCAGTCGAGCAGCGCATGTGGGCCGTCATAGCGGGTCACCAGCAGCTCGTTCCAGCTGTTCAGGGTGACCTGGTCGATGGTCAGAATCAGGTTCTCGCGCACCCCGGAATAGCCCAGTGCATCGGTGCGCTCGGTGGTCATGTGCATGTTCATCTGGCTGAACTGCCTGAGCGGGTCGACGCCAACGTTGACCAGCAGCAGCACCTCGCTGGCTACACTGGCGCTGAGCAGCGCCGCCTCATCGACAGCCGGCAAGGGCAGTGGCACCACCTGCTGCAGGCTGTTGAGCAGGTTGGACAGCTCGTACTCGGTCAGGTCACTGGCGCCTGGGTGTAAGGATAACCGTGTGCTGTTGTCGATCACGCCATTGCGCTGGCACCAGGCGAGCAGTTCGACCAGCTCGCGCGAGCGTTTGAGTGGTGAAAAGTCTTCCAGGTCCTGAGCGTTGACGCTGCCGCTGTAGAGCGCCCAGAGGGTTTCATTGGGCTCGTCCGGGCTGGGGTTCTGCGCCAGGGTCAGGGTGTCTTCAGCGAGGTCCGGGGCAATGCCCGGGTTGATAAATTCGATCTTGCCGGCCTTGCGCTCGAAGGCGGCATACAGGCGGCGGCCGAGGATGCCCAGGTCGCGGCTGTTGAGCGAGCTGCCGGCATGTTCGCTGCGGGCGAACTCGGAGAGAAAGCGGTAGCTGTAGGTCAGCTCGTTGACCAGCATGCGCCGCTCGGCGCTGACCTGGCGCACCTTCCACTGGCTGCGGCTGTCGAGCATCGCCAGTTGGCGGCTGTCCCAGTTCCAGTCGCGGGTCAGGCGCTCCAGCAGCAGGCGTTGCCAGCTTTTGCGGTTATTGCGCGGTGGGCGGCTGAGCTTCTTGTCGACCTTGAGGTACAGGCAGCGGCGGATCAGCTCCAGGCGCTCATGCTCGCCACGGGCCTTGAGGTATTCCTCTAGGCGCCGGTAGACCACGATATAGGGGTCGAGCTCATCGACATCCAGGCGATTGGCGAACACCGCCTGCTTGAAACGCAGCGACAGGCACTCGACCTTGGGGTGTTCGCTGGCGTAAACCTCGGTGAGCAGCAGCTTGAGCACCGACTTGTAGGGCGACTCGATGCCCTTGAACAATTGCCACATGCCGGCGCCGATAAATTCTTCCGGCGGAATACGTGCCAGGTGGCCGAGGTCGAGCACGTCCTCGGCGCGGATAAAGCGCTTGGCCAGCAGGGTGCTCGTGTAGTGCTGATAGCGCTGCTCTTCATACACCGGCACCAGCCACCACAGCGGCGTGCGCCCGCCTAGCCAGATGGCGGTGCGGTAGAACTCATCCAGCAGCAAGTAATGCTGGGTGGTGCCGCAGTCGTCCGAGGTCAGTTGCGCCTCGCGTTCGCCTTGGGTGAAACGCGCGGGATCAATCAGGAAGAAATGCGCTTCGGCGCCGAAGGTGGCCGCCCAGCTTTCCAGTAGCGCGCACTTCTTGTTCAACTCATGCAGCTGTTGCTGGCTCAGGTCGCTGGCGTGGCATACCCACAGGTCCATGTCGCTTTGCTCAGCCTGAGCCACGGTGCCCAGACTGCCCATCAAAAATAGGCCGTGGATTGGCAGTGTCTGTTTGCCGCGGTAGGGCTTGTAGGCGAACGAGCGGGTCAGGCGCTGCGCCTCGGACAACAGTTCGTCATCCGGTTCAAAGCCGCTGAGGCCGGCTGGGGTCAGGCCGGACACGTAGCCCGGCAGCAAAGGGTGATTGACGTGGAACAGCAGCGGCAACAGCTTCAGCACCAGTTGCTGGCGCGTCGACAGCGCCTGCATGGCGCGTTGCAGGCGGCCTTGGTTGAGTTTGAGGAAGCGCGCACGCAGCTGCGTCAGTACCTTGCGGTCGATACCGTCTTCAATGTCTGGGCGAATTTCCTCGGTACGGCTCATGCTCAGGCTCTGCAGGGCGGTGCGTGATCATGCCTGGCCAGGCGGCTGGCGGCGGATACAGGGTTATCGCCTGCGTCACGGGCAGCTTGAGAAAGCCGTTGCGACGCAGGCTGGGTTGTCTTAGAAGCAGTTTCGGTTGGGCCAGTGGACGAGGTTTTCAGGTGCTTCTTAGGCCGCTTCAGTCACATTGAGAATGGTCAGCAGAACTTGCGCGTGTTCGGCGGCGTCGAGCCCCAGGCTGGTCAGATAACCGCCGTCTGGCTGGTTGATCAGGCCTTTGTCATGCAGGCGTTGGGCAGCGGCAATCGCCGAGGGGGTGGCAGTGTGGTGAACCTTGATTCCTTCCTGAGTGGTGCCCAGGTTAAACAGCGCGAGGATTTCCAGTTCGGCAATCAGTTCAGGGGTAAAGGCCATAAGTACTCCAGCTTCTTGTTTTAGTGAGCTGCGGCCGGCGGCTGCAGCACCCGCTGCGGTAAATCGGCTGAAACAACAGGCAGCCTGCGAAGCAGTGTAGTGAAGCGCCAGGCAGTCTGCTGTGACCTGATGCTGCCAGAAGTTGGCGTGCTGTGGGGTAAATTTTTCGGCGCTGATTACGGTGCCTGTTCGGGCAACTTGGGTAGGGCGCGCAGGCCTTGCTCATAGCGGGCGAGATCGAAGGGGCGGTCATCGCGCAGCATGACGTCGATTTCATCAGCCAGCACCAGGGCCATCAGCTCGATAATCTCGTCTCGCTCGTAACCGACCAGACTCAGCTTGTTCAGCACAGCCTGGACGAAGGCCGGTTCGCCGGCTTCCAGCTGGTTTTCGATGGCCTGGATCAGGGTGTCCTGGGCAAAATCTTCGTCTTCTTGCTCGCTCATGCGCGGCTCCTTGGTGGGGCCTACAGTGTGCCATGTGTGGGCGTAAAGGCGAGTGACCGGGTACAGGCACAGTCAGTGGGGTGGGTTGCGGTGATCGTGTGATCACCGCATATGGGAGTGCAACGCTAGCTGTCGGTACACCGTTTTAGCGCGGGACTATTACTTGCAGGGTGATCCCACGGTGTTCAAGGCGCGCTTGAAGAACTGCAATTGGTAACCAGAGGCGGAAGCTTTGCTGCACAGGTTGCTGTTGTAAGAGCGGTATTCCGCGATGAAAACAGCTTTGCCCTGCTGCCTGAATAAACGGTACGCCTCGCACTCCTTGTAGGCATAGCAACTTTCGTTGAGGGCAAAGTCAAAGTCATCGACCAGGGCGGGGATCAACTCGACTGCATTTTTCAATGCAATTGCCAGGTTATGCTCATGCGCTTGCTGGCTTAACCAGCGGTTGTAGTCGATCTGGTTTGCCTCACTCAACCCCAGGCCATTGCCGTTGCTGTAGCCGTCCACATTGTCCGGTTCGACAGCATCACAACCTTTTTCGGCCGCCAAACGTATGCGTTTGGCCATGAGTGTGCGAACAGCGGGGTGGCGGATATCCAGCCAGCGTTCGCCCGGCCAGCCGTCCAGTTGTGCACCCAGTGCTTCTTTAGGGTATTGGGCGGCATCACTGCGCCAGTCTTCCCAGCTCCCCGCGCTGAAATAGCAGACCACGATACGGCCCTGGCCTTTCAGGTTGGTGATGGTGGTCGTTGAGGTGTCGAACAGGTCAATGTCATAAACCTGGCGCTCGGGGGTTTTCAGTTTGCCACTGAGTTGCCAGTGCCAGCTTGCCTGGCTGGGAATAACGATGGGTGTAGCGCTGACACAGGCGGCGAGGGTGAGCGTGCCGATGCTTGCGAGTAAGCGTTGGAAGATTTTCATGGCTTTCTCCAGTGCGCAGACGAGTGTCTGGCGGCGTGGAGGAAAGTATTTGGCCTGCAGGAAAGAGTACGCCAGCGGCTGGCGGCGGGTTTGTTCGCATTTTGCAGGGCTGTTTGCAAATTGACGCTGTTTTTTTGGCATTGTCAGTTCAGGTCTTATGCCGGCAGCGAATAAGGGCGCGACGGGGTCGCGCCCGTAGGGTTTAGCGCAAGGCGAGTAGCGCCTGGCCGCGCGCCACCGCTGCTCTTACCTGATTCGGTGCGGTGCCGCCGATATGGTTGCGAGCATTGACCGAGCCTTCCAGCGTCAGCACGGCAAACACGTCCTGTTCGATCTGTTCGCTGAACTGGCGCAGTTCTTCCAGGCTCATCTCGGCCAGATCCTTGCCGGACTCGACGCCGTATTTCACCGCATGGCCGACGATTTCGTGACAGTCACGGAACGGCAGGCCCTTGCGTACCAGGTAGTCGGCCAGATCAGTGGCGGTGGAGAAGCCGCGCAGCGCCGCTTCCCGCATGATCGCGTGCTTGGGCTTGATCGCCGGGATCATGTCGGCAAAGGCGCGCAAGCTGTCGCGCAGGGTATCGGCGGCGTCGAACAGCGGTTCTTTGTCTTCCTGGTTGTCCTTGTTGTAGGCCAGCGGCTGGCCTTTCATCAGGGTCAGCAGGCCCATCAGTGCGCCGAACACGCGGCCGGTCTTGCCGCGCACCAGCTCGGGTACGTCGGGGTTTTTCTTCTGCGGCATGATCGAGCTGCCCGTGCAGAAGCGATCCGGCAGGTCGATAAACTGGAACTGCGCGCTGGTCCACAGCACCAGCTCTTCGGAGAAGCGCGACAGGTGCATCATGGCAATCGAGGCAGCGGCGCAGAATTCGATGGCGAAGTCGCGATCCGACACGCCATCCAGCGAGTTGCCGCCAACGGCGTCGAAACCGAGCAGTTGCGCGGTAACTTCGCGCTGAATCGGGTAGGTGGTGCCGGCCAGCGCTGCCGAGCCCAGCGGCATGCGGTTGGTACGCTTGCGGCAATCCACCAGGCGCTCGTAGTCGCGGCTAAGCATTTCGAACCAGGCCAGCAGGTGGTGGCCGAAGGTTACTGGCTGAGCGGTTTGCAGGTGGGTGAAGCCCGGCATGATGGTCTCGGCTTCACGCTCGGCCTGCTCCAGCAAGCCCTGCTGCAGGCGGGTGATCTCGGCCAGGATCAGGTCGATTTCGTCGCGTAGCCACAGGCGGATATCGGTGGCCACCTGGTCGTTGCGGCTACGGCCGGTGTGCAGCTTCTTGCCGGTGACGCCGATGCGGTCGGTCAGGCGCGCTTCGATGTTCATGTGCACGTCTTCCAGGTCGACGCGCCAGTCGAACTGGCCGGCTTCGATCTCGCTCTGAATCTGCGTTAGGCCGTCGACGATGGCGTCGCGCTCGGCATCATTCAGCACGCCGACCTTGGCCAGCATGGTGGCGTGGGCGATGGAACCCATGATGTCGTGGCGATACAGGCGCTTGTCGAATTCGACGGAGGCGGTAAAGCGGGCAACAAAGGCATCGACTGGCTCGCTGAAGCGGCCGCCCCAGGATTGGTTGGTTTTTTCAGTGCTCATGGGCTTCGCTCGGCTGGTGCGCTAAAACGGGCTGGCCGCGCTGGGGCGGCCGGCAAGACGGAAAAGTGCGCCGATAATAACAGGCTGGCCGGCAAATTCGCCGC
Source organism: Pseudomonas sp. OTU750018 (assembly GCF_011636575.1). NCBI lineage: Bacteria > Pseudomonadati > Pseudomonadota > Gammaproteobacteria > Pseudomonadales > Pseudomonadaceae > Pseudomonas > Pseudomonas sp. OTU750018. The sequence continues at coordinate 327,707 of NZ_JAAPAU010000003.1, forward strand.
GTCGCTTTGTCGGTGGGCGCAGCTAGGCTGCAGTGGAGCAATGTTGCGCCGTTCACAGTTTTACCGCGGCGAGCGCATTTCGGTGCTTTATTTTGCCCGGTCGCAGCTGTCTATCTTGCTGCTGGCGCGGGTCACGCGGAAACTGCGGCGATGAAAATAAAAAGCGCTTTATCAGAAAAACAACCACCACTGGTCGATGACTTCTTCGTGCCCGAACTCTGCCAGCCAGAAGCTCTGCTGAGCATGGTGCTGCTGGCTGAGTTGTTGGTGCTGGTGTTGGTGTTGTCCGAGCCGATGCTGCCGGGCTTCGATTGGGTGCGCCTGGCGCTGACGTCGCTGTTTGTGCAATGGATCGTGCTGCTCTCGGCCGCCGTGCTGTGCCGTCTGCGTCCGCTGATGGCGCGCATGCCGGCAGCCACGGCCGGCGCCTTGTGCTGCGCGATTGTGGTCACTCTGAGCCTGATCTGTACCGCAGTGGCGGACTATTACGAGCTGGGCGGGCCGCTGCCGCGTACTGGAGAGGTCAATCTGTATCTGCGCCATGCCTTGATCAGTCTGATCATGTCGGCGTTGCTGCTGCGCTATTTCTACCTGCAGAGCCAGTGGCGCAAGCAGGAGCAGGCCGAGTTGCGCGCGCGCATCGAGTCGCTGCAGGCGCGCATCCGCCCGCACTTTCTGTTCAACAGCCTGAACAGCATTGCCAGCTTGGTGGTGGTCGACCCCTACAAGGCCGAGCAGGCGGTGCTGGATTTGTCCGACCTGTTTCGCGCCAGCCTGGCCAAGCCCGGTAGTCTGGTGCCCTGGCGTGAAGAGCTGGAGCTGGCGCAACGATATTTATCGATTGAGCGCTATCGGCTCGGCGAGCGTCTACAGTTGCAGTGGGAGATTGTTGATGTGCCGGACGATCTGCCCATTCCACAACTGACGTTGCAGCCTTTACTGGAAAACGCCTTGATCTACGGTATTCAGCCGCGCATTGAGGGTGGCCTGGTGCGGGTCGAAGCAAGTTATCACGATGGGGTATTCCAGCTGTGCGTGAGCAATCCATACGAACAAATAGGCGAGGAGCCGCCGTCGCGCGGTACCCATCAGGCGCTGACCAATATCGATGCGCGGCTGGTGGCACTTTTCGGGCCGCGGGCCAGTCTCAGCGTAGAGCGCCGTGACGGACGCCACTTCACTTGTCTACGCTATCCTTGTGCGAGACCCAAGCAGGAAGCCCGTGCATTATGAATGTCCTGATTGTCGATGATGAACCCCTGGCCCGAGAGCGCCTAAGCCGCATGGTGGGCGAACTCGATGGCTATCGCGTGCTTGAACCCGCAGCCAGCAACGGCGAGGAGGCCCTGAGCCTGATCGACAGCCTGAGGCCGGATGTGGTGTTGCTGGATATCCGCATGCCGGGCCTTGATGGCTTGCAGGTGGCAGCAAGGCTATGTGAGCGCGAGGCGCCGCCAGCCGTTATTTTCTGCACCGCTCATGATGAATTTGCCTTGGAAGCCTTTCAGGTCAGCGCCGTGGGCTATCTGGTCAAACCAGTTCGTGCGGAAAGCCTCAGCGAAGCACTGAAGAAAGCTGAACGGCCCAACCGCGTGCAACTCGCCGCCCTGACCCGTCCAGCAGTAGACAGCGGTGGTGGCCCGCGCAGCCACATTAGTGCACGCACCCGCAAAGGCATTGAGCTGATTCCGCTGGATCAGGTGATCTACTTTATTGCCGACCATAAATACGTAACCCTGCGTCATGCGGGCGGCGAAGTACTGCTGGATGAGCCGCTGAAAGCCTTGGAAGACGAATTCGGTGATCGCTTTGTGCGTATCCACCGTAATGCCCTGGTTGCCCGCGAGCGTATCGAGCGCTTGCAGCGCACGCCGCTTGGGCATTTTCAGCTGTTCCTCAAGGGCATGAATGAGGAAGCACTGATTGTCAGCCGCCGGCATGTGGCCGGGGTGCGTAAGCTGATGCACAACCTTTAGCGTTCTGACTGGATCTGCTGCACGTCGGCGATCCTGCGTTGGAAACAGGCTCGGAATGCTCATTTACAACAGTAAACTCCGCTTCCTCGCCTGTTTCCGCCTTGTCTCACTCTAGCGCGCAAGATCCGATACTGGTTGCTAAGGCGCTTTAGCTGCTAGGGTCGCAGGCCTGATCTGGGCCAGCCTGTTATTATCCCCGGCAGTTCGTTTTCTGGAATTGCCCATGTCTCGCGAAATCCGCATTGCCACCCGTAAAAGTGCCCTGGCCCTGTGGCAGGCCGAACACGTCAAGGCCCGCCTGGAACAGGCGCACCCTGGCCTCAAGGTCAGCCTGGTGCCCATGGTCAGCCGTGGCGACAAGCTGCTCGACGCGCCGCTGGCTAAGATTGGCGGCAAGGGATTGTTTGTCAAAGAGCTGGAAACCGCGATGCTTGAGAACCAGGCCGACATCGCCGTGCATTCGATGAAGGATGTGCCGATGGACTTCCCCGAAGGCCTGGGCCTTTACTGCATCTGCGAGCGGGAAGATCCGCGCGATGCCTTCGTTTCCAATACCTATGCCAGCCTCGATGCCTTACCCGCAGGCAGCGTGGTCGGCACCTCCAGTCTGCGCCGTCAGGCACAGCTGCTGGCGCGCCGTCCTGATCTGAAAATCCAGTTTCTGCGTGGCAACGTCAATACCCGTCTGGCCAAGCTGGATGCTGGCGAGTACGACGCTATTATCCTGGCCGCGGCCGGCCTGATTCGCCTGGGGTTCGAAGCGCGCATCCGTTCCTCGATCAGCGCTGAAGACAGCTTACCAGCAGGTGGTCAGGGCGCTGTAGGTATCGAATGCCGTACTGCCGACAGCGAGATCCATGCCCTGCTGGCGCCTCTGCATCACCGTGACACCGCACTGCGGGTGACCGCCGAGCGCGCACTTAACAAGCATCTGAACGGCGGCTGCCAAGTGCCAATCGCCTGCTACGCGGTGCTCGAGGGCGAGCAGCTGTGGCTGCGCGGCCTGGTCGGTCAGCCGGATGGCGGTTTGCTGCTGCGGGCGGAAAACCGTGCTCCGCTAGCGCAAGCCGAACAGCTGGGTGTGCAGGTCGCTGAAGCCCTGTTGGCCCAGGGTGCTGCGGCCATTCTGCAAGCTGTTTACGGCGAGGCCGCTGCCGAGTGACGGGTTGGCGTGTGCTGCTGACGCGACCGGCCCAGGAATCGGCTGCGCTGGCGGCAACCTTGGCCGAACAGGGCATCTACAGCAGCAGCTTGCCGTTGTTGGCCATCGAGGCGCTGAGCGAGAGTGCCGAGCAGCGCGCCACGCTTGCCGATCTGCAGCGCTATAGCGCGGTGATCGTGGTGAGCAAGCCGGCGGCGCGGCTGGCGCTTGATCTGTTGGATCGCTACCAAACGCCAGTGTCTGCCGAGCAGCCCTGGTTCAGCGTCGGTGCAGCCACTGCGCAAGTTCTCCGCGAGCGAAGCCTGCAGGTGCACTATCCAGAGCAGGCCGATGACAGCGAGGCGCTGCTCGCCCTGCCGCAACTGCAGCAGGCGTTGACGGCGGCTGCCAGCCCACGGGTGTTGATCCTGCGTGGCGAGGGTGGCCGAGAGCTACTGGCCGAGCGCTTGCGCGGCCAAGGCGTGCAGGTGGACTATCTGCCATTGTATCGCCGGGTGCTGCCGGATTACCCGCCGGCTGCGCTCGCCGAACGCATTCAGGAGGAACGCCTGAACGCGCTGGTGGTCAGCAGTGGGCAGGGCTTTGTGCATTTGCGTGAGCTGGCCGCTGAAGCTTGGGCCGAGCTGGCCCAGCTACCCTTGTTTGTACCCAGCCCGCGAGTGGCCGAAATGGCCCGTGCGGCAGGTGCACAATTTGTTGTGGACTGCCGCGGCGCGAGTGCCGCGGCGTTGCTGGCAGCCTTGCAGGCGCAACCTGCCCCGATCTCTGACGCAAAGGATGGATACGTGAGCGAAGCAACTACTCCGAAAGAGCAAGCCCCGCAGGATCACGATGTGAACCAACAGCCGTCCGAGCCTGTGCAGGCTGCGGCGAAACCCGTTACACCCGCAGCGGTTGCGGGCAAACCCGCTTCGCGTGGCAACGGCCTGGCACTGCTGGCTTTACTGGTTGCGGCGGCCGGTGCCGGTGCAGGCGGTTGGGGGCTTTGGCAGTTGCAGGCGCTGGACACTCGCGAGCAACAACAGCAAGGCCAGTTGCAGGACGCGCGCAGTGAAGCGCAAAGCCTGGCGCAGACGGGTAAGCAATTAGAGGCTCGCCTCGATCAGCTACCGAGTGTCGAGGAGCTGGAAACCCGTCGCCGCCTGCTGGCACAGCTGCAGGGCGATCAGCAGCTGCTCAACCAGCGCCTGGAAACCGTGCTGGGTGCCAGCCGGCAGGATTGGCGCCTGGCCGAGGCCGAGCATCTGCTGCGCCTGGCCAGCCTGCGCCTGTCCGCGTTGCAGGACATCAACAGCGCCACCGCGCTGGCGCAGGCTGCCGATGAAATCCTCCACGAACAGGATGATCCCGCCGCATTTGCTGCCCGCGAGCAATTAGCCAAGAGCCTGCAAGCGCTGCGCTCGACCGCCAACCCAGATCGTACCGGGCTGTTTCTGCAACTGGGCGCCCTGCGCGATCAGGTGGCACAACTCAATGCCCTGGCCCCGAGTTTCAGCGGTGAGGGCGGTGTGCTCAGCGAGCTGGCTGACGAAGGTGTCATGGAGCCGCAATGGTGGCAGCGCGGCCTGCAGACCTTGTCGGAATACTTCCGCATCGATTTCAACGCCGACCGCAATATCCGCCCTGTGCTCGCCGGGCAGAGCCTGACCCAGGTGCGTCTGGCCCTTAGTCTGGCGCTGGAGCAGGCGCAGTGGGGCGCACTGCACGGTCAAACGGCGGTGTACCAGCAAGCCCTGCAGCAGGCGCGTGAGGTGCTGGACGCGCACTTCGATGTGGACAACCCCAACAGCCGCGCCCTGCGTGCGCGTATTGATGAATTAGCCGAGCGCCCGATTGCAGTGACGCCGCCGGACCTCAGCCAGACGCTGAATGCCGTGCAAGCCTATCTTCAGGCCAAGCAGGCCGCGCGCAGTCAGCAGCAGGTCGAAGCTGAGCCCGCCGCTGCAGCCACCGATGATGTTGAGGCGCAACTGCAGGAGGCGCTGCAATGAAGCGCTTCTGTTGGTTGCTGCTGATCCTGGCGCTGGTTGCCGGCGTCGCCAGCTTGGTGTTGTTCGGTTTGCCGCTGGCTGAGCACAAGGGTTATGTGCTGATTGCTTTCCAGGGCTTTCGATATGAGTCCAGCCTGTGGGCATTTGTCGCTCTGGTGCTGGCGCTCTGGCTGCTGGTTTATCTGCTGCGATTGAGCGTGAGGTTGCTGGTGACATCGGGGGGCCTGCTCAACCCGTGGTCACGCTTGCACAAACGTCGTCGCGTGCGGTTGGCATCCGAGCAGGGTTTTCTCGATCTTGCCGAAGGTCGCTGGGCACGTGCTTTGCGTCATCTTAAACAGGCGGCCAACGACTCGCCGCAACCATTGAGCTACTACCTCGGCGCCGCGCAGGCCGCGCATCAGCTGGGGCATCACAGTGACAGCGATGACTTGTTGGAGCAGGCGCTCAATCGCCAGCCGCAGGCTGAGCTGGCGATTGCGCTGCAGCACGCCGAATTACAGCTGGCGCGCGGCCAGACGGCGGATGCGCTGGACACCCTGCAGGCCATGCGCTCGCGTCATCCGCACCATCACCTAGTCTTGCGTCAGCTGCAGCAGCTGTATCTGCAGGCGGGCGATTGGTCAGCGTTGCTCGGCCTGCTGCCAGAGTTGCGCAAGGAAAAAGCCCTGGGCAATGCCGAGTTGAGCGAGCTTGAGCGTCAGGCCTGGCGTGGCCGCTTGTTGCAAGCTGCGCAGACGGCTGATGGCGAGGCGCCTGCCGCACTGCTGGCGTTGCAGCACGCATGGCAGGCCATGCCAACCGCACAGCATCAGGAGCCCGAACTGCTGGCGATTTACGCCGAGCAACTGCGCCTGCTGGGCGCCGAAGTTGAGGCTGAAGCGCTGCTGCGCCCTTACTTGAAACAGCACTACGACACCGCTCTGGTGCGCCTGTACGGCTTGCTGCGAGGCAGCGACTTGGGCAAGCAGCTGCAAGCCGCCGAAGCTTGGCTGAAGCAACACCCGCAGGATGCCGGGCTTTTGCTGACGTTGGGGCGGTTGTGCTTGCACAGTCAATTATGGGGCAAGGCCAAGGATTATCTGGAAACCAGTCTGGCCTTTCAGCGTCACCCGGAAACATGTGCCGAGCTGGCTCGTCTATTGGCGCAACTGGGTGAGCTGGAGCGCAGCAATAGCCTGTATCAGGAAGGCCTGCGCTTGCTCGACGCACGGTTGTGCACGCCGGCCTTGTCCGTTGAAAACTGAATAACTGTTGCCCGAGGTGCTTATGCGAACGTTGTTGATGGGTTGTCTGATGGTGCTTTTGCTAGGGTGCGCCGGCCCGCAGGTGAGTGATTACGCCAATGAGCAGCCGCGCCTGGAGCTGAGCGATTACTTCAAGGGTGATATGCAGGCCTGGGGGATGTTCCAGAACCGCTCCGGCGAAGTGGTCAAACGCTTCCATGTAGCCATGACCGGCACCTGGAAGGGCGATGTAGGCGTGCTGGATGAGCGCTTTACCTACAGCGATGGCAGCGCCGAGCGGCGCGTCTGGACCCTTAAAAAACAGGCTGACGGCAGCTGGCGTGGCACGGCAGACGATGTGGTTGGCGAGGCTATCGGTGAGGTGGCCGGCAACGCCCTGCACTGGCGTTACAAACTGCGGCTAAAGGTCGATGATTCAACCTATGTGGTTGATTTTGATGACTGGATGTTCCTGATGGATGGCCAGGTGATGCTCAACCGTGCACGTATGTCGAAGTGGGGGATCGATCTGGGTCAGGTTACCCTGAGTTTTTACAAGCCCGCCGTGGCGGGTAAAGCCGAATAGTCGCCGGTTAAACGCTTGTATGAAATTTTCTCCGGCGCTACCTTGAAGGCCTAGGCCGGCGGGAATAATCTGGCTCTTAGATACCGCCGGAAAGTTGCCGTTTCGCGGCTGTCTTCCCAGACCTTGCACGGACTGACAAAAAACTGTCTCGATGCGGGCGTACAACACTAATAGCAATAGGGAAGTAGAGGTCATCATGCTCGAGAGTTGTCAGAACGCCCAGGAACGTTGGGGTGGAGTTCACCTGCTGATCGACCGCTGGCTGCAAGAGCGCAAGGAATTGGTGAGTGCCTACGCGGCCATCAACAGTTCGCCGCAAGCGCCGAGCGCCAACGCAGAGCCGCTGCAGCACTTCTGCGAAATCCTGGTTGACTATGTGTCCGCTGGCCATTTCGAGGTGTACGAACAGTTGACCAGCGAAGCCAAGGCCTTTGGTGACCAGCGTGGCCTCGATTTGGCCAAGCAGATTTACCCGCGCATTGAGGTCATCACCGAAGTGGCGCTGGCGTTCAACGACCGCTGTGACAATGGCGATTGCCATGACTCGGTCTCGCTGATCGACGAGCTGAAACGCTTAGGGCAGTTGTTGCACGAGCGGTTTGAGCTGGAGGACTGCTTGATTGAAGTCCTGCACAACGCCCATCAGGAACAGGCCACGCCTGCCCTCTGATACGCCGGCGCGTTACTCCTTGGTGTCGAGCAATTCCAGCTCGAACACCAGGGGCGAGTAGGGTGGAATCAAATCTCCCGCACCTTCTTCGCCATACGCCTGCGTCGATGGAATCACCAAACGCCATTGTGCGCCGACTGGCATCTGCTGCAGCGCACTGCGCCATCCGGCGATCACGCTGTCCAAGCGAAACCACTGCGCAGTCTGACTTTCATCAAACTGACTGCCATCCGCCAAGAAGCCGATATAGCGCACCTGAATACGATCCTTCGGGCCTGGTTTGCGGCCGTTGCCGGCGCGCAGCTCCTGCATCAATACGCCATCTTGCAGTACGCGTACACCGGCCTTGGCTTTTTCCATGGCGAGAAAGCGCTGTTCGGCCGTCTTGGCTTTTTCAACGCGCTCGGGCGCGTTAGCCAGTTGCGCTTCATGCTCGGCTAGCAGGCTTTCGATGCGTTTGGCATCCACTGCCAGCGGCTCATTGCGGTAAGCCTGACGCAGGCCATCGAGCAGCGCTTGCAGTTCCAGATCCGGTACTTCGTCGCGCAGTCGCTCGCCGAGTTTTACCCCCAAGCTGTAAGCCAGGTCGTGGGCGTGCTCGTCTGCTTGAGACAAGGGCGCGAGCAGGCAGAGCAATAACAGGGCAAAACGTGGCATGGGGGTTCTCCGGCGAAGATGCGCCGATTATGCCAGCCAGGTGCGGCGAGGTGGCAAGGCGGACAAAAGGAGGTCTAGTATGACGCCATCTTCATCCGCCAGGAGGCGTGTCATGTCGGCAACAAAGAATGCAAAGAAGAAATCAGTGAGTACCCCGCTGCACCTGCTGCAGCAACTTTCCAGCAGCCTGCTTGAGCATCTTGAAGATGCCTGCACGCGTGCTTTGGTTGATGCCGAGAAGTTGCTCGCCAAGTTGGAAAAGCAACGCGGCAAGGCCCAGGAAAAACTGCATAAAGCCCGCAGTAAAATGCAGGATTCAGCGGTAGCCGGCAAAGCCAAGGCGCAGGCCAAAGGTAAAGAAGCCGTGGCTGAGCTGGAGCAATTGCTCGATACCCTGAAAGACCGCCAAAGTGAAACCCGTACCTACATCGCCAGCCTTAAGCGCGACGCACAGGAAAGCCTGAAGCTCGCTCAGGGCGTTGGAAAGGTTAAAGAAGCCGTAGGCAAAGCGCTCGATAGCCGTTCCGCCAAGGCCGCAGTGGTCAAACCTGCTGCCAAGCCAGCCGCAACTAAAGCTCCGGCCAAACCCGCAGCCAGCAAGCCAGCGGCTAAACCTGTCACTAAAGCTGCTGCGCCAGCTGCCAAGGCCCCGGCTAAAGCGCCCGCCAAACCGGCTGCCAAAGCACCGGCCAAGGCTGTCAGCAAAGCTCCCGTCGCGGCAAAGCCAGCAGCCAAGGCACCTGCCAAACCTGCGGCGAAAAAACCAGCAGCCAGCGCGGCCAAGCCTGAAGCGAGCAAGCCGGTGGCACAGCCTGCCAAGGCAGCTGCTAAACCTGCGGTGAAAAAGGCTCCGGCGGCTAAACCTGCCAGCAAGCCTGCTGCAAAACCTGCAGCCAAGCCGGTTGTGAAGAAAGCTGCCGCCAAGCCCGTTGCTGCCAAACCAGTGGTTGCCGAAGCGCCTGCTGCACCTGTCGGCAGCAATGGCAGCACTCCGCCCAGCGCTGTTTAAGCGCTGAGGTGTGCCGCCGCGATGCGCAGCGTTTGCAGCGCATCGCGGTTGCACTGCTGTGTAGCCAGTCTTTCCAGCCAATTCAGCGGCGCGTTCGCCGCTTGGCTTGACCAGTCCTGAGTACAGGCTGCCAACCGTTCCAACTGCTCGCGCTCTGCGGTCAGCTCCAGCTGTTTGATCTGTTCACGTAATTGCGCCAGGTCATGATCGCTCTGCGCTTGCTCGCGCCAGCTTTGGCGCAATTGGCGCAGCGGTACTACTACCTGCTGTTGCCAGGGTTGCGCGATATTGCGTAACGCATCGCTGCGCTCGTTGGTGCAGGTAATCTGCCGGCGTTCTAGCCAGGCGGCGCAAAGCAGCAGGCACACGTCCGCCCCTTGCGTTTGCAACAGCAGGCACGCGGCCCCGACGCCAGGGCGTTGATACAGTGCTTCGGCGAATCGCCACAGGTCAGTAGGCATGGTGCTTTCCGGGTTTCACTAGGGTCTGTTCCCGTTTCATTCACGGCCGCGCCGGAGCCTGTTTTTGCGCGAGGCAAGGCGCGAGACACGAAGTTTGGTTGTTCCAAATGAGTGTCGAGAAACGCAGTATCGCGCAAAAACAGGCCCGGCCCTTTGGGTTGCGCGGGAAATGGCCCCCGCTGTTGTTGCAGGACTTGGCAAGGGAATGACCATTACCTGCGTCCTGCGCCTAACCGGGGGCCATTGCTCGCGGCAACGCGGCTCGCGATGAAACGGGAACAGACCCTAAAGGGACTCTGGTAGACTCCGCCGCCATTATGATCCGACTCCAGAACCTGACTTTACAGCGTGGCCCTCAGCGTCTGCTAGAAGACGCTGAGATGGCCCTGCACCCCGGCCACAAAGCCGGCTTGATCGGCGCCAACGGCGCCGGCAAATCCAGCCTGTTTGCCCTGTTTCGTGGCGAGCTGAGTGCGGACGCGGGCGACTGCCTGATTCCCGCCGATTGGCGTGTGGCGCATATGCGCCAGGAGATCGATGCGGTCGAGCGTCAGGCAGTCGACTATGTGCTCGATGGCGACCTGCAACTGCGCAAGGTGCAGGCCGAACTGGCTGTGGCCGAAGCGGCGCATGATGGCGCAGCCGTGGCGCGGTTGCACACCGAGCTGGACACCCTCGACGGCTACAGTGCCGATGCCCGTGCGCGCAAGCTGCTCGCCGGTCTGGGTTTTGACAGTGCGCAGATGGATCGCCGCGTCGGCGACTTCTCCGGTGGCTGGCGCATGCGCCTGAACCTGGCGCAGGCGCTGATGTGCCCGTCTGATTTGCTGTTGCTCGATGAGCCGACCAACCACCTCGATCTCGATGCAATCCTCTGGCTGGAAAGCTGGCTGAAAGGTTACCCCGGTACCTTGCTGCTGATCTCCCATGACCGCGATTTCCTGGATGCCGTAGTGGACCACGTTGCTCACCTCGACCAGCAGAAGCTGACCCTCTATCGCGGCGGCTATTCGGCCTTCGAGCGCACCCGCGCCGAGCGCCTGGCTCAGCAGCAGCAGGCGTACGAGAAGCAGCAGGCGCAGCGCGCGCACATGGAAAAGTACATCGCCCGCTTTAAGGCCCAGGCCACCAAGGCGCGTCAGGCGCAGAGCCGGATCAAAGCGCTGGAACGCATGGAAGAGCTGTCGGCCGCGCACGTCGATTCGCCGTTTGATTTCAGCTTCCGTGAGGCCGACAAGATCTCCAGTCCGCTGCTCAGTCTGAGCGAAGGCCGCCTGGGTTACGGCGACAAGGTGGTGCTGGAGAAGGTCAAACTGAACCTGTCTCCCGGCGCGCGCTTGGGCCTGCTCGGACCGAACGGGGCGGGTAAGTCGACCCTGATCAAAAACCTGTCGAACGAACTGCAGCCCATCAGTGGCCATCTGCAACGGGGTGAGAACCTGGTGGTCGGCTACTTCGCCCAGCATCAGCTCGATGCCCTGGATGACAAGGCCAGCCCATTGCTGCACTTCCAGCGCCTGGCCCCGACCGAGCGTGAGCAGACCCTGCGCGACTTCCTAGGTGGTTTCGACTTCCGCGGTCCGCGTTGCGACGAGCCGGTGCTGAATTTCTCCGGCGGTGAGAAAGCCCGCCTGGCCCTGGCGCTGATTGCCTGGGGCAAACCCAACCTGTTGCTGCTCGATGAACCGACCAACCACCTCGACCTGGAAATGCGCCTGGCGCTGACCATGGCGCTGCAGGAGTTTTCCGGCGCAGTGGTGGTGGTGTCGCACGATCGCCATCTGCTGAAAAGCACCACCGACGAGTTCCTGCTGGTCGCCGATGGTCAGGTGCAGCCGTTTGATGGTGACCTGGAAGACTACGCACGCTGGCTGGTGGATTACCGCACGCGGCAGGCGCCGACCAGCAGTGGTGAAAGCAATCCGGATAAAGCCGACAAGCGTGTGCAGCGTCAGGCCGCAGCAGCTTTGCGTCAGCAATTGGCGCCGCATAAGCGCGAAGCCGACAAGCTGGAGAAAGAACTGGGCCAGTTGCACGAGAAGCTCGCTGCCGTCGAAGCGCGTCTGGGCGCCAGCGGCATCTACGAGGCCGCGCGCAAGGACGAGCTGCGTGACGCCCTGGCCGAACAGGCCAAGCTGAAAAGTCGCGAAGCCGATCTTGAAGAACGCTGGATGCTCGCGCTGGAAACCCTCGAAGCTCTGCAAGCCGAGCTGGAGGCCGCCAGTTGAGCATCACCCTGCCGACGCTGGAATGGCTGACGACCTGGCAAGAGCCGTTGCTGCGCACCGGTCAGGTCATCCTGATTGTGCTGCTGGCCTGGTTGTTTCAGCGCATTCTCACCCGTGGCATCACCCGCCTCGGTAACCGCTACCCGCAGTTGCCGGCCGAGTTGCTGATGCCGCTGCGCGGTCTGCTGCGCTGGCTGATTCTCGGTAGCGCATTCATGTTGGTGCTGGAGCGACTGGGCGTTTCCGCGCAGGTGCTGTGGACCGCACTGACCGGCTTTGCCGCCGTCGCTGCAGTGGCCTTTTTCGCCATCTGGAGCGTGTTGTCCAACATGTTCTGCGCGTTGTTGATCTTCGCCATGGGGCCGTTTCGTATTGGTGATTGTGTCGAAGTGCTGGAAAGCGCCGACAAGCCCGGGGTGCGCGGCAGGGTGATGGCGATCAACCTGTTCTATACCACCCTGGAAGATCTCAGCGGTGATGCCCCTGGTGCCTGGGTGCAGATTCCCAATAGCCTGTTTTTTCAAAAAGCCGTGCGCCGCTGGCGCAATGGCGAACTCCCACCTGTACGTACTAGCGAGAACTGATTCCTATGGAATGGCTGGCCAGCCCTGAACTCTGGGTCGCGTTTCTGACCCTGACCGCCCTGGAAATTGTCCTGGGCATCGACAACATCATCTTTATCTCGATCCTGGTCAGCCGTCTGCCCAAGCATCAGCAACCCAAGGCGCGCTTCTTCGGCCTGGCCCTGGCGATGGGCACGCGGATTCTCCTGCTGCTGTCGATCAGCTGGGTGATGCGCCTGACCGCCGATCTGTTCCATGTGTTCGATCAGGGTTTCTCTGGCCGTGATCTGATTCTGTTCTTCGGTGGTCTGTTCCTGTTGTGGAAGAGTACTGCGGAGATCTTCCACAGCCTGGAAGGCGAAGAAGAAGCCCAAGCCGTGGGTGGCAAGACCTATGGCTTTATGGGGATCATCGTACAGATCGCGATCATCGACATCGTGTTCTCCCTGGACTCGGTAATCACTGCGGTCGGCCTGGTCGACAACGTGCCCGTCATGGTCGCGGCCATTGTGATTTCGGTGATCGTAATGATGCTGTCAGCCGGCACCATCAGCGACTTTATCGACAAGCACCCGAGCCTGAAAATTCTTGCCCTGTCGTTCCTCATCGTGGTCGGTACCGTGTTGATCGCCGAAGCCTTCGAGGTGCATGTGCCGAAGGGGTATGTGTACTTCGCCATGGCCTTCTCGCTGGCGGTGGAAGCCGTCAATATCCGCATGCGTACCGCTCGTGCTCGTGCACGCAAGGAAGAAGACGCGGAGCCGGTGCAGTTGCGCAAGGACTTGCCAAACTAAGCCACAGGCTGGGCGAGGCAATCGACAAGGGGTAGGCTAAGGCCTACCCCTTTTTATTTCGCATTTGTTTAATGGAGAAATGCCATGGCACTGGAAACCTGGCTTGCGTTCTTTGTGGCCTGTTGGGTCATTAGCCTGTCGCCGGGTGCCGGGGCGATTGCCTCGATGTCGGCCGGGCTGCAATACGGGTTTTTGCGTGGTTACTGGAATGCTCTGGGCCTGCAGCTGGGCCTGGCCTTGCAGATTGCCATCGTAGCCGCCGGTGTTGGGGCGATTCTGGCGGCGTCGGAGCTGGCTTTCAGCCTGATCAAATGGTTTGGCGTGGTTTATCTGGTGTACCTCGGTTATCGCCAGTGGCAGGCGCTGCCCAGTGAGATGACCGCACAGACCGAGCGCCCCATCGGCCGACCGCTGACCCTGGTGCTGCGCGGCTTTCTGGTCAACTTCAGCAACCCCAAGGCGATTGTCTTTATGCTCGCGGTGCTGCCGCAGTTCCTTAACCCGCAGGCACCGCTGCTGATGCAGTACATGGTGATGGGGGTGACCATGATCTGCGTCGACCTGATTGTTATGGCCGGTTACACCGGTCTGGCTGCCCGGGTGTTGGGCGCGCTGCGTTCGCCACGTCAGCAGAAGCTGATGAACCGCACATTTGGCGCGCTGTTTGTCGGCGCGGCGGCACTGCTGGCCAGCGTGCGGCGCGCGCCGGTCTGAACTGCGCGGGTTGAGTTACCAGGGAATTGGTTGGCCATCCCAGCCCCAGAAGCTGCCTGTCTGCGCCGGTCCGTGCTGTTCGATCTGCGCAAGCAGGCATCCGGCTGAGTAGTTTGGGGTAAACAGTTTGTCGGCTGGCACATTCGCCTGAAAGGGTTTCGACAGTTCGGTGTCGGTGGTGCCAGGGTGCAGGCTGAGCACGCAGCTGTTGGGGTTGAGACGGCTCAACTCGATGCTCGCGGTGTGCAGCAGTTGGTTCAGCGCGGCCTTGCTGGCACGGTAGCTGTACCAGCCGCCGAGGCGGTTGTCGCCAATCGAACCGACCCGTGCCGACAGCGCCGCCACGGTGCAGGTGTGCTGACCACGCAGCAGCGGCAGCAGGTGCTTGAGCAGCAGAATCGGCGCAAAGCTGTTGCGTTGAAAGGTTGCCAGTAGCCCTTCAAGACTGATCTGGCTTAGGCCTTTCTCGGCTTTCGCTGCGCCGTCCTGCAGCACACCAACGGTACACAGCAACAGGTGCAGGCGTGGTATGGCTGCACGTAAATGTATGGCCATCGCGCTCAGCGCCTGTTCATCGCACACGTCCACATCCAGGCAGCGCAGGCGTTGGCCGTATTGCGCTTGCAGCTCAAGCAAGCCGGGCGCCTGATTGGCGTGTCGGGCGATGGCCCACACTTCAGCAATATCGGCGCGCGCCAGCAGCTGCGCGGTGAGGGCTAGGCCGATTCCCCGGCTGGCACCGCAGACCACGACATGCGCTGGTTCTTCCAGGCGTTGCCAAAACGTCATCGCATCACTCCTGCATCCTTGCGACGATCCGTCGCAGGCCATGGTCGATCAAAGGTTGAGGAAAATCATTAGGAGGGTAACAATCGAATGTCATCCATTCGTATTTGGGATCCACTCCTATATGACTTCCGTATTACGTTTCTGCAGCTGGTTGCTGATGCCTGTGTTGGCATTCTGCAGCCTGGCTGTTATGGCCGAGCCCATTGACGGCGCGGCGCAAGCGTTGCATCTGCTCGGTTACCTGGGCGCTGACTACCCGGCCACCGTGGCTAATGGTCAGGTAATCGACTCCGGTGAGTACCGTGAGCAGCTTGAGTTTCTTACTGTACTGCAAGGGCTGATCGTTGCACTGCCAGCGCGTAACGAGCAAGCCGAGTTGCAGCAGGGCGTTGCCAGCTTGCGTCAGGGCATTGAGCAACGTGTCGACGGCGGCCAGGTTGCGCTGCAGGCCCGGCAGTTGGCCGCGACCTTGGCCAGCGCTTATGGCGTCAGTCAGACCCCAGCCATCACCCCCGATCCTAGTCGTGGCGCGCCGCTGTTTGCCCAGCACTGCAGCGTGTGCCACGGCGACAGCGGTGCGGGTGATGGGCCGGCCGGTGTCGGCCTGGAGCCGCCACCAGCCAACCTGCGCGACCTGGCGCGGCTCAACCGGTTGAGCCTGTATGACCTGTTCAACACCATCGGTCTGGGCATCGAAGGCACCGATATGGCGGCTTTTGCCGATCAGTTGGATGAGCGTCAGCGCTGGGACCTGGCCAGTTATATCGCCGGCTTCAGTGCCGAGCCGGTTGCCGCCGGCGCGCCATTCACGATGGCGGAGCTGGCCGGCACGACCCCGGATGAAGTGGCCGCCGCGCAGGGCGATGAGGCGGCTGCACGCTTCCGTATCCAGCGGGCTCAGCCTCCGGTACAACAGCGTGGCCCGCTGCAGTTGATTGAGCACACTCGCGCCACCCTTGAGCAGAGCCTCGCAGCCTACCGCGCCGGCGATCACGAGCAGGCCTATGACCTTTCTGTCGGTGCCTATCTGGAAGGCTTCGAGCTGGTCGAAAGCGCCCTGGATAACCTTGACTCGGTGCAGCGCAAGACCACCGAGCGTACGCTGATGGCTTACCGCCAGGCGCTGCAGGATGGTCTGTCGGTACCCCTAGCGGCGCAGCGGCTGGAGCAGGCCAAGGCCGAGCTGGCGACGTCTGCCGCGTTGCTCGACAGCGATGGCTTGTCGGACTCACTGAGTTTCTTCTCCAGCCTGCTGATCCTGCTGCGTGAAGGGCTGGAGGCGATTCTGGTGCTGGCGGCGATTCTCGCCTTCCTGCGCAACACCGGCCAGCAACAGGCGGTGCGCAGCGTGCATATCGGCTGGGGCCTGGCACTGCTGGCCGGCGCGGGCACCTGGGCGCTGGCGGCGTATTTGATTGATGTCAGCGGCGCGCAGCGTGAGCTATTGGAAGGCGTGACTGCGTTGTTTGCCAGCGTGATGGTGCTCTGGCTCGGGGTGTGGATGCATGACCGCCGGCATGCGGCGGCCTGGCAGGATTACATCAAGAGCAGCCTGGTCGGCGGTGGCGGGCGTTTCGGCTTTGCCGTGCTGGCGTTCTTCTCGGTGTACCGCGAGTTGTTCGAAGTCATCCTGTTCTACGAAACCCTCTGGCTGCAGGCCGGTCCGCAAGGCCACGGCATGGTGCTGGCGGGTGCGGCGGCGGCTTTGGTTCTGCTGCTGGGGCTGGCCTGGGTGATTCTGCGCGGCTCACGCAAACTGCCGCTGGCGACCTTCTTTGGCGTCAATGCGGTGTTGCTCTGTGTGCTCTCGGTGGTATTCGCCGGCCATGGCGTCGCGGCGCTGCAGGAAGCTGGAGTGCTCGGTACTCGGCCAGTGGCATTCTTTGAATTCGACTGGCTGGGTATTCACGACGATGCCTACAGCCTGGCGGCCCAGGCTGCGGCGCTGGCAGCCATCATCCTGTTGTATGGGCGCAGCCAATTGACTCGCAAGGTCGCCTGAGCCAGAAAAGACAGGCGGCCATCGGGCCGCCTGTGGATTAACGCAGAATGACCGGCGCTTCGTTGGGGGGCAGTGTGCTGTTGCCTGACGGGCTTTGCAGGCCAGGGTTACGGTTACCGAGCAGTTGCTCGTGCAACTGACCGGCAACGTCTTCACCCAGCGCCTTGGACACATCGCGGATTACTCGACCGCGATTGGGGGTGACGCGGATATCGTTGCCATTGACCAGTTTCACGTCCTGTGCTTCACCCATGGCGGTGAACGCCGAGGTGATTTCGTAGGTTCGGGTGTTGATCAGGCTGAAATCCGCCACCAGGGTCAGGCCGAGCACCTTGGAGTAGCTGTCGGTTTCGGCTATGTCGTTGAGGTCCTGGCGGAAGTCGATATCCGACAGGGTGCCGAACAGCACATAGTCAGCGCCCTTGAAGTGACCCTGCTTGATCCGCGCGATGACGTCGTAGAGGCCTTCGTTCTGCTTGGCGGTGTAGGGTTTGCCCTGAATCAGCTGGAACATCCGTGATTTGAGGATCTCGCCCTTGATGTCACCGGTGAACTTGCGTAGTTCGCCGCGCTCAACGTAGCTGTAGGTTCCTTCCACTTCGTTGTAGCTGGACGAGTTGCTTGCCGAAAAGCCACTGGCCTGTGCCTGGCTGTGCGCGCTGACCACGCGGATGTATTCGCGTACACGTTCCTCGTAAGCCAGATCGGTGACCGCGACCTTGGGTGCAGCCTGGGCCAGCCCGGCGATGCCGAGCAGCAGTAATGCGATCAGATGCTTCATCTCAACGCTCCGTAGTTTTGCGGATTTCTTTTTCGTCCATCCACTCGGCCAGGCCGCTTTCCACATCGACCAGTTGCAGGCTGAACTTGTAGAACACGTCTTTGTAATCGCTGCTGCGTTTGACGATGGAGCTGATCGAGCCTTCCAGGCGGTATTGGGCAGCAATCATGTTGCCGGTTTTGGCTACCGTGGAGTTCTTGTACAGGCCGCTCTGGTTCTGCAGCTTCAGCTGGTCAACCTGGCTCTGCATGTCGACATTGTCACTGGCGAAACGGGCTACACCGCTCTTCAGCAACTGGGTCTTGATCGATGTGGTGATTTCGCGGGTATCGATGTACTCGCTGGTCTTGTTCTTCACATCGTATACCTGCACCACCGGACGACCCTGCAGCACGCCAGCCTGAGCCAGCGAGCGGGTCATCGATTCGGCGATCATCTGCAGATCGGTGGAGCCGAATTCATTGGTTACCAGCTCGACAGCCTTGCTGTCGCCATAGCTGACATTGCCGCCACCGAGCACGGGCGACGAGGTGGAGGCACAGCCACTGGCCAGCAGAGCAAGGGCGGCTACGAAGGAAAGGCGTGCAAACAACATGGCGATCTCTCTTAACGGAACAGGTTGACGTTATTGTCGGGCGTCTGGACTTCCAGACGGAAATCGGTGGCCTGCGGCACTGGGGCGATGGCGGGCAGGTAGGCGGTTTGCGTGCCGTACAGGGTCAGGCTTTTCCAGCCTTCTTCGCCGGCAACCGGGAACCCGTCATTGCCCAGCCAGGCAAAGCGGTAGTACATGGATTTGTTTTTGTGGCTGCTGTTCTTCAGTTCGACTTTGACGGTGAGAAAACCGTTTTCACGGGCAACGCGCATGGCACCCACTTCGATGTGCTCCATGCTGCCGAGCGATACCACCTTGCTGGCCGCGCTGCCTGGTGCAGGCGGGGGCGGTGTGGCACAGCCGGCCAACAGGGCCAGGCCGAAAATGGCAAAAAGCGGACGTGACATCATCTGTCTCCTTAAAGGCTAGAGGCCTGTGCCACACTGGGCAGCGGCGCGGGTGTAACCAGATTGGCGGCGGTGCCGCTGGTGAAAATCTGCCTGCCGATCAGGCGCAGTGGCACAACCTGGTAGTTCTGTTCAACCTTCAGACGTACCTGACTGTCGGCGAGTTGCAGCAGATGCTCACCTTTTTTCAGTCGCAGGCGAATGATCTGGGTGTTGTCGGGCAGGGTGCGCCAGGTGCGTTCATCGGCGCCTTCGGTGATGGCCGATGCGATGCCTACGGCCAGGCCTGCGAGCGGGTTGACATCGTTGAGCTGTTTTTGGGCCACGCTGCGTGTGGCGGCACGTACGCTGGTGCGCAGAATGATGCCGGGCATGTCGTCACGCAACGCGCGGCGCGACATGGCTTCAGTGCTGTTGAGTTCAGTCAGGCTCAGGCTCTGTGCGTCCAGCGACAGGCTGCTGATGTCTGCGGTGGAGGCATCGCTTTTAATCACCGGGAAGGACAGCGGGGTGATGATCAGACCATTGCTGGTTGGAATTGGCAGAGGAATGCGGACCGAGTCCCGTGCCGGAGCCAGCCCGGTTTGCACCACCAGCAGCACATCGCTTTGATCGGCTGCACGGGCGTCGGGCTTGTCCAGCTCAAGCAGTGCCTGCTCCAGCAGCGGCGTGTCAGGGCGTAATTCAGCAGCCTTGCGGTAGCCAGGGGCGGCCATGCCGCGTTCGCCCAGCGCTTCATAAACGAAGCCGGACAGGTAGTGGCTGAAGGCGCTCTGATAGCTGTTCTTCAGGCTGATCACCTCTGGGGCATTCAGCGACTCCACGGGGTAACCCTGGAGGTCCTTGAGTTCGGCCGTGACGCCCTGTTTTTCGGCCTCTTCCTCGCGCTTGAGGTATTCCTTGTCGCGCAGTTCAGCAATCAGTGCTTCGCGCTCATGGGTCTTCTTGATTTCAACGCGCGCCGCTTCGAAGTCGCCTAAGGCCAGGTGGTTGATGGCCATCTGGGTGGTTAGCATGACCTTTTCGTAGTCATACCCTTCATAACGGCGCACCCGGTCATTGACCAGAAAGCTGCCGAATTCGCCCAGGTATTTGTTTGGGTCGCCGCGCACAGCTTCTTCCCACGCCATGACCTGCTTGTCAGCCTCGGTCCAGGCGGCCAGGCTACCTTGCAGATCGCCTTTGCTGCGCAGCAGTTCGCCTTTCTCGAAGTAGTAGAGAAGGTCTTTGCTTTCGCCGTTGTTGTTCTTTTCCAAGAGCGCCAGGGCTGCGTCGATATCACCGTTTTGCAGGTGCTGGTTGGTTTGGGTCAGCTCGCTTTCGTAGCTGCGGAAAGCCGCACAGCCGCTTAGGAGCAAAGACGCGCACAGCATGAGCGCGACTAGAGCACGAGATTGCATCGGATACTCACATTTTCATCGGGTTCGTAAATTCTGCCGACTCTGCGGTCAGCAAGACGAGGTCCGCTTGGCGTGCATTGCTTTTGGCTATCCTGCCAATCCCTCATAAGCGCGAGGGCCAAAATACCTTTTGGGCATAAATGGTGGGGGCGAAATTATATGCCCAATTTTGTGGTGCGTAATGGCAATTTGTTCGCGTCCAGACCAGCTGTCGTCTCTCAGGTGATGACACTCAGCGTGAACAGTGGCGGCGAGCATGGCTCGCAGGTTGCAACTGGCATAATGATGCTTTGCTGAGGGAGAACACGCGCATGCGAGTCTGGATTGATGCCGATGCCTGCCCTAAGGCGGCCAAGGATCAGGTGGTGAAGTTCGCCTTGAAGCGACGCTTCGAGGTGCTGTTGGTGGCGGGGCAGGCGCAGGTCAAACCGGCCTACAGCTGTGTGCGGCTGATTGTGGTGCCCAGCGGTCCGGATGCAGCGGATGACTACCTGGTGGAACATGCGCTGCCGGGTGAGCTGGTGATCTGCAGCGACGTACCGCTGGCCGACCGCTTGGTGAAGAAGGGCGTGGCTGCCCTCGACCCGCGTGGCCGCGAGTTCGATGAGCGCAACATGGGCGACAAACTGGCCGTGCGTAACCTGTTCACCGAGTTGCGCGAGCTGGGTCAGGTGGGTGGCGGTCAGCCGCCTTATGGTGAGCGCGACAAGCAGGCGTTTGCCAATTCATTGGATCGCATTCTTACGCGTTTGCAGCGCAGTTAGCATTTTAGCCGCACAGATAAGTGCCAGTACCGACGGCGACCAAGGTGCCGTCATCGCTGTGCAGTTCGCTGCGCACCACCGCTACCTTGTTGCCGGTACGCAGCAGCACGGCGCTGGCGGTAAAGCGCTGGCCACGGCCGGGGCGTAGGTAGTCGATGCGCAGGTCGATGGTGCCGAGCTTGGACAGCCGCGCCATGCGTTCGGCGCTGGACAGATGCTGGTGCTTATCGAAGGCGCCAATCAGCGCCATGGCACCGCCGGCTACATCCAGCAGTGAAGAAATCACCCCGCCATGCAGAATGCCGTGGACGAAGTTGCCGATCAGCTCGGGCTTCATCGGCAGGTGCATGGTCACGCGCTGGGCGCTCAGCTCGTCCAGCTCGATGCCGAGCATCTGATTAAACGGGATACGTTGGAAGAAGCTGCTAACCGCTTGCTGCAACTCGGCGGTCAGCTCGAAAGGTGGGTTGCTCATGGTAGTCGTGCCTGGGCGGATGGATGATCAACCTGCCGCACTGGGGCCGCGGTGACCAGTGGCGCGGCCGGAGTACCGCGCGCATTGGCGTGATTGGCTTGCTATCGGCCTGATCTGCGGCTGATCAGGCCAGCATTCTCAGGCTGGGTGGCTGAGCTCCAACACCCGATCAACCAACTTGTTGATGCCGGCGGCGGCTTCACTGATCGACTGGGCGGACATATAGGCCGGGGTGGTCACCAGCTTGCGTTCGGCGTCTTCGACAATCTCGCTGACTTCGCACTCATGGTGCTCGGCACCCATCTGCACCACGGCAGCGGCGGTTTCATGGTCTTTGCCGATGGTGCAGATCACGCCCGCGCCGAAGATTTTTGCCGCCAGCGCCGGGGCGATGCACATCAAGCCCACCGGCTTGCCGGCCTTGACGAAGGCCTGGGTGGCGCTCAGTACATCGGGCTGCACGGTGCAGTTGGCGCCGCTGATGGCGAAGTCGGAAAGGTTTTTTGCCACGCCGAAGCCGCCTGGCAGGATCAGCGCATCGAAGTCGCCGACATGCAGCTCCTTGACGTCCTTGATCTTGCCGCGGGCGATGCGCGCCGATTCAACCAGTACGTTGCGCGTGTCGTCCATTTCGTCGCCACTGTAGTGATCGACCACGTGCAGCTGCGGCACGTTGGGGGCAAAGCACTGCACCTGTGCGCCGCGCTGATCGAGACGCAGCAGGGTGATCACGCTTTCATGGATTTCCGCGCCGTCGTAGACGCCACAGCCGGAAAGAATCACCGCGACTTTCTTGTTCATCAAATTCTCCTGAATAACCAGCTGTACCGAATTGAGTCGTGTCGTCGCCTGAACCCTAATGTCGCCATATGCCACCCAGGTTGGCATGGCGCGCCGCGAGGCGGATGTGATGCTGGGCTAGGATTTATTGAGCAATCCTAGCCGTTAGCCTCGTGCAGCGATATGGCGATTCTATGCAACCGGTGAAACCATGAATTACATCCTCTATGCCGTACCGTTCTTCTTTGCCTTGATCGCTCTTGAGCTGCTGCTCGACCGCTGGCGCGGAGTCAGCACCTACCGCTTCTCCGACGCCATCAACAGCCTCAGCGCCGGGGTGCTGTCGACTACCGTGGGCCTGCTGACCAAGGCCGTCGGGTTACTCACCTACACCCTGGCCTGGCAGCACTTCAGCGTGTTCGAGTTGTCGGCAAACAGCCTGTGGGTCTGGCTGTTTGCCTTTGTCTTCTACGACTTCTGTTACTACTGGAACCACCGTCTGGGCCATGAACGCAATGTGCTCTGGGCCGCGCATTCGGTGCATCACCAGAGTGAGGACTACAACCTTTCCACTGCGTTGCGGCAGACCAGTACCGGCTTCATCTTCGGCTGGATCTTCTACCTGCCGATGGCGCTGATTGGCGTACCGCCGCTGGTATTCCTCACCGTGGCTGCGTTGAACCTGCTGTATCAGTTCTGGGTGCACACCCGGCATATCCCCAAACTGGGCTGGTTCGAATGGGTGTTTATCACGCCGTCCAACCACCGTGTGCACCATGCGCAGAATGCTGTGTATATGGATCGCAATTACGGCGGAGTGTTCATTCTCTGGGATCGGTTGTTCGGCACCTTTCAGGAGGAGCTGGACGAAGAACCGGTGATCTTTGGCGTGACCACGCCGCTGGCCAGCTGGAACCCGCTGTGGGCCAATGCGCAGTTCTATGTCGCGCTGTGGCGGGACGCGGTACGGGCTGAGTCCTGGTGGGACAAGCTGCGCATCTGGTTTATGCGCACCGGCTGGCGCCCGGCCGATGTGGCGGCCAAGTACCCGCAGAGCAAGCCGGACCTCAGCCAGTTCGTCAAATTCGACGTGCCTCTGAGCCTGGCGCAGAAACTCTACGCGGGTGTGCAGTTCAGCCTGTACGTAGTGGCCGGCACCGCGTTGCTGGGCATGGGCGACACACTGAGCCTGATGCAGGCGCTACTGGGCATCGTCTGGATGGCCGTGGGGCTGATGATCATCGGCAGCTGGCTGGAAAACCGGCCGACGGCCAGGCGCTGGGAAATGCTGCGTTTGCTGCTCAACCTGCCGGCAGTCTGGCTGGCCCTGCAGCTTGGCCTGTTGACCGCCCAGCCACTGCTCTGGGCGCTACTGCTGGGCTACAGCCTGCTCAGTGTCGGCGCTCTGTTCTGGACCCCGCGCGGACATACTCCCGTGCCTGCTTAGGCAGAGGCTGCTGCTGGACCCGATAACGGTGGAGAGGCGCAGGCCAGCTCCACCGTTATGCTTTTAAGCCCTGCGATTCGGGCTGCCTACCTGCTTTTCCGGCATATCCTCGCGTCGGTCGCGGCGCTATGCTTGCTGAGCTTGCGGCAAGCGGTCGCAGCGCTGTCGTGCGTTGTCATACTTTGGTCATAATGGCCGCTTATAACTGTCACACTCGCCCGTCGCTACGGGCTTCGGAGCCTGCCGTGAGCTTTACCCCCGCCAATCGCCTGTTTCCCGCCACTCGCCTGCGTCGCAACCGCCGTGATGATTTTTCCCGGCGTCTGGTGCGTGAAAACCGCCTGAGTGTCGATGACCTGATTCTGCCGGTGTTCGTCCTCGACGGCGAAAACCGCCGCGAAGCGATTGCCTCGATGCCCGGCGTCGAGCGCCTGTCCATCGACCTGCTGCTCAAGGAAGCCGAGCACTGGGTGGCTCTGGGCATTCCGGCGCTGGCGCTGTTCCCGGTGACGCCGCTGGAGAAGAAATCCCTGCTGGCTGAAGAAGCCTGGAACCCGGACGGCATCGCCCAGCGCGCCATCCGCGCCTTGCGCGCCAAGTTTCCCGAGTTGGGGGTGATCAGCGACGTGGCGCTGGACCCGTTCACCACGCACGGTCAGGACGGCATCCTCGATGAGTCCGGCTATGTGCAGAACGACATCACCGTCGATGCGCTGGTCAAGCAGGCGCTGTCACATGCTGATGCCGGTGCTCAGGTGGTGGCGCCCTCGGACATGATGGATGGCCGTGTGCAGGCGATCCGCGAGGCGCTGGAACTGGCCGATCACAGCAATGTGCGGATCATGGCCTACTCAGCCAAGTACGCCAGCGCCTACTACGGCCCGTTCCGCGATGCAGTGGGTTCGGCAGCCAATCTGGGCAAGGCCAACAAGGCCAGCTACCAGATGGACCCGGCCAATGGCGACGAAGCACTGCATGAAGTAGCGGCGGATCTGGCCGAAGGCGCGGATATGGTGATGGTCAAGCCGGGCATGCCCTATCTGGACATCCTCTGGCGGGTCAAAGCGGAATTCAAGGTGCCGACCTTTGTCTATCAGGTCAGCGGTGAGTACGCCATGCATATGGCGGCGATCCAGAATGGTTGGTTGGGCGAGGCGGTGATTCTTGAATCACTGACTGCCTTCAAACGTGCGGGTGCCGATGGCATCCTGACTTATTTCGCCGTGCGCGCGGCAGAACTGCTGAAGCAGGGGCAATAGCCCCGCCAGGACTTTGTAATGAACACCGAAGGACTCAGTACCCCTGAATTGCAAGACGCCCAGCCGGTCGTCGACGAGGTTGTAGCCGTGGA
The DNA here is from genome assembly GCF_011636575.1 of Pseudomonas sp. OTU750018. Lineage (NCBI taxonomy): Bacteria > Pseudomonadati > Pseudomonadota > Gammaproteobacteria > Pseudomonadales > Pseudomonadaceae > Pseudomonas > Pseudomonas sp. OTU750018. The sequence goes on from NZ_JAAPAU010000003.1 coordinate 352,535, forward strand.
AGTGCCTGTCATCGAAGCCCCAGTGCCGGTCGCCCCGGCGCCTGTGGTGATCCATAACCTGGATGACAGCAGCCTGTACATTCACCGCGAGCTGTCGCAGCTGCAATTCAATATCCGCGTGCTGGAACAGGCGCTGGATGAGTCCTATCCGTTGCTGGAGCGGTTGAAGTTCCTGCTGATCTTCTCCAGCAACCTCGATGAATTCTTCGAGATCCGCGTGGCTGGGCTGAAGAAGCAGATCAACTTCGCCCGTGAACAGGCCGGCGCCGATGGTCTGCAACCGCACCAGGCGCTGGCGCGGATTGCCGAGCTGGTGCACGAGCAGGTGGATCGTCAGTACGCCATTCTCAACGACACCCTGTTCCCGGCGCTGGCCAAGCACAACGTCAACTTTATCCGTCGGCGCTTCTGGACGGCCAAGCACAAGGCCTGGGTACGCCGCTATTTCCGCGACGAGATCGCGCCGATCATCACCCCGATCGGCCTCGATCCGACGCACCCGTTCCCGTTGCTGGTGAACAAGAGCCTGAACTTTATCGTCGAGCTGGAAGGTATCGACGCCTTCGGCCGCGACTCGGGTCTGGCGATCATCCCGGCGCCGCGCCTGCTGCCGCGCATCATCAAGGTGCCGGAAGACGTCGGTGGCCCTGGCGACAACTTCGTCTTCCTCTCCTCGATGATCCACGCCCATGCCGATGACCTGTTCCAGGGCATGAAGGTCAAGGGTTGCTACCAGTTCCGCCTGACCCGTAACGCCGACCTCTCGGTGGACACCGAGGATGTCGAAGACCTGGCTCGCGCCCTGCGTGGCGAGTTGTTCAGTCGCCGTTATGGCGATGCGGTGCGCCTGGAAGTGGTCGACACCTGCCCACGGCCGCTGCTGGATTACCTGCTCAAACAGTTCAGCCTGACCGAGGCCGAGTTGTACCGGGTCAATGGTCCGGTCAACCTGACCCGCCTGTTCAGCATCACCGGTCTGGAAAGCCATCCGGAGTTGCAGTACACGCCGTTTACCCCGGTGATCCCCAAGCTGTTGCAGAACGCCGAGAACATTTTCAGTGTGGTCAGTAAGCAGGACATTCTGCTGCTGCACCCCTTCGAGTCGTTCACCCCAGTGGTCGATCTGCTGCGTCAGGCGGCTAAAGACCCGCACGTACTGGCCATCAAGCAGACGCTGTACCGCTCCGGGGCCAACTCGGAGATCGTCGATGCGCTGGTGGAGGCCGCGCGCAACGGCAAGGAAGTCACGGCGGTGATCGAGCTGCGCGCGCGCTTTGATGAAGAGTCCAACCTGCAGCTGGCCAGCCGCCTGCAGGCCGCTGGCGCGGTGGTGATCTACGGTGTGGTGGGCTTTAAAACCCACGCCAAGATGATGCTGATTCTGCGTCGTGAAGCGGGCGATATCGTCCGGTATGCACACCTGGGCACCGGTAACTACCATGCCGGCAACGCCAAGTTGTATACCGACTACAGCTTGCTCACCGCTGATGTTGCGCTGTGTGAAGACGTGTCCAAGCTGTTCAGTCAGCTGATTGGCATGGGTAAGACCCTGCGCATGAAAAAGCTGCTGCACGCGCCGTTTACCCTGAAGAAGACTCTGCTCGACATGATCGCCCGCGAAACCGCGCTGGCGGCCGAGGGCAAGCCGGCGCATATCATCGCCAAGTTCAACTCGCTGACTGATCCGAAGATCATCCGCGCGCTGTACAAGGCCAGCCAGACTGGGGTGAAGATCGACCTGGTGGTGCGCGGCATGTGCTGCTTGCGTCCAGGGATTGTCGGGGTCTCGCACAACATTCAGGTGCGCTCGATCATTGGCCGTTTCCTGGAGCACACGCGGGTGTTCTATTTCTCCAATGGCGGCGAGGAGAAGATCTACCTGTCGAGTGCCGACTGGATGGAGCGCAACCTCGACAAGCGCGTCGAGACTTGCTTCCCGGTGGAAGGCAAGAAGCTGATTCTGCGGGTCAAGAAGGAGCTGGAAAGCTACCTGACCGACAACACCCAGGCCTGGGTGCTGCAGCCGGACGGGCGTTATCTGCGTGTCAGCCCCAGCGGCAACCAGAATCCGCGCAGCGCTCAGGCTGGCCTACTGGAGAAGCTGACTGCGCCGCTGATCAGCGCGCGCTAAGCAAGGCTGCCACATCTATCTGAATGGCCCTCTCCCACTATGGGCGAGGGCCGTGAGTATCAGCTCACACTCAGTTCAATCCCGATGCGCTTAAGCCACTCCGCTTCCTGGGTGAAATCTGCCTGGGTCAGCGGGTTGCTCTCCAGCCAGCCTTCAGGGAACTGAATATCCAGGCGCTGTTCGGCCGCTTTTAGCTGCACGTTGGGCATTTCCTGAGTACCACGGATGTGGTGGAACAGGATGGCAAAGCGCAGCAGCACGCAGAGGCGGATCAGTTTCATGCCCTCGGCGCCGAACTCGGCAAACTTGTCCTTGGGGATGTTACGTCGATGGCCGCGCACCAAGAGCGCGAGCATCTGCTGATCCTGTCGCGAGAAGCCGGACAGATCCGAGTGTTCGACCAGGTAAGCACCGTGCTTGTGGTACTGGTAGTGGGCAATATCCAGGCCCACTTCATGCACCTTGGCCGCCCAGCTCAGCAACTCGCGGTGCCAGTCGTCTTCCAGCTGCCAATCCCCTGCGACCTTCTCCAGTGCCGAGAGTGCCTTGCTTTCGACCCGTGCGGCCTGCTCCAGGTCGACGTGGTAGCGCTCCATCAGCGAGCTCAGCGTGCGTTCACGCACGTCTTCATGCTGATGGCGGCCCAGCAGGTCGTACAGCACGCCTTCACGCAGCGCGCCTTCGGAATGGCTCATGCGCTGGATATCACAGGCATCGAAGATCGCTTCGAGAATCGCCAGGCCCGCCGGGAAGATGCCTCGGCGATCTGGCTTGATGCCGTCGAGGTCGAGCTTTTCCACCTCGCCAGCCTTGAATACTTTGCGTTTCAGCCAGGCCAGACCCTGGGCGTTTACTTCGCCTGCGCCAAGGCCCGCCGCTTGAATGGTCAGGCCGATGGCCTTTATTGTGCCGGATGCGCCCACCGCATCTTCCCAGCCCAGGCGGCGCAGAGCATGCTCAATGCCCATGATCTCCAGCCGCGCCGCTGTGTAGGCCTGGGCGTAACGCGCCGGGGTGATCTTGCCGTCCTTGAAGAAACGCTGGGTAAAGCTGACGCAGCCCATTTGCAGGCTTTCGCGCAGCAGTGGCTCGAAGCGCTGGCCGATGATGAACTCGGTACTGCCGCCGCCAATATCGGCGACCAAACGCTTGCCTGGGGTGTCTGCGATGCTGTGCGACACGCCTAGGTAGATCAGGCGCGCTTCTTCGCGCCCGGAGATGACTTCCACCGGGTGGCCGAGAATTTCTTCGGCGCGGCGGATAAATTCGCCACGGTTGCGCGCCTCACGCAGGGCATTGGTGCCCACCACGCGCACTGCGCCTTCCGGCAGGCTAGCGGTCAGCTGGGCGAAGCGGCGCAAGCAATCGAGCCCGCGCTGCATGGCTTCTTCGCTGAGCAGGCGCTGCTCGTCGATGCCAGCGGCCAACTGGACCTTGTCGCCGAGGCGTTCGAGGATGCGGATCTCGCCATGATCGGCTTTGGCCAGCACCATATGGAAGCTGTTGGAGCCCAGGTCGATAGCTGCAATCAAAGGAAAAGACTCGGCAGGGGTATGCGGCATGGCAGAACGATCTCAATGCGGAACCGCGCCATCGTGCCACGATAGGCTGGCCCCGCCAACGCATACTGATGTCGCAGGTACAGGCCAAGCCGGCTGCACTACGGCTCGTGCGGCGGCCGGCCAGGGCTTGCCGGCCGTCTGAATAAATTGTGACGCAGGCCTTTGCGCGGCTTGCTGGTGACCAGGCCATAGAGAAGCTCAATTGCCACCGCCTTCCTGTGTGGGAAAAGCCGGGCTATGATGTCGCCCATCTTTTGCTTACGAACTCGGAGACTTTCCATGAGCGAATTCATCACCAATGTCAGCGATGCCAGTTTCGACCAGGATGTTCTCCAGGCCGAGGGTCCGGTGCTGGTCGACTACTGGGCTGAGTGGTGCGGCCCGTGCAAAATGATCGCACCGGTGCTCGATGAGATCGCCCAGACTTATCAGGGCAAACTGAAAGTCTGCAAGCTGAACATCGATGAAAACCAGGACACCCCGCCGAAGTTCGGTGTGCGTGGTATCCCGACGCTGATGCTGTTCAAGAACGGCAATGTTGAAGCCACCAAAGTTGGCGCACTGTCCAAGTCGCAACTGGCAGCCTTCCTCGACAGCAACATCTAAGTTGCGCTGAGACGGCAACAAGCCCTGAAAGCCCTGCACATTGCGGGGCTTTTTTCTGTCTGGGCGCTAGACGTATGAATAAAACCGGTGTTACATTCGGTCTCGCTGCATTTCCTATGTAGCCCCCTGCAAGCCGTCGCCGACGCATTCCTATTCGAATCTTTCGATATACAAGCAGGCGATCAAGTCGCCTTCTCAGCGGCGCGGCCTCCCAAGCTAAATAGCTTATTCCCCTCCTTCATGATTACGTCATTCCTATGAATCTGACCGAACTCAAGCAAAAGCCGATTACCGAACTGCTGGAACTCGCTGAACAACAAGGCCTGGAAAACATGGCCCGTTCGCGCAAGCAGGACGTGATTTTCTCCCTGTTGAAAAAACACGCTAAAAGCGGTGAGGAAATCTCCGGTGATGGCGTGCTGGAGATTCTCCAGGACGGTTTCGGCTTTCTCCGCTCTGCGGATGCCTCGTACCTCGCTGGCCCCGATGACATCTATGTCTCGCCGAGCCAGATCCGCCGCTTCAACTTGCGTACTGGCGATACCATCGTCGGCAAGATTCGCCCGCCGAAAGAAGGCGAGCGTTACTTCGCGCTGCTCAAGGTTGACACGATCAACTACGACCGCCCGGAAAACGCCAAGAACAAGATTCTGTTCGAAAACCTGACGCCGTTGTTCCCCAACAAGCGTCTGGTGATGGAAGCCGGTAACGGCTCCACCGAGGACATCACTGGCCGGGTGATCGACCTCTGCGCGCCGATCGGTAAAGGTCAGCGTGGCCTGATCGTCGCGCCGCCGAAAGCCGGTAAGACCATCATGTTGCAGAACATCGCGGCGAACATCGCGCGCAACAACCCCGAGTGCCACCTGATCGTTCTGCTGATCGACGAGCGCCCAGAAGAAGTGACCGAGATGCAGCGCACCGTGCGCGGCGAAGTAGTCGCGTCGACCTTCGACGAGCCGCCAACCCGTCACGTGCAAGTGGCCGAAATGGTCATCGAAAAGGCCAAGCGCCTGGTCGAACACAAGAAGGACGTGGTCATCCTGCTCGACTCCATCACCCGTCTGGCACGTGCCTACAACACCGTGATCCCAAGCTCCGGCAAGGTGCTCACCGGTGGTGTCGACGCCCACGCCCTGGAGAAGCCGAAACGCTTCTTCGGCGCAGCGCGTAACATCGAGGAAGGCGGTTCACTGACCATCATCGCCACCGCGCTGGTGGAAACCGGCTCGAAGATGGATGAAGTGATCTACGAAGAGTTCAAAGGCACCGGCAACATGGAACTGCCACTGGACCGTCGTATCGCCGAGAAGCGTGTATTCCCTGCGATCAACATCAACCGCGCCGGTACTCGCCGCGAAGAACTGCTGACCGCCGATGACGAACTGCAGCGCATGTGGATTCTGCGCAAGCTGCTGCACCCGATGGATGAGATTGCCGCCATCGAGTTCCTCACCGACAAGCTGAAAGCGACCAAGACGAACGAAGAGTTCTTCCAGTCGATGAAGCGTAAGTAAGGCGTTCTTCGCTTTATAACAAAAGCCGGGTAAGCCCGGCTTTTGTGTGTCTGGAGGCTGGCTTTCCCTTCTGAAAGACCCCGTTCGGCGCTAAACTTTGCGCCCCTATTGCTCGGCCCGAAACGAGGCATTTGCATGCAGTATCGTGATCTGCGCGACTTTATTCGCGGCCTGGAAGCGCGTGGTGAGCTTAAGCGCATCCAAACGCCGGTTTCCCCTGTGCTGGAAATGACCGAAATCTGCGACCGTACCCTGCGTAAAGGCGGGCCGGCGCTGCTGTTCGAAAACCCCACAGGGTTTGATGTGCCGGTACTCGGCAACCTGTTCGGCACGCCCAAGCGCGTGGCCTTGGGTATGGGGGCCGAGGAAGTCAGCGAGCTGCGTGAAATCGGCAAGCTACTGGCTTTTCTCAAGGAGCCCGAGCCGCCGAAAGGCCTCAAGGACGCCTGGAACAAGCTGCCGATCTACAAAAAGGTGCTGAGCATGGCGCCTAAGGTGCTGAAGGATGCGCCGTGCCAGGAAGTGATCGAGGAGGGCGACGACGTCGACCTCAGCAAGCTGCCCGTGCAGACCTGCTGGCCAGGTGATGTCGGCCCGTTGATTACCTGGGGCCTGACCATCACCAAAGGCCCGAATAAGGAACGGCAGAACCTCGGTATCTATCGCCAGCAGGTGATTGGTCGCAACAAGCTGATCATGCGCTGGCTCAGCCACCGCGGCGGCGCGCTGGACTTTCGCGAGTGGTGTCTGAAGTACCCGGATCGCCCCTACCCGGTGTGCGTGGCCCTCGGTGCCGATCCGGCCACCATCCTGGGGGCGGTGACACCTGTTCCCGATACGCTGTCTGAATACGCGTTTGCCGGTTTGTTGCGAGGCCACCGCACCGAGCTGATCAAGGCGCGTGGCAGCGATCTGCAGGTGCCGGCCAGCGCCGAAATCGTGCTGGAAGGCGTGATCCATCCGGGCGAGACCGCGCCGGAAGGTCCGTACGGCGATCACACCGGCTACTACAACGAGGTCGACACCTTCCCGGTGTTTACCGTCGAGCGTATCACCCGTCGGCAAAAGCCGATCTACCACAGCACCTACACCGGTCGTCCGCCGGATGAGCCGGCGATTCTCGGCGTGGCGCTTAACGAAGTGTTCGTGCCGATCCTGCAGAAGCAGTTTCCCGAGATCATCGACTTCTACCTGCCGCCGGAAGGCTGCTCGTATCGTATGGCGGTGGTGACCATCAAGAAGCAGTACCCTGGCCACGCCAAGCGCGTAATGCTCGGTGTGTGGTCGTTCCTGCGACAGTTCATGTACACCAAGTTCGTTATCGTCACCGACGACGATATCAACGCACGGGACTGGAATGACGTGATTTGGGCGATTACCACGCGCATGGACCCCAAGCGCGACACCGTGATGATCGACAACACACCGATCGATTACCTCGACTTTGCCTCGCCGATCTCGGGTTTGGGCTCGAAGATGGGCCTGGATGCCACCCACAAGTGGCCGGGCGAGACGACGCGCGAGTGGGGCCGGGCTATCGTTCAGGATGATGCGATCAGGCAGCGCGTCGACGCACTGTGGTCTGAGTTGGGAATTGATTGATGAAAGTCACCCTGAACCCTTCAGGCGCGGTACTTGACGTGCAGCCCCACGAACGCATCCTCGATGCGGCACGGCGGCTTGGGTATGACTGCCCGCAGAGCTGCCGCAATGGCAACTGCCATATCTGCGCGGCGCTGCTGGTTGAAGGCCGTGTGCAGCAGGGCGGGGTTGAGCTGAGTCAGGGTGAGCTGTTCACCTGCCTGGCCGAACCGCTGGAAGACTGTGTGCTGCACTGGGATGGTGTGCTGGCCCCTGGCGAGCTGCAGGTGCGTGAGCTGGCATGCCAGGTGGTCGCGTGTGATGACGTGGGCGGTGATGTCTTTCGCCTGCGCCTGCAGGCGCCTGCCGGCAAGGTGCCGCGCTACCACGCCGGGCAATACCTGCTGCTGCAGCGTGATGGTGATGATTACGCGGCCTTCTCCCTGGCCTCGGCGCCGCAACGTGGGCGTGAGCTGGAATTGCATGTGCTGGCTCGCGATGAGGCCACGGTTGCGCTGATTGCTCAGCTGCGCCGTAGCGGCTTGGTACGGGTGAAGCTGCCGTTCGGCGACACCCACCTGGCCGAGTTACCGGACGGGCCGCTGGTGCTGATTGCCGCCGGTACTGGTATGTCGCAGATGCACAGCTTGATCGAGCACTGCCGCGCCACTGGTTTTGCTCACCCAGTGCACTTGTATTGGGGCGCGCGCCGTCCGGACGACTTCTACGAACTGGAGCACTGGGCGCAGTGGCAACAGGTGCCGAATCTATTTCTGCATCAGGTGGTCAGCGACCAGTGCGGCTGGCAGGGTCGTTGCGGCCTGCTGCACGAAGCAGTACGTGAAGATTTCCCCAGTCTTAAGGCGTTGCACGTTTACGCCAGCGGTTCGCCGGCGATGGTCTACGCCACCCTGGATGCGCTGGTGGAGGCCGGTATGGATGCCCATCAGATGCGCGCGGATGTATTCGCCTATGCGCCGCGCGGCTGAATCCCGCGCATAAAAAAGGCCGCCTGATGGGCGGCCTTTTGCTACTTGTGCAGGCTTAACGCACGGTGACTACCACTTTGCCCACGGCCTTGCGCTGACCGAGGGTGTTGATCGCCTCCGCCGCTTGCTCCAGTGGGAAGGTCTGCGAGACCAGTGGCTTGAGTTTGCCTTCGGCGTGCCAGGCAAACAGCTGCTGGAAGTTAGCCGCATTGTCCTGCGGCTGACGCTGGGCAAACGAGCCCCAGAACACGCCGACCACGGCCGCGCCCTTGAGCAGAGTCAGGTTAACCGGCAGTTCGGGGATGCGCCCGCTGGCAAAACCCACGACCAATAGGCGGCCGTTCCAAGCGATGGAGCGGATGGCGGCATCGAATAGATCGCCACCCACCGGGTCATAGATCACGTCTGCGCCCTGGCCGCCGGTCAAGCGCTTTACTTCATCCTTAAGGTTGATTTCGCTGTAGTTGATCAGCTCATCGGCGCCCGCGGCCTTGGCTACTTCGAGTTTTTCCGCGCTGCTGGCAGCGGCAATTACCTTGGCACCCATGGCCTTGCCGATTTCCACGGCCGCCAGGCCAACGCCACCGGATGCGCCGAGTACCAGCAGGGTTTCACCTGGTTGTAGGTTGGCGCGCTGCTTGAGGGCGTGCATCGAGGTGCCGTAGGTCATGCCAAATGCGGCCGCGCTGGCGAAATCCATGCTCGGCGGAATCGGCATGACGTTGTAGCCAGGCACCGCGACCTCTTCGGCAAAGCTGCCCCAGCCTGTGAGTGCCATCACCCGGTCGCCGACTTTCAGGTGGCTGACTTTTTCACCAACGGCAGTAACTACGCCAGCGGCCTCGCCACCCGGAGAGAACGGGAAGGGCGGCTTGAACTGGTACTTGCCTTCGATGATCAGGGTGTCGGGGAAGTTGACCCCCGCTGCATGCACTTGCAGCAGCACTTCATTCTTCTTCGCTTCGGGGCTGGCGATTTCTTCCAGTACTAGGGTTTCGGCGGGGCCGAAGGCTTTGCACAGCACGGCTTTCATCGGGCTTTTCCTCTGCGGTTGATGGCCATGCAGTGTAGGTGCGGGCGATATCCGGTCAACAAGCATGCCTGCGCCTGATAGCGATGCATAAGCTTAGGGCTTGGGCTGCCGCCTGACTGTGGCTATGCTAAGGGCTGAACTGTTGAGGAATACTGCCTGTGAAAGTCTGGATCGCATTGCTGCTAGCGCTGTTCCTGCCATTGCTGGCTCAGGCCAATGAGGAGAAAGAAGCCAAGGAGGGGGAGGCTGCTGCTCCGGTGGTGGCTTATGTGTCACTGTTCCCGGCGTTGGTGGGGAATTTTGGTGAAGGGCCGAAGCTCAAATTCTTCAAGGCCGATATTTCCCTGCGCGTGACGGGGGCGGATATTGAGGCCAAGGTTAAACACCACGATCCGCTGATCCGTAATCAATTGGTCATGTTGTTCTCCCAGCAAACAGAAGCGGCCATGTCGGCCCCAGGCGCACGTGAGACCTTGCGTGCCGAGGCGCTTAAGCAGGTGCAGGAAGTGCTGACACAGGAAGAAGGCAAGCCGTTGGTGGAAGACTTGCTATTCAACAACCTGATTATTCAATAAGCCCATGCTCGGCTGGTGCAGCGCCTTTTCAGCGCAGCGCCAGCACCGCTGCCCATTCCTCGTCACTGACGGGCATCACAGAAAGGCGGCTGCCCTTCTGCACCAGCGGCAACTCCAGCAATGCACTCTGCGCTTTCAGCTGTGCCAGCGGGATCACCCGCTTGAACGCCTCGACAAACGCCACATCGACTGCGCTCCAGGGGTTCTTGGCGGCACTGGCCTTGGCATCGTAGTAATGGCTCTGGGGCTCGAGCGCAGTCGGGTCCGGGTAGTGCGCCGAAGCGATGCGAGCGATGCCGGCAATGCCCGGCTCCGGGCAACTGGAGTGATAAAAGAAGAACAGATCACCCGGCTGCATGCTGCGCAGAAAGTTGCGCGCCTGGTAATTGCGTACGCCATCCCAGCGTGCTTGCTCCTGGCGCTGCAGGTCGTGAATTGAGAGTTCGTCGGGTTCTGACTTCATTAGCCAATAAGGCATGAACTTTGCTCCTGTGGTTCGGTCCGTTAGCGGGCAGGTGCTGTTTGCCGGGTGGTATTCGGCGTGTTGCAGTTTTGCACCCGGCGAATGTGGATGGCAGACGCTGTTGGACCTATAAAAATAATCGCCGCGTATACAGCGTGCGTTATGCCTTTAAGGGGGAGGCATTCGATGAAACGTAAACCCGATGTGTTGTTGATTTTGGTAATACTGTTCAGCCTGGGTGTGGTCACTACCGGTTACACCCAGAGCCTGTGGGAGCGCCAGCCTGCTCCGGTCGTGCAGTCTAAAGTGGCTGGCTGAGGTGCTCATGTACCGCAGGGAACGCGGTACGGCCTTATCCCATCAATACCACGCCTTATTCGTGACGGTGCCTTGCAACGGCACATCCCAGCTGGCCATGGCCAGTCGCTCCACCTGCTGACATTCATGCGCCAAGCCCAGTAATGTTGGTTTGTGCCAATTTTTGCGCAATGCGCGATACGCCAGGCTGCGGTCATAGAACCCACCGCCCATACCCAGGCGCGCACCGTGTCGGTCGAAACCGACCAATGGCAGCAACACCAAATCCAGTGCCCAGACCTTGCGTTGCTGTTTGCGATTGCACCGGGGCTCATCAATGCCAAAGCGATTTTTCTGCAGGCGCTGTTTGGCGCGGATGCGTTGGAACACCATCTTGCTGCGCGGCCAAGGGCTGAGCACCGGTAAATAGGTGGCTTTGCCTCGTTGCTGTGCGGCTCGCAAGAGGGGGCGCGGGTCGATCTCGCCGTCATTCGGTAGGTATAAGGCAATATGTCGTGCGCGGCGAAACAGCGGGTGCTGCGCCAACTGTTTATACAGGCCTTGCGCGGCTTGGTGCTGGGCGTGACGGCTGAGCGCCCGACGTTGCCCACGCAAGTGGCGGCGCAATTGCGCACGGCTTAGTGTGGAAGTGTCGAGCATGGGGTGTTACTGAAGCGATTGCCGCAGGAGGGCAATTGGCTGGAAGAAGTGACTCCCCGACGTGCCGCTGTCGGCTTAGCCCTTGAACCCGAAAGTTCAAGGTGGAGGTTGCAGGAGACGTTAAGGCTTTCCGTCAAGCGGACATGCACACCGGTCTCAACGTGCAACCTCCGGGGTTGTGCGAATCGGCTCAGGGACATCACCAACTGGCGCACACTCCAGGGAGCTGCGGCCAGTATACCCGAAAGCGTCGGCGCGCAATCAGCTGCCTTGCTCATCGGCATCCCGAGCCAGAGCGCTGTCGACTCGATTAAGTAGGCTACGCACCTGATCGCGGTTGGCCCCGGCCTGTTGATCAAGGTGTTGCTGTTTGTGTAGCAGGTCGTGGGTGATGTTCAGGGCAGCCATCACCGCAACGCGGTCAGCACCGATGACTTTGCCGCTCGAGCGGATCTCCCGCATCTTGCCATCCAGGTAGCGCGCGGCGCTTTCCAGGTTGCTGCGTTCATCGCTTGGGCAGGCGATGCAATATTCTTTGTCCAGAATCTGGACGGTCAAGGTGTTCGACTGGGTCATTAATCCTGCTCCAGGGCTTTGAGGCGCGAAATCATGGATTCGACCTTGTGCCGGGCCATTTCGTTCTTTTCAATTAAATGGGCGCGTTCTTCGCGCCAGGCCTTTTCGCTTGTCAGAAGCTGTCGGTTTTGCGCCTTGAGCTGTTCGACACGCTGGATCAGCAAGTCCAGCTTGGTCGTAAGAGCCTGCAGGTCGACGTCTTCCATGGTTCTCTACTCTTACTAGGTGAGTGGGCTGGCAGGTGAAAAATAGCGTCTTTGCGGCGTCTTCGACAGTGCCAAGCGGTGCGCGGCACAGTTGTTTGCCAGTGTGGGGCAGTTCAGCACGCCAGAGGTTGATGCATTTCACCCACGGATCACGGCGCGGCAATTTTTGCGCTGGCTTGGCGGGCTCCGTCGAGCCGCTTGAATAGTCTTGGCACGCCTGCCGGTGCTAGGATACAAGGCCTCCATTCTAGTGATCGCGCAGCTTTGCGCCTAGTTATCTATGCCAACTTCAAATTCTCCGTACTCCGCGTTTGCCGCCCTGCTTGCCAGCAGCGGTTACACCATTTCCCCAGCCGAGTTGCATGGTCTGCTGCTCGGTCGCAGCTGTGCTGGTGCGGGCTTTGAAATCGACTCCTGGCTGGTGGATGCCGCCGAGCTGCTCGGCGCGGCGCCAGAAGACACCGTACGCCAGGCGCTGATCGGCCTGCAGGAAATGGTCAAGAACGAACTGACCAGCAACGACGTCACCGTGGTGCTGTTGTTGCCCAGCGACGATGCGCCGCTTAGCGAGCGTGCCGTGGCTCTGGGACAATGGTGCCAGGGCTTCCTCGGCGGCTTCGGTCTTACTGCCCGTGACAGCGCCCTGAGCGCCGAAGCCATGGAAGTGCTGCAGGACCTCTCGGCCATTTCCCAGGTGCAGAACGCCCTGGACGAGTCCGATGATGGCGAAAACGATTACATGGAAGTGATGGAGTATCTGCGCGTTGCGCCGCTGCTGCTGTTCAGCGAGTGCGCCAAGCCAGTGGTTGCCGCGGCGAAGCCGTCGCTGCATTGATTTTCATGCAATAGAAGTGGACTCAATCTGCCCATGATCAGCATCCCCAAGTCGGAATACGCCCGTCGGCGCAAGGCGCTGATGGCGCAGATGGAACCCAACAGCATTGCGATTCTGCCGGCGGCGCCGGTGTATATCCGCAACCGCGATGTTGAGCATATCTACCGCCAGGACAGCGACTTTCAGTACCTCTCCGGCTTTCCCGAGCCGGAGGCGGTAATCGCGCTGATTCCCGGGCGCGAGCATGGCGAGTACGTGCTGTTCTGTCGCGAGCGTGACCCGCTACGCGAACTGTGGGACGGCCTGCGTGCTGGCCAGGATGGCGCAATCAGCCAGTACGGCGCGGATGACGCGTTCCCGATTGGTGACATCGACGACATCCTGCCGGGGCTGATCGAAGGCCGTGATCGGGTCTATTCCTCCATGGGTACTAACCATGAGTTCGATCGCCAGCTGATGGAGTGGATCAACGTGATCCGCTCCAAAGCGCGGCAGGGCGCGACGCCGCCCAATGAATTCATCACCCTCGAACACTTGCTGCATGACCTGCGCCTATACAAGTCGGCTGCCGAGGTCAAAGTGATGAAAGAGGCGGCGGAAATCAGCGCCCGCGCTCATGTGCGCGCCATGCAGGCCAGTCGCGCCGGCTTGTTCGAGTACCACCTGGAAGCCGAGCTGGATTACGAGTTCCGCAAGGGCGGGGCGAAGATGCCGGCTTATGGCTCCATCGTCGCGGCCGGCAAGAACGCCTGCATCCTGCATTACCGTGAGAACGACGCGCCGCTGAAAGACGGTGACCTGGTGCTGATCGACGCCGGTTGCGAGATCGACTGCTACGCCAGTGACATCACCCGCACCTTCCCCGTCAGCGGCACGTTCTCCCCTGAACAGAAAGCCATCTACGAGTTGGTGCTGGCTTCACAGGAAGCTGCGTTCAAGGAAATCGGCCCCGGCAAGCATTGGAACCAGGCTCATGAAGCCACGGTGCAGGTGATTACCGCCGGTCTGGTGGAACTCGGCTTGCTGCGGGGCGATGTGGCCGAGCTGATCGCCACTGAGGCTTACAAGCCCTTCTATATGCACCGCGCCGGCCACTGGCTGGGGATGGATGTGCATGATGTGGGTGAGTACAAGGTCGGCGGCGAATGGCGCGAGCTGGAAGTCGGCATGGCCATGACCGTCGAGCCGGGCATCTATATCGCCGTGGACAATCAGGACGTGGCGAAGAAATGGCGCGGCATCGGCGTACGCATTGAAGACGACGTGGTGGTGACCAAGACCGGTTGCGAAATCCTCACCAGTGGCGTGCCGAAAACTGTCGTCGAGATCGAAGCGCTGATGGCCGCCGCACGCAGCGTGGCGGCCTAGAGCATGCCACGCGTCGACATTGCGATTATTGGCGGCGGCTTGGTCGGCGCGAGTTTGGCCGTGGCCCTACAGGCCGAAGCCAAGCAGCGCGGCTGGCGCATTTGCCTGATTGAACCGTTCACTCCGGGCACTGGCTATCAGCCTAGCTACGATGCGCGCTCCACTGCGCTGTCGTTTGGTTCGCAGCAGATTTATCAGCGCCTTGGTCTGTGGTCGCAAATCAGCCAGCGCGCCGAGCCGATCAAGCAGATTCATGTTTCCGACCGTGGTCGTTTCGCCGCCGCGCGCCTAAGTGCCGAGGAAGAAGGCGTGCCGGCGCTCGGCTATGTGGTGGAAAACGCCTGGCTCGGCGAATGCCTGTGGCAGGCCCTGGATCAGCAGGTGGTGAGCTGGCGCAGCCCGGCACAGGTTACCCGCATGCAGGCTTTGGCCGATGGCTACCGCCTGACCCTGGATGATGGCAGCGAACTTGAATGCAACCTGGCGATTCTCGCCGAAGGCGGCCGCTCCGGTTTGCGTGAGCAGCTGGGAATCGCCGTGAGTACCACGCCCTATGGGCAGAGTGCGTTGATCGCTAACGTCAGCCCGCAGGAGGCGCACAACGGCCTGGCCTTTGAGCGCTTTACCGAAGAAGGGCCAATGGCCCTGTTGCCGCTGGCGGATAACCGCTGCGCGCTGGTCTGGACCCGTGCCACGCTGGAAGCCGAACGGCTTTCAGAGCTGGGCGATGCAGCGTTTCTCGCTGAGCTGCAGCACGCTTTCGGCTATCGTTTGGGCAGTCTGCGCCAGGTCGGCGCGCGGCACCTCTACCCGCTGGCGCTGACGGCCGCCAAAGAACAGGTGCGCCAGCATCTGGTTGTGCTCGGCAATGCCGCACACAGCCTGCACCCGATTGCTGGGCAGGGCTACAACCTCTCGCTGCGCGACACCCTGGTGCTGGCGGAAACGTTGTTGGCCAGTGATGCGCCGTTGGGCGATCTGGCCACGCTACAGGGCTACCTGAATAGCCAGCAGATGGATCAGCAATTGACCGTCGGCTTCTCTGATCAGGTAACCCGTCTGTTCAGCACCGGCCAGCCGCTGTTGGCCGCCGGGCGTAACCTCGGTTTGCTTGGTCTCGATCTTCTTCCTCCGGCGAAACGCTGGTTTGCCCGCCAGGCCATGGGCCTCGGCACCCGCTCGGAGCATTGATTCATGTCGGCAAATAAATTGGCGCGCAAGGCGCGGCTGCTGCGTTGGGCGATGAACCTGTATCCGCCCTACCTGGGTGCTGGCGTGCGTGTGCGACAGATCAGCGCGGACTTCCGTCAGGTGCAGGTCAAGATGGGCCTGGGCTGGTATAACCGCAACTATGTTGGCACCCAGTTCGGCGGCAGTCTGTATTCGATGACCGACCCGTTCTTCATGCTGATGATCATGGAAAATCTCGGACGCGATTTTATTGTCTGGGACAAGGCCGCGCGCATCGACTTTATCGCCCCCGGCAAAGGTCCGGTGTACGCCGATTTCAGCATCGACCAAGGCCTGCTTGACGATATTCGCCAGCACACCGCAGACGGTGACAAGTACCACCCCGAGCTGCATGTAGAAGTGCGCGATGGCAGCGGTATCTTGGTGGCGCGGGTGCATAAAACTCTCTACGTGCGACTTAAACCGCGCGCTCGTCAGGCAGCCTGAACAAGGAATATGTGATGCAAGCGGATCTGATCATCGTAGGCGCAGGCATGGTGGGCAGCGCCCTGGCGCTGGCCCTGCAGGATCAGGGCCTGGAAATTCTGCTGGTCGATGGCAGCCCGCTGAGCGTCAAACCCTTTGATCCGCAGGCTGCCTTCGAGCCCCGAGTCAGCGCGCTGTCGGTTGCCAGCCAACGCATTCTTGAACGCCTGGGCGTGTGGGAAGGCATCGCCGCGCGGCGTGTCTGTCCCTATGGCGAGATGCAGGTGTGGGATGGTTCCGGTACCGGGCAGATTCACTTCAGCGCGGCCAGCGTGCATGCCGAATCCCTCGGCCATATTGTCGAGAACCGTGTGGTGCAGGACGCGCTGCTTGAGCGCCTGCATGACAGTTCGATTGGCTTGCTCCCCGGCGCGCGCCTGGAGCAGCTGCGTCGCTCGGGCGAGGGCTGGTTATTGAGCCTCAATGATGGCCGTGAGCTGCGTGCGCCATTGGTTATCGCTGCGGATGGGGCCAACTCAGCGGTACGCCGCCTGGCGGGTTGCGCCACCCGTGAATGGGATTACTTGCACCACGCCATTGTCACCAGCGTGCGCTGCGCCAAGCCGCACCAGGCCACTGCCTGGCAGCGCTTTACCGATGACGGCCCGTTGGCCTTTTTGCCGCTGGCGGGTCCTGAAGGTGAGCATTGGTGCTCGATTGTCTGGTCGGTGACCCCAACTGAAGCCGAACGACTGATGGCGCTGGATGATGCAGGCTTTCGCCGCGCTCTGGGCTTTGCCTTCGAGCATCGTCTGGGAGAGGTGCTGCAAGCTGACCCGCGCCTGTGTATTCCGTTGCGTCAGCGGCACGCCAAGCGTTATGTCGAGGATGGCCTGGCACTGATTGGCGATGCTGCGCACAGCATCCACCCGTTGGCCGGGCAGGGCGTCAACCTGGGCTTTCTTGATGTCGCGGTATTGGCTGAGGTGTTGCTGCACGCCATGCAACGTGGCGAGCGTCTGAGTGATGTAAAGGTGCTGAGCCGCTACGAGCGTCGGCGCATGCCGCACAACTTGGCGATGATGGCGGCGATGGAAGGCTTCGAACGGCTGTTCCAGGCTGATCCGCTGCCCGTGCGCTGGCTGCGCAACAGCGGCCTCAACTGGGTCGACGACCTGCCCGAAGCCAAGGCGCTGTTCGTGCGCCAGGCCCTGGGTTTGTCTGGCGATCTGCCAGAGTTGGCGCGGGTTTAACTCTATAGCCCAGTGATGTGTGTTCCGCCGAGGGTGGGTTACGCCGCACGGCGTGAACCTGGCCATGGCGCATGGCGCCAATCCGCCTGACAAAAAACTGCGAGCAAAAAAAGCCCGGCACTGAGGCCGGGCTGAAAGTGTGCAGGGAAGTACACACGGAGTTGCTGTCAGGTCATACCCAGCCAGTTTGGCAGTGCCATGGAGACGGCGGGGATGTAGGTGATCACCATCAAGAAGCCAAGCAGCAGCATCAGCCATGGCCAGGCGGCCTTGACCACGGCGGTCAACGGCATGCCGGTCACCGCCGAGGTGACGAACAGGTTCAGTCCCACCGGTGGTGTGATCAATCCGATTTCCATGTTCACCACCATGATGATGCCCAGGTGGATCGGGTCGATGCCCAGTTGCACGGCAATCGGGAAGAGGATTGGTGCGAGGATCAGGATGATCGCCGACGGCTCCATAAAGGCGCCCGCCACCAGTAGCACGATGTTCACTACCAGCAGGAACTGCCACGGCTGCAGGCCCATCTCCACCACCCAGGCGGTGATGGTCTGCGGGATCTGCTCGGTGGTCAGTACGTGGGCGAAGAGCATGGCGTTGGCGATGATGAACATCAGCATGATGGTCAGCTTGCCGGACTCCAGCAGCACCCGTGGGCACTCGCGGATGGTCATGTCCTTGTACACGAACAGCGCCACGAAGCCGGCGTAGACTGCTGCCACAGCAGCTGCCTCGGTCGGGGTGAACATACCGGTGTAGATACCGCCGAGGATGATCACCATCAGCAGCAGGCCCCAGATGGCCTTGCGTGCCGCCGTGATGAACTCACGGAAGCTGGCGCGCGGCATGGCCGGCAGGTTCATCTTCCGCGCGACGATATAGATCGCCACCATCAGTGCCACGCCCAGCAGCAGGCCCGGTACCACACCGGCCATAAACAGCTTGCCCACCGACTGCTCGGTGGCAGCGGCGTACACCACCATGACGATTGACGGCGGAATCAGGATGCCCAGGGTGCCGGCGTTACATACGATACCGGCGCCAAAAGCCTGTGGATAACCGGAGCGCACCATACCGGCGATGGCAATCGAACCCACGGCAGCCACGGTGGCTGGGGAGGAGCCGGACAGCGCGGCAAACAGCATGCACGCCAATACCGCCGAGATAGCCAGGCCACCACGGATATGGCCGACGCAGGCGTTGGCGAAGTCGATCAGGCGCTTGGCCACGCCGCCAGTGGTCATAAACGCACCGGACAGCAGGAAGAACGGGATCGCCAGCAGGGTGTAGTGTTCGCTGGTTTCGAACAGCTTGATCGCCAGCGAACGCACCGAGTCCGGGCTGAACAGCATGATCGTCACCGAACCGGCCAGACCCAGCGAGGCGGCAATCGGCACGCCGATAAACATCAGCAGGAACAGCAGAATGAAGAGGAACAGGATGGTCATTGTTTGTGCTCCCCGTGCTCATTGATCTTCAGCGCGTCGGCGGCTTCATCAGCCAGGCCCAGGCCGGTCTGCTGGTTGCGCAGAATGCGTACGAAGATTTCAAAGAAGCGGATAAAAACCATGGCGTAGCCGAACGGCACGATCAGGGTGATATGCCATTGCATGATGCCGTAGTGACCGAGGTCTTCCGCACCGATGTCGGCGGTGAACAGGGTTTTCACCCAGTCGAAGCTGGCGACGGTGATCAGCCCGGCATAGCCCAGGCAGGCCAGGCAGGCGATCAGGCCGATAACTCGTTGCACTGGTTTGCTGGCCAGCTTGACCAGCGCGTCGACGCCGATATGCCCGGCGGTGCGCACACCGTAGGCCAGGCCGAAGAAAATCAACCAGGCGAATAACGCCTTGGTCAGGGCAATGCTCCAGGTCATCGACTGGGCCATGCCGAGAATGCTGTCGCCAATGGCGAAGAAAAACTCACTGCTGCCTTCCCAGCGATCCGCCAGGTTGTAGAACAGTGTGTAGAGGTTGTTGAGGATCACGTAGACGAAGGTCACCAGCGTCATGGCGGCCAGCAGGAACGCGATAAAGCCTTCCTCGAAGTGGTCCCAGACGCGCCGCAAGGCGTTCATCAATAGAGTCTCCAGTGGTTAGGGGCGGCGTACCCAAGCAACCCGTGAAGGGGTGCCTGGGTATTCGGCCAATCGCGCAGCGGCATGGCTGCGCTGTGGTTGGGTGCAGGCCGCAGCCTGCTCCGCCTTACTGGTTGGCTGCGTCGGCAGCCTTGATCAGGTCGGCACCGATTTCAGCTTCGAACTTGCTCCACACCGGCTTCATGGCATCGCGCCATTCATTACGCTGCTCTGGGGTCAGGGTAATGATTTCGGTGGTTTTCGCGTCGATGATGCGCTGCTTGTCGCCATCGTTCAGCGCGCCAGCCTGCTTGTTCACTTCAGCGGTCACTTCCACGATGATCTTGTCCAGCTCGCTGCGTACATCGGCAGGCAGGCTGTTCCAGAACTTGGTGTTGGTGATCAGCATGTAGTCCAGAACACCGTGGTTGGATTCGGTGATGAACTTCTGCACTTCATGCATCTTCTGGCTGTAGATGTTCGAGTAAGGGTTCTCGGCACCGTTTACCACGCCAGTCTGCAGACCCTGGTAAACCTCGGCGAAGCTCATTTTGCGCGGGTTGGCGCGCACAGCCTTGAACTGCTCTTCCAGTACGGCGGAAGCCTGTACGCGGAATTTCAGGCCACGGGCATCCTTCGGCTCACGCAGCGCCTTGTTGGCGGACAGCTGCTTGAGGCCGTTGTGCCAATAGGCCAGACCGGTGATGTTTTTCTCTTCCATGGACTTCAGCAGCGCCTGACCTTCTGGGCTGAGCTGGAAGCGGTCGACGGCGGCCATGTCCTTGAACAGGAACGGCAGGTCGAATACCTGAATTTGCTTGGTGTACTGCTCGAATTTGGCCAGCGATGGGGCGATCAGCTGCACGTCACCGAGCAACAGCGCTTCCATTTCCTTGCCGTCACCGAACAGCGAGGAGTTCGGGTAAACCTCGACCTTGACCTTGTCGCCCAGACGCTCTTCAGCGAGCTTCTTGAACAACGCGGCACCCTGGCCTTTAGGGGTGTGGTCGGCGACCACATGGGAGAACTTGATCACGATCGGGTCGGCCGCTTGGGCCATGCCGGCGATGCTCAGCGACAGGGCGCACGCGAGCGCCTTGGCAGTCAGTTTGAACATGGAGTCTTTCCTCTTGTTTTTGTATAGCGTGATGCGCCGCAGCGCTACAAGTTGGGCGAACAGGCTCAAGTCTAGGCGGCCTGTCAGAAAATGACGGGCGTCGGGCAGATTGCCTAGAGCTGTGCGTTGTTGAGTCGCCTGCAGGAGGCTAGAGCAACCGCCATGCCAGGCGCTGAAATGGCCGCTGCGGGCGTGATGAAACGCAGCAGCGGCAAGGCTTGGCGGGTTATTGCCGGAGATTTTCAGCGCGGCTGCGTAGGCGTTATACGCAGCTTTTGGCGGAAATCCGCCAGCTAGTCGAGGCTGTCTGGCGAGCTTCCGCCAGCGTCGGCGAAGCTCAGGCCATGTTTGCGCAGCTTGTCGTGCAGGGTTTTACGCGGCACGCCCAGTGCTTCGGCGAGGCTTCGCAGCGAGCTGTGCGAGCGGCTCAGTTCGGCGCTGATCAGGCTGCGTTCAAAGGCTTCTACTTGGGCATTTAAGCCGCCGCTGTTGCTCTCTTCATCGAGTAACGGCGCCGCCGCCTGGGCCTGCAGGTCGAGATCCAGCTCCAAACCGAGCGCGAAGCGTTCTGCCGCGTTCTGCAGCTCACGCACGTTGCCCGGCCAGGGGTGGCGCAGCAACGCTGCGCGCTGACTCGGCTGCAGGCTACGTTCAGCCAGGCCATGGCGGCTGCTGGCGGCTTCGGCAAAGTGCTGGAACAGCAGCAGCGCATCTTCACCGCGCTCACGCAGGGCCGGGATACGCAGCGGCGCGACGTTCAGGCGGTAATACAGGTCGGCGCGGAAACGTCCTTGGTCGGCTGCCTGGCGCAGATCTTCCTTGGTCGCGGCAATCACCCGAATATCCAGGGGAATCAGCTGGTTGCCGCCGAGGCGTTCGACCACGCGCTCCTGCAGCAGGCGCAGCAGCTTGACCTGCACTTCCAGGCTCATGCTTTCGATTTCATCGAGGAACAGCGTGCCGCCATTGGCGAATTCGAACTTGCCAATACGGCGCTTCTGCGCCCCGGTAAAGGCGCCTTGCTCATGGCCGAACAGCTCGCTTTCCACCACTGATTCAGCCAGGGCGCCGGCGTTGATCGCCACGAACGGCCCGGCGCGACGGCTGGACAGGTCGTGCAGCGCACGCGCCACCACTTCCTTACCGGCGCCGGTTTCGCCGAGGATCAGCACATCGCTGTTGATCCCGGCCAGGGCGCCAATCTGTTCACGCAGGCGCAGCATCGCGGGCGATTGGCCGACCAAACGCGCCGACAGGGTGTGGCGGTCGGCCAGGGCCATGCGCAGGCTGCGGTTATCCAGTACCAGGCGGCGTAGCGCCAGGGCGCGGCGCACGCTGTCGAGCAGGTCGTCGCTGGCGAAGGGTTTTTCCAAGAAGTCATAGGCCCCGGCGCGCATGGCCTGCACGGCCAGCGGCACATCGCCGTGGCCGGTGATCAGCAGTACCGGCAGTTCCGGGTCCTGTTCCTGCAGTTGTTGCAGCAGTTGCAGGCCGTCGATGCCGGGCATGCGGATATCGCTGACCACCACGCCCGGCCAGTCGCGCTCGATGCGCGCGGCGACGCCATGGGCGTCGGCCAGGCTGCTGACCTTGAGCCCTGCCAGGTCGAGAGTCTGGCTCAGCGCCTGACGCAGGTGCGGGTCGTCGTCGATCAGCAGCACCTGGGTGCGGGAGTCAATCATGCTCATACAACAAAGTCCTCTGGCGACTGGGTTTTGATGCCCTGATCCGCGGCGCGCAGGCGCAGGGTCAGCTGGGCGCCGCCGTCGGGGTGGTTGGCGAACAGCAGTTCACCGCCCAGGGCGCGCATCAGGGTATCGCAAATGGCCAGGCCGAGGCCGAGGCCCTGAGCGCTGGTTTTGGTGGTGAAGAATGGCTCACGGGCGCGTTGCAGCGCCTCCTGGCTAAAGCCGGGGCCATTGTCCCGCAGGTGTAGATCGACGCCTTCGGCGGTAAGTTCGGCACTTAGCCACAGGCGGCGTGGCTGCGGCACTTCGCTCAACGCGTCGAGGGCATTGGCCAGCAGGTTGCCGAGCACCTGACGCAGGCGGGTTTCGCCAGCCTGCACCCACAGGGTGGCGTCCGGCAGGTCACGGGTCAGCTCGACCTGCATGGCTTGACGACGTTTGGCCAATAGGGCCAGGGCATCGTCGATGGCCGGCTGCAGGGCCACGCTTTCCGGAGCGTGACGGTCGCGGCGGGCGAAGGCGCGCAGGTGGGCGATGATTGAGGCCATGCGCTCGGTCAGTTTGCTGATCAGCTTGAGGTTGGCGCGGGCTTCGTCGCCGCGCTGGTGGTCAAGCAGCACCCCGGCGTTGTCGGCGTAACTGCGGATGGCTGCCAGCGGCTGATTGAGCTCATGGCTGATGCTCGCACTCATGGTGCCCAGGGCTGAGAGTTTGCTCGCCTGCACCAGTTCATCCTGGGCTTGGACCAGCTCCTGCTGGGCCTGTTCGCGCTCCAGCACTTCCTGCTTCAGCCGGCTATTGAGGCGTTCCAGATCGAGGGTGCGCTCCAGCACACGCTGTTCCAACTGTTGACGGGCCTGGCTGTCGAGGGCGATGCGCTCCAGGTAGTGACGGCGGCGCTGCATCAGCAGGCCAAGCAGCAGCATTAACAACAGCAGCATGCCGCCGCCGGCCACCAAGGCTGTCCGTACCGGGCGGTCGAGCAGGCTGCGCGGGGCGAGAATACTGACGGTCCAGCCGGTTTCCTTGAGTTCGCGGTCCTGGCGAATCCAGTTCTGCGCATCCAGCTTGATCGGCGGTGGCGCCTGGGTCGGGTAGGGCAGGTTGGCAGCGATTGCGGCGCGTTCGGCGGCGTCCAACGGGCGACTGGCGGTAAAGCGCCACTGGCTGTTGGACGTGAGGATCACCACGCCATTGGCATCGGTCACCAGCAGTTGTTCCGGGGTGTTGCCCCAGAGGGTTTCGGTGTGGTCGAGGTCGACCTTGACCACCAGCGCGCCGAGGTTGCGCTCACCGTCGCGCACGGCGGCGGCGAAGTAGTAGCCGCGCTTGCCCGAGGTGGTGCCGAGGCCGAAGAAACGTCCTGGGCGGCCGGCGATGGCTTCGCGAAAATATGGGCGGAAGGCGAAGTTGCGGTCGACAAAGGAGTCGGCCTGCTCCCAGTTGGAGGCCGCCAGGGTGTTGCCGTTGGGGGCCATCAGGTAGATCACGTCGGCGCCGGTCTGCCCGCGCACCTGGTCAAGCAGGCGGTTGGCGTTCTCCAGCAGGGTGCGCTCAGTCGGCTGTTGCAGGGCCAGACGCAGGGCGGGTAAGTCGCCGAGAATCGGCGGTAGCACCTCGTAGCGGCGCAGCGTACCAAGCAGGTTGGCCACGTAGAGGTCGAGGGTCTGGCGGTTCTGCTCGACCAGGACGCCGCTGTAGTAACGCTCGGCCAGCTGCTGCAGCGGCCACAACAGAGGCGTCAACAGCAGGGCGAGGACTGCCAGGCTGCGCCAACGCGGACGACGCGGGTGAGGATGAACGGTTGGCATGCGCTTACTCGTACAGGGTGATCAGTTCAGAGTGGCGGTTATGCAATAAGTGGGCAAGCTCGCCAATATGGGTCAATACTCAAGCCGTTTGGCATCGCCCTGGAGTAATGGTACCGCCCGCTTGCGCCCTGCATGGACGGCTGCGCTTTAGTCCTGGAGATACCCTGATGCTGGCTCAATTGACGGTACGGGCGAGGTTGCTGCTGTTGGCGGTGGTGCCGCTGCTGGTGCTGATTGTGGTGATCAGCATGGCGTTGTCCAATGCCAGCAAGCTGAATGACAGTTTTGACGAGTTGTTTACCGACCGCATGCAGCCGATCAGCCAGCTCAAGGTGGTGTCGGATGCCTACGCGGTGGCGATGGTCGATGCGTTGCATAAATACCGCGCTGGGGTGTTCGATGAAGCCGCATTGCGCAAGGCATTCAGCGATGCCAGGAGCCGTGGCGACAAAGCCTGGGCCGAGTACATCGCCACTCGACTGACCCGTGACGAAAGTAGCCGGGTCGAGCGCACCAAGCCACTCCTGTTGAAGGTCCAGCAACTGGCGGACCAGTACCTGGGGCAACTCGCAAATGGCCAGTTACTGGCGGCCGAAGCTGCCTCGTTCAACCGCACCCTGTATGACACCTTCGATCCGCTGGGTGGCGAGCTGGAAGGGTTGATCAGTTTGCAGCTGAGCGAGGGCGAGCGGCTCAACGTCGAGACCACGGCCCAGTACTTGGCCATCCGTAATACCTTCCTGTTGATCGGCGCCGTTGCGTTGGTGCTGGTGCTGGTGGCCGCCGTAATGATCAGCCTGTCGATCATTCGCCCGCTGTCCGGTTTGCGCAGCGTGATCAGCGAGGTGCAGGAGTCATCCAACTTGACCCTGCGTGCTGACACCCGCGGCCGAGATGAGGTGTCCGATACCGCGCGGGCCTTCAATGCCATGTTAGAGCACCAGCAGGCGTTGATCCGCCATTTGACCGACACCGCCACGCAGCTGGCGGCGGCGTCCGAGGAAATGAGTGCGATCAGTGCTCAGGTCAGTCAGGCCGCCACGGCCCAAGGCGACCAAACCAGCATGGTGGCTACCGCCGTGCACCAGATGAGCGTGGCGGTGCAGGAGGTCGCGCGCAATGCGCAGGCCACTGCCAGCAATGCCGCGGACGCGAATAAGGAAGCGCGCCAGGGCAGCGAGTTGGTGCAGTCCAACCTCACATCGATTCAGGGGCTGTCGACCTCGGTGGAAAAAGCCGGTGAGGTGATCGACACCCTGCACAGCCAGAGCGATGAAATCAGCAAGGTGCTTGGGGTGATCCAAAGTATTGCCGAGCAAACCAACCTGCTGGCGCTGAATGCCGCCATTGAGGCAGCGCGTGCGGGCGAAGCGGGGCGCGGCTTTGCCGTGGTGGCTGATGAAGTGCGCAGCCTGGCCAGTAATACGCAGAAAGCCACTGAATCGATCCGCAGCATGATCGATGCCCTGCAAGGCGGCGCACGCAGTGCGGTCAGTGCGATGCAGCTGTCGCGCGAGCAGGCGCAAAACAGTGTCAGCCGTGCCCGTGAGGCGGGTGAGGTGCTCAATCACATTGCCCTTGCGATTGAAGGTATCGCCGACGGCAATGTGCAGATTTCCGCTGCCACGGAACAGCAAACGGCAGTGGCGAATGAGATCAGCGAGAACATCAGCAGCCTCAATGACAGCATCGGTGATGTGGTCAACGGTGCCGAGCAAAGCTCGATTGCCAGCCGCGATCTGGCGCAACTGGCCACAGGATTGCAGCAGCAGATACAGCGCTTCAGGGCTTAGCGATGAGCGAGGCACTGCTCCAGCGCAGCCTGCCAGGTTGGCAGTTGAACCTGCCAGTCCTGCTGCAGGCGGCTGCAGTCCAGACGCGAATTCAGTGGGCGCTGCGCCGGGGTTGGATAAGCGCTGCTGGGGATGGGGTGCAGCGTCGCCACGGTTTTGCCTTGGCTGTGCAGGTGCGCAGCAATCGCGCGGGCAAAACCGAACCAGCTGGTTTCGCCTTGTGCGGTCAGGTGATAGACCCCCCACGGGCCTGGATGGCCGCTACGCCACTGCGTGATCAGCTGCGCAGTGGCTTGCGCAATCGTGCCGGCCCAAGTGGGCGCGCCGATCTGATCGTCCACCACGGATAAGCTTTCGCGTTCTTGCAGCAGGCGTTGCATGGTCAGCAGAAAGTTCTTGCCGTGCTGCGAGTAAACCCAGCTGGTGCGCAGAATAAGGTGCTTGCCGCCCACGGCCTGAATCGCCTGCTCGCCCGCCAGTTTGCTGCGCCCGTATACGCTCAGTGGATGGGTGGTATCGTTTTCGCGGTAAGGCTCGGCCAGGCTGCCATCGAACACATAGTCGGTGGAGTAGTGGATCAGCGGAACACTCAGTTCGGCGGCTGTTTCGGCGAGGATGCCCGGTGCCGTGGCGTTGATCGCGAAGGCCAGCTCCGGCTCGCTCTCGGCCTGATCGACCGCTGTGTGCGCGGCGGCATTGATGATCAGCTCGGGGCGCAGTAGCTGAAGCTGTTGGCGAATCCGCTCCGGCTGAGCCAGATCCAGCTGCTCGCGGCCCAGTACCGTCAACTCGGCGGCACCGTGCAGGGCGCGCTGCAGTTCCTGACTCACCTGGCCGTGTTGGCCGAGCAGGAGAACTTTCATGGGAGGACCTGCGCATCGACGAAGCTGACGCCGGCCTGGTCCTTGGCGGATAGCTGCGGTGCACTATCCAGCGGCCAGTCAATGGCCAGTGTTGGGTCATCCCAGCGGATGCAGCGCTCATGTTCCGGCGCATAGTAGTCGGTGGTTTTGTAGAGAAACTCGGCGAACTCACTGAGCACCACAAAACCATGGGCAAACCCTTCCGGCACCCACAACTGCCGATTGTTTTCGGCGGACAGGTGCACTCCGACCCAGCGGCCGAAGGTGGGCGAGCTGCGGCGTAGATCCACGGCTACGTCATAGACTTCGCCGGCGGTGACCCGCACCAATTTGCCCTGCGTCTGTTGCACCTGATAATGCAGGCCACGCAGCACCCCTTTGGCTGAGCGCGAATGGTTGTCCTGAACGAACGCGCACTGCAGGCCGGTGGCATCGGCAAAGTCTCGGGCGTTGAAACTCTCGAAGAAAAAGCCGCGCTGATCGCCGAACACCTTGGGTTCGAGGATGATCACGCCGGGCAGCTCTGTGTTGATTGCCTGCATGCTCACTCCTCGGCCAGTTTGAACAGGTACTGGCCGTAGCCGGTCTTGCCGAAAATAGTGGCCTGCGCCAGTAGTTGCTGACGATCAATCCAGCCCTGCTGGTAGGCGATTTCTTCCAGGCAGGCGACTTTCAGGCCCTGGCGGTGCTCGATGGTCTGCACGTATTGCGATGCATCCAGCAGGCTGTCGTGGGTGCCGGTGTCGAGCCAGGCAAAGCCACGGCCGAAACGTTCGACGCGCAAGTCACCGCGCTGCAAGTAGGCGTTGTTGACGTCGGTTATTTCCAGCTCACCACGCGGCGAGGGTTGGACCGCTTTGGCAATCTCAATCACATCGTTGTCGTAAAAATACAGGCCAGTCACCGCGTAACTGGACTTAGGTATGACGGGCTTTTCCTCAATGGAGATGGCCTTACCCTGAGTGTCGAACTCGATCACGCCAAAGCGCTGCGGGTCCTTGACCCAGTAGCCGAAAACCGTAGCTCCTGATGGTTCGGCTGCAGCGCGCAGAAGTTTTTCGGTGAAGTGCTGGCCATGGAAAATGTTGTCGCCAAGGATCAGGCACACCGAATCCTTGCCGATAAATTCTTCGCCCAGAATAAAGGCCTGGGCCAGACCGTCGGGTGAGGGTTGTTCGATGTACTCGAAACGCACACCAAACTGGCTGCCATCACCGAGCATCTTGCGAAAGTTCGGCAAGTCCTGCGGGGTGGAGATAATCAGAATCTCGCGCACACCCGCGAGCATCAGCACGGATATCGGGTAGTAGATCATCGGTTTGTCGTAGATCGGCAGCAGCTGTTTGGACACCCCTAGGGTGATGGGGTGCAGGCGACTGCCGGAGCCACCGGCGAGAATGATGCCTTTCATTGTGCTGCTCCTTATAGTGCGCCGAGGCGTTCGCGCTGGTAGCTGCCATCCTGTACGCGGCGGCACCAGTCGAGATTATTCAGGTACCAGAGTACGGTTTTGCGCAGGCCGCTGGTGAAGGTTTCCTCAGGTTTCCAGCCCAGCTCGCGTTCGATCTTGCTGGCATCGATGGCATAGCGCAGATCATGACCTGGGCGGTCGGTCACGAAATTGATCTGCTCTTTATAGGAGCCGTTCTGGCGTGGGCACAGCTCGTCCAATAACGCGCAAATGCTCTCCACCACATGCAGGTTCTTCTGCTCGTTATGCCCGCCGATATTGTAGGTCTCGCCTACCTTGCCTTCACTCACCACCGTTAACAGCGCGCGGGCATGGTCTTCCACATACAGCCAGTCACGCACCTGCTGGCCGTTGCCGTAAACCGGTAGCGGCTTGCCATCCAGAGCATTGAGGATCATCAGCGGGATCAGTTTTTCTGGAAAGTGGTAAGGGCCGTAGTTGTTCGAGCAGTTGGTCAGCAGTACTGGCAAGCCATAGGTGCGTTGCCAGGCGCGGACTAGATGATCCGACGCGGCCTTACTCGCCGAGTAGGGCGAGCTGGGTGCGTAGGCTGTGGCCTCGGTGAACAGATCATCTACACCGTGCAGGTCGCCATACACTTCATCGGTCGAGATATGGTGAAAGCGAAACGCGGCTTTGCGTGCCGGATCCAGCTGCATCCAATAACTGCGCGTGGCTTCGAGCAGCGTATAGGTGCCGACAATATTGGTTTGGATAAACGCTGCTGGGCCGTCGATGGAGCGATCGACATGCGATTCAGCCGCCAAGTGCATGATCGCGTCCGGCTGAAATTCAGCCAGTGCCTGGCTGACGGCTGCACTGTCGGCAATGTCGGCCTGCATGAAGCGATAGCCGGGATGATTGGCAACACTGGCCAACGACTCGAGGTTGCCGGCATAGGTCAGCTTGTCGAGGTTAAGCACCTGATGCTCGGTGTGATTCAGCAGATGACGAATCAGTGCCGAGCCAATAAAGCCGGCGCCGCCGGTGATCAGGATACGCACAGACTTATACCTTCCGTTGCTCAGGTAGCCGGTTAATATTGCGGGCAGTGTTGCAAGCCGCGTCTAGGTGAGCAAGCTGCAGTATTTTTTCGGCAAAAAAAAGCCCCGCATCGCTGCGGGGCTTTCTTTGTATGGTGCCGGCACCAGGAATCGAACCCGGGACCTACTGATTACAAGTCAGTTGCTCTACCAGCTGAGCTATACCGGCCTTTGAGGGTCGCCATTATATCCATTCATTTGGCTGAGTAAAGCCGTCTGAGCGTAGTTCTGTGCAGGCATTGTTATCAGTAGCTAAATCGTTATGCACATAAGCAGGGCATTTGGCACGGACGTGCGCAGACTTTGTGCGCTGGTTCGCGGTATTGGCTAAGTCTATGTTTTTACAAGCTATATTTTCAGATTAAAAAATGCGCAGCTTGGCAAAATTCAGCTGGGGCGGGCTTTTGCGCGATTTGCTCAGATTCTGTCAACAGAGTTATCCACAGATGCTGTGGGCAAGTTTTGCTGGCGTTCTGCCAGCAGTAGCAGGTTTCTCGGGCTCTGTTGGCGGCTGCAAAAGGTGCCAAGGCGTACGGTGTAGCCGCGTTCCTGCAGGTAGAGGGCGCGGTCGAGCAGTAGCCAGAGTTCCAATGGGCGGCGGAATAATCCGCGCAGCAGTTCCAGATTGCGCACCTCGGCCAGACGTTGCCAGCCTTGTTGTTCGAGCTGTTGCCAGTTTTGTTTCGCGGGGGTGGGCAGCTGTTTAAGTGCGGCGAGGTCTTGGCAGTAATTGGCAAACGATTTGTCGAGCCAGGCTGGCGGCAGGGATGGCGTTGGCAAGTACTCGTCGATACCACGAAGTTGGCGCTGCAACAGATCGAAGGACAGGCGCCAGGCCATGGACTGATCGCGCTGCCGGCGAATGCGGGCGCCTGCAGTGACGGTTTCGCTCAGTGGGAGGCCGAGATCGTCGATAGACAGTTGCAGTGATGAGGCCTGGGCGCTTGCCGATAGTGGCTGATAGCTCGCAGTGCTGATGCGGTTGTAGCAGCAGGGCGCCACGGCCACGTGCTGGCAGCCGACCTGGCTGGCCAGTTGCAGCAGGCGCGTATGCAGTTCGCCGCAGGCATGCAGCGCCACGGGGGTGTGCTGCGCCTGCAGTTGCTTCGCGGCGTCGGCGGCCAGCACATCCTGCTCGATATGCTGCGCGGCGATGCCGAGTTTATGGCTGAGCTGTTGGCCACTGCTGACCAGCTGTGGGTTGTATTCCAGGCAGGTCAGGCTGCCGCCCGTGTGTGCCAGCATGCGGCCGAGGTGGCCTTTGCCGGCGCACCAGTCCAGCCAGTGTTGCGGTGTATGGGTAAAACTCAGGCTGCGGGCGAAGGCATCAATCTGTTGCCATTTGCGCCCCGGTACATCGCTGCTAAAGCGCGCAGGCAATACCGTCGCGGGTGACTGTGGCAGTTCACCAATTTGGCTTAGGTCATGAGCTTGGGCGGCCAGTTGCAGGAAGGGCGCAGGTGCTTGCAGCAGGTGGGGCTGGTTATGTGCGGCTTCGGCATGCTCCAGGCTTTGTGCCCTAAGCCAGGCGGCCAGTTGTGGGTGCTCGGCTTCCCAGGGGAGTGCGGGGTAATGCACAAATGGCCGTGGCCGCCATAGTGTTTGGTGTTCGATAAGAAAGCTATCTACTGCCTGAAAGCGCTGCAACAGGGCAACGTCTTGCAGGATCTGGGCGGGAGTTGTGGTTGGCATGATGGCGGTGCCTGAGGGTGCGAGCCCTCAGGCAATCAGCGGCCCTGGCAGGCGTCGACGCGCAGCCAGCGTTCCAGCAGCTTGAAGCCGTGCACCAGCAGGAAGGCGATCAGCAGGTAGAACATCCCCGCAGCAAAGAAGATCTCCACCGGTAGGTAGGTGCGGGCGATGATGGTGCGGGCCATGCCGGTCAGCTCCAACAGAGTCACGGTGCTGGCCAGGGCGCTGGCCTTGAGCATCAGGATTACTTCGTTGCTGTAGGCAGGCAGGCCGATACGCGCGGCGCGTGGCAGGACGATATAGAACATCGTCTTGGCGCGCGACATACCTAGCGCACGAGCGGCTTCGATCTCGCCCGGCGGCACGGCCTGAATCGCCCCGCGCAAAATCTCAGCGATATAGGCGGCGGTGTGCAGGGTCATGGTCAGCACCGCGCACCAGTAGGGTGAGCGCAGATAGGGCCAGAGCGGGCCTTCGCGCACTGCATCGAACTGCGCCAGGCCGTAGTAGACCAGGAACAATTGCACCAACAGTGGTGTGCCACGGAAGAAGAAGATGTAGCCATAGGGCAGTGCGCGCACATACCAGTGCCGCGACGCGCGGGCGATGCCCATCGGTAGGGCGAGAATCAACCCGGCGAGAACCGCGATACCCACCAGCTCCAGGGTCAACAGGGCGCCTTCAGACAGCCGCGGCAGCCACTTGATGATCACGTCCCAGTTAAGGGCAGTTAGACCGCTCCACAGCGCATAGGCAATAAGCGCAACGGCAACCGACCAGGCCGCGATTTCAGAGATCTTTCTCATGACGCGCTCCTGACAAAGCCACGGCTGGAGCGTTTTTCAAGGAAGTGCATGCCGATCATCGCGAGTACGGTCAGGCCGAGGTAGATAAAGGCCGCCACCATATAAAAGGTGAAGGGCTCCTTGCTGGTGGTCACGGCGATTTGCGAGCGGCGCATGATTTCTTCAAGGCCGATCACCGAGACCAGTGCGGTGTCCTTCATCAGAATCATAAACAGGTTGCCCAGACCGGGCAGGGCGATGCGCCACATCTGCGGCAGGATCAGCCGCCAGAAGATCCGTGGTTTGGACATGCCCAAGGCTTGGCCGGCTTCGCGGTGGCCTTTGGGGATGGCCAGGATCGCGCCGCGAAACACTTCGGTGGCGTACGCGCCGAAGCAGATGCCGAGGGCAATGGTGCCGGCGGCGAAGGCGTTCAGCTCAAGGCTTTCGATGCCGAGCAGGTCCGCCAGGTTGCGCATCAGTTGCACGGTGCCGAAATAGATCAGCAGCACCCAGAGCAGCTCGGGAATCCCGCGCACGATGGTCGAGTAAGTACCGCCAAGCCATTGCAGCGGCTTGTACGGGGAAGTCTTGGCGAGGGCGCCGAGCAAGCCGAGCACCAGACCCAGGCACAGCGCGCTGAGCGCCAGCTTGATGGTCATCAGGGTGCCAGCAGCCAGGGCCGGGCCGAATCCGTAGAGGTCGAAATTCATAGGGGCTCAGAAGCCTGCGCCGCCCGGGCGGGCGACGCAGTGCCGGCAGCTTAGTAGATGCTGAACGGGAAGTACTTGTCGTTGATCTTCTTGTAAGTGCCGTCAGCCACGATCTCGGCCAGTGCGGCGTTCAGCTTGTCGCGCAGGGCATCACCCTTGCGAACGGCAATGCCGATCTTGTCGTTGTCGAATACCGGGTCGCCTTTGAACTCGAAGCTCTTGCCAGCGTCGCTCTTCAGCCATTCCCAGTTAACGAAGGTGTCAGCCAGCACGCCATCGAGACGGCCCGAGGACAGGTCGAGGTAGGCGTTTTCCTGGGTGTCGTACAGCTTGATGTCGACCACGCCATTGAGGTTATCTTCCAGCCAGGTGCCAGCGATGGTGGCGCGCTGAGCGCCGATCACTTTGCCTTTCAGGCTGGCTTTATCAGTCTTGAAGTCGCCGCCTTTCGGTGCGATGAACTGCAGCTTGTTGGTGTAGTAGGGTTCGGTGAAGTCCACCGCCACTTTGCGTTCTTCGGTGATCGACATGGAGGCGATCAGGAAGTCGAATTTCTTCGCGTTCAGAGCCGGGATGATGCCGTCCCAGTCGGAGGTGACCACTTCGCACTCGACCTTCATTTTGGCGCACAGGGCCTGGCCGATTTCCACGTCAAAACCGCCGACCTGGCCACTGGCATCGATCAGGTTGAATGGTGGGTAAGCACCTTCGGTACCGATTTTCAGCTTGTCTGCGGCGACGGCGCTGGTGCCGAAGGCCAGTGTAGCGGCCGCGGCCAGCAGGATCTTCTTATAGTTCTGCATGCGTAGTTGCTCCGTGTTTTCAGTGATTGCTGGACATGAATTGTTTGCAGCGCGCCGAGTTCGGGTTGTCGAACACCTGCTCCGGGGAGCCCTGTTCTTCAACCAGGCCCTGATGCAGAAACACCACCTCGCTGGACACTTGGCGGGCAAAGCCCATTTCATGTGTTACCAGCAGCATGGTGCGGCCTTCTTCGGCGAGTGCGCGGATCACATTAAGCACTTCTTGTACCATCTCCGGGTCGAGAGCCGAAGTGGGCTCATCGAACAGGATGACTTTCGGCTGCATGGCCAGGGTGCGGGCAATTGCCGCGCGCTGTTGCTGGCCGCCGGAAAGCTGATTCGGATAAACATGGCGCTTGTCAGCAATACCGACCTTGGCCAGCAGCGCTTCGGCCACCTCAATGGCCTCGGCCTTGCTCTGCCCCAACACGCGGCGTGGCGCCTCGATGATGTTGTCGAGCACGCTCATGTGCGGCCACAGATTGAAATTCTGGAAGACGAAGCCGATCTCGCTGCGCAGGCGATTGATCTGGCGGCTGTCGGCGGCGACCAGGTCGCCATTCTTCGCGGCTTTGAGCTTGAGCTCTTCACCCGCGAGGATGATCTGCCCCTTGTGCGGGTTTTCCAGCAGGTTGATGCAGCGCAGAAAGGTCGACTTACCGGAGCCGGAAGAACCGAGGATGGAAATCACATCGCCGTCGCGAGCAGTGAGGGAGATGCCCTTGAGCACCTCAAGGTCGCCGTAGCGTTTATGCAAGTCGCGTATTTCCAGCGCGGGCGTGGCCTCGGCCATGGAGTGTCCTCTTATTCTTCGGTTGCGCTCAGGCGTTGCGTGGCCTCCCTGGCGAGGCGTCAAGCTAGCATAGCGTTTCGCTGACCGCCAAGCCGTTTACCGGCCGCGCCGGGCTTGGCCGGTCATGGTGTCGCCTGGTTACAGTTGGCTGTCGCGCAGATGCAAAACGGGTCGATCAGCTCACGTCGTTCAAATACATCTCAACCATGTCATCGAGGTGCTGCTCGTGTTTTTTGAGCAATGCACTGGAGAGGTCACTCGTATTTACGCCGAGGTCACCTGTATTTGTAGGTTAAGTCACCTGTATTTGCCGCTGAGCTCACTTGTATTTGAGGTGATATAGCTGTCATCCGACTGCGCTGCTGGACACTAGAGTCAAGTATTAATTTGTCCTCGTAATGCCTCGTACAGCCGCGTCGGCCCCAGCAGCAGATTGATAACCTCGCGTTGAATCTGCTCCGAGTTCAGCGCCTGCAAGCTCAGGTTGCTCTGCGCCGAATGGCTGTCGATCAGCGCATCGATAAACACCCGCGTCAGGTCGGGCGAACTGGCGAACTGCTCCTTGGTGTTGTTCGCCGCCTGCTGCGCCAGCACCTCGGACTCCAGTAGCTTCTCGCGCTGGCTGTTGAGCCAGGACAGCTTGTCGCCGTCGGTGGTGTCTGCGCCGAACAGCTCGTTAACCTTCTCGACAATCTGGCTGAGGTAGAGCTTTTCCTTCTCCTGTACTTGGCCGCTGCCGGTGGCGCTCATCGGTGGCAGTTTCGGGTACTCGCCGTTTACCAGTGGTAGGTCGCGGGTGCCCTTGTCCTTGAGTTTGTAGCGCACCAGTTCCAGCTTGGAGAGGTCCACGCCTTCGCGCTCCCGGCCGAATTCGATCAGTGGCAGCAGATGTTTGAAGAACAGCTGGCGCTTCTCGATATCGGTATTGCCGTAGTCGAATATCTGCGAGAGGAAGGCATACAGACGCTGGAAACTACCCATGTCACGCTTGAACAGCACCAGCGCATCCATTTCATCCTTGGCCTCTTTCATTGTCTGACCATCGCCGTTCGCTTCGGCAGCGCGCCACTCATCCTGCGCGATGCGATAGCGCACCAGCAGACGGTTTGCCACCGGTTCCAATGCTGCGCTCAGCTCGCTCTGGCGGGCCGCTGGATTGAGCAGCACCGCCACCACCCGCTCGACCTCGAACTGGTCGTAGTGCCCGGCGCTGTCCAGTTTGGTGCGCAGGTCGTAAACCAGATGCGGGTCTGTCACGTCCTCCAGCTCGGCGGTGCTGTAGTAAGCCTTGAACGCCGTGAGGATTTCGTCCGGCTCGTTGACGAAGTCCAGTACGTAGGTGGTGTCTTTCTTCGGATGGGCACGGTTGAGTCGCGACAGCGTTTGTACCGCTTGAATGCCGCCCAGCTTTTTGTCCACGTACATGCCGCAGAGCAGCGGCTGGTCGAAGCCGGTCTGGAATTTATTGGCGACCAGCAGTATCTGGTACTCGTCGCCGCTGAACGCTTCGCGGATATCGCGGCCACGCAGGTGCGGGTTCAGCGCCTGGCTGGTTTCAGTGAAAGGATCGGGGCCAGACTCGGGGTCATTCACTTCGCCGGAGAACGCCACCAGGGTGCCGATTGGATAGCCCTGGCGCTTCACATACTGGTCGATTGCGAGCTGCCAGCGCACTGCCTCCTGCCGGCTGGCAACCACCACCATGGCTTTGGCTTTGCCCTCCAGCAGCGGCTGCACGTTTTCGCGGAAGTGTTCGATCACCACCTGCACCTTTTGCGCGATGTTGTAGGGGTGCAGTTTCACCCAGCGCATGATGCCTTTCAGTGCCTGGCTGCGTTCCACCTCGGCTTCGCTCAGCTCCTCGCCGTTGTGTGCCAGCTTGAATGCGGTCTTGTACGCCGTGTAGTTGTGCAGCACGTCGAGGATAAAGCCCTCCTCGATAGCCTGGCGCATGGAGTACACATGAAACGGCGCCGGCAGGTTGCTGCTCGATGCCGGCAGCTCTGGATTTGGCCGCCGACCGAATAGCTCCAAGGTTTTGGCCTTGGGCGTGGCGGTAAAGGCCACGTAGGTGATGCCGCTCTCGGCCGAGCGTGCACTCATCTGCGCCGCGAGGATGTCCTCGGTACTGGCTTCGCCACCGTCGGCCAGTTCCTTCAGCTCCTCGATGGACAGCACCTGCTTGAGCTTGGATGCGGCCTCGCCGGTCTGCGACGAGTGCGCCTCATCGGCGATTACCGCAAAGCGCTTGCCCTCGGTGGCGGCTAACTCTTGCACCGCCTTCAAGGCAAAGGGGAAGGTCTGGATGGTGCACACGACGATCTTCTTGCCGCCAGCCAGCGCCTTGGCCAACTCGCCGCTCTTGCTCGCCGACTCACCGGTAATGGTCGCCACCACCCCAGTGGTGCGTTCGAAGCTGAAAATCGCCTCCTGCAGCTGTGCGTCCAGTACGGTGCGGTCAGACACCACCAGCACCGACTGGAACAGCTTCTGCTGCTCGGCGTCATGCAAGTCCGCGAGGAAGTGCGCGGCCCAGGCAATCGAATTGGTCTTGCCGGAGCCGGCCGAATGCTGGATCAGGAACTTGCCGCCTGGCCCTTCCTCCAGCACCTTGGCTACCAGTTTGCGCGTGGCATCAAGTTGGTGGTAACGCGGAAAGATGATCGACTTGAGCTGCTTCTTCTTGTCCTTCTGCGCCACCAGGTAGCGGGCGATGATCTCCAGCCAGCTGTCGCGTTGCCATACCTGCTGCCAGAGATAGGCCGTGGCATGGCCAGCCGGGTTGAGTGGGTTGCCTGCACCGCCATCGTTACCCAGGTTGAACGGCAGAAAGCGCGTTGCCGCGCCCTCCAGGCGGGTGGTCATCTGCACTTCACGGTTGCTCACGGCAAAGTGTACCAGCGCGCCACAGGGGAAGCTCAGCAGCGGTTCTGTCCGGCCCTTGGGCTTTGGCTCGCGGTCGAAGCGGTATTGATCCACCGCATCCTGCACCGACTGAGTGAAATCAGTTTTCAGCTCGCATGTCGCAACGGGAATGCCGTTAAGGAACAGCACCAGGTCGATGGAGTTTTCGCAGGTCAGCGAGTAGCGTACCTGGCGTACCACGCGCAGACGGTTGGCCGCGTACTTGGCGGTCAGCTCCGGGTTCATGCTTAGCGCCGGCTTGAACTGCGCCAATTGCAGCGGCTGACGCAGGCCCAGCAACTCGATGCCTTGGCGCAACACATCGAGGGTGCCGCGCTCGTCGAGGGATTTGCGCAAACGATCGAGCAGCACCGCCTCGGCGGCTGCGCCATGGTTCTTACTCAGCGCCTCCCAAGCCTGTGGCTGGGTGCTCTTGACCCAGTCGAGCAGGTCGGCAGGGAACAGCGCCCGTGTGCGGTCATAGGCCTGCGCGTCGCCTTCGGCGTAGAGCCAGCCACTAGCGGCCAGCTGTTCGCAGATCTCGTTCTCGAAGGACACTTCCTTATGCAGACTCATCGGCTATCTCTACTCAGCAGGGTTGGCAGGCAGGCTGATGTGCTTCGAAATCAGCGCGACCGTTTCCTGAGGGGCTTGCATGAAGTCCGCCAGTGGCACCTCCAACCATGTGCCCCTGAGGTCATCTGTCAGGGAAGAAGTGCTGTTGGCCTCTCCTGCTGGATGCTCTGCTTTGTCCCATTCACTTTTTATGTCTGTAGACGAGTTGGCTTTCAGCCAGTACAGGTAAATCCGTAGGGTCGGGGTCACT
Organism: Pseudomonas sp. OTU750018; assembly: GCF_011636575.1. NCBI lineage: Bacteria > Pseudomonadati > Pseudomonadota > Gammaproteobacteria > Pseudomonadales > Pseudomonadaceae > Pseudomonas > Pseudomonas sp. OTU750018. The sequence continues at coordinate 390,225 of NZ_JAAPAU010000003.1, forward strand.
TCGGGCAAATTGCTCGGATTGGGCTGGCCCTTATTCGGTCGAGCTCCCGGCAGCACTGACGGATCGATGCGCAGCTGCAACTCAATGGCAGCCTGATTGCCGTCATCATTACGGGTATATACGAACTGTGCTGCTATGAGCGGGAGGAAGTCCCACACCCACTTGCTGGAGGGTTTGGTCGAGGAGTTACAAGGGCGGTCAAAACTGATCGGCCCCCAATACCAGAAGCTGGCGCCGAAGTTCGAAGCCAGGTCGTCCAAAGCGGGGAGCATTCGCTTGTAAAACCCTGCCAATAGGCGATGAGAGCGTTGTACCTGGTTTGCCAGGGACGCAGCCTGATCACGGTTCATGTCCATTGAAATTCTTCCTGTTCGAGCTCCCGCACAAGAGGTAGCAGGGGCGTCCAGTCGATATAGGTGATGGTTTTATGCTGATTTTGTACCTTTGGAGCCCATTTCTGTAAGGCGGCAAAACTCTCATTGAAAGTTTCAGCCGAGCTGCAGAGTGGCAATAGATCGCTGAAGGGCGCTGTAGCAGTGATCATTCCAAACAGGTGGAAGGCTTCAAACCAGTCGGCATAAATGCGCGCGTCACGTGTTTCGGCTTCATTTCGCATGGAGCTGATAGCGCTAAGCAGGTCATGCCATTCACGGCAGAAAATCCGTAAGTTGAGTTCTTCGAACTCACCTTCCAGTTTTTGCGCCATGGTCCGCCAGCCCGGCATATTGCGTCCCAGTGCAAGTAGCACGATGTTTTTTTCATCATCGTTGTTGCTCTGCAGGGACTGAATCTCATTGCGCCATTGTTGAGATGATTGCGAGCCACCGAAAGGGGGCTTCACCTCGACCAGCAATAGGTGTTCGTTAAACTCTAGGACCACATCGGGCTCGACATATTTACGGCCCTCAGTTCCATCCAGTTTGGGCCAGAACCGTATGTCCCGCAGCTGGCCAAACTCGCCGGCTAACGTTTTGCCTATGAGTAGGGCCAGTATCTGTTCCTGAGCCTCATCTGAGAGATAAGGCAGCCGTCCGAAAAATACTGCAGTCAGCAAGTCCTCGCGCTTGCGAAACAGCTGACGCCAGCTGACGGGTAGCCCGTCGAGCTCTACTCGTCCCGCTTTTCCGTGCAGGATTGCCGTCAGCATTTAGTTCTCCTGGTAGCTGCGTTCGATCAGCGTTTTGGCTCTTTCCAGGTCAGCCGGGGTGCGCAGGCTTAATTCCAGGTCGCCCGTGCCCCAGTGGCCGATGGTGCGCACGTCGCGGCTGAAGTCCTCGACCAGCTCGACCGAGTCGGGGTTGAGCTTGAGGTACAGCTGCAGGCGTTTGGACTGCACCACGATGCTGGCGAAGTTTTTTAGCCGGCGGAAGGCCAGGTAGAGCTTGAGAGGCTTCTCCTGCACATCATCGCCGAGGGAATGCAGGTAGCTGGTGGTTTGCTCAAACAGCGCAGCGATCTCCGCTGGAGCCAGGGCCAGTTGTTCCTGCCAGGTCTTGTCTTTGCTCACTGCTGCGGGCTTGCCCGCTTCGGCCTCGGCCGTTGTGGCAGCAACCACGGTGCTGGCCATGCTGACCGAATTGACCAGCTCCAGCAGCAACAGGTCGTCGCCAAACAGCTTGTAGCGGATCAGCTCGATATTGCGCTGGATCAGCTGCACCGCATGCTGGTCGTAGCGGGTGAAGTCGGCGGCGATGCACAGCAGGCGGGTGCCGCCCCATTCGATCTGCTCGGCGGCCTGCTTGCCCAGCTTCTCCATCACCAGCCAGCGGAATTCGGCTTGGTGGTCGAGTAACCAATCCAGGTAGAACAGCCCCTGATTGATCACGTTCTCGTTGCTGTGGCGCTTGTATTCGATGATTACCGGGCAGCCGTTCTCGTCCAGGCCCAGGGAGTCGATGCGGCCCTTGTGGGTCTTGCCGGTGGCGTATTCGCTGGCCAGGAAGCGCACGCCGAGAAAGCACTCCATCTGCGCCTCGATCAGGCTCTGCAGCTGCTTTTCCACCGCCACTGTACGGCCGGGCAGCTCGCTGGCGGAACCATTGGCACCTAGGCGAAATAGCTGGATATCGCTCATGCGGCTTGCTCCTGTTCATCCTTGATTAGGCCGCGTACATCGATCTGGCCGGTAACGGCGGCGGAGATTAGGGCGGTGCGGCGTTCTTTGAGTAGGTCGATTGCACTTTGAGCCGTTGATATCAACTCATCGAACTTACTAGTTTCTGTCGCTAGGTACTTAACAGCCTCAGCCTGGGTTTCCAGTGGCGGAACTGGAATGAAAAGCTCTTTGACGTTCCCGCAATTCAAGTGAGGGTGCAAGGCTCCTGTTTGAATGGAGAGCAGGCTATGGAAGCCATATTCGCTGTTGAGCACCCAAGAAAGCCATTCACCGAGAATCACGGTGCGGAGCGGGCTGACAATGATCAATGCATGACAGTTGCAGCCCTCAAATTCTTCCGTGACAACAGCGACCTGACCAATATCTCCGGTCTGTACAATCAGAACGTCCCCGGTTTGTAGAATGGACTTCTGATGATCAAGGCTCCACTGCAGGCTCACGAAGTAGGGCTCGTTAAAACGAATTTCGTTTTTCTTGATATGCAGTGACTGCAAGTAGCGCACCCCCTCGTCGAGAAGGATATCGCGCGTAGGACCAACATAGCCGTTGGTGATTTTGGTGCTGATAGAAGAAAGCCGTTTCACATCCCAGCTTTCAGGGACGGTGCCCAGCCACTCGATCCCTGATTCTTTCATCGGCACCGTCGGATCGAGCCCCTTGGTCACGGCATGGGCAATCACCGCCTGGCGTTTTTCCTTAAGCAGTGCGATCAGCTTTTCCTGCTCGGCCATCAGGTCGTCGATCTTGGCGGTTTCGCGCTCAAGGAAAAGGGTTATTTGCAACTGTTCATCAATTGGCGGGAGCGGGATGCGAGTCTCCGCTAAATAGTCGTGCTCAATGCTGTCCACTGTTGCACCTGGCTTCGACCAAGCCAGCAATAAGCGGTCATTTAGGCCTTGAACCCAACGCCAGAAAAAACTGCTCAAGCATTTCTCACGCGCAAATTTTAGCGCTTTCATGTCTTGATTGAGGGCGACCGGGACATCATTGATTGCAACGGGAATGGTGTGTTTCAGAATTCCTGAGCGGACAACCATCAACACACGATCTTTCGCGATCAGTGACGAAGAGCTGCTAAGTAGCCCTTCTTCGGTTATGCACTCTTCTGCACCAGTGATGCGCTCCGACTTCATATCTTTGGGCGATACCCAAGGAATATCACCATTCCAAAACTCAAGCTTGTCTCGACTTGGCGTACCGCCACCGACGAAGTGCGTAAAGTGCTTGAGCTTAGAAATATGCCAATGCCCCGGCACCTTCCCCAGCCACTCCACCCCAGAATCCTTGTACTCGGGATAACGCGGAAAACTCATGCCGAAAGTCCCCCGATCATCGCCAGAATGCGGTCGGTCACGCCCTTAAGTTCGGCATCGATCTCGGCCAGCGGCCGTGGCGGCTCGAATACATAGAAGTGCCGGTTAAACGGGATCTCGTAGCCGACCTTGGTCTTATCGTGGTCGATCCAGGCATCCGGTGCGTGGGGCAGCACTTCGCGTTTGAAGTAGGCCTGCACGTCTTCGCCGAGCGGCACGTTTTCCGTGTCGCGCAGGCTGCTGTCGGGCTGGGGTTTGCCCTTTTGCTTGCCCTTCTGGCCGATAACGATGGCGCCGTGCTCGTCACGCTGCGGGCGCTCGATGGTGATGTTTTGGTAGCCGAAGGCCTGGTTGGGCAGCAGGCGTGACAGTGGTGCGAGTTTGACCTTGCCGCCAGCCGGCGCGCTGGGTTCGGCTTCGCCGTCACGCAGAATCTGCCGGGCAACTTCTTTGCCGTTGGCATCCAGCACCGTGGCCAAGCGCGCTTCGGTGCATTGGCCGAATAGCTGGGTGATTGACTCGATGGCGCTGTCGGGTATTTCCTTGCGCTTGGAACCGAGGCTCTTGCGCATCTTCTGCCAGAAGCTCGAGGCATCGATCAACTGCACCAGGCCCTTACGCTGGGCAGGCTTGCGGTTGGTCAGCACCCACACGTAGGTGCTGATGCCGGTGTTGTAGAACATATCGGTGGGCAGGCCGATGATTGCTTCGACCAGATCGTTCTCCAGCACATAGCGGCGGATCTCGCTCTCGCCGGAACCGGCACCGCCGGTAAACAGCGGCGAGCCGTTGAGCACGATGGCAAAGCGGCTACCGCCCTCGTTGGCTGGGCGCATCTTGGCGATCAGGTGCATCAGAAACAGCAGCGAGCCATCGGAGACGCGTGGCAGGCCTGGGCCAAAGCGGCCATTGAAACCCTGCTGCTCGTGCTCCTGACGGATGGCCTTCTCGACCCTCTTCCACTCCACGCCGAACGGCGGGTTGGACAGCATATAGTCGAAGCGCTTGCCGGCATGACCATCGTCGCTGAGGGTGTTGCCGGCCTTGATATTGGCCACGTCCTGACCCTTGATCAGCATGTCCGCCTTGCAGATGGCGTAGGACTCGTCGTTGAGCTCCTGGCCATGCAGATTGAGGCGCGCCTGGGGATTGTGCTCGACAAGGTACTCCTCGGCGATCGACAGCATGCCGCCGGTGCCAGCTGTCGGGTCATACAGGTTGCGCACTACGCCGGGGTTGGTCAGCACCTCGTCGTCTTCGATAAAGATCAGGTTGACCATCAGGCGGATCACTTCACGTGGAGTGAAGTGCTCCCCGGCGGTTTCGTTGGAGATTTCCGCAAACTTGCGGATCAGCTCCTCGAACACCAGGCCCATCTGCATGTTGTCCACTGCATTCGGGTGCAGGTCGATCTGGGCGAAGCGTTCGGCCACCTGGTAGAGCAGCCCGCATTTGTGCAGGCGGTCGATCTGGGTGAAGAAGTCGAAGCGCTCGAAGATATCGCGCACCGGCAGGGAGAAGCCCTGGATATAGCTGTAGAGGTTGTCGCGGATATGGTCGGGGTCGCCCATCAGCGTGGCCATATCCAGCGGCGAGATGTTGTAGAAACTCTGCCCAGCCTTGCGCAGCAGAAAGGGCTCGGGGTTGGCCACCAGCTTCATCTTTTCGGCCTGCTCGGCCAGCACGGCTGCCTTGGTGTTCTCCAGCACGCAATCCAGCCGGCGCAGCACGGTGAAGGGGAGGATCACCTTGCCGTATTCGGACTGGCGGTAATCACCACGCAGTAGGTCGGCAACCGACCAGATAAAGGCGGACAGGGCTTGTTGGTTCATGGGGCACGAAATCCTTGAGTGACAACTTCCTGGGTGAGCGGGCGCGGCACCGGGAAACAGATGGGCAGGATTATGCCGGGCGAGCGCCTGGAGGCCTACCTTTGCTTTCGGCCCATAGCCGGGAGTGATGTTGCTGGCAGGCGGACGAAGGCACCAGGTGGTGGGCTTTAGGTACGGGTAAATACGCGGGAATTGCAGGCAATAAAAAACCCGCACTAGGCGGGTTTCTTAGGTGTTTTCGAGTGGTTTTGACATCACCAGAAAACTATATGTGGTGCCCGGGGACGGAATCGAACCGCCGACACGGGGATTTTCAATCCCCTGCTCTACCGACTGAGCTACCCGGGCTAACGGGGCGCTATTAGACGGATTTGAGGGGTAGGTGTCAAGCGTGAGTTTGAAAAATATTTAATTATTACGGGCGCTTAGCTGCGGCAGGGGCTTCGCTGGGGGTTGGGGCTGGTGGGGCGAGCTGATCGCGGGCAAGCCCGCTCCTACAGGTGAGTGTGGCGCAGGGGAGTTCGGATGCAATCCGGGGAGGGATCTGTAGGAGCGGCGGGGACGCCCAGGCCCATGGCCGCGAATAGGCCGTGCCCGGCAAAGTTATCGCGGGCATGGCACTAGGCGTCCCCCTCAGTCCTACAAAGGCGACGCTGTTGTTACTCGCTGGGCGGCACGTAGCCGTCAGCCTGGGCGTATTCCTCGCCGGAGAGGAATTTGTCCATCTCGACCTGGAGGAATTTGCGGTCTTCGGCGTTCATCATGTTCAGGCGGCGTTCGTTGATCAGCAGGGTCTGGTGCTTCTGCCATTCGTCCCAGGCTTGCTTGGAGACGTTGTTGAAGATGTCCTCACCTTTGGCGCCTGGATACGGTGGGCGGTCCAGGCCGGGGAGTTCTTGCTTGTGTTTGCGGCACTGTACGGTGCGGTTCATGGCGTTTCTCCAGTATTTGCTGCGAGTGCATCGGCCGCGCGCTTCAGCAGTTTCTTCACTGGGGCTGCGAGGCCCAGGCGCGGCGGGGTGGCGAGGTTATACCAGAGCCAGTCAGCCTCGGCCACGGCGGCTGGCGCGGCGTCGACCTGGATCAGCCAGGGTTCGATGGCCAGCTGGAAGTGGCTGAAGGTGTGAGTCAGACCGCTCAGTTCGCGCTGTGCGCCGAGCTGCAGGGTGTGGCGGCTGGCCAGTGTGGCGATGGCTGTTGCTTCATCCAGCTCGGGTAGGCTCCACAAGCCGCCCCACAGGCCGCTGGACGGGCGACGATAGAGCAGCACCTCGCCGTTGCGGTTGGCGAAAATCGGCATCAGCGTGCGTTTCTGCGGTAGCGCCTTGCGTGGCTTGGGGATTGGGTAGCGGATTTCCAGGCCGAGCAGGTGCGCCTGGCAGCCGCTTTTCAGCGGGCAGAGCAGGCAGCTGGGTTTGCTGCGGGTACACAGGGTGGCGCCGAGGTCCATCATCGCCTGGGTGTAGTGGTTGACTCGGGCGTGCGGAGTAAAGCGCTCGGCCACATCCCACAGTTGTTTCGCCACCTTCGGCTCGCCGGGATAGCCTTCCTGTGCCACGTAGCGCGCCAGTACGCGTTTGACGTTACCGTCGAGGATCGGCGCACGCAGGCCCATGCTTAAGCTGGCGATGGCGCCGGCTGTAGAGCGGCCGATGCCGGGAAGTTCGGTGAGCTGGTCGACATCGCGGGGGAATTCGCCGGCATGTTCGCGCATAACGATCTGCGCGGTTTTTTGCAGATTGCGCGCGCGGGTGTAGTAACCGAGGCCGGTCCACAGGTGCAGCACTTCGTCTTCCGGCGCTGCGGCCAGGTCATTTACCGTCGGCAATGCGGCCATAAAGCGGTCGAAGTAGCCGAGCACGGTGCTGACCTGGGTCTGCTGCAGCATGATCTCCGAGACCCACACGCGGTACGGCGTGATGCCCTGTTGCCAGGGCAGGTCTTTGCGCCCGTGGCTGTCGTACCAGTTCAGTACTGCGTCAGAAAACTGCTCGGGGCTCATCGGTTGAACAGGCCCTTGAGCGCGTCTTTCAGCTCGGGGCTGACCTTGTCGCCGAGTTTTTCTTCGATCTTCTCGTTGAGCTTGTTGCCGGCCAGTTTGGCGGCGACCTTGCCCAGGCCGTCTTGATCCAGGCGGCAGGCTTTGCCGCCCATTTCCAGTGGGCCGCGGCAGCGCACCGGCCATTCGATACCGACATAGCGCTCGTTGACCTGGCAGGCCGCGTCGGGCATTTCGCGTTGATCGCCGGTGATGGTGATGCCGACGCGGTAGTCGAGGCCGAGGATGCGCAGGTCCAGATCGCCATTGCCGCTGACCGCCAGGCCCGGAATAACGGCCTTGAGGTCGGGGTTGTGGGCCACACCGTTACGCAGGATCAGGCTGCCTTGCAGGGTTTCGAAGGGTGTGTCCTTACCGCGTGGGTCGCTGCTCAGGGATTTGCGGTTGAGCGTGGCGATGCCGCGGCACAGTTGCTGTTCCAGATTGGCGTCGACCAGCACGCCATCGTTGAGCAGGAAACTGGCCTCGCCCGTCAGTCCGTCGATCCAGGCGCGCTGGCTGTTGCCGCTGGTGGTCAGGTTGGCGTTGAGGTCAAGCAGGCCTTTGACCGGTGACGGTTGGTCGGGCTTTTTCAGGAATGGCTCAACCGGGATGCTGCTGAGATTCTTCTGCACGCTGAGCAACGGCACGGCTGGGCGTACATCGATGCTGGCCTTGGCATTGAAGCTGCCGTTGCCGATAGTGCCGCGCAGATCCTGCAGGGTCAGCAGGCCGCCTTTGCTTTGCGCCTTGGCGCTGAAGTCGCTGATCACCTGCTGTTGGGCAGTGAGCTGATCGAGGCCGAGGTCGAGTTGCATGTCGAGCTTGCGCAGCAGTTCGATCGGCAGCACTTCGCTGCTGCTCCAGGCGTGCTGGGTCGGTGCGTCGGGCAGCGGTGTGCTACCGCTTTGTCCGGCGCTGGCGACGCTGGCCTTGACCTCAGCCTTGCGTGCGGCGCCGGCATCCTTGGTGTCCTTGGACGGTGCGGGCAGGTAACGGTCGAGGTTCAGCTGGTCGCCCTTGAGTTGCACGCGCAGGGCCTGTTTGGCGAAGTCGGCTACCGCCAGTTGCCCGCTGAAGTGGCTGTCATCCAGGGTCAGCTTGAGGTCTTCGAAGGTCAGGCTGTTATCGGCGCCGCTTAGGCGGGTGACCAGTTCAAATTGGCTGAGGGTCTTGTCGTCATTCATCGGCGGCAGTTTCTGGCCGATGGTGGCGAGGAACTCGCGCAGGTTGAGTGGGGCAATCGACAGGCCGCCGCTGAGTTTTGGCTGCTTGTCGAGATCGCGGACTTTCAACTCGCCGAGGGCGCGCAACTGGTTGCCGGAGAGTTTCAGGCCGTTCCATTCGGCAACTTGAGCGGCCAGATCAACCAAAAGCTGGCCCTGTGCCGAGTAGGTCAGGGTCTGGCCGTCGAAAGGCTCGCCGGAGACCTCCCCGGAGAACTTGGCATCTTCCAGCTGATAGCGCTTGAGTGCGCGGTCGAAGCGCAGTTCGCCTTGCAGCTCGCTGCGTGCGCGCAGTACCGGTTTGTTGAGGCCGAAGAAGGCGCTGAGTTTGACCGGGATGCTCGCGCCTTCGCGTATCGCGCCGGTGGTCAGCTGGATGCTCTCGGCGCTGAATTGCTGGCCTTTCTGTGCGTCGTGGTAGTCGATGCGCGCGCTGTTGACGATCAGGCTGTCGATATCCAGTTTCAACGGCTGGCTGCTTTCGCCTGGCTCGGTGGCTGGGCTGTCGGTCTGTGCGCTGTCGGTGCTCGGTGCTTGGGCGTCGGCTGTTGGAGTCGTGGCGCTGGCCGGTTTGCCGACATCTTCCCAGTTGCTGCGGCCTTTCTCGTCGCGCTGCAGGTTGAGGTTGAGGCCATCAATGCGGATGTCGCTCATCTGCACTTCTTTGTGCAGCAACGGCAGTACGCGTACCGACAGGCCGAGCAGGCGTAGGTCGGCGAACGGTTTGTCCGGAGTGCTGACGCTCGCGAGGGTGGCGTCGGTCAGCTCCAGGCCGAGCCAAGGGAACAGGCTCCAGCCGATATCGCCTTTGAGGGTCAGCTCCAGGTTGGCCTTGTCGCGGGCAAGCTGGCGAATTTCATCTTTGTAATCGTTGGGATCGAACAAGTGGGTAAGGGCAAAGCCCAGCGCCACGATGATCAGCAAGAGCCCGAGAAAAAACAGGCCGAGAATTTTGCCGAGCGCTTTCATGTGCGAATCCTTGTTTCGAAGCGAGATGGTGAAGAGCTGCAATTCGAGCCGGCGAGTATAGCGCCAGCGTTTTTACCTTGACCGCCGACAGTCCCGTTTACGCGGTGATTTTGCAAGCGGCTTTTGCAGGTGCGCAGCGTGGCTGGCTCTGGCCGGGCCCGTCGCGCCTGGGCTTTCGAACCGTCTGCTCTGGCAGTTGGATAGGTAAGTCGGTGGCCGGTTCCCTGCTCGGGGTGAGTTTCCCCACGGGCTCGCGCAGGCTGCGAGGCTTCGGTTGGGCCATTAGTCTGTGCCTCTGATCGCCGCCGGTAGCCGCCCAGGCGGATGCCCGCCTATAATGCCAGCCTTTTTCCGTGGGCAATTTCTGGAGCTGGTGATGGCCGAACGTACGGCATCCGTCGAGCGCAATACCCTGGAGACCCAGATCAAGGTCTCGATCAACCTGGATGGGACTGGTAAGGCCAAGTTCGATATTGGCGTGCCGTTCCTTGAGCACATGCTCGATCAGATCGCCCGTCACGGTCTGATCGATCTGGATATCCAGTGCAAGGGCGACCTGCATATCGATGATCACCACACCGTGGAAGACGTCGGCATCACTCTTGGGCAGGCCTTTACCCAGGCCATCGGTGACAAGAAGGGCATGACTCGTTACGGCCATTCCTACGTGCCGCTGGATGAAGCGTTGTCGCGCGTGGTGATCGACTTCTCCGGCCGTCCAGGCCTGCAGATGCACGTGCCATTTACCCGCGCCGTGGTCGGTGGCTTTGATGTGGACCTGTTTCAGGAGTTCTTCCAGGGCTTCGTCAACCACGCGCTGGTTTCGCTGCACATCGACAACCTGCGTGGCACCAATACCCACCACCAGATTGAAACGGTGTTCAAAGCGTTTGGTCGCGCCCTGCGCATGGCCGTGACGCTGGATGAGCGCATGGCCGGGCAGATGCCGTCGACCAAGGGCTGCCTGTAAATGCAGACAGTTGCAGTAATCGACTACGGCATGGGCAACCTGCACTCGGTGGCCAAAGCCTTGGAGCACGTCGGTGCCGGCAAGGTGCTGGTGACCAGTGATGCCCAGGTGATTCGCGAAGCCGATCGCGTGGTATTCCCCGGTGTGGGTGCGATCCGCGATTGCATGGCCGAGATCAAGCGCTTGGGCTTCGACAGCCTGGTGCGTGAAGTCAGCGCGGATCGGCCGTTTCTCGGCATCTGCGTGGGCATGCAGGCGCTGCTGGAGCACAGCGAAGAGAACGATGGCGTTGATTGCATTGGTCTGTTCCCCGGAAAAGTGCGCTTCTTCGGCAAGGACATGGTCGAAGATGGCGAGCCGCTGAAGGTGCCGCATATGGGTTGGAATGAGGTGGCGCAGTCGGTCAAGCACCCGCTGTGGCACAACATCCCGGACCTGGCGCGCTTTTACTTCGTGCACAGCTATTACATCGAGGCTGGCAACCCCAAACAGGTGGTCGGTCGCGGTCACTACGGTAAGGATTTCGCTGCGGCGCTGGCCGAAGGCTCGCGCTTTGCCGTGCAGTTCCACCCGGAAAAGAGCCACACCCATGGCCTGCAGCTGCTGCAGAACTTCGCCGCCTGGGATGGCCGCTGGTAAATGAGCCGAGGCAAGGCGAAACCGCCGATCATGACCTTGAGTGCCGAGCAGGAGCGTGAAGCCTGCCTGGTGCTCAAGCGGTTCATGGCCGAGCGCTTTGAGCTGGAGCTGGGCAGTTTCGAGGCCGCTGAGGTGCTGGAACTGTTTGCCCGCGAGATTGCGCCGCACTACTACAACCGGGCGATTTTTGATGTGCAGGCTCACCTGAAAGAACGGTTCGAGAGCATCGAAAGCGACCTCTGGGCACTCGAAAAGAGCTGACCCACCGAATTCACACGACTTGAGCAGGTTCAACCGATGCTGATTATCCCCGCTATCGACCTGAAAGACGGCGCCTGCGTGCGCTTGCGCCAGGGCCGCATGGAAGATTCCACGGTGTTTTCCGATGACCCGGTGAGCATGGCCGCCAAGTGGGTAGAAGGTGGCTGCCGCCGCCTGCACCTGGTCGACCTCAATGGTGCCTTCGAAGGCCAGCCGGTCAACGGCGAAGTGGTCACGGCCATCGCCAAGCGCTATCCGACGCTGCCGATCCAGATCGGCGGTGGCATCCGTACGCTGGAAACCATCGAGCACTACGTGCGCGCTGGCGTCAGCTACGTGATCATCGGCACCAAAGCGGTGAAAGACCCGCAGTTCGTCACCGACGCCTGCAAAGCCTTCCCGGGCAAGGTGATTGTCGGCCTGGACGCCAAAGATGGCTTCGTCGCCACCGACGGTTGGGCGGAAGTGTCGACCGTGCAAGCGACTGACCTGGCCAAACGTTTCGAAGCTGATGGCGTCTCGGCCATCGTTTATACCGACATCGCTAAAGACGGCATGATGCAGGGCTGCAACATCGAAGCCACGGCGGCCCTGGCGGCGGCCAGCCGTATCCCGGTGATCGCCTCCGGCGGCATCCATAACCTGGGCGATATCGAGAAGCTGCTGCTGGCGCGTTCGCCCGGCATCATCGGCGCCATCACCGGCCGTGCCATCTATGAAGGCACCTTGGATGTGGCTGAAGCGCAGACCTTCTGCGACAACTTCAAGGGCTGATTCGTCTGCTCTGGCGGTGCACGCCGCCTGGGCTGCCCCGCGATACCCTACGGAAATACCGATATGGCACTGGCTAAACGCATCATCCCCTGCCTCGACGTGGACAACGGCCGCGTGGTCAAGGGCGTCCAGTTCGAGAACATCCGCGACGCCGGTGACCCGGTGGAAATTGCCCGGCGTTACGACGAGCAGGGTGCTGACGAGATTACCTTTCTCGACATCACCGCCAGCGTCGACGGCCGCGACACCACGCTGCACACCGTCGAGCGCATGGCTAGCCAGGTGTTTATCCCGCTGACTGTCGGTGGCGGCGTGCGCACCGTGCAGGACATCCGCAACCTGCTCAACGCCGGTGCTGACAAGGTGTCGATCAACACTGCGGCGGTATTCACCCCGGAGTTTGTCGGCGAAGCGGCATCACGCTTCGGCTCGCAGTGCATTGTCGTGGCCATCGACGCGAAGAAAGTTTCCAAGCCGGGCGAAGCGCCGCGCTGGGAAATCTTCACTCATGGCGGGCGCAAGCCCACCGGCCTTGATGCGGTGCTCTGGGCCAAGAAGATGGAAGACCTCGGCGCCGGTGAAATCCTCCTGACCAGCATGGATCAGGATGGCGTTAAAAGCGGCTACGACCTGGGTGTGACCCGCGCCATCAGTGAAATGGTTGGCATCCCGGTGATCGCCTCCGGTGGCGTCGGCAACCTGCAGCACCTGGCTGACGGCATCATCGAAGGCAAAGCTGCGGCCGTACTGGCGGCGAGCATCTTCCACTTCGGTGAATACACCGTGCCGGAAGCCAAGGCCTACATGGCCGCTCGCGGGATTGTCGTGCGCTAAACCTCGCTGGCCGGCAGCCCTGTCAGCGAGTTGGCAGGTCAGTGAGCGTTGCCACCTTGTGCGAAGGGGCAACGAGTTGTGCGCCAGCGTCACCCCGTAAGCCGTTTCCCGTAAGGGCCGTTCAAACCGCTGCGCATCGCACTCAATGCCGTACGTTTGCCGTGCGCGTATGACGATTGTTGTGACTGCCCTGAATCAAAGCTGGATTAGACATGCAAGTTGATGCTGTTATTACTTGGGTTGATGGAGGCGACGCTAATTGGCGGGCCAAGCGTGAATATCACTCAGGTGAACCGCACCAAGACTTTCTGCCCTTTGCCAACGGCGAGGGCCGCTATCGAGATAACGACGATTTGTTGTTTTTGCTTCGCTCGATGGAGCAGTTCTGGGGCATAGACGGCAACATCTTTATTGTCACCGATCAGCAAGTACCGGGCTTTATCGCGGAGCACCCTCGGCTGCGCATCGTTGACCATTCGCAGATTCTGGATGCACGCTATCTTCCGACATTCTCATCCCGGGCGATCGAATCGGCGCTGCACCATATCCCCGACCTAGCGGAACACTTCGTTTCATTCAACGATGATCAAATGCTAACCCGGCATGTTCAGCCCAAAGACTTTTTCAGCGCGGTTGGCGCTATGGTGTTCTTAACCCGAGAGGCTATTCCAACCAGTGATGCAGATCTACAGCTGTCGGGTCATAACGATGCCAGTAACGCGCGGCACTGGATGCAAAAAAACTATGGCGCATCGAGCATCGCGTTCATCCCTGAGCACGCCCCCAAAGGCATTCGTAAGAGCTGGATGATGGAGCTTGAAGCGGCGCACCCTGATATTTTCGACGAGGTCCGTCAGGAAAAATTCAGGCGCAGGACAGGTCAAAGCATCCTGGCTAATTTATACCTTGATTGGTGTGCGACCCATGGACGAGCAGATATTGACTGGGAGCAGTGCCGCTACCTGTTCACCGATGATGTGGAGAATGACCGGGTGGCGTCGCTGCTTGACTCGCTCGGGCGTCATCTATGCATCTGCATCAACGACACGACTGACGACCGCTCAGACATCGCAAAAATGCGCGATAAGCTGGATCGAATACGCACAGAGCTGTTCCCGCGTCCGAGTTACTTTGAGTCATCACGCGGCTCCGCATCTGTTAGCTCATAAGCTCGCGCACCCTCAGATGTAATCGCGCCTTTATGGTCCCTAGTTGCGTAGACACCCCCAAACTTCATCATGTGCCGCCGCTAGGCGGAGCTACAAATACGCCAGCGTGCCCCCACTCATTTAAAACGAAGCAATTTAACGGCTAGCTCTGCGATGTCTACATGTGGCCGCTGGTTTAGGCCTATCAACAGGCAGCCCTGCTGGCCACTGCTGCGGGCGAGTCGACAGCAAAATGTCGACTCGCCCGCTAAAATCAGATTGTCTGCGTTCGGGTTGATACATTCAGCATCCCGCAGCGCCCCTCTTTCTATAAATGGCATTTCTATACACGGAGTTCTTATGTCCGCTATCCGGCTATTCACCGCAGTGTGGCTGTTGTGTGCCGTCAGCCTGGCTCGCGCAGAGCCTTTGGTTCTGCTGACTGAAAACCTGCCGCCGTTCAGCATGGCGGCTAACGGCGGCAACTTCGCCAAGGATGCTGATGTTCAGGGCATTAGCGGCGATACAGTGCGTGCGCTGTGCAGCAAGGCACAGCTTGAGTGCCAGATGATCCTGCGCTTCCCGTGGGATCGTCAGTACAAGCAGGCATTAGAGAACAAAGGGTATGGGGTGTTTTCCACGATTCGTACGCCGGATCGTGAATCGCTGTTCAAATGGGTTGGGCCAATTGCCGTGAGCGACTGGGTGTTGCTGGCCAAGGCCGATAGCAGCATTACGTTGAACAGCCTGGATCAGGCAAGTGCCTACAAGATCGGCGGTTATCGCAATGATGCGATTTCACAGTTTCTGATCGACCGTGGCGTGACGGTACAAACCAGCCTGCAGGACAAGGAAAACCTCAACAAGCTGGAGAAGGGCGTGATCGACCTGTGGGCCACCGATGAAGTCGGCGGGCGCTACATGGCTAAGCAGTCGCCACTGGGTGCGCTCAAGGTGGTACATCGCTTTAACAGTGCTGACCTCTACTTGGCGCTGAATAAAGAGACACCCGATGATGTGGTGCAGAAGTTGCAAAAAGCGTTGGACGATATGCGCGCTCAAGGTGGATTGACCGCTATCAAAGACGGTTATCTTTAACCCGCTGCTGTCGATCCCCTCGGCAAACCTGGGCTGGGCTTAGCCGGACGTGCTGGGTATGCTTGCATGCTCAGCCCAACTATCGATGTGAGACATCATGTTTAAACACTTACTAGCCGCCCTTGCCGGCACAGTTATGGTGCTTGCGGGCAGTGCTCGGGCCGAAATTGACCCGAACTACCGCATGGTTCTACTGACCGAGAATTTCCCGCCGTACAACATGGCGATCAACGGCAAGAACTTCGCTCAGGAAGACAATATTGACGGCATTGCCGTAGACATCATCCGTGAGATGTTCAAACGTGCCGGCATCCAATACAACATGACTCTGCGTTTCCCTTGGGATCGCATCTACAAGCTGGCGCTGGAAAAGCCTGGCTATGGCGTGTTTGTTGCGGCGCGCTTGCCGGAGCGTGAGGCGCTGTTCAAGTGGGTCGGTCCGATTGGCCCGGATGACTGGGTGTTGCTCGGCAAGGCCGATAGCAGCATTACCCTGAACAGCCTGGACGACGCCAAACAGTACAAGGTTGGCGCTTACAAGGGCGACGCGATTGCCGAGCACTTGGTGGAAAAAGGTCTGGAACCGATTACCGCTCTGCGCGACACGGAAAACGCCAAGAAGCTGATGGCCGGCCAGATTGATCTGTGGGCCACCGGCGACCCCGCCGGCCGCTACCTGGCCAAGCAGGAGGGCATCTCCGGGCTGAAAACCATTCTGCGTTTCGATAGTGCAGAGTTGTATCTGGCGCTGAATAAAGAAGTGCCGGATGAAGTTGTGCAGAAGCTGCAAGCCGAGCTGGACAAGATGCGCAGCGAAGGTTTTGTCGACGATATTCTGAACAACTACCTGTAATACGCAAAACCAGTGGGCCGGTCACAAACCGGCCCGCGGCCATGGATGGTTGACGCCACGTACCATACGTCGCCGGGCACCCGCCCGAGCAAGGATGCCGCTAGCCATAATCACAATTCATGCGAGCGGAATGACCTATGTTAAAAACCCTGAAAGCCAGCCTGTTGTTCGGGCTTGTTCTGAGTGCCTGTGCTGCCCGTGCAGAGCTTCCAGCCGATTACAAAGTGGTGTTGCTGACCGAGAACTTCCCGCCGTTCAACATGGCGGTGGATGACAAGAACTTTGCCCGTGATGACGGTATCGACGGCATCAGTGCCGAGATTGTCCGTGCGATGTTCAAGCGTGCCGGCATCAACTACACGCTGACCCTGCGCTTCCCTTGGGACCGCTTGTACCGCCTGACCCTGGACAAACCCAACTACGGCTTGTTCTCCACCACGTTCACTGCTGAACGTCAGCCTCTGTTCAAGTGGGTGGGGCCATTGGCTAAAACCGGTTGGGTGCTGCTGGCGGCGCCAGGTAATAACGTCAGTGTCGCTAGCCTCAAAGATGCAGCGCAGTATCAAATTGGTGCCTACAAAAATGACGCGGTTAGCCAGCATCTGGAAAGCCAGGGGCTGAGTCCGGTCAATGCGCTGCGTGATCAGGAGAACATCAAGAAGCTGCTCAGCGGCAAGATCGACTTGTGGGCTACCACTGATCCCGTGGGGCGCTATCTGGCCAAGCAGGAGGGCGTCAGTGGTCTGAATACCGCGCTGCGCTTTAACGAGGCTGAGCTGTACCTGGCGCTTAACAAGGACACCCCGGATGAGGTGGTGCAGCGTCTGCAGAAAGCATTGGATGAACTGCGCGCCGAAGGCTTTATTGATGAGATGACCAATAACTACCTGTAGTCTCAGGCGTTATTAAAAAGCCCGACCTTGATTACTCAAGGTCGGGCTTTTTTAGTGCTGTGCCTCTACAGCTGAAGCCTAGTCGCCGCGGGTGACGCTCAGGCCCTTGAGCAGGTTGAGGGCTTGGCTGAGCTGGTAGTCGTCATCCTGTGGGCGTGCCGGTGCGCTGGTCTTGCCTTTGCTTGGCTTATCGGCGCCGCCGTTGCCATTGCCCAGGTGACCTTGCAGGTCGGCTTCCTTGATGGTTTCGTCGCCCTGTTCGCGGGTCAGCTTGGCGCGCGCCACTTCGATGTCCGGCACGATGCCTTGAGCCTGAATCGAGCGGCCGTTAGGCGTGAAGTACAACGCCGTGGTGAGCTTAAGGGCGCGATCATTGTTCAGTGGCAGCACGGTCTGTACCGAGCCCTTGCCGAAGCTATCAGTGCCCATCAGCACGCCACGCTTGTGATCCTGCAGGGCGCCAGCGACGATTTCGGAGGCCGAGGCGCTGCCGCCGTTGATCAGCACGACCAGCGGCACGCCTTCACTGGCGTCTGCCGGATCGGCATTGAAGCGCAGTTCGGAGTTGGCTATGCGTCCTTCTGTGTAAACAATCAGGCCTTTCTTGAGGAAGTGGTCGGTGACTTCCACGGCTGCCTGCAGCACGCCGCCGGGGTTGTTGCGCAAGTCGAGCACCAGGCCGCGCAGCTTCTTGCCGTTTTCCTTGCGCAGTTTGGCCAGGGCTTTGCCGACTTCTTCGCCGCTGTTGACCTGGAACTGGGTGATGCGTATGTAGCCGTAGCCATCGTCAAGCAGCTGGCTCTTCACGCTCCTGACCTTGATCACGGCGCGTGTCAGTTCAACATCGAAGGGCTTGCCGCCTTCACGCACTAAGGTCAGTTCGATGTCACTGCCAGCTTTGCCGCGCATCTTCTCCACGGCTTCCATCAGCGATAGGCCCTTGGTTGGCTGGCCGTCGATCTTCACGATAAGGTCGCCTGGCTGGATGCCGGCCGCAGAGGCTGGGGTGTCATCAATCGGCGAGACCACCTTGAGGAAGCCATCCTCGGTGCCGAGCTCAATGCCCAGGCCGCCGAATTCGCCGCTGGTGCTCTCCTGCAAGTCGCGGAAGGCTTCCGGCTCCAGGTAGGCCGAGTGCGGATCAAGGTTGCTGAGCATGCCCTTGATCGCGTTTTCCAGCAGGGTTTTGTCCGTGACCGGCTCAACATAGGCGGACTTGATGCGATCCATCACCTCGGCAAAGGTACGCAGGTCGTCCAGGGGCAGTGGCGCGCTGTCGTTGGCGGTGGCCGGTACTTCGGCTGGCGCGGCAAAGGCGGCAGTGCTACCCAGCAGGGTAACGGCCAGCGCGAGGGCGGTGAGGCGGAACAGATGCGGCATGTCGAACTTACTCCTGTCCTGAATCGGTAATCGCAGCACTTATCCTTGTGCGCGGCACCATTGAGCAGGGTCGATCGGGCGGCCCTGCTGGCGAATTGCGAAATACAGTGCTGAGGTTTCCTGGCCACCGCTGTTGCCAACGGTGGCGATGGCTTCGCCGGCTTTGACCACATCCCCGGCGTCTTTGAGCAGGCTCTGGTTATGCCCATAGAGGCTCAGGTAGCCGTTGCCATGGTCGAGAATGACCAGAAGCCCGGCTCCACGCAACCAGTCGGCAAACACCACGCGCCCGCCATGCACGGCATGCACCTGGCTGCCAGCGGAAGCGCCGATCAGCACACCGTCCCATTTGGTGCGAGCATCGCCGCCGCGGGGGGTGCCGTAGCGAGCCACCAGGCGACCATTAACCGGCCAGGGCAGTTTGCCGCGGGCTTTGGCAAATGGGCCGCCGAAGCTGGCGCCAGAACTTACCAGTGGACCTGTCGGCCCGGTATTAGTGCTGTTGCGCGATTGTTCACGTTCGGCGAGCAGGGCTTGTTGACGCGCGGCTTCAGCTTCACGGGCCTGGCGGGCAAGGGTTTCTTCAATGGTTTTCAGCACGCGGGCAAGGTTGGCTTGTTCCTGCTGGCGGGCCTTGAGCTTCTGGTCGCGGGCGGAAAACTCCTTGTTTAGCTTGGCTAGGGCCAGCTGACGCTCCTTTCGTACGCTGGCGAGCTGTTCGCGGCGACCATCCAGGGCACTTTTCTGCTCCAGTAACTGGTTCTGCTGGTTGGCGATGTCCTGCTCGACGTTAGCCAGCTGGCGCAGGGTTTCATTGAAGGTCGCAAGTTGTTCCATGCGCGCTTCGCTGAGGTAGTCGTAGTAGGTCAGGGTGCGTGAGAACTTTTCTGGGTTCTGCTGGTTGAGGAGCAGCTTGACGTACTCCTGGCGCCCGCTCTGGTAAGCGGCGCGGGCTTGGATGCCGATCAGGCGTTGCTGTTCAAGGCGCGCGCCCTCAAGTTTTTTTTTCTCGGTGCCGAGCCGCTGGATTTCCTCTTCGCTTTTTTTCAGGTCCTGCTGCAGGCCTTTGACCTGCTTCTCCAGTTGGCCCATCTCGCTTTCGGTTTTCTTCAGGTCTTTCTGCACGCCGGATTTTTCCTGCTGCAGCTTTTCCAGCAGTTGCTTCAGCTCGGCGACATCGGCGCGCGCGGCATCCAGTTGCTTCTGCGCATCGCTCTTCTCGTCGGCGATCGCAGGCGTCAGCAGGAGGGTCAGGAAAATAAGGGCGAGGGCACGAAACATGGGGCGGGCGGCACCTGAATTAAGAACGCGCCTAGTATGCCTAAAAAATGGCCGGGAGCCATGGTTAACGTCACGTTGCGACGGCCCGCAGGCCAGGCATTGCACCTGGCTGCGGGCAGTTGCTTAGTTCAGCTCGACGATGCTGGTGCCGGTCATTTCCGCTGGTACTGGCAAACCCATCAGCGTCAGCAGGGTCGGGGCCACGTCGGCCAGTACACCGCCTGAACGGATTGTCGCCGGACGTTTGCCAACGTAGATGAAGGGCACGGGCTCGCAGGTGTGTGCGGTGTGCGCCTGGCCGGTGCTTTCATCCGCCATCTGCTCGACGTTGCCGTGGTCGGCGGTGATCAGCGCTTCGCCGCCGACTTTATCCAGCGCGGCGACGATGCGGCCGACGCAGCTGTCCAGGCATTCCACCGCCGCCACAGCCGCCGCGAACACCCCGGTATGGCCAACCATGTCGCCGTTGGCGTAGTTGACGACAATCACGTCGTAACGCTGGTTTTCGATGGCATCGACGATCTTGTCGGTGACTTCCGGCGCGCTCATCTGCGGCTGCATGTCATAGGTGGCGACGTTCGGTGACGGGATCAGAATGCGCTCTTCACCGGCAAAGGGCTCTTCACGGCCGCCGGAGAAGAAGAAGGTGACGTGGGCATATTTTTCGGTTTCGGCGATGCGCAGTTGGGTCTTGCCGTTATTCGCTAGGTATTCGCCGAGCACGTTGGTCAGGGCTTCCGGCTTGTAGGCGCTGGGCGTCGGGATGCTCGCGGCGTACTGGGTGAGCATGACGAATCCGGCCAGTTGCGGCACGCGCGTGCGCTCGAACTCTTTGAAGCTCGGCTCGACAAAGGCGCGGGTCAGCTCGCGTGCGCGGTCGGCGCGGAAGTTCATAAAGACTACGGCGTCGCCGTCTTCCATCCGCACGGGCTCGCCAATGGTGGTGGCTTTGACGAATTCATCGCTTTCGCCACGCTCGTAGGCAGCATTTAGGCCTTCCACGGCAGTGGTCGCGTTGAACTGGCCGTTACCGTCGACCAGCAACCCGTAGGCCTGCTCGACGCGGTCCCAGCGGTTGTCGCGGTCCATGGCGAAGTAGCGGCCGCTGAGGCTGGCGATGCGGCCCTTGCCGAGTTTGGCGAAGGTGGCGTCAAGCAGTTCAATGGACGGCTGTGCGCTTTTCGGTGGGGTGTCACGGCCGTCGAGGAAGGCGTGCAGGTAGATTTTTTCGGCACCGCGCTGAGCGGCGAGTTCGGCCATGGCCACCAGATGGTCCTGGTGGCTGTGCACGCCGCCATCGGAGAGCAGCCCGAGGATATGCACGGCTTTGCCAGCGCTGACGGCTTTATCGACGGCAGTGGTGATGGTTGGGTTGGTGAAGAACTCGCCATCGCGAATGGCTTTGGTCACTCGGGTGAAGTCTTGATACACCACGCGGCCGGCACCGAGGTTCATGTGGCCGACCTCGGAATTGCCCATTTGCCCGTCTGGCAGGCCGACATCCATGCCTGAACCCGAGATCAGGCCGTGGGGCTGGGTGGCGCGCAGGTGGTCATAGACCGGCGTATTGGCGGCCATGATGGCGTTGGATTCGGGGCTGTCACTGTGGCCGAAGCCATCGAGGATGATCAGTACCAGGGGTTTGGGCGTGGCGCTCATAAAGCTGGTTCGCTCTGGGTCGATGGGCGGGAAACAAGGCTGGGCATTTTACGGCCAAGTGTGGAAAACGTCACCGCCGGGCGGGGTTTGGCCGACCTGTGCGGCTGTGTATACTGGCCGACATTTTACCGCCCCGGAACCGCACAATGCTTGCCAACTTGATTGAATTTGCCACTACCCACTATGTCCTGAGCGGTTTGTTCGCAACTCTGCTCGCGCTGCTGATCTTTACCGAAGCGCGTAAGGGCGGACAGAGCCTGAGCAGCCGCGAGCTGACCGCGCTGGTTAACAGCGAGCAGGGCGTGGTGTTGGATATCCGCGGGCAGAAGGACTTTTCCGCTGGGCATATCGTCGGTGCACTGAATATTCCGTTCGAGAAATTCGCCGCTCGTATGGTTGAGCTGGACAAACACAAGGCCAAAACCATCATCGTTGTTGATGCCATGGGCCAGCACAGCGGCGGTGTTTGCCGTGACCTGAAAAAGGCCGGCTTCACCGCGGCCAAGCTGTCCGGCGGGATTGCCAGCTGGCGTGGCGACAACCTGCCATTGGTGAAGTGAGATGCAGCCTGTCGTCATCTATTCCAGCGATTGGTGCCCGTACTGCATCCGCGCCAAACAACTGCTGACGCACAAAGGCGTGGCCTTTAACGAGATCAAGGTTGATGGCAAACCGGATGTGCGTGCTGAAATGACCCGCAAGGCGCGCCAGACCTCGGTGCCGCAGATCTGGATCGGCGACACCCATGTGGGTGGTTGCGATGATCTTTACGCCCTGGAGCGCGCGGGCAAGCTCGACGCGCTGCTCAAGGCTTAATTCCCTGTTTACCCGTACCTAACGACAAGAAGGCTTTGCCATGACAGAACAAGCTAGCAACGGCGCCGCTCAGGGCGAACAAAATCCACAGTTCTCCCTGCAGCGTATCTACGTACGTGACCTGTCCTTCGAAGCGCCGAAGAGCCCGGAAATTTTCCGTCAGGAGTGGGCGCCTAGCGTTGCCATGGACCTCAACACCCGTCAAAAGGCGCTGGATGGCGACTTCCACGAAGTGGTGCTGACCCTCTCGGTAACCGTGAAAACTGGCGAAGAAACCGCCTTCATCGCTGAAGTGCAGCAGGCCGGCATCTTCCTGATCAAGGGTCTGGATGCGGCGTCCATGAGCCATACCCTGGGTGCGTTCTGCCCGAACATCCTCTTCCCGTATGCCCGGGAAACTCTGGACAGCCTGGTTGTGCGTGGCTCGTTCCCGGCGTTGATGCTGGCGCCGGTGAATTTCGACGCCCTCTACGCTCAGGAGCTGCAGCGCATGCAGCAAGCTGGCGAAGCGGCCACCGCGCACTAAGGTTTGCGGTTGCAACAAAAACGCCCTACGGGGCGTTTTTTATGGGCGCTGTACAGCACGATCGGCGCTACTGGGCGTCGGCAAACCCCTGCTGGCGCCAGGCTTCATAGACCGCCACGGCGACGGTATTAGACAGGTTCAGGCTGCGGCAGCCTTCGCGCATCGGCAGGCGCAGGCGTTGTTCGGGCGGCAGGCTGTCGCGAATCTCCTGAGGTAGGCCGCGGCTTTCCGGGCCAAACAGGAAGGCATCGCCAGGCTGATAGCTAACGTCGTGGAACGCCTGCGAGCCCTTGGTGGTAAAGGCGAACACGCGCGGTTGGCCGATGCTCGCCAGGCAGCTGTCGAGGTCGGCGTGGCGCTGCAGGGTGGCGTATTCGTGATAATCCAGCCCGGCGCGGCGCAGGCGTTTGTCATCCAATTCGAAGCCCAGCGGCTCGATCAGGTGCAGGTGGCAGCCGCTGTTGGCGCAGAGCCTGATAATGTTGCCGGTATTGGGCGGTATTTCCGGTTGAAAAAGGATGACGTGAAACATGCGCGGCTCCGAGCTTGAAGACGAGCAGCATTCTACAGACCCGCGCCCCCGTCCGTGGGTGCGGGTGATTGCTTCATTGGGTGTGTTTGGATTTTTGATTGGTTTGATGATTGGCCGGATGTTCCAGCCTGACCCATTGTGGCTTGAGCGTGTTGACGTGCTGGAGCAGCGGCTGGAGTTCTGGTTCAACGTTGAGCCGGTGCCGCATGAAGAGCATGTGGGCGGTGTGGTGATCCTGCGCTTGCAGAGTTTTGGGCGCGAGCAGCAAGGCCAGTTAGAAGTACAGGGGCGCTTGGCCAACTGGCGTTTGCAGCGTGAGCGAAGGGATTTGGTCTTGAAGGTGGTGGCGGCCCGTCCTTTGCGCAGTGAATGGCGCGCTGAAGAGGTGGACGGGCGCTGGCGGCTGGTGGTCAGCCTGATGGAGCAATAAAAGAGGGGAATCCCCGGCCTGCCTGTACCAAGGTCCCCAAAACTGGGATTGCTTGAGCCTATGCAGGCTGTGTGCCAGTTTTATTACGTTGGCTGAAGGGCTAGTAAATAGGGGCTTAGAGCCTGGCGGCCGTTGTTGCCGATGACAGCTAGGGCTGGCGGGGATGAATCATAGCTGTGCATCGGGGTTGTGGATGTGCATTGCTTTGGCGCATTTCCAGCCTCGTTCGTGGCGAAGGCCTTGGCGGGGATGGGCGCAGCACGGGGTCGAGGCCTATGCTTTGTGTTATACAGTCTTCAACCGATGTATGGCCTTTTGATGTCGCGTGGCTGTGCAGTGCTTTCTAGCAACTGGCGTTGCTATATGGCCGGCGAAGGTGTTGAGCTCAGGCGGTTGGGTGAGGGGCAGTCGAGGCACGGTTCCAGGCGTTGCAGCAGGGGGCATTGATCAGCATCAGGGGCGCGCCTGACAGCTATTCTAAACTGTGCGGCCGGCAGGATTGCCTGGGTCGCTATGGGTGGTGGGGTTTACAGTTGGCGTGGTTTGCTAAAAGAAAGATAAAAGTCGCCAATGGTTTGCTGGGCATCGAAACCAGTCCTGAAGGTATTGCGCTGGCACGCGTGCTACGTGAGCCCGGCCAGCCGCCGCGCCTGCTGGAATGCCAATTCCATGAGGCCACAAGTGTTGAACAGCCTGCCTTGCTCAAACGCCTGGTCAATGAGCTGGGCTTTGCCGGCATGCCGGTCAACCTGCTGTTGCACCCTGCGACTTACCAGATGCTGCTGCTCGACAGCCCTGATGTACCGGCCACTGAATTGCGTGATGCGATGCGCTGGCGAGTCAAGGAGCTGATTAGCGAGCCGCTCGAGAACGTCGTCGTCGATGCGTTCAATCTGCCAGAAGATGCCTACCGTGGGCGCTCACGTATGGCCTATTGCGCTGTCCTGAATAAGGCGCGGATGCATGCCTTGGGGGCCATGTGCAACGAGGCGGATTTGCGCCTGGACAGCATTGATGTCACCGAAATGGCGTTCCGCAATCTGGGCGTGCTGGCTGGCAGCGAGGGCATGAGCCTGGCGCTGCTGCGTTTACGTTCCAGTGAAGGACTGATCGCTGTTCAGCATGGCGCCGATTTGTATATGGCGCGGCGAATCGAGCAGGGCCTCGACCAGGCGGACCCGGAGTTCTCGGCGATGACCCTGGAGATTCAGCGTTCGCTCGATTACTACGAAAGTCAGCTCGGTAAGGGGTACATCAACCGGCTGCTGCTGTTGCCCATGAAGCGCAATGGCGCCGCAGCCCTGCAAGCCTTGTCCAACGGCTTGGCGGTTAAGCTGCAGGCACTGGACTTGCGTGAGCTGTTTCCGGGCCAAGCCAGCGCCGAATTATCCGAGCAGGAGCAAGCCTATTGCATGGGCGCCGTAGGTGCGGCGCTGCGGCAGGAGGCTGGCTGATGCAAAACCTCAACCTGTATCAGCTTGAACGTACACAACAGAGTGGACCGCGTCCTGCGCAGATGTTGCTGGGCTTAGGCGTCGTGTTGTTGCTGTGCCTGGGCCATGCCAGTTGGCAGGCCTGGCAGCTGCATCACGGCGCACAGCGTCTGGCCGAGAAGCAGCTGCAAGCACAGCAGGAAGAGGCCCAATTGGCATCGGCCCTTGGCAGTTTTATCGAGCCCACGCTGGATGAACGATTACCCGAGGAGCTGGCTGCGCGCGAGCAGGGCAACCGTGAGTTGCAGCGACTGGTCGCTTACTTGCAGCTGCTTGGCAGCCAACGCAGTGCCGGATTTGTTGCACCGTTGGCGGCGCTGACCGAGCAACATCCCCCAAGTGGTTTGTGGCTGAACGGCATCAGCCTGCGCGAGGGGGGGCGGCATATTCGTCTGCAGGGGCGTAGCCAGGACCAGGAGTTGCTGCCGGCGTACTTGCAGCGTCTGGGGCAGAGTGCCGTATTCAGCGGGCGTGAGTTCGCGCGTTTCGATGTGCAGCGTGGTGACGATCAACTGCTGCATTTTGACCTCTCGTCCCAGCTGAAGGATAAGGAGGCAGGCGATGAATAAGTGGCTACAGCGCTGGCAGGGTATGGCCATGCGTGAGCGCTGGCTGACGTATGGTGTGGCGCTGGGTCTGCTCGGGGTGCTCTATGTTCTGCTGGTTGGCGACCCCTTGAGCATGCGCCTGGCCAAGCAGCAGAGTGACTGGCAAGTGGCCGAAGGTCGTCGTGCTGAGGCCGAGAGTGCTCGGTTGGAATTGCAGCGTCGCACAGAGGCTGATCCCAATAAGCAATACCTCAGCGCCCTGAGCGCTGCAGCGGCGAATCGTGATGGGCTCATCCAGCAGATTGATCAGCACACCGCAGAGCTGATCACCCCGCAGAAAATGCAAACGGTGCTGCAAGAGCTGCTGCGTAAACAACCGCAGCTGCGTGTGCTGGGCATGAGTAGTTTCAGTGAGCCGGTACAGTTGGCTCCTGCCGAGCCGGCTGCGGCGCCGGTGAGCGCTGATAAAGCGCCGCCGACCCCAGCGGTGACACTCTATAAACATGGCTTGGAGCTGCAGCTGGAAGGTGGTTATTTCGACCTGTTGAACTACCTGCAAGCAGTGCACGCCAGCGGTTGGCAACTCAACTGGGACAGCCTGGATTATCAGGTTGGCGAGGCGGGCCCGAACAAGGCCAGCATCCGTCTGAAACTCTACACATTGAGTCGGCATGCGGGGTGGGTCGGTGTCTAAAGTCCTGTTACTGAGTCTGCTATTGAGCAGTGCGGCGCTGGCCGACAATGTGGGTATCGACCCAACCCAGCCACCACGCGAGCTGTTGCCTGCCGCCACGGCCAGTGGCGACAGCCCGCTGATATTGCAAGCTATCGTGCGTGGCGCCCAGGGCAGCCGCGCAGTGATTGGTGGACAGAACCTGCGAGTCGGCGACCGCTATGCCGATGCCCGGGTGCTGGCCATCCATGCGCAGTCCGTATTGATTGAGCGCCAGGGCCAGCAACAGCTGCTGCGCCTGGCTGAACCCGTTATGCAACCGAGCCGATGATGCCCATGATCAGATTTTTGCCCAGTGTCTGTCTGTTGAGCCTGAGCTGTCTGCTTGTGGCCTGCCAGACCTTCAAGGATGGTGACGCGCAACTCTATGAGCAGAGCGGCAAGTTGCTGGATGACAGCCTCAAGCAGGCTCAGGCCGCCCCCAAGGTGATGCCGCCGCTGGCCGTGCAGGCCGCGTTGATCCCGCCGCTGGGCAGCGGCTTCAGCAGTGGCCCGCGCTTTGATGTGGCTGCCAAGGACATGCCGGCGCGTGAGTTCTTTCTCAGCCTGATGGAGGGTGCTGGGCAGAACCTGGTGGTGCACCCAGACGTGAGCGGCACCATTACCTTCAGTCTGCGCCGCGTCACCCTCGATGAAGTGCTCGCAGCGGTGCGCGACAGTTATGGTTATGACTTCCGCCGTACCAGCTATGGCTACCAGATCCTGCCCAATCAGGTGATTACCCGCAGTTACGACATCAACTACCTCAACCTGCAGCGTATCGGCCAGACCGATACGCGAGTCAGCTCCGGGCAGGTGGAAAGCACCAGTAACAACAACGCGGGTAGCGGCGTCAGCAACAGCACCAACACCAGCGGCAACAGCAATACTGTGACCACCCTCAACGCCAGCCAGGTCAGCACTTCCAGCAATGTCGACTTCTGGAATGAAGTGCGCCAGGTGGTGGAAATGATCGTGGCGGGTGACAGCAACAGCAGCGTGATGGTCAATCCGCAGGCCAGTCTGCTGGTGGTGCGGGCGCACAGTGCTGCTCAGGAAAACGTCGCGCGCTTTCTTGAGCAGGCGCAGATCAACCTGCAGCGTCAGGTGATTCTGGAGACCAAAATCCTCGAGGTGCAGCTCTCCGACGGCTTCCAGGCAGGCATCAGCTGGGACCAGATCGGTGGTGATGTCAGCAGTAACCTGGGGGCTGCGGCGCTGAGTGGCCCAACCGGGGTCAATGGCGTATTCGGCATTGCCCTGACCCTGGGGGATTTCACCGGGCTGATCGAGTTGCTGGAGACGCAAGGTGAGGTACGTGTGCTCTCTAGCCCGCGTATCTCCACGTTGAATAACCAGAAAGCGGTGATCAAGGTGGGGACTGACGAATTCTTTGTCACCAATGTCTCCTCCACCGGTTCCACGGCCACGGTGGGCGGCGTTACTGAGCCGACCCAGGACATCACCCTGACGCCATTCTTCTCCGGCATCTCCCTCGACGTCACGCCGCAGATCGATCAGAACGACACCGTGACCCTGCATGTGCGGCCGACCGTCAGCCGTGTGCGTGATCAGAACAAGACCATCACCCTGGGCGAAGACAATGTATTCAACCTGCCGCTGGCGTTGTCCACCACGCGTCAGTCGGACTCCATCGTGCGTGCCCGCAGTGGCCAGGTGGTGGTGATTGGCGGCCTGCTGCAGAACAACAACGAAAACACCGACGCCAGCATTCCCTGGGCCAGCACCCTGCCGATCGTCGGCAACCTGTTCAAGCAGCAGCGCAAAGCACTGCAGCAGAGCGAGCTGGTGATTCTCATGCGGCCGCAGGTGGTCAGTGATGAGGTCTGGCTGAATGAGCTGCGCAAGAGTGCGCAAACCTTCAAAGAGCTGAGATAGGCCGATGTATGAAGCCTTCTTTGGTCTGCACGAAAAGCCCTTCGCGCTGACCCCGAACACCGGTTTTCTGGTGCAGCTGGCGCCCTATCAGGCGTGCCTCAACCTGCTGCGCGTGGCACTCGGTGAAGGTGAAGGGTTTATCAAAGTCACAGGGGAAGTGGGCACCGGCAAGACGTTACTCTGCCGCACGTTGCTCAATGAGCTCGACGCTGAGCGCTTTCAGCTGGCCTATTTGCCCAATCCGGGCATGAGCCCGACGGGCTTGCGCCAGGCCTTGGCGCGTGAGCTGGGCATTGAAGGTGTTGAAGAGCTGGATACCCAGGCGGTGCTGGAGGCCTTGCACCGACGGCTGATTGAGCTGGCTGCCGCAGGCAAAAGCACTGTGCTACTGATTGACGAGGCCCAGGCACTGCCTACCGTGACTCTGGAAGCACTGCGTCTGCTGACCAACCTGGAAACCGAGCGGGCCAAACTGCTGCAGGTGGTGTTGTTCGGCCAGCCCGAGCTGGATGCGACCCTGGCGCGTCCGGAGTTTCGTCAGCTGCGCCAGCGCATCACCTTTTCCTATCAACTGCGTGCGTTGGATGTCAAAGACACCAGCCGTTACTTGAACGAACGTCTGGCGGTGGCCGGCTATCGTGGCGAGTCGCTGTTTGAAATGCCCGCAGTGCGGTGCTTGGTACAGGGCAGCGGCGGTATTCCACGATTGCTCAATATCCTGGCGCACAAAGCCTTGATGGTGGCCTTCGGTGAGGGGGTGCGGCAGGTGCGTGTCAGCCATGTCAAACGCGCCCAGCGCGATACTGAAGGTGCGCAACCTTTCCTGCATCGGCGCTCCCCCTGGTTGGGGTGGGGCATGTTGGCCGGTGTGTTGTCGATTATGTTGGTTGTGGGCGCGTGGCCCTGGCTGGCGCACTGGCGGGAGTGGCTGCCATGAGCCTGGTGAACGACATGCTGCGTGACCTGGAAACCCGGCGCGCCGCACCCAGTGAACGGCTGCAGTTGGATGGGCTGTACGCGGTGGATGAAACCGCTGTGACCCGCCGCGACCGATATGAGCGTCTGCGCCGCAGCGTTGTCGTGCTGGCGGTGGTGGCCGTACTCGCTGTGCTACTTGGCCTGTTGGTTGATCGGCTGCTCAGCGCAGCGCCTGAGGTGGCCACCGTTACGCCGCCCGTGGCGACCCCTTCGGCGGTACCGTCGCCGGTGCAGATACTCGATGTGCTGCCGCAACACGATGGCCGTGGCTTGGTGTTGCAGCTGCTGCTGGATCGCAGCGTGGCCTATCAGCGTAACGAAGAAAGTGGCGCTGTCAGCCTGCGCCTGAAAGATACCCAGCTGGCCGGTGAACTGCAGCAGGGGCGGTTGCAGCGCGATGGCCGGAGCATTTCCTGGCGGGTGGAGAACTCGGGTACGGATGTGCAAGTCCTGCTGGTCGGCCTGGGCAATAGCTTGGCAGTGTCTGACCGCCTTGAAGCGGCAGGTGACCGCTGGATGCTTTGGATAGACGTGCCGCTGAATACGCCTGTTGAGGCGATTGATGCCCCTTTGGCATTGGATAACCTGCCCCCGGCCGAAGCCGAAAACGCGCACAGTGAAGCGCCACTGCCGGCGTGGGTCAGTGCGCCATTACCGACGCCTGTTGCCGCCTCGCCACCTCCACCCGCAGTACAACCCATCGCACCCGTTGCTGCGCCGCAGGTGAAGATTGCCGCGTACCAGCCCGACACCCTCACCTTGGCGCGGCAGGCCTTACAGGCAGGCGACCACCCTCGCGCAATCAGCCTGCTGGAAACCCTGCAGAACACCCGTGGCCATGACCCACAGGTGCTGCGCTGGTTGGCCCGCGCCTATCTGGCGGCCGACGATCAGCAGCGTCTCCTCGACTGGCTGCCCGCGCAACTGGCGCAACTGCCCGATGACAGTGAGCTACGCCTGATACTGGCACGCGCGCAATTGCAGGCCGGTGATACCCGTCGCGCCGTGGCGACGCTGGAGCAGAACCCGCCGCGCCTCGAACAGGAACCGACTTACTTTGCGTTGCTGGCCGCGAGCTATCAACAGACCGACCAATGGCAAAACAGTGCCGACTTGTACCAGCGTCTGCTCGCCCTGCGGCCCAGCCAGTCAACCTGGCAACTCGGGCTGGCGATTGCCCTTGAGCAGCTCGATCAACCGGCCGAAGCTGGCCGCCATTACCGTCTGGCCCTCCTGAGCACAGACCTGGACGACAGCACTCGACGCTTCGTCAGTGAACGCGCCAAGGCGCTTGGAGGCCTTTGATGAGTCAGGATGATGTTCGCCAGCGCAAGGTGCGCCTCGGTGACCTGCTGATCCAGGCCGGTTTGCTCAGCGATGCGCAGCTGCAACTGGCCCTGCAGGATCAGAAACGCACGGGCTCCAAACTGGGTCGCACAGTAGTGGATATGGGCTTTGTGGATGAGGTGCGCCTGCTCACCGCCTTGTCCGAGCAGATGAAGATCCCGTTTATCGATCTCAAGCACTTCAAGTTCGACCAGGAGTTGGTGCAAAAACTACCGGAGGCCATGGCCCGGCGGTTCCGCGCGCTGGTGCTGTCACGCGAAGGCGATGGCCTGTTGGTGGGCATGTCCGACCCGCTCGACCTGTTTGCCCTGGATGAAATGGACCGCATCCTCAAGGTTCGCGTGCGCCCTGCAGTGGTGCGCGAGGCCGAGCTGCTGGCGACGCTGGATACGGTGTACCGGCGCACCAGTGAAATTGCCTCGATTGCCGGTGAGCTGGAAGGTGAACTCAAGGACAGCGACTTCGACCTGTCCAAACTCGGCGCTGACAGCAACACCGAAGCGCCGGTGGTGCGCCTGCTGCAAACCCTGTTTGAAGACGCCGTGCAGATGAAAGCGTCGGACATCCACATCGAGCCCGACGAAGGCGTGGTACGCATTCGTCAGCGCATCGACGGCGTGCTCAATGAGCAGGTGATGAAGGAGGCGCGGGTCGCTTCGGCCCTGGTGATGCGCCTGAAGATCATGTCCGGGCTGGATATTTCCGAAAAGCGCCTGCCCCAAGACGGCCGTTTCAATATCCGCGTTAAAGGCCACAACATCGATGTGCGGGTCTCGACCATGCCCGTGCAGTACGGCGAGTCAGTGGTCATGCGTCTGCTCGATCAAACCGGCGGGGTGTCCACCCTGGAAGCCAGCGGCATGCCGCCGGACATGCTGGTGCGCTTCCGCCGCCTGCTGCAACGCCCGTTTGGCCTGGTGCTGGTGACCGGGCCGACGGGTTCGGGTAAGACCACCACGCTGTATGCCGGGCTGTCGGAGCTGAACAGCCCAGAGAAAAAGATCATTACCGTGGAAGACCCGGTGGAATACCGCCTGCCACGCATCAACCAGGTGCAGGTCAACGCCAAGATCGACCTGAGCTTTGCCCGCGTGCTGCGCGCCGCGCTGCGTCAGGACCCGGACATCGTGCTGATCGGTGAGATGCGTGACCAGGAAACTGCCGAAATCGGCCTGCGCGCTGCACTCACCGGTCACTTGGTGCTCTCGACCCTGCACACCAACGACGCACTGACCTCGGCCATGCGCCTGATCGACATGGGTGCTGAACCCTTTCTCGTTGCCACCTCGCTGAATGCCGTATTGGCCCAGCGCCTGGTACGCCGGGTGTGCGAGAACTGCATGCAGGATCACACCCCGGATGCCCGTCAGCTGGTCTGGCTGGAAAACCTCTACAAAGCGCCGCTGCTCGGGCGCAGCTTCAAGCGTGGCGCAGGCTGTCACCAGTGCCACAACACCGGTTATGCCGGTCGCGTGGGGGTGTATGAACTGTTGGAAATGGATGACGGCATGATCGCCGCCCTGCGCCGCAATGACCCGCAAGGCTTTGCCGAAGCGGCCCAAACCAGTGCCCACTACCGGCCGCTGGCCGCCTGTGCGCTGGACTACGCCCTGGCCGGGGTCACCAGCGTGGACGAAGTGCTGAAAGTCTGTGCCACCTTGACCGATGAAGGGGTGGCCTGATGGCGAGCGCATGGCGCCAGGAGGCCGGGCGGTGAGCCTCTATCGCTTTACCGGCCGTGATGCCCAAGGCGGCAAGATCATCGGCAGCCGTGAGGCCGGTTCGGCGGACAGCCTGGCCAGTGAACTGCTGGCCGAACGCATTACCCCGCTGACCATCGAGGAGCAGGCACAGGCGAGTGACAGCGACGTGTTCGCCCAGCTCAAGGAAAGCCTGCGGCGCAAACATGTCGACCTGGAAGAGCTGATTATCTTCTGTCGGCAGATGTACAGCCTGAGCAAGGCTGGCGTGCCGATCATCCGTGCGATTGGTGGTCTGGCCGAATCCAGTCGCAACCTTTACCTGCGCGAAGTGCTTCAGGCGGTGCGCAGCGATCTGGAAGGCGGGCAGGGCATGGCCGTGGCGCTCAACGCTCATCCCAAGGTGTTTAACACCCTGTTTGTCAGCATGATCAGCGTCGGGGAAAACACCGGTCAGCTCGATCAGGCTTTCCGCCAGCTGTCGGTCTATCTGGAACTGGAGCGCGAAACCCGCAAGCGCATCAAGCAGGCCACGCGTTACCCGCTGTTCGTGCTGTCGGCCATGGCGGTGGCGCTGGTAGTGATCAACCTGTTCGTGATTCCGGCCTTCTCCAAGGTGTTTGCCCAGTTCAAGGCGGACCTGCCCTGGGCTACGCAGATCCTGATCGGCACCTCGCAGTTCTTTCAGGATTTCTGGTGGCTGCTGGCGCTGCTGTTCGGTGGCAGCCTGTTTGGCTTTTTCAAATGGATCGAGACCGATGCCGGTGCCCTGAAATGGGACCAGATCAAACTGCGCCTGCCGATTGTCGGCGGCATTTTCGAGCGGATCGCCCTGGCCCGCTTCACTCGCACCTTCGCGATGATGTACCGCGCCGGCGTGCCTTTGTTGCAAACCCTGTCGATCAACAGCGCCAGCGTGGGCAACCGCTATATCGGCCAGGCGATTCTGGCCATGCGTGAAGGCATTGAGCGCGGTGAAGCCCTGACCCGCACCGCGTCTGCCAGCGGTCTGTTCACCCCCCTGGTCTTGCAGATGATGGCCGTGGGCGAAGAAACCGGCGCGCTGGACGACCTGTTTGTCGAGGTGGCGGATTTCTACGAGCAGGAAGTGGACTACGACCTTAAACAACTGGCCGATGCCATCGAGCCTATTCTGATTGTTGCCATGGGCATCATGGTGCTGGTGTTGGCGTTGGGCGTGTTTTTGCCGATGTGGGAACTGGCTTCGGCGGCCAAGGGTGGCCGTTGAGGGGCGAGTACCAATTGGAAGAGCACGTGCGTCTGGCGCGGCGGCTCGTTTGGACTATTGGCGGTGTACTGCTGGTGGCCGTGCTGCTGGCACTGGCTTGGAAGATTGCGCAGGTCAGTGAGCAGCGTGCGCAGCAGGCCACCCGTGAGTACCTGGCGTCTAGTCTCGCCAGCCTGAGTGCCGAGCATCATGCACAGGGGCGTCCTCTGGACAGTAGCTGGCGCAAGAGAAATCCGTTTGCCCTGTTGCGTTGGCAGCAGGACAACTATTGCGGTGAATTGACGGAAGAGGCTGCGCCTCGGGGCGGTTGCTGGTATTGGTTACCAGACCACGCTTGGGTTCTTTACCAAGCCAGCTTTGCCGACGGGTGGACAAGAACACAGGGTGAGGTGCGTGCGTGGCGGTTGTTGGTAGTTTCAGCTGGCCCGCCAGCTGCGTCACAATCATTACAAGCATCATTTACTCTGGAGCTTGAGGCTGTACCCGCGACGGAGTTGTCTGCAGCGGGGTATTGAAGTGACTGAGAGGAAGCAATGAAGAACAGCAAAGGCTTTACCCTGATCGAA
This sequence comes from Pseudomonas sp. OTU750018, assembly GCF_011636575.1. Classification (NCBI taxonomy): domain Bacteria; kingdom Pseudomonadati; phylum Pseudomonadota; class Gammaproteobacteria; order Pseudomonadales; family Pseudomonadaceae; genus Pseudomonas; species Pseudomonas sp. OTU750018. Next base: position 424,305 of record NZ_JAAPAU010000003.1, read on the forward strand.
TTGGTTGTCGTCATCGTCATACTCGGCATTCTTGCCGCTGTGGCGCTGCCGCGTTTTATCAACGTCTCCAAGGATGCTCATGAAGGTGCCGTCAAAGGTGCCGGCGGTGCATTGGCTTCAGCTGTTCTGCTGGTTCGTTCGCAGTGGGAAGTGAATCGCTCCAACGGCTCGGATACGACTCCTGATACGGATGTAACTGGATACGGCGACGGCCTGGTGGATGTGAACGCCAGCGGCTGGCCAATCGGAACCGGTGGTGCGCTCAACTGCGTGCAGCTGTGGAACGCGATTCTGCAGGGATCTGCTCCGACTGTTGGCACTACCTCGACACCGACTGCTCCGGTGGATTACGTGGCCACAACTGCCGGTACAACCTGTACTTACACCTATCAACTCGACCCGCCAGTGAGTGCCACCACAGGTGACCGGATCGTCTACAACTCCGCAACGGGCACTGTCGTCACGACTTACGTACGTTGATCAATTGCTGTTAGAGGACCTATCTGATGAAGAAGCAACAAAGCGGTTTTACCCTGATCGAGCTGATTATGGTGATTGTGATTCTGGGCATCCTGGCGGCGTTTGCGTTGCCGCGGTTTGCGGATTTCGGTGCCGATGCTCGCCGCGCAACCATTCAGGGTGTTGAGGGCGCGATGAAGTCGGCCAGCGCGATCACGCGTTCGGCATTTCTGGCGGCTGGTACGAATCCGGGGACTGTCAATCTGGAAGGGGCCGCTGTTGCAATTACCAACGGCTATGCCAGCCCTGCTGGCATCATAGTGGCGGCGAATATTACTGGGGGAACTCTTGACAACGCTGCCAATACGGGCGATTTCGTCGTCACTACCACGACCACCACAGCAACTGTGCAGGCTAAAGGTGCAGCTTCGGCAGCTAACTGTCAGGTGGTTTATACAGCAGCCACATCATCGGGTACGCCGGCTGTGATTACGGCTCCGACTATCGTCCGTACTACCACGACCACAGGCTGCTAAACCCTGTGCGTGGCTTTACCCTGGTCGAGTTGCTGATGGTCATGGTGATCATCGGCATTCTCGCCGCCGTGGTAGGGCCGCGCTTTTTTGATCGGCAGGTGTTTGATGAGCGCCTGTTTTTTGAAGAAAGCCTGGCGGCAGTGCGCTACGGGCAGAAGCTGGCAGTGGCCAGTGGTTGCCCGATCAATGCGCAGATCAGCAATGCCGGCTATGCACTGACCTACGCGACGGCCTGTGGTGCACAGGCAGAGGGCAGTGCGGTGGCCAACCCGGCTGGCGGTAGCTATGCCGCCAGCAAGCCTGACAACGTGGACGTGAGCACCGCGTTAGACGTTACATTCAATTCCCTGGGGGGCGCTGCTGGTCCGGATAACACCGCCAAGATGGCCAAGGGAGCCTTTGTGCTCAGCGTCCATACCGTCACCGGTTTTATTGAGACCACACCGTGAGCCTGCCGCGGGTTGCCCGTCTTGAGTACAAGCCTGCGCAGAGCGGCATGACCCTGGTGGAGCTGGTTATCACCATTGTGGTGTTGGGCATCGCGTCGGCGGCCATGTTTTCGGCCATGGCGGCGATTACCGGGCGTTCGGCGGACCCCATGCTGCGCCAGCAGAGCCTGGCGATTGCCGAGGCCTATCTGGAAGAAATCACCCTGCAGGCGTATCCGGCCAGTACGCCTTGTGCGGCGAGCCATGACGGCGCTGGGCGAGGCAGCTTCGATGACCTATGCGATTACAACGGTTTGTTCTTCGTCAATCAGCCGTTTGCACCGCGCAGCGCCGGATCGGTTACGCCGTTGGCCGGCCTGGAGGCCTACCAGGTGACCGTTGCGGTAGTACCCGAACAACTGAACGATGCTGATGCCTTGCGAATCACCGTAACGGTGCGTGACCCCTCCGGCCAGCTGCTGTCGCTCGATGGCTACAGGACGGCCTACTGATGAGCAATCGGGCATTTGCTATCCCGCCATCAAGTGCGCTTGCATCTAGAGGGCGTGGTGAGCATGGCTTCACTCTGGTGGAGCTGATCATGGTGATCGCCCTATCGGCGCTGGTGGCGGTGCTGATCAGCAGTGTGCTGTCCAACCCATTGCAAGGGTTTGTCGACCAAAGCCGGCGGGCCGCACTGGTGGACCTGGCGTCTGGTGCGCTCAACCGCATGGCCCGCGACGTTCGCCTGGCCGTACCGAATACCTTGCGCACGCCGGATGGGCAGACGGTTGAACTGCTAGCCATTCATGAAGCCGGGCGTTACCGCGCCAATTTGGCCGGCAGTACGGTGCGCCATGATCCGCCGCGTTGCCCACCATCGCCGCAGACCTGTGAAATCGACGTGCTGAGCCCCGGCATGACAGCCGCACGTGTCGCCGATGCGCGTTGGATGGTGCTGTACAACATCGGCATGAACACTGCGGGTGATTCCGTCTGGCCCCCGTTCAACAGCAGTAATGCTGCCACCCCAGCCGTAGTAACACCCAATGGTGTTGGGTTTGCCTTCAATGCAGGGGTGATGACCCTCAGTGGCGCTGCGGCCTCAGGTTTTCGATTTAAATTCGCCTCGCCGCAGCGGCGCTTTTACCTGGCCCGAGAAGTGGTGGGCTACCACTGTGAGAGTCCGGGTACAGATGCGAGTACAGGAAATGGAACCGGGGTTATCCGGCGTGCCAGCTTTACCAGTCTGGCTAGCAGTTATACGTATGCAGTGGGCAACAGTTCGCTACTGGTGGACAACGTGTCGCGTTGCACGTTTACCTACGAGCCAGGCACCAATACCCGTGGTGCGTTGCTGACCCTGCGGTTGGGGGTAAAACTGCAAGGTGAGGAAATCACGCTGATGCAACAGGTGCACGTCGACAATGCGCCCTGACTCGCGGCAAAACGGCTTTGGCCTGGTGGCGGCGATGTTCGTGATCATCATCATGGCCGCCGTAATCGCCGTCATGGCACGGCTGGCTGTAAGCCAAAATGCCACCAATAATCTGGCCATTCAGCAAGCGCGCGCATATCAGGCGGCGCAGGCAGGGCTTGAGTGGGGCATTAAGCAGGCCCTGAACGGGGAGGCGTGCATTGACAGTTTCAGCGTGTCTGGGTTTGCCGTCAGTGTCAGCTGTGTGGCGACCACGCCGTTGAGCGTGAGTGAGGAAGGCCGAATGGTGCAGTTTTATCAGCTGACCGCTACGGCTGAGTACGGTGTTACGGGTAGCGCTGATTATGCGTATCGTCAGTTAGCCGCCGTCGTGGAACGTTGAGCCGTGCGGGGGCTGGATGCCCTGTGTCGGTTGTTGGTGAGTCGTGCGCCAACAAGGTGAGCATACTATTTGGGTTGGAGAATGGGGTATGAAGATGGGCCTTGAGGACGGGCTTCGCGGCTTTAGACGGATGGCGTATGCGCTGTCTCACGTTGGACTGCTGCTCGTACTTTTTGCTCTTCTTCCTTTTCAGGCAATGGCCGCGACTTATGCATTTCAGTCCACGAACTATGCGTGGGAGTCTGCTAATACCAATATTGTCTGGGACCAAACGCAGACTGGTTTTCCTCGTGATGATGACAAACAAGTTATCAATATTGGTTTTACCTTCCGCTTTGCTGGCGTTAATTACACTCAGGTTCGTGTACATGCCAATGGGGCTTTGCAGTTTGGTGCCGATACTCAGTTCCATCGGCAATTTAATAATACAGATCTGCCAGTAACTACTACGCCCCCCGCCTGCTCAGGCTGTTCAGCAGGTTCGCAGGCCGATCGCCTTATGTTGTTGTATTGGGATGATATCAACCCGCGGTTGGGTGGCACCGTGCGATATCAGACAAAAGGCACTGCACCTAATCGCAGGTTGGTGGTGTCTTGGGAAAGCGTTCCACACTTCAACTTTGGTGGGGCCTATAGCTTTCAAGCCATTCTTTATGAATCAGGTGAGTTTGTTTTTCAATACGGTACAGGTAATGCCAGTGGTGTGAGTGCCACTATTGGTGTTGAAGTCGATAACTCCGACTTCACGCTTTACTCCCTTAATAGTGAATATAGCTATTCCGGCACAGCTATTCGCTGGTTTATCCCTTCGGGGGAACCCGCTCGTTTGGCTGAATACCGTTTTGAGGAAGGTGTGCTCAATGGCACAGTCAACGAAGTTATTGATTGGTCCGGTAATGCGTTCCATGGGCAGGCCGTTGGAAGTGCTTCTTCTGAGGCCGATGGCTACATATGCCGGGGGGTTCGCATTGCGGCAAATACCAATGGCACCAGCAATGCGGTAAATACCAATCTTGATATCGATGCAGCCATTGGTAACAGCGGTTCAATTACCTTCTGGTATCGGGGGAATAATGCTTGGAGTGTTCGTGATCATCAGCTGTTGGATGCAACTACTCAAAACAATCGTTGGTTTTTTCTGACTAAGCGCGCTAATCGCACGTTGCGTTTTGTGATGAGTGATAGTGCGGGAGGTCTTGCAACTGTAGACACACTCCCCCAAACGGTGAATGCCAATGCTTGGAAACATATTGCTGTTACTTGGCGATTTGCACCAGGTACAAACCAGACCGTTCTTCGGATTTACGTGGATGGCGTGCTCGCGAGGGTCGCGCAGACAACTACTAATGGCATTCTGCCCAGTAATTTAGGTACGTTATTTGTTGGTGATAATCGCAGTTCCGTGATCGGTCAAAATGGAACGCTAAACTCGGCCGATGGTACTTTCGATAGTGTGCGGGTTTACAATTTTGAAATTAGTAATGCTGCTGTTTTGGCTGACGTGGTTGCGACACATCCCTGTGTGGTGATTGATCATATTCGAATTAACCATGATGGCGCAGGGTTAACCTGTAACCCAGAGACCCTAACGCTGCAGGCGTGCGTCGACAGTCTTTGCACTTCGTTATATACCGGAGGCGTTAGTGCGACCCTCCGTTTAGACGAACAGGCTGTTGGATTCGCCAGTTTCTCAGGTGGTACAGGTACTGTGCAGTTCAATAAGAGAACTGCAGGCACGTTTTTGCTGGATGTTGTAGAAGTAAAGCCGGTTGCTAGCAACATTTCCCGATGCCAGTTGGGGGGGGCTTCGAACAGTTGTTCAATTACCTTTGCAGACAGCGGTTTTTTGTTGGATGTCCCCAATTTGCTGGCAGCGCGGCAAGCTGACGCAACCATTCGAGCTGTGCGCAAAGATAATGCCAGTCAGGCCTGTGTTCCAGGCTTTGCAAGTGGTAAGCGCAATGTCCAATTTAGCTCTACGTACACCGACCCTGACAGTGGAACCGAGCCTGTTGTCGTCAATGGCGTGGGCTTGGTGGGAGGTACCGCTGCGCTCGACTTGAATTTTGATGCGAACGCCAGCGCACCACTTACTGTGCGTTACGACGATGCTGGGCTGGTGACGCTCAGTGCTCGCTACATTGGCAATGACGACTCTGACGATGACGGATTGCTGATGACGGGTGTTGATCAGTTTGTAAGCAAGCCCTATGGATTGTTGCTGGAGACTGATGCTGCGGGCAGTTGTGCTGCAAACATATCGTGTCCTGTGTTCCCGGGTGGTGTACGTGCTGGCGATCCGTTCAGCATGCGCATCAAGGCAGTAGCCTGGCAAAGTGATACTGAGCCACTTACGGCAGCAGACCTGAGTAACAATCTCGTTACACCTAACTATCGTCAGAACAACATTGCCTTGAATAGCCAAGTTCAAGCGCCTGCTGGTGGTAGCAACGGTGTGCTTGGGATCAGCAGTTATGCCCATCTCGTGGGCAATGAAACTACCGTGGAAAACCAATCTATTTCTGAAGTTGGTGTGTTTAGGTTGACGGCCACGCCACCGGCTAACGGTTATTTTGGTGAGACGGTCAGTGGCGGCAGCAGTGGTCTGGTTGGGCGTTTTATTCCGGCGCATCTTGGCGCGGCCGGCAGCGCCAGCCTGACGCCGAGTTGTGGCAGTACCTTCAGTTATCAAGGGCAGCCCATGGGTTTTACTTCAGGCAATGAGCCGACCTTGATGGTTACTGGTTACAACAGAAGCGGCAACGTCACGAGTAACTATGATCGTGGTGACTTTTGGCGTCTGGCAGTACCGAATGCCGGTGCGTTTATTTCGACTACCGGGGTAGTTGGACTTGATGCGCGCCTTGCCAGCCAAGGGACGGCCAACCTCACACAAGAGGGTGCGGGGGATGGGGATGGTAAACAGAGTTTTCGCTGGAGCAATCAACAGCTGCTCTATAAACCGGCGGAGCTGCCGAGCAGCGATGACTATCCGTTTACGGCCAGTGTGCAGCAGCGTTTTGTTGCGGCAGCCTTAACTGACAGTGATGGGGTTTGTATCGGTGCTGGGGGCGGCTGCCAAGACTTTAGCTATGACTTTACCAATAGCCCCGGCAGCGAAGTGCGTCTGGGCCGCTTGCGCCTGGGCAACGCGCATGGCTCGGAACTGCAGGGGCTGAGTCTGCCGGTGGTGCTGGAGAGTTGGCAGGCTAACGCAAACGGCAGCTTTCAGCCTGAAGGGTTGGACACCTGCACCACGGCTGTCAGCCTAGGGGCGGCGCAGCTGGATCAATTCAGTGGCCATTTGGCTGCTGGGGAAACCACGGCCAGCCTGGCTTGGCCGCTGAATCCAACTCAACGTCAGGTGCTAATGAGTGCGCCAGGCAACGGTAACGACGGTTCGGTGCAGGTCAGTTTTCCATCCGCGCCCAGCTGGTTGCAGTACCCCTGGGACGGGGCGACCCGTTCTGCTGCGCGTGGCCTGGCCAGTTTTGGGATCTACAAGGGCTCGGCCCCGGTGATCTACCGCCGCGAACTGTATCGCTGAAACAGCAAGGCCGCCTGTGCGGCGGCCTTGCTTGGATCGGTTTAGCCGCGAGGCCTCAGTCATCGCTGTCCTCGTCATCAGCGCTTTCGACGTTCATGCCCAGCTCCTTGATCTTGCGGGTCAGGGTGTTGCGGCCCCAGCCCAGCAGCACTGCGGCGTCGCGGCGGCGGCCGGCGGTGTGTTTGAGGGCGGTTTCGATCATGATCCGCTCGAACGCTGGCACGGCGGTATCCAGCAGGCTGGACTGACCACGGCCCAGGGCCTGATCGGCCCACTGGCGCAGCGCCTGTTCCCAGTTGCTGACCGGCGCGCTTTCCTGCGGCTGGCTAAGCAATTCGGGCGGCAGGTCGTCGACATGCACCTCACGGCCCGAAGCCATCACGGTGATCCAGCGGCAGGTGTTCTCCAGTTGGCGCACGTTGCCCGGCCACGGCAGCTGCTGCAGGTAGTCTTCGGTTTCGCTTTTCAGCAGCTTGGGTTCGACTGCCAGCTCCAGCGCGGCGCGGCTCAGGAAGTGCCGGGCCAACGTCGGGATGTCTTCGCGGCGATCCGACAGCCGTGGAATATGGATGCGGATAACGTTGAGGCGGTGGAACAAGTCTTCGCGGAACTTGCCGGCCTGCACCAGGCTTTCCAGGTTCTGGTGGGTGGCGGCGATGATGCGCACGTCCACTTTTACCGGGGTGTGGCCACCAACTCGGTAAAACTCACCGTCGGCCAGCACGCGCAGCAGACGGGTCTGGGTGTCGGCTGGCATATCGCCGATTTCATCGAGAAATAGCGTGCCCCCGTCGGCCTGCTCGAAACGCCCACGGCGCTGATTGGCCGCGCCGGTAAAGGCGCCTTTTTCGTGACCGAACAGCTCGGACTCCATCAGGTCTTTGGGGATCGCAGCCATGTTCAACGCGATAAACGGCGAGGCCGCGCGCGGGCTGTGGCGGTGCAGGGCGTGGGCGACCAGCTCCTTGCCAGTGCCGGATTCGCCGTTGATCAGCACGGTGATATTGGAGTGCGAAAGACGGCCAATGGCGCGGAATACCTCCTGCATGGCCGGCGCTTCACCGATGATCTCCGGCGTACGTGGCTGCTCGACCGGCACGGCCAGGCTCTGCTGCTCCTGCGCATGCATATTGGCGCGCTTGACCAGCGACACCGCCTCGTCGACATCGAACGGCTTGGGCAGGTATTCAAAGGCGCCGCCCTGGTAGGACGCCACGGCGCTGTCCAGGTCTGAATGCGCGGTCATGATGATCACCGGCAGGCGCGGGTACAGCTCGCGAATGCGCGCCAGCAGATCAAGGCCGCTGGCCCCCGGCATGCGGATATCGGAAATGATCACATCGGGTTGCTGACGGCTCAGGCGGCTGAGCACGCCATCGGCGCTGTCGAAGCTCTGGGTGGTCATACCTTCCTGTTGCAGGGCCTTTTCCAGGACCCAGCGGATGGAGCGGTCGTCATCGACAATCCAGACGGTTTCACTGCGACTCATGACGGTGATACTCCTTGTTCCAGCGGCAGGAAGATCGAGAACACGGTATGACCCGGATGGCTCTCGCACTCGATCAGGCCTTGGTGCTGACTGATTATGTTCTGGGTAATGGCCAGGCCAAGGCCGGTGCCGTCGGCCCGACCACTGACCATGGGGTAGAAGATGGTTTCTTGCAGCTCTGGCGGAATGCCGGGGCCGTTGTCGATGATTTCGATCTTGGTCACCAGGCGGTGGCGACAATGACCGATGGTGAACTGGCGCAGCGCACGGGTGCGCAGGGTGATGCGCCCCAGGCGTAGATCGCTTTGCCCGGACAGCGCCTGCATGGCGTTGCGCACGATATTCAGCACCGCCTGGATCATCTGCTCGCGGTCGATCAGCACATCAGGAATGCTCGGGTCGTAATCGCGCACCAAAATGATGCTGCCCTGGCTTTCCGCTTCCACCAAGCTGCCGACGCGCTCCAGCACTTCGTGCACGTTGGTCATCGCTAGGGACGGCAGCTTGTTCGAACCGAGCATGCGGTCGACCAGGTTACGCAGGCGGTCGGCCTCCTCGATGATCACATTGGTGTAATCCTTGAGGCTTTCTTCGGGCAGTTCGCGCGCCAGCAGCTGCGCGGCGCCACGGATGCCGCCGAGTGGATTCTTGATTTCATGGGCCAGGCCGCGCACCAGCATTTTGGTGGTTTCCTGCTTGGACAGCTGCGCCTCTTCCTTAGTGATGCGCAGCAGGCGGTCGCGTGGGTGCACTTCCAGCAGCAGCAGGGTTTCGCCTTTGCTGAGCACCGGCGTCACCGCGTAATCGACGGTCAGGGTCTGGCCACTGACTGACGTGACCACCGCTTCGCGCTTGTTGAAGGGGTGTGCGTGCTGAACGGCCTGGCGCAGGGCGCTCAGCGCTTCACTGGATTCGGTAAACAGCTCGCTGATGAACTGCCCGTGACTGCGCTGGCCGCTGACGGCCAGGAGCATCTCCGCTGCCGGGTTCATGTACTCAAGGCGCAGGTCGTCGTTGAGCAACAGCGTGGCAGTGGTCAGGTTGTCCAGCAGCAGGCGGTGCAGTGCGTCGTTGATGATCATATGGGATGTCAGCAGACCCTTGGGTTCCAGCAATGCAGCTGGAAAATGCAAGAAGCAAACCAAAGCCCCGAAAAGAAGCGTGTTTGGCCGTGGGATGCCGGGAATTAGCTGCTTTTCAGCGCAGCCGGGTCGCGCGCGGCGACCCAAAACAGGGAGAGTATAGAAACGCTGGGCAATATGCGCACTGCTTTGGTGCGTATCGCAAGATTAGATAAATGGGACGAGGGGAATGTCTTTCTTTTCCGGCGGTTTGTCCTTGAGAGGGCACTCCGGGCGCACGCCGTAATCGGCTTTCTTGCAGGGTGTCACCATGCGCTTCTGCGCCAGGGAGATGCGCAGCATGTGGAACGGCTGAGTGGGGGTGCGTTCGATGATGCGACCCTGCTGGTCGATGATTTCCACCGCCAACTGGTGCGTGCCGCGGTCGATATTCTCCAGTGGGAAGACCGGGCTGCTGCCTGCTTCGCCGACCTGAGTGCCATTCAGCAGCAGGCGATAGCTGTGCTGCGGGAAGAGTTTCGGTTCGCTGTTGACGCTGACTATCAGGTTGCCGGCGCTGTCGCGGATGGTCGCGTCAGGCTGCGGCACCAGAATACGCAGCAGGCTGTAGCGCTGGCTGGGTTCTGGTGGCGCTTCAATAACTGGCGCGGTTTGTGTCTGGATGGTCGGCATCGAGTTGCTGGGCGCCAGTTCGACACGCTCGGCATCGCCGGACCGCGGTTTGTCGGTGAAGACGCGATTCCCTTCGCTATCTATATAGGTGTAGACCTGCGCGAAGGCAGGCAATGCGAGCAGCATCAGGCTGCAAAACAGCAGATTGCGCATGGATCAAGGGGCCGGTTTGGGTGTGGGCTTGGGCGTAGGTTTGGGGGGCGGCGGACGCAGCGCTGGGCTGCTGGTGTTGACCCGCTGCACGGTAAAGGTGGCGGTTGCGCTCTGCTGGATCGATTGCTCGCCACTGAGCACTTCCACAGCCAGGCTATGCTCGCCACGGTCGGCATTGCTGATTTGCAGGCGCGGTACGTTACTCGGTTGACCGTGTGGCTTGCCGTCGAGCAGCAGGCGCAGGCGATGGTTACTGGCCAGGCGTGGCTGGATGTCTACGCCCACGCTGAAGGTGCCATTGTTCGCACGCATGGCCTCGTCATCCGGGATGCCGGTCAGCTGCAGGGTGCTGTAAGGCGCGGCTTTGTCGACAGGGTCTGTGGTAGTTGTAGTGGGCTGGCTTGGGACGGGCATCGACACGCTGTTGGTTTTCGGCAGCTCGACATTCTGCGTCGCCTGGCCTTCGGGCGGCTGGTCGGTGAATACCGTATTGCCACTGGCATCGGTGTATTTGTAGATCTGCGCACTGGCCGGCAATGCCAGGCCCAGTAGCAGGCAAATAAGTAGAGGGCGCATACCGGACTCTCCCTAGTAAGGTGCCCTAAGCCTTGCACTGGTAGCGCGTGCTGGCAAGCATGTTGATGGCTGGGCGTGTACCAGCGCAGAAAACTACGGGCTGAAAGGTGGCTTGTGCCAGGCGCCAAACGCAAAAAGGCCACCCGAAGGTGGCCTTTTGTATTGCGTGCGGGTTTAGACGCTGTAGTACAGGTCGTATTCCAGCGGGTGTACGAAGGTGCGTACTTTGATTTCTTCTTCGGACTTCAGCTCGATGTAGGCATCGATGAAGTCGTCGGAGAACACGCCGCCTTTGGTCAGGAACGCACGGCCCTTGTCCAGCTCTTCCAGGGCTTCTTTCAGGCTGCCGCACACTTGTGGGATCAGCTTGCCTTCTTCTGGTGGCAGGTCGTACAGGTTCTTGTCGGCAGCATCGCCAGGGTGGATCTTGTTCTGGATACCGTCGATACCGGCCATCAGCAGTGCAGCGAAGGCCAGGTATGGGTTGGCAGCCGGATCCGGGAAGCGTGCTTCGATACGGCGAGCTTTCGGGCTGGAAACGTATGGAATACGGATCGAAGCCGAACGGTTACGCGCCGAGTAAGCCAGCATTACCGGAGCTTCGAAACCTGGGACCAGACGCTTGTAGGAGTTGGTCGACGGGTTGGTGAAGCCGTTCAGGGCCTTACCGTGCTTGATGATGCCGCCGATGAAGTACAGAGCGGTATCGGACAGGCCGGCATAGCCTTCGCCGGAGAAGGTGTTCTTACCATCTTTGGAGATGGACATGTGTACGTGCATACCCGAACCGTTGTCACCGTACAGTGGCTTCGGCATGAAGGTCGCGGTTTTGCCATAGGCATCGGCCACGTTGTGTACGCAATACTTCAGGGTCTGAACTTCGTCAGCCTTGGCAACCAAGGTGTTGAACTTCACACCAATTTCGTTCTGGCCGGCAGTCGCCACTTCGTGGTGGTGAACTTCGATGACCAGGCCCATTTCTTCCATGGCATTACACATGGCAGTACGGATTTCGTGGTCGTGGTCGCACGGCGGAACTGGGAAGTAGCCACCTTTGACGGCTGGGCGATGGCCCTTGTTGCCGCCTTCGATGTCAGCGTCGGTGTTCCAGGAGCCTTGTTCGGAGTAGATCTTGAACATGGAGCCGGAGATGTCGGACTTGAACTTCACTTCGTCGAAGATGAAGAACTCAGGCTCTGGGCCGACGAATACGGTGTCGCCGATGCCGGTGGTTTTCAGGAACTCTTCAGCGCGCTTGGCGATCGAGCGTGGGTCACGGTCGTAGCCCTGCATGGTGCTTGGCTCGATGATGTCGCACACGATGATCAGGGTTGGTTCTTCGGTGAACGGATCCAGTACGGCGGTTTCGTCAACCGGCAGCAGGATCATGTCGGAGGCTTCGATGCCTTTCCAGCCGTGGATGGAGGAGCCGTCGAACATTTTGCCGACTTCGAAGAATTCGTCGTCCAGCGCATCGCGTGCCGGCATGGTCACGTGGTGCTGTTTGCCCTTGGTGTCGGTGAAGCGCAGGTCAACCCACTTCACGTCGTGTTCTTTAATAAGTTGAATCGACTTCGACATGCTGTCCTCCAGGTGGATAAGGCTCGAATCGTGAGCCCTCAATAGTACGGTACGGCCGCGGCATACTCCGCCAGGGCATCCTGCCTCACAAGGGAGCAAATTGCATGCCAGTGCACAGGAATGGGTGTAAGCCCTGAAACTCAGGGCTGGCGGGGGTTGCGCGGCGCTGCCTGATAAATATTTGCACCGTTATGGGTCGCTATATTTGTTGTGCGCACATTAATGGTGCGTGTTTTGCGCGAGTGAGGATTTTTGATCAAAGCGTGAGCAATTTCCGCTATAATCCGCGCCCCTGTTTTTTCGCGGCCTCGGCACCCCCTGTTTTCATGAAACTGATTGTTAAAGTCTTCCCAGAAATCACCATCAAAAGCCGGCCGGTGCGTAAGCACTTTATCCGGCAGCTGGCGAAGAACATTCGTTCGGTTTTGCGTGAGTTCGATCCCCAGCTGCAGGTCAGCGGTGTGTGGGACAACCTGGAAGTCGAAACCCAGATCAGTGAACCGAAAACCCTGCAGGCGATGATTGAGCGTTTAAGCTGCACGCCGGGCATCACCCATTTTCTGCAGGTCGACGAATACCCGCTGGGTGACTTCGATGACGTGCTGGAAAAATGCAAGCGGCACTTCGCCGATCAGCTGCCAGGGAAAATCTTCTCCGTGCGCTGCAAGCGTGCGGGTAAGCACAGTTTCAGCTCCATGGATGTCGAGCGCTATGTTGGCAGCCAGTTGCGCCAACAGTGCGGCGCTGCCGGCATCTCGCTGAAAGATCCGGATGTGGTGGTGCGCATGGAGATTCGCGATCAGCGGCTCTTCGTTATTCATCACCAGCACGAAGGTCTGGGCGGTTACCCGCTGGGCTCGCTGGAGCAGACCCTGGTGCTGATGAGCGGCGGCTTCGATTCCACCGTTGCCGCCTACCAGATGATGCGCCGCGGTCTGGTCACCCACTTCTGCTTCTTTAATCTCGGTGGCCGCGCCCACGAGCTGGGCGTGATGGAAGTGGCGCATTACCTGTGGCAGAAATTCGGCAGCTCGCAGCGCGTCCTGTTTATCAGCGTGCCGTTTGAGGAAGTGCTGGGCGAGATTCTCGGTAAGGTCGACAACAGCCAGATGGGGGTCATCCTCAAGCGCATGATGCTGCGCGCCTCCACGCGCATGGCCGAGCGCCTGCAGATTGATGCGCTGGTCACCGGCGAGGCGATTTCCCAGGTGTCGAGCCAGACCCTGCCGAACCTCGCGGTGATCGATTCGGCCACCGATATGCTGGTGCTGCGCCCGCTGCTGGCCAGCCATAAGCAAGACATCATCGACACCGCCACGCGCATTGGCACAGCTGAGTTCGCCAAGCACATGCCGGAATATTGCGGGGTTATCTCGGTCAACCCGACCACCCGCGCAAAGAAACTGCGCATCGAGCATGAAGAGAGCCAGTTCGACATGGCCATTCTCGAGCGCGCCCTGGAGCGCGCGACCTTGCTGCCGATCGACAAAGTGATCGACGAGTTGGGCAAGGACGTGCAGATCGAGGAGGTCAGCGAAGCGCTGGCCAACCACGTGATCATTGATATTCGTCACCCCGATGCTGCCGAGGACGAGCCACTCGCCCTGCCTGGCGTCGAGGTCATGGCGCTGCCGTTCTACGCCCTGAACAGTTCGTTCAAGGCGCTGGATGAGGCGCGTCAGTACCTGTTGTATTGCGATAAAGGTGTGATGAGTCGTTTGCACGCCCACCATCTGCTGAGTGAGGGGCATGCCAATGTGCGCGTTTATCGTCCGGCATAAAACGCCCGGGTTGAATGGCGGCAGCATCCGCCATCGCCCTCCCGACCTACAGGCGGCGTGATTAACACGCTCGCGCCGCCTGGCAGAAATCGCAATTAGTTAATACTCGCCGCCTAGACTAAGCGGCACACCGAATCCTCTGATCGAGATACACACGTGATCGAAAATCTACGCAACATCGCCATCATTGCCCACGTTGACCATGGTAAGACCACCCTGGTAGACAAACTCCTGCGCCAGTCCGGCACCCTTGAGCGTAACGAGCTCAACGACGAGCGCGTGATGGACAGCAACGACCAGGAAAAAGAGCGCGGCATTACCATTCTCGCCAAGAACACCGCGATCAACTGGAACGGCTACCACATCAACATCGTCGACACCCCCGGCCACGCCGACTTCGGCGGTGAAGTTGAGCGCGTAATGTCGATGGTTGACTCCGTGCTGCTGCTGGTTGACGCCCAAGACGGCCCGATGCCGCAAACCCGCTTCGTGACCAAGAAGGCCTTCGAAGCCGGCCTGCGTCCAATCGTGGTCATCAACAAGGTTGACCGTCCAGGCGCGCGTCCGGACTGGGTTCTGGACCAGATCTTCGATCTGTTCGACAACCTCGGTGCCACCGAAGAGCAGTTGGACTTCAAAGTCGTCTACGCCTCGGCCCTGAACGGCATTGCCGGTCTGGATCACACCGACATGGCTGAAGACATGACCCCGCTGTACCAGTCCATCGTCGACAACGTGCCGTCCCCGGCTGTTGACGTTGACGGTCCGTTCCAGATGCAAATCTCCGCACTGGACTACAACAGCTTCCTCGGCATCATCGGCGTTGGCCGTATCGCCCGCGGTCGCGTCAAGCCGAACACCCCGGTCATCGCCATCGACGCCGACGGCAAGAAGCGTAACGGTCGTATCCTCAAGCTGATGGGTCACCACGGCCTGCACCGCATCGACGTTGAAGAAGCCACCGCCGGTGACATCGTCTGCGTCAGTGGCATGGACTCGCTGTTCATCTCCGACACCCTGTGCGACATCAACCACGTTGAAGCGATGACCCCGCTGACCGTTGACGAGCCAACCGTCTCCATGACCTTCCAGGTCAACGATTCGCCGTTCTGCGGTAAAGAAGGCAAGTTCGTTACCAGCCGCAACATCAAAGAGCGTCTGGATAAAGAGCTGCTGTACAACGTGGCCCTGCGTGTTGAAGAAGGCGACAGCGCTGACAAGTTCAAAGTCTCCGGCCGTGGTGAGCTGCACCTCTCGGTACTGATCGAAACCATGCGTCGCGAAGGCTTCGAAATGGGTGTAGGTCGTCCAGAAGTGATCATCCGCGTTGTGGATGGCGTGAAGCAGGAACCCTTTGAAAACGTCACCATCGACACCCCGGAAGAATCCCAGGGCAAGGTCATGGAAGAGATGGGCCTGCGTAAGGGCGACCTGACCAACATGGTGCCGGATGGCAAAGGCCGTGTTCGTCTGGAATACAACATCCCGGCTCGTGGTCTGATCGGTTTCCGTAACCAGTTCCTGACCCTGACCAACGGTGCTGGCATCCTGACCTCGATCTTCGATCGCTACGACACCATGAAGTCCGGCGACATGTCCGGCCGTCAGAACGGTGTACTGGTATCGGTAGAAACCGGCAAGGCACTGACCTACTCCCTGGAAACCCTGCAGGCGCGCGGCAAGCTGTTCGTCGAGCACGGCCAGGAAATCTACAACGGTCAGATCGTCGGCCTGAACAGCCGCGACAACGACATGGGCGTAAACCCAACCAAAGGCAAGAAGCTCGACAACATGCGTGCTTCCGGCAAAGACGAAACTATCGCCCTGGTTCCACCTGTCCGCTTCACTCTGGAGCAGGCGCTGGAATTCATCCAGGACGACGAGCTGTGCGAAGTTACGCCGAAGTCGATTCGTCTGCGTAAGAAGATCCTCGACGAAGGCGAGCGCACCCGCGCTGCCAAGAAAGCCAAGAACTGATAACAGTTCTAGCTAACTGAAAAGCCCCCGCCGGCGCGAGCCTGCGGGGGCTTTTTGTTTTCGGATGGTCTACTGGACGTGTGTTGAGTTTGCGCGCAAGGTTTGACGAGTTTTTCACAGTCTGTCTGGCATAACAGGCACCACTATTGGGCTGCCATGAGGTTGCTATGTCTGCAGTGTTGACAGGAATGGCGCGCCAGCGGGTTGATTGGGCCGGTTTGGGTTGGGCGTTTGTGTTTTTCTGGTACTTCTCCGGCGTGACCCAGTTGTTGATCCAGCTGACCGGTACGGCGGGGTTTTCTGGCTTTCGTCAGGCGTTACTGGCCAGTGCCTTGTGGCTGGTGCCGTTACTGCTGTGGCCGGCGCGCTCGCGTCAGCTGGCCGCGGTGATTGGGACAGTGCTATGGCTGTGTTCGCTGGGCAGCTTTGGTTACTTTCTGATTTACGGGCAGGAGTTCTCCCAGAGCGTAATTTTCATCATGTTCGAGTCGAACATGAATGAGAGCCGCGAATACCTGATTCAGTACTTCTCCTGGTGGATGCTATTGGCATTTGCCGCTTACGGTCTGGGCGGGTGGTGGCTGTGGCGCCAGGTGCGGCCAGTGTATTTATCGCGCCCGGGCGCGGTGTTCGCGGCGGCTCTGGCGCTGTTTGTGTCGCTGGGTTACCCGGCGTTGCGTCAGTTCAGTAAGCACGACCGCTGGCAGGCGGGCTTCGACAATTTTGCCCAACGCATTGAAACGGCTACGCCGTGGCAGTTGGCGGTGGGCTACAAAAATTACCGTGAGCAGCTGGCCAATATGCAGGTCTTGCTAGCGGAGAACGCCAGCATTGCGCCCTTAAGCAACTTACAGAACGCCCATGCTGGGCAGCCGGCCACCTTGGTATTAGTGATTGGCGAGTCGACCAATCGCCAGCGCATGAGCCTATATGGCTACCCGCGTGAGACCACCCCGGAGCTTGATGCGCTGCGTGACCAGTTGCAGGTGTTCGATAACGTGGTCACGCCACGGCCTTACACCATCGAGGCCTTGCAGCAGGTGCTGACCTTTGCCGATCAGGAGCACCCGGAGCGCTACCTGACCACGCCTTCGGTGCTCAACCTGATGAAGCAGGCGGGTTACAAAACTTACTGGATCACCAACCAGCAGACGATGACCAAGCGCAACACCATGCTCACGACTTTTTCCAAGCAGGCGGATGAGCAGGTTTACCTGAACAATAACCGTGAGCAGAACGCCCGCCAGTACGACGGGGATGTGCTGGAGCCCTTTGCCAAGGTGCTGGCCGACCCGGCCCCGCGCAAATTTGTGGTGGTGCACCTGCTGGGCACGCACATGAGCTACCAGTACCGCTATCCGCCGGAGTTCGCGCGTTTCAATGACCGTACGGGCGTGCCGGCGAATGTCACGGATGATCAACTGCCAACCTATAACAGTTACGACAACGCGGTGTTGTACAACGACCATGTAGTGGCCAGCCTGATCAAGCGCCTGGCTGGGCAGGAACCGAATGGCTTTCTGCTGTACCTGGCGGACCATGGCGAGGCGGTGTTCGATGCGCCCAAGGCCGATGTGTTGGGGCGTAACGAGGCCGCGCCGACCAGCCCGATGTACACCGTGCCATTTATTCTCTGGAACTCGCCCCAGTGGCGCGCGCAGCAACCCCGGGATTTCACCACGGCGCTGTCACGGCCCTACAGTTCGTCGCACTTTATCCATACATGGGCGGACCTGGCGGGCCTGCGGTTTGATATGTACGAGCCGCACAAGAGCCTGGTGAGTGATGCGTTCAGGCCGCTACCGCTGCTGATTGGCAATCCCGAGCAGCCGAAGAGCTTGATCGATTTCAGCCTGATCAAGCCCAAGGTCGATGTGACTGAACTGGCTCAACGTGAGCGGGAGCAGCCTGCTGCCGAGCTGTAAGACGCATGAAAAAGCCCCCGTCAGCCTGGCTGGCGGGGGCTTTTTATGGGCTCGTTACGCTGCCCTCGGTTAAATCCCGCTTTTCACCTTGCTCCAGATGCGCGTGCGCACACGGTCAATCTTCAGCGGCATGGCTTCCAGAGCGTAGAGGTTGTTCATCGCCTCTTGCGGTGGGTAAACGGTGGCATCGGCTTTCAGCTTGGGGTCAACCAGGCTGTCGGCGGCGCTGTTGCCGTTGGCGTACTGCACGTGATTGGTGATCTGTGCGATGACCTGGGGTTGCAGCAGGTAGTTCATATAGGCGTAGGCGGCCTGCTCGTTGTTACTGTCGGCGGGCATGGTGACCATGTCGAACCAGATCGGCGTGCCTTCCTTGGGGATCACGTAGTGGATGTTGATGCCGTTCTTCGCCTCGGTGGCGCGGTTGCCGGCCTGCATGATGTCGCCAGAGAAGCCCACGGCCATGCAGATGTCGCCATTGGCCAGGTCGCCGACGTACTTGGATGAGTGGAAGTAGCGCACGTTCTTGCGCATCTCCAGCAGCAGTGCTTCGGCCTTTTGGTAGTCCTCAAGGTTCTGGCTGTGGTGCGGCAGCCCCAGGTAATGCAGGGCAATCGGCAGCAGCTCCGGGCCGTTGTCGAGAATCGCCACACCGCACTGGCTGAGCTTGGCCAGGTATTCGGGTTTGAAGATCAGGTCCCAGGAGTCGAGCGGTACGTCCTCGCCGAGCACTTCACGCACCTTGGCCACGTTGTAGCCGATGCCGGTGCTGCCCCACAGGTAGGGAAAGCCGTACTGGTTACCAGGGTCGTTGGTTTCCAGGGCCTTCATCAGGATCGGGTTGAGGTTGTTCCAGCCGGGCAGGCGGCTCTTGTCGAGTTTCTTCAGCCCGCCCCCCTGAATCTGCCGGGCCATGTAGTGGTTGGACGGGAATACCACGTCATAGCCCGAGCGCCCTGCCATCAGTTTGGCGTCGAGGGTTTCATTGCTGTCGTACACATCGTAGTGGCTGCTGATGCCGCTGCTTTGCTCGAATTGCTTGAGGGTGTCGGGGGCGATGTAGTCCGTCCAGTTGTAGATGCGCACGGTTTCCGCGGCCTGGCTGATGCTGCTGAGCAGCAGCAGGGGAAGCAGTTTTTTCAGCATGGGAATACCTCATCGTTTTTATCGGTGTTGTCGAAGCGGCAGTTGAATAGAGGGGAGCAGGGCCTGCGCTGGGCCCGGTTACTTGAGCAGAACGAAGCTCTTGCGCACGGTTTCCGTGATGTCCCACACGCCGAAGGTGTTGGCGGGCAGCAACAGGGCGTCGCCAGCTTGGATCTGCATGGGCTCGCCGCCATCTGGGGTGAAGGTGCAGCGCCCGGCGATAAAGTGGCAAAACTCCTGCTGGGCGATCTGCCGGCGCCAACGCCCGGGTGTGCATTCCCAGATACCGGCGGCGACGCCGTCCGCATGCTCGATGCCCTGGCTGCTGGTGATCGCCACGGGCTCGCCGAGCGGCACGGCCACCGGCGTGGCATCGCTCAGGGGCAGGTGGGCGGTGTTCTTGAAGTGTTCGATGCTCATGAAACTCTCCGTTAACGCATGAATTTTTCCATGGTGCCGGCCAGGCTGCTGGCCAGCTGGCGTCGCCAGGGCGCACTGTCTGGGTTGGCCAGTACGCGGTCCTCATGCACAAAGCTCTGGATGATTGCGTTGTAGCCGAGCCAGCGCAGCGGTTCCGGCTCCCAGCGCGGCAGGCGGTTGATCGGCTGGTCGCCGAGCACCCAGGGCTGGCGGGTCAGCTCGCTCTGCTGGTCGAGAATCAAGTCGGCCAGGGTGCGCCCGCCGAGGTTGCTGGCGCCCACGCCTTCGCCGCCGTAACCGCCGGACAAGGCGATGCCGTTGCTGCGGTCCACCAGCATGTGCGGGCGAAAGCGCCGCGCCATGCCCAGGTTGCCGCCCCAGGCGTGGGTGATGCGCACCTGCTTGAGTTGCGGGAACAGTTCGCCGAACAGGTAGCGGCGCAGGTCGCGCTCGTCCTCGCTGAGGTTGAAATCGGTGCGCAGGCGGCCGCCAAAGCGGTAACCGCCGCGGGCGCCGAATACCAAACGGTCGTCGGCGCTGCGCTGGCCGTAGGTCACCTGGCGGCTGTTCTCGCTGAAGGCCTGACCGCGCTCCAGGCCGATATCGGCCCAAACTTCCTTGGGCAGAGGCTCGGTGGCCACCAGCAGGCTCTGTACCGGCAGTTGGTGGTTGCCCAGCGGCGGCAGGCTGGCGGCGTAACCTTCCACGGCCGGGACGATCCAGTCAGCGCGTACGCTGCCAGTGGCGGTGCGCACCAGGCCGGTTTGCCAGTCGGTCACTCGGCTCTGTTCATACAGCTCGACGCCCATGGCGGTAACGCAGCGCGCCAGGCCGCGCACCAGCTTGGCGGGTTGAATGGTGGCGCAGTGCGGGGTGTAGATGGCGCCAAAGGCGTTGGCCAGCTGTAGCTGTTTGCCCAGGTCGAAGGGCGTCAGCCAGCGGTAGTCGGTTTCGTCCAGACCCAGGGCACGCAATTCGGCCAGGTGTTGACGCAGGCTGGTCAGCTGCTCCGGGTAGCGCGCGGCACAATACAGTACGCCGGCCTTACGGTAATCGCAGGCAATCTGCTCGTCCTGCAGCACGCTGGCGACTTCATCAGGAATGCCATGCAGCAGCGCATAGGCGCTTTGGCGCGCGGCGCTGGGTTGGTCAGCGACCAGGTTGTCCTGGCCGAGCAGGTTGCCCATCAGCCAGCCGCCGTTGCGCCCGGAGGCGCCGAAGCCGGCAATCTCGCCTTCGAGAATGACGATGCGCAGGTGTGGCGCCTGGCGCTTGAGGTAATAGGCGGTCCACAGGCCGGTGTAGCCGGCGCCGATGATGGCCACATCGGCGTGCAGGTCTTCGGTCAGCGCGGGGCGGGCGGTCAGCGGTTCGGTCAGCTGATCCATCCACAGGCTGAGGGAGCGCCATGGGCTCATCGTCGATCTCCGGCAGTCAATCACTATGCGATGCGCAGAGACTAGGAGGTCGATCAGGGCTTGTCTTGTGTGCGTGCCCGCAAGGAAATTTGTTTGAGGTAGACCTTGGGCGACAAGCCGGTATGCCGGCGGAAGCAGCTGTAGAACGCCGAGAGCGAGTTGAAACCGGCGGCGAAGGCCAGTTCATCGACACGCTGCAGGTCGTTGCCGGCTTCCAGCCCCGCCAGCAGGTGCTGCAGGCGCTTCTGGTTGATATAGCGGTAGAAGCTCTGGCCGAGCACCTGGTTGAGCAGGTGGGAGATCTGGTTGCGGCTGTAGCCGGTGGCGGTTGCTACCTGCGGCAGGCTCAGTTGCGGGTCGAGGTAGGCCTGGGCGCGCTGCATGTAGTCTTCCAGGTCCTGCGCCAATAGCCCCAGCTGGCGGGCACTGAGGCCGAGGCGGCTAAGGGCCGGGCGGGAATCACTGGCGGCGGATAGCTCGCGCTCTTCGCGCATCAGCGTGGCGTATTCATGGATGCGCCAGATCAGCCCGTCACGCACGGTAATCGCCTCGCCGGTGCGGAACGCCAGCAGGCCGCCACTACCGTGCAGGCTGATGCGGTACTGGATAAACGCGGTATGACCGTCGATGCGGATGCGGTCGGTGTGCTCCAGTGCTTCGCCAGGCTGGCGCGGCAGGTTGTTGCGCACATACTCGCGCAGCTCGGTAAAGCCCATGCAGCGCTGCTGAAAGAAATCGTGGTACTGGATATCCGGGTGATACAGCGCCATCACCGCGTCGAGGTCGCGGTCTTTCCAGCTGTAGTGATAGCGCATCACCGTGGCGCGGGTGCGCTCGGTCTGTTGGGCGTCATCGGGGAAGTCGGCGTTATGCATGCCTGCCAGCTTGCCCGAGGCGTCGCGGCAGCTCAATGCTGTTGCTTAGCTCTTCGGCTTGTAGGCGCAGTAGCCGGGACGTGGGCCGATCTTCGGGTGGTTGCGGCAGGTGTCCGGACGCTTTTCGTAGATGGTGCACAGGCGAGTTTTACGATCGAGGTAATAGCAGTCGTTGTTGCTCATGCGGGTCAGGGTGAAGATGCCCGACTTCTGATGGAAGCGTTCGACGATGCCGTCTTTCTGCAGGCGCTTGGCGATGTTCTTCAGCGGCTCGCTGCGTTCGAACTCATCGACCACGCCGATGCGAATCAGGTCATTCAGGCGCGCTTCGACCGGCAGCGTGCAGCAGCTGGACATGCAGCTGTGGCACATATCAGCGGTGTATTTGGCCCAGGTTTCCAGGCGGTCGAGTTCGGCGGCGGCAATCAGGTTGTTTTTCATCGAGGCAGGCATGCATCAGTGGTTCGGCGCGCGATGATAGCGGCCTGGCGACGTTTGTGAATGACTATCTGCCGGCTGGTCATCATTTGTGCGGCAGCGTCGCCCCGAGTTTCTTGTTGTGCTGTGATGCGTGCGGCATTCGTCTCTCTGGGTATGCACCGGTCGGGCTCCTATACTGCTGCGCAGTGTGCGCCGGGTGCCGGGCAACAGGATGTTCGGGTTTAGCTGATATAGGAACGCGCTGCATGCAATGGATCTTCATGCTGGTGGGGTTGGTGCTCGGGGCGTTGGCGGATGAGACGCTGACGGCGTCGCTACTGGGCGCTCTGATTGGTCTGGGCCTTGGTCAGGCGCTCAAACTGCAGGGTTTGGCGCGCGAGAATGCTGCGCTGACAGCGCAGCTCAAGGCCTTTTCGCAGCGCTTCGAGCAAGGCACTGCGGCGCTGTATGAGCGCTTGCTCAAGTTGGAGCAGAGTGTCGCGCCAGCTCCTGAGGCGCCGCCAGCGCCGCAGCCGGTCAACCCTGAAGCCGAACCTGCACCTGAACCTATCGTCAGTGCCCAAGCGGCCCAGCCTGAACTGGATTGGACCCTGGATTTTGTCCTGCCCGAGCCTGCTCCTGAGCCTGTCGCGCCTATGCAGGCGGCCGAACCCGCCGCCGCGCCGATCAAGCCGCCTCCCGCTAAGCCATGGAAACCTGCCGAACCGCGTCAGCCAACGCTGCTGGAGCGAGGCTTTACTGCGGTGAAGGACTGGCTGCTGGGCGGCAATACGGTGCTGCGCGTCGGTGTGGTGCTGTTGTTTCTCGGTCTGGCCTTCCTATTGCGCTACGCCACCGAAGGTGTGGTGGTGCCGGTGGAATTTCGCTACGCCAGTGTCGCCGCCAGTGCGGTGGCCTTGCTCGGCCTCGGTTGGTGGTTGCGTCTGCGTAACCCAAACTATGCCCTGATGCTGCAAGGCACCGGCGTTGCCGTGCTGTATCTGACGGTGTTTGCCGCGATGCGCTTACACCCGCTGTTGGATCCTGGTGTGGCGCTGGGTCTGCTGGTGCTGGTCACGGTTTTTTCGGCGATTCTGGCGGTCAAGCAGAATGCCCTGGGCCTGGCGGCTGCAGCGGCGTTGGGTGGTTTCGCCGCGCCGATCCTGACCAGCACGGGCAGTGGCAACCATGTGGCGCTGTTCAGTTACTTCGCCCTGCTCAATGCCGGGATCTTTGCCATTGCCTGGTTCAAGGCCTGGCGGCTGCTCAACCTGATCGGCTTTGTCGGCACCTTCGGCATCGGCTTCGCCTGGGGCATTCGCTCCTATAAGCCAGAGCTGCTGTGGAGCACCGAGCCGTTCCTGATTTTGTTCTTCCTGATGTATGTGGCCATCGGTCTGCTGTTTGCACGGCGCAAGCTGCGTGAAGCTCTGGATGCGCCCGAGGATCGCGATGAACTGTTGCGCTGGGCCGCACGCAAAGGCGACTACATCGACGCCACCGTGCTGTTCGGCCCGCCGCTGGTGGGCTTTGGTCTGCAGTTCGCCCTGGTGCAGCACATCGAGTTTGCCGCAGCGTTCAGTGCGTTGGCGCTGGGGCTTTTCTATTTAGTGCTGGCGCGGCTGCTGGTCGGTCGCACCGGTGATCGTGCCGTGTTGCTGGTGGAAACCTGCCTCGCGTTGGGCGTGGTTTTCGGCAGTTTGGCGATTCCCTTGGGCCTTGATGCGCGCTGGACTTCGGCCGCCTGGGCGGTGGAAGGCGCGGGCATCTTCTGGCTCGGTTTGCGACAGCAGCGCAGCCTGGCGCGAGCGTTTGCCCTGCTCCTGCAGTTTGGCGCGGCGCTGGCGTTCGTCATCGGCCTGCGCGGTGGTGAGCTGACGCTGTTGGACGGCGCGCCGCTGGGCGCGCTGATGCTCGGCGTAGCCTTGCTGTTCAGCTACTGGCAATTGCGCCAGAACACACAATACGCCAGCAGCTGGGAAGTGCGCGGGCTGCCGGTGCTGGCCTGCGCCGGGCTGGCGTTTCTCTATCTGCTTGCGCCGCTGCTGTTTGCCGCTCAGGGCACAGCGATCAGCTGGGCGCTGGCCGGTCTGCTGACGCTGTGGCTGGGTTTGCGTATTCAGTCGCGCAGCTTTCTGTTCAGCGCCTTTGCCGTGCAGTTGCTTGGCGGTGTGGTGTTTATGCTGGACATGGCCGGCAATGCGGCCACCGGCATGGGCGGCTTCTCTGCTGGTTGGCAGGGCTTGCTGACTTCGTCCTTGATCGGATTCGGCCTGATCGCCGGCATGCTGCTGGCCGCGCGTGATCCGCAGGTGGGTAACGACCGTCGTCTGCTGCGCGGGCTGTCCGTGGTGCTGCTGGTGGGTCTGGTGTTCCTCAATCTGGCGGTGCTGTTCGTCCTGCCGTGGGCCACGGCCAGTGCGGTGTGGGGCGGCAGCGGGCTGCTGATTATCTGGCTCAGTCTGCACTTGCAGCAGCGAGCCAGCTTTATCTTCGGTCTGCTGTTGCAGGTGCTGGCGGGACTGGTGTTCCTTGCGGTCAGCCCGCTGCTGTTTGGGCAGCTGTCGACCGAGGGCATTCGCCCACTGGCGCATATGGATTTCTGGACGCCGCTGGTGCTTGGTGTGGCCGCGTTGGTCGGCGCCTGGCGTTTGCAGCAGCTGGCGCGGCGCGAGGCGCCTAGTGCGCTGGGCAATTTCAGCTTGCTGGGCCTGGCGCAGTTGCTGCTGGTATGGGGTACGGCTTGGTGGGCGCTGGCGCTGAGCAGCGAAGTGCTGCGCTTTGTTGCAACTGAATGGCAGGCAAGTGCCTTGCTCGCGGTGCTTGCGGCCAGTGTTGCATTGGCGGCATTCCTCGCCCCGCGTACACGCTGGGCCGAACTGGCGTTGCTGTGCTGCCTGCTGACGCCGCTGGCCGGTGTGGTGCTGCTGCATGCCTGGCACTTGCACTATCACCCGGCTGCGCAGTTCGGCTGGCTGGCCTGGACGCTGCTGTTTGCTGTGCACTTCTGGGCGCTGCGACGCTTGGCTGCGCAGTTGCCCGCGGGGGCGCTGAGCGCTGCCCATGTGCTTGGCTGCTGGTTGCTGCTGGGCGTGTTGGCGCTGGAGTTGCGTTACCTGCTGCTGGCGCTGTCGGAGCATTACAACGCCTGGCGTTGGCTGGGCTGGGCGCTGCTGCCGAGTGCCTACCTCTGGCTGATGGCGCTGCCGCGTCGCTGGCCTTGGCCGGTGGCCGCTTATCCGCGCGAATACCGCGTCTTGGCGGCGGCGCCGCTGGCGCTGCTGATGCTCGGCTGGTTCTGGCTGGCCAATGTCGTCAGCGCTGGGGAGGCTGAACCGCTGGCCTATCTGCCGCTGCTCAACCCGCTGGAGCTGGGCCTGCTGTTTGCCCTTGGCGCGGTATTCGCCTGGGCGCGCCTGGGTCTGGCCGAGTTGGGTGTCGAGAGTCTGCGCAGTCAGTGGCTGACTCAGGGCGTGGCGGGCGCCTCGCTGTTCGCGTTGCTGACTGCCATGGTGATGCGCACCGCCCATCATTGGGGTGGCGTGCCTTATCAGCTGGATGCGCTGCTTGATTCGATGCTGGTGCAGGCGGGTCTGTCGATTGTCTGGACGCTGATCGCGCTGCCGTTGATGGTCCTCGGCAATCGCCTTGGCCGTCGCGAGCTGTGGCTGATTGGTGCGGCGCTGATCGCGCTGGTGGTGGCCAAGCTGTTCTTCGTCGAGCTGGGTAATCGCGGTGGTCTGGAGCGCATCGTGTCGTTTATCGGGGTAGGTGTATTGCTGTTGGTGGTGGGCTATTTTGCGCCCTTGCCAGCACGCAAAGCGGATTCGGATCAGCCGCAGGAGCCAGCATGATCAGTCGTTTAATCAGCACTATGTTGCTAAGCCTGCTGTGCAGCGCGTCAGCCTTGGCGCAGGAGCAGCCGGGCGACTATGCCGTGCAATTACCGCTGAGTCTCAGTGGCGAAGGACCCTGGTATCGCCTGGATGTGCCGATGGCACTGCATTTCGCTGCGCGCTATGGCGATTTGCGTGATCTGCGGGTGTTTAACGCCGAAGGCCAAGCACTGGCTTACGCCTTGGTGGCAGGGCAGGGCGAGTCGCGCGACAGCCAGCAGGAGCAGGCGGTGAAGTGGTTTCCGCTGTACGCCGAACAGGGCGACAACGCGGCCTCGCCAAGTTTGCGGGTACAGCGCAGTACCAGCGGCACCTTGATCGAGCTGCTTGATGAGCCAGATGCAGCCGCCAAGCCGGCTCTGCTGCGCGGCTGGCTGCTGGATGCCAGCGCAATGGACGAGCCGCTGGTGCGCTTGCAGCTGGATTGGAGCGGCGCTCAGGACGGTTTTCAGCGCTTCAGCATCGAGGCCAGTGATGACCTGCAAGACTGGCAGTCCTGGGGCAGTGGCCAGCTGGCGCGCCTGTCGTTTGAGGGTGAGCGTGTCGAGCAGCGCCAGGTCGAGCTGCCAGGGCTTAAGGCGCGCTATGTGCGTCTGCTCTGGCAAAGCCCGCAACAGGCGCCGCAGCTGACGGCCGCGAGTCTGCTCAGTCAACGCAGTGACAGCGTGCCCGCGCCGCTGGTGTGGTCACAGCCGCTGGCAGCAACGCGCAGCCCGGATGGCGAATACCAGTGGCAGTTGCCCTTGGCCTTGCCCCTGGAGCGTCTGCATGTCGAACTCAGTCAGGCCAATAGCCTGGCGCCGATTCGCGTCAGTGGTCGCCATGAAGCCAAGGGCGCTTGGCAATCACTGGCGCAGGGCCTGCTGTACCGGTTGCCGGAAAATGGTGCGGAAATCCGTCAGGACGAATTGCTCTTGCCGGGCTGGCCGGTACAGCAGCTGCGTTTACAGGTGGATGAGCGTGGCGGCGGTTTGGGTGTCGAGCCGCCACAGATAAAGGTGGCGGTGCGCGCCACCCAGCTGGTGTTCCTCCAACGTGGCAGCCCGCCTTATCGGCTGGCGTTGGGGCGAGCGGGAGCGCAGTCGGCGGCTTTGCCGCTGGCCACTCTGATTCCGGGTTATGAGCCACAGCGCCTGCAACAGCTGGGTATAGCTGAGGTGCAGTTGCAGGCTGAAAATCTGGCGCAGCAAGAGCAGGCCGCAGCGGGTGAGAGTGACTGGAAACGCTGGGGGTTGTGGCTGGTGCTGCTAATTGGGGTGGGCTTGTTGGCGCTCATGGCGGTCAGCCTGTTGCGCAGGCCGAGCGCTGAATAGCGGCTGTTGGTGAAATAAAGGCCAGCTGGCTAACGATTTTTGCAGTATGGTTGGCACCTTAAATTGATTAGCGTTTGAGGTCAGGAAGGCCCTTGCGTATCTCGACTTTGTCCCGTCTTGTGGGCGCGCCTGTGCGTTTTCGCGGTCGCTCTGACCGATTCGCTCAGCTGCTTCTTTCGGCAGAACCTACCCGATGAATGCCTGCGGTAATTCTGGCTGGGCGCTCAGCGCCCCGGTCATTCTCACCGGTCTGGTGTGCATCGGGGTGCTCTTGCTGGCCCGCTGGGTCACGCGGCAGCGCTATTTCCCGGGGCGCGAGAGCTTTATCGTGCTGCACTTGGCGAGCCTCTGGTGGATGATTGCCGCCAGCCTGGAAATGGCTGCGCAAGGCCCACAGTGCAAAGTGTTCTGGGCCACCATGGCCTGGCCGGGCATTCTGGTGGTGCCCACCTTCTGGGCCATTTTCCTCTGGCAATACGTTAACAGCGTGCGTCAACCGCTGCCGCTGCGTAGCACCCTGGGGTTGGCCGTGGTGCCGGTGCTGATCTGGCTGATGGCCCTGAGCAACCCCTGGCACGGCCTGTTCTATGGCGCGGGTACGGCGCCACTGAGCGATGAACCAGGCGCGCCGATTCGCTATCAGCACGGGCCGCTGTTCTACGCTGCCGCTGCTTACGTTTACCTGTTTATGACCTTCTGCATGGGTGTGGTGTTGCGCGCGGCCATCGTCAGTTATGGTGTGCATCGCCGTCATTACCTGGCGTTTGTCTTCGTCACGGCGGTGCCCTGGGTTGCCAATATCAGTTATGTGGTGTTTGGCTGGATGCTCTTTGGCTTCGACCCGACGCCCTTCAGTTTCGCCTTTACCCTGGTGGCGTTTGCCTGGCTGATCGTTGGCGTAAGGTTGTTTGACCTGCTGCCGGTGGCCCGCCACCTCCTGTTGGATGCCTTGCTCGATCCGGTGCTGGTGGTTGATGCGCAATTGCGCGTGATCGAGGCCAATCCAGCCGCCTTGAAACTCGCCAATCTGCGCAGCGGCTGGCAGGGCCGGCAATTGGAGGATTGGCCGATTCTCGGGGCAGATTTGCAGCAGCTGCTCAGTCAGCAGGAACAAGGTGAGCATGACCGCCTGTTGACCCTGGCCAACTCGGCGCGGTATTTCGAAGTGCGTATTCGCGCCATCGAGCGGGTGACCCATCGCGGCACCGTGGTGCTCGGGCAGATGCTCTACCTGCGTGATGTTACTCAGCGCCACCTCAGTGAGTTAAAACTGGCCGAAGCCCTGGCACTCAGCGAAGAGCGCCTGCGCACCATCACCAACCTGCATGAGCAACTGCAGGAGCAGGCGCTGTGTGACCCGCTGACCGGGCTGTACAACCGGCGCTATCTGGATGAGTTTTTTACCCGCGAGTTGGCCGTCGCACAGCGCGAGCGCACGCCGATTTCCCTGGCTCTGATCGACCTGGATCATTTCAAACAGCTTAACGACGAGCATGGCCACCTCGAAGGCGACGACGTGCTCAAAGGCGTTGCCCAGCACCTGCTGGAGAATCTGCGCAGCTCGGACGCGGTATTCCGTATTGGTGGCGAAGAGTTCCTGCTGATCCTGCCGCGTGCCGATGCCCACGAAGCCCGCGCGCGTCTAGAAACCATCTGCCGTGATTTGGCCGCACACCCCTTGCCAACGCGCGGGGGCGCACGTTATGTGACCCTGTCGGCCGGCCTGGCGCTGTGGCCGGAGCAAGGCTTGGTGCTCGATGAATTGCTGCACGTAGCCGATGACGCGCTGTATCAAGCCAAGCATGCGGGGCGCAATAGGGTCTGCAGTCTGGCCTGATGGTCCGGCAACTCCTTCCATCCAGTGCTAAAGCGCTTTCCCCGCTAAAAGGGTAAACTGCGCGCGATTTTTCTTCCTTCCCGGAGCCATCCATGTCCCGCGTTACCCTCAGCCGCTACCTGATCGAGCAGACCCGTTGTAACAACACCCCGGCCGATCTGCGTTTCCTTATTGAAGTGGTCGCACGGGCCTGTAAGGAAATCAGCCATCAGGTATCCAAGGGTGCACTGGGCGGCGTGCTGGGCAGCATGGGCACCGAGAACGTGCAGGGCGAGGTGCAGAAGAAACTCGACGTGATTTCCAACGAAATCCTGTTGGAAGCCAACGAGTGGGGCGGTCACCTGGCCGGCATGGCGTCCGAAGAAATGGACAATGCCTACCAGATTCCCGGTAAGTACCCGAAAGGCGCTTACCTGCTGGTTTTCGATCCGCTGGACGGCTCCAGTAACATTGATGTCAACGTTTCGGTCGGCACCATTTTCTCGGTGTTGCGTTGCCCGGATCGCAATGGTGATGAAGGCGACCTCGGTGAGGAAGCCTTCCTGCAGCCGGGTACCGAGCAGGTGGCGGCTGGTTACGCGATCTATGGCCCGCAGACCATGCTGCTGCTGACCCTTGGTGATGGCGTTAAAGGCTTTACCCTGGACCGTGAGCTGGGCAGCTTTGTGCTGACCCACGACAACATCAAGGTGCCGGAGTCGACCAAGGAATTCGCCATCAACATGTCCAACCAGCGCCACTGGGAGGCGCCGGTACAGCGCTATGTGAGCGAGTTGCTGGCGGGCGAAGAAGGCCCGCTGGGCAAGAATTACAACATGCGTTGGATTGCCTCGATGGTGGCGGACGTGCATCGCATCCTTACTCGTGGCGGCGTGTTCATGTACCCGCGCGACAGCCGTGAGCCTGAGAAGCCGGGCAAGTTGCGCCTGATGTACGAAGCCAACCCGATGTCGATGATCATCGAGCAGGCTGGCGGCGTGGCCACCAACGGCACCCAGCGCATTCTCGATATTCAGCCGACTTCCCTGCACCAGCGCGTCGCTGTATTCCTGGGTTCCAAGGAAGAAGTGCTGCGCATCAGCGCCTATCACCGCGAGTAAGCGATGAACGCGCCCTGGCAGCCGTTACTCGGCTGGTGGTTCGGTGCGGCCGGCTGCGGCGCTGGCGTGACGGCTGCCGAGGTGGCGGCCAGTCGTACTGCGCTGTGGTTCGGCAAGCAGGACAGCCAGGATGACCAGGCGCGCGAGCAGTTTGGTGGGCTGGTTGAGCAGGCTTTGAGTAATCAGCTGCAAGACTGGCAGCGCGAACCTGACGGCTGGCTGGCAAACTTGCTGTTGCTCGATCAGCTGCCACGGATGATCTTTCGCGATACTCCGCGCGCTTTTGCTGGGGATCTGCTGGCTCGACCGTTGGCCCTGCACGGGTTAGCTCAGGGCTGGGATCAGCAACTGCCACCAATCCAGCGGGTATTTACCTACCTGGTATTGGAACACGCCGAAGAGCTGGCGCTGCAGAATCAGGCCGTGCAGCTGTTTGAGGCTTTACTTGAACAAGCCGTTTCGGCCGAACGCGAGCTGTTTGCCGGTTATCTGGATTTTGCCGAGCGCCATCAGCGAGTAATCGCGCGTTTTGGCCGCTTTCCCCATCGCAACCTGATTCTCGGACGTACCTCCAGCGCCGAGGAATCTGCCTTTCTGTTGGAACCTGGCTCGCGCTTCTAGCATCCAAGCAGGCATGCTCGGTATTGCTATGCCAAGCTGGTCTTGGTTCTTTCCTCAGGAGTTTCCCCATGTCTCTGCGTGTCGTCGCACTACTCGCCGGTTGCCTGCTGCTGGCCGCCTGCAACAAGATCAATCAGGACAATTACACCCAGCTCAAGGCGGGCATGAGCAAGGATGAAGTTGAGAGCCTGCTGGGCAGTCCAGGCGAATGCGCCGGCGCGCTGGGTATGTCCAGCTGCACCTGGGGCGATGAGCAGCGCTTTATCAGCGTCCAGTACGCCGGCGACAAGGTCATGATGTTCTCCGGCAAGGGGCTGAAGTGATGCGCCTGCTGGCGGCGTTGGCCGCAGCAGCGTTGTTGGTGGGTTGCGCCAACTCCGGCACGGGCGTGGTGCCGCCAAAGACGGTAGAGCAGGTCGATCTGCAGCGTTACCAAGGCACTTGGTACGAGCAGGCGCGTTTGCCGATGTTCTTTCAGCGCAACTGCGCGCAGTCTGAAGCGATCTATACGCTGCAGGATGATGGCGCGATTGGCGTGACCAACCGTTGCCGCACGTATGACGGCGATGTGCAGCAGGTGCAAGGTCAGGCCGTGGCGCAGGTGCCGGGCGAAACCAATAAGCTCTGGGTGCGTTTCGACAACTGGGCCAGCACCCTGCTGCCAGGGCTGACCAAGGGCGAGTATTGGGTTCTGTACCTGGATGACGATTACCAGACTGCGCTGGTTGGGCACCCCAATCGCGAGTACCTTTGGCTGCTGACGCGCGACCAGGACATCAGTGCGCAACGTCGCGCCACTCTGCTTGAGGAGGCGCGCAGCCGTGGCTACGACACTCGCGCACTCATCTGGCGGCGGACGGATGCCGAGATGGCCTTGCAGCGTTAAGCGCCGCTTATTGTTTGGCTTTCGGGCTCTGCAGGCGGATATGCAACTGAGTGTCCGCTGTGCCGTGCTCAAACACGCTATCAGCCGGGGTCGGTTTGCCATTGAGCAGCGGTGGGTTGCTGGATAAACCCACTGGCTCAAGTGGAATGCCCCGCCGGCCTTGGTCGAGCAGGCCGTTGCCATTGCTGTCCTGGAACACCTGGATGGCATAGCGGCCGGGTGGCACGTTATCCAAACGCAGCTCGCCGTCGTCACTCCGCTGCTGGCGCAGTGGTTGTTCGGGCCAGCGGTTTTGCTCGCCGCTCACCAGTGCTGCGTACACGGGGCCTGTGGCCTGTATGCCGCTGACTGTGACCAAGATGTCGCCAGCCTGGGCCGCTGAGCTGACCAGTAGCAGCAAAAGGCCAGTCTGATAGCCGGCCTTCTTTACGGTTTGAAGAATTCTCTGTGGCATAATCCGGGCATTTCGCAGGAAGTGGCTGGCGATGCGTCAGGTCTTGATCGTTCATTTTTCGCAAACCGGCCAGCTAGACAGGTTGGCACAATCGGTATGCGGACCTTTACAGCAATGCCGCGATATTCAGCTGGATTTTCTCACGCTGCAACCCGCGCAACCTTACCCGTTTCCTTGGCCGTTTCTCGGTTTTTTCCGGATTTTTCCGGAAACCGTGTTGATGCGCCCGCAGCCATTGCTGCCGTTGGCGGTCGATGCGAACAAGCGTTATGACCTAGTAATCCTCGCCTATCAGGTGTGGTTCTTGTCGCCCTCGCAACCGATGACGGCTTTCCTGGCCTCCCCTGAGGCGGCGAAGCTGCTCAAGGACACGCCGGTGGTGACGCTGATCGGCTGCCGCAACATGTGGCTGATGGCTCAAGAGAAGGTCAAGAAGCAGCTCACTGAACTGGGCGCGCGGCTGGTGGACAATATCGCCCTGACGGACGCTTGCGGAACAGCGGCGAGCTTTCTAGCAACGCCCTTGTGGCTGTTTACCGGACGGCAGAAGCCCTACAGCTGGGTGCCGCGCGCCGGTATCGATGAGGCGCAAATTAGCGCCGCCAGCCGCTTTGGCGTGGCCATGAGGCAACGCTTAACGGCTGACAGCCTGCCGATTGCGCAACCGATGCTCCGCGGCCTCGGTGCCGTGCGAATTGATGAAAAGCTGATCGCCAGTGAGAGGGTCGGCAATCGCAGCTTCCAGTTATGGAGCCGCTTGCTGGCGGCGTTAGGCCCGCAGCAGAGCCGTCGACGTGGCGCCGGGCTGGTGGTTTATATCGTCTTTCTGTTGTGCCTGATTGTCACGGTCGTGCCGCTCAGTGCCTTGCTTAAGAAACTGTTGGCGCCGCTATTAAAAGAGCGCACCCAGCGTGAGAAGGCTTACTTTGCCGGCCCGTCTGGCGAGTGAAGTGACCCGAGGAAGTCCCGTGGTACAACCTGTATATATCAACCGCATCAGCGCCTTCCTGCCCCATGAGCCGGTCGACAACGAGCAGATGGAAGCACGCCTGGGACTGGTCGGCGGCAAACCCTCGCGGGCGCGCAAGCTGATTTTGCGCAGCAATGGCATTGTTCAGCGCCACTATGTGATCGACCCGCAGACCGGCGCGCCGAGCATGAACAATGCCCAGGTCAGCGCGGCAGCGATTCGGGGGCTGCTCGGTGGCGATTTCCAGCTGGACGATCTCGATTGCCTGGTGGCCAGCAGCGCCTCACCGGATCAGGTTATGCCCGGCCATGCGGTGATGGTGCAGGGCGAACTGGGCAATCCGCCCTGCGAAGTGGTGTCCACCGCCGGTATTTGCCTGTGCGGCATGACCGCGCTGAAATACGCCTGGATGAGCGTGGCCAGTGGCGAAAGCCGCAACGCCGTAGCCTGCGGCTCGGAAGTGGCGTCGACCCTGATGCAGGCGAGCAATTTCAACGCCGAGTATGAGAGCCGCCTCGACGAGCTGGAAACCCACCCGGAAATTGCCTTCGAGAAGGACTTTCTACGGTGGATGCTCTCCGATGGCGCAGGTGCCGTGCTGCTGCAAGGCCAGCCTAACCGCGCAGGCCTGAGCCTGCGCATCGACTGGATCGACATCTTCTCCTTTGCCGATCAGATGCCGCCGTGCATGTATGCCGGCGCGGAAATGGTCGACGGCCAGCTGCAGGGCTGGAGCCGCTATGACGGCGGCGAGCGCAACCGCCGCTCGCTGATGGCGATCAAGCAGGATGTCAAACTGCTGAACGACAACATCGTCAAATACACCGTGGAAGAGACGCTGAAGCGCATCATGGCGCGCCGCGAGCTGCAGGCCGATGCGGTGGATTATTTCCTCCCGCACTATTCCTCCGAATTCTTTCGCGGGCGCCTCTCCGCAGGCCTGGCCAATGCCGGCTTGCCAATCCCGCAGGAACGTTGGTTTACCAACTTGACCCGTAAGGGCAATACCGGCGCCGCGTCGATCTTTATCATGCTTGATGAGTTGTTCAATTCAGGTAGCCTGCGCAGCGGCCAGCGTTTGCTCTGCTATGTGCCGGAAAGTGGGCGCTTCTCCAGCGCCTTTATGCAGTTGACAGTGGTTGGCCTGGACGGTGACAACACATGAAGCTCGATGAGGTTCCTCAGGACCACAGCTCCACTTACGGCGGCCATTGCAAGCTGGTTTATGCCGTGGATGCCAGCGGCCATTACCAGGGCGCGCAGAGCGATGGCTGGGAGCCGGAAGCTTTCGCCACTCAGCTGGCCGTAGCCGAACTGCAGGAGCAGGAAGCCGAGGCCGAGGCGGGCTGGCAGCGCGGCGAGCTGTCGCCACTGAAGTGCCTGATGTACCGCTACCGCCTGGATGAGCCCGCGTTGGCGCAGATTACCGGGCTGTGGCAGTGGCGCATTCGGCGGCACTTTCGTCCGGCGATTTACAAGACACTGTCGGCAGCCATCCTGGCGCGTTATGCGGACGCCTTCGGCCTGCCTGTTGAGCAGCTGATCACCTATCAGAAGGATTTGGCATGAGCAGTTTTCAGCATCAACAGAGCGCCCACTGCGAAAGCGGGGTGATGGCCAGCCTGTTGACCCATGCCGGTTTGCCGATGAGCGAGCCGATGGCGTTCGGTCTGGCCTCGGGCCTGGCGTTTGCCTACCTGCCGATCGTCAAACTCAGCGGCATGCCGCTGATTGCCTACCGCATGCCGCCTAAGCACCTGATCAAGACCCTGAGCAAACGCCTGGGGGCGAAGCTGCACACGCGCACCTTCGGCGATCCCGAACAAGGCCGTCGTGAGCTGGATGCAGCGTTGGACAGTGGCCGTCTGGCCGGGCTGCAGAGTTCGGTGTTCTGGCTGCCGTATTTCCCGCCGGAGATGCGTTTTCACTTCAATGCGCACAACCTGCTGGCCTATGGCCGCGAGGGCAATGACTACCTGATCAGCGATCCGGTGTTCGAAGCGCCCGTGCGCTGCGCCGCCGAAGACCTGCAGAAAGCCCGTTTCGCCAAGGGGGCGCTGGCCGCGAAAGGGTTGATGTACTGGCTCGATGATGTGCCGCTGGAGCAGGACTGGAACAAACTGATCCGCCAGAGCGTGCTGTCTACCACACGGATTCTCGATGGCATGCCGCTGCCGTGGATCGGTATTCGCGGTATTCAGCACCTGGCCAAGCAGATCGACAAGCTCGATCCCGCACAGAGCAAGTACAACCGCCTGTACCTGACCCATATCGTGCGCATGCAGGAAGAAATCGGCACCGGCGGCGCGGGTTTCCGCTTTATGTATGCGAGCTTTTTGCAGGAGGCTGGCGAGAAGCTGGGCGACAACAACCTGCAGGAAGCTTCAGCGCAGCTGACCGCCATCGGCGACCAGTGGCGTCAGTTTGCCTCGGCTTGCGTGCGCGCCAGCCGCAACAAGGGCGAGACGCCCAATTTCGCGCCCATCGCCGAGAGTCTGCGTGGCATTGCCCTGCAGGAACGCGGGTTGATGAAAGAGCTGGCGGCTTGGAGCAAGCGCTAGAGTGGATCGCGCTGTATCGATCCACTGTTCAACGCCGCTGGTGGATGAACGCGGCGTCATCCGCCTTACAGCTTGATACGCAGCACTTCGGTATCTGCACTTAACTCGGCAAAACTGTTGGCGTAAGCGCCAGCAGTTGCACCTTCTAGCAGCACCGCCTGCACACAGAAATCCCCGTGCTCATCGCAGACCAGCAGCAACGCCTGCTCGATGAGGCCGTCCTGCAAATCCAGATTGGCCAGGGCCTGTAGTTGCATCCAGACCTGTGCGCCAGCACCGATAAACAGGTTTGGCCCCTCGAGGCTCAGCTGTTGGGCGATATGAAATCCGGCGGCATTGCTCACGCTGTTCACGAACTCGAAAGGCTTGGGCTGCTTGTGCTGCACGCACACGGCCTCCAGTAACGCGCCCATGGTGGCCCGCGCCGGGTGCGCCGAAGCCAGGTACAGGCCGCAGTTGCTGCGCACATGGCTTTTCAGCGGTGCGGCGGCCAGCAGGCATTGCAGAATCAGCCGGTCGATACGCCGTGGCGGGCTGTCGAGCCACTGCCCGAGGGCGGTCTTCAGCTGATTATCATCCATGCTGGCCAGGCCGTGGATCTCACAGGCAGCGATTACCGGCATGCTGAATCTCCCTGGGCGCAGCCTTGTAAAACCAGGCTGGCATTATTGCCGCCAAAACCGAAGAAGTTGGTCAGCAGCAGGCTATCGGCCGCCAAGGCTTGCGGTTCTGCGCTAAAGGGCAGCAGGGCTTCGCTGGCGTAGTCCACGGCTGGAAGTGCGCCCAGCTGCAGGGTTTTGAGCAACAGCAGGCTTTCACTCAGGCCGCAGGCCCCCAGGGTGTGGCCGAGCCAGGGTTTAAGCAGGCTCAGGGCCGGCATATGTTCGCCATACAGCCGGCGCATGCCGTTGCTTTCGGCTTCATCATTGGCGCTGGTGGCGGTGCCGTGCAGTTTCACCAGATTGATCTGTGCCGCCGAGCAACCGGCACTGTTGAGCGCCTGTTGCATGACCCAGTCGATATGGCTGCCATCTTCGCGGGTGGTGGTCAGGCTGCTGGTGTCGCACGCACTGAAACCGCCGAGCAGGCGCGCCAGCGGTGCGTCACCGGGTTCGCGGCTTAGCAGCACCGCGGCATAGGCTTCGCCCAGCAAAAGGCCGTCGCGTTCAGGGTGGAAGGGTCGGTATAGGCCGCTGGGGCTGGTCAGCATCAACGCGCCGAATCCCTGCATAGCGATGGCGCTGGGTGTCTCGAAACTCAGCACCAGGGTGCGGGCATACTGGCCTGCGTTGATCAGGCGGGCGCCGTACAACAGGCCATTAGCCGCGCTGGTGCAGGCGGTGTTGAGGGTAAAGGCAGCGGCAAACCCCCAACGCTCGCGCAGCTGCTGGGCCAGCAGGTCGAGGGATGTTGAGTCATCTGGGCAAAAGCCCTGGCGTTCGGTGGTCAGGGCTTCCAGCTCACTGATATCAAGGCTGGTGCTTGCGACAATCAGCAGGCAGTCGTCGAGTGTTTGCGGTGGCACGCCGAGGGTCTCAGCCAGCAGGCGATCCAGGCGCTCACTCAGGCTTTCGCCAGTTTTAGCTGCATAAAGGTAAGTGCGAGGTTCCTGCACTTCATGCAGTACGAAGGGCTCGCCCTGAGGCGCCTGGCCGCGTTGCAGGGCCTGGGCGGCATTGAGCAGATCATCACCCAGGGCGCAGTGCAGGGCCGCGCGTTGCAGGTAGATGGGGGTCACTGCTGCTGCCTGATATAGGCGGCAATGCTGGCAATGCTGCCAAGAATGCGCCGTCCATCCTTGGCACCCTCAATGCGCACACCGTAGTGCTGCTGCAGCGCCAGGGACACTTGCAGAGCATCCAGGCTGTCCATGGCAATACGGCTTTGGCCGCCGAACAGTGGCTCGTCATCGCTGATGCTTTGCCAGTCGATATCGTCTTCCTTGTCGCACTCGCGAATCAGCAGTTGTTTGAGTTGTTGTTCTAGTAGTGAGTGGTCCATTGCGTGCGCTGTACTCGTCGGGTGAACAGAAGCAGCCCAGCCATGCCGCACACGGCTGCAAACAGCAGCAGGCGCGCGCAGTAGGGGGCGATGTCGGCCAGTGAGCCGTGGCCCACCAGCAGGGTGAGGAAGGCGTCCAGCGCCCAGCTCATGGGGGAGATTTCCGCCAGTTGGGCCATGGCGGCCGGCATCACACTTTTCGGCACCATAATCCCGCCAATCGCGGCCAGCAGGATATTAATGCCGCCGCCAAGCAGCAGCGCTTGTTCGCTGCTGCGCGCCAACGCAGCGAGCAACAGGCCCAAGCTGCAGGTGGCAAGCGCCACACTGATAGCCAGCAGCGGATAGGCCATGGCGCTACCGGGCAGGCTAAGCGCCGGCAGACCAAGCAGTGGCAGGCCGTAGACGCCAATACTCAGCAGCAGAGCGAACTGCAGCAGGTTGATGGCGAAGTACGGCAGCAGTTTGCTCAACACCAGGGTGCCAAGGTTCAGCCCCAGGCAGCGCAGGCGCAGCAGGGTGCCGCTTTGCTGTTCGCGCTGAAAGCCACCGGCCATGGGCAGCACGACGAAGAACATGCCGAAAATCAGCCAGGCCGGCACGCTCAGTTGGGTGGCATTGGCGCGGCCGCTGAGGTCGCCGCTGGCCAGTTGTTCCTGTTCATTGATCTGGCTCTGGGTGCGCTGCTGCACCAGTTTCAAACGCTCAGCACGGCTGAGTTCGGTATCAACTACGCCGCTGTCTTCCAGATAGGCCAGCAGCCGGGTCTGCGCCAAGGCGATGCTCACCGCGCTGTGCAGGCGCTGGCGCGAGAGTTTGTCGAACTGTGCCGGGTAGCTCAGGCTCGGCCCTTGATGTGGGCTGTCCAGCAGCGTGTCAGCGAAGTCTGCGTGCAGGCGCACGCGGGCCAGACGTTCGTCGCTGTTTGTGAGCAGCGTACTGTCCGCCAGTTGCGCCTGCAGAGCGTCGCGGAAGAACTGGCTGGCATCGTCCTGCGGCGCTTCGATGATCACGCGCAGTGCTGGTGGTTTGTCCTGCATGTAGCTGGACATGGCCCCGGCCATCAGCAGCAGAAACAGCGTCGGCATGATAAACAGAACTGCCAGCGCATGGGGGTCGCGCAGCAGCAGCAGTACTTCCTTGCGCACCAGCGCCCAGAGCCTCATAGCCTGCCTCCGTTAAGGCGCAAATAGAGCTGCTCGAGCGATGGGCGGCCGAAGCGCAGCAGGTTGGGCAGGCCATCCTGGGCGGCGACAAATTCTGTAATGGCCAGCAGCTGCTGGCCATTCAGTGCTGCGATACGTAGACCCTTGGGCAGCGCTTCGGCTGTTAGTTGCAGGTGTGCGAGCAGTTCGCTAAGACCCGTTGGCGCAGCGTCCGGCCACTCCAGCAGCAGGCCGTGGTCGTCGCCGAGCAGCTGGCGTTTATCCAGATCCAGGCGCACCTGGCCTTCGTGCAGCAGCAGAATGCGCTGGGCCACCCGTTCGACTTCTTCCAGATAATGGCTGGTGTAGATCACCGCCTTGCCCTCGGCGGTCAGCTGCTCGACGGCTGTCAGCAACTGTTGGCGACTCGCGGCGTCGACGCCCACGGTGGCTTCATCGAACAGATAGAGGTCAGCCGGTTGCAGCAGGCCGATGGCAAAATTCAAACGCCGTTGTTCACCGCCGGAGAGTTGCTCGCTGCGCCGCGTCAGCTTGTCTTCCAGTGCACAAATATCGATGCATTGCTGCAGGCGCTGACGGCGTTCGGCACCGCGCAGGCGATACAGGTCGGCAAACAGTTCGAGGTTCTCGCCTACCTTGAGCCCGGCATAGAAGGCCAGCTGCTGCGGCACCAGGCCGAGCCTGGGTTGACCCTCCCAGCGCAGCTCACCCTGCTGCAACGCCAGCACGCCGCTCAGCAGCGACAGTAAGGTGGTTTTGCCGGCGCCATTGCTGCCCAGCAGGCCCAGGCATTCGCCGGCCTGCAGCTGCAGGTCGATACCCTGCAGCGCCGCGCGGCTGGTGCCTGGGTAGTTGTGGACGACATTACGCAGCTCAAGCATGGATCAACACCAGCAGCAGTTTGCCGTCGAGCAGCAGATGTTCGTCGCTGTGGATGCTGAAGGCATAGAGCGCACCTGCCGGGCTTAGCGCCTCCTGCTGGGCACTGACCTGCAATGCGCCACTGCGCTGAGCTGGCTCGTGGTGCAGCTGCAGCTGCGAGAGCTTGCCGACCAGGGCCATTTCAATGGCATTGCTGTCGCCGTATAAGGCACCATGCGCGGCGCACAACTGGGCCGCCGCCTCGAATAGCAGGCAGGGCGAGGCCGCTGGGCCGAAGGCATCTAGATAGCGCCAGTCACTCAGGCCCTGAATGCTCAGGCTGTCATGCGTCAACAGACCGTCCAGCCAGAGAGCTGGGCCTTGATGGGGCAGCAGGCTGTGCAGTTGAGTGCGATCCATTGCAGGCGGCCGAGGCAAAGAGGTCAGCAGTGTAACAGAGGGGCTGCAAGTCACGCAGTGCCTGGGTTTGGCAGGCCAGCGAGCAAAATTGGAGAGGTTCTATGGCGTGGTTGCAAGGGGGCGCTTTTGCGCTGGGGACGCTGGTGTTGGTGGCGCTGTCCTGGCGGGCATTGCAGCGGCCCAAGTCCCACGGCTTCTATCGTTTTTTTGCCTGGGAGGCGATCCTGGCGTTACTGGTGCTCAACGGGCCACAGTGGTTTGTCGACCGTTTTTCCACTCATCAGCTGGTGTCCTGGGCCCTGTTATTCGCTTCGCTGCTGGTGCTGTTTCCCGGTCTTTATCAATTGCGCCGCATGGGCCGCCCGAACGAGCAACGCACGGATACCGAGCTGTTTGCCTTCGAACGCACCTCGCAGCTGGTGACCAGCGGCATCTACAGCCACATCCGCCACCCGTTGTACGCCTCGCTGCTATTGCTGGCCTGGGGCGTGGCCTTTAAGCAACCTAATGGCCTGAGCCTGGTTCTGGCGCTGCTGGCCAGCCTGACACTCTGGCTGACTGCCAAGCGCGACGAAGCTGAGTGTCTGCAGCAGTTTGGCGAGGCATACCGCGACTATATGCAGCGCAGCAAGATGTTTATCCCCTGGTTCTTCTAATCGCCTATTCCCAGCTCAGCCGCGCCAGCTTCCACTCATCGCCTTCAAGCCACCACTCCATCTTCACGCTGTAGTGGCGTGCGCTGTCGGGGATCAGACCCTCTGCACCGGCCAGGCCGATCTGGGCTTCGGTGTGGCCTTTTTCGCGGTAGGTCGTGTCGAGGTAGCTGTTCTTGCTCAGGGCCAGCACCTTGATGTTCTTGTGGCGCATAAACAGCAGCAACATGGTGCGCTGCGCCCACTCACGGTCAAATTCGCCTTGGGCCGAGAACTGCGGGTGCAGCTGGTCGAGTACCGCGTTGTTCTTCTTCGCTTCCAGGTTGTCCTGCAGTTGTTGCACGGCTGCTTCCAGCGCGGCCTGCGGATCATCTTTGGCGCCGCAACCGGCGAGCAGGGTGCAAAACAGTAGGAAAGCTAAGGCAAATATCCGTGTTGGCATGCTGAACTCCTTTTTCATGGTTATGATGCCCGGCAGAGCTTAAAGCGGTTGCGCCCGTGGGTGTTCGGCGCAAGGCCGTCGACGTTACGCCGCGCATTATTCAGGTCAAGTCAGGAGCATGCCATGCAGACCTTGTATCCGGAGATTAAACCCTACGCCCGTCATGAGCTGGCGGTGCAGGCGCCGCACGTGCTGTATGTCGACGAGAGTGGTTCGCCGGATGGTCTACCTGTGGTGTTCATTCATGGCGGCCCGGGCGCCGGCTGCGACGCGGCGAGCCGGCGCTATTTCGACCCCAACCTGTACCGTATTGTCACGTTTGATCAGCGTGGCTGCGGCCGTTCCACACCGCACGCCAGCCTGGAGAACAACACCACTCAGGCACTGATCGCTGACATGGAGCAGATCCGCGAGCACCTCGGCATCGACAAGTGGGTGCTGTTCGGCGGCTCATGGGGTTCGACCCTGGCGCTGGCTTATGCTCAGGCTCATCCGCAGCGCGTGCATGGGCTGATTCTGCGCGGCATCTTTCTGTGTCGCCCGCAGGAAATTCAGTGGTTCTACCAGGAAGGGGCGAGCCGCCTGTTCCCCGACTACTGGGAAGATTACCTCGCGCCGATCCCAGCGGATGAGCGCGGTGATCTGGTACAGGCCTTCTACAAACGCCTGACCGGCCCTGATCAGATAGCCCAGATGCATGCCGCCAAAGCCTGGTCGACCTGGGAAGGGCGTACTGCCACCCTGCGCCCCAATCCGCAGGTGGTCGACCGTTTCAGTGACGCCCATCGTGCGCTGTCGATTGCCCGCATCGAATGCCATTACTTCGTCAATAACGCCTTCCTCGAAACCGATCAGCTGCTGCGCGATATGCCGAAGATCGCCCATCTGCCGGGCGTGATCGTGCATGGCCGCTATGACGTGATCTGCCCACTGGATAACGCCTGGGCGCTTCACCAGGCCTGGCCGAACAGCGAACTGCAGATCATCCGTGATGCCGGCCATTCTGCCGCAGAAGTCGGCATTACCGATGCCCTGGTGCGTGCGGCGGACGACCTGGCGCGGCGCCTACTCAACCTGTCTCCGGACGAAGCATGAAGGCACTGATTCAACGTGTGCGTGGCGCCCGAGTAGAAGTGGCGGGTGAGGTGGTTGGCGCAATTGATCAGGGCTTGCTGGCGCTGGTGGGCGTCGAGCCGCAGGACACCCCGGCCAGTGTCGAGAAAATTCTGCACAAGCTGCTCAACTACCGCGTGTTCAGCGATGCGGCTGGCAAGATGAACCTGTCGCTCAGCGATAGTGGCGGCGGCTTGCTGTTGGTGTCGCAATTCACCCTGGCCGCCGACACCAAGAGCGGCCTGCGCCCAAGCTTTTCCAGTGCCGCAGCACCGGCGCTGGGCGCGGAGCTATTCGACCTGCTGGTTACCCAGGCCCGCGCCAAACACTCGCAGGTTGCCACTGGCCGGTTCGGGGCCGATATGCAG
Organism: Pseudomonas sp. OTU750018; assembly: GCF_011636575.1. Taxonomy (NCBI): domain Bacteria; kingdom Pseudomonadati; phylum Pseudomonadota; class Gammaproteobacteria; order Pseudomonadales; family Pseudomonadaceae; genus Pseudomonas; species Pseudomonas sp. OTU750018. The sequence continues at coordinate 467,272 of NZ_JAAPAU010000003.1, forward strand.
GTGCATCTGGTCAATGACGGGCCGGTGACCTTTCTGCTGGAGAGCTAGCGGCTAGCGCGCAAGGGCTTCGGCGACAAAGTCCAAGCGGTCCTGGCCGAAGTGCATCTCCTGGCCGATGAAGAAAGTCGGTGCGCCAAACACGCCGCGCTTGATCGCTTCTTCAGTGGTGGCCTTGAGGCGTTCCTTCACCGCTTCATCGCTGACCAGTTGCTCAAACTCACTCAGGTCGAAACCCGCGTTGCTCAATACTTCTGCCACGACCTCAGGCTTGCTGAGGTTTTTCTGTTGCACCCACAGCGCTTCGAAGAGGGTTTTCACATAGTGCTCGAAGCGTTCGCTGCCCTGATAACCGGCTGCGCCGCGCATCAGAGTGAGAGTGTTGATCGGGAAATGCGGATTGAAGGCCATCGGCACGCCATAGCGGCTCGCAAAGCGTGCGAGGTCCCTGAGCATCCAGGCGCCCTTGCTCGGGATCATGACCGGCGACTGGTTGCCGGTGGCTTTGAATACGCCACCGAGCAACATCGGTCGCCAGATAAGCTGCGCGCCGGCTTCGCGGGCGATTCGCGGCACCTGGGTCCAGGCCAGGTAGCTGGCTGGGCTGCCGAAATCGAAAAAGAATTCCAGGGTTTTGCTCATTGCATGCTCCTTTGGGAGATTTTGTTATGGGGCGAGCGCGCAGTCGTTAGAACGTCTCAGACCATGGCCGCAGATCCAGCTCATGCACCCAGCAATCGCGAGGCTGGCAATGGATCTGCCAGTAGGTGTCAGCGATGTGGTCGGGATTGAGAATACCGTCCTGATCCTTGAGCTGGTACAGCTGCGGAAAGGTGTCGCGGATAAACGCGGTGTCGATGGCCCCGTCGATAATCGGGTGGGCGACATGAATGCCCTTGGGGCCGAGTTCGCGGGCCATGCTTTGGGCCAGCGCACGCAAGGCGAACTTGGCGCTGGCGAAGGCAGAGAAATTGGCCCGGCCACGCAAGGAAGCGGTGGCGCCGGTAAAGATGATCGTGCCCTGGCCACGCGGTAGCATCACTTTGGCGGCTTCACGGCCGGTGAGAAAACCGGCCAGTGCGGCCATTTCCCAGACCTTGCGGTAGACCCGCTCGGTGGTTTCGGTGATGGAAAACTGCACGTTGGCGCCGATGTTGAACACCACCGCATGCAGAGGGCCGACCTCGCGCTCAATGGTGGCGAACAGCTCGATCACCTGCTCCTCAACGCGTGCATCGCAACCAAAGGCGCGGGCAGTTCCGCCAGCCGCTTCGATCTCCGCCACCAATGGCACTAGTTTCTCGGCGTTGCGTCGTGCCACGCAGGCGACATAACCCTCGCGGGCGAAGCGTTTGGCGATGGCGCCGCCGGTGGCGTCACCGGCGCCGACGACCAAAATTGTTTTGCGTTCGCTCATTGCTGTCTCCATCAGTTCTATTTTGGAACCTGGTTCGATAGTCGGTTCCATTTTGGAACCTGTCAAGCTATCGTGAGCCATTGCTGTTGGAGGTTGGCTTATGCGTTGGGAAGAACTGGAGCAGCAACCCTGCTCGCTGGCCCGCACCCTGTCGGTGGTGGGTGATCGCTGGACGCTGTTGGTGCTGCGCGAGAGTTTTCTCGGTATTCGTCGTTTCGATGCGTTCGAGAAACGTCTGGGGATTACCCGGCATGTGCTGGCCGATCGCCTGAAAAAACTGGCTGAAGCGGGCGTACTGGACAAGGTGGCGTATCAGCAGCGGCCGTTGCGTGAGGAGTACTGCCTGAGCGCCAAGGGCCGTGATCTGTATCCGGCCATCATGGCGCTGGTGCATTGGGGCGACCGCCATATGAGCGGCGCCGAGGGTGCACCGATCCGGCACATCCACCGCAGCTGCGGCCAGCCGATGCATGGCGTACTGGTGTGTTCGGACTGTGGTGAGCCGCTGCAGCCGCGTGACGTTCAGTTGGTTGAAGCGCCAGCGCTCAAGGGTCAGCTACTGCCGGCGCATTGGCATCAACTGCAGGAGCAGGGTTAGAACAGTCGCGCCAGTAATGCAGTCACCGCTGTTTCCACCCGCAGAATTCGCGCGCCCAGCTGCACCGGCTGCAGGCCGGCTTCGGTGAGCTTTTCCACTTCGTAGGGAATCCAGCCGCCTTCTGGGCCGATGGCCAGCGTCACAGGCTGTTCGACTGCGCGCGGGCAGGCTGGGAAGTCGCCGGGATGGCCGACCAAGCCCACTGTGCCAGCAGCGATGCCAGGCAGCTGATCTTCGACAAAGGGCTTGAAGCGCTTCTCGATAATGACTTCCGGCAGCACGGTATCGCGGGCCTGTTCCAGGCCGAGAATCAGCTGTTCGCGAATCGCTGCGGGTTCGAGGAAAGGCGTCTGCCAGAAGCTTTTTTCCACCCGGTAGCTGTTCAGCAGAATCAGCCGAGGCACGCCCATACTGCTGACGGTTTGTAACACGCGCCGCAGCATCTTCGGCCGGGGCAGGGCGAGCAGCAGGGTCAGGGGTAGTTTCTCAGGCGGCGGCTGATCGAGCTCCACAGACAACTCGGCCTGCTCAGCATCCAGGCGCAGCAATTGGCCGCTGCCCATCAGGCCATTCAGGCGGCCTACGCGCAGGCTGTCGCCCGCTTCGGCGCGGTGCACGTCATGCAGGTGCTTGAGGCGACGGCCGCTGAGCAGCACGCGGTCGGCAGCGATAAAGTCGCCGTCTTCCAGCAGCAGCAGGTTCACGGTTGTGCAGCGGGTGGTTGGTCGTTGGTCGAACTGTCGCTTTCCTCTGTCGCCGCGGTTTCCTCGTCGTCACGGCGCTTGACCAGGCTGCCGCAGAGCAGGCCTGCTTCAAACAGCAACCACATGGGTACGGCCAGCAGGGTTTGCGAGAACACGTCTGGCGGTGTCAGCACCATGCCAACGACGAAGCAGCCAACGATCACATAGGGCCGGCTTTTACGCAGGGTGGCGACATCGACCACGCCAACCCAGATCAGCAAAAAGGTCGCGATGGGGATTTCGAAGGCCACGCCAAAGGCGAAGAACAGGGTCAGAACGAAATCCAGGTACTGACCGATATCGGTCATCATCGCCACGCCTTCCGGGGTCACGCTGGCGAAGAAGCCGAACATGATCGGGAACACCACGAAGTAGGCGAAGGCCATTCCCGCATAGAACAGCAGGATGCTGGAGATCAGCAGCGGGACGGCAATGCGCTTCTCATGCTTGTACAGCCCCGGCGCGATAAAGCCCCAGATCTGATGCAGGATGATCGGGATGGCCAGAAATAGAGCGACCATCAGGGTCAACTTGAACGGCGTGAGAAACGGCGAGGCCACACCGGTGGCGATCATCGTTGCACCTTCCGGCAAGTAAGCGCGCAGTGGCGCGGCGACCAGTGCGTAGATGTCCTGAGAGAAATAGAACAGCCCGGCAAACAGGGCGAACACTGCTGCGACAATGCGCAGCAGGCGCGTGCGCAGTTCGGTCAGGTGGGAGACCAGGGGCATTTCCTGATCGCTGTCCGGTCGTTGGCTCATTGTTGTGGGCTTTTGTCCTGACGGGTACTGTCGGTAGCGGCTGCCGGCTCTGCGGCGGCTGCGGCGTTGGTTGTGCTCGGTTCGCTGGTACTGCTAAGCGGCGCGCTGAGGCTTTGTTTCATCGCGTTCATTTCCCGCTCCAGCTCAAGGATCTGCTCGTTATGCAGCTGGCGGCGGATTTCATCCGCGCCGATCTCACGCTCGACCTCAGCCTTGATCGCGCTGAAGCTGCGTTTGATCCGACCGATCCACAAACCGGCCGTGCGCACTGCGCCGGGCAGGCGATCAGGCCCCAGCACCACCAGGGCGACGATGCCGACCAGCAGCAGCTCGGTAAAGCCGATATCAAACATGGCTTAGTCTTTTTTCGCCGGTTCTTCGACCTTGCGCGCCTGAGCGTCGATGGTCTGACCTTTCGGCTCGTCCACGGCAGGGGTCGGCTTCTCAGCGTCGCCGTTGTCCATCGACTTACGGAAGCCCTTGATTGCGTCGCCCAGGTCAGAACCCAGGCCCTTGAGGCGCTTGGTGCCGAACAGCATGACCACGATCAGCAGGATGATCAGGAGTTGCCAGATGCTAATGCCACCGAATCCCATAATGCGTACTCCGAAAGTGAAGGTTTAATCAGTCTTGCGAGCGTGCGGCTTTTTCCGCGTGCCCGGAGAGGCCGAAGCGCCGGTCCAACTCGTCCAGTACCGCCTGGGGGTGCTGGCCGAGGGCGGCAAGCATAACCAGGCTGTGGAACCACAGGTCGGCGGTTTCATAAATCACATCGCTGCAGTCGCCGCTGACGGCTGCATCTTTGGCCGCGAGGATGGTTTCCACCGACTCCTCACCGACCTTTTCCAGAATCTTGTTCAGGCCCTTGTGGTACAGGCTAGCGACATACGAGCTGTCGGCGGCAGCGCCTTTGCGCGACTCCAGCACCTCGGCCAGGCGGCTCAGGGTATCGGTCATGGCTGAGTCACTCATGTTTGTGTCCTGCGGCATAGATAGCGTGCGGGTCTTTCAGCACCGCTTCGACGATTTTCCAGGTGCCGTTCTCAAACACCCGGTAAAAGCAGCTCTCGCGGCCAGTGTGGCAGGCGATACCGCCCAGCTGTTCAACCATCAGGATGATTACGTCAGCGTCGCAGTCCAGGCGCATTTCATGCAGTTTCTGCACATGCCCGGATTCTTCACCCTTACGCCAGAGTTTGCCGCGCGAGCGTGACCAGTAGATGGCACGTTGTTCGGCCGCCGTCAGGGTCAGCGCCTCACGGTTCATCCAGGCCATCATCAGCACACGGCCGGTCTTGTGGTCCTGGGCGATGGCCGGTACCAGGCCGTCGCTGTTCCAATTGATGTCGTCGAGCCAGTCAGTCATTGCAAGTTCCGCCCATCTCGGGCTGTCTGATTCAGAAAGCTAGTGTGCCAGTGCCTACCCGGTGTGGCTATCGGCGCAGCACCAGATAGAGGCCGCCCGCCAGCATTAGCCAGCTCGGCCAGGCGATCAGGCTCAATGCTAGGCCTTGCGTCGCCGCACCCGCGATCAGTGCTGCGCCGAGCAAGCGTGCAGGCCATTGGCGGCGCGCCACGGGTTGTTCCTGGCGGCTGACCGGTTGCTGATTGAGGCGCTCCAAGGTTTCACGGGCAATTTGCGACAGGTGTGGCACCTGCTCGGCCTGCAGTTGCAGGTTGCGCAGCAGCTGCAGCGGGCTGATGCGCTCACGCATCCAGCGCTCAAGGAAGGGCTGTGCGGTGCTCCACAGGTCCAGGTCGGGATAGAGCTGGCGACCCAGGCCTTCGATGTTGAGCAGGGTTTTCTGCAGCAGCACCAGCTGCGGCTGCACTTCCATATTGAAGCGGCGCGCGGTCTGGAACAGGCGCAGCAGCACCTGGCCGAAGGAGATGTCCTTCAGCGGTTTCTCGAAGATCGGCTCGCACACGGTGCGAATCGCCGCCTCGAAATCATTGATCTTGGTTTCCGCCGGCACCCAGCCCGAGTCGATATGCAGCTGTGCCACGCGACGGTAATCGCGCTTGAAGAAGGCAATCAGGTTGCGCGCCAGGTAGTCCTGATCTTCAGCGGTGAGGCTGCCGATTATGCCGCAGTCGATCGCGATGTATTGCGGGTTCCATGGCGTGCGCGTGCTGACGAAGATGTTGCCGGGGTGCATGTCGGCATGGAAGAAACTGTCGCGGAACACCTGGGTGAAGAAAATCTCCACGCCGCGTTCGGCTAGCAGTTTCATATCGGTGCGCTGATCGGCCAGAGTTTCCAGGTCGGTAACCTGAATGCCGTAGATGCGCTCCATGACCAGCACCTTCGGCCGGCAATAGTCCCAGTAAACCTGCGGCACATAGAGCAGCGGCGAGCCTTCGAAGTTGCGCCGCAGCTGGCTGGCGTTGGCCGCTTCGCGCAGCAGGTCGAGTTCGTCGTAAATGGTCTTTTCGTAATCGCTGACCACTTCCACCGGGCGCAGGCGACGCGCGTCCGCGGAGGCGCGCTCGGCCACTTTGGCCAGTAGAAACAGCCAGGCGATGTCCTGCTCAATGACCGGTTTCAAGCCTGGACGGATGACTTTGACCACCACCTCTTCGCCGCTTTTCAGCTGCGCAGCATGAACCTGGGCGACCGAGGCCGATGCCAGCGGTTGCGTATCAAAGCGGGCAAACACTTCACCGACCTTTGCGCCCAATTGGGATTCGATCAGTGCCAGCGCTTTGGCCGGGTCGAAGGGCGGTACCTGATCCTGCAGCTTGGCCAGCTCGTCAGCGATATCAGTGGGCAACAGGTCGCGGCGGGTGGAAAGCAGTTGGCCAAACTTGATAAAGATCGGCCCCAGTTCTTCCAGCGCCAGACGCAGACGTGCGCCGCGCGACAGCAGCAGGTCGCGGCGCGGTAACCAGCGCCAGGGCAGCACATAACGCAGTAAGCGAGCCCAGAAAGGCAGCGGCAGGGCGAATAACAGGTCGTCCAGCTGGTAGCGGATGACTACGCGCTGGATACGCAACAGACGACGAACGGCAAGCAGCTTCATGCGATGGGCTTATGGCGTTGGGCGAGGCGCTCGATGCGCGCGTCGAGTCGGTCGAGGGATAGCTTGAGGTGGTCCAGTTCGGCGAAGCGCGCATCGGCTTCGCGCTGGCCGACCAGGCTGCGGGATTCTTCACTGAGGTAGTCGGCCAGGTTCAAGCGCAGGCTGTCGAGCGCCTGGCTGCTCCAGTTCACCCGACTGCGCAGATGGCCACCGAGCAGCTGGCTGCCGACTGGGCCGAGCCAGCGCGACAGCTCGTATTCCCAGTCCAGCTCGAGATCCTGAAGGATGCCGGCCAGTTCCAGCAGGGCAGCGCTGTCGCCGTCCAACGTAACGTCCGGGCTGTGCAGGATGCTGGTCTTGTCGCGGCTCACGGCCAGGCGCAACAGGCTGGCAGCGGGGGCGCGCAAGTGACAATCAGCATCGCCGGCCCATTGCGCGGCCAGTTGCAGGCCGCTGGCGCTGGGCAGAATAAACAGCTGCAGATTTGGCGCGGCGCACTCCACGGCAATCACCCGGCCGCTTAAGCGCGCCAGGCGCGGCAGCGCGGTGCTGTCCATGGCCAGCACGCGATTGAGGCCGAGTTCGACGCCGGCCAGCAGCCCGGTCAGCAGCATCAGGGCTTGATGCCGCGGTGCAGGGCGACGATGCCGCCGGTCATATTGTGGAAGGTCACGCGCTCGAAACCGGCTTCAACCATCATCGCCTTGAGGGTGTCCTGATCCGGGTGCATGCGGATCGACTCGGCCAGGTAGCGGTAGCTTTCGGCGTCGTTGGTGATCAGCTTGCCGGCCAGCGGCATGAATTTGAACGAGTAGGCGTCGTAGAACTTCGACAGCAGCGGGCTGGACGGCTTGGAGAATTCCAGGATCAGCAGGCGGCCGCCCGGCTTGAGCACGCGCAGCATCGAGCGGATGGCGTCTTCTTTATGCGTCACGTTGCGCAGACCGAAGGCGATGGTCACCACGTCGAAATGGTTGTCCGGGAACGGCAGTTTTTCCGCATCGGCCTGAACGAAGCTGACGTTACCGGCCACGCCTTTGTCGAGCAGGCGATCACGGCCGACGCGCAGCATCGATTCGTTGATATCGGCCAACACCACTTCGCCAGTCGGGCCGACCAGGCTGGAAAACTTGCGGGTCAGGTCCCCGGTGCCGCCGGCGATATCCAGCACCCGATTGCCGCTGCGCACGCCAGACAGTTCGATGGTGAAGCGCTTCCACAAGCGGTGCATGCCGCCAGACAGCACATCGTTCATCAGGTCGTACTTGGCCGCGACCGAGTGAAAGACTTCGGCGACTTTTTCCGCCTTCTGGCTTTCCGGCACGCTCTGGAAGCCAAAGTGCGTGGTGGGTTCGCTGTCGCTGCTCTTGCGCGGATCGTTCATCGTGGCCTTTCCTAAAACACAGAGGCTGCATCTAAAGTGGCGGCCATTCTAAACCCAAAAAGCCCCGCTGGGTTTGGGCCGTGCGGCGGCAAACCACAAAGTTCTGCAACGAACTGAGCGCTGGCGTCGCATGCAGCTTGCGGTCTGCAGCCTTGCTATAGTCGCAGCGACGTAAGGTCGCAGTTAACGGGCGAGGAGAAATGCCATGGCCAAAATCACCGTAGAACGTCCCCACACCCTTGGGCGCGAAGTCGCTCGGGAAAAAGCCGAGCAACTGGCCGAGCGCCTGGCTCGCGAATACGACGTGCGTTACCGCTGGAATGGCGACACGCTGGAATTCAAGCGCAGCGGCGCGGATGGGCGCATTGAGGTGCATGACCACAGTGTGCGCGTACAGCTCAGCCTGGGGCTGTTGCTGTCGGCGATGAGTGGCAGCATCAAACGCGAGATCGAAGAGGTGCTGGACAAGAATCTGCAGGCCTGAGGTTTACGGCAGTTGCTGCTCTCTTGTTGAGCACGGCTCCTGCAATTTTCCGCATGCTTAGTATGCGGTTTCTAATTTTCATCGATACCGTGCACCTAAGCCTGCATTCCGTGGGCGTTTCCTCGAAACACTTAGAGTGAGGTGCACCATGTCGAAAGTTGCCGTTAAAAAGAAAGCCGTCGTTGAAGAAACCAGCACTGTGCTGAGCGACGCGAAAGTTTACGCCCGCAAAATCTGGCTGGCAGGTCTGGGCGCATACGCCAAAGCCGGTCAAGAAGGTTCCGAGTACTTCAAAGAACTCGTGAAAAGCGGCGAAGGCGTTGAAAAGCAAGGCAAAAAACTGGTCAACGAACAAGTTGAAGCCGCCAACAGCCAGATCGACAGCGTTAAGACCACTGTCACCAGCAATGTCAGCAGCGTGAAAGGCAAGTTCGAAGTTCAGCTCGACAAAATCGAGAAGGCCTTCGATAACCGTGTTGCCAGCGCCCTGAATCGCATGGGTATCCCGTCCAAGCAGGATGTTGAAGTACTGTCTGCTAAGCTGGATGAGCTGAGCGCGTTGCTCGAGCACGTCGCGCGTACCAAGTAAGGAGAGCAGGATGGCTGTCAAAAAGAAAACCGAAAAGCAAACCACTTCCTGGATCGGCGAAGTAGAAAAATACTCGCGTCAAATCTGGCTGGCTGGTTTGGGTGCCTACTCCAAGGTCAGCAAGGACGGCAACAAGCTGTTCGATACGCTGGTCAAGGATGGCGAAAAAGCTGAGAAGCAAGCCAAGACCGAAGTTGACAAGCAAGTTGGCGCAGTGAAGACCACTGTGGGTTCGAAAGTGGACACTGCCAAATCGAAAGTTGATGAAGTCAAAGACAAGGCTATTGGCAAGTGGGGCGAGCTGGAAGAAGCCTTCGACAAGCGTCTGAACAATGCCATTTCGCGTCTCGGTGTTCCGAGCCGCAATGAAGTGAAAGCGCTCAACGCCAAAGTTGAAAGCCTGACCAAGCAGATCGAGCAACTGACCGGTGTTTCGGTCAAGTCGGTCAAGCCTGCTGTGAAGAAAGTAGCGGCCAAACCAGCTGCTAAGCCAGCAGCCAAGCCGGCTGCTAAAGCAGCCGCCAAGCCTGCAGCGAAACCTGCTGCCAAGCCAGCGGCTAAACCGGCCGTCAAGGCTGCAGCCAAACCAGCGGCTAAACCTGCTGCCAAAGCTGCTGCTAAGCCAGCCGCCAAGCCAGCAGCTAAACCCGCTGCCAAGGCACCAGCCAAGCCGACCGCCGCGAAGCCCGCTGCTGCTCCGGCCGCCGCTGCTGCACCTGCACCGGCCGCTGCACCTGCTGCACCTGTAACACCTGCCGCCCAGTCGTAAGACGCGCAGCAGTCAACGCAAACGCCCGGCCTCGTGCCGGGCGTTTGCGTTTATGCATTCGCGTTAATCTTCGAGGTAGCGCTGCGCCAGGTGTTCGGCGGCGTAGCGCGACTCTTCGGCCAGGTGTGGAGCCACCAGCATCATCACCTGATACACCACCAGGCGACTCTCGCCTTCGCGACCAATGATGCGCTGGTAGTCCAGGGAAAACAGCAGGGTCAGGGTGATTTGCTCGACCAGTTGGCCCAGTGACTGGGTATCGCTTTGCAGCTGGCCATCAAGTTGCAGTTGGGCGAGCAGTTCGGCCAGCGCGCGTTTCAGGTTGTTGAGCCAGTGACGCATGCCGCGTTCCAGTTTTGGTAGGCGGCTGGTCAGGTTGGACAGGTCCTGGAACAGGAAACGGTAGTGCGCCAGGCGCTCGACAATCAGGTGCAGAAACAGCCAATAGTCCTCCACATCCAGTTGCACGTCCTCGGGCGGCGAGAGCAACGGTGCGAGTTCGGCCTGAAAGCGTTCGAACAGACCGAGGATCAGCGGCTCTTTGCCATGGAAGTGGTAGTAGAGGTTGCCCGGGCTGATGCCCAGTTCGTTGGCGATTTCCAGGGTGGAGACATTCGGCTCGCCCTTCTGGTTGAACAGCAGCAGGGCACATTCAAGGATTCTGTCGCGGGTTTTCATCCGGTCTTCTTATTCTGGCCGCGGGAAGGCTGACGATACCTGGCCGCAAGGGTTTGCGGCCAGTTTGATCAGGCATGTTTGGGTGTTTTAGCGCACGTGCACATAGGTGCCGGGTGCGGCTTCCATGGCCGGGTAGTGCTGGTTACCAAGCGCCATCAGGGTGTCCTTTTGTTCACCCGAACGCTCCTGCATCCAGCTCAGCCACACCGGCCACCAGCTGCCTTGTACGTGCTCGGCATCGTGGTACCAGGCGCGTGGGTCACCAGTGAGCTTGGGGTTCTCTAGGTAATTGGACTTCGGATTACCCGGTGGGTTGAGAATGCTCTGGATATGCCCGCTGTTGGAGAGAATAAAGCGCCGATCACCGCCCAGCAGGAGGGTCGAGCGGTACACCGCATCCCAGGGGGTGATGTGATCGTTGATCCCGGCGACGCTGAAACTGTCGACCGTAACCTTCTGCAGATCGACGGGTGTACCGCAGACTTCCAGGCCGCGTGGGTGGGTCAGCGGGTTGTGCTTGAAGAAGTCGATCAGGTCGCCGTGTAAAGCAGCGGGTAGGCGGGTGTTGTCGTTGTTCCAGTAGAGAATGTCGAAGGCCGGTGGCTGCTTGCCGAGCAGGTAGTTGTTGATCCAGTAATTCCAGATCAGGTCGTTGGGGCGCATCCAGGCGAACACCCGTGCCATGTCGCGACCATCTAACACGCCCTGCTGGTAGGAGCGGCGTTTGGCGGCTTCGAGGGTTAGCTCATCGGCAAACAGCATGGCCGGGCTGTCGATCTGGCTGTCCAGCTGGCTGACCATGTAGGTGGCGCTGGCCACTTTGCGCAGCTGGCGCTTGGCCTGCAGATGACCTTGCAGTGCCGCAATGGTCAGGCCACCGGCGCAGGCGCCGAGCAGGTTAACGTCCTTGCTGCCGGTGATTTCACGGCAGGCGTCGATGGCTTTTTCCAGTGCTTCTACGTAACTTGACAGGCCCCATTCGCGGTGCCGTGGGTCGGGGTTACGCCAGCTGATGACGAAAGTTTGCAGGCCGTTCTTCAGCGCGTACTGGACGAAACTCTTTTCGCTGGAAAGGTCGAAAATATAGAACTTGTTGATTTGCGGCGGCACGATCAGCAACGGCTTGGCGTACTGTTTTTCGCTCATCGGCTTGTACTGGATCAGCTCCAGCAGTTCACTGCGAAACACCACGGCACCGCTGGTGGTGGCCAGGTTGCGGCCGACTTCGAAGGCGTGTTTGCTGACCTGGCTGGGCATGCCGTCGTTATTGACCAAGTCATCGAACAGGTGACTCACGCCCTTGAACAGGCTGCTACCGCCACTGTTGAACAGCTCTTTGATGACTTGCGGGTTGAGCAGGGTGTTGCTGGGCGCCAGGGCATCGCCGAGCAGGGTGGCGACAAAGCGCGCACGGGCACGGTCGTCAGCGTCCAGGTTGCTTTCGTCGATCCAGCTGTTCAACTGCTTCTGGCAGGCCAGGTAGGCTTGCAGGCTGCGGCTGTAGATCGGGTTATCACGCCAGGTCGGGTCGGCGAAGCGCGGGTCCTGCGGGTTGACCTTGAACGGCTTGTCACCCAGGAGTACGCGACCGAGTTGACCGCCCAGTGCGGCGACATGGCGGGCGCTGTGAATGGGTTGTTTGATCCCTTGCAGCGCCAGGCCGCGCAGGGTGGACAGCAGGTCGCGGCCGCGCAGACCGACCACTGCGTTTTGGGCATTCATCGCGCTGCTGCGTGCGGGCAGGGCGCGTTTGGCAGGTTGGTCTCGCATTGGGCAACACTCCGTCGTCAAACCATGAGACTTGATAAGCAGCAAGGCTTATACCAATGCGCGCGCATGGGCGTTCCAGACTGCCGCGCGCTAATTCTCAGGTAATACAACGTGCCCGAAAGTGGGTCAAGCACTGTGCTTCGGCACAGCCCCGGTGCGTGTTGTTGACGTGCTCGCCCAGCGTGGGTGCGCTTAGCCGAGCGTGCGGGCTGGCGCGGGTTGTGGGTGCATGATCGCGCGCTGCCGTTCTTCCTCAAGAAATTTCATGATGATCGGCGCTACAGCTTCGGCGCGGGTTACCAGGAACAGGTGGCCGTCGTCGATCACGTGCAGTTCCGAGTTGGGGATGCGCCAGGCCAGCAGACGCATGTTCACCAGCGGGATGAGCGGGTCATCATCGCCGGCCATTACCAGCGTCGGTTGGCGAATCTTGTGCAGCCAGTGGATGCTGGTCCAGCCGAGGCCGGCGAACAGCTGCCAGTAGTAGCCCATCTTGCCGCCCGAGCGGACTTTACTGGCATGTGCCAGGGCCAGTTTCGGGTCGCGGCGGAATGCGCCACCGTAGATTTCCGGGGCAATCTGCACGCCGTAGGACGGTTGCACATAACGCCGCGGGCTGGCCATGCACCAGAGCACCTTGGGTTTGCCAGGCACCATCACCGCGCCGGCCGAGGTGGCCGCGAGGATCAGCTTCTTGCAGCGCTCGGGGTAATCATGGGCAAATTGCTGCGCCAGGGCACCGCCCCACGACACGCCAATCGCATTGACCTGACCGTAGTCGAGGTAATCGAGCATGCGTGCGGCCAGTTTGGCCAGGCCAGGGAAGCGGAACGGCGTGCTGGGCGTGGAGGAGCCGCCGACACCGGGTACGTCGAAGGCGATGACCTCCAGGCCGGGGTCCAGGGCGCGCACGAACGGCATGACCAGCTCCAGGTTGGCGCCGATGCCGTTAAAGATCAGCAGCGGAGTCATCTCGCCGTTACCGGGGCGAACCGCGGTGCGGATGGTCTGGCCGTCCAGTTCAATGGTACGGAATACGAAAGGTAGCGACATGCGCAAAAGCCCTATCAATTAAAACGCTGGATCAGACCCTCCGGGTCTTTTCCAGAAACACCAGGGCTAAGCCTGGTTCGCCTCACCCGCGCCAATGCGCGGGTGGGCGAGCGACACCTCCAGTGCCGCGGGCAGTGTGCGCAGTGCGCAGGTGATCAACGTTCGTGCACGTAGGTGCCGGGAGCCGCTTCGCCAGCCGGGTATTTTTTGTTGCCCAGCTGCGTCGGTGCCTTCTTGTGCTCGCCGGAGCGCTCGCCCAGCCAGACTTGCCAATGCAGCCACCAGGAATCGGCGTGCTTGGTCGAACTGGCTTGCCAGGTTTTCGGGTCCGCATGCATCTGGGTGTTGGTCATGTAGCGTGCTTTCGGGTTACCCGGCGGGTTGAGAATGCTCTGAATGTGCCCGCTGTTGGACAGGACGAACTCGACATTGCCGCCGAACAGATTGGCCGATTTGTAGCACGACTCCCACGGCGTAATGTGATCGGTGGTGCCGGCCACGCAGTAGAGGTCGCTGGTAACCTGCTTGAGGTCGATCGGTGTGCCGCAGACTTCCAGTGCGCCCGCGCGGATCAGCGGGTTGGAGGTAAACATGTCGATAAACTCGCCATGCAGGGCAGCGGGCAGGCGCGTGGTGTCGTTGTTCCAGTAGAGGATATCGAACACCGGCGGCTCGTTACCGAGCAGGTAGTTGTTGACCCAGTAGTTCCAGATCAGGTCGTTGGGGCGCATCCAGGCGAACACCTTGGCCATGTCGCTGCCTTCCAGCACACCGGCCTGATAGGAACGGCGCTTGGCCAGCTCCAGGCTCTTTTCGTCGGCGAACAGCGCCACATCGGTTTCCAGACGGTTATCCAGCACGCTGACCAGCAGGGTCAGCGCATGCACCTTCTTCTCACCCAGCGCGGCGTAATGGCCCAACAGCGATGTGGTGGTCAGGCCGCCGGAGCAGGCGCCGAGCATGTTGATGTCTTTGCTGCCGGTGACGGCGGTGACCACGTCGATGGCTTCTTTCAGTGCTTCGATATAGGTCGACAGGCCCCACTCGCGGTGTGCCTTGGTCGGGTTGCGCCAGCTCACCACGAAGGTTTGCACGCCATTGCGCAGCAGGAAGCGCGCCACGCTCTTCTCCGGCGACAGGTCGAACACGTAGAACTTGTTGATCTGTGGTGGTACTACCAGCAGAGGACGTTCGTGTACCTGCTCGGTGATCGGCTTGTACTGGATCAGCTCCAGCAGGTCGTTACGGAAAATCACTGCGCCATCGGTGGTGGCCAGGCTTTTACCGACCTCGAAGGCGTTCATGTTGACCTGGCTGGGCATGCCACCGTTGTTGACGATGTCCTGGGCCAGGTGCGACAGGCCGTCGAGCAGGCTCTTGCCGCCGGTTTCGAAGAAGCGCTTAACAGCGGCCGGGTTGGCCATGCTGTTGCTGGGGGCCATGGCTTCGGTCATCAGGTTGATCACGAAGTGGCCACGGCTGGCATCCTGTTCGGACAGGTTGCTGTGCTCGACCCAGTCATGCAGTTCCTTGCGCCAGGCCAGGTAGGTCTGCAGGTAGCGGCGGTACAGCGGATTCTGGCTCCAGGCGGGATCGGCAAAGCGCCGGTCGCCATCGGCGGGGGTGAGGTCGGATTGGCCGAGCATCACGTTCTTCAGCTCCATGCTGAAGTGGGCGAGGTGTTTGGCGCTGTGCAGGGGTTGCTTGAGGGCTTGCTTGAGTACGACTCGGGCGGAGCTAAGTAGGTCTTTACCGCGGATGCCGATCACCGGGTTAAGGCCCAGCGTGTTCTCGGAGGCCTGGTGTTTCAGGTCATCATTATTCTTATCTGTCATCTACAACGCTCCATTGTCCTGAGACGAAATACCGGCGTACTGCTGTGCTCGGCGACACAGGGCTAAGGGCCAGGTATTGCCCGGATTACCAAGGGCGGATCGCTCCGCAATCGTCCTCGTCGCAGGGGCTGCCTGGCGCGAGAAACTTCCAACTACTTGGTTACCCGAGTTTGAGAATTTGTGCAAGCCGGCCGCGATCCTGGCCGAATGCGTGCTGAGTATGCAGGGAAGGATTAGAAAATGCGCTCTAACCCTCCAGGATCAACGAGCTAGACGGGCTGCTGCGCTGCGGCAGATTGCCGCTTGGTGGTGCGGGCGTGAGGAAATAGCTGAAGCACCTGAGTCAATTCCTGACGGTATATCGCCTGGACACTTCAGAGCATCAGCTTGACTACGCTCTCGCTGGGATCGCGGGACTTGCCGGCGGCGGCGAGGGTGGCGAGGTAATCGTTCCACAGTTCAGTCTGGCGCAGGGACAGCTGCTCCAGATAATCCCAGGTGAACAGGCCGCTGTCGTGGCCGTCGTCGAAGGTCAGTTTGAGGGCGTAATTACCGGCGGGCTCGATCTTGCTCAGGCCGACGCCGAGCTTGCCGGTCTGCAGAATGGGCTTGCCGTGACCCTGCACTTCCGCCGACGGCGAATGCACGCGCAGGAACTCGGCGGGCAGGGTGTAGCGCTCGTCCGCCCCGTAGTGCAGCTCCAGGGTTTTCGAGGCTTTGTGTAGTTTGATAGCGGTTGGGATGCGCATGCTCGCTTCCTGAATGGCGTCCTGGCCCGGAGAGCATCCGGGCCAGGGCGGGGCGCGTTACAGAATATAGCGCGACAGGTCTTCGTCCTGCGCCAACTCGCCGAGGTGGCTGTTTACGTAGGCCGCGTCGATCACGATCGGCGTGCCGTTCTGCTGGCCAGCCAGGTCGCCGGCGCTGAAGGAAACCTCCTCCAGCAGGCGCTCGAGCAGGGTGTGCAGGCGGCGCGCGCCGATGTTCTCGGTCTTTTCGTTGACCTGATAGGCAATCTCGGCGATGCGCTTGATGCCTTCGGCAACGAACTGGATGCCCAGGCCTTCGGTGTTCAGCAGGGCGGCGTATTGCTCGGTGAGCGAGGCGTGCGGCTCGGTGAGAATGCGCTCGAAATCCTGCGGGGTCAGGGCTTTCAGCTCGACGCGAATCGGCAGGCGGCCTTGCAGCTCGGGTACCAGGTCGCTCGGCTTGCTCAGGTGGAACGCGCCGGAGGCGATAAACAGGATGTGGTCGGTTTTCACCATGCCCAGCTTGGTGTTCACCGTGCAGCCTTCGATCAGCGGCAGCAGGTCGCGCTGCACGCCTTCGCGGGACACGTCGGCGCCGCCGGTGTTGCCGCGTTTGGCCACTTTGTCGATCTCGTCGATAAACACGATGCCGTTCTGTTCCACGGCTTCCAGGGCCTGGGCCTTGAGTTCTTCCTCGTTGACCAGGCGCGCGGCTTCTTCGTCGCGCACCATCTTCAGGGCTTCCTTGACCTTGAGCTTGCGGCTCTTCTTCTTGCCCTTGCCCATGTTGGAAAACAGGCTTTGCAGTTGGTTGGTCATCTCTTCCATGCCCGGCGGGGTCATGATTTCGATGCCGGCCGGAGCGTCGGCCACTTCGATCTCGATGTCCTTGTCATCCAGCTGACCCTCGCGCAGGCGCTTGCGGAACAGCTGGCGGGTGTTGGAGTCGTTGCCTGGTGCGGCTTCTTCGCTGAAACCGGTGCGGGCCGGTGGCAGCAGGGCATCGAGGATGCGCTCTTCAGCGGCATCTTCGGCACGATGACGGACTTTGACCATCTCCTGCTCGCGCAGCATCTTGATCGCCGCATCGGCGAGGTCACGGATGATCGACTCGACATCACGGCCGACATAACCGACTTCGGTGAACTTGGTTGCTTCCACCTTGATAAACGGCGCATTGGCCAGTTTGGCCAGGCGGCGGGCGATTTCGGTTTTACCGACGCCGGTTGGGCCGATCATCAGGATGTTCTTGGGCGTCACTTCAGCGCGCAGCTCAGCCGGCAGCTGCATGCGCCGCCAGCGGTTGCGCAGCGCGATGGCCACGGCGCGCTTGGCGTCGTCCTGGCCGATGATATGGCGGTTGAGTTCGTGAACGATCTCGCGGGGCGTCATGGACATGCGGGTTACTCCAGAAAAGACCGCTAATCAGGGTGTTTAAAGCGTCGCGAGCGAAGGCCAGGCAAGGCGAAAGTAGGCGAGGAAGCGGAGTTTACGTCTGTAAATGAGCATTCCGAGCCTGCTTTCAACGCAGCATGGCCGAGCGCAGCAGCTTTAAACGGCCGGATCGGCGCAGTCTTCTTCTTCGATAGTCAAGGTTTGGTTAGTGAAGACACAAATGGAGCCGGCAATGTTCAGCGCGGTTTCGGTGATTTCACGGGCACTCAAATCGGTTTTCTGCAGCAGGGCCATGGCTGCGGCTTGGGCGAAGCCGCCGCCGGAGCCCATGGCAATCAGGCCATGCTCGGGCTCAACCACATCGCCGTTGCCGGTGATGATCAGCGAGGCGTCCTTGTTGGCCACGGCCAGCATGGCTTCCAGGCGGCTCAGCGAGCGGTCGGTGCGCCAGTCTTTGGCCAGCTCGACGGCGGCGCGCACCAGATGGCCCTGGTGTTTTTCCAGCTGGCCTTCAAAGCGTTCAAACAGGGTAAAGGCGTCAGCGGTGGCGCCGGCAAAACCGGCCAGCACCTGGCCGTGGTACAGGCGGCGAACTTTCTTCGCGTTGCCTTTCATCACGGTATTGCCGAGGGACACCTGGCCGTCGCCGCCCATGACGACTTTGCCGTTGCGGCGCACTGAAACGATGGTGGTCAAGGGGAGAGTCTCCACGCAGCGGGGCGAAAGTGCCCAATGCCGAATGAAGTGGGGGCAGCGGCAGCCCGCTTCAAGCCCTGTAGCGCATGCTGTCCGACAAATAGTCGGCAGAGCGCGCCGCAGGGCCTGAAATCGCGCGGTTTATTGCGCCTGGCGCTGCTGTAACAACAGATTGCTGAAGCCGCTGGCGGAGAGGGTTTTCTGCGCCTGGCCGAGCTGTTCGCGGGTGGCGAAGGGGCCGACCAGCACGCGGTGCCAGGTTTCTTCGCGCACGGTGCCGGATTCCACCTGCACGCTTTGCCCGAGCAGGATGATCTGTGCGCGCAGGCTGTCGGCGTCGTCCTTGCGGCGGAACGAGCCAGCCTGAAGGAAGAACTGTGAGCTGACCGGGCCTTTGGCGACCACGGGCGGCGGTGGCGGTACCTGGCCGTTGAGTGCGGCTTCGGCACGGGCGGCGTCGATCTTCGCGGCTTCTTCCGGGCTGACCGGTTTTTGCTCCGGTGGTGCGACGGGCTCGATGCTTTGCGGCGGCAGGATCACTTCTGATTCTGGCAGCAGGGTGTAGAAGTCGTACTTGGGCTTGGCCGGCTCGCTGGTGGCGGGCTTGGCGGCGGCAGCTTTGCTGGCCTGAGTGGCCCGCTCCTGTTCGACCTTGGTGCGCTTGATCTCGTCGCGGCCCGGTTCAAGGCTGAACAGAAACACCATAAAGCCGCCGATCACCAGCCCGCAGACCAGCCAGAACCAGCCCGGCACCGGTTTTTTCGCAGGTGCCTGGTAACGGCTGGCGCCGCGTTTGGCGGCAGGTTTCTTTTTCGCCGCCACTTACATGCGCTCCAGGGTTTCCAGGCCGAGCAGTTCCAGGCCTTGCTTGAGCGTGCGCGCGGTCAGTGCTGCCAGGCGCAGGCGGCTGTTGCGCAGCGCCTCGTCCTCGGTGGAGAGGATCGGGCAGTTCTCGTAGAAGCTGGAGAACAGCCCGGCCAGGTCGTAGAGGTAAGCGCAGAGCAGGTGCGGCTCGCCCTTGTCGGCGACGCTGGCAAGCACTTCGGCGAACTGTGCGAGTTTGCCGGCCAGTTCGATTTCGTGAGCGGCCTGCAGGTCGAGGTTGCCGCCGATCTCGTCGAAACCCTTGCCCAGCTTGCGGAACACGCTGGCCACACGGGTGTAGGCGTACAGCAGATACGGCGCGGTGTTGCCCTCAAAGCTCAGCATCAGCTCGAAGTTGAAGCGGTAGTCGCTGGTGCGGTGCTTGGACAGGTCGGCGTATTTCACTGCACCGATGCCCACCGCGCGAGCGATCTGGCGCAGTTCGGCTTCGTCCAGTTCAGGGTTCTTGCCTTTGACCAGGGCGTAGGCGCGTTCTTCGGCTTCATCGAGCAGGTCGACCAGCTTCACCGTGCCGCCATCGCGGGTCTTGAACGGGCGGCCATCGGCGCCGTTCATGGTGCCGAAGCCCATATGTTCCAGCTGCATGTTGACCGGGACGAAGCCAGCCAGGCGCGCGGCAGTGAAGACCATCTGGAAGTGCAGGGCTTGGCGTTGATCGACGAAGTACAGCGCGCGATCAGCTTTCAATACATTGGCGCGGTAGCGGGTAGCTGCCAGGTCGGTGGTGGCGTACAGGTAGCCGCCGCCGGCCTTCTGCACGATCAGCGGCAGCGGATTGCCTTCGGCGTTCTTGAACTCGTCCATAAACACGCACTGGGCGCCGTCGCTTTCGCTGAGCAGGCCCTTGGCCTTGAGGTCGGCGACCACGTTGGCCAGGTCGTCGTTGTAGGCGCTCTCGCCTTTCACGTCGGCCATGGAGAGCTTCACGCCAAGGCGGTCATACAGCGCCTGGCAGTGGCTCAGGGAAATATCGTTGAAGCGGTGCCACAGGCGCAGGCATTCGGCGTCGCCGGCTTGCAGTTGCACCACCAGCTCGCGGGCACGCTCGGCGAACTCAGGAGATTCGTCGAAGCGCTTCTTCGCTGCGCGGTAGAAACCTTCCAGGTCCGCCAGCTCGCTTTC
The DNA here is from genome assembly GCF_011636575.1 of Pseudomonas sp. OTU750018. Classification (NCBI taxonomy): domain Bacteria; kingdom Pseudomonadati; phylum Pseudomonadota; class Gammaproteobacteria; order Pseudomonadales; family Pseudomonadaceae; genus Pseudomonas; species Pseudomonas sp. OTU750018. The sequence continues at coordinate 487,220 of NZ_JAAPAU010000003.1, forward strand.
GGCGGCCTCCGGGTTTTCCTGCATAAAGGCCAGCAGCATGCCGAACTGGGTGCCCCAGTCGCCCACGTGGTTCTGACGGATCACGTCGTCGCCGAGGAACTCCAGCACCCGCGCCACGCCGTCACCGATGATGGTCGAGCGCAGGTGGCCGACGTGCATCTCTTTAGCCAGGTTGGGCGCCGACAGGTCGACCACCACGCGCTGCGCCGGGCCGGCCTTGCGCACGCCAAGCTTGGCGTCGGCCAGCAGGGCGTCCAGGCGCGCGGCCAGGGCCTGGGTGTTCTGATAGAAATTGAGGAAACCCGGGCCGGCGATCTCGACCTTGCTAATCGCAGCATCGCTCGGCAGCGCGGCGATCAGCTTCTCGGCCAGGTCGCGCGGTTTCATGCCGGCCGGCTTGGCCAGCATCATGGCGATGTTGCTGGCGAAGTCGCCGTGGGTCTTGTCCTTGGTGTTCTCCACCTGAATGGCCGGGCTCAGGCCTTCCGGCAGCACGCCGTCGGCAGTGAGGCGGGTCAGGGCTTGCTGGATCAGGTGGCGAATGCTGTCTTTCATGGTCTGCTCGGTCGGCCGTGGGGGCGGCGGCGCACAAAGGCGCTGGTTGAAAACTGCGCATTATCGACGCCCTTCGCCCGCAGCTTCAAGCAGCGTGTGGTTTCGTCGGGCTAAAGGCCGCCGCGATGGGCTGCAGATCACGCCGCGCTGGGCTTATATAGGCAAACGCCGCAGAGGCGAAACCGCTGCGGCGTCTGGGTGTGGCGGGTAGCGTTACGCGGAGCGCTGCGCCGTGCCGCGTACTGCCGCGTTGCCGGCGACGAAATACGGCGCGCTGCTGCGTGGCAGCGGGGCGCGGCCACGGATTTTGTCGGCTATCTTCTCGGCCATCATGATGGTTGGCGCATTCAGATTGCCGGTGACGATCAGCGGCATGATCGACGCATCCACCACGCGCAGGCCCTGCACGCCATGTACGCGGCCCTGGCCGTCGACCACTGCCATATCGTCTTCACCCATCTTGCAGGAACACGACGGATGGTAGGCCGTTTCTGCATGTTCGCGGATAAAGGCGTCCAGTTCGGCGTCGGTTTGCAGCTCGGCGCCGGGGCTGATCTCACGTCCGCGATAAGGATCCAGGGCGGATTGCGCCATGATTTCGCGGGTGATGCGGATGCCGTCGCGGAACTCGCGCCAGTCCTGCTCGTGCGCCATGTAGTTGAAGAGGATGCTCGGGTGCTGGCGCGGGTCCTTGGATTTGACCTGAATGCGTCCACGGCTCGGCGAGCGCATGGAGCCCATGTGCGCCTGGAAGCCATGTTCCTTCACCGCGTTGCTGCCGTTGTAGTTAATCGCCACCGGCAGGAAGTGGTATTGGATATTCGGCCATTCGAACTCGCTGCTTGAGCGGATAAAGCCGCCGGCCTCGAACTGGTTGCTGGCGCCGATGCCTTTGCCGAGGAACAGCCAATTGGCACCGATCATCGGCTGATTCCACCATTGCAGCGCCGGGTACAGCGACACCGGTTGCTTGCAGGCGTATTGCAGGTACACCTCCAGGTGATCCTGCAGGTTCTGGCCGACGCCAGGCAGGTCGTGCACCAAGGGGATGTCCAGCTCGCGCAGCAGCTCCGCCGGGCCGACGCCGGAGCGTTGCAGCACCTGCGGCGAGGCAATCGCGCCGCTACACAGCAGCACTTCGCGGCGCGCGTTGACGGTGATCGGTGTGTCGTTATCGCCCTGCAGATACGCCACGCCGCTGGCGCGTTTGCCGCTGAACAGGATGCGGTCAGTGAGGGCGTGAGTAATGATGGTCAGGTTTGGCCGTTCGCGGGCCTGGTCGAGATAACCGCGTGCGGTGCTGGAGCGGCGGCCCTTGGGCGTGACGGTACGGTCCATCGGGCCGAAGCCTTCCTGCTGGTAGCCGTTGAGGTCGTCGGTGCGCGGATAACCGGCCTGCACGCCAGCTTCGATCATTGCGTGGAACAGCGGGTTATTGCCGTTCTTCGGCGTGGTTACCGACACAGGGCCATCGCCGCCGTGGTAGGCATTGGCGCCGATATCGCGGGTTTCGGCCTTGCGGAAATACGGCAGGCAATCCAGATAGCTCCAGTCTTCCAGACCCTTTTCCTCGGCCCAGCCGTCGTAATCCATGGCGTTGCCGCGGATGTAGCACATGCCGTTGATCAGGGACGAGCCGCCCAATCCCTTGCCGCGTCCGCATTCCATGCGGCGGTTGTTCATATGCGGTTCGGGTTCGGTCAGGTAGGCCCAGTTGTAGCGCCGGCCTTGCAGTGGGAAGGCCAGGGCAGCAGGCATCTGGGTGCGGAAATCCAGGCGGTAATCCGGGCCGCCGGCTTCCAGCAGCAGCACGCTGACGTCAGCGTCTTCGCTCAGACGGGTGGCCAGCACGTTACCGGCCGAGCCGGCGCCGATGATGATGTAGTCGAATTCCTGGGGCATAAAAGCTCCTGTAGCCCGGATGCACTCCGGGGAAAACGCGGTGACTGTTCCCGGATTGCATCCGGGCTACGGGGCGGCGATCAATCTGTGGGCGGGTCAGAACACCGAGGTGTAACCGCCCAGCTCAACCTGTACCGATTTGATCCGCGTGTAGTGCGCCAGGGTGGTCAGGCCGTTTTCGCGGCCGACGCCGGATTGTTTGTAACCGCCCACCGGCATTTCCGCCGGCGACTCGCCCCAGGTGTTGATCCAGCAGATACCGGCTTCCAGCTTGTGGATCACCCGGTGTGCGCGGTTTAGGTCGCGGGTTACCACGCCGGCGGCCAGGCCGTATTCGGTGGCGTTGGCGCGGCGGATCACTTCCTCTTCGCTGTCGTAAATCAGAATGCTCATCACCGGGCCGAAGATTTCCTCGCGGACGATGGTCATGCCGTCGTTGCAGTCAGTGAACACCGTCGGCGCGACATAGGCGCCCTTGGCGTAGTCGCCCTCGGTCACGCGGTTGCCGCCGATCAGCAGGCGTGCGCCTTCGCTGCGGCCTTTTTCGATATAGCCGAGCACGCTGTCCATATGCGCCGCGCTGACCAGCGGGCCGAAGTTGGTGCTGTCATTCAGCGGGTCACCGAGGCGGATGCGTTTGACCCGCTCCAGCACCTTGGCCTCGAAGCGTGCCTGCAGCATGCGCGGCACGAACACGCGGGTGCCGTTGGTGCAGACCTGGCCGGAGCTGTAGAAGTTGGCCATCACCGCAATGTCGGCGGCGCGGTCGAGGTCGGCGTCTTCGAAGATGATCAGCGGCGACTTGCCGCCCAGCTCCATGGTCACTTCCTTGAGCGACGAGCTGGAGGCGCTGGCCATGACCTTCTTGCCGGTCACGGTGCCGCCGGTAAAGGAAATCTTCTCGATGCCCGGATGCTCGGTCAGCCACTGGCCGACCTCGCGGCCGCTGCCGGTCAGCACGTTGAACACGCCATCCGGCAGGCCGGCGGCGCTGTAGATTTCCGCCAGTTTCAATGCGCTGAGCGAAGTCACTTCGCTGGGTTTGAAGATCATAGCGTTGCCGGCGGCCAGGGCCGGCGCGGATTTCCACAGAGCGATCTGGATCGGGTAGTTCCACGCGCCGATACCGGCGACCACGCCGAGCGGCTCGCGGCGGGTGTAGACGAAACTGGTGTCGCGCAGCGGGATCTGCTCGCCTTCGATGGCCGGGATCAAGCCGGCGTAATACTCCAGCACGTCGGCGCCAGTGACGATATCGACATAGCGGGTTTCGGAGAGCGGCTTGCCGGTGTCGAGGGTTTCCAGCTCGGCCAGCTCATCGTTGCGCTCGCGCAGAATGTCCACGGCCTTGCGCAGGATGCGTGAACGCTGCATGGCGGTCATTGCCGCCCACACCTTTTGGCCCTCGGTGGCGCTGGCCACGGCCAGTTCCACGTCCGCTTTGCTGGCGCGCTGCACGCGGGCCAGTACTTCGCCGGTGGCGGGGTTGATGCTGTCGAAGGTCTCGCCGCTGCTGGCCGTTACATAGCGGCCGCCAATAAAGAGCTGCTGTTCGTCGAAGCGGGGCATGGCGCGTTCCTCGTGTGCGGTGGTCGACGCGAGCCGCCTGGCGCAGGTCGTCGGTGTAGACAATATAGACGCAAGGCTAAATTATCTTAATTGAACGATCAATCAATAAAAACGACAGGGCGCAGCCAAACACGACACGCAAGGCGTGCCGGCGGTGGCTTCGGGGTGTTTAAAAGAGGGCGGCTATTGCGCCTTGAGCAACTGCAGATCGAGGTATTCGTAGGCGATCTCAATCGCCTGGCGGGTGTCGAAACCCTCGCCGGACAGCGCCCCGCGCAGCCACAAGCCATCGATCAATGCCGCCAGTCCACGGGCCGCGCTGCGCGCCTGATCCTGCGGCAATACCCGGCTGAATTGCCCGCACAGGTTGGAATACAGGCGGTGATCGTTGACCCGCTGCAAACGCCGCAGCGCCGGCTGGTGCATGCTAGTGGCCCAGAACGCCAGCCAGGTTTTCATCGCCGGGCCGTTGACCTGGCTGTCATCGAAGTTGCCTTCAATCATCGCCCGCAGGTGTTCGCGCGGCTGGTCCGGCGGCAAGCTGGCGCGGCGTTCGCGCACGGCATCACTGAGCGCCTGCATCAGGTGGCGCATGGTGGCGTCGAGCAGGCCGTTCTTGTCACGGAAATAGTGGCTGATGATGCCGTTGGAGACCCCGGCGATCCGCGCAATATAGGCGATGCTGGCATCGCTCATGCCGACCTGATCAACCGCTTCAAGGGTCGCCGCGATCAATTGCGAGCGGCGGATTGGTTGCATTCCAACCTTGGGCATCGGCTTCTCCGTCGATAGGGGCGTTCCCGGAATGCGCGCAGTCTAGGCCGGTTATTGTTGAACGATCAATCAAACATGGCGTTCCAGGGATGACCTGTCGGTCAGGGGCATGCCGCTGCGCGAGGGCCAGCGCGGCTAGTTTCCAGCCTGATCGGCGGCGGTTTTATCGACGCCCGCGCCTTCACGGGCAACCAGCTGAACCGGCGGCACGCTAAAGCGGAAATCGCAGTAGGCCGCGCCGCCTGCAAGGGTTTGCTTACGTTGCAGCGTCACGCCCCAATTACTGGCCATGCGGTAATCCAGGCTACACGCGGCAAAGTGGGTCAGCTCTGGCGCACCCTGCTCGCGCAGGTAACTGGCCAACGGGCACACCTGCACATCAAAGGCCACGCCAGCGGCGGCGGGCAGATTGCTGCGGCGAAAAGGGCGGGTAAACACCAGGCTGAACAGCGCATCGAGTAGCCACTGGATACGCGCCTGCAAGCGGCCGCTGCGCAGGCGCGACAGCTTGAACGCCAGGGCGCTGGCCGGGGCGAAGATCTGCCAGTTGATCTGCTCAATCCACTCGCCGGCCTGCTGCTGGCCAATGCCTTGCTCCTGCAAGGCGCGGTACAGGGCGTAATCCCACTGCATATAACGCAGCAGCAGATTCACCCCCGGCGAATGGCGCACCTGCGTGCGTTGCAATTCATTTTGTATTTCCAGGGTTCTGGCCCATACCGCTGCCGCCGTGGCCGCAGGCAAACAAGCCCCCAGCTGCGCCTGCGCCGCCCGGCGAAAGGCGATGCGCGGGAGATAAACCCGCAGCAGGGCGAGTGGCTTCATCGGCTGTCGTGGCTCTGGCGGGTTGTTGAGCGCATTAGCGCGACTCAACGTCGGCAATCAGCGCCAGCAAATCGGTCACGCCGATATCCTGACCGGCCTGGTGCAGCAAGGTGCTGGCTTGGCCGCGATGGTGAGTCTGGTGATTGAAGAAATGCAGCATCAGGCTGGCGTACGGCCGCTGTGCAGGCACGCCCTTCATATTGCCGTAGGCCAGCACATGCTCCAGGTCCGGCTCGGTCAGCGCCGCTACCCAGTCGCTGATATGCCCATCCAGCCGGCCGCGCAAAGCCTGCAGCGGGGCGAAGGTATCGAATAACAGCTGATCCAGCGCCACTGGCCGTTGCAGATCGTTGATCACTTCATGCAGCTCCGTGCACGCCGGGTGCTCGGCAAAGCGCTTGAGCCAGATGATATCGGCCACCGCAATATGGTTGAGCGTGGCGAGGATGGACGGGAAAAACGCCCCGCGATCCTCACTCAGCGTCTGCGGCGACAGCTGGCCGGCAGCCGCGTAGAGCTTGTCATTCATCCACGCGTTATAGCGGGCCATCAACTGGAAGTGGGCGAGCTGGGACATGCGCTTAACTCGGCAATTAAGGATCCGTCAGGCATCAAATACCGGACGGAAGAAGGTGCGCTCGTAGCTGATGATGCACTGAGTCTCTTCCGCATATTTAAAGGCCGCCAGGCACTCGGCGTCGGCAAAGGACTTCAGCCGATACTGTTCGTACTCCGCCAGGCTGGGGAAGCTGAATATCGCCAGGCCGATATTGTTGGCCCCTTCCGAGGGTAGAAAGTAACCGTGATGCGTGCCGCCAAACTTCGCCACCAGGGCAATCCACAGCTTGCCGTAATGCTCGAATTCCTTGAGTTTGCGCGGGTCGAGCACATAGCGGATATGGCAGGTGATCATGGTGGTCCCTCAATGATTGGAATGGCTTGCTGTGCAGGTGAAGGTTGCCAGGCAAGGTAAACCTGTCGCCTTTATTTCTCTAGCGCGGGCCCCAGGTGAACCAGCACCGGCAAATGATCCGAGCCCAGCTGTGGGCCTACCTGGCGCGCCACCACCGCCCAATGCTGCGTGACCAGTACGTGGTCGATAGGCAGCCCGAGTACTCCCTGTAAGACGGCCGGCCAGGTCGCGGCCAAACCGCTGGCGCGGCGCAAACCCAATTGCGCTAGCCCGCTAAAGGCCGACGACCAAGGCGTGGCATTCAGGTCGCCGGCTAAAACCGTCGGTATGGCGCTGGCTGCGGCTTGCGTGGCCAGGGCCGCCAGCTTGGCGTTGCGTACGCTGTGATACTGCGGTGAAAGCGGCGGCATCGGGTGCAGAGCGATAATCCCGACCGGCTGGCCGTGCCACTGCAACTGCGCCTCGATATGGGCAATCCCCTGCGCATCCTCGATCACCTCGATCTGCTGCAGCGGATGGCGCGACAGCACTGCGATGCCAAAGGGGCTGTCCTGGGCAACGATGTGTTGAAAGGGGTAATCGCGCAGTGTGCGTAAGCCTTGCGCATAGGCCGGGGAAACCTCCAGCAACACCACTACATCCGGTTTTTCCTGCGCCAACCAAGTGGCTAACCCTTGCGTGTTGCGGCTATCTAGATGGACGTTGGCACTGGCTACGGCAAACACCTGGGCCTGCGGATCGCCAGTTGGCGCTGGTACGGATGCCGTTAGCCAGGGCAACGGCAGTGCCAATAGCAAAACGGCCCAGCGCTTATCACGGCAACAGGCCAACCCGGCAAACACCACGAGCCCCAACAAGAACAGCCACTGCCAATGGCTTGCCAGGTCGATCAGCCAGGCCAGCGTGCCCGCTACGCCAGCGAGCAGGTGCGAGAGCAGCGGTAGCAGCAGGCCGAGTACGCAAAGCAGCGCGAGCGTAATAACGCGTATGGCCCAAAAGGCGCTGCGGTTGGGCTTATCGGGCGGGCTAGTTGTGGTCATGTTCGATTATTCGCGCTGCCAACAACGAGTTAGGGCTCATGGCTGAAATGACCATGCTGCAGAAACTGCTTGATCTGACTGGTCACAATATCGGCACTCACCATAAACGTATGGCTGTGCGGAACAGTAATAAAGTCCTTCATCTCAGCAAGCTTTGCGCTCTCCACCGAAACCTTGCCATCGTTTGGCTCGGGTAAATCGCCTGCAAACCATGGGTCCAGGCTTTCCGTGCCGGCAACTATGCCGATCTCAAGAGGGATAGATTTAAGCTGGTTTGGCGTGCTGTCGGCTTCAGTGCCGAGCTGCTGTCCAGCTGGCCCGGTGGCCATTTTGTACCACCATCGGTCTTTCTTTTTCGTTGCCACCTCACTGCCGTGGTTGGGTGGGCCAAGCATGACCACCCGCTTGGCTTCGGCAACGACGTTGTTCTGAAAATACTGCCTGACCAAGATGCCGCCCAAAGAGTGGGTAACAAAGTGGATGCTCTGCGCGTTCGCTTTTTTACACTCAGCAATGCCATCCCCCACCACTGACGCCAGCTGTTGGATGTCTTGCTCCGTGGACGGGTAGCTGTTGTTGATGACGGTGTAATGCTCTTTGGCTAACGAGTCTTCGATTGCATTCATCGAGTAGCTGGTTCGGCCCATCCCGTGCAATAGCACCACGCACTCATTGGCCAGTGATGCCGGCGCGATAAACAACAAGAGATAAAGACTGAGGCGCATGTGGATTAACCCTGAAACCAAAATTCAACCTCATCGGTCTCGACCTCAAATAAAGCTGAGTGCTCAACGTTTGCAGGTACGTGATACCACTCGCCGACGCCAACCCTGATCGTTTGGTTATTCATGCTCAGAATCAATTCGCCGCGCGTAATTACGCCATGGTTATCGGTGTCATGGCTGTGCGGCGGGATGGAGGTGCCAGCGGGGTAGGAGGCAAATAGGACTGTGCTGTCTTTTGCCTCAAGCTTATAGGCGTCAAAGCGGCCATCGAATAAGGGCAGCTGTTTGATTCTGTTTGGGTATTGGCCTGGCATGTGTGCTGTCTTCCTTGTCGTCCATCACGGCTTATTGAATTTATGGTTGTGAAGCGTCTTTGGTTTCAGCGATTAAATCAGCCCTGGTTGGTTCGGAAGCAACGATTGAATCTTGGCTGGCTTCAGCGGCCAGCTTTAGGCGGTCGGCTTTGCTGACATAGGTTGATTTTTTCTTGGGTGCCAATTTGGCGTTGGCCTTCTTGGCGTGAGCTTCTAGTAGCTGTTTTATTTTCTTGCGGCGGTTCATGGGTTTAGGCCGGGTTGGTTAATTGGTATATACAACGAAAGTGGTTCGGGCGAGCAATCTAGCCGTGTACTGGTTCTGAGGTGATCAAGAATAACTCACTACGGCCCCTTTTGTTCTCTTTGGTTCTACCCCTTTATTCCTCAACTTTCTGATAAGTTCCTTCAGCAGAAACGTTATGGCCCAACCCGCATGATGTCCCTGATGTGCGTTCTACAGTTAATTTTGTTCCCGTGAAAGTGAATTTATATACACAGTCAGACTCGGCATCTTTTTCCTTGGTCATATCGAGGTGTGCTTCTGAATTATCAATGTTTAGCAGTGCAGAAAATGAACCAATATTTGGGCCGTAATACATTGCCATAAGGCCTGCGGAATAGCCTTCAAAGTTAAATTCGTAGCTGTCGTTCTTCTTGTTTATTGTGAATTCATTCCATAATGATTTTCCGGCGTAAAGCCAATATCTGCCTTCTGGTTTTTTGGAGTTATTTTTTATTGATGTTTCAATTTGGTCTTTCACTTTGTTGTGATTGAAAATTGATTTTTTGCTTGTGGGTTGTATGTCGAGCCATGCTTTTGCTTTTAGATATTTTCTCTCGTGAATATATGTGAGTGCGACATTGTTGTAGGCTGTGGTGATTTCTTGCTCGCTCAACTGACAGCTCTCAGACCATGCGACTTGTTGTTCATATTGCTCTCTAGCCTTTGAATATTCTTTTAGCTTGTAATGGTTGGTCCCTGCAATAGAGAAATTTTTAACTCTTAGGCAGTCAGCAGTTTCTTGTTCAATAGATATGCCGGCGCTAGCATAAGGTGCTGCGAGCATTAGAAGTATTCTAATTATATATTTCATGAACGCTTCGGTTGGTGGCTTTTTGTATAGCTATTAATTATGCGACATACCAATGTCGCGCTTTCCTGTCGCATAACGCCCACCCTATCTGCTGCATCCTGTCTATGCCCCACGCTCAATGTCGCGAAGGTGCAGAAAACGGCCAGGGTTAGGCGAAATTTTGGCTAGCCCCAACCCTATCCACCCCCATCTCCCCCTGTCTAGAACATTCTCCCTTCACCATTTCGCGCCCACAAAAAAGCGGGCCGTAGCCCGCTTTATATATAGAGGTGCAGCCTTGGCTTATTTAAGCCACTCGGCGACGCGCTCTGGGTTTTTGCTGATCCAGTCTTTGGCGGCGTCTTCCGGTTTGGCGCCGTCGCGGATGGCGAGCATAACGGCGCCGACTTCTTCACCGCTCCAGGAGAATTTCTTCAGGAAGGCAGCGGCTTCTGGGGCTTTGCTGTTGATGCTGGGGTTGGCGACGGTGTCGACGTGTTCGTCATCGCCGAAGACTTTTTTCGGGTCTTCGAGGAAGCGCAGGTTCCATTTGGCGAACATCCAGTGTGGGATCCAGCCGGTGACGACAATGGCTTTCTTGTCCTTCTCGGCACGGGTCAGGGCGGTGGCCATCCCTGGGCCGGAGCTTGGCATTAGTTTGATGTCGGTGAGGGCGTATTCCTTGATGGCTTCTTCAGCGCGGCGCATTACGCCGGCGCCAGCGTCGATGCCGGTGATTTTGCCGTCGAAGTCTTTGGCGTAGGTTTGCAGGTCGGCGATGGTTTTGGCTTGTACGTAGTCAGGTACGATCAGGCCGATTTTGGCGCCAGCGTAGTTGGTACCGAGCACTTCGACCTTGTCTTTGAGTTTTGCAAAGTATTCGCCGTGGGTGGCGGGCAGCCAGGCGGAGAGGGTGGCGTCGAGGTCACCACGGGCTACGCCCTGCCACATGATGGCGGGTTCTACAGGCTTCAGCTCGACGGTGTAACCGAGTTTGCTCTGGAGGATTTCACCCGCTACGTGGGTGGCGGCGACGCTGTCGTCCCAACCGTTTACGTAGCCGATTTTCAGGGTGGCTTTGTCCGCCGCCATGGCGCTGCTCATGCCGATGGCCAGGGCGGCGACGCCGAGGCTTTGCAGGCAGAGGTTCTTCAGGTTTCGCATAGGGTGTGCTCCGTCAGTGAGAGTGGCAGTTCAGTGAGTTACTGGCGCGTTCTTCTTGCGGGCCTAGCTGGGTCGTACGGTATTGCGTGTTAAATCCGGGGTGCAGCAAACCCGGCGATGGCCGTGTGGCCTCGCGGGTGTGGTGCTGATTCAGGTGCTTGAACTAACCGCGCCGCCCGCAGGTAAAGGAGGCGGCGCGTTGTGGCTTACAGGCCGAGGTGTTTTTTCACCGCTGCAACGCCGTCCTGGCCGTCGTAGGTGGTAACGCCGGCCAGCCACTGGTCGAGGATCGCCGGGTTGGCTTTGATCCACTCTTTGGCGACTTCGGTCGGGTTCTGTTTATCCAGGACCTTTTCCATCAGCTGGCTTTCGATTTCCACGGTGAACTGTAGGTTGTTCAGCAGTTTGCCGACGTTGGCGCAGCGTGCTTCGTAATCTGGCGGCACGACGGTGTAGACCTTGGCGGCGCCGAAGTCAGGGCCGAATACGTCATCGCCGCCTTCCAGGTAGGTGATGTCGAACTGGGTGTTCATCGGGTGCGGTGCCCAGCCGAGGAACACGGCGGGTTCATTCTTCTTCACCGCGCGTTGCAGCTGTACCAGCATGCCGGCTTCGCTGGACTCGACCATTTTGAATTCGCCGAGGCCGAACTGGTTGCTCTTGATCATGCCGTCGATCAGCAGGTTACCGTCGTTGCCGGGCTCGATGCCGAAGATCTTGCCGCCCAGCTGGTCCTTGAACTTGGCGATGTCGGCAAAGCTTTTCAGCCCGGCTTCAGCGGCGTAGGTCGGGACGGCGAGGGTGTACTTGGCACCTTCAAGGTTGGCTTTGGGCAGTACTTTGACGCCGCCATCCTTGGTGAAGGGTTCGATCACAGCGTCCATCGAGGGCGCCCAGTAACCGAGGAATACGTCGATCTGGCCTTTCTGCACGCCGGTAAAGGCGATGGGTACGGAGGCCATGATTTTGCGCGTCTGGTAGCCCAGGCCTTCGCTGAGGGTCATGGCCACGCCAGTGGTGGCGGCGATGTCGGCCCAGCCGATTTCGGCGAAGCGCACCATTTTGCAACTCTCCGGCTCTTGCGCCCAGGCGCTCTGCAGCATGGCCACGGAGAGCAGGCCGACACCTGCGAGCTGTTTAATCGTCTTCATCTGCGATTCCCTGTGATGGTTAAATTTAGATTACTGGCGTTGAAGCTTGCCGCTGAACCAACTGAACAGACTGCTGCGCTTGGCGGTTTGTGGGGTGCCGAAGCTTTCGGTGATGCGGTCGAGAATGATCGCCAGCAACACCACGGCCATGCCGCTTTCGAAACCAAGGCCGATGTCCAGGCGCTGAATACTCGCCAGTACGTCGTTACCCAGGCCGCCGGCGCCGACCATCGAGGCAATGATCACCATCGACAGGGCCATCATGATGGTCTGGTTGACCCCGGCCATGATCGACGGCATGGCGTTCGGCAGCTGCACTTTGAACAGTAGCTGACGCGGCGTGCAGCCGAAGGATTGGCCGGCTTCGATGATCTCTTTATTCACCTGGCGGATGCCGAGGTTGGTCAAGCGCACCGCCGGGGGCATGGCGAAGATCACCGTGGCGATGATCCCCGGCACACGGCCGAGGCCGAAGAGCATGGCGGCGGGAATCAGGTAAACGAACGCCGGCATGGTCTGCATAAAGTCGAGAATCGGCCGGATGATGGTCGCTACCCGCTCGCTGCGCGCGGCCCATATGCCGAGGGGAATGCCGAGTAGCAGGCTGATCAGCGTGGCCGAGAAGGTCAGGCCGAGGGTTACCACGGTCTGTTCCCAGAAGCCGGTGAGTACGATCAGTACGAAGGAGATAGCGGTGAAGATGGCGAACTTGTAGCCGATGCGCCACAGGCCGAGGCCGATAAAGATGGCAATCAGCAGCCAGGCCGGTGGCAGCATCAGCAGCCATTCGATGCCTTCGGAGAAGCCGTTGACCACGGCGCCGATGCTGTCGAAGCCATCGCTGTAGTTGTCCAGCAGGTGCTGTACCACGTCATTGACCCAGCTGCCCAGGTCGAGCTGTTTCTCACTCATGGGACTCTCCCTGCAGGCGGGTCAACAGGCGACCTTTACTGATTGCGCCGCTGTAGTGGCCGTGCGCGTCAATCACCGGAATCGGTCCTTCGTTGTCCACCAGGCGTTCAATCACCTGATCCAGCGGGGTGCCTTCGGAAACAGGGTTGATATGCTTGAGCACGTTCGCGTCAAGGCTGCATGTCGCGCCGCCTTCGACGAGTAGGGCGATTTTTTCCAGGCTGATAGAGCCCTGGAAGTTGTTCTGCTCGTCGACGACAAAGGCGTAGTGCTTGTCCAGCGCCTGCAGCTCCTGGCAGACCTTCTGCGCATCCGGCGCTTTGCCGTTGTGCACGTAGATCGGCACGCTGTTGGCCATCAGCTGGCCGGCGGTGAGGTAGCGGTTGGTGTCGACGGTGTTGAAGAAGTTACGCACGTAATCGTTGGCGGGGTTGTCGATCAGCTCCTGCGGGGTGCCGACCTGAACCAGTTTGCCGCCTTCCATGATGCCGATGCGGGTGCCGATGCGCATGGCTTCTTCGATGTCGTGGGAGACGAAGATGATGGTGCGGCGGTCGGTCTTTTGCAGCTCCAGCAGCACGTCTTGCATCTCACGGCGCTTGAGCGGGTCGAGGGCAGAAAACGCCTCGTCCATGATGATCATTGACGGGTCAACCGCCAGGGCGCGGGCCAGGCCGACGCGCTGCTGCATGCCGCCGGACAGCTCATGCGGCATCTTGTGCGCAAAGGTGTCCAGGCCAACCTGCTTGAGTACTTGCATGGCGCGCTCTTCGCGCACCTTCTTACTCTTGCCGGCCACTTCCAGGCCGAAGGCGGCGTTGTCCAGCACGCTGCGTGAAGGCATCAGGGCGAAGGACTGAAAGACCATGCTCATGTCGCGGCGGCGCAGATCGATCAGCTCCGCCTTGGGCATCTTGGCGACGTTCTGCCCGTCGATGTAGACGTTGCCGCCGCTGGGTTCAACCAGGCGGTTGATCAGGCGGATCAGGGTGGATTTGCCGGAGCCGGAGAGGCCCATCAGCACGAAAATTTCACCTTCCTCGACGCTGAAGGACACGTCGCTGACGCCGATTACCGCGCCTTTCTCCGCAAGAATTCGTTCCTTGCTCCAGCCCTGTTTGAGCAGGTCAATGGCTTCTTGTGGCTCTGCGCCGAACACCTTGTAGAGGTTTTCGACGACGATTTTTCCAGACTGCATGGGATGATTCCCCTTCAGTAGACATCCAGATCAGTGCTGCGGAACCGCGCCTACGCCAGCTGGCGTACGTACGGTGATGCCGACTGTTCTTGCCTGTGTGGGTTTACTGGGTTCCGGGGTCGGGGCCGTGCCTTGCCGCGCAACACATTCAGGGAGCTCAGGCACAACCGCTGCAACGCTCCGGTTGCCTTGTGGGCAATGGACGCTATGGGGGCGTACTGTTGAGTCAACCTTGCTGTGCCGTGCTGCAAACCGCGTTCCAAACCCTCTGGCAGTGTTACGAAGTCCCATCCTTGGGTTTTACACACCTCGACCCGAGGCGCGCGTACATCCGAAATTTCTTGTTGGGCTGGCACCCATCACGTGGTGAGCCAGCACTTATATATTCTTCGGTCCGGGGCTGTGGGCGCCCGGTCTGTCGACCCTGCTAAGGCGACAGCGACGAAATCGGCTGACTCAACGATATAGTCTTCGGCCTGTCGCAATTGTCGGTTTGCGACTCTGACGTGTTGCGCGGCGACAGACGCTTTAAAAACCATAACAGACTTGTTTGTTCCGTTGCCAAGGCTGCAAGCCACAGCGGCCGTGGTTTGCAGCGTTTCAAATGGCCACAGGCACTGTGCGCTGGGGGCTGCGCGCTGTTCGGAAAAAATGACAAATTAATTTCCACTGGCGAGGTTTTCGGCGGTTTTTATTGATTGACCGTTCAATCGTGTGACGCCTTCCAGCCAGCTCGCCCGCGTCTGCGGATTAGCCTTCAACCAGGCTTTGGCCTCGCGTCGCGGGTTGGTGTTTTTGTTGAGGATGGCGCCCATCAGGTAGCTCTCCATCTCCAGGCTGAAGCGCAGATTTTTCAGCAGTTGGGTGACATTCGGGCACTGCTCGGCCAGGCCTGCGCGCACGTTGGTATACACAGTTGCGCCGCCGTAGTTGGGGCCGAAGAACTCATCACCGCCGTCCAGATAATGCATCTGCAACTGGTTGTTCATCGGGTGCGGCGCCCAGCCGAGAAATACCACCCACTGTTTGAGGTGCTCGGCGCGTTTGACCTGGGCCAGCATGCCGTTCTCGCTGGACTCCACCAGGCTGAACCCGGCCAGGCCGAAGGCGTTCTTGTCGATCATTGACTGGATCAGCTTATTGCCATCGTTGCCCGGTTCGATTCCGTAGAGTTTGCCGCCCAGTTCTTTACTGAAGCGCGCGAGATCGGCGAAGTTTTTCACGCCGCCGTCATACGCCGCCTGGTTCACCGCCAGGGTGTATTTGGCACCGATGAGGTTGGCGCCGAGGGTCTTTACCGAGCCGTTGGCGGCGTAGGGTTTGATGTCGTTTTCCATGCTCGGCATCCAGTTGCCGAGGAACACGTCGATCTTGCCGTCCTGCATGGCTTTGTAGGTGTCGGGCACGGACAAGCGTTTGACCTGGGTGCGGTAGCCCAATTCACTGAATACCTGCCGCGTGACGGCGGTGGTCACGGTGATGTCAGTCCAACCGACATCGGCAAAGCGAATCAGCCCGCATTGCGCCGGCTCTGCGGCCTGGGCCAGCAGCGGGGTGGTGCAGAAGGTGGCGGCCAGCAGCCAGCGTTTGTTGCGTGTCATCAAGCCTCTCCCGGTTGCAGTGACAGGGCGCGCGTACAAGCGCGCAGTCGGGCCACGGGTGGCAGGCGAATGCAGCTGGCCGGTCCATGGGCGCGGCGATCATGCCGACAGATTTCCTTCGCTGCCTATGCGTGAAGTCGCAAGTAGAACGCTGCTGTCGTGAATTGCTGCAGCGGCGCTTGAAACTGCGTGCTGTCGCACACGTCGCGTTCGTTTGCGGCGCTGACGGATTTAGATATGGGCGGGTCGGTGTGGAGCGGCGGTAGCGTGGGGAAATCCTGATCATGCCTGCATGTAGCAATCGTGCAGGAGAGTGGTGTGGCTATCAGCGTGTTTGACCTGTTCAAGATCGGCATTGGGCCGTCCAGTTCGCATACCGTCGGACCGATGCGTGCAGCGGCGCTGTTCAGCGGCGCATTGGCCGAGCGGCGTTTGCTGGAACGTACAGCGCGGTTGCAGGTGCGTCTGTACGGTTCGCTATCGGCCACCGGTGTTGGCCACGGCAGCGACCGTGCGGTGATCATGGGGCTGATGGGCGAATGGCCGGATCAGGTCGACCCGAGCAGCATCGAACCGCGTATCGCGCAGCTGCTGGCCAGCGGGCAGTTGCCGCTCGGTGGGCGGGTCAGCATCGGCTTCGACTGGTCGCGCGACATGCTGCTGCTGGAAGAAAACCTGCCGTATCACCCCAACGCCATGACCCTCAGTGCGTTTGCCGCCGATGGCAGCCTGCTGCACGAAAACACCTATTACTCGGTGGGCGGCGGTTTTGTCGTGGACGCCGAGCAGGCCGCCAGTGGTCAGCTGGATCAGGATCACACGCAGCTGCCGTATGACTTCAATAGCGCGGAGGAGCTGCTAAGCCTGTGCAAGGCTCATGGCCTGCGGGTTTCCGAGCTGATGATGGCTAACGAGAAAGCCTGGCGCAGCGAAGCCGAAATCCGCAGCGGCCTGATGCGCCTGTGGCAGGCCATGCGCGAGTGCGTCGAGCAGGGTTTGCAGCACGAGGGCATTTTGCCCGGTGGGCTGAATGTGAAGCGCCGCGCCGCCAAGCTGCACCGCAGCCTGCAGGAAATGAGCAAGCCCAACGTGATCGGCTCGACCCTCAGTGGCATGGAGTGGGTCAACCTGTTCGCCCTGGCGGTGAATGAGGAAAACGCCGCCGGCGGGCGCATGGTCACAGCGCCGACCAATGGTGCGGCGGGAATCATCCCGGCTGTGCTGCATTACTACGTGCGCTTCAGCCCGGCGGTGACTGAGGCCAATGTGGTGGATTACCTGCTGGCCGCTGCCGCCATCGGCATTCTGTGCAAGAAGAACGCGTCGATCTCCGGGGCTGAGGTCGGTTGTCAGGGTGAGGTCGGTTCGGCCTGCGCCATGGCCGCTGCAGGGCTGGCGGAGATTCTCGGGGCCACCCCTGGTCAGGTGGAAAACGCCGCCGAAATCGGTCTGGAACATAACCTAGGTCTGACCTGTGACCCGGTCGGTGGCCTGGTGCAAGTGCCGTGCATCGAGCGCAACGCGATTGCTGCAGTGAAGGCGATCAACGCGGCGCAGATGGCCCTGCGTGGCGACGGCGAGCACTTTATCTCACTGGACCGGGTGATCCGCACCATGCGCGACACCGGCGCCGATATGCATGACAAGTACAAGGAAACCTCGCGCGGCGGGTTGGCCGTTAGCGCTGTTGAATGCTGATGCGCACGTTCAGATCTGCGTGCACATTTGTGGTGCGTGGTTGTTCGGCACAGTGGCAAAGGGCAGCGCAACGCTGCTGAATATGGCCTGCCCGTTGGTCCGTTACCGCGCCGTTTTTACCCTGCGTAGCGGGGTGACAAAGCACTTGCCTGGCAGTGCTACCGAAATGCTCAAGCGCCCGTCGAATGGGCGTTTGCGGTCGTAATCAGAATGCTTCTGTCGCTCCTGCCAACGCCTAGTGTCACTAGCGTTGGGCCGATCCCTCTGTTTTTAATTGAACGCCCAATCAATTTAGGCACGGCCTTTGCGTTGTGCTGATGGTCGATCTGGCGTTGTGCAGTCCCAGAACCATAAAAAGAGCCACCGCATAGAGGGGCTCACTACCGTGCTTTGCTTCGCGTGAGGGTTTACCTGATGTCACAGTTCACTCAAGGGGCACAACCCCAGAGCCGTGCTCCGCAGTCCATCGGCTTTCTCCTGCTCGACAACTTCACCTTGATTTCCCTGGCGTCTGCCGTCGAGCCGCTGCGCATGGCCAACCAGTTGTCCGGTAAGGAGTTGTACCGCTGGCACACCCTCAGCCAAAGCGGCCTGCCGGTTTGCGCCAGTGATGGCCTGCAGATCACCCCGGATGCCAGCCTGATTACGGCACCGCGCCTAGATGCAGTGATCGTCTGCGGCGGTGTGGACATTCAGCACAGCGTCACCCGTGAGCACGTGCAGTGGCTGCAAAGCCAGGCCCGCCATGGCGCTCAACTGGGTGCGGTGTGCACCGGTAGCTGGGCGCTGGCCAAGGCCGGGCTGCTCGATGGTTTTGATTGCAGCGTGCACTGGGAGTGCCTGGCCTCGATGCAGGAAGCCTTCCCTCGCGCAGCAGTCAGCACTCGCCTGTTCTCGATAGATCGCAATCGCCACACCAGCTCCGGCGGCACCGCGCCGATGGACATGATGCTGCATGTGATCGGCCGCGAGCATGGCCGCGAACTGGCAGCGGCAATTTCTGAAATGTTTATCTACGAGCGCATCCGTAACGAGCAGGATCACCAGCGCGTGCCGCTCAAGCACATGCTTGGCACCAACCAGCCGAAGCTGCAGGAGATCGTCGCGCTGATGGAAGCCAACCTGGAAGAGCCGATCGACCTCGATCAGCTGGCGCTGTATGTCGATGTCTCGCGTCGCCAGCTGGAGCGCCTGTTCCAGAAGTACCTGCACTGCTCGCCGTCGCGTTACTACCTCAAGCTGCGCCTGATTCGCGCCCGCCAGCTGCTCAAGCAGACCAGCATGTCGATTATCGAAGTGGCTTCTGTCTGCGGTTTTGTTTCCACCCCGCACTTCTCCAAGTGCTACCGCGAATACTTCGGCATCCCGCCGCGTGACGAGCGCGCGGGCCAGCAGGGCGGCAATGTGGTGGCGCTGCTGCCCATGCCGGAAGACCTCATGCGCCCATCACCATCCTCGGCCATGGCCGCGCTGACGCGGGCGCAGGGGGAGTCGACCTTCGCCAGTGTCAGGCTCTAAGCCTCGCTGAATAACCTGTAGGAGCCAGCTTGCTTGCGATGCTTTTGCTTGGCAGGGATCTGGCTCCTACACGCTTTGTGGGAGGCGCTTTAGCGGCGAGCTGTTAATCGCTTGTCGCGGCTGAAGCGGCGTGCCGCCCAGCCCTCCTACAAAACCAAAACGCCGCACTGGCCTTGAAGGCGAGTGCGGCGTTTTGCTGTGTGCGCGACGGTCGATACGCAGTGCTTAGTACTCGATTGCCACATCACCCTGCGGCACGCTGCAGCAGGACAGAATATAGCCCTCGGCGACATCTTCGTCGGTGATCCCGCCGTTGTGCTCCATGCTCACCTCGCCTGAGGTTTTCATTACCTTGCAGGTGCCGCAAATGCCCATGCCACAGGCTTTGGGGATATGCAGACCAAGCTTGGCTGCGGCAGCGTGTACGGTTTCGCCTGGGTCGACGCGGATGCTCTTGCCGGTGCTGGTGAATGCCACCTGATTCTGTTCGGCAGCCGGCACGGCGGGGGCTTCGGCGGCTTCGGCGGCGAGCTCCTTGGCTTCTTCACGGACATCCGCCGGCGTCGCGCCAAAGGACTCCTCGTGGTAGTGCTGCATGTCGAAGCCATTGCTTTCCAGCAGGCGTTTGACCGCATTCATGTACGGCGTCGGGCCGCAGCAGAAAATTTCCCGATCCAGATAGTCCGGGGCAATCAGCTCCAGCATCTTCTGGTTGAGGTAGCCGCGATAACCGGCCCAAGCCTCACCCAGCCCATGCTTCTCGCAAATCACATGCAGGCTGAAGTTGTTGATCCGCGCGGCCATATGCTCCAGCTCGCGGTGGTAGATGATGTCCTTCGGTGAGCGCGCGCTGTGCACAAACACCATGTCGACATTGGCGTTGGTGTCGTAAAACCAGCGCGCCATCGACATCACCGGCGTGATGCCGACGCCGCCGCTGAGGTAGAGCACCTTGTCGGCGGGAAAGTCGATGGCATTGAACAGCCCGACCGGGCCGTGAACCGGCAGCTCCTGGCCTTCCTGCAGGTTGTCATGCAACCAGTTGGAGACCTTGCCGCCAGGCACCCGCTTGATGGTGATGGAAAAGCTGTAGGGCACGGAAGGCGAGCTGGAGATGGTGTAGGAGCGCATCACCGGCTGGCCGTCGATTTCCAGTTCCAGGGTGACGAATTGTCCTGGTTTGAAGAAGTACAGCACCGGCTGATCGGCCATAAAGCAGAACGTGCGCACGTCCCAGGTTTCCTGGATGACTTTGACGCAACGTACCAGGTGGCGGCCGTTGCTCCAGGTCTGGGTGGTAATGGGGTTGAGGAAGTCGTTCGTCGTCATGGACGTCTCTCCGCGCGGCCGGGCATCGGCCTTGTATGGGGCGGATTGTGCGCACTGGCGGATGGGCTCATTTATCTGCCAGCGACATTTACATGCTTATCGCGACCTGCCGCGCAGGCCTTGGTTTGCCGCGTCGGAAACGGATGTGACCATGTCGTCCATAGACAAGGTTTGGCCCACGCTCAGCGCCACACTCGCAGCCAGCCGAAGCAAAAAGGTCACGAGCGAATTCCTCTTTCATCCAGTCGCCATCGGCGGGCGTAGAACGGGGCAATGACGCCACCTTGCGTGATACCGACTAGCCACTTTATTGCGGCAACTCGCCGAGCGAGTCGCCATTGAGGAGTTACCGATGGACGTCACTTCCACCCTGAGCCTGGGCGATCCGCTGGAGCCTGCACGCAAGGCCACCGCCGAGATGCTGCAAAGCCGCGAGCGCACCTTTTCGTTGCCGCAGCCGTTCTACAACGACGAGCGCCTGTTCAAGATCGACATGCAGGAGATCTTCCACAAGGAATGGCTGATTGCCGGCATGACCTGTGAGATCCCGGCCAAGGGTAACTACCTCACCCTACAGATCGGCGATAACCCGATCATGGTGATTCGCGGGGCTGATGGCGTGGTGCATGCCTTCCATAACGTCTGCCGTCACCGGGGTTCGCGCCTGTGCACCAGTGACAAAGGTAAGGTGGCCAAGCTGGTGTGCCCTTATCACCAGTGGACCTACGAACTCGACGGTCGCCTGCTGTTTGCTGGCACTGAAATGGGCGCGGATTTCGACCTCAAGGACTACAGCCTTAAACCGGTCAACTGCAAAGTGGCAGGTGGTTACATCTTTATTTCCCTGGCGGAAAACCCACCGGCCATTGATGAGTTCCTCAGTACGCTGGCTCATTACATGGAGCCGTACGACATGGAAAACACCAAGGTGGCCGTGCAAACCACCTTGATGGAAAAGGCCAACTGGAAGCTGGTGCTGGAGAACAACCGCGAGTGCTACCACTGCAACGGTTCGCACCCCGAGCTGCTCAATACCCTGCTGGAGTGGGATGATGTTACCGACCCGCGCGCCACCCAGGCGTTCAAGGATCAGGTGGCGGAGTGCACGGGTCGCTGGGACAAAGACAATATTCCCTACGCCCATGCCAGCTTTGGTCTGCGCAACCGCATCGTGCGCATGCCGCTGCTCAAGGGCACTGTGTCCATGACTATGGACGGCAAGCAGGGCTGCAAGAAACTCATGGGCCGTATCACCGATCCTGACTTGGGCTCGATGCGCATCCTGCACCTGCCGCACTCGTGGAACCACTGCATGGGCGATCACATGATTGTCTTCACCGTGTGGCCGATCAGTGCCCAGGAAACCATGGTCACCACCAAATGGCTGGTGCACAAGGATGCCGTGGAAGGCGTCGACTACGACGTCGCGCGCTTGCGTCAGGTGTGGGACGCCACCAATGATCAGGACCGCCGTCTGGCCGAAGAAAACCAGCGCGGCATCAACTCGACCGCTTATCAGCCCGGCCCGTACTCGAAAACCTACGAGTTTGGCGTGGTCAACTTTATCGACTGGTATAGCGAGCGTCTGCTCAACAACCTCGGCGCCGCGCCTGCGCCCTACCTGAAAGGGGTTGCCGCCGAGTAACGGAGCTGGCGGGTTGGTCGCCCGCCGTAACGGCTCCACACTCAGGCCTTCATGGCCACTTTGCTGCCCGCAGTCTGCTGCGGGCATTTTTTTAGCCCCGCCAATGTGCGCCATTACCTGCGCACAAGTGTTACCGCTCAGCCAGCAACGGGAACACAAACGAGTAGCAGCACCCCAGAATGGTGACTGCTTGTGTCAGTCAGGCTGCCTGGTATTTTCATATGCTATTGATTTATAAGTGATTTTTAAAGTTGGCACGCTGAGTGCTTTATTTCCTGCACAAAAACAATAACAAGCATCAGCAGAACTATCGTACCGACTCAAGGCACAACAAAAACAAGAGTACCCACGAGTCGCAAACAGATTTTTTTGGAAAGGGTATGTGATTCGGGTTTTCCCGCAACTAGGCCGAAAAGAATAAAACTACCTTGAGGTAGCTCGGTGTGCCGGTTGGATCATTGCAGGGGTTTTGGCAATGGCGATTGCTGTATCAGTAACCAAAAAAATACGTTTGCCCTTGGTTCCACTTGGAATCACCGAAAGCGATGACGCAACAGACAGCGATAAAACAACAATAACAGTCGCCAAATAATAAAAATAAAGCACACACCCAATTAGAGGGGAGCCTAGGCTCCCCTTTGTGCTTTCTGCGGTTTCGTTTTTCTTCCCCTCGCGACCTTTCCGCACGCCCGGCAATGCAGCCGGGTGGCCGCTCACTCGGTGGCTTATCCATAGGCGACCCGGCTTTGACGCTTTCGGCAATACCCCAGTCGTTTTTGCACCGGGTCGCCCGAGCCCCCAGGGATATGCTCAGTCCAAAGCGCCAACAACGGGTTTGGCGACACCGCTAAAAGGGGACTGCCTGATGAGCCCAGCCGAATTACACGCCGACAGCATCGTTATTGACGGGCTGATAATCGCCAAGTGGAACCGCGAACTGTTCGAAGACATGCGCAAAGGCGGCCTGACCGCCGCCAACTGCACCGTATCGGTGTGGGAAGGCTTCCAGGCGACGGTGAACAACATCGCCGCCAGCCAGAAGCTGATCCGCGAGAACAGCGACCTGGTGATGCCCGTACGCACCACCGCCGACATTCGCACCGCCAAGGCGCAGGGCAAGACCGGCATCCTTTTCGGCTTCCAGAATGCCCATGCGTTTGAAGATCAGATCGGCTATGTCGAGGTGTTCAAGCAGCTCGGCGTGGGCATTGTGCAGATGTGCTACAACACCCAGAACCTGGTCGGCACCGGCTGCTATGAGCGTGACGGCGGGCTGTCCGGCTTCGGCCGCGAGATCGTTGCCGAGATGAACCGCGTCGGCATCATGTGCGACCTCTCCCATGTAGGTTCGAAGACCAGCGAAGAAGTCATTCTCGAATCGAAAAAACCGGTCACCTATTCCCACTGCCTGCCGTCGGGGCTGAAAGAGCATCCGCGCAACAAGTCCGATGCCGAGCTGAAATTTATTGCCGATCACGGCGGCTTTGTCGGCGTGACCATGTTCGCGCCATTCCTGGCCAAAGGCATCGACTCGACCATCGACGATTACGCCGAAGCCATCGAATACGTGATGAACATCGTTGGTGAAGACGCCATCGGCATCGGCACCGACTTCACCCAGGGCCACGGCCAGGACTTCTTCGAGTACCTGACCCACGACAAGGGCTACGCCCGCCGCCTTACCAGCTTCGGCAAGATCATCAACCCGCTGGGCATCCGCACCGTCGGCGAATTCCCCAACCTCACCGAGACCCTGCTCAAACGCGGCCATTCCGAGCGTGTGGTGCGCAAGATCATGGGCGAGAACTGGGTACGGGTTCTGGCCGACGTCTGGGGCGAGTGATGAATACCTCCGGAGCCTACTGCGCCCACCGATAGCTGCGTCGCGTCCTCGCGACAAGCTCGCCGTACATGCGTACTGCTCTCGCTTGTCGCTGCGGCTCCACAGGCATTCATCGGCACCTTTCAAATACGCAAGACAACGAATTCTGGAGCACTGAACACATGGCCACCCACGCACCCGAAATGCCTATCCAGGTCGACGACGAAACCGGCGTCTGGACCACTGACGCGCTGCCGATGCTCTATGTGCCGCGGCATTTCTTCGTCAACAACCATATCGGTATCGAAGAGGTACTGGGCGCTGAGGCTTACGCCGAGATTCTCTACAAAGCCGGCTACAAGTCTGCCTGGCACTGGTGCGAGAAAGAGGCCGAGTGCCATGGCCTGTCTGGCGTAGCGGTGTTCGAACATTACATGAAGCGCCTGTCGCAACGCGGCTGGGGGCTGTTCGAGATTGAAGCCATCGACCTGGCCGCTGGCACCGCCTCGGTAAAGCTCAAGCATTCGGCCTTCGTGTACGTCTACGGCAAGTGCGGGCGCAAGGTCGACTACATGTTCACCGGCTGGTTTGCCGGCGCCATGGATCAGATTCTTCAGGCCCAGGGCAGCACACTGCACACCGTGGCCGAGCAGGTCTATGGCGGTTCCGAAGAGGGCCACGATGATGGCCTGTTTATCGTCAAGCCGCGCTAAGTCGAGGATCGAGTCATGGCTTTCGAAGCAATGTTCCAGCCGATCCAAATCGGCAAGCTGACTATTCGTAACCGCATCGTGTCCACCGCGCACGCCGAGGTCATGGCCACCGACGGCGGCATGACCACTGAGCGTTACGTTAAGTATTACGAAGAGAAGGCCAAGGGTGGCGTCGGCCTGGCGATCTGCGGTGGCTCCTCGGTGGTCTCCATCGACAGCCCGCACGGCTGGTGGAGCTCGGTGAACCTGTCGACTGACCGGATCATTCCGCACTTCCAGAACCTGGCGGATGCCATGCATAAGCATGGCGCCAAGATCATGATCCAGATTACCCACATGGGCCGTCGCTCGCGCTGGGATGGCTTCGACTGGCCGACCCTGATGTCGCCGTCCGGTATCCGCGAACCGGTACACCGCGCCACCTGCAAGACCATCGAGCCGGAGGAAATGTGGCGTGTCATCGGTGACTTCGCCAAGGCGGCGGCCCGGGCCAAAGCCGGCGGCCTGGACGGCGTCGAGCTGTCGGCCGTGCACCAGCACATGATCGACCAGTTCTGGTCGCCTCGGGTCAACAAGCGCACTGACGAGTGGGGCGGCACCTTTGAAGGCCGGATGAAGTTCGGCCTGGAAGTGATCAAAGCGGTGCGCGCCGAGGTCGGTCCCGATTTCTGCGTGGGCCTGCGTATCTCCGGTGACGAGTTCCACCCGGACGGCCTGTCCCACGAGGACATGAAGCAGATCGCCGCCTATTACGATGCCACCGGCCTGATCGACTTTATCGGCGTGGTTGGCTCTGGTGCCGACACCCACAACACCCTGGCCAACGTTATCCCCAACATGAGTTACCCGCCGGAGCCGTTTCTGCACCTGGCCGCCGGGATCAAGGAAGTGGTCAAGGTGCCGGTGCTGCACGCGCAGAACATCAAAGACCCGAACCAAGCCACGCGCATCCTCGAAGGCGGCTACGTCGACATGGTCGGCATGACCCGCGCGCACATCGCTGACCCGCACCTGATCGCCAAGATCAAGATGGGCCAGGTCGACCAGATCAAGCAGTGCGTCGGTGCCAACTATTGCATCGACCGCCAGTATCAAGGTCTGGATGTGCTGTGCATCCAGAACGCCGCGACCAGCCGCGAATACATGGGCCTGCCGCATATCATCGAGAAAACCAGCGGACCGAAGCGCAAGGTGGTGATTGTTGGCGGTGGCCCGGCCGGGATGGAAGCGGCGCGCGTGGCTGCCGAGCGTGGCCACGATGTGACCCTGTTCGAGAAGAAAGACAGCCTCGGCGGGCAAATCACTTTAGCCGCCAAGGCACCGCAGCGCGACCAGATGGCCGGCATTACCCGTTGGTTCCAGCTGGAGTTGGCCCGCCTGAATATCGACCTGCGCCTGGGTACTGGTGCTGATGAAGCGAGCATCCTCGACCTGCGCCCAGACATCGTCGTGCTGGCCAACGGCGGTCACCCGTTTATCGAGCAAAACGAACATTGGGGCGCCGCCGAAGGCCTGGTTGTGAGCAGCTGGGACGTCCTCGATGGCACCGTTGCACCGGGCAATAACGTGCTGGTGTACGACACCATTTGCGAATTCGGCGGCATGTCGGTGGCCGACTTTATCGCCGAGAAGGGCGCCAAGGTGGAGATCGTCACCGACGACATCAAGCCGGGTGTAGCCATGGGCGGCACCACGTTCCCGACTTACTACCGCAGCATGTACCCGAAAGAAGTGATCATGACCGGCGACATGATGCTGGAGAAGGTCTACCGCGAAGGCGACAAGCTGGTGGCGGTGCTGGAGAACGAATACACCGGCGCGAAAGAGGAGCGGGTGGTCGATCAGGTGGTTGTGGAAAACGGCGTGCGTCCCGATGAGCGCCTGTACTACGCGCTCAAGGAAGGCTCGCGCAACAAGGGCCAGATCGATGTGGAAGCGCTGTTCGCGATCAAACCGCAGCCTTGTTTAGCTGAGAAGGGTGACGGCTATCTGCTGTTCCGTATCGGCGACTGCGTAGCCCAGCGCAACACCCATGCAGCGATCTATGACGCGCTGCGGTTGTGCAAGGATTTCTGAGCCCAGCACAACATCGATGGTTTGACCCGGTCTAGCTCCCTCTCCCTCTTGGGGAGAGGGGACTGAAATGCATCATCCCCTGACATTGGCGGTGGGAGCCTCACATGTTGAACACCCTACTCCCCATTCTGCTTTTCGCCGCCCTCGGCCTGGCCGTGCTCGGCGCCGGCAAGCGCTTCTTGATGTGGCGCCGCGGTCGGGCTTCGAAAGTCGACTGGCTCGGCGGGCTGCTGGCCATACCGCGGCGTTATATGGTCGATCTGCACCATGTGGTGGCGCGCGACAAATATATCGCCAACACCCACGTCGCCACGGCCGGCGGCTTTGTCTTGGCCGCGGTGCTGGCGATTCTGGTGCATGGTTTTGGCCTGCAGAATCGCATCCTCGGCTTTGCCCTGTTAGGTGCCACCGCGTTGATGTTTGTCGGCGCGCTGTTTGTCGCCAAACGCCGTCTCGATCCGCCGGCGCGGCTGTCGAAAGGCCCGTGGATGCGCCTGCCGAAAAGCCTGCTGATGTTTGCCGCCAGCTTCTTTATCGCCACCTTGCCGGTGGCCGGCGTTCTGCCTGCAGACTTTGGTGGCTGGGTGCTCGCGGTGATTCTGCTGGTAGGCATCGCTTGGGGCGTGTCCGAGTTGTTCTTCGGCATGACCTGGGGCGGGCCGATGAAGCACGCCTTCGCCGGCGCCCTGCACCTGGCCTGGCACCGCCGCAGCGAGCGCTTCGCTGGCGGTCGTTCGACCGGGCTGAAAGCGCTAAACCTGGATGACTCGAAAGCCCCGCTGGGCGTGGAAAAACCCACAGACTTCACCTGGAACCAGCTGCTCGGCTTCGATGCCTGCGTGCAGTGCGGCAAGTGCGAGGCGGCCTGCCCGGCCTTCGCCGCCGGCCAGCCGCTCAACCCGAAGAAGCTGATTCAGGACATGGTGGTCGGCCTGGCTGGTGGCACCGATGCCAACTTTGCCGGTTCGCCTTACCCAGGAAAACCAGTTGGCGAACACGGCGGTGGCCCACACTTGCCTATCGTCAATCTAAATGGCAAGGCGCTGGTCGATGCCGAAACGCTGTGGTCGTGCACCACCTGCCGCGCCTGCGTTGAGGAGTGCCCGATGATGATCGAGCACGTCGATGCCATCGTCGATATGCGCCGCCATCTCACGCTGGAGAAAGGCGCTACGCCGAATAAGGGCGCAGAGGTGCTGGACAACCTGATCGCCACCGACAACCCCGGCGGTTTCGCACCGGGTGGCCGGTTGAACTGGGCGGCGGATCTCAACCTGCCGCTGATGAGTGACAAGCAAAATGTGGATGTGCTGTTCTGGGTCGGCGACGGTGCCTTCGATATGCGCAATCAGCGCACCCTGCGCGCCTTTGTCAAAGTGCTGAAAGCCGCCAAGGTCGACTTCGCTGTGCTCGGCCTGGAAGAGCGCGACAGCGGCGACGTGGCCCGCCGTCTCGGCGACGAGGCTACTTTCCAGCTGCTGGCCAAACGCAATATCGCCACCCTGGCTAAGTATCAGTTCAAACGCATCGTCACCTGCGACCCGCACAGTTTCCATGTACTGAAAAACGAATACGGCGAGCTGGGCGGTCGCTATTCGGTGCTGCACCACAGCACCTATATGGATGAACTGATCAGCGGCCAGAAACTCAACCTCGGCCAGCACAAAGGCGGCTCGGTCACCTACCACGACCCGTGCTACCTGGGCCGCTACAACGGTGAGTACGAAGCGCCGCGCAATGTGCTGAATGCCATCGGCATTGAGGTGAAGGAAATGCAGCGCTCGGGCTTCCGTTCCCGTTGCTGCGGCGGTGGCGGCGGCGCGCCGATCACCGATATCCCCGGCAAGCAGCGCATCCCCGACATGCGCATGGTCGATATCAAGGAAACCGCGGCCGAGCTGGTCGCCGTGGGTTGCCCGCAGTGCACCGCGATGCTCGAAGGCGTGGTCGGTCCGCGTCCGGAGGTCAAGGATATTGCCGAGCTGGTGGCCGATGTATTGATCGAGGGCGTGGTCGAGGTGAAGAAGCCTGCATCCGTCCCGCGTGAAGCAGCTGAGGTAAGCCCATGAGCGACATCATCCGCCGCGACCCACGGGCCGAATGGATTGCCCGCAACCGCCTGCACCCGCTGCATGCCGCCGCACAGCCGGTGATGGCCAGCTGGCTCAGCGCCGCTGGAGTGCTGCGTAAGAACCCGCATGCCGTGGGCTTTATCGGCCCCAATGGCCTCAAACGTATTGATCGTTCCGGCGCGCAGCAAGGTGGCGCGGCCAAGCGCTCGACGGCCAGCGCCGTGGTGCAGTTGCCGCTGCATGTGATCGAGCAACCGGCATTCTATATCGCCGTGGTGCCGGATATGGTCGGCGGCCGCCTGAGTGCCCACGACAAGGACCTGCTCGGCCTGGCGCACAAGCTCGCGGGTAGCGACGGCGCGGTGGTTGCGGTGATCTTTGGTGAACACAAGGAAAGCGCCTTTGACTGCAACGGCGTCGACCGTCTGCTGCAGTTCGATGGCGAAGGTTTCGACGGCTACGCCCCGGAAGCGCGAGTGCTGGCCCTCGGCGCAGTAGAAAGACAACTGACGCCGCGCCACTGGTTGCTGCCCGACAGCCGCAGCGGTGGTGGTGAATTGGGCCGACGTCTGGCCGCCAAGCTTGGCGAGCGCCCGGCCACGCGGGTTTGGCAAGTTGCCGATGGCATGGCCAGCGGGCGTGCGGGTGCAGGGCGGGAAGACCTGGTGCAAGCAGCGCCACGCCTGATTCTGGCGGCGGTGGAATGCGCCGAACCGGTCAGCGAAACCCGTCATGAAGTACGGCCGCTGGCGCTGAGTGAAGCACTGGTCAGCCATTTGCTACGGATTCAGGATTTGGGCGCGGTGGCAGTCGACCCGGCGCAGATCCCCATGGCCGAGGCCGAATTTATTCTCTCTGGCGGCAACGGCGTGAAGGATTGGGCGCTGTTCCATCAGGCCGCTGCGGCGCTGGGTGCCACCGAAGGTGCCTCACGAGTGGCAGTGGACGATGGCTTTATGGGCCGCGAACGCCAGGTCGGCGCGTCCGGCATCTGGGTTACCGCGCGGGTGTATGTGGCGGTGGGGATTAGCGGGGCGATCCAGCATCTGCAAGGCATCGGTGCCTGCGACAAAGTGGTGGCGATCAACCTCGACCCGACCTGCGACATGATCAAACGCGCTGATCTTTCGGTAATCGGTGAGTCCGCTGCGATCTTGCAAGCGCTGATCGAGCGGGTCGCCGCCCATCGGCAGGGAGCAGAACGTGATGCTGCCTAAGCAAACTGCAGGGTGGGTGACGCTTCATCCATCCACCAACGCTCACACCGCCATGGCGGAAGAAAACAGCGTCTTCCTCCCTACGGAGCTGCGCCATGACTGATTTGCAGGTAGTTACGCTGGTTTCCGTAGGCGCTCACCCGACCTCAGGTCGGCCACGCCGCGCCGAGCAGGACGCTCGTGCGGTCGAGCTGGGGCTGCGTCTGGCCGGTGAGCGGTTGCAGGTGCTGCATGCCGGCGATCCTCAGCAGGAAGCATTGCGCGCTTATCTGGGCATGGGCCTTGCGCAGATCAAGATTCTCGAACAACCGGCGCACAGCGATGCGCTGCCGGTGCTGGCCGAGTACCTGGCCGACTCCAGTGCGCAGCTGGTGTTGACCGGCAGTCAGGCGGAAACCGGTGAAGGCTCGGGCATGCTGCCTTATCTGTTGGCGGAACAGCTTGGCTGGCCGCTGGTGGTCGGGCTGGCGGCGGTGGAGCAGGTCAGTAATGGTGTGGCCCAGGTGCTGCAAGCCCTGCCGCGCGGCCAGCGCCGGCGCCTGCAGGTGCGTCTGCCGTTTGTCGCCAGCGTGGATAACGCAGCGCCTACCGCCCGGCAAAGCGCCTTCGGCCCGGCACGCCGTGGCCTGCTGACGGGCGAAGAGGTGGAGTTGGTTGCCGATCCACTGTTTGCTAGCGCGCAGCTGCAACCGGCTAAACCCCGGCCCAAACGCCTTAAAGTAATCAAGGCCAAAACCGGCGCGGAACGGATGAAGGCCGCCACGGCCAAAGCGTCTGGCGGCGGTGGGCAAGTGCTTAAGGATGTCTCGCCGCAAGCGGGTGCGGAGGCTATCTTCAAACTGTTACTGGAAGAAGGCGTGCTGCGCTAGCACGCCACCATTGGAGGAATTGACCATGATGCACGCCGACCTGATCGATCAGGAGGACCTACGCGAACGGCTGGTGGCGCTAGGGTTGTCGATTCCACCCGGGGTCACTGCCGAGCAGGCGTGCGAACATGCCGTCAGCGGCCTGAGCCCGGAGCGCGCGCTGGCCCTGCGGCGTCTGGTGGAGGAGTTGCTCGGTGGCAGCGCGACGCTGTTGCCGAATGTGCGCGAGGCGATCTCGCGCACCTTGCTGCCGGCGCTGGTTCCCCGTCCTTCCTGATGGTTGGGGCTGATGCAGGCGTCAGTGGCCGCCTGCATCAGCCCGCATCGTGAGCGTCTTGCTTAGCTGGCCGTCATCGCCTGGCGAATATCCCCTGCCAGCTGGCGCACTCGCGCTTCGTCGGTGTCCCAGGAGCACATAAAGCGTGCACCGCCAGCCCCGATAAAGGTGTAGAAGCGCCAGCCCTGGCCCCGCAGGATTTCCAGCGCCGGTTCCGACATCTGCAAAAACACGCCGTTGGCCTGCACCGGGAACATCAGGCTGACCCCCGGAATATCGCTGACCAACTCGGCGAGCAGCTGCGCGCAGCGGTTGGCGTGCTGGGCGTATTTCAGCCAGGCATCGTTCTGCAGGATGCCGACCCAGGGTGCGGACAGGTAGCGCATCTTCGAGGCCAGCTGACCGGCCTGCTTGCAGCGGTAGTCGAAGTCTTCGGCCAAATCTTTATTGAAGAACAGGATGGCCTCACCCACGGCCATGCCGTTTTTGGTGCCGCCAAAACACAGCACATCGACGCCGGCCTTCCAGGTCAGGTCGGCCGGGCTGCAGCCGAGAAAGGCGCAGGCATTGGAGAAGCGCGCGCCGTCCATGTGCAGATGCAGGCCCAGTTCGCGGCACACCGTGCTGATCGCCCGCACTTCGTCGGGGCTGTAAACGGTACCGACTTCCGTGGCCTGAGTCAGGGTCACCACGCGTGGCTTGGGGTAATGGATGTCCTGGCGTTTGAGGGCGATCTCGCGGATCGCCTCGGGCGTCAGTTTGCCGTTTTCGGTCTTGGCCAGCAGCAGCTTGGAGCCATTGGAGAAGAACTCCGGCGCGCCGCATTCGTCGGTTTCGACGTGGGCGGTCTCCGAGCAGATCACGCTGTGGTAGCTCTGGCATAACGACGCCAGGGCCAGGGAGTTGGCCGCCGTGCCGTTGAAGGCGAAAAACACTTCGCAGTCGGTTTCAAACAGGCGGCGGAAGTGGTCGGCGGCGCGTGCGGTCCATTCGTCGTCGCCATAGGCGCGCTGGTGGCCCTGATTGGCTTCGGCCATAGCTGCCCAGGCTTCCGGACAGATGCCGGAGTAGTTGTCGCTGGCGAATTGTTGCGAGAGATCGGGCATGGGAGCTTCCTTGTGGGCGCTAACGCTAAGCCGTTTGGGATGCTTCTACTGTATCCGCGGTCACGCCTGCGTGCAGATACGAGGGCGACATCCTCTGCCATACAGGCGAAGCCGCAGCGCGCTGTCGCCTATAAGGCCTGCGCAATTGCGACGCGTGCATGTCGCAAACGCAATCCCCCGTGGCGTGCCTAGGCATCTGACCGATCAGGGCCAGTCATACCATCGGCTCACAAGGGCTCAGCCCGCTTCCGACACAGATGCGCCACACCCCGGTGCCGCAGGAGATCAGTGATGTTCAGCAAGAACGACCAGATTCAAGGCTACGACGATGAATTGCTCAGCGCCATAAACGCCGAGGAGCGCCGTCAGGAGCACCATATCGAGCTGATCGCCTCGGAAAACTACACCAGCCAGCGGGTTATGGAAGCGCAGGGCAGCGGCCTGACCAACAAGTACGCCGAAGGCTATCCGGGCAAGCGTTACTACGGCGGTTGCGAGCATGTAGACGTGGTCGAGCAGCTGGCCATCGACCGTGCCAAGAAACTGTTCGGCGCCGATTACGCCAACGTGCAGCCGCATTCCGGTTCGTCCGCCAACAGCGCGGTGTACCTGGCGCTGATCAATGCCGGCGATACCATCCTCGGCATGAGCCTGGCCCACGGCGGCCACCTGACCCACGGCGCCAAGGTGTCGTCCTCGGGCAAGCTGTACAACGCCGTGCAGTACGGCATCGACACTGCCACTGGCTTGATCGATTACGACGAAGTTGAGCGCCTGGCGGTTGAGTGTCAGCCGAAGATGATCGTCGCCGGTTTCTCCGCCTACTCGAAGACTCTGGATTTCCCGCGTTTCCGCGCCATTGCCGACAAGGTCGGGGCGCTGCTGTTCGTGGACATGGCCCACGTCGCGGGCCTGGTCGCCGCAGGCCTGTACCCCAACCCGATTCCCTTTGCCGATGTGGTCACTACCACCACCCACAAGACTCTGCGCGGTCCGCGTGGTGGCTTGATCCTGGCCAAGGCCAATCCTGATATCGAGAAGAAACTTAACTCGGCGGTATTCCCCGGCGCCCAGGGCGGCCCACTGATGCATGTGATTGCGGCCAAGGCTGTGTGCTTCAAGGAAGCCATGGAGCCTGGCTTCAAGGAATACCAAGCGCAGGTGATCAAAAATGCCCAGGCCATGGCCAAGGTGTTTATCGAGCGCGGCTACGACGTGGTCTCCGGCGGCACCGACAACCACCTGTTCCTGGTCAGTCTGATCCGTCAGGGCCTGACCGGCAAAGACGCCGATGCGGCTCTGGGTCGTGCTGGCATCACGGTCAACAAGAACGCCGTGCCGAATGATCCGCAGTCGCCGTTCGTCACCTCGGGCCTGCGTATCGGTACCCCGGCCATCACCACGCGCGGCCTCAAAGAGGCGCAGAGCATCGAGCTGGCCGGTTGGATCTGCAACATCCTCGACCACCTCGGCGATGCCGACGTCGAGGCGCAGGTGGCGACTCTGGCCGCTGGCCTGTGTGCTGACTATCCCGTTTATCGCTGATTGATCCCTCTCCCTCCGGGAGAGGGTGCCCGAAGGGCGGGAGAGGGCAGCCACCCTCTCCCCTAGCCCCTCTCCCAGGGGGAGAGGGGAACAGAATTCAGGAGCACCTTTATGCAACGTTATTCCGGCTTCGGCCTGTTCAAGCACGCGTTCAGCCACCACGAAAACTGGCAGCGCATGTGGCGTAACCCAACGCCCAAGCCGGTGTACGACGTGATCATCGTCGGCGGTGGCGGTCACGGTTTGGCCACGGCCTATTACCTGGCCAAAGAGTTCGGCATCAAGAACGTCGCGGTGATCGAGAAGGGCTGGTTGGGCGGCGGCAACACCGCGCGCAACACCACCATCGTGCGTTCCAACTACCTGTGGGATGAGTCGGCGCACCTGTATGAGCATGCGATGAAGCTGTGGGAAGGCCTGTCCCAGGACCTCAACTACAACGTCATGTTCAGCCAGCGCGGTGTCTACAACCTGTGCCACACCCTGCAGGACATGCGCGACTCCGAACGTCGTGTCAGTGCCAACCGCCTCAACGGTGTGGATGGCGAACTGCTGGATGCCAAGCAGGTGGCCGCAGAGATTCCGTACCTCGATTGCAGCAAGAACACCCGCTACCCAGTGCTGGGTTCCACTGTGCAGCGTCGCGGTGGCGTGGCCCGTCACGACGCCGTGGCCTGGGGCTATGCCCGCGCTGCCGATGCCTTGGGCGTGGACCTGATCCAGCAGACCGAAGTCACCGGCTTTCGCAAGGAAAACGGCGTGTGCATCGGCGTGGAAACCAACAAGGGTTTTATCGGTGGCAAACGCGTGGGCGTGGTCACTGCGGGTAACTCCGGGCATATGGCTGGCCTCGCCGGCTTCCGCCTGCCGCTGGAATCCCATCCGCTGCAGGCGCTGGTGTCCGAGCCGATCAAACCGATTATCGACAGCGTGATCATGTCCAACGCCGTGCACGGCTATATCAGCCAGTCGGACAAAGGCGACCTGGTTATCGGTGCCGGTATCGACGGCTACAACGGCTACGGCCAGCGCGGCTCCTACGGCACCATCGAACACACCCTGCAGGCCATCGTCGAGATGTTCCCGGTGCTCTCGCGGGTACGTATGAACCGCCAGTGGGGCGGCATCGTCGACACCTCGCCGGACGCCTGCCCAATCATTTCCAAAACCCCGGTACCCAATCTGTTCTTCAACTGCGGTTGGGGCACCGGCGGCTTCAAGGCCACGCCGGGTTCGGGTCACGTGTTCGCGGCCAGCCTGGCCAAGGGCGAAATGCACCCGCTGGCCAAGCCGTTCTCCATGGACCGTTTCCACACCGGCGCATTGATCGACGAGCACGGCGCTGCTGCCGTGGCTCACTAAGAGGGCTTACCCATGTTGCATATCTTCTGCCCTCACTGCGGTGAACTGCGCTCCGAAGAGGAATTCCACGCCAAGGGCCAGGCGCACATTCCGCGCCCGCTGGACCCGGCCACTTGCACCGATGCCGAGTGGGGCGAATACCTGTTCTTCCGCGACAACCCGCGCGGTATCCATCACGAGCTGTGGGTGCACTCCGCCGGCTGCCGTAAGTACTTCAACGCCACCCGTCATACGGTGACCTACGAAATTCTCGAAACCTACAAGATCGGTGAGAAGCCCAGCGTCACCGCTGCCGGCACCGCCGAGAAAAAGGCCAGCGACCAAGGAGTAACGGCATGAGCCAGGTCAATCGTCTTGCCAGCGGCGGCCGCGTTGATCGCAGCCAGCCTTTGACATTCAGCTTCAACGGGCAGAGCTATCAAGGCTTTGCCGGCGACACCCTGGCAGCCGCCTTGCTAGCCAATGGCGTGGATATCGTCGGGCGCAGCTTCAAGTACTCGCGGCCGCGCGGCATCGTTGCGGCGGGCGCGGAAGAGCCGAACGCCGTGCTGCAGATCGGCAGCACTGAAGCGGCGCAGATCCCCAACGTGCGCGCCACCCAGCAGGCGCTGTATGCCGGCTTGGTTGCCAGCAGCACCAACGGCTGGCCGAGCGTAAACACCGACCTCATGGGCATTCTCGGCAAGGTCGGCGGCAAGATGATGCCGCCGGGGTTCTACTACAAAACCTTTATGTACCCGCAGAACCTCTGGCTGACCTACGAAAAATACATCCGTAAGGCCGCAGGTCTTGGCCGCGCGCCGACCGCCGTGGACCCGGACAGCTACGACTACATGAACCAGCACTGCGACGTGCTGGTAGTCGGTGCCGGCCCGGCGGGCCTGGCCGCAGCCTTGGCGGCCGCGCGCAGCGGTGCACGGGTAATTCTGGCTGACGAGCAAGAAGAGTTCGGCGGCAGCCTGCTCAGCACCCGCGAAACCCTCGACGGCAAACCGGCCGCCGACTGGGCCGCGCAGGTGATTGCTGAATTGTCTGGCATGCCTGAAGTGACCCTGCTGCCGCGTTCCACGGTCAACGGTTACCACGACCATAACTTCCTCACCATTCACCAGCGCCTGACCGATCACCTTGGTGAAATCGCGCCACTCGGTATGGTGCGCCAGCGCATGCACCGCGTGCGTGCCACGCGTGTGGTGCTGGCCACCGGTGCCCACGAGCGGCCGCTGGTGTACGCCAACAACGACGTGCCGGGCAATATGCTCGCCGATGCGGTGTCCACCTACGTGCGCCGCTACGGCGTGGCACCAGGCAAGCAGCTGGTGCTGTCGACCAACAACGATTACGCCTACCGCGTGGTGCTTGACTGGCTCGATGCCGGCCTGCAGGTGGTGGCGGTGGCCGATGCCCGTAGCAACCCACGCGGCAGCTGGGTGGAAGAGGCTCGCAGCCGTGGGGTGCGTATTCTCACCGGCAGCGCCGTGGTGGAAGCCGCTGGCAGCAAGCGGGTTACCGCTGCGCGCATCTGCGCCATCGATGTGCAGAGCCATAAGGTCAGCAGCCCGGGTGAGGTGCTCGACTGCGATTTGATCGTCAGCTCCGGCGGCTACAGCCCGGTGGTGCACCTGGCCTCGCACCTGGGCGGCCGGCCGACCTGGCGTGAAGATATTCTGGCCTTTGTGCCAGGCGAGGGTGGCTTCCAGAAGCGCCTGTGCGCGGGTGCGGTCAATGGCGTATTCGGCCTGGGTGATGCCCTGGCCGATGGTTTCGAGGCGGGTGTATCGGCGGCTGCCGAAGCCGGTTTCAAGGCGGTTTCCGCCAGCCTGCCGCAGGTTGCCGTGCGCATGGAAGAACCGTCCCTGGCGCTGTTCCAGGTGCCGCACGACAAGCCGACGGCACGTGCGCCCAAACAGTTTGTCGACCTGCAGAACGACGTCACCGCCGCCGGTATCGAGCTGGCCACCCGCGAAGGCTTCGAGTCGGTCGAGCACGTCAAACGCTACACCGCGCTGGGCTTCGGCACCGATCAGGGCAAGCTGGGCAATATCAACGGTCTGGCGATTGCCGCCCGTTCGCTGGGCATCAGCATCCCGCAGATGGGCACCACCATGTTCCGCCCGAACTACACCCCGGTGACCTTCGGCGCGGTGGCCGGTCGTCACTGTGGCGCGCTGTTCGAGCCCAAGCGTTACACCGCGATGCAAAGCTGGCACCTGCAAAACGGTGCCGAGTTCGAGGACGTGGGTCAGTGGAAACGTCCGTGGTACTTCCCCAAAGCCGGTGAAGACCTGCACGCCGCCGTGGCCCGCGAGTGCCTGGCCGTGCGTAACGCAGTCGGCATTTTGGACGCCTCGACCCTCGGCAAGATCGATATTCAAGGCCCGGATGCCCGCGAGTTTCTCAACCGCGTGTACACCAACGCCTGGACCAAGCTGGATGTGGGCAAGGCCCGTTACGGCCTGATGTGCAAGGAAGACGGCATGGTCTTCGACGACGGCGTGACCGCCTGCCTGGCCGACAACCATTTCCTGATGACCACCACCACCGGCGGCGCCGCAAGGGTGATGGAGTGGCTGGAAATCTATCACCAGACCGAGTGGCCGGAACTCAAGGTGTACTTCACCTCGGTTACCGACCACTGGGCGACCATGACCCTGTCCGGCCCCAACAGCCGCAAGCTGCTGGCCGAGGTCACCGACATCGACCTGGACAAGGATGCCTTCCCCTTTATGAGCTGGAAGGAAGGCCTGGTCGGCGGTGTGCCGGCGCGGGTGTTCCGCATCTCCTTTACCGGCGAGCTGAGCTACGAGGTCAACGTGCAAGCCGACTACGCCCTGGGCGTGTGGGAAAAGATCATCGAAGCCGGCAAGAAGCATGGCCTGACGCCTTACGGCACCGAGACCATGCACGTGCTGCGTGCTGAGAAGGGCTTTATCATCGTCGGCCAGGACACCGACGGTTCGGTCACCCCAGACGACCTCAACATGGGCTGGTGCGTAGGCCGCACCAAGCCGTTCTCGTGGATCGGCTGGCGCGGCATGAACCGCGAAGACAGCCTGCGCGAAGACCGCAAGCAGCTGGTCGGGCTCAAACCCGTCGACCCCAACAAGGTACTGCCGGAAGGCGCGCAACTGGTGTTCGACCCGAAACAGACCATCCCGATGCAGATGGTCGGCCACGTCACCTCCAGCTACATGAGCGCGTCGCTGGGCTATTCCTTCGCCATGGGTGTGGTCAAGGGCGGCCTCAAACGCACCGGCGAGCGGGTGTTTGCACCGCTGGCCGATGGCAGCCTGATCGAAGCCGAAATCGTCAGCTCCGTGTTCTATGACCCGAAAGGGGATCGCCAGAATGTCTAATTTGATCAACGTTTATCAGCAACGCCCGGCTGCCGCTCATGCCGAATCGCCTCTGTTCCACGCCGGCCTTGAACAGCTGGCGGGTAAAGGCTCGGCCAGTGCCGGGGTGACGGTGCGCGAGAAGAAGCTGCTCGGGCACCTGACCCTGCGTGGCGACGCTAAGGACCCGGCGTTTGCCGGTGGTGTGCACAAGGCCCTGGGCCTGGAACTGCCGGTGGCACTGACCCTGGTGGCGGCCGGCGACACCTCGCTGCAATGGCTGGCCCCCGATGAATGGCTGCTGATTGTGCCGAGCGGCAGCGAGTTCGCGGTCGAGCAGAAGCTGCGCGAAGCGCTGGATGGCCAGCACATCTCGATCGTCAACGTCAGCGGCGGGCAGACCCTGCTGGAGTTGACTGGGCCGAAGGTGCGCGAAGTGCTGATGAAGTCCACCAGCTACGACGTGCATCCGAGCAACTTCCCGGTGGGCAAGGCGGTGGGTACACACTTCGCCAAGTCGCAACTGGTGATCCGCCACATCGCCGAAGACACCTGGGAACTGCTGATCCGCCGCAGCTTCTCCGATTACTTCTGGCTGTGGTTGCAGGACGCCAGCGCCGAGTACGGCTTGGCGATCAAGGCCTGAGGCTGACACGAACGGCTCCCTCTCCCCTCTGGGGAGAGGGTTGGGGAGAGGGGAAGGGCTGATCGCGTTGTACCGGCGGCCCTCTCCCCCGGCCCCTCTCCCATAAATGGGAGAGGGGTGCAAAGCAGCGGAGTTTGTTCTGGAGTTTGTTATGAGCCGCACCCCCGATACCTGGATTCTCACCGCCCACTGCCCGAGCGTGCTCGGCACGGTGGATGCGGTGACGCGCTTTCTGTTCGAGCAGCGCTGCTACGTCACCGAGCACCATTCCTTCGATGATCGCCTGTCGGCGCGCTTCTTTATCCGTGTGGAGTTCCGCCAGCCGGATGACTTCGACGAACAGGCCTTTCGCGCCGGTTTGAACGATCGCCTGAGCGCCTTCGGCATGCAGGTCGAACTGACCCCGCCAGGCTACCGGGCCAAGGTGGTGCTGATGGTCAGCAAGGCCGACCACTGCCTGAACGACCTGCTCTATCGCCAGCGTATCGGCCACCTGGCCATGGACGTGGTGGCGGTGGTGTCCAACCACCCGGACCTGGAGCCGCTGGCGCGCTGGCACGACATCCCCTACTACCACTTCCCGCTCGACCCGAAAGACAAGCCGGCGCAGGAGCGCAAGGTGCTACAGGTGATCGAGGACAGCGGAGCCGAATTGGTGGTGCTTGCCCGCTATATGCAGGTGCTCTCACCTGAGCTGTGCCGCCAGCTGGATGGCTGGGCGATCAATATCCACCACTCGCTGCTGCCCGGTTTCAAGGGTGCCAAGCCCTATCACCAGGCCTATGAGAAGGGCGTCAAGCTGGTCGGCGCCACTGCCCACTACATCAACAACGACCTCGACGAAGGGCCGATCATCGCCCAGGGCGTGGAGTCGGTGGACCATGCCCACTACCCCGAAGACCTGATCGCCAAGGGCCGCGATATCGAGTGCCAGACCCTGGCCAAGGCCATCGGTTATCACCTTGAACGCCGCGTCTTCCTCAATGACGGCCGCACGGTGGTGCTGCACGCCTAAACCGCAACTGCTGAATCCCCGCTACGGGTGGGTCACCGACTGCCAAACCCTCGGTCCCGCCCGGCAACAGACACAAGCTCCAGTACAAGGCCGCGCGACCGTTGGCCGCGCCTTTGTATTCACAACAAGAAAGGAGAAATACGTATGTCTGGTAATCGTGGCGTCGTCTATCTCGGCGCTGGCAAGGTCGAAGTGCAGAAAATCGACTATCCGAAAATGCAGGACCCGCGCGGTCGCAAGATCGAGCACGCAGTGATCCTGCGCGTGGTCTCCACCAATATCTGTGGCTCCGACCAGCACATGGTGCGCGGCCGCACCACGGCGCAAACCGGGCTGGTACTGGGCCACGAAATCACCGGTGAGGTGATCGAGAAGGGCCGCGATGTGGAGAACCTGAAAATTGGTGACCTGGTCTCGGTGCCGTTCAACGTAGCCTGCGGCCGCTGCCGTTCGTGCAAGGAACAGCACACCGGCGTCTGCCTGTCGGTTAACCCGGCGCGTGCCGGCGGTGCCTACGGCTATGTCGACATGGGTGACTGGACCGGCGGCCAGGCCGAATACGCCATGGTGCCGTACGCCGATTTCAACCTGCTGAAACTGCCGGACCGCGACAAGGCGATGGAGAAGATCCGCGACCTGACCTGCCTCTCCGACAT
Source organism: Pseudomonas sp. OTU750018 (assembly GCF_011636575.1). Lineage (NCBI taxonomy): Bacteria > Pseudomonadati > Pseudomonadota > Gammaproteobacteria > Pseudomonadales > Pseudomonadaceae > Pseudomonas > Pseudomonas sp. OTU750018. The sequence goes on from NZ_JAAPAU010000003.1 coordinate 527,840, forward strand.
CCTGCCCACTGGCTACCACGGTGCGGTAACGGCGGGTGTCGGCCCAGGCAGTACCGTGTATATCGCCGGTGCCGGTCCGGTCGGTCTGGCTGCGGCTGCCTCGGCACGCTTGCTTGGCGCGGCAGTGGTGATTGTCGGTGACGTAAACCCGGTGCGTCTGGCGCATGCCAAGGCGGTGGGTTTCGAGATTGCTGACCTGTCCAAAGACACCCCGCTGCACGAACAGATCGCTGCGTTACTGGGCGAACCGGAAGTCGATTGTGCGGTGGATGCGGTGGGCTTCGAGGCTCGTGGCCATGGTCACGCAGGCGTGCAGCACGAAGCGCCGGCCACGGTGCTCAACTCGCTGATGGGCGTGGTACGGGTCGCCGGCAAGATCGGCATTCCCGGCCTGTATGTCACCGAAGATCCGGGTGCGGTGGATGCAGCGGCGAAGATCGGCTCCCTGAGCATCCGCTTCGGCCTCGGCTGGGCCAAATCCCACAGCTTCCACACCGGCCAGACCCCGGTGATGAAGTACAACCGCCAGCTGATGCAGGCGATCATGTGGGACCGCATCAACATTGCCGAAGTGGTCGGCGTGCAGGTGATCAGCCTGGACGACGCGCCGCGCGGTTACGGCGAGTTCGATGCCGGCGTGCCGAAGAAATTCGTCATCGACCCGCACAAGCTGTTCAGCGCCGCTTGATCAATAGCTGTACCTCGGCGGGTACTCAAGTGCCCGCCTTCAGCGCAGTATTGCGCCCTCGTTAGACCCGTAAAATTGGCTACAGTAAGTGCACGGCACGGCTGCTCAGTGCGCACTTTCCAGGGCCGGAGTTCATGCGGGTAATCGTTTTAACCCTCTTTTTGTTGTGCACGACAGGCCTGGTCTCGGCTGCTGACTGGTTCCCTGTGCCCGTGCAGGCGGATGGCCAGGTGCAGCCCTACCAACCCTTGGCGCAAGCGGCCAAGCCCTGGCGCATCTGTGCGCTGTTGCCCCATGGCAAGGATCGCTATTGGTGGGGCGTGGCCTGGGGGTTGGATGAAGAGGCCACCCGACAGGGCGTTCGCCTTGGCATCTATGAAGCCGGCGGCTATGAAAATCCGCAGGTGCAGGCCCAGCAGCTGGAACAATGCCGGCAACAAAATGCCGATGCCTACATCATCGCCGCGATCAACGCCCAGGCACTCTGCGGGGCTATCGCCACGCTGGTTGAGCAGGGTAAACCGGTGATTGATCTGGTGAACGGCAGTGATTGCCCGGGGTTGAGTGCCAATTCGAGCGTGGACTTTGCCGACATGCTCAAGGCTGCGCTGGGTTACATCGAGCAGCATCGTCCTGCTGGGTCGTTCAGCCTTGGCTGGTTACCCGGGCCGCAGGGCGCGGGTTGGGTCGAGGATCTTGAGCGGTCGCTGCGCGAGGCCGAGCAGGCAGGTCGCATGCGCGTGGAGCATGGCGGCTATGCCCCGGTCGATCGCGCCAGCCAGGCGCAGCTGGTGCGCGGGCTGCTGAAAACGCATCCGCACCTCGATTACCTGCTGGGTAACGCCGAAGCTGCCGGGTTTGCCGCCCAGCTGGTGCAGACCTCCGGGCAAAACTACCGGGCGCAGGTACTGGCGACCTACACCACCGAACGGATTATCGAGCAGATTCGCGACGGCTTTATTGTTGCTGCGCCCACGGATTCACCGGTGATACAGGCGCGCATCGCTGTCGATCTGGCGGTCCGGGTGCTGGAAGATCAACCGCATGCCCAGCAGGTCAGCCCGATGATCCAGATGCTCGATCAGGCTAGCTTGCCGCAGTTCGACATCAGCCGCCTGATGCCACCGCCGGAACACTGGATGATTCGCCGCGACCTGCCGCAGTAGGCCAACCCTAGCTGTGCGTTGGCGTGCTCAGCTCAGCGCGAATCTGCGCTATTCGCGCATCCTTGTCTTCCCAGAGTGTGTTCACCCAGTTCTGCACAAACTGGCGGAAGGTCGGATCATTTTCGTAGTCGCCCTGCCACAGCGCCGGGTCCAGCTCGCGGGTCTGGATATCGACGATCACCTTGTCCACCTGCCCGCTGATCAGCGCCCAGAAACCGGGAATGCGCGCACCGGGGTAGACCAGGGTCACGTCCAGCACCTTATCAAGCTGCTCACCCAGCGCCGCCAGCACAAAAGCCACACCGCCGGCTTTGGGCTTGAGCAAGTACTGGAAGGGCGAACCCTGTTGCGCCTGCTTGGCCGGGGTAAAACGGGTGCCTTCGAGGTAGTTGACCACGGTCACCGGCAGGTCCTTGAACTTTTCGCAGGCCTGCTTGGTGATTTCCAGGTCCTTGCCCTGCATATGCGGGTGCTTGGCGAGAAACGCTTTGGAATAGCGCTTCATAAAGGGGTAGTCCAATGCCCAGAACGCCAGGCCGAGGAAGGGTACCCAGATCAGTTCCTGCTTGAGGAAGAACTTGAAGTACGGGGTCTTGCGGTTGAAGGCCTGCACCAGCGCTGGAATATCCACCCACGACTGATGGTTGCTGATAACCAGGTAGGAGGTGCTTGGGCGCAGGTCAGCGCTGCCGCGAATATCCCAGCGCACGGGCAGTAGGGCGGCAAAGATCAGCTTATTGATTTCCGCCCAGGTTTCCGCCACCCACATCACCCCGCGCGAGCTTGCAGTCTTAAGTGCTTTGCCCGGCAAGACGAACTTGCCGAGGGCGATCAGCAGCAGCGGGCCGATCAGAATCAGCGTGTTTAACAGCAGCAGAAAAATGACGCTCAGACCGGTCAACAAACGGCGCATGGCAGCTCCTTAGGGTGCGCTTGAGCGGCAATGATAAGCAGTCGTGTCAAGGCTTCCAAGCCACTGATCTGCGACCGATGTCCTATGGCCATTAGTTGTTCCAAGTCCGCATAATGCTGGCTATTGTTCATCTATTCTTGTCTGACAATAACCGGGTTATTTTTCTGTTCGAGTGCCATCCATGTTGAAGTGCATCGCTGTGACCGACGTGCGAGTCGGTATGTATATCCACGAGTTCTGTGGCGCATGGATGGACCACCCCTTCTGGAAATCCAAGTTCCTTCTCAATTCTGAAAAAGACCTGCAGCGGATCAAGGCCAGCAGCATCGGTGAGCTGTGGATTGATGTCAGCAAGGGGCTGGATGTCGAGGTCGGCACCGTCAGTGTCAGCCCCGAAGAGGTCGCCGCTGAAGCCGAGGCCGCCCTCCTGGCTGCGGTACAGAGCCCGCCGGTCAACCTGGCGGTGTCGATGGAGGATGAGGTACGGCGTGCGGCCAAGCTCTGCGAGCGTTCCAAAGCTGCTGTGGTTAGCATGTTTGGTGACGCGCGCATGGGCCAGGCCTTGCAGTTTGAACAGGCCGGGGAGTTGGTTGAGGAAATTTCCGATTCGATCATGCGTCATCCCAATGCGCTGATCAGCCTAGCGCGGCTGAAAAACGCCGACGAATACACCTACATGCATTCGGTAGCGGTCTGCGCGCTGATGATTGCTTTGGCTCGCAACCTGGGGCTCAACGAGGCCCAGGTGCGTGAGGCTGGGTTGGCCGGGCTGCTACATGACATCGGCAAGATGGCGATCCCCAATGAGGTGCTGAACAAACCCGGTAAGCTCACTGACAATGAATTCGCCACCGTGCGCGATCATCCTGAAGCCGGTTCGCGCATGCTGATTGCCAGCAAGCAGGTCAGCGCGCTGGTGCTGGATGTGTGCTTGCACCACCACGAAAAAGTCGATGGCAGCGGTTATCCGCACCGCCTGGCCGGTGAGCAGATCAGCTTGTATGCGCGCATGGGCGCCGTGTGCGATGTGTATGACGCCATCACGTCTGATCGCCCCTACAAGCGTGGCTGGGACCCAGCCGAATCCATCCGCAAGATGGCCGAATGGAAAGGCCATTTTGACCCTGTAGTGTTCCAGGCTTTTGTCAAAACCGTGGGTATTTACCCTGTGGGTTCGCTGGTGCGGCTGGAAAGCGGGCGCATTGGCGTGGTGTTGGAGCAGCAAGCCAAATCCTTGCTTGCACCGCGGGTGAAGGTGTTCTTTTCGGCCCGCTCGAAAACCCCAATCCCGCAGGAAACCCTCGATCTCAGCAAGCTGGTCGGTCGCGACAAGATTGTTGGCCGTGAGTCTGCTGAGGAGTGGGGCTTTCGTAATGTCGAGGAACTCTGGAGCGGCATTTCCAGGTAGTGCCTTGGGTGCCACGGCTCGCGTATCGAGCGGATAGCGGGTCGTGGCCCGGTCACTCAACTATGCTCATTACCTATGACTGTCCGCAGGCTCGCGGCTTGGGCGTACTTCTTGCTTGAAGTTTCGCTTTGGCGCGCCCCTGTAGTTGGCGTGCTCAACAGGTTGAGGTGTGTATGACTGGAGTACTCAAACCAGGTGTGCGGCTGCTGGAGCGTTTCAGCTTCGCCCGCAAGTTTCAGCTGGTGTTTGTCTTGTTCGCGATGCCACTGGTTTTTGCCTTGTGGGTGATCAGCAGTAATTACCAGGAGCGGCTCACCTCCATTGCCAATGAGGTAGAGGGCATCAATGCACTGCAGGGCATGGCTGGCGTGCAGCAGGCGTTGATTGAGCAGCGCACGTTGCTGTCGCGCTGGAAGGGCACTGAGAAAGCCGCCGAAGCGCTGCTGCGTGAGCATGCCAGCGGCCTTGAGCCCGCCTTGCAAGCCTTGGAGCAGCCGCTTCAGTCAGAGCTGCTGAGTGATCAGTCCCGTCAACATTTGCAAAGCCTTACAGCCGGCCAGGCCGAACTGAGTATCGATGTGCTGGGTAAACTGGCCCTGCCCGATGCGCTTGAGCGTTACCAAAAGAACCTGCTGAGCCTGCTGGCCTTGCGCGAGCAGGTGGCCACCGACAGTGGGTTGATCCTTGACCCGCAGCTCGACACGTACCTGATGATGGAGCAGCTGACCTACACCTTGCCGCGCCTGCTCGAGCAGCTTGGCAGCTTCACCAGTCAAGGTTATGGCGCGGTGGTGTCGCAGCACTTCACGTTACAGAGCCGCGTACTGATCCGCGACCTACGCCGTAGCCTGGATGAATCACGCAGTCAGCTGCTGAAGGCACAGGCCACGCTCACCCTTGAGGCGCCGCATGCCATGCGCCAGCTGCAGGGGCCTTATGATGAGGCACTGAAGGGCTATGAAGCCTTCCTCGCGGGCATCGATCGCGACATGTTTGAAGCCAGCCCGATGGCCTTGACCCCGGATCAATTTGTACAGCGCGCGGATGCGCTTCAGGGCCAACTGCTGAAGCTGCAAACGGCGTTGTATCAGCAGTTTGTTGCCAGTTTGGGTGATTATCGGAGCAAGGCGCTGAGCTCCATGGCTCAAGCCATTGGCGTGTTCAGCGTTCTGACATTGCTGGCGCTGTATGTATTGTTCTGCCTTAACGCGTCGATCCGGCGCAGCACTGCTGGGATCATTCAGGCCGCTGAAGGCTTGCGCGATGGTGATCTGCGTGTGCGCATGCAAGTGCATGGCGAGGATGACCTGGCGAATATCGCCCAGGCGCTGAATACCGCCGTTGGCCAGTTGCGCGATTCCATGCTGGGGGTCAATCAGCAGAGCCAGCAATTGGGCGGCACCGTGCAACTGCTCAACGGCGAGGCGCGTAATGCCCTGGTGTCAGTGGAGCAGCAGCAGGCACAGATGAGCCAGATTGCGGCGGCCGCCACTGAAATGGCTGCCACCGCGCAAAGCGTTGCGCAAAGCTGCGAGCAGGCGGCGGTAGAAGCCAACCAGACCCGCGAGATCGCTAACCAGAGCAACCAGCGCAGCACGCGCACCAGCCAGAGCATGCGCCAGCTAAGCAGCCGCCTCGGCGACAGTGCCACTACGTTGCAACAGCTGCGAGAGCAGACGGCGCAAATCACCCGGGTTGTGGATGTGATCAAGGGCATCGCTGAGCAGACCAACCTGCTCGCGCTCAATGCGGCCATCGAAGCGGCGCGCGCTGGCGATCAGGGCCGCGGCTTTGCCGTGGTGGCCGACGAGGTCCGTTCGCTGTCGCAGCGTACGCAGAACTCCACGGCGGAAATCGCCGACACGGTGGCCAACTTGCACCGCGTGGTCGGTCAGTCGGTCACCCAGATGGAAGACGCCGTGCGCCAGGCCGAAGGCGATGTCGGTAGTGTGCTGGCCATGGGCGAAGACCTGAATGCCATCGTCGAATCGGTGCAGCTGGTGACGGATCGCTTGGCACAAATCGCCACCGCTGCCGAGCAACAGGCGGCGACGGCCGACGAAGTCAGCGGCAATATCCAGCAGGTCGATCATGCCGCCAGCGCCTTGCTTGAAGGTGCGCAAGCTGTCAGCAACGCCGCCGAACAACTCCGTCAGGGGAGTCAGGCGTTGGCGCAGAACACTGCGCGCTTCAAGCTGGATTAAGGCCAGGTCGGTGTAGGGCGGACAACGCGCAGTTTGTCCGCCGGCTGCGTCCGATCTTGACGCTATCGTCTGCCTGCCGCAGGCTCCTCGCCGAGTTGCCACGAGCAGGACGCCCATGCCGCATATTCTGATTGTCGAAGACGAAGCCGCGATCGCCGACACCTTGATCTTCGCCCTGCAAAGCGAAGGCTTTACCACCACCTGGCTGAGCCTGGCCGAGCAGGCTCTGGCCGAACAGCAGCGCAGCCCGGCGGACTTGCTGATTCTCGATATCGGTCTGCCGGATATCAGTGGCTTCGAAGCCTGCAAGCGCCTGCGGCGGTTTTCCGAGGTGCCGGTGATTTTTCTCACCGCGCGCAGCGAGGAAATCGATCGTGTGGTCGGTCTGGAAATAGGTGCCGATGATTACGTGGTCAAACCCTTTAGCCCCCGGGAAGTCGCCGCGCGGGTCAAGGCCATCCTCAAACGTATAGCGCCGCGTGAAGCACCTGCCACTAGCCCGGCCAGCGCTCCGTTCCAGCTGGATATCGAGCGGGTGCAGATCCACTATCACGGCCAGTTGCTGAGCCTGACCCGCCACGAATTCCGTTTGCTGCAAAGCCTGCTGGCGCAACCCGAGCGGGTGTTCTCCCGCGAGCAGTTGCTCGATGGCCTGGGCGTGGCCGCCGATGTCGGCTACGAGCGCACCATCGACAGCCATATCAAAAGCCTGCGCGCCAAGCTGCGCCAGGTGGCCGCTGAGGCGGAGCCGATCCAGACTCATCGCGGCCTGGGTTACAGCTACTCGCCGAGGCACGCCTGATGCCGTTGGGGATACGCATCTTTTTGGTGTACTTCCTGTTTGTCGGGCTGGCAGGCTGGTTTGTGCTGAGCACGGTGATGGACGAAATCCGCCCCGGCGTGCGCCAGAGCACTGAAGAAACCCTGGTCGATACCGCCAACCTGCTGGCCGAGATTTTGCGTGATGAGGTCAAGGCCGGTCGACTGCAACAAAGCCGCCTGCCCGCCTTGTTGCAAGCCTATGGTCAGCGCCAGCCACAGGCGCAAATCTGGGGCGTGGAGAAAACTCAGGTCAACCACCGCATCTATGTCACCGACGCCAAGGGCATTGTGTTGCTCGACTCCACGGGCGCGGCGGTGGGCCAGGATTATTCGCGCTGGAACGATGTACTGCGCACCCTGCGCGGCGAGTACGGCGCGCGCTCGACCAAGGAAGACCCGAACGACCCCGACTCCTCGGTGATGTATGTGGCTGCGCCGATCATGGACGGTGCGCAGATCATTGGCGTGGTCTCGGTGGCCAAGCCTAATCGCACCTTGCAGCCTTATATCGAACGCTCCGAGCAGCGTCTGGCCTGGCTCGGCGGCGGCTTGATCGTGCTCGGCCTGCTGATCGGCGCGCTGTTGTCCTGGTGGCTCAGCGGCGCTTTGCGCAAGCTGACCCGCTACGCCCAGGCGGTCAGCGCCGGGCAACGTGCCGAACTGCCCAGCGTGCGCGGCGGTGAGCTGGCGCAACTGGCCGAAGCCATCGAGCGCATGCGTACCGAGCTGGAAGGCAAGGCCTATGTCGAACGCTACGTGCACACCCTGACCCACGAGCTGAAAAGCCCCCTGGCAGCGATTCGTGGCGCGGCGGAGTTGCTCGATGGTGAGATGCCTGCGCCACAGCGACAGCGCTTTGTCGCCAATATCGAGCAGGAAAGCGCACGCATGCAGCAGCTGATCGAGCGCCTGCTGCATCTGGCTCAGGTCGAACAGCGCCAGGGTCTGGAAGAGCAGGTGGCGGTGCCGCTGCAAGCGCTGGTCACGTCGCTTTTACAGGCGCAGATGGCGCGAATAGAAGCCGCTGCTGTGCAGGTCGAGAATAGGATTGAAGCCAGCCTTGCACTCCGTGGTGAACGTTTTCTACTGCGCCAGGCGCTGGTCAACCTGCTCGACAATGCCCTGGATTTCACTCCGCCGCAGGGTCAGCTGCGGTTTACGGCCGAGTGCGTCGGTGAGCAGATTGAACTGCGCCTGTTCAACCAGGGTGAGCCGATACCGGACTACGCCTTGGCGCGTTTGAGTGAACGCTTCTATTCCCTGCCGCGCCCCGGCAGTGGACGCAAGAGCACCGGTTTGGGGCTGAATTTTGTCGAGGAGGTGGTGCAGCTGCATGGCGGCGAACTGCACATCGGCAATGTCAGCGGCGGCGTAGAAGTGCGCCTGCGTTTGCCGGCGGCAACCAGTGATTAGTGGCACATCTTGGCCTGCTCCTTGCTGACGTCTGTGGCTAAGCAAGGTTGCGCAACCGTCAGGCAGATGCTCTGATCCCTGTTGTCGGGTTGGCTATCCTCATAGCAACAGCCCACGCGCGACCTTTACTGCCAACAAGACCAGAATGGAGTCACTGCATGAAAACCGTAGCCGAGATACTCAGGGCCAAGCCACATGCCGCGATCTACAGCGTTAGCCCGGACACCACAGTGCTCGACGCAGTCAAATTGCTGGCTGAAAAAGGCATCGGTGCGCTGGTCGTACTGGACAAGGGCCGCCTGGTCGGCATCGTCAGCGAGCGTGACTACGCACGTAAAATCGAGCTGCTACAACGCTCGGCATTTAGCACCCAGATCAGCGAAATTATGACCGCAGATGTCCTGACCGTCGGGCCGCGCGACACCTCTCAGCACTGCATGCAGCTGATGACCGACCGCCACCTGCGCCACCTGCCGGTAATCGCCGAAGGCGAATTGATCGGCTTGCTGTCGATCGGCGACCTGGTTAAACACACCATCGCCGAACAGGCGAGCCTGATCCAGCAGCTGGAACAGTACATTCGCGGCGAGTAAAGCCGCGCGTAGCAGGGATAGGTTGATGGACATCCGTAGAGTCGGGGCTGGTGAGCTGGATGCGTTGCTCGCTTTGTATGAGCATTTACATCCCGAGGATCAACCGCTGCCCGCGCGCGATCAGGTTGAAGCGGTGTGGCAGGCGATAATCGCCAACCCAGCGCTTCACTGTTTTGGCCTGTACCGCGAGGCGCAGCTGGTTGCCAGCTGCAGCATCAACCTGGTGGCCAACCTGACGCGCGGCTGTCGGCCCTTTGCCCTGATCGAAAACGTGGTGACCCACAGCGAGCATCGCGGGCGTGGCTATGGTCAGGCGTTGCTGGCGCACGCCCAGGCGTTTGCCTGGGGCCAGGGTTGCTACAAGGTGATGCTGATGACTAGCAGCAAGGACCCAGCAACCCTGCGCTTCTATGAGGCAGCCGGGTTTGATCGGCATGAAAAGCAGGCCTTTATCGCCAAACCGCCGGTTTAGCGCGCTTTGCGGCGCTGCGGCTGATCCTCATGCAGAAAGCGCGTGTAGATATCCCGCGGCGGCGCCAGTTGCAGCTGCGCCATGATTCGGCCGACTGCGCCACGGTGGTAGCCGCCGTGGGTGACGATATGCGCGAGCATCTCCTCGCGGCTCATGCAGCCGGTATCGCCATCAACAAACGTGAAAATCAGGCGCTCGGCCAACTGTTCGGCGCTCAGTCCCGCGACATAGTCCAAATACCAGTGATCTGTCTCCTGCACCGCCTGCTGCAATGCTACCAGCGTGGGCGTTTCCGCGGTGTTGGTAGCGCTATAGCTGTGCTTAATGCCTTGCAGGTTGGCGACAAAAATTCGCTCGACCACATAGATGTGATTGAGGATGCGCAGGGCGGCGTGCAGCTCGCTGTGTTGGGTGAGCGGGTCAAGTCGCTGCAGCTCAGCAAAGAGTTCCTGATTGGCCCAGGTCTTGTACTGCAGCAATGAGGTTAACAAGCTGGCGTTGCTCATAAAGGGCCCTCAATACGCGGGTTGTTTAACTGAGGTTTGGACGGGTTACGGCCCAGTGGGTGGATAGTGCTGTGCGCTTTGCTTGTGGCGCGCATACTGGCCTTTCAATAACCCTCAGGTGACGACGATGACCCTTGCCCTTACTCCACTGATTTCGCTGATCGCCGGCATTCTGATTCTGGTGATGCCGCGCCTGCTGAACTACATCGTGGCGATTTATCTGATCGTGATTGGTCTGGTTGGCATCTTCGGCACTGGCAATTTCAATCTGAACTTCTAAGCGTTTGGCAGCCCGGTTCTTCGGGCTGCTCCGTCCAGTCAAGCTGTAGTCGAGGCGCTATCCTGTGGCGCTTTGCTCGCTGTATCGAGCGCTTTGAGCACCAGATACAGCAACGGTCCGATTGAGACAAACAGCGCAGTCAGGGCAAAGAATGGCAGCAGGTAGGCCAGCGACTTGCCCCGTTGGCGGCCGTCGCGGTACATCCAGATGCAGGCCAGCGCCGCGAGGATATACAGGTCGATCACCACCTGGGCGGTGTCAGGGCTGGACATCAACTGAATGCCAAATTGCAGCAGCGACTGCTCTGCGTGCAGCATCACGTAGAAGGTGTAGGCGCTGAAGGCCAGCAGGGTGAGCAGCGGCAGTGCGAGCTTTTTCATGGTGCCATCCTTGGGTTGTTATCAGTCGAGGGTGTGTGCGCTATCAGCCTGACGCGTGGGTTGCTGAACTGTTCAGCTGCACCGTCGCCATCACGGCTTGAGCGTTCTCCAGCAGGCAGCCGTAGTGCGCTTGTTCGGCGCAGCGGATCACCGCATTGGCATTGCGCAGATGCTCCTGCAGGTAAATGGACATGGCAATGGGCGCCCAATTATCTGCGTCGCCATGCCACAGGTTGACCGCCGCCGTGACGTTATCCAGCTCTGCAGCCCAGGGCTCGACGTAAAGTTTTACGTCGCGCTGATAGCTGCTAGTGCCATGTTTGAAACACGCGCGCTGAATGTCTGCCAGCCAGGCCTGGGTGTCGGCTTGATGCAGTAATTCGGCTTCTTTGCCGCCAGCGCCGTTGAACAGCAACTTCAGCAGCAGGCGCGGGCTGACTTTCGCCAGCAGCGCCTGATACCAGGCAAAGGCCCGAAAAAGCCTTGGATAGTGCTGCGCCCACAGGAAGGTATAACGGCCTGCGCCCATGCCGACGCTATTGCTGGGGATTTCCAGCGGTGCGGCGGCCGATAGCAGATAGACCTCAGCCACTTGCTCACCCAGCAGTGCGGCTACACGCAGCGCCAGGCAGGCACCGATGGAAAAACCAAGCAGGCGAATCGGCTGGCCAGCGGCGCTATCACTGATCTGTTGCGCCAGTTGTTGCAGATAAGCCGCACTGCCGAGTTCGCCGGGCAGATTGCGCTCCACCACCAGCAGCTTGATGCCGTGCGCCAAGGCAGCCTGATGCAGCATCGCCGCCTCAACCGCTGCGCCAGGTACGCCATGGAAGTAGAACAGTGGCTGTCCATCGGGGCAGCCGTATGCAGTTGGATTCACGCCTTGTCCCCTAGTGTCAGCCGCTATGGTTAAACCGCATCTTCTTGTCGTAATCAATGTGGCCTTATGGCGTTACTCGCTAAACCGAGGTTCGCAGCGCACTTCGGACTTCACCGAGTTGGCGATAAAGCACTCCTCGTGGGCTTGGTGGTGCATCTGCTCAATCTGTTCGCGGCTGGGTAGGCGCTCACCAGAGAAGCTGACCGCAGGACGCAGAGTCGCCTGGGCGATAAACAGCTTGCCGGCAGCATTTTCCTGCATCAACCCACTGGCATTATTACGGTAGTCATCGACGCAGAAGCGGCGCTTGGCGGCGATGGAGAGGAACCAGAGCATATGGCAGCTGGCAAGCGATGCGACGAAGGCTTCCTCGGGGTCGACGGCGCTTGCATCCGACATCGGCTGCGGAACTACATGCGGTGAGGACGAACCGGCGACCTCCTGACCACCATCAAAACGCAGCAGATGCTTGCGGCTGTAGCGGTTACCAAGAAAGTCCTGCTCACCGCGTTGCCAGATCACCTCAGCGACATACTCCGCCACGTTTATTCTCCTGATGCAGTTAGGTAGCAGACCGTTGAAGGCGCAGGCGGTAGTAATGCAGGTTGTTTTCAGCAGGCGCTGGGCACTTACCACCAGCCGTTATCGTTCAGCAGCATCTTCTTGTAGTAATCGATATTGGCGCGCGTGGCGAATATCGCGCTGATACCGTAGCCCAGCGCGTTGGCGATTTTGCTGTAGCCGAGATAGTCCAGGCCGATGCCGAGGATGATCACTACCGCTGCGCAGACGACAAACAGTGCCAAACCCTTTTTCCACATGCCCTTGATGGCGTAGTAGATCGGCCCGAAGAAAAACGCCAGAAAGTTGAAGCTGAAAGCCTTGCGCCGCTCCTCAGCGGGCAGCTGCTTGAACCTGGGCATCTTGATGCCGCCGGCATGGTGGATCGCGCTAAAGCGCTGCTTCCATTTATCCGAGATGGGTAGGGTTGCAATCTGCTCGTCGGACACCAGGGATTCTGTGTCGGCGACGCTGGTTTGCGGGGTTGCGTAGGGGTTGTGCTGGGTCATAGCCGTTCATCCTTAAGTGGCGTTCAGCGGCACGCTACGCATTTCCCGGATGACTGTCTATTGGCCTGCTGGGTGTCTGCTCCGCATCTCCACACACTCTCCATCTGCCCTCCATAAAGCCACCATTTGCGCCACCCAGACTCTGCCTACCTAAACCGTATCGGAGAGTTGCACCATGAGCCGCATTCTGGGTTTCAAGCTGGGCGCCATTGCCCTACTGATTTTGTTATTGCTGATCCCGCTGTCGATGATTGGCGGGTTGGTGAGCGAGCGGCAGTATCAACGTGCCGAGGTGCTGCAGGACATCGCGCGCAGCTCCAGCTACCGCCAGCAGCTGACCGGACCGATTCTGGTAATGCCTTACACCAAGGTGTGGAACCAGTGGAAAACCCACGCCAAGACTGGCGAGCGTTACCTGGAAGAGCAGAAGAGCCGTGGCCGGTTGTACTTCTTGCCAGAGCGCTTTGTGCTCAATGGCCAGGTAAGCACCGAGGAGCGTGCGCGCGGCATCTATAAAGCGCTGCTGTACCGCAGCGATAACCAGATCAGTGGCGCCTTCAAGCTACCGGCACGCCTGGGGTTGGGTGATGAGCTGGGTTTGTACCAGTTTGACCGGCCGTTCCTCTCGGTCGGCATCAGCGATGTCCGGGGCATCAGCAATGACCTGCAGCTGCGCTTCAATGGCATGAGCCTGAGCTTCGCCCCTGGCAGCGCTGAAGAGCGCTTCGGTGCAGGTGTGCATGCGCCGCTGCCGCTGCTGGACACCCAGGGTGGGCAAGTGCTGGAGTACGCCTTCAACCTCAAACTGCAGGGTACCGAGCAACTGAGCATCACCCCGGTGGGGCGTGACAGCCGGGTGGAGCTGACCTCCGGTTGGCCGCACCCGAGCTTTGTTGGGGAATACCTGCCGAGCAGCCGTGAGGTGTCTGACGCCGGATTCAAAGCGCACTGGCAGACCAGTTTCTTCGCCACCAACCTGGAAGAAGCATTGGCTGATTGCGTGCAAGGCGACAGCTGCAATGCGCTGACTGCGCGCAACTTCGGTGTGAGCTTTGTCGACCCGGTGGACCAGTACCTGAAGACCGAGCGGGCGATCAAATATGCGCTGCTGTTTATCGGCCTAACTTTCGCCGTGTTCTTCCTATTTGAAGTGCTCAAACGCATGGCCGTGCACCCGGTGCAATACGCCTTGGTGGGCATGTCGCTGGCGCTGTTCTACCTGCTGCTGCTGTCGCTGTCCGAGCACCTGAGTTTTGCCTTGGCCTACGGCATTGCCGCGACCGCCTGTGTGCTGCTGATTGGTTTCTACGTCAGTTACGTGCTGCACAGCGCCCTGCGCGGAGTGGGCTTTGGTGCGTTGCTGACCCTGCTCTACGGCATGTTGTTCGGCCTGCTTGGGGCTGAGGACTACGCCTTGCTGATGGGCTCCGTGCTGGTGTTCGGTGTGCTCGCCGGGGTGATGGTGCTAACCCGCAAACTCGACTGGTACGGCGTCGGCCGCCTGCCATTGGCCAGCCCTGTCAGCGATCGCTAAACCCTTGCGGCGCAGGTTCCGCTTGCGCCGCTTTTTACCTGCGTGGGAGTTGAACATGATGCGTTTATTGATGCAGTTCTCTGCTTGTTTCGCCCTGGGGTTGGCGGTGGCCTTTATGGTGCTGCTGGGCCTGATGTTCTGCGGCCAGTTTGACCTGATCAAAGGCCTGCAGTTGACCGGACAACCCCTGGCGCAATTGAGCCTGGCGCTATTGCCAGAAGCCTTTTGGAAGAGCCTGACTGGCTTGGCCAACGCACCACAGAACCTTGAAGTGCAGTCCTTTCTCAGCCTGTGCACTGCGCTGGGCCAGGTGGGGCTGCTGCTGGCGTTTGGCTTCTTTCGTCTGTGGTATGTGCGATGAGCGGGCATATCGGTTTACGCGAAGAGTCGCGTGCCGGGCATGTGCTGGCGCGGCGGATTGCGCGGATGTTCCGTGATGCCCAGCATGGGCAGTGCGCTGCGTCGGGTTTAGACTGGCCGCTGGATTATCAGAAGGAGCTCAGGGATGAACCGCATAACTTTCGCCGCAGCACTGTGTGGCCTGTTGATGGTGTGCTCGGCGCGAGCCGATGACTGTCAACAACACTTACCTGCATTACTCGAGCAGGCATACCCAGGCTATGCACAGGGTCATCTGCTGGATGACGAGCGAGGTACTTATCGGATCAGTATCGAGCTGAGCATCTGCAAGGTCTGGCCGGCGCGCCCGCACCTGACCTTGTTAGCGGCATCGCTGGTGCGTGCCGAGGATGATGGACATGGCTACAGTGATCTTGAGGTACTGGTGCTGGACACTCTCAGCCAGGCCATTGTCGCGCGCCATGTTGAGCCGAACCTGCTGGACTGGGATGCGATATTTGTCGATGGATTGGAATTCGATACTGCTCCCTATCGTTTGCGCGAGGGCGATTTAGCTTTCGGTCTTCGCATCAAACGTCGAAATATGTCGCGCCCCAATCCCTTCTATGAAACCTCGCTGAGTCTCTATGAGCTGCAGTCGCAGCGTTTGCGCCCGGTGCTGAGCGAGCTGGTGATGGATAGCTCGGGGGGAGAGTGGGATACCCGTTGCGCAGGAGAGTTCAGTGATACCAAGGGCCTGCTGATCATCACCGAACGTCCGGGGAACAAGGGTTATCGCGACCTACTGCTTAAGCAGAGCCGAGTCGAAAGCCGCGTGGCTGAGGTGGCCGGGGAGTGTGAAACCGTAGAAGAAAGCACGCGCAGAGTGCAGTTTCGCATCGAGTACGACGAGCAGCGTTACCTTCTGCCAATCGAGTTTTCACCCGTCTGAAGGGCCGTGAAACAGCTTCGATATTGCGCAGCAGGGGGTATCCATGCTGCTTATAGCGTGCCAGCAACAGGCATGTTCCTGCCTTACTCTTAGACCAAAGTTATTCCCGCTTTTTTGAGGCTTTCCGGTGTAGTTCCAAGTGCTTGTTAAATCGACAAAAAACGCTGCACTTATGGTGGTGTAAGACGGCTAATACCAATGTCTATCTGTCGGCCCTAGTGGCCTGCTGCTAGCTTGAAGGTGCATGAGAATAACAATAACCGGAGGAGTTTATGACTTCTGATCAAGCTAACGCTGCAGCGTACTGGAAGGCGAATGTTCGGCTGATTACCTGGAGCCTGATTGTCTGGGCCCTGGTGTCTTACGGCTTCGCCATACTTCTTCGACCGATGCTGGCAGGTATTTCTGTCGGCGGTACCGACCTTGGCTTCTGGTTCGCCCAGCAAGGTTCGATCATCACCTTTATCGGGATCATTTTCTTCTACGCCTGGAAAATGAACAAACTCGATAAACAATTCGGTGTCGAGGAATAATCCATGAGCCAGTTTGTAATCAATATGCTGTTTGTGGGCGCGTCCTTCGCGCTCTACTTCGGCATCGCTGTCTGGGCACGTGCCGGCTCGACCAAGGAATTCTACGTCGCCGGCGGTGGTGTTCACCCCGTTACCAACGGTATGGCAACTGCAGCTGACTGGATGTCTGCGGCTTCGTTTATTTCCATGGCCGGTCTGATCGCTGCCGGTGGTTATGCCAACTCTACCTTCCTGATGGGCTGGACTGGTGGCTATGTGCTGCTGGCCATGCTGCTGGCGCCGTACCTGCGCAAATTCGGCAAGTTCACTGTGCCGGACTTTATCGGTGATCGCTTCTACAGCAACGGTGCACGCCTGGCTGCAGTGGTCTGCCTGATCATCATCTGCGTCACCTACGTGATCGGTCAGATGGCCGGTGCTGGCGTGGCGTTCTCGCGCTTCCTTGAAGTGAGCAACTCCACCGGTATCTGGATCGCTGCTGGCGTAGTGTTCTGCTACGCGGTGTTCGGCGGGATGAAGGGCATTACCTACACCCAGGTTGCTCAGTACGTAGTACTGATCATCGCCTACACCATTCCTGCGGTATTCATCTCCCTGCAACTGACGGGCAATCCGATTCCGATGTTCGGCATGTTCAGCGAGCACACTGAGTCAGGTGTACCGCTGTTGCAGAAGCTCAATGAGGTGGTATCGGGTCTGGGCTTTACCGACTACACCGCGGATGTCACCAACAAGCTGAACATGGTGCTCTTCACCATGTCGCTGATGATTGGTACGGCCGGTCTGCCGCACGTAATCATTCGCTTCTTCACCGTGCCGAAAGTTGCCGACGCACGTTGGTCGGCTGGCTGGACCCTGATCTTTATCGCTCTGCTGTACCTCACTGCTCCGGCTGTGGCGTCCATGGCGCGTTTGAACCTGATGACCACCATCTATCCGCAAGGTGTCGAGGCTCCAGCACTGGCGTATGAAGAGCGTCCTGAGTGGGTGAAGAACTGGGAAAAAACCGGTCTGATCACCTGGGAAGACAAGAACAGCGATGGTCGTGTTCAGCTGTATAACGATGCAGCTCCTGCCTTCACCCCAACTGCTGAAACCCGCGGCTGGAAAGGCAATGAGTTGACCGTTAACAACGACATCCTGGTATTGGCTAACCCGGAAATTGCCAACCTGCCGGGTTGGGTTATTGGCCTGATTGCAGCGGGTGCCATTGCCGCAGCGTTGTCGACGGCTGCCGGTTTGCTGCTGGCCATTTCCTCAGCCGTGAGTCATGACCTGATCAAGACGCTGATAAATCCGAAGATCAGCGAGAAGAACGAAATGCGTGCTGCGCGGATCTCCATGGCTATCGCCATCCTGCTGGCCACCTGGCTGGGGCTCAATCCGCCCGGCTTTGCGGCGCAGGTGGTGGCGCTGGCCTTCGGTATAGCCGCGGCCACGCTGTTCCCGGCGCTGATGATGGGGATCTTCTCCAAGCGGGTAAACGACAAGGGCGCGATTGCCGGCATGCTGGTAGGTCTGGTGTTCACCGTCGTGTACATCTTCCTGTACCTGGGTTGGTTCTTCATCCCTGGCACTGCGACCTTCGCCAACACCCCGGATAACTGGATGTTCGGCATCTCGCCGCTGTCCATTGGTACGGTGGGTGCTCTGATCAACTTCGCGGTTGCCTACGCCGTGTCGCTTGCGACCGTAGCGCCGCCGAAGGAGATTCAGGAGCTGGTAGAAAGCGTACGCACTCCCAAAGGTGCTGGTGGCGCATTGAGCCACTGAGCATAATCCCCCCGGATCATGTTTGATCAGGGTCTTACTAGCGGGCCTCCTTAGGAGGCCCGTTTTATTTCCAGCTATCCATGGCGCCCACCTTTCTGGCGCGTCGCGGCGCAGCGTCATCAACTGCGCCAGGCAGTTTTTATTATCGGGAGTCAGTACATGCTGTGGACAATACTTGCCATCGTGGTTTCGGGGCTGGGGGCGGCTGGTATTGCCATGCTGCTGCGCAAACTGACGCGCAACCGTTTGCCCAAGTGGATCATTCCGGCATTTGGCGGTTTGGGCATGCTGAGCTACCAGATTTACTACGAGTACTCCTGGTTCGAGCACCAGCTGCAGCGTCAGCCTGCGGAGTCGGTGCTGGTAGCCAGCGAAAACGGCGAGGTGTTCTGGCGGCCCTGGACGTTTTTCTGGCCGATGACCAAGGCTTTCACCGTGCTCGACAGCAAAAGCCTGCAGCACCAGGATGCGGACGGTACGTCGATCGCCGCCTTTAACCTGTACCGCTTTGAAAAGCAGCATATCGACCATGTCAGCCATCAGGCGCATCTGCTCAATTGCAGCACGGCAGAGCTGCTGCCCTTGGACGCAGAGAAAAAGCCGCTGCTGGATCAGTTGAAGGTCGTCGCTAAAGAGGATGCGCTCTACCGGCAGGTTTGCCAGTAGCAGGTCGCTGCATCGTCAATTCCCCTCGCTAATCACCGGCTAGCCCTGGCCCCGTTCAGGGCTACGGGCGCCGAATTCTGCTGCGTTGCAGCAACGGCCAGCAGCCAATCACGGTCGGTAGCCCGAGGCCCAGCCAGGCCACGGCATCCCAGCCGCCATCACCCAGTAGCGCACTGATCAGGCCGATGGCGCTGAGCAGGCCGAGCAGCAGAGGCAGGGCGAAGGTCGATTGGCGCCAGTTCATGCTGGGGTCTCCGCGCGCTCACGTTGCGTCGCCGGGGTTCGCCGGCGTACCCACCAGAGGTACAGGCCGCTGCCGAGTACGATGATGGTCAGCACATCGAGCATTGCCCAGAGCACTTTCATCGGCATGCCGCCGTAGTCGCCAAAGTGCAGCGGTTGCGACATCGACAGCGCATCCATGTACCAGGGCCGCTGGCCGACGGCGGTGACGTCCAGGCTGCGCGCATCGATCAGCACCGGTGTCCACAGGTGCGCGGTGAGGTGCGTATTGCCCTTCATAAACACGCTGTAGTGGTGCTCGCTGGAGAAGCGCGTGCCGGGGAAGGCGATAAAGTCCGGCTGCATACCCGGCGTGGCTTGCGCGGCAATCGTCAGCACCTGATTGACTGGTGCACGCTCGGTTAACGGCGGCGCGTCGCGGTAAGGCGCGACCATCGCGGCCAGGGATTCGGTGCGCCAGGCGCTGATCAGCAAGTCGGCGCAGGCGCTGATCACCCCAGTCACGCCCACCACCAGTGCCCAGGTCAGGGTGACGATGCCGATCAGGTTGTGCAGGTCGAGCCAGCGCGTGCGGGTGGATTTCTCATGGCGCACTTCGGCGAATTTCAGCCGGCGCATAAAGGGTGCGTAGAGCACCACGCCGGAGATGATCGCCACCACGAACAGCACGCCCATAAAAGCCAGTAACAGCTTGCCCGGCAAACCGGCGAACATGTCCACGTGCAGACGCAGAATGACCATCAGGATGCCGCCGTTGGCTGCTGGCATCTCAACCGCCTCGCCGCTGCGCGCATCGAGCATAAAAGTGTGCGAGGAATTCGGCTCGGTGCCGGCCGTGGCGGCGGTAATCGCCACTACGCCGTTGGGTTCGTCGTCCTCGAAACCGAAATACTGCACCACTTCCCCCGGCCGATGACGTTCGGCCGCTTCGACCAGCTGTTGCAAGCTCAGGTGCGGCGCGTCCGCCGGCATCTCGCGTAGCTGAGGCGCTTCGCCGAGCAGATGCTCCAGCTCGTGGTGAAAGATCAGCGGCAGCCCGGTCAGGGCCAGCAGCAACAGAAACAGAGTGCAGATTAGGCTGGTCCAGGTGTGCACGGCAGACCAGCGGCGGATGGTGGTGGCTTTCATCGGCATATCCAGAAATGCCTACGCCGCCCGGTGTGGCGGCGCAGGGTGGCTGCGTGGGGGCTTACCAGGCGTAGTTGAGGCTGGCGGTCACGCGGCGAGGATCACCGGCATAGCAGTAGAAGCCGTCGCAGGTGGCCAGGTATTCCTTGTCGAACAGGTTGTTGGCGTTAAGTGCCACGCTGGCGCCGTGCAGGCTGCTATCGAGGTAGCCGAGGTCATAACGCACAGCGGCGTCGTAAACGGTGTAGGCGTTGGAGTGACCATCTGATGTGTCACGCACAAAGCCGATGCTGCCGACAGAAATATTGTCGGTGGCGCCGACATAGCGCGCGCCGAAGCCAACACCGAAGCCGGCTAGCGGACCCGCGGCCCAGTCATAGTCGGCCCAGATCGCCGCTTGATGCTCGGGGGTCAGCGGCAGCGCGCGGTTCTTGTCGCGCGGATCACCGACTTTGGTCATCTTGCTGTTGGCGTAGGTGTAAGAGGTGGTCAGCTTGAAATTTTCGGTCACGTTGCCGATCGCTTCCAACTCGAAACCACGAACTTGCACTTCCTCCAGAGGCTGGCTGGCCCCCAACGTGTTGGTGCTGACGATGTCCTGCCGTTTCAGGTCATACGCCGCAGCGGTGAACAGCATGTCGCTGCCCGGCGGCTGATACTTGATCCCCAGTTCATACTGTTTGCCTGTGCTCGGCTGGAATGCTTTGCCTTCACTGCCACCCGCTTCGGCCTGGAAGGATTCGGCGTAAGACATGTAAGGGGTGAAGCCGGAATCGAACACGTAGCTTAGCGCTGCGTTACCGCTGAACTGGCTGTCGCGACGGCTGTCTTGGGCATCGTTGGCGTTGTAGAACACCGAGTCGGTATCCAGTTTGTCCCAGCGGCCGCCCAGGGTCAGACGCCAGGCGTCGAGTGCCATCTGATCCTGCAGATAAAGGCCGGTGCTTGTTCGTTTCTGGTTGTAGTTCTGGAAAGCCGTGTAGGCGACACCGCTGAAGTTCTGGCCGTATATCGGGCGAATGATGTTGCTGCTGGGAGCCGTGCCGTACAGCCAGCGGTAATCGGTGTTGACGCGCAGATAGTCCACGCCGAGTAACAGCGTGTGCCCGATTGCGTTCGTGTTGAAATCAGCTTGGAAGTTGTTGTCCACAGCGAAGTGGTTGATGTTTTCGTCGTACACGTTGGCACCGCGCGCCACCGCGCCGTCATCGGCCACCGCAGTGGCCCAGCTGCCAGCGGTGATGATCTGGTTATCCAGTTCGAGCTTGCTATAGCGCAGGTTCTGATTGAACTGCCAGATGTCGTTGATGCGGTGCTCGAAGGCGTAGCCCAGGGCGTAGAACGTCTTGTCGTAGAACTCCCAGTCAGGGTCGCCAAGGTTCTTGTTGTAGTCGACCTTGCCGGCTGGGGTGTTCAGCCGGGTGCCTTGCAGTGGCAGGAACTGGCTGGTGCCGCCGGTATCATCACGGTTGAACTGGCCGAGGAAGGTCAGTTTGCTGTCGTCGGTAATGTTCCACGTCAGGCTGGGCGCGAGGTTGAAACGCTGGTCGTCCATATGCTCGATAACGGTGCCACTGTCACGGCCGGTACCGCTGAGGCGGTAGAGGAAGCGACCTTCATCGTCGATCTTGCCGGTGCTGTCGAAGCTGATCTGCTTGTGGTTGTAGTTACCGGCTTGCACCTGCACTTCATGGCTGCTTTCGGCCTGCGGGCGTCGGCTGACGGCATCCACCAGGCCGCCGGGCGGGGTCTGGCCATACACGGCCGAGGCCGGGCCGCGCAGTACGGCGACGCGTTCCAGGTTCCAGGTTTCCAGCTTGGCCATGGTGTAGCTGCCTTTGGGCAGCGGCAAGCCGTCGAGCATCTGGATCGGCTCGAAACCGCGGATCTTCATCCAGTCGGCGCGGCTGTCGCTGCCGTAACTGCTGGCAATGACACCGGGCATATAGCGCACGGCGTCATCGAGGTTCTGCACTTTGCGATCCTGCATCTGCTCGCGGGTGGCCACCGAGATCGAGCGCGGTGCTTCCAGCAGCGGTGTGTCGGTCTTGCTGCCGGTTGCAGTGCGATTGGCCAGGTAGCCGGGCGCAGGGCCCCAGGCGCTTTCCACGTTCTGCGCGGCGGTCACCGTCACATCCGGCAACGCCACCGCTGCTTGCGGCACGGATGCCAAGTTGTAGGTGCCTGCACTGTTCTGCTGCAACTGCAGGCCACTGCCACGCAGCGCCTGGTGCAGGGCTTCGAGGGCGTCGTAGTCACCTGCCACCGGGGCTGATTGTTTGCCTGCGGTCAGCGCGGGGTCGATGCTCAGCACGATACCGGCCTGGCTGGCTATCTGCGTCAGGGTGCTGGCCAACGGTGCGGCCGGCAGTTGGTAGCTATCCGCCAGGGCGGGAGCGCAGACGCTGGCAAGGCTGATGGCAGCGGCCAGCAGGCCGGGGCGAAACAGGGGCATGGCGCGGGTCATTACGAAACTCTCCTAAGCGGGAATGTATCTCAATGACCTGTTGCCGAAGCAGAATGAAAAAGTGACAGGGCTCGTTAAAAATAATTTGCCAACTTCCTGGCGTATCACCTGGCGGCACAGCGCGACACCTACTGCGCAGCGGGTACGACCCGGGTCCACCAGTTGCCAAGGCGCTCAATACGCACGGGCAAACTCGGCGGCAGGGCAGCCAAGGCCTTGTCGCTGTCGTGCAAGGGGAAGCTGCCGCTGATACGTAGATCGGCCAGGCTTGGGTCGAGGCCCAGATAACCGCTGCGGTATTCGCCCAGGGCATCGAGCAGGTCGGCCAGGCGAAGGTTGTCCGCCACCAGCATGCCGTGGCTCCAGGCTGCCGCGCTGAGTGGCGCAGGCAGCACGCTGCCAAGGCGTTGGCGTTGCATCAGCACTTGTTCGCCGCTGTGGATAATCCGTTCGCTGCTGCCTTCGGCCGGGTGAGCGGCGACGGCCGACTGCAGCACGGTCAGGCGTGTGCTGGTGCCTTCGCGGCGCACCAGAAAGCGTGTGCCGAGGGCACGCAGGCTGCCGTGTTCGGTAAGCACTACAAAGGGCCGCGAATCGCCGTGCGCGGTCTGCACGAGGATCTCACCGCTGTGCAGGCGCACTGCGCGCTGGCTGTCGCTGAATTCGATGTCCACGGCGCTGGTGCTGTTCAGGCGCACCAGGCTGTGGTCGCTCAGCAGCAGCTCGCGCTGTTCGCCACGGCCGGTGTGTTCATCGGCCAGGTAATCGCCGAGAGGGCGTTGCTGAGCCAACAAGCCGAGCACCAGCGCGCTGCTCAGCAGCAGGCCGAGCGCGGTGCCGCCCATACGCCGTAGACCTTTGCTGCGCGCACTGTGCAGCAAGGCTTGGCGAGCAGGCGCTGCGGCGGCTGACGCCAGGCGGATATCCAGGCCATTGAGTTGTTGCCAGACCCGCGCATGGTCGGGATGCGCCGCCAACCATGCGGCGAACGCATGCTGCTGTTCGGCGTTGACCGTGCCGGAGTCCAGGCACAGTTGCCATTCGATGGCGGCATCCAGCACCTGCGCCGATACCGCGCTCATTGCGGTGCTCCGTACAGGGCGATGTAGCACTGACGCAGGCCCTGAGCCAGGTACTGGCGCACGCGGGATACGGAAACGCCGAGGCGCTCGGCGATTTCCGCGTGGCCCATGCCATCCAGGCGGTTATGCAGAAAGGCCGCGCGGGCGTTGCTCGACAGCTGGCCGAGCAGGCGGTCGATCTCGCGCAGCGCGTCCAGGGCCAGCGCCTGTTCTTCGGCGCTGGGTTGCACGTCCTGCTGCTGTTGCCCGAGTTCTTCGAGGTAGGCACGTTCCAACGCGCTGCGGCGGAAGTGATCGATCAGCAGCCCTTTAGCGATGGTGGTCAGCAGCGCGCGCGGCTCGCGAGCCTGATCCAGATCACTGCGGCCGAGCAGGCGGACAAAGGTGTCCTGGCTGAGGTCTTCGGCGCGTTCCGGGCTGTACAGGCTTTTGCGCAGCCAGCCGAGCAGCCAGTCACGGTGATCGCGATAGAACAGGCCGACAACTTGCTGCTGGGTGGAATCGCCGGCCGACACGCGGACCTCGCAATGGGATATAGGAAACAAATCAAGAATTATTCGCATATGATGACAGCGCCGCCCCCTGCGCTGCAATCAGCCGATGCGCTGCCGCGATGGGTGGTTGCGCTATGCCATGACACCGCAGTGACATAGATGCAGATCAATAGCCGCTGGCCGCCGCCGCGCTAGAGTGACCGGCCCTGTTGGCTGAGCGCTTTACCCATGGCACCGACTCCGCGTTACCCCGAGCTGCTCTCGCCAGCCGGCACCCTGAAAAACATGCGTTACGCCTTCGCCTATGGCGCGGATGCGGTGTACGCCGGGCAGCCGCGTTACAGCCTGCGGGTGCGCAATAACGAGTTCGACCACGCCAATCTGGAGGCGGGTATCCGCGAGGCGCATGCCCAGGGCAAGCAGTTCTATGTGGTGGTCAACATCGCGCCGCACAATGCCAAGCTGAAGACCTTTCTGCGTGACCTGCTGCCGGTGGTGCTGATGGGCCCGGATGCGCTGATCATGTCCGACCCCGGCTTGATCATGTTGGTGCGCGAACACTTCCCACAAATGCCGATTCATCTGTCGGTGCAGGCCAATGCGGTGAACTGGGCCAGCGTGAGGTTCTGGCAACAGCAGGGCTTGAGCCGGGTGATTCTGTCGCGCGAGCTGTCGCTGGAGGAGATCGCCGAGATCCGCAGTGAGGTGCCGGGCATGGAACTGGAGGTTTTTGTCCACGGCGCGTTGTGCATGGCTTATTCCGGGCGCTGCCTGCTGTCGGGTTATATC
This sequence comes from Pseudomonas sp. OTU750018, assembly GCF_011636575.1. Taxonomy (NCBI): domain Bacteria; kingdom Pseudomonadati; phylum Pseudomonadota; class Gammaproteobacteria; order Pseudomonadales; family Pseudomonadaceae; genus Pseudomonas; species Pseudomonas sp. OTU750018. The sequence continues at coordinate 552,635 of NZ_JAAPAU010000003.1, forward strand.
AACAAGCGCGATCCCAACCAGGGCAGCTGCACCAACGCCTGTCGCTGGCAGTACCAGGCCACTCCGGCCGGCGAGAACGAACTGGGCGAGGTGGTGCAGATTGTCGAACCGACCTTAGGCGTGGGTGCGCCCACCGAGCAGCTGTTTCTGCTGGAGGATGCCAGTCGCCCTGGCGAGCAGATGGCCGCCTATGAGGACGAGCACGGCACTTACATCATGAACTCCAAGGACCTGCGCGCAGTGCAGCATGTTGAGCGCCTGGTGCAGATGGGCGTGCATTCGCTGAAGATCGAGGGCCGTACTAAATCCCACTATTACGTGGCGCGCACCGCTCAGGTGTACCGCAAGGCCATTGATGATGCGGTGGCCGGCAGGCCCTTCGACAAATCCCTGATGAATACCCTGGAGTCCCTGGCCCATCGCGGCTACACCGAGGGTTTTCTGCGCCGCCATGTGCACGATGAATATCAGAACTATGAGCGCGGCAGCTCGGTGTCCGAACAGCAGCAGTTTGTCGGTGAACTGACCGGCGAGCGGCGTGGCGAACTGGCCGAAGTGCGGGTAAAAAACCGCTTTGCCGTTGGCGATGGTCTGGAGCTGATGACGCCCCAGGGTAATCTGCGCTTTACCCTCGAGCAGCTGGAAAACAGCAAGGGCCATGCTGTGGCAGTCGCGCCGGGCGACGGCCATGTGCTCTACCTGCCTGTGCCACCTGAGGTGCAGCTGGAGTATGGCCTGCTGATGCGCGATCTGTAGGCGCTGCTCTTACATCGAATGCGCGCGCTGGCGACGACGGCTGTTGAGTTGCTGCAGCAGTGCCGGCAGGTTGTCGAGGTGCTGCTGGCGCGCCTTGCTGAACAGAATCAGCGCCAGCTCTGCAGTCACCAGTGCGTCGGCGCTGGCGTGGTGACGTTGTTGTACCTGCAGGCCGAAATGCTGCGTCCAGTCGTCTAGGCCTGCATGCGGCAGTTTTGCCTTGGGGCAGACCAGCGGGGCGATTTCCGCGACATCGAAGAAGGCATGCTGCAAGCGGTAGCCCAGGCTCTGCTTGAGCGCGCGGGCCAGCATGCGCTGGTCGAACTCGGCATGGAAGGCCAGCAACGGACTGTCGCCGACAAACTCCATAAAGCTCAGCAGGGCTTCGGCGGGCTCCTCGCCATTGGCGATTTCGCTGGGCGCAATGCCATGGATCAGCGTGCTGGCGCTGGCCTGGTGGCCTTCGCGGAGCAAGGTGCATTCGAATTGCTGACCAAGGTCGATGGCGCCCTGGTTGATTACCACCGCGCCAATGGACAGGACTTGATCGCGGCGCATATTCAGTCCGCTGGTTTCCAGGTCCAGCACCACTAAGCGCTGCTCATTCAGTGGACCATCGTTAAGGTAGGAGGTCTCGTCCAGCGCCTGTCGGCGCTTGAGTTGTGCTTGAGTCAGAGCCGGTCGTTGCCCGGTAAACCAGGTGAACTTGCTCATAACTGATACCTCTGCGCCAGGCTGCTCTGCAGGCGCTGTGCCTGGCGGAACGATTCACGCAGGATGCGCCGGTCGAGGTGGTTGAGGTGATCGGGATCGACGCGGTTGGAGTAGGGCAGGCCATCGCGTGCCTGCAGCTGATGCTGCTGCATCCGTGCCTGCTGAATGTAGTGGTAGGCCTCTTCATAGGCTGCGCCATCCTGGGCTTCGATCACCCCCTGCTGAATCAGCGCGCGCAGGCGCTCCAGGGTGTTACAGGCGTTCACGCCATGGGCCAGGGCCAGCAGGCGGGCGCCATCAACAAAAGGCGTCAGGCCCTGCACTTTGAGGTCCAGGGTGTCCTTCTCAGCACCGCTGCGAGCGACCACAAAGTCACGGAACATGCCCACCGGCGGTCGTTGGCGCAGGGCGTTTTCCGCCAGCATGCGCTGAAACAGGCTATTGCCGGCCACCTGCTGCAGCAGTCCTTCGCGCAGGTGATCGCAACCCTCGGTTGCGCCCCACACGGCACGCAGGTCGAAATAGATACTCGAAGCCAGCAGGTTCTCCGGCGTGGCTTCCTGAACAAAACTGCTGAAGCGCCGTGACCACTCGTGGCGTGACAGGCACAGCTCGGGGTTGCCGGCCATGATGTTGCCCTTGCATAGAGTAAAGCCGCACTGCGCCAGGCGTTGGTTGATCTCCTGGGCCAGCGGCAGCAGGCGGCCGCGCATGGCCGCGGCTTCGGCTGCATCGGCGGCTTCGAAGAGGATGCCGTTGTCCTGATCGGTGTGCAGCGTCTGTTCGCTGCGGCCTTCGCTGCCGAATACCAGCCAGGTGAACGGTATGCCAGGGTCGCCCATGTCTTCCAACGTCAGCTCAATCACCCGGCAGACAGTATGGTCGTTGAGCAAGGTGATCAGCTGGGTGATCTGCGTCGAGCTGGCGCCGTGGGCGAGCATGCTGTCGACCAGCTGGCGTACATCGCTGCGTAGCGCTGCCAGGGTTTCCACCCGCCCGGCGTGGCGAATGGTGCGCGCCAGATGCACCAGATCGACCCGCTGCAGGCTGAACAGGTCCCGCTCGGAAATCACCCCGCACAGCTGGCCATGCTCAACCAGGCAGACGTGGGCGATATGCCGCTCTGTCATGGCCATCGCCGCATCGAAGGCGCTGGCATCCGGTGGCAGATCAAAGGGTGATTGCGTCATCAGGCAGTCGATGGGCTGCGCCAGATCGACACCGTCAGCCACCACACGACGCAGGTCGCGCAGGGTAAAAATGCCCAGTGGTTTCAGTTTGGGATCAACGATCACAATGCTGCCGACCTGCTGCTCATGCATCAGCTTGACCGCATCACGCAGTGGCATGTCCGGGCTGCAGCTGATCGGGGTGCGCATGGCCAGCTGGCCGAGGCGGGTGTCGAGCGAATACTGCGCGCCAAGGGTTTCCACTGCGCGCATCTGCACCTGCTGGTTGACCTGATCGAGCAGGCTGCTGACACCGCGCAAGGCAAAGTCGCGCAACGGGTTGGACAATGAGAACAGCTTGATAAACGCCGGCTTGTTCAGCAGCAGGCAGAAGGTGTCTTCGGCGGCCAGGTGTTCGGTGCGGGTGGCGCGCTCGCCGATCAGCGCAGCCAGCGGGAAGCATTCACCGCTGGTGATCTCGAAGGTGGTTTCCGTGCCGCGCCGTGCCGAATGCGGGCGCTCGCCATGCACGCGGCCCTGTTTGACGATGTAGAAGTGCTCAACCGGGCCGTCGGTCGGCTTGATGATGGTTTCACCTTCGCCATAAAACCGCAGCTGGCAGTTCTCCACTAGGTACGCCAGGTGGGCGGCATCCATCTGATTGAACGGCGGAAATTTCTGCAGAAAGGCCATGGTGCCATGGATGTTCTGCAACACCGCCGTTTTGCCCGCTTGGGCGATTGCATCTGCGCTGCTCATGGGCGGCCTCACGGTTTTCTCTATGAGCATGATCGACTGGCGCTGTGGGGTAGGCCATTGGACGTAAGTCTAGGCGTTTGGCGGCCTGTGCAAGAGGCATAAAAAAGCCCTTGGATTTTTCAATCCAAGGGCTCTGATGAAGATGCTGCAATGATTAAGGCAGGGTAAAGAGAACCTTCACACTGTCATTCACTGCGGCGGCATCTACATAGCCAATCGCATCGGCTTCAGCGGCCACCTTGGCGATGACATCAGCGTCGCCGCCAACGCTTGGTAGCGGTTGACCCTTACCAGTGAACACGAGTCCAGACCAGTACGATTTGAGCTGTGATTCACTCTTGTTGGTCACTGCACTGTAGAACTTGTCCTTGGTTGCAGACCAATCCTTGTGGTCAACGCCTTTCATGGACTTGTCTTTGCCCAGAAAGATGTTGCTGACGTCTGCCTGGCTTGGAGCCTTGGCCGCGCCCGGATTAACGATTACTGCGACTTCGGCCTGAGCCAGCGCGCTAACGCTGAGGCACACGGCGACGCAGAGCGTTTGAATGGAATGCTTCATCAATGCTCTCCTCAGAATACGAAGTCGACGCCGACGCTGATGATGTCACCGTCAAAGTTGCGGGCTGGGCTGCCAGCAACACCTGCAGGCACAGGGCCAACACCGGCAGCATTGATTGCGTTGTCAAAAGCTTCCTGCGGAGTACGGACAAACACGCCGTCATAGCCGCCGGAGGTGTCGACGCGTTTGTATTCGCTTTTCAGCACCATGTTGGGCATCAGGTTGTAGTTCAGGCCCAGAGTCCAGGAGTTCTGCCGACCAGCATCGTCGTCCAGTTGGGCGTAAGTCACGTGAGTGAGGAACTCGCCGAAGCGACGGCCGCCCATCAGGTAGAACGCATCAATGGTGCCGCTGTTGTCAGCTTCGATGCTACGCGAGGTCCACTCGTTGCTGGTCAGCCAGGTGCCGTTGTCGTACTGATAGCCAACGGAGGTGAACTTACCCTTCTGCTTATCAATGGTCTGGAAGCGTTGGTTGATCAGGGTGCCACCCAATGCAGCCGGGAGCCTTACGATGTCTTCGATCTCGGTGCTGATATCCGCTTCTACATACCCTATGCGCAGGGTACCGAAGTCATTGGTGGCCAGGCTGATATTGGCGCCAAAGACTTTCTCGTAGTCGATGTCATGCATCTCATCGAAGGCGAAGATGTCACGGTTTTTAGCTTGGCCACCGGCGACTTGGAAGGCCAGTGAACCGAAGGACAGCGGCATGTTGTAGACGGCGTCTACACCTTCGTAGTTGGACAGCTGCACCTGGCTGTACACCTCGTCAGGCAAGCGCAGCCACGGGTAGCTGAAGCCCACGTCGATGCTTTCCGAGTACATGTACACCGGGGTGCGCAGGCGGCCGACGCGCAGCATCAGGTTGTCAGTTGTCTGCCAGGACAGGTACAGCCACTCGATATTGGCCTGCCAGTCGTCCTGCGCCGGCTTGGCAGTGACTTGCGCAGTGATGCCCACGGTATCGGTCAGGCCATACTGGATCTGGGCCCCGAATTTCGACAGCTGGTCGCCGCGCCAGGAGTCAGTGGTCTGGCCGGTGATGCCATAGCTACGGCCATCATCTTCGCCACCGAGGTGGGTGATGCCGACCGTACCAAAGGTATTGAAGCGGTGTTCGCCTTGCTCCAGCGCGAAAGCTGGAGCAGCGGCCAGGCAGATGGCCAAGGGAAGCAGACGAGCTTTAAACATGCAGTGATGCTCCTGTGTTCAGGTTAAACGCGGAATTGGGCAGTCGCCGCGCGCAGATGATCCCCTGTGCTGACCAACTGTTCGCCGAGACGAGCCGTTGCTTCTGCACCTTGAGCGGTTGCTTGTGCGTCCTGCTGCAACACTTGTGTATCTTGCTGGATGGAACTGGAAAGGCCGATTTGTTCCTGGGTGAACTGCGCGATACCAGCATTAAGCTGATTGATATGGCCGACGGCGCCGGCAATCGCTTCGAGTATCTGGGTGGCTTGCACGGAGCGCTCGATGCTCGCCTGCGCTTTTTCTCCATTGGCGGTCATCACGCTGAGTACACCATTGGCGCTGTTCTGCAGACGCAGGATGATGTTCTGGATTTCGGCGGTGGAGGCGGCGGTTTTCGAGGCCAGGTTGCGCACTTCATCGGCCACTACGGCAAAACCCCGGCCCTGCTCGCCTGCCCGCGCGGCCTCGATGGCGGCGTTGAGTGCCAGCAGGTTGGTTTGCTCGGCAATGCTGCGAATCACGGTCAGCACTGAGCCCACCTGCTGGGTTTCCTCTTCCAGCTGCTGCATGGCACTGACGGCACTCATTACGCTGCTGCCCAGGTCGCTGATGCTGCTCGACAGACTGCCGATGTTCTTACGCGCCTGATCGGCCTGCTGCGAGGCCGCACCGGCTTCTTCGGAGGCCTGTTGTGAACGGTGGGCAACCTCCTGAATGCTGTTGGTCATGGTCAGGATGTCACGGCTGATCGAGTCGGTATGGCCTTGCTGCGAACGTGAGTTTTCCTTGGAGTCCTGAGTCAGCCGGTACAGTTCCTGGGACATGCCGGCCAGCGGGCTGGCGGCTTCGATGATCTGGCGGATGGTGCCTTGCAGCTTGTCGATAAAGCTGTTGAACAGCTGAATCATTTCACCGATTTCATCATTGGAGTCGACATTCACTCGGCGAGTCAGGTCGCCATCACCCCGGGCGATTGCCTGCAGTGAGGTGATCACGCCACGCACGTTGGCCATGGTGCCGCGAATTACCAGCACTGACGCAATGCTGATTAGCAGTACCAGAATGGCTGACAGAGCAAAGCCTACGCGGGTGGTGGTGGCGTTGTCCGTGCGGGTTTGCGCCAGGGTTTCCTGAAAGTCTTCATATGCATGGGTACGGAACGCATTGCCGAGTTTTTGCGCTTCACCCAAGTCACTGGCCATGCGGCCGAGGTTGGGCGCCAGGTCTTCAAAGCTGGCGCTGCCTTTAATCAGCTGCTCTGAGGCGGGCAGGGCGTTGTCCGCGTAACGCTGTATTGCGCTCCGCCAGGCGTCCAGTTCCTGACGGCGGTCCGCTTGGGTGACCAGGGTCTGCAGTTCCTGCTGCATGTCCGCAATGTCAGTCAGGACTTTGCGCGCTTCATCGAGGGTTTCCAGCTCTCCGGCGGCGACTGCGCTATTAAGCAGGCCCGGTAAACGTGAGTACTGGAAGATCACCGCATCGGCCTTCTCCAGGGTCGGGAAACTATTGGTTTCCAGGGTGACCAGGCGCACATCGTTGTTTGCCAGTTGTAGCGAGGTGTAGCCCACGAACAGCAGCAGACCCAGCAAGGCAATGGCGGGCAGCAGTAAGAACTTCAGTGTCAGCGAGAGATTTTTCAACATGGCAGATGTACCCAAAGAGGGGCGCGGAGTATACCGAGTTCATATAGTGGCGTAATGCCGCTTTTCGGTCATTTTTTAGTCATATTCCGTTATGGCTATATTATGGTTTCGGCTGGCATGCCTATTCCTATAGCCAATAAAGTGAGTATCTGCTTGAAATTGTCGAACAAAAGCGAGGCCGCCAGCCTGATGCAAGTCACTGTGGCTGTGCTTTGCTGGCAGCCAATAATAAAAAACCGCCCCGAAGGGCGGTTTTTTATGTGGCTACAGCTGCGGGTTACAGGCCGTTGGCGGCTTTGAACTCGCGGCGGCGGCGGTGCAGGACTGGTTCGGTGTAGCCGTTCGGCTGCTTGGCGCCTTCGACCACCAGTTCCAGGGCAGCCTGGAAGGCGATGTTGCTGTCGAAGTTCGGTGCCAGCGGACGGTACAGCGGATCAGCTGCGTTCTGACGGTCAACCACCGGTGCCATGCGCTTGAGGCTGGCAACGATCTGCTCTTCAGTGGCGATGCCATGACGCAGCCAGTTGGCCAGCAGCTGGCTGGAGATGCGCAGGGTAGCGCGGTCTTCCATCAGGCCGACGTCATTGATATCCGGCACCTTGGAGCAGCCAACGCCCTGGTCGATCCAGCGCACCACATAACCGAGGATGCCCTGGGAGTTGTTGTCCAGTTCGTTCTGGATCTCGTCAGCCGACCAGTTGGTGTCCTTGGCCAGCGGAATGCTCAGGATGTCGTCGATGGACGCGCGCTCACGCTTGGCCAGTTCGGCCTGACGGGCGAACACGTCGACCTTGTGGTAGTGCAGCGCGTGCAGTGCGGCGGCGGTCGGCGACGGTACCCAGGCGGTGTTGGCACCGGCCAGTGGGTGCATGATCTTCTGTTCGAGCATGCCGGCCATCAGGTCGGGCATGGCCCACATGCCTTTACCGATCTGCGCGCGACCTTGCAGGCCGGTGGCCAGGCCGATATCGACGTTCCAGTTTTCGTAGGCGCTGATCCACTTCTCGGACTTCATGGCGGCCTTGCGCACGACGGCGCCAGCTTCCATGGAAGTGTGGATTTCGTCACCGGTACGGTCGAGGAAGCCGGTGTTGATAAACACCACGCGCTCGCTGGCGGCCTTGATGCAGGCTTTCAGGTTGACGGTGGTGCGGCGCTCTTCGTCCATGATGCCGACTTTCAGGGTGTTGCGAGTCAGGCCGAGGACGTCTTCGACGCGACCGAAGATTTCGGTGGTGAAGGCCACTTCTTCCGGGCCGTGCATCTTCGGCTTAACGATGTAGACCGAGCCGGTGCGGGTGTTCTTGCGGGTGGTGTTGCCATTCAGGTTGTGGATGGCGATCAGGCTGGTGAACAGCGCATCCTGGATGCCTTCCGGAATCTCGTTGCCCTGGGCATCGAGAATCGCCGGGTTGGTCATCAGGTGGCCAACGTTACGCACGAACAGCAGGCTACGACCGTGCAGGGTCAGCTCGCTACCGTCGGTCTTGGTGTAGACGCGATCCGGGTTCATGGTGCGGGTGAAGGTCTGGCCGCCTTTGACCACTTCTTCCGCCAGGTCGCCCTTCATCAGGCCGAGCCAGTTCTTGTAGATCACCACTTTGTCGTCGGCATCGACGGCCGCTACGGAGTCTTCGCAGTCCATGATGGTGGTCAGTGCAGCTTCCATCAGCACGTCTTTAACGCCAGCGGCGTCGGTCTGACCGACCGGGGTGTTGGCGTCGATCTGAATTTCAAAATGCAGGCCGTTGTGCTTGAGCAGGACGGCGACAGGCGCGTCGCTTGCGCCCTGGAAACCAACCAGTTGTGCGTCGTCACGCAGGCCGCTGTTGCTGCCGCCTTTGAGGCTGACAACCAGTTTGCCGGCTTCGATGCGGTAACCGGTGGAATCAACGTGGGAGCCAGCAGCCAGTGGCGCGGCTTCGTCGAGGAAGGCGCGGGCGAAGGCAATCACCTTGTCGCCACGAACCTTGTTGTAACCACGGCCTTTCTCGGCGCCGCCTTCTTCGCTGATCACGTCGGTGCCGTACAGTGCGTCGTACAGCGAGCCCCAGCGGGCGTTGGAGGCGTTCAGGGCGAAACGCGCATTCATCACCGGTACGACCAGCTGCGGGCCGGCCAGGCGGGCGATTTCTTCGTCGACGTTCTGCGTGGTGGCCTGGAAGTCAGCCGGCTCTGGCAGCAGGTAACCGATTTCCTCAAGGAAGGCTTTGTAGGCAGCGGCGTCATGGGCCTGGCCTGCGCGGGCCTGGTGCCAGCCGTCGATCTGCGCCTGAATCGCATCGCGTTTGGCGAGCAGCGCACGGTTTTTCGGGGCCAGGTCATTGATGACCGCTTCGGCACCCGCCCAGAACTTGTCGGCAGCGATGCCGGTACCGGGGATGGCTTCGTTATTCACGAAGTCGAACAGCACTTTGGCAACCTGCAGGCTGCCTACTTGAACGCGTTCAGTCATCACTTGCCTCACTCTGCTCAGCTCTACTCAATAGCCGCGTCGGACATGGGAAATACGTCATGTAGTCCGAGGCGCGGCATACTACATCAAGATCCGGGGAAAATCAGTGGGTGCGCGTCGCTCTGCGACCAAGAAGTGCTTTGCAGTCACTGTGTGTGGCGTATTGTCGCGGTTAACCTTTAATATTGTTTCATAAAAATTAAAAAACAGTACACAGTTTATTGCGCGTGTTTCTCGATCTACTGCTATAGACGCGCCTGCCTATACTGCTGCTCCACCGTTCTGGAGAGTGATCACCATGCATATACAGGCAGCCACTGCTGCAGATCTGGACGAGCTGGCCGAGCTGTTTGGCGCGTATCTGCGCTTTTATGAGGTGGCCAAACCTCAGTCGCAGGTGCGGGATTTTCTCGCCGCGCGCCTGCGCAACAAGGATTCGACCATTCTGCTGGCCCGTGATGCACACGGTGCGGCGCAAGGCTTCGTCCAGCTCTATGCCTTTTTCTCTTCGCTGGCATTACAGCCAGCATGGCTACTGAGTGACCTGTACGTCAGCGAGCAGGTGCGCCGTCAGGGTGTTGGCGAAGCGCTGATGAACGCCGCTCGCGCCCATGCCGAGGCCACAGGCGCATGCGGTTTGCAGTTGGAGACGGCAAAGAGCAATCTGCCAGGACAAGCCCTCTACGAACGCCTGGGTTATGTGCGTGATGAGGTGTTTTTTACCTATTGGCTGGCGCTCAAATAAGCCTCGTATAAGGAGTTGTTCATGGACCATCTGGTATTGACGGTTATTGCCCAGGATCAGCCGGGGCTGGTCGAGCGCATCGCCCAGTGCATCAGCGAGCACGGCGGTAACTGGCTGGAAAGCCGCATGTCGCGCATGGCCGGGCAGTTCGCCGGGATCCTGCGGGTGGATGTGCCGCTGGACGCGCATTCCGGCCTGGTCACAGCGCTGGAGGAATTGCAGGCCCATGGCATCCGTGTGCAGATCGCCGCAGGCGGCACCGAGCCGGTAACGGTTTGGCAGGCCATTCGCCTGGAGCTAGTGGGCAATGATCGTCCGGGCATCGTGCGCGATATCACCCGCCTGCTCAGCAGTCATGGGGTCAACCTGGAAAGCCTGAACACCGAAGTGGTGCCTGCGCCCATGAGCGGCGAGCTGCTGTTCCAGGCCCAGGCTGTGCTGGGCGTGCCGCAGAGTCTGAGCCTGGAGCAGTTGCAGACGCATCTGGAAACCCTGGCGGATGATCTGATGGTGGAGCTAAAGCTGCAGGTTGAAGACTAGCAGGCCGTTGAAACTACCTGCGTTGGCAATCCGGCGTTTAAAACAGGCTCGGAATGCTCATTTGCACCAGCAAACTCGCGTGCGAGCTCAGTCCGCTTCCTCGCCGCTTTGACCAGCCGGAGGCTGTTACTGGCTAGCGCCTTGTCTTGCCTGCCTCGCCTACGTTTCAACAGCCAGCTAGAGCCGCTGTTTATCCACGATCGATGTGGATAACTCTGTGCGTAGCATGAGGAGCCCCGGAGCACTGCCTAGTGCCCCGGGGCTTTTTGCTAAGTGCTTATTTTTTAAGCACTTAGCAACTGGTTGTGCACAAAGGCCGGGGATGCTTCTGTGGATAAGCCGGGGGCAACTGGCTGCAGACCAGCGGCCTCGGGCGTTACAGGGTGCTGGTTGTTTTTTAGTCAGCCTGGCGTTTGCGCAGGCTCAGCCAGGCATCCACGCTGTAGATCGCCAAGCCCGCCCAGATGCAGATAAAGGCCAGCAGTTTGCTCGGGTCGAAATGTTCCCCGAACAGGAAGATCGCCTGCAGCAGCACCAGGGTTGGCGCCAGGTACTGCAGAAAGCCCAAGGTGGTGTAGGGCAGATGGCGGGCGGCGGCGTTGAAACACACCAGCGGCACCAAGGTAATAGGCCCGGCGGCGATCAGCCACAGCGCTTCCGGGGTGCTCCAGAAATCGGCCTGGGTGCTCATCGCCGCAGGGTGCATAAGCAGCCAACCGAGCGCTAGTGGCAGCAGCAGCCAGGTTTCCACCACCAGGCCGGGCAGGGCAGCCACCGGCGCCTGCTTGCGAATCAGCCCGTAGAAACCGAAGGTCAGCGCCAGCACCAGGGATACCCAGGGAATGCTGCCGACCTGCCACAGCTGCTGCAGCACACCCAGCGTGGCCAGGGCCACGGCCAGCCACTGCAGGCGGCGCAGACGCTCGCCAAGAATCAGCATGCCCAGCAGCACGTTGACCAGCGGGTTGATGTAGTAGCCCAGGCTGGCTTCGAGCATGCGCTCGTTATTTACCGCCCACACATACACCAGCCAGTTGCTGGCGATCAGCACACCGCTCAAGGCCAGTACGGCAAAGCGTTTGGGATTATTGAGCAGCTCGCGTAGCCAGCCGGGGTGCTTCCACACCAGTAGCAACAGCGCGCCGAACAGCGCGGACCAGAGTGCGCGATGGACGATGATTTCCAGCGCAGGCACGCTCTGGATAGCTTTGAAATAGAGCGGGAACAGGCCCCAGATGATGTAGGCGGTCAGGCCGAGAATATACCCGCGGCGCGGGTTGGCGGTGGCCATGCAGGGTCCTTGCTTAGGCTGCTAACGAGAGGCTTGCGATTCTAGTCGGCGCGGCGCGGGCTTGTCTGGATGGCCAGGATTTTCTTCGGCGCCCTAGGCCACTTGGCTGTAACAAAGACGTTACGGCGACAGGGCTAACTGTAGTGGTCAGCCCGGTAACTCGGGTTGCGTCCGGGCTAGGCGTCAAAACAGCTTTAGCGGCTCTTCATCCAACGCCGACAGCTGCTCACGCAGGATCAGGATCTGATCGCCCCAGTAACGCTCGCTGCCAAACCAGGGGAAGCTCATGGGGAAGGCCGGGTCGTCCCAGCGGCGTGCCAGCCAGGCGCTGTAATGCATCAGGCGCAGGGTGCGCAGGCCTTCGATCAGCGGCAGTTCACGCGGGTTGAAATCGTGAAACTCCTGATAGCCGTCCATCAACTCCGACAGCTGGCCGAGGCGTTCGTGGCGGTCGCCAGCCAACATCATCCACAAATCCTGCACTGCGGGGCCCATACGGCAGTCGTCGAGGTCGACCATATGGAAGGTCTCGTCGCGGCACAGCAGATTGCCCGGGTGGCAGTCGCCATGCAGACGAATCGCCTGGACTGGGTGAGCGGCGAACAGCGTATCCAGACGCTTGAGCAGATCCCGCGCCACCGATTCGTAGGCCGGCAGCAGGCTGCGTGGAATAAAGTTGCCATCGAGCAGGGTGGCCAGCGATGCATGGCCGAAGTTGCTCACCTGCAAGGCCTCACGGTGGGCAAACGGCTTGAGTGAGCCGACCGCATGCAGGCGTCCAAGCAGTTGGCCGAGACGATACAGTTGGTCGAGGTTGCCAGGTTCCGGCGCCCGGCCGCCACGGCGCGGAAACAGGGCGAAGCGAAAGCCCTGGTAACTGAACAGGGTTTCGCCGTCGCGCACCAGGGGAGCTACAACCGGTACTTCGCATTCGGCCAGCTCGAAGGTAAAGCTGTGCTCTTCGCGAATGGCTTCATCGGTCCAGCGATCCGGACGGTAGAACTTGGCGATCAGCGGTGTCTCGTCCTCGATGCCCACTTGGTAGACGCGATTTTCATAGCTGTTCAGCGCCAGTACGCGGGCGTCGCTGAGGTAGCCGATGCTCTCCACGGCATCCAGCACCAGGTCGGGTGTGAGTGCGGCAAATGGATGGGACATGGGTAACTCCAGCAGGTGGGCCGCAAAGTGTACCGCTTTGAGCCTGTCCAAAGTCTGCTGCGCGTCGGCCCTGCTGCGTTAAAAACAGGCTCGGAATGCTCATTTACACCAGTAAACTCCGCTTCCTCGCCGTTTTGACCAGCCGGAGGCTGTTACTACGTAGCGCCTTGCATGGCTCTAGCTCGCGAGCCTTTGAACAGGCTCTTTCCTGCAACTCATTACTCAGTCGCCTGGCTTCGGTGTGCGCGCCAAGCAGTACACATCAACCCGAGCCGCGCCGGCCTTCTTTAACAGTCGCGCCAGGCTTTCGGCGGTGGCGCCGGTGGTCAGTACATCATCGACCAGCGCCACATGCAGGCCGCTGACTGCACTGTTCGGCGCCAAGGCGAAGGCTTTACGCAGGTTGCGTTTACGGGTGGCCGCATCCAGCTGCTGTTGCGCCGGTGTGTCGACCACCCTCTGCAGCCAGTGTGCCTGTTGCGGCAGTTGTAGGCTGGCGCTCAGCCATTCAGCGAGCAGGCCGGCCTGGTTGAAGCCCCGTTGGCGTTGGCGTTTATTGGCCAGGGGCACAGGCAGCAGCAGGTCAGGCCTAGGCAGTCCTTCATCGAAGGCATGTTGCAGGTGATGTGACAAAAGCTCACCGAGCAGACGTCCCAATGGCCACTTGGCCTGATGCTTGAACCGGGTGATCAGGCTGTCGATGGGGAAGGCGTAGCGCCAGGGCACTTCGACTTTGCTAAAACTCGGCGGCTTCTTCAGGCAGGCCCCGCATACCAGGCCTTGGCTGGGCAGCGGCAGAGCGCAGACCTGGCAATGCCCGCCAAGCCAGGGCAGCTCGGCTTCGCAGCTGGTGCAGATGGCCAGCGCAGCGTCTGCGGCTTCATCGCAGAGCAGACAGGTTTGCTTGTTTTTTAACCAGTTGTAAACCGGGTGTTGTGAGTCGGGTTGACAGCGCATACGCCTTCCATAACTATGCCGAACATCCGTGTCGCGTCCGCTGAATCTAGCAAGACGCCGCCAACAATAAGGAATTACCGATGAGCGCCACTACCGCCGCTAACCTGCGTCACGACTGGACTCTGAATGAGGTCAAGGCGCTGTTCGAGCAACCGTTCAACGACCTGCTGTTCCAGGCGCAGACCGTGCACCGCGCGCATTTTGACCCGAACCGTGTGCAGGTCTCGACCCTGCTGTCGATCAAGACCGGCGCCTGCCCAGAAGACTGCAAGTACTGCCCGCAATCTGGCCACTACAACACCGGCCTGGAAAAGGAAAAGCTGCTGGAAGTGCAGAAAGTGCTGGAGGCCGCCGCCGAGGCCAAGGCCATCGGTTCCACCCGTTTCTGCATGGGCGCGGCGTGGAAGCACCCGTCGGCCAAGGACATGCCCTACGTGCTGAAAATGGTCGAGGGCGTTAAAGCCCTGGGCCTGGAAACCTGCATGACCCTGGGCAAGCTGGATAAAGAGCAGACCCTGGCCCTGGCCGCTGCCGGCCTGGACTACTACAACCACAACCTGGACACCTCGCCGGAGTTCTACGGCAACATCATCACCACCCGCACTTACGCCGATCGCCTGGAAACCCTGGCCTACGTGCGTGATTCGGGGATGAAGATCTGCTCCGGTGGCATCCTCGGCATGGGCGAGTCGCTGGACGACCGCGCTGGCCTGTTGATTCAGCTGGCCAACCTGCCGGAGCACCCGGAGTCGGTGCCGATCAACATGCTGGTGAAAGTCAAAGGCACGCCGCTGGCCGATGAGCAGGATGTCGATCCGTTCGACTTTATCCGCATGCTCGCCGTCGCGCGGATCATGATGCCGCAGTCGCATGTGCGCCTGTCCGCCGGTCGCGAGGCGATGAATGAGCAGATGCAGGCCTTGGCATTCTTCGCCGGCGCCAACTCGATCTTCTACGGCGAAAAACTGCTGACCACTGCCAACCCGCAAGCCAACCAGGACATGCAATTGTTCGCCCGCCTCGGCATCAAGCCGGAAGAGCGTGAAGAGCATGCCGATGAAGTGCATCAGGCGGCCATTGAGCAGGCGCTGGTCGAACAGCGTGATTCCAAGTTGTTTTATAACGCCGCTTCGGCCTAAACCGCTGTTTATGCAGACGCCCGTTTGCGGCGGTTCGGCCTCTCGGTGATCGCCGCACATCGCTAATGGATCGGGTTTTAGCAAACGAGTTTCTGCCAGGTCTGCCTATGCCTTTCGATCTATCCGCTCGCCTCGCTGAGCGCCGCGCTGCCAACCTCTATCGCCAACGCCCGCTGCTGGAATCACCGCAGGGGCCGCTGGTGCAGGTCGATGGTCGGCAGCTGCTGGCCTTCTGTTCCAACGACTACCTCGGCCTGGCCAATCATCCGCAGGTCATCGAAGCCTGGCGCGCCGGCGCGGAGAAATGGGGTGTGGGCGGAGGTGCCTCGCATCTGGTGATCGGCCATAGCACCCCACATCACCAGCTCGAAGAAGCGCTGGCCGAGTTCACCGGACGCCCTCGCGCGCTGCTGTTTTCCACCGGCTATATGGCCAACCTCGGTGCGGTCACCGCGCTGGTCGGGCAGGGCGATAGCGTGCTGGAGGATCGCCTTAACCACGCGTCCCTGCTGGATGCCGGCCTGCTCAGCGGCGCGCGGTTTTCCCGTTACCTGCATAACGATGGCGTCAGTCTGGCCAATCGCCTGCGCAAGGTCATCGGCAATACCCTGATCGTCACCGACGGCGTATTCAGCATGGACGGCGATCTGGCTGATCTGCCTTCACTGTGCGCTGAAGCGCGCCGTGCCAATGCCTGGGTGATGGTCGATGATGCCCACGGTTTTGGTCCACTGGGCGCCACCGGCGGCGGCATTGTCGAGCACTTCGGCCTGGGCCTGGATGATGTGCAGGTGCTGGTCGGCACCCTGGGCAAGGCCTTCGGTACGGCCGGTGCCTTTGTCGCCGGCAGTGACGACCTGATCGAAGCCTTGGTGCAGTTCGCCCGCCCCTATATCTACACCACCAGCCAGCCGCCGGCGCTGGCTTGCGCCACCCTGCAAAGCCTGGAATTGCTGCGCAGCGAGCACTGGCGGCGTGAGCACCTGAACGCCCTGATCAAGCGCTTCCGTGAAGGCGCACAGACCATCGGTCTTGAGCTGATGGACAGTGCCACGCCGATTCAGCCGATTCTAATCGGCGACAGTGGCCGTGCGATGCAGCTGTCACAGATGCTGCGCGATCGGGGTCTGCTGGTGACGGCGATTCGTCCGCCTACCGTACCGGCCGGCAGTGCACGTTTGCGCGTCACGTTATCCGCTGCGCACAGTCTGGAACAGCTGGAGCTGCTGCTGGAGGCTTTGGCTGAATGCTGGCCGCTGCTGGCTGGCGAGACGGCCGAGCATGCGTGATCGACTGGTTTTGCTGCCCGGCTGGGGGTTGGGCACTGCGCCCTTGCAGCCGCTGGCCGAGGCCCTGCGCGGCCTCGATCCGCGCTTGCAGGTGCAGGTCGAGCCGCTGCCTTTATTGGTTTCTAGCGACCCCGTCGACTGGCTGGACGAGCTCGACGCCAACCTGCCAGAGGACGCCTGGCTTGGCGGCTGGTCCCTCGGCGGCATGCTTGCCGCTGAGCTGGCAGCGCGTCGGGGTGAACGTTGCAGCGGTCTGCTGACCCTGGCCAGTAACCTGCGTTTTGTCGCCGAGCCAAGCTGGTCTGCGGCTATGCCCGCCGAGACGTTTAAGGCTTTCCGTCAGGGCTGCGCTGCTGATGCGTCCACTACCCTGAAGCGTTTCTCCCTGCTTTGCGCCCAAGGCGCTGCGGATGCCCGTGGCCTGTCGCGGCAGTTGCTCGGCGCAGCTCCGAAACCGCAGTCCGCCATTCTGTTGGCCGGGCTGGATCTGCTTGCCAATCTGGATACGCGGACCTCGTTACAGACCTTTGCCGGCCCACAGTTGCATCTGTTCGCCGGCGCCGATGCACTGGTTCCTGCAAGCACCGCGCAAGCCTTGCTGGAGTTGTTACCAGATGTCGAAGTCGGCCTGATTGATAACGCCAGCCACGCCTTTGCCCTGGAGCGCCCGCATGAAATTGCGGCGGCGATTCAGGCCTTTCTGCACGAGGCCGGTGATGACTGATCTGGCCAATGATCCTCTCGGCGGCCTGCCGGACAAGCGCCAGGTGGCGGCATCCTTCTCCCGCGCGGCGGAAAGCTACGACAGCGTGGCGGCTCTGCAGCGCAACGTGGGTCAGCAGTTGCTGGCGCAGTTACCGGCAGCGATCAGCCCGGTGCGTTGGCTCGACCTGGGTTGTGGCACCGGTTATTTCAGTCGTGCGCTGGGCGAGCGTTTTCCGGCCAGCCAGGGCGTGGCTGTGGATATCGCCGAGGGCATGCTGCAGCACGCTCGGCCGCTGGGCGGCGCGCAGCAGTTTATTGCCGGCGATGCCGAGCGCCTGCCGTTGCGCGATGCGTCCTGCGACCTGCTGTTTTCCAGCCTGGCACTGCAATGGTGTGCGGATTTTTCCGCTGTGCTCAGTGAGGCCGCACGGGTGCTGCGCCCTGATGGTGTGCTGGCGTTTAGCAGCTTGTGTGTCGGCACCCTGCAGGAGCTGCGCGACAGCTGGCAAGCGGTGGATGGCTTTGTCCACGTCAACCGCTTCCGCCGTTTCGAGGATTACCAGCGGCTGTGCGCTGGTAGCGGTTTGACCTGTGTAAACCTGCAAACCACCCCGGAAACCCTGTACTACCCGGATGTACGCAGCCTGACCCATGAACTGAAAGCCCTGGGCGCGCACAACCTCAACCCCGGTCGGCCCGGCGGTTTGACTGGGCGGGCGCGCATGCTAGCGCTGCTTAACGCCTATGAGCAGTTCCGTCAGCCACAAGGCCTGCCAGCGACCTATCAGGTGGTTTACGGCGTATTGCGCAAGGGTTGAGATAAACCCCGCTTGCCCAGAGTTACTTCAGAACGTAGCCAATACCCCTCGTCAGAGATCGCTATGAGCCAAGCATTTTTCGTTACAGGCACCGACACCGAAATCGGCAAAACCACCATCGCCGCCGGGCTGCTGCACGCGGCACGAATGGCGGGGCTGTCGACTGCTGCGGCCAAACCGGTGGCATCCGGCTGCGTGCGCACAGTGGATGGCCTGCGCAACGACGACGCCCTGGCATTGCTCGGCGAATGCACCCTGGCGCTGCGCTATGAAGAGGTCAATCCGCTGGCCTTCGAGCCGGCGATTGCCCCGCATCTGGCGGCGCGCGAGGTGAGTGTATTGCTGGATGTTGCCGCGTTGCAGGGGCCGGTACAGGCAATTCTGGACAAGCATGCGGACTTTACTTTGGTCGAAGGGGCGGGCGGTTGGCGGGTGCCGTTGGCCGGTCAGGAAGCCCTGTCGGACCTGGCGATTGCTTTGCGGTTGCCGGTGATTCTAGTGGTCGGCGTGCGCCTGGGCTGCATCAATCAGGCGCTGCTCACTGCCGAGGCCATCCTGCGTGACGGCCTTCTGCTGGCGGGCTGGGTGGCCAATCTGGTCGATCCTCAAACCTCCCGGCTTGAGGACAATCTGGCCACCCTGGCCGAACGGCTACCAGCTCCCTGTCTGGGCTATGTTCCGCGCCTGGCCGAAGCCACGCCGGCTGCGGTTTCTGGCTATCTCAACCTCGATGTATTGCACCGCGCGCTATAAGCAGGCCAAGTGCCATAGCTTTTTGCTTGTACGTTTTTCGAGCAACTTCTGCTTCAATTGAAGCTGTTAGTGTTTTGCCATAGCGGGAGCTTGGACATGGAAATTTCAGGAAGCGCCTTCAACTCGGGCATCAGCACCATTCAGTCCGGCCAGCGCCGGGTCGATCAGGCTGCGGCGGATATCGCCAGCAATGCGCTGGGTCCGCAACCGCAGCCAAGCTCTGCGCCGCCGGCTAATCAGGTTAACCCTTCGCCGAGTTCGGCCGAGCAAACGCGCCCTGATCTGGCGGAAAGCCTGGTCGCTTTGCGCCAAGGTCAGAATGAGGCGGAAGCCGGCGCCAAGGTGGTCAAAACCGCTGACGAAGTGCTCGGTACCCTGATCGATACAACGGCCTGAGTCGCCCGCCCCGAGCGTTCTCATGCCTGGTAATGAGGCTGCAACTGCGGGGCGAGGAGTCATTGCATGCAGATTGGCGGCGCATCGTCTTATCCTGCGCCTGCAGCCACGTTACTGCCGGCTCGCCTTCTTGCGTCCAATATTTCCCCTGATGTATCCCCGGACATTACCCGCGCCGCTCAGTCGCCGGTAACCGCTGCCCAGCCACTGGCCGATGAGCAGTCGGCTTCGGCGCGTGAAGAAGCGGATAAACCTGCTGACGCCTCGACCAATCCCGAAAACGCGAAAAGCCGCGAAGGCGAGCCCAGCCCTCAGCAGCAGCGTCTTGAGCAACTGGAAATCGCCAAGCTGGTCAGCCGTGATCAGGAAGTGCGCACCCACGAGCAGGCGCATGCCGCCGTCGGTGGCCGCTATGCCGGCGCGCCGAGCTACACCTATGAGCGCGGCCCGGATGGCAAGCGCTACGCTGTGGGTGGTGAGGTCGGTATTGACACCAGCCCCATTCCGAACGACCCGGAAGCCACCCTGCGCAAGATGGAAGTTGTCATCCGTGCTGCACTGGCGCCCGCAGAGCCCTCTGCGCAGGATCGTCAGGTGGCCGCGCAAGCTCAGTTACAGATGGCCGAGGCCCGTGTCGAGCTGGCACAACAGCAGCGCAGTGAGGTTGAGGCCGCCCGTGAGGCGCGTGCCGAGCAACGCAACAAAGAGGAAGAGCCGCAGTCGGACGAGGAGGAGAAATCCACCGCGCCCGCCCAGCAGGATGTGCCACCACCACCTAGTCTTGATCTGTACAAGCAGCTCAGTGGGTTGCAGACGCCGGCCCCGATTGTCGATCTGGTGGCCTGAACGGCACGTGGGGTGCTTGACATTAAATAGGCATAAACGTATGTTTCAAACGCTTGTTTGATTAGCTCGGTTGCCAAGGGGCAGGCGAGCGCCGGGATTGCTCCCGAAACCGACCGAATAACCGGTCACCTACACACTAAGAATCCACCGCAGAGGTTAACCGCTATGCCTGATTACAAGGCCCCCTTGCGTGATATCCGTTTCGTACGCGACGAACTGCTCGGCTACGAAGCGCATTATCAGAGCCTGCCTGGCTGCCAGGACGCTACTCCGGACATGGTCGACGCCATCCTTGAAGAAGGCGCCAAGTTCTGTGAGCAAGTGCTGTCGCCACTGAATCGTGTAGGTGACACCGAAGGTTGCACCTGGTCCCCGGAAGGCGTGAAAACCCCTACCGGCTTCAAAGAAGCCTATCAGCAGTATGTTGAAGGCGGCTGGCCGAGCCTGGCGCACGACGCTGACCATGGCGGCCAAGGCCTGCCTGAGTCGCTGGGTCTGGTGCTGAGCGAAATGGTGGGTTCGTCCAACTGGTCGTGGGGCATGTACCCAGGCCTGTCGCACGGTGCGATGAACACCATTGCCGAACACGGCACCGATGATCAGAAGCACACCTACCTGACCAAGCTGGTTTCCGGCGAGTGGACCGGCACTATGTGCCTGACCGAGCCGCACTGCGGCACCGACCTGGGCATGCTGCGCACCAAGGCTGAGCCGCAAGCTGACGGCACCTACAAAGTGTCCGGCACCAAAATCTTCATCTCCGCTGGCGAACACGACATGGCCGATAACATCGTCCACATCGTTCTGGCCCGCCTGCCCGACGCGCCGCAAGGCACCAAAGGTATTTCGCTGTTCATCGTGCCGAAATTCTCGGTCAACGCTGACGGCTCTGTTGGCGCACGCAATGCCGTTTCCTGTGGCTCGATCGAGCACAAGATGGGTATCCACGGTAACGCCACCTGCGTGATGAACTTTGACGGCGCCACCGGCTTCCTGATCGGCCCAGCCAACAAGGGTCTGAACTGCATGTTCACCTTTATGAACACGGCTCGCCTGGGTACTGCTCTGCAAGGTCTGGCTCACGCTGAAATCGGTTTCCAGGGTGGTCTGAAGTACGCTCGCGAGCGTCTGCAGATGCGTTCGTTGACTGGCCCGAAAGCGCCGGACAAAGCCGCTGACCCGATCATCGTCCACCCGGACGTGCGTCGTATGCTGCTGACCATGAAAGCCTTCGCCGAAGGCAACCGTGCGATGGTGTACTTCACTGCTAAGCAAGTGGACATCGTCAAATACAGCAAAGACGAAGCCGAGAAGAAAGCCGCAGACGAACTGCTGGCCTTCCTGACGCCAATCGCCAAAGCCTTCATGACCGAAGTCGGCTTCGAAGCTGCTAACCATGGCATGCAGATTTACGGTGGCCACGGCTTTATCGCCGAGTGGGGCATGGAGCAGAACGTTCGCGACTGCCGTATCTCCATGATGTACGAAGGCACCACCGGTATTCAGGCCCTCGACCTGCTGGGTCGTAAGATTCTGATGACCCAAGGCGGCGCGCTGAAGAACTTCACCAAGATCGTGCACAAGTTCTGCCAGACCAACGAAGCTAACGATGCCATCAAAGGCCTCGTCGAGCCGTTGGCCAAGCTGAACAAAGAGTGGGGCGACATCACCATGAAAGTGGGCATGGCCGCTATGAAAGACCGTGAAGAAGTCGGTGCCGCTTCGGTGGACTACCTGATGTACTCCGGTTATGCCTGCCTGGCTTACTTCTGGGCCGACATGGCTCGTCTGGCTGCTGAGAAGATTGCTGCCGGTGCTGAAGACGAGGCGTTCTACAAAGCCAAGCTGCAGACCGCCAACTTCTACTTCGCCCGTATTCTGCCGCGTACCCGTATGCACGTAGAGGCGATGCTGTCTGGCGCCAACAACCTGATGGACATGGCCGAAGAGAACTTCGCCCTGGGCTACTAAGCCTTCGTCCTTTAGGTCGAAAAAACCGCTGCCCTTGGGTGGCGGTTTTTTTATGGGGCAAATAAAACGCGCCAGCTCGCTTGTCGATTTGTCGTTAGGTTCCGTGCGCAACGCGCGCGTTACAGGCAAACTGCGCGACGTTATCCACTTTTATCGCGGTG
Source organism: Pseudomonas sp. OTU750018 (assembly GCF_011636575.1). Classification (NCBI taxonomy): domain Bacteria; kingdom Pseudomonadati; phylum Pseudomonadota; class Gammaproteobacteria; order Pseudomonadales; family Pseudomonadaceae; genus Pseudomonas; species Pseudomonas sp. OTU750018. The sequence continues at coordinate 574,652 of NZ_JAAPAU010000003.1, forward strand.
TGGAGCCTGTCTTGTCGCGTCTTGCTGCTGTGCGCTTCAGTCATTTTCTGCCGTCGCTGCTGCTGCTGCTTGGCGGTGTGCTGTTGGCGCGGTTGGCTGTGCTGAGCGAGTTCTTCACCTCGCTGTTCAACGTGCTGCCCACCCTCCTGCTGTTACTCGGTGGCGCCTTTTGCCTGGTGTATGGCCGCCAACGCGAAGTGTTTCTGTTGCTGACGCTTTACCTCGCTTACTTTCTGCTGGATACCCAGGTTGATCATTTTCGTGCCACTGGGCAGGTGCGCAGTGATGCGGCGCTGATCTTCCATCTGTGCAGCCTGTTGTTGCCGCTGCTCTACAGCCTCTACGCGGCCTGGCAGGAACGTACCCATCTGCTGCAGGACCTGATTGCCCGTGCAGCGGTTCTGCTGGCTGTCGGCGCGGTGGCGGTGGGCCTGGCGCAGCGCTTCCCCGATGCGCTGCTGCATTGGTTATCGCGGGTGCGCTGGCCGGCGTTGCAGGTGGAGTGGTTGACGCTGGTGCAGCTGGCTTATCCGGTGTTTATCCTCGGCCTGATCCTCCTGGCAGTGCAGTACCTGCGGGCGCCAAGGCCGTTGCATGCGGCCCAGCTGCTTGGCTTGTGCGGCGTGCTGTGGATGTTGCCGAACACCTTTATCCAGCCCAATGCGCTGAATGTGATGAGCAGTCAGGTCATGCTGATACTGGTGGCAGCCTTGGCTCACGAGGCCTATCAGATGGCCTTCCGTGACGAGCTTACGGGCCTGCCGGGACGCCGCGCCTTGAATGAGCGCTTGCAGCGCTTGGGCCGCAGTTATGTGATCGCCATGGCCGACGTCGATCACTTCAAGAAATTCAACGACACCCATGGTCACGATGTCGGTGATCAGGTGCTGCGCCTGGTCGCCGCTCAGCTACGCAAGATCGGGGGCGGAGGCAAGGCCTACCGCTATGGCGGCGAGGAATTCACCCTGGTGTTCCCCGGCAAGACGCTTGAAGAGTGCCTACCCCACCTTGAAGTCGTGCGCCAGGCCATTGAGACCTACCGCATTCAGTTGCGCGACAAACAGCAGCGCCCGCAGGACGACAAACAAGGGCGGGCTCGGCGGGCTGGCAGCGCGGCCAACCAGGTGTCGGTGACAGTCAGCATGGGCGTGGCTGAACGCGGGGTGGAACAGCGTAATCCGGATGAGGTGCTCAAGGCCGCTGATCAGGCGTTGTATAACGCCAAGGGCGCCGGGCGTAACTGTGTACGCAGTTACGGCCAGCGTCGTGGTGCGGTCAAGCTGGATAACGTGCGGGGTTAAACGCGCCGGCTAATGGCAGTGTATTCAGCATTTGCACGGTGATTGTTGGCGCGCCGCATGAGCCGTAGCGTAGTGCGCTAACCCACGCTCTAGCTGACGGAGAACCCAGCATGCCCGAGTACAAAGCCCCCCAGCGCGATATGCAGTTTCTGATCGACGAAGTTTTCGATTTTCACGCGAGCTATGCCGCGATGGGTGCCAGCGATGCCACCCCGGACATGGTCAGCGCCATTCTGGCCGAGGGCGCCAAATTCTGTGAGCAGGTGCTGGCGCCATTGAATCGCTCAGGCGATGAAGAAGAGTGCCAGATTAACAATGGCGTGGTGACCACGCCTGCGGGTTTCAAGGAAGCCTTTGCCCAGTATGTGGAGGGCGGCTGGAATGGACTCTCCGCTGATACGGCCTATGGTGGCCAAGGGTTACCGTCTTCATTGGGGTTAATCATCAGTGAGATGGTGGGTTCCAGTAACCTGTCCTGGGGCATGTACCCGGGCCTGACCCACGGCGCGATGTCGGCCATTCACGCCCATGGCACTGAAGCACAGAAACAGACTTACCTGAGCAAACTCACCGAAGGCCGTTGGACTGGCACCATGTGCCTGACTGAAGCCCACTGCGGCACCGACCTGGGGCTGATTAAAACCCGCGCCGTGCCTCAGGCCGATGGCAGCTATGCGGTGACCGGCAGCAAGATATTTATCTCGGCTGGCGAGCACGACATGAGCGAAAACATCGTGCACCTGGTCTTGGCCAAGCTGCCTGACGCGCCGGCGGGCACCAAAGGCATCTCGCTGTTTATCGTGCCCAAGTTCCTGCCCGATGCTGAAGGTCAGGCCGGGGCGCGCAATGGCGTCAGCTGCGGCTCGATCGAACACAAGATGGGCATCAAGGCGTCTGCCACCTGCGTGATGAACTTCGACAGCGCCACCGGTTACCTGATTGGCGAGGCCAACAAAGGCCTTAACTGCATGTTCACCATGATGAACCATGCGCGCCTTGGCACCGGTATGCAGGGGCTGTGTCTGGGTGAAACCAGCTTCCAGGGCGCGATCAAGTACGCGACTGATCGCCTGCAGATGCGTGCGCTGACCGGGCCGAAAGCCCCGGATAAGGCCGCCGACCCGATCATCGTGCACCCTGATGTGCGGCGCATGCTGCTGACCATGAAGGCGTTCAACGAAGGCAACCGTGCGCTGGCCTATTTCACCGCACAGCTGATCGATCAAGCCCACAGCGGTACCAGTGCCGAACAGCGTGAGGACGCCGAGAACCTGCTGGCCTTCCTGACTCCGATCTGCAAAGCCTTTATGACCGAAACCGGCCTGGAGGTGACCAACCATGGCATGCAGGTATTCGGTGGCCACGGGTTTATCCGCGAGTGGGGCATGGAGCAGCTGGTGCGCGACTGCCGCATTGCCCTGATCTACGAAGGCACTAACGGTATCCAGGCGCTCGACCTGCTGGGGCGCAAGGTGCTGAGTAGCCAGGGTAAGTTGCTGCGCGGGTTTACCAAAATCGTGCATAAATTCTGCGAAGCGCAGGCCGAGCATCCGCAGCTCAACGCCTATGTCGCTCAGCTGGCCACGCTGAATCAGCAGTGGGGCACACTGACTCAGAAAATTGGTATGGCGGCCATGAAGAACCCGGACGAAGTCGGGGCGGCGTCGATGGACTACCTGATGTACTCCGGCTACGTCATCCTGGCCTACTTCTGGTTGCGCATGGCGCTGGTCGCCGAGCAGCAGTTGGCGGCGGGCGCGAGTGATGCTGCGTTCTATCAGGCCAAGTTGGCCACCTGCGAGTTCTACTTCAAGCGCTTGTTGCCGCGTACCGCGACTCACCTGGCCGGTGCCGAAGCCGGCAGTGAATGCTTGATGCGTCTGCCCGCCGAGCATTTCGCGCTCTGACGGACGGTACGTGCATGTAAGGGCCCGCCACTTGGCGGGTTTTTACTGTGTGTGGCCGAATGAATGGGTTGTGACTGTTCAGTCTGTACGCGACGCTATGTGTCTAAAAAGTTGTTCGGTTAGACTTTCTGTACATCTGTATACCTGTTGCTTCGCTCGAGGATTTACCCCATGGCCGACTACAAAGCTCCCCTGCGCGATATGCGCTTCGTGCTCAATGAAGTGTTTGAAGTTTCCAAGCTGTGGGCCCAGTTGCCGGCCCTGGCTGAAGTGGTTGATGAAGACACGGCTGCGGCCATTCTCGAAGAAGCGGGCAAGGTCACCGGCGGCGTCATTGCTCCGTTGAACCGCAGCGGTGACGAAGAAGGCTGCTCCTGGGCCGATGGTGCGGTGAAAACCCCAGCCGGCTTCCCTGAGGCTTACCAGACCTACGCCGATGGCGGCTGGGTTGGTGTTGGTGGTGATCCGGTATTCGGCGGCATGGGCATGCCCAAGGTGATTTCGGCCCAGGTCGAGGAAATGGTCAACTCGGCCAACCTGTCCTTCGGCCTGTACCCGATGCTGACCGCCGGTGCTTGCCTGTCGATCAACGCCCACGCCAGCGAAGAGCTGAAAGAAAAATACCTGCCAAACATGTACTCCGGTGTTTGGGCGGGCTCAATGTGCCTGACCGAGCCGCATGCCGGCACCGACCTGGGCATCATCCGTACCAAGGCTGAGCCGCAAGCTGACGGCAGCTTCAAGATCAGCGGCACCAAGATTTTCATCACCGGCGGTGAGCACGACCTGACCGAAAACATCATCCACCTGGTGCTGGCCAAGCTGCCGGACGCACCAGCTGGCCCGAAAGGCATCTCGCTGTTCCTTGTGCCGAAAGTCATGGTCAATGACGACGGTTCGCTGGGTGAGAAAAACGCCCTGTCCTGCGGCTCGATCGAACACAAGATGGGCATCAAGGCTTCGGCCACCTGCGTGATGAACTTCGACGGCGCCACCGGCTGGATCGTCGATGCGCCGAACAAAGGCCTCGCCGCGATGTTCACCATGATGAACTACGAGCGCCTGGGCGTTGGCATTCAGGGCCTGTCCCTGGGTGAGCGCAGCTACCAGAACGCTGTGGAATACGCCCGCGACCGTATCCAGAGCCGTGCGCCGACCGGCCCGGTGGCTAAAGACAAAGCCGCTGATCCGATCATCGTGCATCCGGACGTGCGCCGCATGCTGCTGACCATGAAAGCGCTGAACGAAGGCGGTCGTGCCTTCTCCAGCTATGTGGCCATGCAGTTGGACACCGCCAAGTACAGCGAAGACGCCACCACCCGCAAGCGCGCCGAAGAATTAGTCGCTCTGCTGACACCCGTGGCCAAAGCCTTCCTCACCGATATGGCACTGGAAACCACCGTGCACGGCCAGCAGATCTTCGGCGGCCACGGCTTTATCCGCGAGTGGGGCCAAGAGCAGCTGATCCGCGACTGCCGCATCACTCAGATCTACGAAGGCACCAACGGCATTCAGGCGCTCGACCTGGTCGGCCGTAAAGTGGTCGGCAGCGGCGGTGCGTTCTACAAGCACTTCGCTGAAGAGATCAAAGCCTTCACTGACAGCGCCGATGCCTCGCTGGCCGAGTTCGTCAACCCGCTGAAAGACGCCATCGCCAACCTGGAACTGATGACCAGCGACCTGCTGGAGCGCGCCAAGGCCAACCCGAATGAAGTCGGCGCCGCCTCGGTCGAGTACCTGCAAGTGTTCGGTTACACCGCCTACGCCTACATGTGGGCGTTGATGGCCCGTACCGCACTGGCCAAGCAGGATGAGGACGAGTTCTACGTCAGCAAGCTGGGTACCGCGCGTTTCTTCTTCGCCCGCCTGCTGCCGCGTATCCACTCCCTGACCGCGTCGGTCAAAGCCGGTAGCGAGTCGCTGTACCTGCTGGATGCTGCGCAGTTCTAAGGCGTTCGGTATGACAAAAAAACCGGCCTAAGTGCCGGTTTTTTTGTGCCTGGGATCAGCGCTCAGCGGCTGTATGCGGGGCTCTCAGTTATTGATCAACTGCTCAACCAGTTCCGGATTGTCGATAAAGCGGTTACGCGTCCCTTGCAGGCTGGCAATCTTGTCGTTGCGCGCTTTTTCCTCGGCATCGGGTGGGTCCATCTGGTGCCACTTCTTGTACACCTGCACCTGACCAACAATCGGTAGGGCATATTCCACGTGCATATAGAAAATCGCCCGGGCCACATTGCCCTTGGCTTCATCGCGCGGCTCCACTAGCTGGAAGCTGGTTTTCATGTCGCAGCCGATGTCGTCGAACTTGCTCGGCACGCTGTCATCCAGTTCACCGAACTGCGCATTGCGCCGAACCAGTTCCACGCGGGTGAGTGCTGGGTAGAGGTTGTGCAGGTCTGAAGCCATGAAGACGTAACGCGGGTTCATGATTCCGCACTGACGGTCGGTGATGCAGCGCAGCGAGCTTTTCAGCTGTTTGCTGCTGTATATCGGGCTGGCTTTGAGTTGGCCGCTTTCTTCCGTGAAGGCTTTGCCGCAATACAGTGTGCTGCCCCCCTGGCCATACAGCTGACTCCAGAATAACTGCGTCGCGGCCTTGGGATCAGAAAGCTGGTTTTGCCCGTTGGCGGATGCCAGTGAGCTGAGGGTGGCTGTCAGGCAGCCGATGGCGAAAAGCAATGAGCGCATGTGTGGCCCCAGTGACCGCCGTTGACGGGGTCTGTTGTTTTTGTAAGACAAGATCGAGTCTAACAAGACCTGCGTCACAAAATAAAGCCGAGCGTTTGCTCGGTTTTATCCAGGAAGCGGCTGTGTAGGCTATGGCTTACACGGCGTGCTGCAGATCGCCACTATGCCGAGTTCCTCGCGCTGGCTAATCTGCTCACCGTGGACGTCGCGCAGGAAGCGCACTTTAGCAACAAGGATACGTGGGACAGCTGCCAGGACGGCAAGCAGATCAAGGATGTCAGCAAACAGTCTGCAAAGACCCCGCAATGCGGGGTTTTCTTTTTTATGGCGTTCGCCAAACCGCAGAACCCTTCTCGGCCTACCGAACCTATTGTGTGACCACGCTGAATACCGCGCTGGCACGGGCAATCCGCACTGACTCAACCACAACGTAGCAATTGGCAAACGCCAGGCTTTTGCCGACCTTTTGCACATCGGTTTCCAGGGTTATCCAGTCGCCGCGTTTGGCGATGCCGGCGTAGTCGATGGTCAGGCTGCTGGTGACGATCGGCGTGGGCGGTTCCTCGGCGAAGGCGCTGTTATAGCCCAGTGCTACGTCGGCCAGACTGCTGAGCACGCCGCCATGCACCAGACCGCGAGCGTTGCAGTGTTTCTCTTCGGCCCATAAACCAATCACCAGGCCCTTATCGGTACGCTGGTTGTATATGGGCCCCAGCAAATCGAGAAAGGGGCTGCTGCGAAACAATGGGGTAAAGCCCTCGGGAACCATGCTCATCAGCGATACCTTCTGTGTTGTGGGCTCGTCAGGCGGCGTGTCGCTGCGCCTGCAACGCGGCGAACCAGTCCAGTGTTTCATCCCACAGCACCTGCGCCGCAGGACGGAAGTAGCCCATATGGCCAATGGCACCGATGCTGGCGGCTGAATCGATGGTGCGCGCTTGATAGGGTGCGGCGCTGTAAGCCGCCATAAAGGCATCGCGCGAGGCGGGCGGGGCCCACAGGTCATCCAGGGCATTGGCGGCAATGATCGGCGTGCTGACCGTGGCAAAGCGCTCGGCCAGGCCCGGCATCTGCGGGTCCTCGAAGAAGTAGCGCGGGTAGCGGCACCAGCGCTTCCACTGGGTGTAGACCCCCAGCGGCAAATCCTCGCCCATGCCCAGGGTGCTCCAGGCCAGATAGCCTTTGTAACGGGTCATCAATGGGCCAATCAGGCGCCACATAGTCAGCACGCGCAGCTGCTCTGTCTTAGGCATCCAGCCGTGCCAGCCAGCACCGGTGCCGAAGGTGTAAAACCCCTGGACCTGATCATGGTTCGGCAGCAGGCCAAAGGCATGTCCGCCAAAGGAGTGGCCGACCATATACAGCGGTCGTTGTGGGTGGCGGTGTTGGTCGACAGCGGCCGCCAGATCGAGGTGCGCCCAGTCCAGATAATCCATGGCAAAGCCGCGCAGGTTGGCCGGTTTCGATTGACCGATGCCGCGATAATCGAGGGTCAGGGTGCTGTAACCGCGCTGCGCGGCATATTCGGCAAAGCGTCGGTAGAAACCCTGGGGCACGCCGGTGGCGCCGGCAATCACCAGCTGCGCGACCGGTTCCGGGGCGTGATACAGCGTGGCGGTCAGCGGGTAACCGTCGAGTGCTGGTAACTGCACCGTTTCGCTAAGAATGGCTGGGGTATTCATGGGCGGACTCCTCCCGGAAGCTGTTCGCGGGTCAGGTTGAACAGGGCAGTGGCGGCGCGTTTGAGCGGCTCGCTGCTGCCGGCCACGCGGGCTTGCAGCAGCCCGCCTTCATACAGCGCGACAAACAGCGCGGCGAGGTTATCGGCCTGTTCGCTGGGGTAACCGTAGGCGTGCAGTTGCTGGCTCAGTGCCTGGCGTACGGCGGTGAAGCTGCGCTGCAGAGCGGCGCGGATTTCTACATCCTCCGGGCCGCTTTCCAGCGCGATGGTGGCAAGTGGGCAGCCACGTTCAAACTGGCTGTTTTCCAGCTGCTGCAGTGCACCTTGTAACCAGTGGTGCATGGCCTTGAGCGGGTCGCTTCGTTGGCTGAAAAGCTGGGCAAACAGGCCGTCGATAGTGCGGCTGATGTGGTCAATCGCGGCCACTGCCAGCTCGCTTTTACCGCCGGGGAAGTGGTGGTAGAGGCTGCCCTTGGGCGCGCCGGCAATGTCCAAAAGCTCACTCAGGCCAACGCCATGCAGCCCCTTGCGTTGCAAGGCGTCGGCCATGGCGTGGATGAGCTTGTCGCGGGTCGAAATCTTTTTCATGGGCTAAATATATAGACCGGTCGGTCTACTTTGCCAAGGGTTTTCTGCCTCATAACCGGGCGATATGACGTGGCATCAGTTGGATTGGTCGCGTGCCTGCCCTGGGTGTGCGACCCGCGTGCAGCGGTGAGCAGTCGCTTCACCGCTTTTCCGCTACCATCTGCGTTCTTTCGCATGCTGATAAGGATTTCCCCATGTCCATTTCCACGCTGATTTTCCTGGCGGTTCTCGCGGCACTGATTTTTTACGTGATTGGTATCTACAACCAGTTGGTGACCCTGCGTAATCGCTTCCAGAACGCCTTTGCGCAGATCGAGGTGCAGCTCAAACGCCGTTATGACCTGATCCCCAATCTGGTGGAAACCGCCAAGGGTTATATGGCGCATGAGCGCGAGACGCTGGAGGCGGTGATTGCTGCGCGCAATAATGCCGTAACCGGGCTCAAGGCAGCGTCCGCGCAGCCGGGCAATGCGCAGAGCATGGCGCAGCTGGGCGGCGCGGAGGGGCTGCTGAACAGTGCGCTGGGGCGCTTGAACGTAACGCTGGAGGCCTACCCGGACCTCAAGGCATCGGCGAATATGCAGCAGCTCAGTGAAGAGTTGAGCAGCACCGAGAACAAGGTGGCCTTTGCCCGCCAGGCGTTCAACGATGCGGTGATGGCCTACAACACCTACAAGCAAGCATTCCCACCGGTGCTGCTGGCCGCCAGCTTTGGCCACGCCCAGGACGCCAGCCTGCTGGAGTTCGCCGACAGCGCGGCGATTCAGGAAGCGCCGAAGGTATCGTTCTAAGGACTCTCAGGGATGAATTTCTTCGAGCAACAGGATCGCGCTCGGCGTAACAGCGGCCGCCTGCTGGTCCTGATGATACTGGCAGTACTCAGTCTGATCGGCCTGACCAGCTTAGCGTTGGGTGTGGTCTGGCAGGTATTCGGCCCTGACCCGCAGTCTCTGGGCATGCTGGATGGACCGCGCACGTTACTGCCCAGCTGGGCACAGGTGGGGATGGTCGCCCTGGCCGTAATCGGTGTGGTGCTGCTGGGCAGCCTCTACAAGAGCTTGCAGCTCAGCCGTGGCGGTCAGGCGGTGGCCGAACGGCTGGGTGGGCGTTTGATCAACCTCGCGCCGCAGAGCCTGGAAGAACAGCGCCTGCTTAATGTGGTAGAGGAGATGGCTCTGGCCTCGGGCACCCCGGTGCCGCCGGTGTATGTGCTGGATGATGTGGGGATCAATGCCTTTGCCGCCGGCTTGACGCCGCAGGATGCGGTGATCGGGATTACCCGCGGGGCAATCAGCCTGCTCTCGCGTGAAGAGCTGCAGGGGGTGATTGCCCACGAGTTCAGCCATATTTTCCACGGCGATATGCGCCTCAACACACGCTTGGTCGCAGTGCTGCACGGCATTCTGCTGCTGGGGCTTATCGGTGGGTTTCTGCTGCGCAGCAGCTCCCGTGGCAGTTCGCGTTCCAGCCGCAACAATTCGGCGGCAGCGATCATCGCAGTGGGCGCTACTTTATGGTTGCTGGGCTATGCCGGGACGTTCTTCGGCAGCCTAATCAAGGCCGCCGTGAGCCGGCAACGCGAGTTTCTCGCCGATGCTTCGGCGGTGCAGTTCACCCGCAACCCGCAGAGCATTGCCGGAGCGCTACAGAAGATTGGTGGCAACCAGTACGGTTCGCAATTGCGCGCCGGACATGCGGCCGAGTTCAGCCATATGTACTTCGCCGCCGGTATCAGCCGCGCGCTGGAGGGCATGCTGGCGACCCATCCGCCACTGGATGAGCGGATTCGGCGTATTACGCCGGAGTGGGATGGCCGCTACCCGGATGTCTCGATCCTCAATCTGCTGCCTGCCGATGCCACGGTGCATCAACGTGCTGTGGCCCAGGGCTGGGACCAGGCTCTGACCGGCTTCAGCGCCGCCTCGGCCACGACGGCCATCGCCAGCATTGGCGAGCCACGTGCGGCCCACCTGCAGCAGGCGCATAAAGTACTGGATGAGTTGCACCCAGCGCTGCATCAGGCGGCGCACCACGGCAGCGGCGCACAGGCCTTACTTTATGGGTTGCTGCTGGCGTCTGCGGCGCCCTTACGTGACCAGCAACTGCAGATGCTCAAGCCACTGCTCAGCGCCGAGCTGATGGAGCATGTGCAGGCGCTGGAACAACCGCTGCGGCAGCTGCCAGGCAACCAGCGGCTGACCCTGCTGGACCTGGCCATGCCGGCGCTCAAGCAGCTGGGCGCCGAGCAGGCTGCTGGGTTGTGTGCGGTGATGGCGCGGCTGATTCGTGCCGATGGCCAGGTTGAGCTGCTGGAATGGACCTTGCTGCGCATCGTCGAGCGCAACTTGGCTCCCAGTCGGCGGCTCAGTGGGCATTTCCACCTGCTGGAAGTGTTGGATGACGCGCAGGTGTTGCTGTCGTTTCTGGCCCATGCCGGCACTGTTCCGACGGATCAGGCGCAAGCAGCGTTGGCAAAGGCGGCGAGCGAATTGCCATACACCGTGCTCAACCTGTTGCCGGCAACGCAGTGCGACCTGAAAGCCCTGGAGGCTGCGCTCAAACGGCTCAACCAGCTGCAGCCCTTACAGAAGCCGCGTCTGCTCAAGGCCATGGCGCGCTGTATCGAGCATGACGGGCGCATCGAGGTGGCCGAGGCCGAGTTGCTGCGTGCCGTGGCCGACCTGCTGGATTGCCCGATGCCGCCGCTGCTGCACACGACCACCGGGCCGCTGGCGGGTTGACGCCGACGGCTTCACGGTGGAGTCTGAACCGGCAGGCTCCGCGTGGTCATCAACCTGTCACGTCGGTCGCCGATGCTGAGGTCATAGCAACTAGATCTGCCCCTAGGCCGATTGGCCACTTGTTTACTGCCTCCTGACCTCAACCGTCACGCCGGGTTGTCCGGCAAGGAGTCTGTCATGCACCTGCTTCCCCTGACCCACGATCTCTTTGACCCACAGCTGCAACTGGAGGCCGAGCCGCAATCGGCTGATGCATCGCTCTGGCCGTGCCTCGGCGTACCGAGCATCCACCACGACATCAGTCAGACGATTGCTGCGATTGACCGCCTGAGTACGCAGTTGCAACAGGCGTCTGCACGTGAGCACGCGCCTAGGCATTAAGGGCAGGCGGGTGGGCTGACGCCGAATGCCCGCAGCAGGTCCTCGACAAACGCTCGCTGTGCATCGCCGGGGGGCTGGCCGCGGTGGCTGGTCAGGTGAAACTGCACATCAAAACCGAGGCTGTCAGCTTCGATTGCCCTCAGGCGCCCACGGACCTGCCAAGGCTCGGCAATATGTTCGGGCAGGTAGCCGATATGCCGCCCGGAGAGGATAAACGCCAGGGCACCATCAACCTGCTCGGTTTGCGCCGAGCTGGTGCTGCTCTGTAACGGTTCGTGCACCTGCACAAAGCGATAAGGGTGCTGGACCCGATCAGCCTGCTGTAGGTCTTCCAGGCGAATCTGCGGGCGATTGAACAGTGTGTGGCCGGCAGCGCAGAACAGCACCTGGCGCTCACGAAACAGCGGCTGATAATCGAGCGCGGTCTGGTTACCAGAGAAATAGCCAATCGCCACGTGTAGCTGGCCCTGCAGCAGGCGGCGTTCCAGCTCGGCCGGCATGGCGGTGAGCAGCTCGATCTGCACCGCCTGGTTGCGCCCGCGAAAGTGGCCAATGGCCTCGGCCACTTGCTCCAGCACACTGGCTGCCAGCCCTTCCGACAGGCCGATGCGCAGCTCGCCCAAGAGCTTGTCGGCCATGCCTTGGGCTTCACCCTTGAAAGTGTCGATGGCGCTGAACAGTTTGCGCGTGGCGCTGAGCACCTGTTCGCCCTTGGGCGTCAGGCGAAAGCCGCCCTTGCCGCGCTCGCACAGGCGAAAACCTAAGCGGGTTTCCAGCTTGGCCATCTGCGTGCTGATGGTCGATTGACCAATCCCCAGTTCGCCTTGGGCGGCACTAAAACCGCCGCACTCCACTACGGTGACGAACAGGCGCAGCAACTGCAGATCGAGGTCGCGTAACTGGCTGAGCATGACGGCACCTAACATTGATGAATGTCGATGCCAGAGTAGAACACTTCATATTTAAGCTAAGCAAACCGGCAGGCAAGCTGTGCCCAGCTCATCCCTTCACCGAGGTCATTCCCATGCGTCAGGCCCTTGTTCCGCTGCTGCTGTGTTGCGCCTTCGCCGCTCAGGCCGAAGAGAAAGCCCTGAACCTGTACAGCTGGTCCGCCTACCTACCGGAGCAAGCCCTGCAACGCTTCAAGGACGAAACCGGGATCACCGTCAAATACGACATCTTCGACAGTGCCGAAGCCCTGGACAGCAAACTGCTGACCGGCGGCAGCGGTTATGACGTGGTCTTCCCGGCCTCCAGCGGCTTGGCGCGGGCAATTCAGGCCAAAGCTTTGCAACCGCTGGATCGCACGCAACTGCCGCACCTGGAGAACCTCGATCCGGCGCTGCTGAGCAAGCTCGCCAGTGCCGACCCCGACAACCAGTACGGCCTGCCGTACACCTGGGGCACGGTCGGCGTGGGTTTCAACCGTCAGGCGCTTGAACAACGCCTGCCGGGTGTGCCGCTGAACAGCCTGGATCTGCTGTTCAAGCCCGAGTACGCCAGCAAGCTCAAGGACTGTGGCATCGCGGTGATCGACTCGCCGCAGGAAGTGATCAGTATCGTCCTCAACTACCTGGGTAAAGACCCTTACAGCAGCGAGCGCGCCGATCTCGATGCAGTAGCGCAGCTGCTCACCCAACTGCAACCGAACCTGCGTTACGTCGGTGCCGGCCGGCATATCAATGACCTGGCCAAGGGCGAAATCTGCCTGGCGCTGACTTACAACGGCGACGCCTATATGGCGGCGGCCAACGCTGTTGAGGCCAAGCAGCCGTTCGAGGTGCAGTACCGCATCCCGCGGGAAGGGACGCTGCTGTGGTTTGACACCATGGCCATCCCGGCCGATGCGCCGCACCCCAAGGCCGCCCACGCCTTTATCGATTACATGCTGCGCCCTGAGGCCATCGCCGAGCTGACCAACAGCGTTTTTTTCGCCAACGCCAACCAGGCCGCCACGGCGCTGGTCGACCCGGCGATCAGCAGCGATGCCGATATCTACCCCGATGACGCGGTGCGCGCACGGCTGTTTGCCGAGCAATTGATGCCGCTGCGCCAACAACGTGAGCGCACGCGCATCTGGACCACTTTCCGCAGTCAGTATTGAGGACAAGGCAATGGAAGCATTCAACGGCAACGACCTGGCCTTCACCCGCGACAGCCTCTACGGCACCTTCTCCGAGCCGACCTATGCGGGCGTCACCAGCTTTATGCGTCGGCGCTACAGCCGCGACCTGCAAGGCGTGGATCTGGTGGTCAGCGGCGTGCCGTTCGACACCGCCACCACCAACCGCCCCGGTACCCGCTTCGGCCCGCGAGCGATTCGCGCGGCATCGATCACCAGCGCCTGGGAGCGGCATTACCCCTGGGAGTTCGACCCCTTCGACCACCTGGCGGTGATCGACTACGGCGACTGCAATTTCGATCACGCCCTGCCGCACAAAATTCCGGCCGCCATCGAGGCGCACGCCGAGCATATCGTCCAGGCCGGTTGCGCCATGCTCACCCTGGGCGGCGACCACTTCATCAGCTACCCGCTGCTCAAGGCCCATGCGCGTAAACACGGCGCGCTGTCATTGGTGCACTTCGATGCGCACAGCGACACCTGGCCGGATCTCGACGACAGCGAGCAAGGCGTCAGCCACGGCACCATGTTCTATCACGCCGCTCGCGAAGGGCTGGTCGATCCATCGCGTTCGGTGCAGATCGGCCTGCGTACCACCAATGACGATGTGATGGGCTTTCAGGTGCTGGATGCACGCCAGGTGCACCGCAGCACGCCGGAGCAGATTGCCGCGCAGATCCGCGCGCGGGTCGGTGATAACCCGGTGTACCTGACCTTTGATATCGACTGCCTCGACCCGGCCTTTGCCCCCGGTACCGGCACGCCGGTGTGCGGTGGCCTGAGTACCCATCAGGCGCTGGAAATTCTCCGTGGCCTGCGCGGGATCAATCTGGTTGGCATGGATGTGGTGGAGGTTTCGCCGCCTTACGATCACGCGGAGGTCACCGCTCTGGCCGGGGCCACCGTGGCGATGGAATTGGTGTGTTTGTATGCTGCTCGGCATAAGTTGGGTGAGCGAGTGTAGGGTGGATAGCGCGGTTTATTTCCACCCTTGGTATTCGTCTCTGCCACCCACGGTGGAACGGTGAGGCGTGGTCCACACCTAAGGTGTACAGCAAAATCCGGGCAAAAAAACGGGCCCAGCGGGCCCGTAAACTCACACTCAAATGTTAATCAGCGTTCAGTTGCTCGCTCAGGCCGATCGGCGGCGGCAGAAACAGCCGCGCATCCATCAGCTGCGGCGTACGCACGATGGGGGTGAAGTCCATGCGGTCGAGGATGTCGCGCTGGATATCCACCCCCGGCGCCACTTCGATCAGCTCCAGGCCATCTAAGGTCAGGCGGAACACGCAGCGTTCGGTGACATACAGCACCGGCTGGCCGCGCTCGGCAGCCTGGTGACCGGCGAAGGTGCGGTGTTCCACCTCGGCGACGAACTTGCACAGCTCGCCGTCCTTGATGATGCGCAGCTGGCCATCCGCGATGCGGATATCCTGCGGCCCTGCGCTGAAGGTACCGAGGAACACCACCTGCTTGGCGTTCTGGCTGATATTGATAAAACCGCCCGCTCCGGCCAGGCGTGAGCCGAACTTGGACACGTTGAGGTTGCCCGCCGCATCGGCCTGAGCCAGGCCGAGAAACGCTATATCCAGACCGCCGCCGTCGTAAAAGTCGAACTGATAAGGTTGGTCGAGCAGCGCGCTGTGGTTGCTTGCCGCGCCAAAATCCAGCCCCGAGGCGGGGATGCCGCCGATAACGCCGGGTTCGGCGGTCAGGGTCAGGCGCTCGATCACGCCTTCCTCGGCCGCAACCCCGGCCACACCTTCGGGCATGCCGATGCCGAGGTTGACCACCGCACCGGCTTTCAGCTCCAGTGCCGCGCGGCGGGCGATCAGTTTGCGCACATCCAGCGGCATGGCTTTCAGGCTGTCCATCGGCACGCGGGTTTCGCCGGCGAAGGCCGGGTTGTAGGCGGTGGCAAAGGTCTGCTGATGATTGGCCGGCTCGGCCAGTACCACGCAGTCGACCAGAATCCCAGGGATCTTCACCTCGCGAGCATTTAACGAGCCGCGTTCGACAATGCGCTCAACTTGGGCGATCACCAGCCCGCCCGAGTTGCGCGCGGCCATGGCGATGGCCAGGCTCTCGATGGTCAGCGCCTCGCGCTCGAAGCTCAGGTTACCGTCGGCATCGCTGCTCGTGGCGCGCACCACCGCCACGTGAATGGGGAATGTCGGGTAGAACAGGTAGTCCTCGCCTTCGATGGGCATCAGTCGCACCAGCTCGGTGGTGGTGCGCGCATTGAGCTTGCCGCCGCCGTGGCGCGGGTCGACGTACGTGCCCAGGCCGACGCGCGACAGTTGCCCCGGCTTGCCGGCGGCGATGTCGCGAAACAGCTGGGAAATCACCCCCTGCGGCAGGTTGTAGGCTTCGATGCGGTTCTCCACCGCCAGCTTCTGCAGCCCCGGCACCAGGCCCCAGTGGCCGCCGATTACTCTGCGCACCAGGCCTTCATGGGCCAGGTGGTTAAGGCCGCGGCCCTTGCCGTCGCCTTGACCGGCGGCATACACCAGGGTCAGGTCGCGCGGTGCCTGTTCAGCGAGAAAGCGCTGCTCCAGGGCAATGGCGATCTGCTCGGCGAAACCGATGCCGACGAAGCCGCCCGTGGCCAGGTTGGCGTTGTCCGGGATACGCGCCACCGCAGCGGCGGCGGTCATGATCTTGCTCATAGCGGGTACTCGAAAGCGATTAAACAACATTGAGTACAGGCGGCATGGCGCCCAAGGGCGCCACCGGGCCCGTCAGAAACTGCCAAACAGCGTGCCTAGGGTGATGACGACCACCAGCGCCACCATCGGGAACGCCACGGTGTTAACGAAGATAAATTTGTATGACTCACGGTGCGTCAGCTTGCAGATCGCCAGCAGCGAGATCACCGCGCCGTTGTGCGGCAGGGTGTCCATGCAGCCAGAGGCCATGGCCGCGACGCGGTGCAGCAGTTCGGGGCTGATGCCGGCGGCATTGGCCATGGTCAGGTACTGCTCACCGAGGGTCTTCAGCGCAATCGACATGCCGCCGGACGCTGAGCCGGTGATGCCGGCGAGGATGTTCACCGCCACCGCTTCGGAGATCAGCGGGTTATCGGAGACGCCCAGCACCAGGTCGCGGATGATCACAAAGCCGGCCAGGGATGCGATCACCGTGCCGTAACCCACTTCGGCAGCGGTGTTGAGGATTGGCAGCATGGAGCCGAAGGCGCCGTCGTTGACGCTCTTCTTCAGGTCCATCCAGCGCTGCCAGTGCATGGCGATCAACAGCAGGATGGCCGCGCTGAGGGCGACGATGATCGACCAGATACCGATCAGCGATTTGGCATCTTGCAGGCCGCCGAATTCCGGCTTGGCCAGGTAGCTGGTATCGATGCTCGGCAGAATCTGCTTGGCCATCAGGAAGTTCAACACGATCACCACGAAGATCGGCAGCAGTGCCAGCCAGAAACCCGGGATCGCCCGGTTGTCCTCGGCGACCGGGTCATCACGGTGCGCGCCATAGCCTTCGCCCGCCGCCATCAGCTTGCGCGACTGTGCGGTGAGCCACCAGGTGCCGAGGCCGAACATGATCAGCCCGGCGATAACGCCGAGGCCCGGCGCAGCGAAGGCGTCGGTACCGAAAAACGGGTTGGGGATGGCGTTCTGAATCGCCGGGGTGCCGGGCAGCGCGGTCATGGTGAAGGTGAACGAGCCGAGGGCGATGGCGCCGGGGATCAGGCGCTTGGGAATGCCCGCTTCACGGAACAACGCCGCGCCAATCGGGTACACGGCAAACGCCACCACGAACAGCGACACGCCGCCGTAGGTGAGGATTCCGCACGCCAGTACGATGGCCAGGATCGCCCGCTCGCTGCCGACTTTCGCGACGATGCCCTGGGCGATGGCGCGGGCTGAGCCCGAGTCATCCATCAACTTGCCGAACAGCGCGCCCAGCAGAAACAGTGGGAAGAACTGAATCACGTAGCCGCCCATGGCCTTCATAAACACTTGGGTGTAGGTGGGCAGCAGCAGGTGGATGTCACCGGCAAACAGCAAGGCCAGCAACGCGAGCAGGGGGGCGAGGATCAGCACGTTGATGCCGCGGTAGGCGAGGTACATCAACAATGCGAGGGAAATCAGAATACCGAGGGTACCCATGGCTGGTTCCTTTTGTTGTTGTTTTAAGCACCGCTCTATGGCGACGCTGATGAGCTTGCTCGTTAAGTCAGGCAGCGAGGCAAAGCGTTGAGCAGACTAGAGCGAAAGCTGTGCCAGACGGGGCTACGACTTTGGTCTAGGTGGGTGAAAGGCTTGTGGTTGAGGGGTTGCGTGGGTTTAAGGCAATTTGGCGGGGTTGTCGGGGGAGCAGGGTGTGTCTGTTTTATTGGAATTAGTCCAGATAACTGGATGGTTGAATTGGCTTTAAGTCCAGAACTTTGGACTTGCACACGTGTAGGAGCGGGCCATGCCCGCGATCTCTGGCGGGTTCAAAAGCATCGCGGGCATGGCCCGCTCCTATAGGGAGTTGCGTTCGCGTTAGGCGGGCGCGCGACTGGCTTAGTCGTGTTTACCCAAACCATGCAGCGCCAGCTTGGCATACAGCCCAGCGCGGGAAATACCCAGGCGTTGCGCAGCCTGTTGGCGGTTGCCGGCTGTGGCCTGAAGGGCGTCGATCAGCGCCTGGCGTTCGGCCTGTGCCAGTTGCTCCGCCAATGTTTGCGTCACGGTGGTCGCTGGCTGCGGTGCCGGGGTGTGCGCCGCGGGCGTCACCGGATCAACCAGCAGCGCCCGCACGACTTGCGCATTCAGGTGCCCGTCGACATCCAGTTGGGCGCGTTCCAGCAGGTTGCGCAGCTCGCGCACATTGCCGCGCCAGGGTTGTGCGCTCAGTAGGGCGAGGGCGTCATCGCTGACTTCCAGCGGGGCCTGCGTCGAGCGGTTGGCAATATCGTCGAGCAGATGCTCCAGCAACGCCGGAATATCCTCGCGGCGCTCACGCAGCGGCGGTACACGCAGGGCCAGTACGTTGAGGCGGTAGTAGAGGTCGTCGCGGAACTGCCCGGCGGCGACTTTGGCCTCTAAATCAATGTGCGTGGCAGCGATCACTCGCACATTCAACGGTTTGACCTGATTGGAGCCGAGCGGCTCGACCTCCTGCTCCTGCAAGACGCGCAGCAGCTTGGCCTGCAACGGCAGCGGTAGGTCGCCGATTTCATCGAGAAACAGTGTGCCGCCGTTGGCCACCTCGAACTTACCGATACGCGCCTTGCGATCCGCACCGGTAAAGGCGCCGGGCGCGGTGCCGAACAGCTCGGCCTCGACCAGGGTTTCCGGAATGGCCGCGACGTTGACCGCGACAAACGGCCCATTGGCCCGTGGCGACAGGTTGTGGATGCCCTGGGCCAGCAGCTCCTTGCCGGTGCCGGTTTCGCCGCGCAGCAGCACTGTGGCGTCCAACTGCGCGGCGCGGCGGGCCTGACGTTTGACTTCGCTGGCTGCGCTGCTGGCGCCGATAAACCCAGCAATGGTGTAACGCGCGCGGCGCGCCTTGGCCAATTCGTGCTGGGTGGCGAGCAGCTGGCTCTGCAGGGTATTGAATTTGGCCATCAGCGGCTTGAGGTGACGGGCGCGGTCGAACAGCACAAAGCCCAGCGCGCCGACCAGGGTGCCGTCCTCATCGCGCAACGGAATACGGGTGACCACAAAGTGTTCGCTGCCGAAGGCCATCAGGTCGAGCATGCTTGGCTGGCCGCTTTCCACCACCTCTCGCAAGCGGCTGGCTGGCAGCACGTCTTCGATCTCTTTGCCGAGCACGCTGCGCGGGTCGCTAATGCCAACCTTTTCGGCGTACTTATCGTTGATCCAGACAATCCGCGCCTGCCGATTGACCGCGATGGTGCCCTCGCATTGCGCGTTCAGGTGGTCGAACAACAGCGGCATGGCCACGGCGCGGAAGCGCTCGGGCGAAACACCAATGATCAGGCCGTGTTGGTCGAGGTCGTCGCGGGCAATGGCCATGGGCGCAGTACATCCAGAATCAGGTGCGGCCGATTATGGGTGGCGCTGCGCGCAGGGGGCAACCGGAGGCGCTATGTACGTCGCCGGTAAGTGTCGAGTGCCATGTGCACGATCAGCCGCAGCTCTGCGTCACCGCGCCTGCAGCAGGTAATGACGCTTCTTGCCCAGGCTTAGCCGGCGGCCCAGCTGCCAGGCTTGCAACGGCTGGTCCGGGTTGCTCAGGCGTTCGCCATTCAACAGCAGACCGCCGCCGCTCGCCAGGCGGCGTACTGCGCTGCGTGAGGGCTGCAAGTTATGGCGCAGCAGCAGGTCGGTGAGGCTGAGACCGCCTGCCAGATCCTCCGCGCTAACGCTGAGTTGCGGCAGCTCGGCGTCCGTTTCCTGCGCCGTGAACAGCGCCAGGGCGGTGGCTGCGGCGTCGCGTGCGGCCTGCTCGCCATGGGCCAGGGCGGTGGCGGAGTTGGCCAGGATGATTTTCGCCTGGTTCAGCTCGGCGCCTTCGAGAGCGCTCAAGCGCGCCACCTCATCCAGCGGCAGTTCGCTAAACAGGGCGAGAAAGCGCCCCACGTCAGCGTCATCGCAATTGCGCCAGAACTGCCAGAAGTCGTACGGCGAGAGCTTGTCGCCATTCAGCCACACCGCGCCGCTGGCGGATTTGCCCATCTTACGCCCGTCACGGGTGGTCAGCAGCGGCATGGTCAGGCCGAACAGCGGCTGGCAGCGCTGGCGCCGGCCCAGTTCCACGCCATTGATGATATTGGCCCACTGGTCGGCACCACCCAGTTGCAGGGTGCAATTGTGCCGACGCGCCAGTTCAGTGAAGTCGTGGGCCTGCAGCAGGGTGTAGCCGAACTCCTGAAAGCTCAGCGAATGTTCACGCTCCAGGCGGTTGCGCACGGCGTCGAAGGTCAGCAGGCGGTTGATGGAAAAGTGCCGGCCGACTTGATCGAGAAACTGCAGGTAGCCGATACCGTCCAGCCAGTCGGCGTTGTCCACCACCAGGCCGTCGCTGGGGCCATCGCCCAGCTGGATGTAGCGGGCAAAGCAGCCGGTAATCCCGGCGATGTTGTGCTGAATCTGTGCTTCCGTCAGCACCGGCCGGCTGCTGTCGCGAAAGCTCGGGTCGCCGATGCGTGTGGTGGCACCGCCAATCAGCAGGATCGGTTTGTGCCCGGCGCGCTGCAGGTGGCGCATCAGCATCAAGGCTTGCAAATGGCCGACGTGCAGGCTGTCCGCCGTGGCATCGAAACCGAGGTAAAAGGTGATCGGGCCCTGGCTGAGCGCCAGGCGCAGGCCATCGAGGTCGGTGCTCTGGTGGATAAAGCCACGAGCAGCGAGCTGGTCGAGCAGATCAAGGGTGTTACTGGGCATAAGTGTCTCCTGGTTAAGGCAAAAGCCTGAGGAGACTGGAGTGGGGGTGTGCTATCCGGGCCGCCTCAGGCGGATCGGACATGCAACAACGCATCTACCGCCTGGTAAGAGGGGGCAGGGCGTAATAAAACGCGGAAATTGGGCAAATGTGCGTGTGCATAGGGCGGCACTTTAAGGGCTTTGGCGGGCAAGTCAACCGCACGTGATCGGCGGTTCGCACGCTGCCTATCTGGTCAAGGCCCAGGCAGTTGAGGCACAGTGAGCCATCAAACCGCCATCCATGCAGTGCCGGGCCATGTTTTTTCGACCGCGAACCAAACCGGGCAGTGACAGCAACGCCGCCGTCGACGACTTGCAGGACGTCGGTCAGCGTTCGTTGATCCGTATGATCTTTGCCAGTACCGGGTTGACCCTCGGAGTGTTCTGCGCACTGCAATTTATGGCCGGTAACTACCTGTTCGCCAGTTTCGAGTTGGTCGCCACCGCAACGTTACTGTGGGGCGCCTGGCGGATTGTCCGGGTGCGCAACCTATTGCCCTGGATCTACCTTTACCTGGTGCCGACCTTCAGCTTTCTGCTGTACATCATCGTTATCCCCAACGCCTCGAAAACCGCCTTTGTCTGGGTCTACAGCATTCCTGTGCTGTCCTACCTGCTACTCGGGCTCAAGCGCGGCAGCTTGCTGTCACTGCCTTTTGTGATCGGCGCTTGCCTGCTGTACCTGTACACCTACCCGGTTCAGCGCGATGCCGAAAGCCTGATCGACCTGGGTAACGCCGTGTTTTGCGGTGTGATGATTCTGGTCTTCGTCTACCTCTACGAAGCCCGTCGCGCCACTGCCTATCAAAAGTTGCAGCATATGGCGCGCACCGATGCGCTGACCGGTGTGGCCAGCCGTGGCAGCTTCCAACAAAGCCTGGAGCAGAGCATCCGCGAGGCGAAACGCAGCCAGGCCAAGCTGGTGCTGGTGGTATTGGATATCGACTATTTCAAGGCGGTGAATGACCAGTACGGCCACGATGCTGGCGATCAAGCGCTGCGGCACATCTGCAACAGCCTCAGCCATCGGCTGCGGTCCACCGATACGCTGGGTCGCCTGGGGGGTGAAGAGTTTGGGCTGCTGCTGCGCAACACCGATGGCCGCGGCGCCGAACCCTTGGTGGAAAACCTGCGTGCGCAACTGTGTAGCCAACCAATGCGTTATGGCGGCCAGGACATTCCCTTGTCCGCCACCTTCGGCCTTGCCGAGTGGCCCGCCGATGGCAGTAGCGCCGAGCAGCTTTACCGCTGCGCCGACCAGCGCCTGTATCGCGGTAAAGAGCAGGGCCGTAACTGCGTGGTTGGTCGGCACAGTGCCGAGCATGCCGGCGAGTAACGTCGCTGCATGGTAATCGGTCATAGCGCCTCTGTTACGCCGTCTACACTCAGATCGGCCCATCGATAAATCGCTGCGTCGGCATGCCCGCGGGCGACTTCCTTGGCGAAGTAACGGGTCAAACAGGGACTTTTAATGACCGTTCTGTCTGCCTTTCTCAAGCAGGTGATCAAACTCTGGTACTCACCCGATCTAGCCTTGATCGGGCAGCGCCGCGAGCGCCGCATGCGTATGCTTGCCAGCCTGGTCTTGCTGCTGGTGGGCAGCTTCTGGGGCATCTTCTTCAGCCTGCGTGGGCAGTGGGGAGTTGCCTTGATGGACCTGGTGATGATCCTTTGCGGCATGGGTGTGTTTACCCTGACTCTGCGCAACCAGGTGCGCCAGGCCAATATGTTGCTGTTCGGCGTGATCATTTTGGTGATCGTTGGCACCACCCTGTTGATGGACCCGCACACCGCCGCCGCGCCGCGCGCCACGCATCTGTACCTGCTGCCGATTGCCGTCGCTGCGCTGATGGCTTTTCGCGATGAGCCGATCTGGTTGCGCTATGGCGTTGCCTTGCTCTGCCTGAGTTTGTTTACCGCCCTGGCCTCTTCATCCTGGAGCCCGACAACGGCTTATCACCTCCCGGATGAGGTGCGGATCAGCGGCTCCTGGGTGCAGGGCATTGCCGCCATGCTGATGCTGTTTGTGCTGTTGCACATTCTGCAAAGCGATACCGTTGAACGCTCGATGCTCGACAGCGACCTCGACGTAGCACTGCGCGAGCAGCAGTTTGTGCTGCACTACCAGCCTCAGCTCGACAGCACTGGCAAGGTCATTGGCGCCGAAGTGTTGATCCGCTGGCAACACCCCGTGCGCGGCTTGCTCGGCCCCGGCGAGTTTATTGACCATGCAGAAAAGACCGGGATGATCATCCCCATCGGCCAATGGGTGCTGGAGCAGGCCGTTCGCCAGCTGCGCTGTTGGAAGGACGACCTACGCTACGCCGACATCGGTTTGGCGGTGAATATCAGCCAGAAGCAGTTTCGCCAAAGCAACTTTGTGGCGGACATGCTGCGGCTGATCGACGAGCACGCCATCGACGCCCGCCGCCTCGACTTGGAACTGACCGAAACCCTGATCGTGCAGGACATCGACGACCTGCTGCGGAAAATGAACGCTCTGGTCGAGCGCGGCGTGCGCTTCTCCCTGGACGACTTCGGCACCGGTTTCTCGTCCCTCAGCCACCTCAAACGCTTGCCCCTCAACACCCTGAAAATCGACCGCTCATTCGTCTGCGACCTGCTCACCGATACCAGCAGCCAAACCATCGTGCGCACCGTTATCGCCCTGGCACAAAGCATGGGCATGAACGTGATTGCCGAAGGTGTAGAAACCGACGCGCAGCAGCAGTTTTTGCTAAGTAACGGCTGCATGCAGTTTCAGGGCTACCTGTTCAGCAAACCGCTGCCCTTGCAAGCGTTTACTGCGTTTGTGGAGAGGCAAAATGGTTGAAGAGTAGATATGAAGTCGATACAGGTAGAAGCGCAAAAGCCGCGCAATGCGCGGCTTTTTATATGGTGGGCCCACACGGACTCGAACCGTGGACCAAAGGATTATGAGTTGCCTAGAAACGCTGCAAGCCCAGTGAAATCGGGCGTAGCTTAGCGCAGGTACAGTGAGCTGAAAGTAGCGTCGTAGAGCGGGTTAAGCGTAATTGAGCGGAATCTGTGAAAGCTGGGCACTGTACCGCCAGTGTACTGTTTCTGTACCGCAGATCGGCCAACTGAATAGCCTCTGTTTTTCTAGACACTCCCATCGATAGTCAATGGAAAGTGATACCGGGTAAATGGGTTAGTCCTCAATGAAGTAGTCGTTGTCCAGCTCCTTCACTTCGTAAACTTGCTTCACGCTGCAGCCCAGGCTGTTTTCGACCATCAGTCGTGCTAGTTCCACGCCGTCGATCAGCACCACTTTGATATCCAGGCCCATGGCCGCATCGCGGGCGCCAGCGGAGAATTCCGAGGTAGTGATGAACACGCCTTTACGGGCACGCTGGCGGGTGAGGGCGCCGATGAACTTGTCGATCTCCGGGCGATGCACGGTGTTAGTCCAGCGTTTGGCTTGCAGGTAGATCACGTCCAAGCCCAGCTTGTCTTCCTTGATGATGCCGTCAATGCCGTCATCGTTGGTCTGCTGGGTGGCGCGTCCGGCCTCCTTGTGTGAGCCGCCGTAACCCATGGCAATCATCAGATCCACTACTAGTTGCTCGAAGAAGTTGGGCGTTGCGGCGCGCACCTGGACCAACAAGTCATCCGCCAGCGACTTGATCAGGGCCTGATGTGCTTGGGTCAATTGCTCGTCGGGAGTGATGTCTTCATCGATGCTGACTGGCAGCGCTTCGCTGTCAGCGCTGCTGGGCCGGGCCGTATGGAATTCGGCGAACTCCGGGTAGCGTTTCAGCCAGCTTACTGTGATTCGCTCCGGGCCAGTGCTCAGGGCTTCCAGGCCACGCGGGGTGATCTGCACCTGGCCTTTGGTCGGGATGTTCAGCAGCCCGGCCTTGTTCAGGTAAGTACGTGCCCAGCCCACACGGTTATTGATTACTGTCTGGCGGCCGGAAGGCAGGCGCTCATGGCGCTCTGCCTCGCTGAGCTGGAACTCATCAGCAATGCGCTCGCGCAGTGCGCTCAGGCTCAGAGGCGTGCCGTCGGCGACGGCGTTAAGCACCGGGCGCATAACGGACTGGAAATCGGGAATGGCCATAGTCGCCCCTACGTTTGCTCAGACGCCAACAGGTGTATTCAGCTTCTGGCTGGCGCGTGCGCACCAGTCGTCCATGGCTGTTTCGACTGTGTCGCGATCTGACAGCTGTTCGAGGTTAATCGATTTGGCGTAGCAGCGGTAACCAGGAACGTCGGTGTCATTTACTTCGTCGTCCTTTGGGTAGTCCATGTAGTCCCAGACTTTTCCGTACCAGTTGCATGGCTTTGCCATGGGTTTTTCACAGACCACGACTGACAACACCAGAATACTCCGGCTCTGCTCGGCATGCAGGCCGTTGAACTTGCCGGAGTACTTATCGAAATCTGTATCACTGCGCACCCATGCACCGAACATCAAGTCGCCGGGCATGTGATTGTCCCAAGGGGCGTCCTGGCCTTGGTTCTTCAACCAGATCGCCGACAGATCGTAGAAGGGCAGGTAGCGAAGGCCGCTGTTATCACGCTTATCCAGCCCTTCCAGCCCCTGCGGCAGTGGATAAAGGTACTTGTGGTAATAGTCTTTCGCACCCAGCCGATCACGGATAAAACCCAGCAGCTCGAACATGCGTTGCTGGTAGTCGGCGAGCAGGCGATAGGCTTTGCGTACATCCAGCAGGGCGTTTTGCAGGTTGGTGCTCATTTGCGGCTCCATGCGGTGAAAGCGCTGGGGTGGACGTCAATCCCTTGTGGCTGCAGGCCTGCCAGCCAGCGCATCGGATGGGTTCTCAGGCCATGCCAGGCATAGCATTTGGCGATGTCATCAAGCAGACGCTGTAGGCCCGCTGGTGAATCCGGATCGACCTGGCTTTCCAGCGCCTGATACAGCTGTTGCCAACTGCGGCATACCAGCGAGAAGCGTGTTGCGCTGCCCGCTGGTAGACGGCCAAGTACCTCACTGAGCAGCAGCTGACGTCCGGCTTCGCTCGTATCCTCCAGGCCTCCCAGCGTCAGGAGAATGCAGTTATCGCCCAGGTACTTCCCATGCCAACCGGCGAGCAACTCACTGGCCAGTTGCCTGGCGCTCTGCTGGCGTACATGGTCATGCCGTTTGGCCTCGATCAGCACACAGCGCTGTGCATCCTGCAGCAGCACATCGGGCTCGACGCGGGTGCCATCCTGCAGGCGCCACTTCGGCCAGTACTCGATAGCCTGCAACGGGCCGAAGGGCTCTCCGAGCAGCTCTGACAGCACCGAAGTCAGCAGATCATCAGGCAGATAGGCCAGGCGTTCGAAGACGCTGGCGGTCAGCACATCCTCGGCACCCTCCGCCAGCTCCAGCGCGGCCTGCTGATTCTGCAGGCCGGTACCGCGTTTCTTCCCTGAAAAAACTGCATTGAGCATAACGACTCCTTCGCTCAGAACGACGTCTTGCGCCCGCGCTTGGCCTTGGGTGCGGCGGCGCGTTGGACTTTGATGCGCGCCAGTAGCACGCTGGTCGGTTCGTCGTTGGGGCTATTCAAACCGTTCTCTTCAGGCAGCCTTTGCCCTGATAGCCATTGATTAAACTCGCCTGGCGACTTGTAGCTGAATATAAGCTCATTGGCCGCGTAGGAGGTGCCGCCGAGCCATTCTCGTTCGAGTACGAAAAACTTGGCCACATCAGTTGATGTGCTCCTGTGTGAATACATTTTTCAACTCGTCTGCATCGGAGAGTTGGAAGGGTAATAGCTGCAGATTTTTCGGAAACAGTCGGCTGATCGGCGTGCGCCTGATGCCATGGGTCTCGAAAACCAGCAGGAATCGCTCAGATTGTTGGCGTACTGGATTGGCGCGGTTTTGCAGCCAGGCAAACAGTTTTGAGGTCGGGCCGAGTAGGCTTTTTAAGATTTTGCACGACATCCATGGGCGTTCCTTGCTTAGTGTTCCTTATACTAGAGCGGCTGCCACAATTCAGACTGAGTCACCCTGAACTTGCTAGATACTTCCCGATTATTATTTCTTAGTCTTCTTCCGCGAGAGGAGCTAGTTCGTCGGCCATAACTAGTCTATGCAGGCGATTTGCCCTGAGGCAGCATCGTGCAACTGAAGAAAACTCGCTTGAAGCTTTAGACATGCTAATCAATTCAGATGTGAGTTCTTTCAGTGTCTCTTGTTCTTCAGGAGTTCTTTGGCCCTTCGCCTTCTTCGCGATTCGATTGTATTTAACAACTAATTTTATGCACGCGCGCCAAGTTTTTCGTCGAGCGCCGTCGAGGTGACTCTGACTCAGGCCTAGGTACTTGATGGCTAAGCTAACTCGCTCTTTATCGGTTTGGTCCAAATCTGGGTCTGGTTCAACTGTTCCATTGTCTTTGAAAACCAGCAGGTAAGGTTCTTGGGGGTCGACGGGGTCAAGCAAGACTGGTGACTCTTTGCTGACGTCACGTGAAGTAAGGCGAGCCCTAACCGTTGGATCTAATAAAGGAAACCAATCACCTTTACCCACAGTATCGTCCGCATATTCCTGATTCTGCGTGTTGCACAGCGCACCTGCTAGACGATAGTTCTCTAAGTCAAATGCTAACCAAGAATAGCCCTCATCAAAGGTCTTCATGGCTTGTTTTGCACGACCATGTGGTCGGTAATGGTCAACTTGATAGCGTGAAACTCGCTCTCTAGCCTCCGAGTACCAACACTTACCATGGGACATTGTGCGTAAATATTCGCGGACTGCTGCCCATTTATTTTTATTGTCAGATATATATTTCTTCCTGGCCTCTGGGTCAGCTATGGCATCTAGTTCCGCGCTTGCGGTTGCTAAATCGGTCTTGATCTCATCTGGAATAATGCCCCAGTCGCAGTGAACGTAAATCATGGGGTTTTCAACAGCTGTTCAATGATTTCACGGGTAGTCTCGTCACGTTGCTTCAACTCATCAGGAGTCAACGGCATCGCATCGGCTAGCTCCACGTTATCGAGTTTTCGCAGGTACTCGCGATAAAGCTCGTCTCTCTCTTCATACATGAAACCCATCTGGCGCAGCTGATAGTTGATCTGCTCAAGGTTTTGCGTCTCTTCAACCGTCGGCTTCGCAATGCTTGCTAGCTTATTTCGTTGGTCAATTAGTAGCTGAGTTGGCGTATCCAGAGTGGAGGGCAAGCCGAATATATCGGTGAGCACACCAGCAACACCTAGGCCTTTCGGGTCAACGAAAGGCCGATCTACAGCAATGGCGCCGGAAATATCTGTGTGCATGACGCGCACCTCGTCACGAGTCAGGCCCGAGATAGTCAACGGATTGTGTGAAGTCAGAATGATGTGACATTGGTCGGCTTCGGCAGCAATACCCGTCCAGTCCTCAATTAATTTCAGATAACTGTGCTGCCAATGCGGATTGAGGTGGGTATCGGGCTCGTCGAGTAGGAACAGCGCTCGCTTGCCGCGTGACACGCGAATCAATCCCAAGACCATCAGCAGTTGTCGCTCGCCGTCCGATAAGTCAGCAAAGCCAACATCGCCACTTTCATCGTTGCTGCGCTTTACCCAGACCAGCATTTCACGGATCAGATCAGAAATATCCATTGCTTCTAGCGCATAGAACATTTCGCTCTCGTTTTTAAAGGTACTGGCTACGCTCTGTAACTTAGTTAGGGATGGCAGAAAGTTAGCGTACTGCGACTCACTCTGCTGCTTATCGCGGTAGTCATCAATGGCATTCCCTGTGAGAGGCATGGGGTGGAATGCCTGCTCTTTGAACGCGCGTGCTGTTCGGCCAGCGGGGCCGGCCGCACCCCAAAAGTTTTCGGGTAGTCTTTCAGCAGGTTTCTTACTGCGTGCGAACCAAGGTTCACGAAAAAGGGCAAGCAAAGAGTGAAAGCCAGTGATGCCTAGCTTGCTAGAGAGCTCTTGGGTCAGCGTCTCATCAGGAAAGGCGAATAAGGCCATTAAAGCCAAAATGCCGTGGATAGGTCGGCAATAGAAGAGTCGACGTTCAGCCTGCGCCTGCGCGACAAGGTTGTCATCGTCCTCAAGTTTAATAGCGTCGTAATATCTCCGTTGGTGGGTGTCGAATAGTGATTCCAATCGCCGACTACCGCCGGAGTAGTAGCCAAAGACTAAGTCTGGAAACCACTCACTTTTGCGCCTTTCGAATACCGTGCGCTTGACCTCCTTCCCGTCAACACGGATTGGCGGCTCACCTTCTATGTTGCTTAAACATACGAGGACCTTGTCTATTCGATACTCGACTCGATACTGAAAGCGCGGCTCCTGTCGCCGTAAATCTACCCACCGAAAAACATGCGTAATAGCTTCGATGAGATTGGACTTTCCTGCACCGTTCTGGCCTATCAATACGGTGGTTAGATTGCGCTCGTCGAAGTCTACCTCTAATTGCTTCAGGTTCTTGAACCCATTGATGTAGACCCGGTCAAGCCTCATTGTTAGCCTCCAGCGTCTCACCTAGATCAACTACTAGTCCTTGAGCCACTTCCCAGGCCAGTTGTTTGTAGAAGTCCGTTACCGGAAGGTCGGCTACTTTAAATAAGACTTCAGATGTGGCTTTTGAGCCCAAACGGCGGAGATGCTCAGCGAGGTAGGGTTTACCTAATACATCCTCATCTTGGCGGTTCTTGCTCATGGAGTTGTTCTTCTTGCTGGGACGGGTTGATTGGGGCGCCCGCGGCTTGCGGGACTTTTGCGGTTTATTGAGTTTCGCTGTTGTAATACGTTCTAGCAGTTTGCTAGCCGGTTCGTCGTTGGGGTCTTGGGGCACCAGTTCGCCGCAGAAGGCTTTGGCCAAGATGCTTTGGGTCAGGTGGTCAACCCGATTTTTGGCCGATGCAACTTTTGCTTCCAGTTGATCGACGAAGGCGAAGAGTTGTTCTACGCGGCGAACGATTTCGGTTTGTTCTTCTGGAGGCGGAACAAAAACAGGTATTTCGTTCATGTTTTTCTGATTCAGCTTTGGTTGGGCTGACCCGCTAACCCAAGGGGTGATATCCAGAGTGTTTAGGTAAAACGCCAAGTAAGAATTCGAGTGTCCAGTTGGGCTGGCAATAACGTGGGCGTGATTGTTCACCCAGATTTTCCCTTGGGCTATGAAGGCAATAGGCTTTGCGCGAGTGAGAAGATTTGCACCATCCTCGCCAACCAGTACGAATTCTCCCTCATGGGTATATCCGTCGATGCTGTCGATCTGGCCTGTTGCACCAAAATAGGGGTGCTCGCCTTTTAGGGATTCACGTTCTTTGGCTGAAATAGGCCTGCGAGCGCCGTCATAGTTGATGGCGTAGCGCCCCATAGGAACTACAGACCAGCCAACAGGTAAGTTGGAATCGTCGTACTGTGATCCCCTATCTGAGTTTGCCTTTCGCCATTCCTCCGTCAACCGCCCGGAAACCGCCGCGGCGAGGACGGATTGGCGGAAGCGTTTGAGCAGGGCGGGGATGGCGTCGATGCGAGCTTTGAGGGTGTCGACCTGGGCCAGCAGTTCATCGAGTTTTTGGGCGATGCGGGTTTGTTCGGCGAGGGGTGCAATCGGGGCTGGCATTGCCCCAAGTGCCTTTAGATAAATTCCTTTCTGCGCAGTCCCTTTGGCATTTTCCAAGAAGAAAGTTTGCGCTATGGGTGAATCTAATAAGTAGCGAAGATAGTTTGAGTTAATAGTTTCTGGCTTGAGAACGGCAACGCTTCGCTGCAACGTGAACTCGTTGTGTAACTCAGGAACGACAGCGGTACGGCCTAAGGCCCCAACAATTGTTAGCAGCACATCCCCAGCAGAGATGTTGGTTCTCTTGTTCTCGACTTCAAAGTCTTCGTCACTGAGTAGACGCAACTCATCAAAATGTATTTTGCCGTTTTGAATATTCTTGGCGCTTAGCATCGGCTTGCCACTTGCTTGGCCAGCAGGCGGGTTATGAGAGCCATCGACGATTCGATAGCAAACATCTGCAAGCGCTACCATTTGCCAAGTTTCCGGAATATTCCAGCTCACGACTTGTACTCCACGTCAGCCTCTTCAACCACCGCCAACCCCATCACCTCCGCCATCAGCTGCTTCTGCGCCGCCACTTCATCCCCAGCCCCCAGCGCTTTCATCAGCTCTTCCAGCTCATGCAGGGCTTCGGTGAGTTCAGCCATGGCCTCACCGGCCAGCACTTCCGGTGCCGGTAGGTCGGCGGCATCCAGGCTGCCGGCATCCTTTAGCCAGCTGATATCCAACGAGTCGCCACGCTCACGGATCTGTTCGCGAGTAAACACACGGAAGCGGCTGAACTCGCCGATGCCTTCGACGTTTTCGGCGCGCGGGCTGTTGCCGTTTGGGTCATCGCCGTACGCGTTTTCAAAGGGCTTGAGGTGCTGCGCACCAAAGGGCGTGCGCTTACCGAAGCTGGGCATATTGCTGCGCAGGTCATAGACCCAAAGGCGCTGGGTGCAGCCCTGTTCCTGACGCGGGTTGGACTGGGTGCCTTTCTGGAAGAACAGCACATTGGTCTTGACGCCCTGGGCGTAGAAGATGCCGGTGGGCAGGCGCAGGAGAGTGTGCAGGTTGCATTTGTCCAGCAGGTCGCGGCGCACCTCGGTGCCGACACCGGCCTCGAACAGCACGTTGTCCGGCAGCACCACGGCGGCGCGGCCACCGGGCTTGAGGCCTCGGTAAATGTGCTGGAGGAAGGCCAGCTGCTTGTTGCTGGTCTTGTAGGTGAGGTCGTCGCGGGTCGGGCCGCCGCCGCCTTTGGCGGTGCCGAAGGGCGGGTTGGAGAGAATCATGTCGACCTTGGGCAGGTTGGCCCCGCTTTGGCCGAGGGCGTTGCCCAGGTGCACCACGCCTTCTGCGTCGCCTTCCATGCCGTGCAGCAGGGTGTTCATCAGCGCCAGACGGCGGGTGCCGGGCACCAGTTCGATGCCGACAAAGGCGCGGTTGCGCTGAAAGGCCTGGGCCTTGGCGTCGAGGTCGTAATGGTCGTCGGTGTGGCGCTTGATATAGGCGTCGGCGGCAATCAGAAAGCCTGCGGTGCCGGCGGCCGGGTCTTGGATAGTTTCTCCGGGCTGTGGCTTGAGGCAGTTGATGATGCTGTCGATCAGCGGGCGCGGGGTGAAGTACTGGCCAGCACCGGATTTGGTTTCGCTGGCGTTCTTTTCCAGCAGGCCTTCGTAGAGATCACCGAGGCCATCCTGGCGGGCGCTGAACCAGTCGATGCCGTCAAGGCTTTTGATCAACTGTTCCAGGTGGCGCGGTTCTTTCAGGCGCGTTTGCGCGTCGGAGTAGATGGCTGCAATCAGCGGATCTTCGTTCTTGCCCAGGTCGAGCAGCATCTGCCGGTAGTGATCGAGCAGATTGAGGCCGGATCTACCCGCCAGATCCGGCCAGCGCGCGCCCTCGGGCAGCTTGTGGGCGAAGCTGTCGTTGTTCTGCACCTGCTCGTATTCCATCTTGATAAACAGCAGGAGCACCAGTTCGGTGACGTAGTCGCTGTAGTTGATGCCGTCGTCGCGCAGTACGTCGCAGAGGTTCCAGAGCTTCTGGACGATATCGGAGTTGGTCATGGGGCTTCCTACCAGAAATAAAAAACCCGCACGATTTGTGCGTAGCTGCCGGAGCAGTCAGAGGCATGGCGGGTATGTGGTTGCCGAGGGTAGTGGCCAAGGCGGGGCTTTTCAAGGATGGCCATGCGCGCCTTAGTTACCAGCGGGCGGCTGTAATGCTGTGCGTACCTGATTGACGGCGGCATTTCGTCCGGTATCCAGTATCTGCCGGGTGAAGAGCGTTGCGTAGGCGGAGGCGTCAGTGTGACTGCCATCCAGGCGAGGATGCAGGCGAGCCTTGAGCTGTTGGCTACTCTCGTGTTGGCCTACAGCCTCCCCCAGCGTATCGAGCAAGGCACCCTCAAGGCACTGTGGCTGCCAAAGAATGATTTGATAGCCCTCTTTGGCGGCGCGTCTGTAGTCAGCTTCGTCGGGTGGCAGGTCGGCATCCAGCAGGAACAGGCGTCGGTCATAGTCCTTGCCCTGGTATTTGCGAATGGCATGGGTGATGACGTTGCCTGGGGAGCCGCCATCGCCCGCTTCAACCTTGACGCTGATGCCGCTATCGCGTGGGCAGTAGAGCTGTTTCATATGGGTTACGAAGGCACGGTCATCTGCACCTTCACCCACCACTAGCAAGGTGCTGCGCAGAAGGTTGCGCTGTCCCTTGCGCACTGCTCGCTTCATAGATCCGGCACTCCACCGAGGGCGCCCGCCATGTATTTGGCATAAAGGTTGTCGTCGGCTCGTAGGCCCTGAACTTCGTCCAGGCGCCAGGCTTCGGAGCACTGGTCACGCTTCTCGCAGAGGTAGACCTGATGCTTCTGCAGATGGTTGAGCAGCTCCGGTGTGTGGCAGGTGAAGATCAGTTGGGCCTGATGCGGATTGCTGTGTTCGAAACGAAACCAGTCGAGAATTCGTGGCATCAGGTGCGGGTGCAGGTCGTTGTCGATTTCATCGATAACGGCGATACCGCCAAACTCCAGAGCGTGTAGGACTTTTCCCAGCAGAACGAAAGCGGACTGTGTGCCGCTGGATTCGTCGAAGAAGTTCAGCTCGAACTCGTGACCAGCGTTGTTGCGGTGCAGACCGAAGGGCTCGTGCAGCGTACTTGCGCTGCCATCTTCACGGGTAATTACGCGCTGGCGAATGGCGATATCGCTCAGACCAAGGTCAAACTCGCGCATGGCCTCCACCATACGCACTTTGAGCTGGGGCACCTGCTCATAATCCCTCGCTGCGACAAACACCTCGCCATGCTGGAAGTGGCGCCGACCCATGGCGTTAACGTTGCTGGTCACCCGCTCGAAATAATCGATGAAGGGTTGCGCTTCGCGGATGTCGTAGCTGTGTGCAGCGGCCAGCAGCGACGCGTTGGCACGAATGCTTTCGGCCTGGGCCTTGGGGAAGGGAAAGCCTTTTTGTTTGAAGCTGAAGCCTTCGCCATTTCGCTCACGACGGAACAGGTAACTGAACTGGCTGCTGGTTCGTTGTAGCAGAACTTCTCGGAGCACCAGCCCTGACTGAAGGGCGAGCTGGTAGCGATGTTCAACGCCGGCTAGCAGGAAGTCGACTTCAATGCGTGTCTCTTCAGCGGCGTGCAGGCGATGGGGGCGGTAAAAAATCGCGCTGTCTGGGTCGTTATCCAGAAACGAATCACAGACAAACCAACTGAGAAATGCCAGCGGCTTGATGAGCTGTGTCTTGCCTGAGCCATTGGCCCCGACCACCGCTATGACTTTGTTCAGGCGGTTGCCATCGGCTAGATCGATATCGAAGCCGGAGGGCGTGGGTTTCTTGCCGAGGGTAAAGTCGACTTCGGTTTCGCCAACAAAGCTGTAGAAGTTCGAGATACGGATGGATTTGATCATATTCTTTAACTTCTAACGAAATTTTGTCGATTCTTGTCTTTTATGCGGGCTAACGCAAGGTGTTATTTGCCGTCTTTTCATGTTTGAGGGATGGCGTTCGGCTCGACGGTTTGTTAGCGACTGTCCTCTGTCCTAGGACAGAGGACAGAGGACAGAGGACAGTCAAAGTGGCACCCACTGGGTTGTTATCGGTGCTTAACTCGCTGCCGACCACAGGTTGTCATTCAACGCTTCCAATACCCGTTCCAGGTTGCCGCCCAGGTTGCGATCCAGGGCTTTGAGACCGCCGTCGTTACGGAAGGCATCGTTGACCTGCTGCGGGTCGATGACCACTTCATGTACCAGTTGCTTGGCCAGGCGATCCAGCCATTTGCGTTGCACGGGCGTCCAGGGTTGCTGGGCGAAGATGGCTTGCATGGCCTTGGCCACGCGTTGGTCGAAGGGCAGCAGGGCTTCGCCGATGGCCGCCTGGCGAATGTAGCCAATGATGCTGGCGGCGATTTCCTGGTTGGTTTGGTTGCGCCAGGCGCTTTTCAGGCTGGCTTCGCTGAAGCCATGCTGGTCGAGCAGCAGGCGGACTTCGCGCAGTTGCTCGCGGGTCAGATCCTTGGGGCGGTTGACCACCACGCCAAGGGCGGCGGACTGGTTGAGTTGGTTGCGAATAAAGTCGTTGAAGCTTTCCAGGTAGTCGGCTGGTTTCTGGTTTTGCCCGTAGTTCTGTTCACGCACCAGCAGTTCATCGCTGTGGGTGGAAATAACCGGGTAGTTCTCCGAGCCGAGCAGGGCGCTGACGGCGGCGAGCTGGTTGATCAGCTGGCTGTGCTGGCGAACGAAGTTGGCCGCTTGCTGCGGGCCAAGGTCGTGCAGGTGTTTATGTAATTGGGCCGGCTCAACGCCCCACACGTCCTGCAGCTCATCGAGCTTTTGCTTCAGCGTGGGTTTGTCCTCGGCCTTGTGCTGGGCCTTGCGCAGGATACGCATCACGCGCTGGCTCAGTTGATCGAGCACGTCATGGGCGTGACTGCTGTCGTCCTGGCTGCCGGGTGCGTCATGGCTGGCGCCGCTGGTTAGTTCGCTGACCAGTTGCTCCAGGCTGATGTTGGGGTTCTTCACCAGGGGCTTCATGGTGTCGACCGCTTCCAGGCTAGCGTAAAGATCGACGGGATCGTAGATGCGGAATACGGTCTTGCCGATGTCGT
Source organism: Pseudomonas sp. OTU750018 (assembly GCF_011636575.1). Taxonomy (NCBI): domain Bacteria; kingdom Pseudomonadati; phylum Pseudomonadota; class Gammaproteobacteria; order Pseudomonadales; family Pseudomonadaceae; genus Pseudomonas; species Pseudomonas sp. OTU750018. Next base: position 610,060 of record NZ_JAAPAU010000003.1, read on the forward strand.
CGCAGCGGCGGGTGGCGCGGCCTTTCATCTGCTCGTAGAGGATGCGCGAGCGCACCCGACGCATAAACACCAGGTTGCAGATTTTCGGTACGTCGATGCCGGTGGTGAGCAGGTCGACGGTGATTGCGATATTGGGGGTGGGTTCGTTCTTGTAGCGGCGAATCAGCGTTTCAACCTTGTCGCTCTGGCCGGTGATGATTTCCACGGCGGCCTGGTTGTACTGCTCGCCGTAGGCTTCTTTGAAGGCGTCGTCGAGCAGGTTTTTGACCCGCTCGGCATGGGCCTGATTGACGCAGAAGATCATGGTCTTCTCTTCGCCAAACGGGTCCAGCTCTTTGGCTAACTCGTCGCAGATGACTTTGTCAAAGGCCGGGGTGATCACGCGGCGGTTGAACGACTCGATGTTGAAGGTGAGTTCATCGTCCAATTCGGCTATATCCACTTCGCCGGTCTGGGTATTGATGACGCTGACCGATTCGCCTTTCTCGAAATGTATACCGTGCTTGCTGAGCTGGGTTTCGTAGCGGATTGGCGGTTCGTGATCCACCAGCCGGTCATCGGCCACGGCTTCGCGGTAGCTGTAGGTGAATACCGGTTTGCCGAAGATTTCACTGGTGTGCTTGGCCGGGGTGGCGGTGAGGCCAATACGGCAGGCGTCGAAGTGGTCGAGCACGCGGCGGTATTGCGAGAGGTACTGGCTGTGATCGCGCACGGCCAACTCACCTTCGGTCATTTCCTGGTCGAGGGTGTAACCGCGGTGGGCTTCGTCGACGATGATGCAGTCAAATTCGCCTACGGGCGGCGGGTTATCCGAGCGGAAGATGCGGCTGACCATGGCTTGCACGGTCGCGACCTGGACGCGGGTTTCCGCCTCGGCGGCCATGTCGCCCAACTCTTTGATGTCGTAGATCTGCGCCAGGGTCTGGTTTTGCTCCAGCGTGGTGTCGTTGAAGGCATCGAGCGCCTGCTGGCCCAGGGAGCTGCGGTCGACCAGGAACAGAACGCGTTTGAAGCGTTCAGCTTTCAAAAAGCGGTATATCAAGCCAATTGCTGTGCGGGTTTTACCGGTGCCGGTGGCCATGGCCAGTAGGCAATCACGCTGATTGTTGGCCAAGGCCTGTTCCACGGCTTGAATGGCCTTGACTTGGTAGTCGTGTAGTTTGAGGTAGGTGAAGCTTTCGGTCTTGAGCTTGGCCTCGGCGTCTGCCTGGCTGCGCTTGAGCAGGTCGAGCAGGGCGTCCGGTTTGTGGAAGTCCTGCAGCGGACGGCGTGTGTTGGCCGGGCTGCGCAGGTCACGGAACCAGGTGCCGGACTGTTCGGCGAGCTGCTTGATAAAGGGGCGGCCGTTGCAGGCAAAGGCAAAGGGCACGCGGAAGTGACCGCCTTGGCCATCGTTCCAGGGCTGAGTTTGACCCGCCAGCAGCCAGGGCTGCTGATGCTCGGGCGTCAAGTTGAACTCACGGGCATAGCGCTCGGCCTGGGGGATGCGGTCGGCGATATTGATGCGCTTACGCTTGGCTTCAACGATGGCGATGGGCGTAAGACCGGCGAACAGTACGTAGTCGGCGCAGGCTTTGGGGCTGCTGGTGGGCCACTCGGCGATGGCCTTGTTCTTGCCCTTTTCCGGGCGCGCTCCCTTGCCGTAGGTAAGGTCGAGGGAGTCGGCTTCCCAGCCTGCATCGATCAACTGCTGGTCAATCAAGATGCGGGTCAGGTCTTCGGATAGGTCGAAGCTGCTGCTGGCCTGCTGAGTCAGTTTGGCGACCTGTTGGCTGGCTTGTGGCTGGGCTGCCAGTTGCTGCTGCAGAGCTATGAGGCTTTGCTCGTGCTCACTGCGCAGCTTTTGCAATGCGGCTTCGTGTTCGGCTGCTAGCTGCTTATTGCTGCGTGATTCGGCATACATCTGCTCGGCAAGCACGGCGTATTCTTCGGCTTCCTGCTTGAGCAGGTCAGCCAACTTCTGGTTGCTCTCCAGTTGCTGGCTGGACTCGCTGAGCTGCGTCTTGAGCTGTTCGATCTGACTTTGCAGATCGCGCAGCGGAGCGCTGGGGTCTGCGGGGGTAACGAAGGGGCCAGGTTTGAACGCATGAGCATTCTTGCCGAACGACTGGTGATACCAGATGGCCAGAGCACGGGCGACCTTCAGCCCATCCATGGCCTCACGGTGCTGGGTGCGGAACTCATGAGTGGCCTTGTTGCCCTCGACGCGCAGGGTATGAAACAGGCTGCGGATGTTCTGATCCAGCTGGATCTCGCGGCTGAGCTTGTAGAGCAGGTCGGACTGCGTTGTGGTGGCATCGAACTCGATACCGGCACGGCTGGCCAAGTCTTGAGCCAGCGCCTCGCCGAGTTGGCGCAGTTTGATCAGTGTGGTGTTGGGATCGCTAGCGAAGACCTGCTCGGCTGTGCTCGCAAGCTGCAGGAAAACGGGGTCGTGCTCCTGGAGAAAGGCGAAATTACTGCTGGCTGCCATGGTCGATCCTTCGGTTGCGTTCCACTCATTACGCCAAACGGGCTCGATTACGCGTAAGTGACAGCAGCTTAACGAAGGTGAGCCGAGTTTGGCCATGGCATTGGGCCACTCAGTGGCTCAATGTGTCTCGGTTAATCCAGGGGGGCGGGCAGCAGGCTTGCGTCGTGGCAAAGCCTGACTTTCGAGTGTGAACTCAGGAGGGTGCTGATACGTTGATGCGCGGATGTTCTGCGATTGCACGATCTACAGTGCCAAAATGGACTGGGCACAATTGCTTGTCCTCAATCTGTATCTACTTTGTCTTTAGTCCGTCTGCACTATGTCTGCATTCCGTCTGCATTGTGTATGTAGTGCGTGCCCCGTCTGTACCTTGGCGTTGTTGACAGCATTCAATCGGGCAAGCCGATTGGAGAAACGAGACCCTCTGACAGTTATTCCCTTAAATTTCCTGTGTTTTGGCGATGGAAATCAGTCCTTAAATCGCAGCACTTAGGCGATACACCATACGCACCTATAAGGTGCTGATAAGTTATTGATTAAATTGAAATTTCATCTTTTTTTGAAAAGCCGGCTGTAGTCTCATGCGACTACAACATGCCCTGGAGGCCCCATATATGCTGGGGCGATTGTAGTCCCATGAGACTACAGCTCACTTTTTAACCGCTGGGCTTCGATTGAAGCTAACGCGCTTTGCTTGTTGGCCTGTTCCCCGTCCTGCGGCTTCGCCCCTGGACAAGGAGCAGCCTACTGGTCAGGACCAATGCAACTGACTTGTCAGTTGGGTGCAATTACGCACGTTTACTGCGGGTGGTTTGGCAAGCATGCAGGCCGTTATTGAGTGGTCTCAGTACGTTGTCCACAAGTCAGATGGTTAAAAAGTGAGCTGTGGCCTCATTAGGCCACAATCGCCCCAGTATTTACGCGGCCTCCAGGGCATGTTGTAGCCGCATGAGGCCACATTGTGACTTTGGATATAATACTAAATATCAATTTAATCAGTAACTTAGCTGCACCTGGTAGGTGCGTATGGTGTATGGCCTAAATACAGGCTTTTAAGGGCAGCAAAATACCGTCAAAACACCACGGACTTAAGGGGAAAACTGTCGGAGGGTCTCGTTTCTCCAATCGGCTTGTCCGATTGTGGGAAGCCCTCACTGACTAGATACAAACTGCAGACGGAATGCAGACAGAGTACAGACAGAGTAAAGACAGAGTACAGACAGCAAATTGTCTGAAGCCTATTAGTGACTGCCTGCTTGGGGCTGAGTCAGGTGACCGCAGTGTTGTAAGGCGCTGTTGTAGGGGTTGTGTTGCAGCGGTACTTTCTTTCGAGTGTCTGAACTAGCGGGTAGAGCACCTTCGCTTCCCTGCTTGACTAGTTCTTAGCATTTGCAACCAGTGCTTTTAGCTGGCTTCTTGCAATTGCTGCCGCTGCTTTCGGTGGTGTGGCAGTTGGCACAAAATCTCCCCGTTGGTGGCTTTGGATCAGTCCATGAAAATACTGCAGTGGCGACTGTGTGATGTGGCCTGGGCGGCTCATTGCTTTAGCAAGTTCAGCTAGTAGGAAGCTAGCATCCTGCTCCGTAACATCCTTCAGCATTACGCCGATACGTTGATAGTCGCCTGTGGATAACCCTTTGGGGAGGCTCGAGAGGGCCGTAGTAGGGTTATAGTTATAGTTATAGTTATAGTTAACCCGCCCCCTATCGATAGTAGATGCATAGGGTATAGATACCCTATCGATAGGGTCTGCCTCAGGTCGTGTTAGTGGGTCAAAGGTGCTGGTTATGAGCTCTCTGAGTTCGCTGTTTTCTGGAAAGCGCTGAATAAGATCTTCGATATACAGTTCGCGCCAGTGTTCAGGAAGCTCGCGTATCTGATTAAAGGTTTTTTGTCGAAGCGTTGGTCCGAGTGCCATTCGTGGGTAGTTGTGATCCCACCAGATATGAACCCAGATGTAGCTGTGGTTAGAGTCGTACTGAATAAATCCAGAGTCTTGCAGGCGATGCAATATTGGTAGGAATTGAGACTCAGTATCCCAGCCCATTTCTGATGCTGCGATGCGAGGTACAATTTGATAGGCGCCAATTATATTGCTGAATGGACATGTTAATAGGTAAGTGAGCGTCGCTCGGTCTTCCTGGGTTCTCCCTGCCATTTTAGCTGAGCGCCAGAACGCGGAGTCATTGATCGTCCGCTGGCGGCTCATGGTCTTGCCTCATCTATTAGGCGTGCGATTTCCTCTGTTTTGAAGTAAACGCGCCGTCCAATTTTTAGCCGGGTGCTGTTAAGTTTCTTAGCCAGATCAGAGTTGCCTGAAAGAGTAATCCTTAGTCCGTCCTTGCTTCTATGAAGGATAGTTGCTACTTGTTCAATTGATAAAAGAGGCGAGCCCTCGAATTTTTCAAGTAATAACTGCTCTGTACTCATTTGGGGCTCCTAAAGCTCGTTCAGATTAAGTTATTTATCTGGCGCTTATATACGCTTGGTGAAGATGGCTTTAGGTTATTTTGTGTTGTATTCGTTAGTCAATTTAATGGGTGTAATGCATTTGATTACTACCGTTTACTAATTGCGTGTTTGTACGGTTTTTTCTGTGCATTTAAAGTCTGTTTTTTTCTTGATTTATTCTAAGTTGTTGATTTTTAATAAAATCACATATGAAATATCTTGTTACGAATGGTGTTGTATTTTTTTGCTCGCGCTTATTTTGTATTGCGCAATACAAAACATAATTTCGTATGTTTCCGCTCTATGTCGGAGCGCTGAATTCATGTCGAGGCTTGCATAATTCATGTGTTATGCAATTTAGAAATCATGTCTAATTTCGATACGAGATCTTCAGCCCTCAAGTGCGTGTAGCGCTTGAGCATCTGCATCGACTTGTGCCCGCTAATGGCGGACACCTCCTGGTCAGATAGGCCGCCCTCTACCAGCCGGCTTACCGCCTCATGGCGCAGATCATGAAAGCGCAGATCAGGCATACCGAGCTTGGTCTTCAGTAAGCCCCAGGTTTTGGTGAAAGCGTAGGGGCTGCGCTTGCCGCTTTTGCCTGGTTCACCAAAGAACACCAACTCGCAGTCAATCGGGCGTATAGGGTTGTTCAGCGCTGCCTGGAAGGTCTCTGTTGCCAGTCTGCTAAGTGGGACGGTGCGTGCGCTATCGTTTTTTGTGTCAGAGAGGCGCACCACGCGTTTTTTCAGGTCTATCTGATGTCTATGCAGGGATGTGATCTCTGATGAGCGCATGCCGGTTTCTAGGGCGATGCGAACAATCCAGCCGAGCATTGGGTTGCTGTGATTGTTTACGGCTGCTAGCAGGCGGCGCTCCTCTTCTGCGGACAAGCGCCGGTCTCGGCCTCCGCCGGGGCTTGGTTTGCGGATGTTCCGTACCGGGTTGAAGCTCAATCCTAGGCCCCATTCCTGGATTGCCACGGTGAACAAGTGACTGAGCAGAGCCAGTTCTAGGCGCACGGTATTGTTACTCGTAGTCTTGCCTCTGCTAGTGATTGAGGCCAGGCGCTTGTCGCGGTAGCTGGCGATAATCTCAGCCGAAAGGGCCGCCATGGAGTATTTGCCCAGGTGGCTAATCAGCTGTAAGGCCTTGGTGGCTTCGGCGCGCTGGGTGGTTGGCTTTTTGGTGGGGCTGATTTCGCTGAGATAGCGTTTCAGCGCCATTTCCAAGGTCATGCGCTCGGAGCCGCTGCGCTGGATGTAAACCCCTCTAACCATCTCGTCTTCGATGCGGCGAGCCCAGTCTTTGGCATCGCGACTAGTGCGGAAGGTTTTGGTAGTCGTGGGCCAGCCGGTTTTCCGTACCAGGGCTTTATAGTTGCCTGCATCCGTCTTGACGATGGTGGCCATTTTTTCCTACTCCAAAAGCGTCCCGCTGTACCGGCACTGTACTGAATTTGTACCTTTGGACTATAGGACTGGTCTAGCTGTTTTTATTGCGGGCATGAAAAAGCCGCGCAGTGCGCGGCTTTGGAGTTGGTGGGCCCACACGGACTCGAACCGTGGACCAAAGGATTATGAGTCCTCTGCTCTAACCAACTGAGCTATGGGCCCTCAGAGGCGGGCGGATTATACCGGTGCCTTCTCGGCAGCGCCAACCGAATGGCGCGGGGTGAGGAAGTTTTGTGCGAAGGCGTCCGCATGGATCGCGCGGCTTACAACGAAACCTTGGATTTGCTCGCACCCTTCGGCAGCGAGGAACAGTTCCTGGGCTTTGGTTTCCACCCCTTCGGCGATCACAGTCAGTTGCATGCTACGGCCCAGCGCCATGATGGCGCGCACAATGGCAACGTCATTGCTGTCGTTGGGCAGGCCGCGCACGAAGGATTGGTCGATTTTCAGGGTGTCGACCGGCAAGCGCTTTAGGTAGCTGAGCGAGGAGTAGCCGGTGCCGAAGTCGTCGATGGCCAGCTGGATGCCCAAGCTTTTCAGCTGATGCAGCAGGTTCAGCGCTTCTTCGGCTTGGTTCATGATGAAGCTTTCGGTGATTTCCAGTTGCAGCAGTTCGGGGGCCAGGTTGTGGTCTTCCAGCAGGCTAGAGATGCGTGTCAGCAGGTGTGGTTGGCGCAGTTGAACGCCAGTCAGGTTGACCGACAGCGGGCCGAACGGTGCGTGATGTTGTTGCCATTGCTGCATTTGCCAGCAGGCCCGGCGCAGTACCCAGTCACCGAGGGCGATGATCAGACCGGTTTCTTCGGCCAGGGGTATAAAGCGGTCCGGCGGGATCTCACCAAAGATCGGGTGATGCCAGCGCAGCAAGGCTTCGGCGCCGATCAGGCGGTTGGTACTCAGGCTACGTTTAGGCTGGTAGTAAAGCTGCAGTTGTTCCAGTTCGATGGCGCGGCGTAATTCGCGCTCAAGGGCCATGCGTTCGGTGGCCTGGAAGGTCAGGTCGCGGGTGTAGCGCTCCACGCGGTTGCGGCCGCGCGCCTTGGAGCGGTACATGGCGGCGTCGGCATTTTTCACCAGGGTGGCGACATCTTCTCCGTCGTCGGGGTAGCGGCTAATCCCAATACTGGCGCTGATAAACAGCTCCTGTTCGTCGAACCGGAAGGGCAGGCTGAAGCACTCGAGTAGCTTGTGCGCGACCCGCTCGGCGTCCTCTGCGTGCTGCAGGCCCGGCAGCAGGATGATGAATTCATCACCGCCCAGGCGAGCCACCGTATCGATATCACGCAGGTGGGTTTTCAAGCGTTCGGCAATGCTCCTGAGCAGTTGGTCGCCGACCGGGTGGCCAAGGCTGTCGTTGATGTTTTTGAAGCGGTCGAGGTCAATAAACAGTACTGCGCCCATGCGTTTTTCGACGCGGGCATCTTCAAGGGCGGTGCGCAGGCGAGCTTCGAACAGCATTCGGTTGGGCAGGTCGGTCAGCGGGTCATGGTGGGCCTGGTGGTCGAGGCTGGCCTGGGCATGTTTGAGTGAACTGATGTCGGCGAAGACGCCGACAAAGTGGGTGATGTGCTCATTGCTGTCGCGTACCGCGCTGATGGTCAGCCACTCGGGGAAGAGCTCACCATTCTTGCGTTTATTCCAGATTTCACCCTGCCAATGCCCAGAGGCGCTGAGGTTGTGCCACATGGCAGCGTAAAAGGCGCTGTCATGGTTGCCGGATGCGAGTAGGCGCGGCGACTGGCCGAGGGCTTCTGCTTCGCTGTAACCAGTGATGGTGGTGAAGGCGCGGTTGACTGCCGTGATGCGTTGTTGCAGGTCGGTGATCATCACGCCTTCGGCCGTGCTTTCGAAAACCGTAGCGGCCTGCTTGAGGTTTTCCTGCATCTGCTCGCGCTCGGTGATGTCGCGCGCGATGGTCAGCATGCAGGTATCGCCTTCTATGGGAATCGGCTGAACCGACATCTCGCAAGTGCGCAGCGAGCCGTTGCGGGTGCGAATAAGCGCGCGGAAGTCGCGGACCGATCCGTGCTGTTGCACGTGCTCGAACATCCGTGTGCGGTCATCCGGGTTGTCCCAAATGCCCAGTTGCAGGGTCGAGCTGTCGGTTGCCTCGTTCGTGCTGTAGCCGGTGATGCGGCTGAAGCCTTCGTTGACATCGAGCAATCGACCATCACTTAAGCGGGTGATCAGCAGGCCATCTGGTGAGGCATGGAAGGCCTTGGCGAATTTGTCTTCGGAGAGTTTAAGGCGCTGTTGGGTATCTTTCAGTTCGCTGATGTCGCGTACGGCCACGACCAGCGTAGTGGTGTCATCCACGGTGACCGGTTGCGCGGAGATGAGTGCAGTGAACTGGCTGCCGTTGCGACGGCGAAAGGCGCTCTCGATGTTGTGCACGTTGCCTTGGCGCAGCATGTCCAGAATGCGCGGGCCGATGCCTTGCTCGCTCCACAGATCGAGCTCCGAGCTTGTATGGCCGATGGCCTCGGCGGCGCTGATGCCGAACTGTTGTTCGAAGGTTTTGTTGACAGCGAGCAGGCGGCCGTCGTGCTGATTGAGCAGGGCGATGATGTCCGGGCAGTTGTGGAAGACTGAGGCAAACTTCTGCTCCGAGAGTGCCAGGGCCTGCTCGGTGCGTTTGGTTTCCGTGATGTCGATCAGCAGGCCACGCAGCGTCTGGCTGCCATCTAGGGGTGACAGCGTGACAATGTCGCGTACCCAAACTTCACGGCCGTCCGCAGCGAGCATGCGGTAATCCATGCTGTGATCGCGGCCAGCTTGGGTTTCGCTGCGGCAATAGTCGATGGCGCAGCGTGCATCATCCGGGTGCAAGACGCGCTCGACAAAACCAGGCGTTAGCCAATCGTGCGCGGGGTAGCCGAGGAGCTTTTCCGCCTGGGGGGCAACGTAAGTGTAGCGAAGGTTGCTAGGGTCCATCTGCCAGGCGACTGCGTTGAGGCTTTCCACCAGACCACGGTAATGCTGCTCGCTGTTGCGTAGTTCGTTTTCCAGCTGTTCGCGGTTGTGCATTTCACTGCGCAACCGATGGTTGATGCGCAGGATGCTGACGATGATCAGCAGGGCTGCCAGCAGGCCTGGAAGGCCAAACAGCAGTAGGCTGCGCCAGAATGGTCGTGAGTCGAGTGGATCACTCACCCAGCGCTGCTGAATTTCGGCGATTTCACTGGGTGTGAGTTCGGCCAAAAGTCTGTCGAGTATCCCGGCCAGGATGGCTTGATCTTTGGGCACGGCCATGGCCAGTTGATAGCGGAGTGGGGTTTGGCCGCTGATGACAATGCCGTCGAGCTTGAGTTGGCGCAGGTGCCAGATGCTGGAGGCGAGGTCACCGACCATGGCATCGGCCTGTCCTGAGGCCAGTGCTTGTAAGGCAGCGGCTACGCTGGGGCGCGGCCAGAGGCGCAGCTCGGGGTGTTTGTCGCGCAGAAGTTCGTGGGTGGCGTAGCTGTCGACCACGGCTACACGCAGCCCTCGTAGGTCACGGATTTTGCTGGGTTGCGGGCCTTGTTCCTGGCTCAGGATGACAATCGGGAAGTCGAGGTAGGGGTGTGTGAACGTCAGATACTGCTCGCGCTCGGGGGTGGCCATCAGGCTGGGCAGCAGGTGCAGCTTGCCGGTTCGGGCATCGGCCAGCACTTCGCTCCAGTTCTGCGCGGGAGCCGGGCGCAGAGTAATGGCCAGGCGCTCCTCGATCAGCCGTACATAGTCGGCGGCGAGTCCCTGGTACTGTTCGTCACTATCGATGAACTCGTACGGCGGCCAGTCACGGTCCACGCCCAAGCTCAGTTGCGGGTTTTCGGCTAGCCAGGCCTGTTCTGTGGGCGTCAGTTCAAGGCTGAGGACGGGCGCAGCCCAGCATGCCAAACACAACAGGAGGGTGGCTGCAACACGCGGCATGGATGGGCTCGTTCGCTAGGCAATAAGCAAAAGTGTAGACCTGCCTGGCAAGCCTTGGTAGTTGCCCAGAATGCAAAACCCCCGGCAGGGCCGGGGGTTTTGGTGTTACTCGTCGAGGAAGGAGCGCAGATGCTCGCTTCTCGTCGGGTGGCGCAGCTTGCGTAGCGCCTTGGCTTCGATCTGACGAATCCGCTCACGGGTTACATCAAACTGCTTACCGACTTCCTCAAGGGTGTGATCGGTATTCATGTCGATGCCGAAGCGCATGCGCAGTACCTTGGCTTCACGCGCGGTGAGGCCGGAGAGTACTTCGCGGGTCGCTTCTTTAAGGCTCTCAACGGTGGCGACATCGATTGGCGACTGCATGGTCGAGTCTTCGATGAAGTCGCCCAGATGAGAGTCTTCGTCATCACCGATTGGGGTTTCCATGGAGATCGGCTCTTTAGCGATCTTCAGTACCTTGCGGATCTTGTCCTCGGGCATTTCCATGCGTTCACCCAGCTCTTCCGGCGTCGGTTCGCGACCCATTTCCTGCAACATCTGCCGGGAAATACGGTTGAGCTTGTTGATCGTCTCGATCATGTGCACCGGGATGCGGATGGTCCGCGCCTGGTCAGCAATCGAGCGGGTGATCGCCTGGCGAATCCACCAAGTGGCGTAAGTCGAGAACTTGTAACCGCGACGGTATTCGAACTTGTCCACCGCTTTCATCAGGCCGATGTTGCCTTCCTGAATCAGGTCGAGGAACTGCAGGCCACGGTTGGTGTACTTCTTGGCAATCGAGATCACCAGGCGCAAGTTCGCTTCAACCATCTCTTTCTTCGCGCGACGGGCCTTGGCCTCGCCGATCGACATGCGACGGTTGATGTCCTTGATTTCAGCCAGGGTCAGTTCGCACTCGGCTTCCAGTGCCGTCAGCTTCTGCTGGCAGCGCTGGATGTCAGCTTGCACATTACCAATGGCTTCGGCGTATTTAGCCTTGCCTTTGGCCAGGCCAACGGACCACTCGGCATCAATTTCATTGCCAGGGAACAGCTTGAGGAAATCGGCGCGCGGCATACGTGCATCACGCACGCAGAGTTGCATGATGGCGCGTTCCTGAGCGCGCAGGCGCTCAAGGGAGCTACGTACGCGGACAACCAGAGCGTCGTACTGTTTAGGTACCAGCTTGATCGGCATGAACAGCTCGGCCATTTCTTTCAGCGCGGCAGTGCCTTGCTTGCTGTTACGGCCATGCTTTTTCAGGGCTTTCTTGGCGAGTTCCAGGGCGTCACCGATCGCGGTGAAGCGGCGCAGAGCCTCTTCAGGGTCCGGGCCGCCGTCGCCTTCTTCTTCCTCGTCATCGCTGGCTTCGGCGTCGTCGTCGTCAGTCTCTTCGGCGGCATCGCCGTCTTTAACTGGAACAGGCGCAGCCGCTTCAGCGGGAACAATGCCGTCATCCGGATCGATATAGCCGCTGAGGACTTCAACCAGGCGACCACCATCGGTGGTGACACGGGTGTACTCGGCCAGAATGCTGTCGACTGTGCCGGGGAAATGGGCGATAGCGCCCATCACTTCACGGATGCCTTCCTCGATGCGTTTGGCGATTTCGATCTCGCCTTCGCGGGTCAGCAGTTCCACGGTGCCCATTTCACGCATGTACATGCGCACTGGGTCCGTCGTGCGGCCGATATCGGTCTCCACCGCTGCCAGCGCTGCAGCGGCTTCTTCAGCGGCTGCCTCGTCGGTATCGGCGTCGGCCAACATAAGGGCGTCCGCATCCGGAGCACTCTCGTGTACGGGGATCCCCATGTCGTTAATCATGCGGATGATGTCTTCCACCTGCTCCGGATCAGAAATATCTTCCGGTAGGTGGTCGTTGACCTCTGCGTAAGTCAGATACTTCTGCTCACGACCCAGGGTGATCAACTCTTTGATACGAGACTGCTGTTGCGCTTTTCCGGACATAACACCCTATCCACTGAAGGTCTTGGCGGGCAAAAAACAAGCCGCGGATTATACCCGAGTAACACCCCTAAGCGCCAGTTGAGCTCGGGATTACCGGTGATGCATTACGGCTCAGCAAGCTGCGCAGCTGGTCTTTCTCTTCTGCGCTCAACTCACTTTGACGGGCTTTGCGCAGCAAATGTTCCAGGCTGCGCTCGCGTTGGCGGGCTACTAGACTAGTTATAGTGTCGAAAAACTGTTGTTCAAGGTTGTCGGCTGAAATCAGCCACTCCTTTTCTGCCAGGGCGCGTAATAGGCGGCCCTGTTCGGTGCCGTGCCAGCGTGCGATCAGTTGCAGTGAGCGCAGGTTGGGGCTCTTTTGCAGGGCGCCAAGCAGGGCGACCAGCAGCTGGGCGTAAGTGTCGTCTTCGGCGGCGAAGTGGCTGACATCTTCGACTTTCTGTGCCAGTTGCGGGTGATGCAGCAGGGTGCGCAGGGCGCTCAGGTGCGGCGATTCGACGCTGACGGCAGTGCGTGGTGCGCGTGGTGCGAACTCACCCTGGCCCTTCTTGCTCCACTTGCCGCCGTCTTTCTTCCAGTTGCCCTTGCCTTTATTGCGTTCAAATTCCGGGGCGGGGCTGGGGTTTTCGTATTCGTTGCGGCTTGGCTCGACATCGTAATAGGCGCTGTCGGGAATATCGGGGTAATCCGGGTAGTCGCTGAGTGGGGCGCTGTTCTGGCTCGACTGGCTGCTGCGGGCGGTTGGCGCCATTTGCTGCAGGGCTTCGCTGGATAAACCGGTAATTTCGCTCAGGCGCTGGCGCATCAGGGCGCGCAGGTTGTTGCCGGGGATCTTGTCGATCAGTGGCGCGGCCAGGGTCATCAGGTGCGCCTTGCCTTCCAGTGAGCGCGGGTCGGCCTCTTCGCTCAGCTGCTGGAAGAAGTAGTCGGCCAGTGGCTGCGCGTGTTGGTTGATCCGTGCGCGGAAGGCGTCAGTGCCTTCGCTGCGTACCAGGGTGTCCGGGTCTTCGCCGTCAGGCAGAAACAGAAAGCGCGCGCGGCGCCCGTCCTGCAGGCTCGACAGGGTCGCCTCCAGAGCGCGCCAGGCGGCGTTGCGGCCGGCTGCGTCGCCATCGAAGCAGAACAATACGCTCGGCACGACGCGAAACAGGCGCTTGAGGTGTTCTTCGCTGGTGGCGGTGCCGAGGGTGGCGACGGCGTTGCGCAGGCCTTGTTGGGCTAGGGCGATGACGTCCATATAGCCTTCGACCACCATGATCTCGTCGAGATCGCGATTGTGCTTGCGTGCCTCGAACAGGCCGTAAAGCTCCTGGCCTTTGTGGAATACCGGGGTTTCCGGGGAGTTCAGGTATTTCGGTTTTTCGTCACCCAGCACCCGGCCGCCGAAGGCAATCACTCGGCCGCGGCTGTCGCGGATCGGGAACATGATGCGGTCGCGGAAGCGGTCGTAGCGCTTGCCGCTTTCGGCATTCTCCACCAGCAGGCCGGCGTCAATCATCGCCTTCTGCTGCAGGCTGTCGCTGGCCAGGTGCTTCAGCAGGTTGTCCCAACCAGGCGGGGCGAAGCCCATGCCGAAGTCGCGGGCGATCTCGCCGGACAGGCCGCGGCCTTTCAGGTAGTCAATCGCGGCTTTGCGCTGCGGATGACTTTTCAGTGCCTGTTTGTAGAACTCGGCGGCAGCAGTCAGCAGCGGGTAAAGCGGTGAGTCGGTGGGTTGGCGCGGTTTGTTGTTGCGTCCGCCTTCCTCGCGAGGCACTTCCATGCCGGCGCGCTTGGCCAGGTCCTCGATTGCCTGGGGGAAGTCCAGTTGGTCGTGGTCCATGATAAAACCCAGTGCGTTGCCGCCGGCGCCGCAGCCAAAGCAGTAATAGAACTGTTTGTCCGGGCTGACGCTGAACGAGGGGGTTTTTTCTTTATGGAAGGGGCAGCAGGCGGTGTAGTTTTTGCCGGCTTTTTTCAGCTGAATGCGCGAGGCGACCACGTCGACGATGTCGGTGCGGTTGAGCAGATCATCGATAAAAGACTGTGGGATCAGGCCGGCCATAGGCGCTCAGAATACTGTCATGCGCTGGGGCAGAACAGGGTGGGGCAAAAACTAAAAGACTCCGATCGTCACCCGAGGGTGGCGCGGAGTCTAAAAGCGAAACCCGGCCAGGCCGGGTGTCAGGCGTTGCTTGTACTGATTAGTACAGGCGAACGCTGCGGCGCTGCTCGCGCTGCACTTTCTTGGCGTGACGCTTAACAGCGGCTGCTGCTTTACGCTTACGCTCGGAAGTTGGCTTTTCGTAGAATTCACGGCTGCGAACTTCAGCCAGAACACCGGCTTTTTCGCAGGAGCGCTTGAAACGACGCAGAGCTACGTCGAAGGGTTCGTTCTCTTTAACTTTGACGGCTGGCATCCAGGGCTTACCTTCTTTATTACCGGGGGTAACGTTACTCCTGGCAGATGGCGCTGGAGAACGTAGGTTTTTAAGGGTTGCGGATGTTACCGCCTCATCGCGAGGAATGCAAAGCCTCTGATCGAAAAGCGCTGGCCGGCTCGCGCTAGCGGCCATTATCATGCGCGCCTTCGAAGTTGCACACACTACTACAAGGCACTGCCCATGCTGGTTCTGGGATTGGAAACCTCCTGCGACGAAACCGGTGTCGCGCTGTATGACAGCGAGCGCGGCCTGCTGGCCGATGCGCTCTTCAGCCAGATTGATCTGCACCGTGTGTATGGCGGCGTAGTGCCGGAGCTGGCTTCGCGCGATCACGTCAAGCGCATGCTGCCGTTGATCCGCCAGGTGTTTAGCGAGGCCGGCTGCGTTGCGACTGACATCGACGCTATCGCCTATACCGCCGGCCCCGGCCTGGTAGGTGCACTCCTCGTGGGGGCGTCCTGTGCTCAGGCATTGGCGTTTGCCTGGGATATCCCTGCGCTCGGTGTGCATCATATGGAAGGCCATTTGCTGGCGCCGATGCTGGAAGAACAGCCGCCGGCTTTTCCGTTCGTCGCTTTGTTGGTGTCGGGCGGGCATACCCAGTTGGTTCGGGTCGATGGCATCGGTCAGTACCAACTGCTCGGCGAGTCTCTGGATGATGCGGCGGGCGAGGCATTCGACAAGACCGCCAAGTTGATGGGGTTGCAGTATCCCGGTGGTCCGGAGATTGCCCGTTTGGCGCTGAGCGGTACGCCTGGGCGCTTCAAGTTTCCTCGGCCAATGACTGATCGCCCGGGGCTGGAGTTCAGCTTCAGCGGCCTGAAGACCTTTACCCTGAATACCTGGCAGCAGTGTCAGGCGGCGGACGACAATTCCGAGCAGACTCGCTGCGACATCGCCCTGGCGTTCCAACAGGCCGTGGTCGACACCCTCACTATCAAATGCAAGCGTGCCCTCAAGCAAACAGGGTTGAACAACCTGGTGATCGCCGGCGGTGTGAGTGCCAACCAGGCGCTGCGGCAGTCGCTGGAAAAGATGCTCGCTGAGCTTAAGGGCGGCGTGTTCTACGCTCGTCCAGCGTTCTGCACCGATAACGGCGCAATGATCGCCTATGCCGGCTGCCAGCGTTTACTGGCGGGGCAGCATGAGGATTTGAGCATCAAGGTGCAGGCACGCTGGCCGATGGAGCAACTGCCGGCGCTGTAAGCCGGCTGGGTTCGTTCATTCGATTTAGAAATGCCGCTCACGGCCGGCGAACAGATCGCGTAAATTGCTGCGGTGGCGCCAGACGATCAGTCCGGTCAGCGCGCAGACCGGCAACAGGGCGTCGGGTTGTTGCCACGCCAGCAGCGGCAGGGTCAGCGGTGTGGCGATCAGTGCAGCCAGCGAGCTGGTGCGAGTCAGAACAAAGGTCAGTAACCAGGCGCCAACGGCCAGTAAAGCGGCTGGCGGGTAAAGCCCCAAGAGCATGCCGGCGGCCGTGGCGACACCTTTGCCGCCACGGAAGTTGAAGTACAGTGGGTATAGGTGACCGACAACGGCGGCCATGCCAACCCAAGCTTGTTGTTGCAGATTCAAGTTGAGCAGGCTGGCGATCAGCACCGGCAGCAAGCCCTTGAGCAGGTCGCCGATCAGCGTGAGGACAGCCAGGCGTTTACCGGCGACCCGAAGCATATTGGTGGCTCCGGGGTTGCCCGAGCCGCTGGCGCGCGGGTCCGGCCCGCCGCTTAGGCGGCTGAGCAGGATGGCGAAGGACAACGAGCCGAGCAGGTAGGCGAAGGACGCCAACAGCCAAAACATGGTATCCATTCCGGGGCAAGGGAGCCCTGATTCTAACTAGGTGCGACAGCCTTGTCGTGCCACGGAGAGCGTGCTTGGACACAGTTTTTATCGAGGGCCTGGAAGTCGATACGGTGATTGGTGCCTACGACTGGGAGCGTACCATTCGCCAGTGTTTGCGCCTGGACCTGTACCTGGGCTGGGATAATCGTCCCGCTGCTGCCGGTGACGAGCTGGACAAGGCGTTGGATTACGCCAAGGTTTCGCAGCGGATTCAGGCATTTGCCAGCGAGTCGCAGTTTATCCTGGTGGAAACCTTTGCCGAGCGGTTGGTCGAGTTGCTGATGGCTGAGTTTCAAATCCCTTGGGTGCGGCTCAAGCTGACCAAGCCCGGTGCCGTGCCGGCGGCCAGTGGTGGGGTAGGCGTGGAGATCGAGCGCGGATGTCGCTAACTCCCGTACTACTCGGTCTGGGCAGCAATATCGGCCGCGAAGCACACCTGTGTGCCGGCCTCGATGCGCTTGATGGTCTGCTCAGTGAGATGCGCTGCTCGCCGGTATTCGAAAGCCAGGCGGTGGGCATCAAGAGCGGGCCATTTTTCAATCTGGTGGTGGCCGGCTATAGCGACCTGCCGTTAGGTGAGCTGGACCGTCGGCTGAAATTTATCGAAGCCGATAACGGTCGCTATGCGCCTGAGCGCAAGGGACTGCCGCTGGATATCGACGTGCTGCTGTATGGCGACCGGGTCGGCAACTTCGACGGCTTGATCCTGCCGCGTGCAGAAATCCTCAAGAACGCTTTCGTCCTTTGGCCCCTGGCCCTGTTGGTGCCGGATGTTCTGCACCCTGCGCAGCAGCGCAGCTTTGTCGAGCTCTGGCATGCGGCGCAGATTGACCAGCAGCTGTGGCCGGTGGCATTCAGCTGGCGTGAGCAAGCGCTCACCCCGACTGAACTGATAGCCGCTTACCCGGCTTCTTAGTCTGGAGTGAGGCTGGCGCAAGCGGCAGCTTTGAATGTTGTCAGTGCCTTCAGGCGCTCTTTGTTGAGCGCTTCACCTAACTCGGCGCCTTTCAAACCTTGCGCCAGTAGGGGTTGCACTGCCACTGCACGGGCGGCGTGCATGGCGGCCCGCAGGTGGTCAGCCTGCGGGTAGGCGCGTTGTTCCAGGCCGAGGCGGCCGCGGGCGTCCATTTCACAAGCCGCGATAAATTCTTCGAAGCGTTGCGGGCGACGGAACACGTCGAAGCCTTGCAGCAGTTTGAGCAGGGTCGAAGCCTTCAGCTCCAGAGCGCGGTGGCCGTGGGTGTGGAATTCGCCGACCTGCAAAGCCAGTTCCTGGCAATCCTTGGGCGCCTTGCAGCGCTGGTTGATCGCGCGGATCAGCTTCAGTCCGGTGTGTTCATGGGCGATATGCCGGGGCCATTCAGCCTCCGGCGTCAGACCTTTGCCGACATCGTGCAGCAGGCAGGCCCAGCGTACGGTCAGCGGCTGCTGGTGCTCGGCGCACTGGCGCAGCACGCTGAGTACATGCTCGCCGGTGTCGATCTCCGGATGATGGGCGGCGGGTTGTGGCACACCGAACAGCGCGTCGACCTCGGGCAGCAGTTCGCGCAAAGCGCCGCAGTCGCGCAGCACCTGGATAAATACATCCGGGCGCGGCTCCATCAGGGCGCGGGAGATTTCTTTCCAGCTGCGTTCCGGTGTCAGCGCGTTGAGTTCGCCGGACTCGCTCAGTTCGCGCATCAGCACCAGGGTTTCAGGCGCTACGCTGAAGCCCAGAGGTGCGTAACGGGCGGCAAAGCGGGCGACGCGCAGCACGCGCAGCGGATCTTCGGCGAAGGCCGGGGAAACATGGCGCAGCAGTCGGGCGTCGAGGTCGCGCTGACCACCGTAGGGGTCGATCAAGTTGCCCTGATCGTCCTCGGCCATGGCGTTGACGGTCAGGTCGCGGCGGATCAGGTCTTCTTCCAGCGTCACTTCCGGGCTGGCGAAGAAGGTGAAACCGCCGTAACCGCGCCCGCTTTTGCGCTCGGTGCGGGCCAGGGCGTATTCCTCGCCTGTCTGCGGGTGCAGAAATACCGGAAAGTCCGCGCCCACTGGGCGATAGCCCAACTCAAGCATCTGTTCGGCGCTGGCGCCGACGACGACCCAGTCGATCTCGCTGACTTCACGACCCAACAGGCGATCACGTACTGCTCCGCCGACTTTGTAAATCTGCATCATGGTTCCTCCGCTGAGTGCGGAGGATAGCGGCTGGCCACTGACGAGGGGTAGCCTGGATGCAGTTCTGAGTGGTCCAGCGTATTCCCGGATTGCATCTGGACTACTGGCTGGCTAGGGGGATTTGCTGCAAGAGTGCTTGGGTGGCGCGTTCGAGCAGTTCAGCGCTGTCTTTGGCGGGGCTCAGGCCGGTATTGACCAAGCCTTCCCAGAGGATGTGCTGCGCCGGAGTGGTCAGGCGGACGCGCAAGGTGCCGGTTTCATCGCGCAGGCGGTGGATCGCCTGGTAGGGGCCAAGCGGGGTAGGTGGGGCGGCCTCAACCTTGAAGTCCAGTGGGCTGTCCTGCACTGCCAGCCAGTAATACACCTGAATCTCTGCCTGCGGGGTGGCCCGGTAACCACGGGCGCTCAAGCCCTCGCGCAATAACTGTTCAAGCTGTGTATAGCGCTCGGAAAAGGGCACATCGCCGTCTACGGCCTGTTCGGCGGCGATCAGGCTGAAGCTATGTCTGCCGGTCAGTTCGGCGCTGGCGGGTGTCAGTACCTGGGCGCGCGGCAGCTGGCTGCTGCAGGTGGCCAGTGCCAGGCACAGCAGTAATACGATAAACAGGCGCATCAGCAGATTCCCGGTTGGTCTGCTGCGCATGCTGGTGCTTGGCATCGTGGGCGCGCAACCGATCAAATGGGCGGGATCATAAGGTCGAGACGCGGGTAGTCGCTGTCATGTTCGGTTTCATGCTTTGGCGGTACATGCTGGGTGCCGATCAGTTGTTCGCCCTGGTACATCTCCAGATGAATATTGAAACCCCATAGGCGGTGCAGGTGTTTCAGCACTTCCTCGGTGGAGTTGCCCAGCGGTTTACGATCATGCTGCTGGTGGCGCAGGGTCAGTGAGCGGTCGCCGCGGCGGTCGATACTCCAGATCTGCACATTGGGTTCACGGTTGCCCAAGTTGTATTGCGCGGCCAGGGTTTCCCTAATCTGCTGGTAGCCGGGCTCGTCATGGATCGCGGGTACAACCAGCTCGTCTTTCTGGTCGTCATCAAGGATGCTAAACAGCTTGAGGTCGCGGATCACTTTGGGTGACAGATACTGCAGGATAAAGCTCTCGTCCTTGAAGCTGTTCATGGCGAATTTCAGGGTTGTGAGCCAGTCGCTGCCGGCAATGTCGGGGAACCAGCGGCGATCTTCCTCAGTAGGCGCTTCGCAGATGCGGCGAATATCGCGGTACATGGCAAAGCCCAGCGCATAGGGGTTGATGCCGCTGTAATAGGGGCTGTCGAATGGCGGCTGATAGACCACGCTGGTGTGCGACTGCAGGAACTCCATCATAAAGCCTTCGGTCACCAGGCCTTCGTCGTACAGATCGTTCATGAGGGTGTAGTGCCAGAAGGTCGCCCAGCCTTCGTTCATCACCTGCGTTTGGCGTTGTGGGTAGAAGTACTGGGCAATCTTGCGCACGATGCGAATAATCTCGCGCTGCCAGGGCTCGAGCAGCGGGGCGTGTTTTTCCAAGAAGTAGAGGATGTTTTCCTGTGGCTCGGCAGGGAAGCGTTTGTTGTCTTTGCCGTCGCCTTTACTGGCGCTTTTCGGAATGGTCCGCCAGAGGTCGTTGATCTGCTTCTGCAGGTGTTCTTCACGGTCCTTCATGCGCCGCCGTTCTTCCTCGGCGGAAATCGGGTAGGGGCGTTTGTAGCGGTCGACACCGTAGTTCATCAGCGCGTGGCAGGAGTCGAGCAGGTCCTCCACCGCGTCGATGCCGTGGCGCTCTTCGCACTGCATGATGTACTGCTTGGCGAACACCAGGTAGTCGATGATCGAGCTAGCATCGGTCCAGGTGCGGAACAGGTAGTTGCCCTTGAAGAAGCTGTTGTGGCCGTAGCAGGCATGGGCGATCACCAGGGCCTGCATGCAGATGGTGTTTTCTTCCATCAGGTAGGCGATGCACGGGTCGGAGTTGATCACGATCTCGTAGGCCAGGCCCATCTGCCCCCGCTTGTAGCCCTTCTCGGTGCTGAGGAAGTGCTTGCCGTAGGACCAGTGGTGGTAACCCAGCGGCATGCCGACCGAGGCGTAGGCGTCCATCATCTGCTCGGCGGTGATCACCTCGATCTGGTTGGGGTAGGTGTCCAGCGCATAGCGTTCGGCGATGCGGCCGATTTCGCGGTCGTACTGGCGGATCAGCTCGAAGGTCCACTCCGAACCCGTGGAGATCGGCTGGCGGCGCTTGTCTTTGCTCGTACTCATGTGGCTAGCCTCCGCTGGAACAGGTCGCGGAATACCGGGTAAATGTCACCGGCCGCCACCAGCTGCTGCTGGGCAAAGGTGTCGGCGAATGTCTCACTCACGTGCTCATACTCAAACCACAGCGCCTGATGCTCGCGCGGGGTGATCTCTACGTAAGTGAAGTACTGCACGAACGGCATAATCTGGTTGATCAATATGTCCCTGCAGATCGGCGAGTCATCATTCCAGTTGTCACCATCCGACGCCTGGGCGGCGTAGATATTCCATTCGTTGATCGGGTAGCGCTCGACCATGATCTCCTGCATCAGTTTCAGCGCGCTGGAAACGATGGTGCCGCCGGTTTCCCGTGAATAGAAAAACTCTTCCTCGTCGACCTCTTTGGCACTGGTGTGGTGGCGGATAAACACCACCTCGATCTTGTCGTAGTTCCGCTTGAGGAACAGGTACAGCAGGATAAAGAAGCGCTTGGCGATGTCCTTGGTCGACTGGGTCATGGAGCCGGAGACGTCCATCAGGCAGAACATCACCGCCTTGGAACTGGGGTTGGGCTGTTTGACCAGCAGGTTGTACTTGAGGTCGAAGGTATCGAGGAAGGGAATGCGTTTGATCCGCGCACGCAGCTTGCTGACTTCTTCTTCCAGTGCGTGGATATCGCCAAGGTTATCCGGCTGCTCCAGCTTCAGACGTTCCAGTTCGGCCTGAGCGCTCTTGAGTTTGTTGCGGCTGCTGCCGGACAGAGCAATGCGCCGCGCGTGGGCCGAGCGCAGGGTGCGCACGATATTGATGCGCGAGGGGTTGCCTTCATTGCTGATGCCGGCGCGTACGCTCTTGAAGGTGTCGCAGCCGGTAAGGTGGCGTTTGATCAGGTTAGGTAACTCAAGGTCCTCGAACATAAAGTCGAGGAATTCTTCCTGAGTGATCTGGAAGACGAACTCATCCATGCCTTCGCCCGAGTTGCTCGCCTTGCCGGCGCCCTGGCCGCTGCCTCCACCTTGCGGGCGGGCAATCTTCTCGCCGGTGGTGAATTCACGGTTGCCCGGGTGCACGGTGGTCTGGCGGCCGCCGCGACCATGGTGCAGCACTGGCTCGTCGATATCGCGGCCGGGAATGCTGATCTGCTCACCGTGCTCCATATCAGTGATGGAGCGGCGGCTGACCGCCTCTTCCACTGCCTTCTTGATGTGGTCACGGTAACGCCGCAGGAAGCGCTGGCGGTTCACCGTGCTCTTGTTCTTACCGTTCAGGCGTCGGTCGATCACATGGCTCATAACTGCCCTCCGTGCACTGCAGGCATCAGGCGCAAACGCGGGCAGGGCACTGTGCCGCGCGCTGCGCTGCTGCGTGGTCTGTTGCGTCAGGCCGCTCTATTGCGATTTACGAACCCGCAGATACCACTCGGAGAGCAGGCGTACCTGCTTGTCGGTGTAACCGCGCTCGACCATGCGGGTGACGAAGTCGTTGTGCTTCTGTTGATCCTCCTTGCTTGCTTTGGCGTTGAAGCTGATGACCGGCAGCAGGTCCTCGGTGTTGGAGAACATCTTCTTCTCGATCACCACCCGCAGTTTTTCGTAGCTCAGCCACGTCGGGTTCTTGCCATTGTTGTTGGCACGGGCGCGCAGCACGAAGTTGACGATCTCGTTGCGGAAATCCTTCGGGTTGCTGATGCCGGCTGGTTTTTCGATCTTTTCCAGCTCTTCATTGAGGGCTACACGGTTGAGAATCTCGCCGGTTTCCGGATCGCGGTATTCCTGATCCTGAATCCAGAAATCGGCGTACAGCACGTAGCGGTCGAAGATGTTTTGCCCGTACTCGCTGTAGGACTCCAGATAGGCCGTTTGGATTTCCTTGCCGATAAACTCGATGTAGCGCGGCGCCAGGTACTCCTTGATAAAGCGCAGGTAGCGCTCACGCGTTTCTGCCGGGAACTGTTCCTGCTCGATCTGCTGCTCCAGCACATAGAGCAGATGCACCGGGTTGGCGGCCACTTCATGGGGGTCGAAGTTGAACACCTTGGACAGGATCTTGAAGGCGAAACGGGTCGACAGGCCGTTCATCCCCTCATCGACGCCCGCCGTATCGCGGTACTCCTGAATCGACTTGGCCTTAGGGTCGGTGTCCTTGAGGTTTTCGCCGTCGTACACGCGCATCTTCGAATAGACGTTGGAGTTTTCCGGCTCCTTCAGGCGGCTGAGGGTGGAGAACTGCGCGAGCATCTTCAGCGTGTCCGGTGCGCAATGGGCTTTGGCCAAGGAGCTGTTGAACAGGAGCTTGTCGTAGATTTTGATCTCGTCACTTACGCGCAGGCAGTACGGCACCTTGACGATATAAATGCGATCAATGAACGCTTCGTTGTTCTTGTTGTTGCGGAAACTGTGCCATTCCGATTCGTTGGAGTGCGCCAGCAGGATGCCGCTGTAGGGAATCGCACCGAGGCCTTCGGTGCTGTTGTAGTTGCCTTCCTGAGTGGCGGTGAGCAGTGGGTGCAGCACCTTGATCGGTGCCTTGAACATCTCGACGAATTCCATCAGGCCCTGGTTGGCCCGGCACAGTGCGCCTGAATAGCTGTAGGCGTCGGCGTCGTTCTGCGGGTATTCCTCGAGCTTGCGGATGTCCACCTTGCCGACTAGGGCGGAGATGTCCTGATTGTTCTCATCGCCTGGTTCGGTTTTGGCGACGGCGATCTGGTTAAGGATCGAAGGGTAGAGTTTGACCACGCGGAACTGGCTGATGTCGCCGCCGAATTCCTGCAGGCGCTTGGTGGCCCAGGGCGACATGATGCTATTCAGGTAGCGCCGGGGGATGCCGTAGTCCTCTTCGAGGATGGCGCCGTCTTCGGCGTCGCTGAACAGGCCGAGCGGTGACTCGAACACCGGGGAGCCCTTGATCGCATAGAACGGCACTTTCTCGATGAGGTGCTTGAGCTTCTCCGCCAGCGAGGATTTACCGCCGCCCACTGGGCCAAGTAAGTAGAGGATTTGTTTCTTCTCTTCGAGGCCTTGGGCTGCATGGCGGAAGTAGGACACGATCTGGTCGATGCACTCTTCCATGCCGTGGAAGTCAGCAAAAGCCGGGTAACGGCGAATCACCTTGTTGGAGAAGATGCGCGATAGCCGTGGATCAGTCGAGGTGTCGAGCAGTTCAGGCTCGCCAATGGCCAGCAACAGGCGTTCGGCTGCCGAGGCGTAGGCGCTGCGATCCTGTTTGCACAGTTCGAGGTACTCCTGGAGGGTGAACTCCTCCTGGCGAGTCGCTTCGAAACGTTGTTGGAAGTGGCTGAAAATGCTCATGACTTCACCTCGCTCGATGCGCAGAGCCGGTGCGGGGTCGGTCAGGTGCTTGGCAGCTCCGGTGCGGATGCAGCCGGGTAAAACCCCCAGAACACCAAATAGTCATACCGATGGCCCGATGCCGTTTGGCCGGCTCTACCTTGTTTTGGATGGCCTGGGCTAAAGGATAGTTCGGAATCGGCGGGGTCAAGTGGCGGGGAACGATAACAGGATATTACCGTTGGTCAGTGGAGGCCGGCAGGCCGCTGCTGGTGCGGCCTGTGCGGTGAAAAAATTATTCTTCGGCGGCTTGTGCGGTGTCGCTGGGGAAGGTCGCACGCCACAGCTCGAAACCACCATCGAGGCTGTAGACATCACTAAAGCCCTGGCCGACCAGATAGGCCGCGGCGCTTTGGCTGGAGTTGCCGTGGTAGCAGGTGACGATCAGCGGCGCATCGAGATCAGCTTGAGTGATAAAGGCATGCAGTGAGTGGTTGTCGAGGTGCTGCGAGCCGCTGATGTGGCCGGCGGCGAAGCTCTGCGGGTCACGGATGTCGACCACTACTGCGCCTTGCTGGCGCAGGGCCTGAGCCTGCTCGGGGGGGATGCGTTTGAATTCGCTCATGCTTGCTCCTTACAGTCGCAGCTGTATTTTTCGCCACTATCGATATTCATCAAGGTCATGCTCGCGCCCCATACGCAACCGGTATCCAGGGCAATTACGTCGGGTTCAGTGGATTGTCCTTCGAGCGCCGCCCAGTGGCCGAAGATGATCCGTTGGCCACGGGTTTTGCGCTGTTTGTAGCTGAACCAGGGGGCGTAGCCCGGTGGTGCTGAGCCGACGCCTTCCTTGCTTTTCAGGTCGAGGGTGCCGTCGGCTTTACAGAAACGCATGCGGGTGAAGTAGTTGGTGATAACCCGCAGGCGCGTAATGCCTTGCAGGTCGCCGTGCCACTTGGCCGGTTCGTTGCCGTACATGCCGTCGAGAAACAGCGGCAGGCGCGCGTCATCACGCAGGGCTTCTTCCACTTCGGCAGCGCGGCGGAGGGCTTTGTCCATGTTCCACTGTGGCGGGATGCCCGCGTGCACCAGGGCGGTATCGCGGGCTTCATCGTAATGCAGGAGTTTCTGCTGGCGCAGCCAGTCGAGCAGGTCAGTCGCATCCGGCGCGTCGATGATTTCGCGCAGGGTATCGCCTCTCTTCAGTCGCTCGATATTGTGCGCTACGGCCAGCAAGTGCAGGTCGTGGTTACCCAATACGCAGGTCAATGCATCGCGGATGCTGTAGAGGAAACGCAGCGTCGCCAGGGATTCAGGGCCGCGGTTAACCAGATCACCGACCAGCCATAGTTTGTCCTTCGCTGGATCAAAGGCCACGCGTTCAAGCAGGCATTGCAACGGTTTCAGACAGCCTTGCAGGTCGCCGACAGCGTAGGTGGCCATCAGTGCAGCGAGCCCGGCACCGCAAGACGGAAGGGCGCGATCAGTGCGTCAAAGCGTTTACCGTCTTCGGCGAGCATCTGATAGCTGCCCTGCATGATTCCGACGCGAGTGGCCATCACCGTGCCGCTGCTGTAGGTGTGGCTGGCGCCTGCCTCGATCAGCGGCTGTTGGCCGATGACGCCGGCGCCACGCACTTCCTGCACACGGCCGTCACCGTCGGTGATCACCCAGTGGCGCGAGAGCAGTTTGGCTGGCAGTTCACCCTTGTTGCTCACCGTGACGGTGTAGGCGAACGCAAAACGGTTCTGCTCCGGCTGCGATTGCTCCGGCAGGTAGCGGGTAACGACGCTGACGTCGATGTTGTAGCGCGAATCGCTCATGCGTAATTAACTCGGTAGGCAGAAGCAGTCTAGCCGCTGTCAGTCGGCGTTGGGGTGTTCGGCCAGTTTGTCCGCCAGGCGTACAAACGCAGCCAGATCCAGTTGCTCAGGGCGCAGGCTGCCATCGACGCCCGCCGCTTCGATGGCATCGGCCGGCAGTAAGTTCTTCAAGGTGTTGCGCAGGGTCTTACGCCGTTGGTTAAAGGCTTCGCGCACCACACGCTCAAGCAGGTGGTGGTCCTTGGCCGGGTGCGGCAGCACCTCGTGTGGCACCAGGCGGACGATCGCCGAATCAACCTTTGGCGGCGGATTGAACGCGCCAGGACCGACATTGAAAAGGTGCTCCACACGGCAGTGGTACTGCACCATGATCGACAACCGGCCCCAGTCACCGCCGCCGGGCACTGCTGCCATGCGCTCGACCACTTCCTTCTGCAGCATAAAGTGCATGTCGCGAATCAATGCGGCATTGCTCAGCAGGTGGAAGATCAGTGGCGTGGAGATGTTGTAGGGCAGGTTGCCGACCACACGCAGGCTGCGTGGTGCAGCCTGCAGCTGGTTGAAATCGAATTTGAGGGCGTCGCCCTGGTTCAGGCGAAAGCGCGGGTTGCTGCCGAACTGGTGTTGCAGGATCGGCACCAAGTCACGGTCGAGTTCAATCACGTCGAGCTGCGCGCCGCTGCTCAGCAACCCTTCGGTCAATGCGCCCTGGCCTGGGCCGATTTCCAGCATGTGTTCACCTTCGCGGGCGAAGATGGCGCGCAGAATGCGGTGAATCACCCCGGCGTCATGCAGGAAGTTCTGGCCGAAACGCTTGCGCGCGCGGTGTTGGTATTCGGACATGCAGCAGCTCCAGGCTTCAAAGCATCGGCTTGAAGCGAATTTAACGCGGGTAGAAAGCCCGACAGTTTAACAGCATTGGCGGCGTACGCCCCGTGCCGGGCGTTGCAGTCAGGCGCTTTTCACCTGGCTGGCGGCCATTTGATAGGCCGTTTGCAGGGCGACCTGCAGGCTGCCGCTGTCAATTTTGCCGCTACCCGCCAGGTCCAGCGCCGTGCCGTGATCGACCGAGGTGCGGATGATCGGTAGCCCCAAGGTGATGTTCACCGCAGCGCCAAAGCCTTTGTATTTGAGTACCGGCAAGCCCTGGTCGTGGTACATCGCCAGCACCGCATCGCAGTGCTCAAGGTGTTTGGGAGTGAACAGCGTGTCGGCGGGTAGTGGGCCGATCAGGTTGATACCTTCGCTTCGTAACTGCTGCAGGGTGGGCTCTATCACCTCGATTTCTTCCATGCCCAAATGGCCGCCTTCACCGGCGTGCGGGTTGAGACCGCAAACCAGAATACGCGGGGCAGTGATGCCGAATTTCGTGCGCAGGTCATGGTCGAGAATACGTGTGACGCGACTGAGACGCTCTGGGGTGATGGCTGCTGCTACATCCTTGAGTGGCAAGTGTGTGGTCACCAACGCCACACGCAGGCCGTGGGTAGCGAGCATCATCACCACCTGCTCGGTGTGGGTCAGTTCGGCGAGAAACTCGGTGTGCCCGGAGAAGGCAATCCCGCTTTCGTTGATCATGCCCTTGTGCACGGGGGCGGTAATCATGCCCGCGAAGTGGCTGTCGAGGCAGCCCTGGCCGGCGCGGGTCAGTGTTTCCAGTACGTAGGGCGCGTTACATGCGTTCAGCTGGCCAGCAACCACGGCCGCGGCGAGTGGTGTATCCCAGACGTACAGACTACCTGCCGCCGCAGCCTGGCTTGGCCAGGCACCGGGGCTGACGTTGATCAGGTCAATGCTTAACCCAAGCAGCTGGGCGCGCTCAGCTAACAAGTCGCGACTGGCGATGGCAATCAGCGCATGCGGCTGTGCGTGACGCGCCAGCAGTAGGCAGAGGTCGGGGCCTATGCCGGCTGGTTCGCCAGGTGTTAGCGCAAAAAGACGGGCGGTGTTCATGGAGGAGCTCTCACGTCTGTGCCATAAGGGTTAGCCCATCAGGTGGCGAGGGCGGTGAGGCATTATGCGTTGCCCTGGCGAGTAGCTGCCAGGTTTGAGCGGCCACAAAAAAGCCTGGCTCTGCAGATGCATCAGCCAGGCTTTTCGGTTGTCTGCGCGAGCGCGATGCGCCTGTCAGAGTTTGGTTTCGACGTAGGCTTCGTCGCGGATCTGGCGCAGCCACGCTTGCAGCTCTTCATCATACTTGCGGTTACGCAGTACGGTCATTGCCTGCTGCTCGCGGTACTGTGCGCTGCTGTCCGTGGCGCGGCGGCCCATGACTTCGAGAACATGCCAGCCGTAAGGGCTCTTGAAAGGTTTGGACAGCTCGCCAGCTGGCGTGTTGTTCATCACTTCGCGGAATTCAGGCACCAGTACATTTGGGTCGATCCAGCTCAGGGTGCCGCCGTTCAGCGCCGAGCCTGGGTCTTCGGAGAAGTTCTTCGCCAGTTCGGCGAAATCTTCCCCGGCCAGGATCCGCTGGTGCAGACGTTCAACCAGGCGTTTGGTTTCAGCTTCGCTACGGATTTCGCTGGGTTTGATCAGGATGTGGCGAACGTTCACTTCGTCGCGTACCTGGCTGTCACCGCCGCGCTTTTCCAGCAGCTTGATCATGATAAAGCCGCCGGGAGTCCGCATCGGCTCTGTCACCTGGCCAACCGACAAGGCGCTAAGCATGCTGTCGAAAGGCGGTGGCAACTGCCCGGCTTTACGCCAGCCCATTTCGCCACCTTCCAGCGCGGTTTCGCTGGCCGAGCGTGCAATAGCCAGCTGGGCGAAGTCGGCACCCTGTTGCAGCTGCTGGTACAGCTCACGAGCCTGACGCTCTGCCGCCTGAATATCTTCCGGAGATGCAGCTTCAGTGACCGGGATCAGGATGTTAGCCAGGCGGAATTCTTCCGACAGCTGCATCTTGCCCATGTCTGAGGCGAGGAAGTTTTGCACTTCCTGATCGGTGACCTGGATGCGTTCAGCCACGCGACGTTGACGCACGCGGCTGATGATCATCTCGCGGCGCACTTGGTCACGGGCATCGGTGTACGAGAGGCCATCTGCCGCCAAGGCGGCGCGGAACTGCTCGATGCTCATGCCATTACGCTGGGCGATGGTACCAATGGCCTGGTTCAGCTCTTCATCCGTGATGCGAATGCCAGAGCGTTCGCCAATCTGTAGCTGGATGTTCTCGATGATCAGGCGCTCAAGCACTTGCTGGCTGAGCACATGCTCCGGCGGCAGGGCTGCACCGCGCTGGGTGATGGTTTGCTGCACTTCACGCAAGCGTGAGTCGAGCTGGCTTTGCATCACCACGTCATTGTCGACAATCGCTACAACGCGGTTGAGAGGTTGAACCGCCGCATTTGCCGCGGTACCCAGAAACAGCGCGCCCAACAGCAGGGGGCGCACGCAATCAGAAAGCTTGATCTTCACGTTCACGATAACCTTGAATGCCTTGGTCGAGGAAAGTCTCAACTTTATTGCCGACTACGCCACCCAAACCTTTGAGTACGATCTGCAAGAAGATGCCGCGATCAGCCTGGTCGTTCAGTGACGGATTCAGGCTGACTTCGTCGTAGTCAATCCAGTAGCGGTTGATCAGGCGCAGTTTCCAGCAGCAGCTGTCGTACTCGAAGCCTGCGAAGGCCTCCAGCGTACGGTCGCGGCCGTAGTCATACTGCCAGCGAGAGATCACGCTCCACTGCGGAACGATTGGCCAGATGACCGAGAAGTCGTGCTGGCTGATCTTGTAGTAGTCCTTGATGTAGTTCGGGCTGCCCTCTGTGCCGTAGTCGCCGCCACCAACAACCCAGTTGCCGGTCGCTTCGTCATAACGCACGGTGTCATTGCGATAGCGATAACCGGCGTTGACCACCTTGTTCGGGTTGTCTTCTGGCTGGTAGTGGAACATAGCGCTACCCGAGCGGGTGCTGCCGCTATCCGGATCCCAGTTGAAGTCCGAAGTGAAGCGCCAGTCGCGGTTAAAGCGATATAAGTATTCAAGCGCATAGGGCGATACAGCTGCCGTTGCGTCGGCGCGGGTGCGGTAATCAATGCCTGGTAGCTGTACTTGGCGATCTTCGAAGTAGAAGGACTGGCCGATGCTAAAGCGCTGGCGCTCAAAGCCATTCGGTTCGATCCAGCGGTTGGTTACACCTAGAGACAGCTTGTTCTCGTCGCCGATACGATCCTTGCCGGAGAAGCGATTTTCACGCCACAGCGAGGAGTAGCTGAATGTACTTTCGCCAGAGTCAAAGACCGGGATATCAGTCTGGTCTTCTTCAGGTACATAAAGGTAGAACAGGCGCGGTTCTAGCGTCTGGCGGTAGTTTTTGCCGAACCACTGGGTGTCGCGGTCGAAGTACAGGCCGCTATCCAGGCTAAACATGCCTATGCCGCGGCTTTGGCTGCTCTTGTATTCCTGTTCTGCCAAGAAGCTGCCTACAGGGGCCTTGGCAATATCGGCCTTGCCTTTAGCGTCAAGGCTCAGGTCATAGTTGGTCTGCAGGTACTTAACTTGCGGCGTGACAAAACCCCAGCTCCAATTCAGTGGCAGGCTTGCAGCGGGTTCAACATGCAGTCGCTCACCATTGGCGCGCGCCAGGCCTTGAACGAAGGTGTCGTACCACTGTTGCTCAACTACGCCATCTTCATTAATGAAATTGCCCTTACGCAGGCTGCGGTCGAAGCGCACATATTCCGTGCCATAACTGAAGTTAACGCCTGCGGGTTTAAATGGCAGCATGCCATCCAGGGTCAGCTGCGGCAGACGGTTATACGGGGTAATGTCGGTGATATTTGCCAGCTCATAAGCATGAGCATTCAGGCTGGCTGTGTAACTGTCGCCACGGTAGGTCAAAGTGCCGCGCTGATTGACGTAACCCGTTGCGCTAACACCCAGGTCAGTATTCAGGTCCTGGAAGTAGTAAGGGTCGCTGATGTCGGTGTAATCAACTTCAGCCAGGAGGCGCGAAGTCAGGCCTGTTTTGTGCTGCCAGCTGTACATCCAGCGCTGATCTTCGTACTCCGACTGCAGTTTGCGGTCGTCGTTACTGTCATCGAGATACGCGCCGCCAACCTGGCCTTCGCTGTTCTTGGTGAGGTAGCGGAATTCGCCTTCCATCATCAAGCCGCGATCGCTCATATAGGTCGGGTACAGCGTTGCGTCATAGTTTGGCGCAAGGTTGAAGTAGTACGGCGTTTGCAGGGTCAGGCCATTATCGCTTGAGCTGCCGATGCTCGGCGGCAGGAAGCCGGACTGGCGACGGTCATCAATCGGGAAGTAGATATAAGGTGTGTAGAACACCGGAATATTCTTCACCCGCAGAGTGACGTTGGTCGCCGTGCCGAAACCGGTGGCCGGGTTCAGGGTGATGTTGTTGCCCTTGAGGTGCCAGGCGTTACTGCCGGGCTCACAGCTGGTATAGGTGCCGTCTTTCAGGCGGATAATCGCGCTTTCTTCGCGCTTGGCGTAGAGCGCGTTGCCGCGGATATGGCTCTTGTGCAGGACGTATTCGGCGTTGTCGACTTTGGCTTCACCATTGTCCAGCTGCAGCTCGGCGCGGTCACCCACCACCAGCATGCCCTGATCACGCAGGCGCACATTGCCGATCAGCTCGCCGCGGTTTTCCGCCTGGCGCAGGTTGGCTTCATCCGCTTCGACCTGCATGCCCGCTTGGCGCAGAACCACGTCACCTGCGAGGGTGGCGACTTGCTCTTCTTGCTCATAACGCGAGGCTTTGGCCGATACGAACATCGGTGCCTCGTCCATCGGCGTTTTGTCGTCCATGCCCGGGCGCGTCGGCTCTACATACGCGCCTGCGCAGTAAGGGCCGGCTTCAGCTAACTGAGCAGCGCTGAGGTTTTCGCGCGGCACCCAGTCCAGGTGGCTGAAGTCAGCGCTGCGCGAAGCAAGGCCTTTGCCACGGCTTTCAGTCACCAGGGTCGCTTGCGCGGCTTTCCCTTCAGGTGCTTCGGTGCTGCTTTCACCAGCGTTGCTGCTGGCGACCGAATCACGTTGTACTGGCCGTGCTGGCAGTGCAGCATTGCTGGTCTTCGGGGCACATGCCCAGCCGCCGGTGGCGGAAACCTGGCAATCATACTGCTCAGCAGCGATAGCAAAAGGAACGGCTAAAGGTTGTAGCGCCAGAAGGCTGCCAGTGACCAGTAGAGGGAATTTTTTACGAAACGCGGGGTATTTTACTGCCATCTTATTTTTTCCGGGCTTCCTGCGCGCCATTGGCCCTGAGGCCGCACGCCTCTCGATGGGCTTGAAAAGATGCTGGATAATAAAGCATGACCCGCGCAACGGCTAGCGCCGTCGGAGACCTTGTAATGCCTGATGAAGATGTACGCTTAAAACTTCTCGAAAACTGGCTGGATCAGCAGCTGCTTGTGCTGTTTGCTAAACAGGGTTGGGGCGCTGTACCCGCCGCCACGCTTACCTCTGCCAGCAGTGACGCCAGTTTTCGTCGCTATTTTCGCTGGCAAGGTGCTGGGCGCAGCCTGATCGTGATGGATGCGCCGCCGCCGCAGGAAGATTGCGCGCCGTTCGTAAAAGTGGCGCACTTGCTCGCTGAAGCGCACCTCAATGTGCCGCATATTCTTGCCGCTGACCTTGAGCGAGGTTTTTTATTGCTCAACGATCTTGGCCGGCAGACCTACCTGGATGTGATCAACGAAGACAATGCTGATGAGTTGTTTGCTGATGCGCTGCAAGCGCTATTGGCGTTTCAGCGACTGCCAATGACCACGCCACTCCCCCACTATGATGACGCTCTGCTGCGCCGTGAACTGCAGCTCTTCCCCGAGTGGTATGTACAACGCCACCTGGGCGTCGAATTCAGCGAGCAGCAGCAGGCTCTCTGGCAACGTGCCAGTCAGTTGTTGATCGACAGCGCCCTGGCCCAGCCCAAGGTGCTGGTGCACCGTGACTACATGCCACGCAACTTGATGCTCAGCGAGCCGAATCCGGGTGTGCTGGATTTTCAGGATGCCGTCTATGGCCCGGTGACGTATGACGTCACTTGTCTCTTCAAGGATGCCTTCCTCAGTTGGCCCGAGGTGCGCGTAAGCAGCTGGTTGGAGCAGTACTGGCAGCAGGCGCTTGAGACAGGTGTGCCGGTTCAGCCGGTGCTGGATGATTTTCTGCGAGCCAGCGACTTGATGGGGGTGCAACGCCACCTCAAGGTAATAGGCATCTTTGCGCGTATTTGCCATCGTGATGGCAAACCCAAGTACTTGGGGGACGTGCCGCGTTTCTTCTCCTATATAGATGCGGTATTGGCTCGTCGGCCGGAGCTGGCTGAATTGGCTGAGTTGCTCGGCAGCTTGCGACGGGAGCCCGTATGAAGGCGATGATTCTGGCGGCCGGCAAAGGTGAGCGGCTGCGTCCGCTTACCCTGCATACACCCAAACCATTGGTGCGTGCGGCCGGCGTGCCCTTGATCGAATACCACGTACGCGCGTTGGCGGCGGCCGGGTTTACCGAGCTG
Source organism: Pseudomonas sp. OTU750018 (assembly GCF_011636575.1). Classification (NCBI taxonomy): domain Bacteria; kingdom Pseudomonadati; phylum Pseudomonadota; class Gammaproteobacteria; order Pseudomonadales; family Pseudomonadaceae; genus Pseudomonas; species Pseudomonas sp. OTU750018. Next base: position 643,539 of record NZ_JAAPAU010000003.1, read on the forward strand.
GTGATCAATCATGCCTGGCTGGGACAGCAGATCGAGGATTACCTGGGTGATGGATCGCGCTTCGGCGTCAGCATTGCCTATTCCCCTGAGGGTGAACCGTTGGAAACCGGCGGCGGGATCTTTCAGGCCTTGCCTTTGCTGGGCGATCAGCCGTTTGTGCTGATCAATGGCGATATCTTCACCGACTACCCCTTTGCCGAGTTGCGCCGTCCGTTATCCGGCCTGGCGCACCTGGTGCTGATCGAGAACCCTGGCCATCACGTCAAGGGCGACTTCTGTCTGCAGAAAGGACAGGTTACGGATGCGCAAGCAGGGCAGGACAGCCTGACCTATAGCGGCATGGCGGTGTTATCCCCCGCGCTGTTCAGTGATTGTCAGCCGGGCGTCTTTTCGCTGGCACCGCTGTTGCGTGCCGCGATGGCAACCGGACAGGTAACCGGTGAGCGGTTTGATGGTTGCTGGGTGGATGTGGGAACCCATGAACGTTTGGCCCAGGTCGAGCAGTTGCTAGAGGCGCGGCGCTGAGATGCTTTGGCCTGCGACCTTGCTGGGCGCGGTTGCGGGGCTGGCAGTGGCCAGTATTCCGGGCGCCATGCTCGGCGGTTTGCTCGGGCAGGTGCTGGATAGGCGTCTGCGCCTAGAATCGTGGGCAGCCTTGCGTGAACGCTTAGGTGGTCGCGCAGAGTCGCGTGATGAGTGGCTACTTTTCGTCTTGCTGGGGCGTTTGGCCAAGAGTGGCGGCCGTGTTCTGCCCGTGCATATTCAGCAAGCGCGGGCAGAAATGACGCGTCTTGGGCTGGACACCGAGGGGCAGCGTCAGGCGATAGCGGCCTTCGCGCAGGGCAAGGTGGGCCGTGACAGCCTGCGAGCGCCACTGCGGCGCCAGCGTGCACGTCGTGAAGCATTACTGCGTGCCTGCTGGCGGATGGCCTGGGTGGATGGCCAGGTCAGCCAGGCCGAGCGTGAGCTCATCATGCTCTGGGGCAAATGGTTGCAGGTTTCCTCGGCAACCCAAGCGCAGCTGAGTGACGCTTATGCGCCGCAACAAGGCCCGCTGGTGTCGACGGCCAGCAACGCCTATCAGCGTGCCCTCGCGTTATTGAATGTGACTGCCGATGCCGAGCCTGCGCAGATCAAGCAGGCATACCGGCGTTTATTGAGTCGCCACCACCCGGACAAGCTGGCGGGCAGCGGCGCCACGCCTGAGCGTGTGCGCGAAGCCACTGAGCGCACCCGTGAATTGCACCAAGCCTATGATTTGATTCGCCAGCGCCACAGTTTTCGCTGAGGCTACTTTGCCTCCAGTTTCAGCGTCAGCCAGCCCCGAATACGACGGTAGAGCTGCTCTTGTTCGGCTTCGCGGTTGCCCGGCAAAGCTTTCATGGCGATCTGTATGTAGCTGGGATGTTTCTGGCGTTTGCTGGCTTGCGAGCGTTTGAGTGCGGCTTGTCGGTCGGTGGCGAGGTCCTTGTAGTAGAAGTCGCCAGTGGCCAGTTGCAGTTGTGGGATCAACTCATCAAGCGGCGGGGTGTAGCCTGCAGGCAGCTGTGCGGCGACCAGCAGCAAGTTTTTGATTTGATCAGGCTTGCGCTCTGCCAAGTAGCGTGCAGCCCAGTAAGCGCCACTGCCATGACCGAGCAACACAATGCGCTGGGCTTGTTGTTGTTCGGCAAAGCCGATAGCCGCCTCGATACGTGCCAAAACGCGCTCGGCATGCGCCTTGCGCTGTTCCTCAATGGCTTTCAGTTTAGTTTCCGCTGTTTCGGCGCTGTCGAGCGGGCTGTCGGTGGTTTTCGCAGCGGCTTCATCTGCCGCAGGGCTGTTCTCGGCCGCGTTCTCTGCTGGCGTTGGCGCGGCATCGGCGGCGGGCTCTTCGGTGGGCACTGGTTCGGCGATGCGCACTGGCGGTGCATCACTGTTGGGGTCGGGCAGGGTCAGGCTTAAGCTGTGCCAGCCACCATTGGGTAATTTGCTGCGCAGGGGACCGACGCCTTGTGGCCAGTCGGCACTCTCATCATCGCCCGGGACAATAATCACCGCGCCGCTGGGCTCGGCCACGTTGGCTGGCAGCCAGAGTGCCAGAAAGGGTTCCTCGCCCGCCTTCAGCTGTTGCTGCTCCTTCTGCTCCACCCGTTGCTCCAGCGCCGTTGCGTCCACTTCGCTGCGTTCGGGCAGGGGCGCGCGAGGTGTCTCGGCGGGAGTCTCTGGGCTGGCTTCAGGGGTGGCGCTGTCGCTCTCCTCAGCCTGCAGGGGGTGAACCAGCAGCAGTGCTAAGAGCAGGCTGAACAGGGTGGGCCATGTGGGGCTAACGCGGCGCATCAGGCATTCCTTCTCGGGGCAGGCCACTGAAGCCTAATACCTGGGCGTGCCTTTGTCAGGGCTGAATAGCTCTAAGCCCTTCAGGACTGGAGTAAGGTAAGGGTTGCTGGATCCTGCTCGGTCGTTTCCCCCCTGTGGAGTGTGGTTGCGTTGAAGCGCCTGTTGATTGTTCTTTTACTGTGGCCGGCGCTGCTGTGCGCGGCCGAGAGTAATGTGTTGCCCCTGAGGCCGGCCTATAGCGCCGAGCAGCGTGCGTGGCTGAGCGATCACCAAACCCTGCGGGTTGGTCTGGTGATGCAGGCGCCCTGGGCGCAATTTGATCGCCGCCAGCAGCGCCTATCAGGTGCCAACGTGGACCTGATGAATCGCCTGCTGCAAGGCATGGGTGTGCAAGGGCAGTGGCTACGTTTTGCCGACCAGGACGCGCTGGAAGCCGCCCTGCAACGCGGCGAAGTCGACCTGGCCCCCGGTCTGCAACAAACCCCGCAAGGCCTAAGGCGTTGGCGCTTTTCTGATCCGTACTTGCGCGTACCGCATCTGGTAGTGGGCGAGCGGCGCGGCAGCAGTGCGGTGGACCTAGACCGAATCGGCCGCGATGAAAAAGTTGCTGTGCGTGCGCCCAGTGCCGTACAGGAATACCTGCGCGTAACGCACAGCAATGTGCAGTTGCAGCCGGTGGGAAATGAACGTGAGGCGCTGGATCTGTTGTTGCGCCAAGAGGTCAGTTACGCGGTGGTAGACGAGGCGCGGCTGAGCTTGTTGCTGCGTGAAACCCAGTTTGCCGGCTTGAGCATCATCGGTGACATTGGCTTGCCGCAGTTGCTGCGCATTGGCAGTCGCCGCGATGCACCGCTGCTCGCCGATATTCTCCAGCGCACCTTACAAGCGTTGCCTGGTGGAGAGCTTGAGCAGCTGCAAGCGCGCTGGTTTCCCCTGTCAACGCGTCAGTTGGGCAACCCACTGGCGTTCTGGAAAGGCGTCAGTGTGTTTCTCGGTCTCATCCTGCTGACGCTGGCCGCGATTGTCCGCTACCTGTTACTGCAGCGCCGCAGCCTGGAGCGTCAGTTGCTGGACGCTCGCGCAGTGCTGAGCCAGCGCGAGGCTGCCGAGCAGGCGCTGCGGCTGAGCCAGTTCTCGATTGATAACAGCACCGTGGGCATTCTCTGGGTCAATTGGGACAGCCATGTGCGTTATGCCAACCTGGCGGCTGAACGCATGCTGGGCTATTGCCGCGACGCGTTGGTCGACATGCCGCTGGTGCAACTGGAACCTGCGCTGAGCATGGACCGTTGGTTGACTCTCTGGCGGCAGGCTCGTGGCAGCCAGGAGCCTTTGCCTGGCTTTGAGATCGACTGTCAGCGCGCCGATGGCAGCCGCTTGCCGGTGGATGTGTCATTGAGCTTTTTGCGCTTTGACCAATCGGAATACCTCGTGGTTTTTATCACTGATGTCACCGAACGGCGCCGCGCACAGGCCGCCTTGCAGGAAAGCGAAGCGCGCCTCAAAGGGATTGCCGGCAACGTGCCGGGGCTGGTGTTCCGGCTGGAGCGGGCCAGCGCCGAGCAACCGGTGGAGTTTGCCTACATCAGCGAAGCCAGCCTGGAGTTGGTGGGCTATCCAGCGGCCGAGTTGCAGCGCGAAGACCGTGGCATCCGCAGCCTGGTCCACCCTGACGATCAAGCGCGCTATCACCAGACCCAGGATGCCGCGCTGCTGGGCGACTGCGATTGGCAATGGCAGGGCCGCATTCTGACTCGCGACGGCGAGCTGCGCTGGGCTGACATCAAGGCCACAGCGCGTAGTTTGGGCGAAGGGCGGGTGGTGTGGGACGGCATCGTCTGGGACATCACCGAGAATAAGCAGGTCGAGCTAGCGTTGGCTGAGTCCCGTGCCCACCTGCGCGAACTGGCGGCCCACCTGGAAAGCGTCCGCGAGGAAGAAAAAGCCCGGATTGCCCGCGAAGTGCACGACGAGCTCGGCCAGGTGCTGACCGTGCTCAAGCTGGAAACCGCCATGTGTGAGCTGGCCTTTGCCGGCCAGGTCGCGGGCCTAGATGAGCGTCTGACCAGCATGAAAAAGCTGATCGCTAATCTGTTCCAGTTGGTCCGCGATGTGGCCACGGCATTGCGCCCGCCGATTCTGGATGCAGGCATTGCCTCGGCCATCGAATGGCAGGTGCGCCGCTTTGAAGCGCGCACCCAGATTCCCTGCCTGGTGGAGGTGCCCGACCACCTGCCGCCACTCAGCGATGCCAAGGCTATTGGCTTGTTCCGCATCTTGCAGGAGGCACTGACCAACGTGATGCGCCACGCCGGTGCGCACAGCGTGCAGGTTTACTTGCGCGTTGAGCAGGGCGAGCTGTGCCTGTGTGTGATTGACGACGGTAAGGGCTTTGCGCAGGTACCCCGCAAAGCCGGGCAATCGTTCGGCCTGGTTGGCATGCAGGAACGGGTATTTATGTTGGGCGGGCGGTTACAGATTGACAGCCAGCCAGGCGAGGGCACTACGCTGCTGGCGCATGTGGCGCTGGATGAGGAGGCACTGACGTGATTCGGGTATTGGTGGCAGAAGACCACGCCATCGTGCGTGAAGGCATCAAGCAGCTGATTGGTATGGCGCGCGACCTTGAGGTAGTGGGGGAGGCGAGCAATGGCGAGCAGTTGCTGGAGACCTTACGCAAGGTTGAGTGCGATGTGGTGCTGCTGGATATTTCCATGCCCGGCGTCAACGGCCTTGAGGCCATTCCGCGGATCCGGGCGCTGCTGCGGCCACCGGCGATTTTGGTGCTGTCCATGCACGATGAAGCGCAGATGGCGGCGCGTGCGTTGAAGATCGGAGCGGCCGGTTACGCGACCAAGGACAGCGATCCGGCGCTGCTGATCGCCGCCATCCGCAAGGTGGCCAGTGGCGGCCGTTACATTGATCCGGAACTGGCCGACCGCATGGTCTTTGAGGTGGGCCTGACGGATTCACGCCCACCCCATGTGCAGCTGTCCGAGCGTGAGTTTTCCGTGTTCGAGCGGCTGGTGCGCGGTGAAGGGGTCAATGACATTGCCCTGCACCTGGCCGTCAGCAACAAGACCGTCAGCACCCACAAAGCGCGGCTGATGCAGAAGCTCGGGCTGCACTCGGTGGCAGACCTGGTGCGCTATGCCATGGAGCATAAACTGCTCTAAAACGGTGCTTTAAGGATGCTTTGATGTGTCCTTGCCCGGCTTGCAAGGCCCGGCCGGCGTGGCGTGCGCACGACTTCTGTGCGCGCTGAGTGAGGGCTGGTTTTTGTAGGGCAATTCCTACAGAAGGTTCTCCTGCTGCCTGACAGCAGGTTGTCATCCAGCCCGATTATGCCCCCGCTTTAACCCCCCTAGTCTTGTGCCATCAGCGTGCAGACAACAACAAGGGTGTGGCGATGAGCGGGTCTCAGGCAAACGATGTATTGGTGAGCTTTCGTGGTGTGCAAAAAAGCTACGACGGCGAAAACCTGATCGTCAAAGATCTCAATCTGGATATCCGCAAGGGCGAGTTTCTCACCCTGCTGGGGCCGTCCGGTTCGGGTAAAACCACCAGCCTGATGATGCTGGCCGGTTTCGAAACCCCCACGGCTGGCGAGATTCTGCTCGACGGTCGCTCGCTCAATCGCCTACCGCCGCACAAGCGTGACATCGGCATGGTGTTTCAGAACTACGCCTTGTTCCCCCATATGACCGTTTCCGAAAACCTGGCCTTTCCGCTTAGCGTGCGCGGTTTGTCGCGCACCGACAGCACCGAACGGGTGAAGAAAGCGCTATCCATGGTGCAGCTCGACAGCTTCCGTAACCGCTACCCCGGCCAGCTGTCCGGTGGTCAGCAGCAGCGTGTGGCGTTGGCCCGCGCCTTGGTCTTCGAGCCGCAACTGGTGCTGATGGACGAACCCCTCGGCGCGCTGGACAAGCAACTGCGCGAGCACATGCAGATGGAGATCAAGCACCTGCACCAACGCTTGGGCGTGACCGTGGTGTACGTCACCCACGACCAGGGCGAGGCGCTGACCATGTCGGACCGCGTGGCGGTGTTCCACCAAGGCGAGATCCAGCAGATCGCTGATCCGCGGACCCTCTATGAGCAGCCGAGCAACACCTTTGTCGCCAACTTTATCGGTGAGAACAACCGCATCAGCGGCCAGCTGATCAGCCGCGACGGTGAACGCTGCGTGGTTGGCCTGGCCCGTGGTGAGCAGGTTGAGGCGCTGGCGGTCAACGTCGGTGCGCTGGGGGAGTCCGTAACCCTGTCAATTCGTCCTGAGCGCGTGCGCCTCAATGGCCACAGCGATGCCTGCCGCAACCGTTTCTCCGGGCGTGTGGCCGAGTTCATCTACCTGGGCGACCACGTGCGTATCCGCATGGAGGTGTGTGGCAAACAGGATTTCTACGTCAAGCAGCCCGTGGCCGAGCTGGATGCCAACCTCGCGGTGGGCGATCTGGTGCCGTTGGGCTGGCATGTCGAGCACGCCCGCGCCCTCGACCCGCTGCAGGCCGACTGACCGAACACTAACCCGTCCCAAGTGACACAGAGGAGCTAACAACAATGATGAAATCCCTGAAACTCGCGGCCCTGGCCGCTGGCGTGGCCTGCGCAATGCCCGCCCTGGCGGTGGACCTGACCGCCATTTCGTTCGGTGGCGCGAGCAAGGATGCGCAAGTTAAAGCCTTTTACGAACCCTTTGAAAAAGCCACAGGTAACAAGATCCTCGCCGGCGAGTACAACGGCGAAATGGCCCGTGTCAAAGCCATGGTCGACACCAACAGCGTGAGCTGGAACCTGGTGGAAGTGGAGTCGCCTGAGCTGGCCCGAGGCTGCGACGAAGGCCTGTTCGAGACCCTAGACCCGGCCCAGTTCGGCGACCAGAGCAACTTCGTCAAAGGCGCCATTCAGCCATGCGGCGTAGGCTTCTTTGTCTGGTCCACCGTGCTGGCGTACAACGCCGACAAACTGGCCAAGGCACCAACCGGTTGGACGGACTTCTGGGACGTTAAGCAGTTCCCCGGCAAGCGTGGCCTGCGCAAGGGTGCGAAATACACCCTGGAATTTGCCCTGATGGCGGACGGTGTTGCCCCGGCCGAGGTGTACAAGGTGCTGGCCACCCGTGATGGGGTTGACCGGGCCTTCCGCAAGCTCGATGAGCTCAAACCGCATATCCAATGGTGGGAAGCCGGCGCACAGCCTCCGCAGTACCTGGCCTCGGGTGATGTGGTGATGAGCTCGGCCTACAACGGCCGTATCGCTGCCGTGCAAGCCGAGAGCAACCTGCAAGTGGTGTGGACCGGCGGCATTTATGACTTCGACTCCTGGGCCATCCCGCGTGGGGCGAATAACCAGGAAGTGGCTAAGGAATTTATCGCGTTCTCGGTACAGCCCGAGGCGCAGAAAGTCTTTTCCGAGAACATCGCCTACGGTCCGGCCAACAAACAAGCCATTGATCTGCTGGCCCCTGAGCGCCTGAACGTGATGCCGACCACCCCGGAGAACATCAAGGATCAAGTGGCCATCGATGTGGTGTTCTGGGCCGACTACGGCGAGCAGCTGGAGCAGCGCTTCAATGCTTGGGCCGCGCGTAACTGAGTGTGTGACCTCGCGCCTGGCCGGCCTGTAACCGGCTGGGCGACCTGAATTCTTCGTCGCCTGTGGGCGACACCTGTTTGCGGAGTTGTTCATGGCCAGTGTCCTGTCCGCCACTGATACCGATTTGCAAGGGGCCGGCCCCAGCCTCAAACAGAAGTTGGCGCGCGCCGAACGGTTCAACCGCCTGAAGTCCAAGGCGTTGATTCTGCCGCTGGTGATCTTCCTGCTGCTGACCTTTATCGTGCCTATCGTGGCGCTGTTGTGGCGCAGTGTGGATAACCCCGAAGTGGTCAGCAGCCTGCCGCAAACCGTGGCCGCGATTGAGGCGTGGGACGGTCGCGGGTTGCCCGATGAGGCGGTCTACCGCGCCATGGCCCTCGATATTGCTGAGGCGCGTCAGCAGCGGGTATTAGGCGACGTGTCCAAACGCCTGAACATGGAGCTGGCGGGCTACCGCAGCCTGATCAACAGCACCGCGCGCAAGCTGCCGTTTGCGGATGAACCCGAATCTTACAAAGCGGCGCTCGAAGCCCTGGATGAGCGTTGGGGTGACCCCGCTTACTGGCAGGTGGTGCGCCGCAACACCAGCAGCCTGACGCCTTACTACCTGCTGGCCGCGCTGGACCACCGGGTTGATGACCTGGGCGAGTTGGCCAGTGCCACGCCGGATCAAGCTATTTACCTGGATATCTTCACTCGTACCTTCTGGATGAGCCTGGTGATTACCGCCATCTGCCTGGTGTTGGCGTATCCGCTGGCCTACCTGCTGGCGATTCTGCCGACCCGGCAAAGCAACCTGTTGATGATCCTGGTGCTGCTGCCGTTCTGGACCTCGATTCTGGTGCGGGTCGCCGCGTGGATCGTGCTGCTGCAGTCAGGTGGGCTGATCAACAGCGCGTTGATGTCGGTCGGCATCATTGATGAACCCATGCAGTTGGTGTTCAACCGCAGCGGCGTCTACATCGCCATGGTGCACATCATGCTGCCCTTCATGATTTTGCCGATCTACAGCGTGATGAAGGGCATTTCGCCCACCTACATGCGTGCGGCGGTTTCGCTGGGCTGTCACCCGTTCGCCAGCTTCTGGCGGGTGTACTTTCCGCAGACCCTGGCTGGCGTCGGCGCTGGGTGCCTGTTGGTGTTCATCCTGTCGATTGGCTACTACATCACCCCGGCACTGCTGGGCAGCCCGAACGATCAGATGATCAGCTACTTCGTCGCCTTCTACACCAACAGTTCGATCAACTGGGGCATGGCCACTGCCCTCGGCGGCCTGCTGCTGACTGCCACGCTGGTGCTGTACGTGGTGTACAGCTGGTTGGTCGGTGCCAGCAAGTTGCGCCTGGCCTAAGAACAGCCTGCGCCGCAGGTCTATGAATATCCCTCGCCCGTTGAGTGGGCGAGGGGAGCTGAATGCTCACCTGGAGTAAACCGTCATGCTCAGCCCGTATATGTCCCCCATCGAGCGCATCTGGCACTACAGCCAGCGCACCCTCTGTGCGTTGGTGTTGCTGTTTCTGATTCTGCCCGTGTTGGTGATCATCCCGCTGTCGTTCAACTCCGGCAGCTTTCTGGTGTACCCGCTGCAGGGATTCTCTCTGCGCTGGTATGAGGACTTCTTCACCTCGGCTGAGTGGATGCGCTCGCTGAAAAACAGCTTGATCATCGCCCCGGCCGCCACACTGCTGGCGATGGTGTTCGGCACGTTGGCCGCGATTGGCCTGACCCGTGGCGAGTTTCGTGGCAAGGCCCTGGTGATGAGTCTGCTGATTTCGCCCATGGTGGTGCCGGTGGTAATCGTCGGGGTGGCCAGCTACCTGTTTTTCGCACCGCTGGGTCTGGGCAACAGCTACCTGTCACTGATCGTGGTGCACGCGGTGCTCGGTGTGCCGTTTGTCATCATCACCGTGTCGGCCACCCTGCAAGGGTTCAACTACAACCTGGTGCGTGCGGCCGCCAGCCTCGGTGCTTCGCCGCTGACTGCGTTTCGCCGTGTCACCTTGCCATTGATCGCGCCGGGGGTGATCAGCGGAGCGCTGTTTGCTTTTGCCACGTCCTTTGATGAAGTGGTGGTGACCCTGTTCCTCGCCGGCCCCGAGCAAACCACCCTGCCACGGCAGATGTTCAGCGGCATCCGCGAGAACCTGTCGCCCACCATCGCTGCCGCCGCGACCCTGCTCATCGGTTTCTCCATCCTCCTGCTGTTGACCCTGGAATGGCTGCGCGGCCGTAGCGAGAAGCTGCGCACCCAGCAGCCGTCCTGAACCACCCAGAACAAGAGAGCCCCATGAGCCTGCAATTGAATGACCCCAGCCTGCTGCGCCAACAGGCCTATGTGAATGGCCACTGGTGCGAGTCCGACAGCGGAGCGCGCACCGAGATTCGCAATCCTGCCAACGGCGAGCTAATTGGCAGCGTGCCCAATATGGGCCGCGCGGAAACCCGCCGCGCTATCGAGGCTGCTCAAGCCGCTCAACCGGCCTGGCGTGCCCTGACGGCCAAGGAACGGGCCAATCGCCTGCGCCAATGGTTCAACCTGATCATGGCTAACCAGGAAGACCTGGCGCGGATCATGACTGCCGAGCAAGGCAAACCCTTGGCCGAGGCCCGTGGCGAGATTGCCTACGCGGCCTCGTTTATCGAATGGTTTGCAGAAGAAGCCAAGCGCGCCTACGGCGATGTGATTCCCGCCCATGCCGGCGATAAGCGCATCCTGGTGCAAAAAGAACCCGTGGGCGTGACGGCAGCCATCACCCCGTGGAATTTTCCCAGCGCGATGATCACCCGCAAAGCCGGCCCAGCGCTGGCCGTTGGCTGCGCGATGGTACTCAAACCTGCGCCGCAAACGCCGTTCTCCGCGCTGGCGCTGGCCGCACTGGCTGAGCAAGCGGGCATTCCGGCGGGCTTGCTCAGCGTGATCCCGGCCGATGTGGACGCCAGCCGTGAGGTGGGCGGTGAACTGTGCGACAACCCCATCGTGCGCAAGCTGAGCTTCACCGGCTCCACCGGCGTGGGCATCAAACTGATGCAGCAGTGCGCGCCGACCTTGAAGAAACTCTCGCTGGAACTGGGCGGCAACGCGCCGTTTATCGTCTTTGATGACGCCGACCTGGATGCCGCCGTGGAAGGGGCGATCATTTCCAAGTACCGCAACGCCGGGCAGACCTGCGTGTGCGCCAACCGCCTGTACATTCAGGACGGCGTGTATGACGCCTTCGCCGCCAAGCTGCAAGCCGCAGTGGTCAAGCTCAAGGTCGGCAATGGCATGGACGAGGGCATCACCACCGGCCCTCTGATCAACGCCGACGCCGTGACCAAGGTGCAACGCCACCTGCACGACGCCTTGGAAAAGGGTGCGACCCTGCTGGCGGGCGGCAATAGCTTGGGCGGGAATTTCTTTGAACCAACCATCGTTACCGGCGTGACGGCCGAGATGGCCGTGGCCCGTGAAGAAACCTTCGGTCCGCTGGCCCCGCTGTTTCGCTTTAGTGATGAGGCTGAAGTGATTCGCCAAGCCAACGACACCGAATTTGGTCTGGCCGCCTACTTCTATGCCCGTGATCTGGGCCGTGTATTCCGTGTGGCCGAGGCGCTGGAGTACGGCATGGTCGGCATCAACACCGGGGTGATCTCGACCGAGGTCGCGCCGTTTGGCGGGATGAAGTCCTCCGGCCTGGGCCGTGAAGGCTCCAAGTACGGGCTGGATGAGTACCTGGAGATCAAATACCTGTGCCTCGGAATCTAAGCGTGGCCTGAATCCATAAGGTGGAAGACCGCAACGCGTTTTCCACCTCCTGAACAACCTGCACTCCTAACGAGGATCGCATGAGCAAGACCAACGAATCTTTGATGCAACGCCGCACCGCTGCCGTTCCACGCGGCGTGGGCCAGATCCACCCGATCTTCGCTGAATCGGCAAAGAACGCCACCGTAACCGACGTTGAAGGCCGCGAGTTTATCGACTTCGCCGGCGGCATCGCGGTGCTCAACACCGGCCACCTGCACCCGAAAGTGGTGGCGGCGGTGCAAGAGCAACTGACCAAGCTGACCCACACCTGCTTCCAAGTGCTGGCGTATGAGCCGTACGTTGAGCTGTGCGAGAAAGTTAACGCACGCGTGCCAGGCGACTTCGCCAAGAAGACCCTGCTGGTCACCACCGGCTCCGAAGCCGTGGAAAACTCGATCAAAATCGCCCGCGCTGCCACCGGTCGTGCTGGCGTGATCGCCTTCACTGGCGGTTACCACGGCCGCACCATGATGACCCTGGGTCTTACCGGTAAAGTCGTGCCGTACTCGGCCGGTATGGGCCTGATGCCGGGCGGTATCTTCCGCGCTCAGTACCCGTGTGAACTGCATGGCGTGAGCACCGATGACGCCATCGCCAGCATCGAGCGCATCTTCAAGAACGATGCTGAGCCGCGCGACATCGCCGCGATCATCATCGAGCCAGTGCAGGGCGAAGGCGGTTTCTACGTCGCGCCGAAAGATTTCATGCTGCGCCTGCGCGCGCTGTGTGATCAGCACGGCATCCTGCTGATCGCTGACGAAGTGCAGACCGGTGCTGGCCGTACCGGAACCTTCTTCGCCATGGAACAGATGGGCGTCGCCGCCGACCTGACCACCTTTGCCAAATCCATCGCCGGCGGTTTCCCGGTGGCGGGCGTGTGCGGCAAGGCTGAATACATGGACGCCATCGCCCCAGGCGGTTTGGGTGGCACCTACGCCGGCAGCCCGATTGCCTGCGCCGCGGCCCTGGCCGTGATGGAAGTGTTCGAGGAAGAGAAGCTGCTGGATCGCTGCAAAGCAGTGGGCGAGCGCCTGGTCACTGGCCTCAAAGCCATTCAGGCCAAGCACAACAGCATCGGCGAAGTGCGCGCCCTGGGCGCCATGATTGCCATGGAGCTGTGCGAAGGTGGCGACGTGCACAAACCCAATGCCGCGCTGACCGGGCAGATTGTTGCCAAGGCGCGTGAGAAGGGCTTGATCCTGCTGTCGTGTGGTACTTACGGCAACGTCCTGCGCGTGCTGGTGCCGTTGACCGCTGAAGATGCCCTGCTCGACCGTGGCCTGGCGATCATCGCCGAGTGCTTCGACGAACTGGCGTAAGCCCACAGCGCTCACACAAAAGACCCGCTTCGGCGGGTCTTTCCTTATCTGCGTTATCGTAGGGTGGATGAAAAGGCGCCATCCACCCTCCGTGCCACCTGCCGACCATCGTCCCAGCGACGCCTGAGAATCCGCTCGGGTACAATGCGCGCCTTTCGTGAATGCCACCGAGGTGCGTTATGCAACCCTTCGCCATTGCCCCGTCGATTCTCTCCGCTGATTTCGCCCGCCTGGGGGAAGAAGTCGACAAGGTGCTCGCCGCCGGTGCCGACATCGTGCACTTCGATGTGATGGACAACCACTACGTGCCCAACCTCACCATCGGCCCGATGGTCTGCGCCGCGCTGCGTAAATACGGCATCACCGCGCCGATCGACGCGCACCTGATGGTCAAGCCGGTTGACCGCATCATCGGCGACTTTATCGAGGCCGGTGCCACGTACATCACTTTCCACCCGGAAGCCTCTGAGCATATCGACCGCTCGCTGCAGTTGATTCGCGACGGCGGCTGCAAGGCCGGTCTGGTGTTCAACCCGGCCACCCCGCTGGATGTGCTCAAGCACGTGATGGATAAGGTCGACATGATCCTGTTGATGAGCGTCAACCCAGGCTTCGGTGGGCAGAAATTTATTCCCCATACCCTGGAAAAGCTCAAGGAAGCCCGCGCGCTGATCGATGCCTCTGGCCGCGAAATCCGTTTAGAGATCGACGGTGGGGTGAATGTGCAGAACATCCGCGAAATCGCCGCTGCCGGTGCCGACACCTTTGTCGCCGGTTCGGCGATCTTCAATCAGCCGGACTACAAAGCGGTGATCGACGCCATGCGTGCTGAATTGGCTCAGGCTCGCGGATGAGTCTGCTGCGCGAACTGTTCCTGGGCGAGTTGCCACGCCTGGTGATGTTTGATCTGGATGGCACCCTGGTGGATTCGGTACCGGACCTGGCCGCAGCCATCGACAAGACTTTGCGCGATCTGGGGCGGCCGGCTGCGGGTGTGGCACAGGTGCGTAATTGGGTCGGTAATGGCGCGAGGGTGCTGGTACGCCGCGCCCTGGCGGGCGGGCTGCAACATGAGCATATAGATGATGCCCTCGCCGAGCCGGCGCTGGAGCTGTTTATGCAGCATTACGCCGAAAACCACGCGCTGACTCAGGTTTATGCCGGTGTAAAGCCGACCCTGGACTGGCTGCGTGAGCAGCAGGTGGAGCTGGCGATTGTCACCAACAAGCCCGAGCGTTTTGTTGCGCCCTTGTTGGATGAAAAGGGCTTGGGCGGCTATTTTCGCTGGATTGTTGGCGGCGACACCCTCCCTCAGCAGAAACCCGATCCGGCAGCGCTGCTGCATGTGCTGCAACTGGCCCGAGTGGACGCTGCGCACGCGTTGTTTGTCGGTGACTCGCGTAATGATGTGTTGGCGGCCAGAGCTGCCGGCGTGCCCTGTGTGGCGCTGAGTTACGGCTATAACCACGGCCGACCGATTGCCGAGGAGAATCCTGCGCATGTGCTGGATTGTCTGAGCGGCTTGCTGCGCCCGGCTGAGCCCTGATTTTGCCGGGGTTTTCGGGTTGATTCGGGTCCGGCCCTGCGCTAGTGTGACCGAACTTCAATCCCGCCTGAAATAAGAGAGCTTCGTGGTGGTTACCTGCATGCGCTGGTCGGCAAGCACCGACATGAAAATCATCAAGGCCCTGGCCCGTTGGCGCTGGCGCCCCTGATCTGATCTTGGCCGCTTAGGCGGCGCGTTTGCACTCGACCGAATTACCTCAAGCCACGAGGCTGATCATGACCCGCGAAGAATTCCTGCGTTTAGCCGCTGCCGGCTATAACCGCATTCCTGTTGCCTGCGAAACCCTGGTGGATTTCGACACCCCGCTGTCCATTTATCTGAAGCTGGCCGATGAGGCCAACACTTACCTGCTGGAGTCCGTGCAGGGCGGTGAGAAGTGGGGGCGTTACTCCATCATTGGCCTGCCGGCACGCACCGTGTTGCGTGCGTACGAGCATGACGTAACCATCAGCGTCGACGGTGTCGAAGTGGAGCGTCATCACTGCGAAGACCCACTGGCCTTTGTCGAGCAGTTCAAAGATCGCTACAAGGTACCGACGCTGGCAGGCTTGCCGCGCTTCAACGGCGGCCTGGTTGGCTACTTCGGCTATGACAGCGTGCGCTACGTCGAGCCCAAACTGGCCAAGGGCGTTAACCCCGATGCCTTGGGAACACCGGACATTCTGCTGATGGTGTCCGATGCGGTGGTGGTGTTCGACAACCTGGCCGGCAAGATGCACGCCATCGTGCTGGTTGATCCGAGCGATGCCGATGCGCTGGAGCAGGGCCAAGCGCGCCTGCAGGAAATCCTGCACAAGCTGCGTCAGCCGATTACCCCGCGCCTGGGTGTGGACCTGGCCGCACCGACCGGTGCCGAGCCGGACTTTATTTCCAGCTTCAAGCGCGATGACTACGAAAATGCAGTTAAGGCGATCAAGGAGTACATCCTCGCCGGCGACTGCATGCAGGTGGTGATCTCGCAGCGCATGTCGATCCCGTTCAAGGCGGCGCCGATTGATCTGTACCGCGCGCTGCGCTGCATCAACCCGACGCCTTATATGTACTTCTTTAACTTCGGCGACTTCCACGTGGTCGGCAGCTCGCCGGAGGTGCTGGTGCGCCTGGAAGATGGTCTGGTCACCGTACGTCCGATTGCCGGCACGCGCCCGCGTGGTGCTAATGAAGAGGCTGACCTGGCCTTGGAAGAGGATCTGCTGTCCGATGCCAAGGAAGTCGCCGAGCACCTGATGCTGATCGACCTGGGCCGTAACGATGTCGGCCGGGTAGCCAGCACCGGTAGCGTCAAACTCACTGAGAAGATGGTGATCGAGCGTTATTCCAATGTGATGCACATCGTCTCCAACGTCACCGGCCACCTCAAAGAAGGCCTGACGGCGATGGACGCGCTGCGCGCCATTCTGCCGGCGGGCACCTTGTCTGGCGCACCGAAGATTCGCGCGATGGAAATCATCGATGAGCTGGAGCCGGTCAAGCGCGGTGTCTACGGCGGCGCCGTGGGCTACCTGGCGTGGAACGGCAATATGGACACCGCCATCGCCATTCGTACCGCGGTGATCAAAGACGGCGAGCTGCACGTGCAGGCCGGTGCCGGCATTGTGGCCGACTCGGTGCCCGCGCTGGAGTGGGAGGAGACGCTGAACAAGCGTCGCGCCATGTTCCGTGCTGTGGCGCTCGCCGAGCAAACCGTCACTGACCCGTCCACGCGCTGAGGAGTCCCGCCATGCTTTTGATGATCGATAACTATGACTCCTTCACCTACAACGTGGTGCAGTACCTGGGTGAGCTGGGCGCAGACGTGCATGTGATTCGCAATGACGAACTGTCGATTGCCGAAATCGAGGCGCTTAAGCCCGAGCGTATCGTGGTCTCGCCTGGCCCATGCACGCCGACCGAAGCGGGGGTGTCCATTGAGGCGATTATGCATTTCGCCGGCAAACTGCCGATTCTCGGTGTGTGCCTGGGCCACCAGAGCATCGGCCAGGCTTTCGGCGGCGATGTCGTGCGTGCGCGCCAGGTGATGCATGGCAAGACCAGCCCGGTGTTTCACCGCGATCTGGGCGTCTTTGCAGGCCTGAACAACCCGTTGACGGTGACCCGCTATCATTCCCTGGTGGTCAAGCGCGAAACCTTGCCGGACTGCCTGGAAATCACCGCCTGGACACAGCATGAAGATGGTTCGGTGGATGAGATCATGGGCCTGCGCCACAAGACCCTGCATATTGAGGGCGTGCAGTTCCACCCTGAGTCGATTCTCACCGAGCAGGGCCATGAGCTGTTTGCCAACTTCCTCAAACAACAAGGAGGCCAGCGCTGATGAACATCAAGGAAGCCCTCAATCGAGTGGTCAACCAGCTCGACCTGAGCACCGAAGAAATGCAGGACGTCATGCGCGAGATCATGACGGGCCAGTGTACGGATGCGCAGATCGGCGCCTTTCTGATGGGCATGCGCATGAAAAGCGAGACCATCGACGAGATCGTCGGTGCCGTTTCGGTCATGCGTGAGCTGGCCAGCCATGTGCACTTGCAGACCCTCGATCATGTGGTGGATGTGGTCGGCACCGGTGGCGATGGCGCGAACATCTTCAACGTCTCCACGGCGGCAAGCTTTGTGGTTGCGGCTGCAGGCGGCAAGGTGGCCAAACACGGCAATCGTGCCGTTTCTGGCAAGAGCGGCAGTGCTGATCTGCTGGAGACTGCAGGGATCTACCTGAGTCTGACGCCTGTGCAGGTGGCGCGC
This sequence comes from Pseudomonas sp. OTU750018, assembly GCF_011636575.1. NCBI lineage: Bacteria > Pseudomonadati > Pseudomonadota > Gammaproteobacteria > Pseudomonadales > Pseudomonadaceae > Pseudomonas > Pseudomonas sp. OTU750018. The sequence continues at coordinate 660,868 of NZ_JAAPAU010000003.1, forward strand.
TGTATCGAGAGCGTCGGGGTCGGCTTTATGTTTGCCCAGGTGCATCACTCGGCGATGAAATATGCTGCCGTGCCACGTCGTGAGCTGGGCCTGCGTACCCTCTTCAATATGCTTGGCCCACTGACCAATCCGGCCGGGGTCAAGCATCAGGTGGTGGGCGTTTTCAGCCAGGCGCTGTGCCGGCCGCTGGCCGAGGTACTAAAGCGCCTCGGCAGCCAACACATCCTGGTGGTGCATTCGCGCGATGGCCTGGATGAATTCAGCCTGGCGTCGGCGACCCATGTCGCCGAATTGAAGGATGGGCTCATCACCGAATACGAAGTGCTGCCGGAAGACCTCGGGCTGAAGAGCCAGAGTTTGGTCGGCCTGGCGGTGGAAAGCCCGGAGGCCTCGCTGGCGCTGATTCGCGATGCCCTGACGAAGCGCAAGACCGAAGCCGGGCAGAAAGCGGCCGACATGATTGCCCTGAATGCCGGTGCTGCTCTGTATGCGGCGGACCTGGCGAGCAGTCTCAAGCAGGGCGTGCAGCTGGCCCATGACGCCTTGCACACTGGCCTGGCCTGGGAAAAATTGCAGGAGTTGGTGTCCTTTACCGCTGTATTCAAAGAGGAGAATGCCGGGTGAGTATTCCAACCGTTCTGGAGAAGATTCTCGCGCGTAAGGCTGAAGAAGTCGCCGCACGCCGCGCCGTTGTTTCGCTGGCCGAGCTTGAGCAGCAAGCCCGTGCTGCCGATCCGGTGCGCGGTTTTGCCGAGGCGCTGATCAGCCAGGCCAAGCGCAAGCAGCCGGCGGTGATCGCTGAAATCAAAAAAGCCTCGCCGAGCAAGGGCGTGCTGCGCGAGCAGTTCGTGCCAGCCGAGATTGCCGAGAGTTATCAGGCCGGTGGCGCCACCTGCCTGTCAGTGCTGACCGATATCGATTTCTTTCAGGGCGCGGATCGTTACCTGCAGGAAGCCCGTGGGGCGTGTTCACTGCCGGTGATTCGCAAGGATTTCATGATCGATCCGTACCAGATCGTTGAAGCCCGTGCCTTGGGTGCCGACTGTGTGCTGTTGATCGTCTCGGCCCTGGAAGACGCGCAGATGGCCGAGCTGGCCGCGACGGCTAAAGCCTTCGATCTTGATGTGCTGGTGGAAGTGCACGACGGCGATGAGCTGGAGCGGGCGCTGAAAACCCTGGATACGCCGCTGGTGGGGATCAACAACCGCAACCTGCACACCTTCGAGTTGAGCCTGGAAACCACCCTCGACCTGCTGCCCCGCATTCCGCGTGACCGCCTGGTGGTGACCGAGAGCGGCATCCTCAACCGTGCCGATGTCGAGTTGATGGAAATCAGTGAGGTGTTTGCCTTCCTGGTCGGCGAGGCGTTTATGCGTGCCGACAATCCAGGGGCTGAGCTAGAGCGTCTGTTTTTTCCGGAGCGCAAGCGAGTGATCGCGGCTCCTGACGTGGACTGAAACCATCAAGCCATAAAAAAGCCGACGCATGCGTCGGCTTTTTTATGGCTGCAGCTTTGGTACTCAGCGCGTGCCGAACACCACCATGGTCTTGCCTTTGACGTTGACCAGGCCCTGTTCTTCCAGAGCCTTGAGCACGCGGCCGACCATCTCACGCGAGCAGCCGACGATGCGGCCGATTTCCTGACGGGTGATTTTGATCTGCATGCCGTCCGGGTGAGTCATTGCATCGGGTTGCTTGCACAGGTCGAGCAGGGTGCGCGCAACACGACCGGTGACATCCAGAAAGGCCAGGTCGCCCACTTTGCGCGTGGTGTTGCGCAGGCGTTCAGCCATCTGGCTGCCCAGGGCGTAGAGAATGTCCGGGTCTTGTTGGGTGAGTTCGCGGAATTTGGCGTAGCTCAGCTCCGCCACCTCGCACTCAGTCTTGGCGCGCACCCAGGCGCTGCGTTCTTTCTCGGCTCCGTCCTTCTCGAACAGGCCCATTTCTCCGAAAAAGTCGCCGGAGTTGAGGTAAGCAATGATCATTTCACGACCATCATCGTCTTCGATCAGGATAGTGACCGACCCTTTGACGATGAAGAACAGCGTTTCGCAGCGATCGCCCGCGTAGATAATGGTGCTTTTGGCGGTATAACGACGGCGGTGGCAATGTGCGAGAAGCTTGTCGAGATTTTTTATTTTAGGTGTAAGGGTAATAGCTACCATGCCCGAATCCCGAATGTATAAAGGTGAGCCGTTGTGCGGCTAGTTCTAATAATAGTTATCCGTACAAGTGTGCCAGTAATCAGGCGCCAGCTTAACAAACCCTCTGTAGCGAGGTCCTGTTTTGCGACCTGGCTAACATTCAGCCCGGAACTTTTTACACGCTGACTGCTGGGTGGCGAGTAAAAGCGCTGTGCTAAGCTGCCTCCCTTTTTAACAGCGGAGCCTGGGTAATGAAAGCGCGTATTCAGTGGGCCGGTGAAGCCCTGTTTATCGGAGAGTCAGGTAGCGGCCATGCGGTGGTGATGGATGGCCCGCCGGAGAGCGGTGGACGCAACCTGGGCGTGCGCCCGATGGAAATGGTGTTGATCGGCCTCGGCGGCTGCAGCAACTTCGATGTGGTCAGCATCCTGAAAAAATCCCGCCAGGCGGTCGAGAGCTGTGAAGCCTTTCTGGAAGCTGAACGCGCCACTGAAGAGCCCAAGGTGTTTACCAAGATTCACCTGCATTTCGTGGTCAAGGGCCGCGGTTTGAAGGAGGCTCAGGTGAAACGTGCGGTTGAGCTGTCCGCCGAGAAGTACTGCTCCGCTTCAATCATGCTGGGCCGCGGCGGGGTTGAAATCACCCATGACTACGAAATTATCGAGCTGGGCGAGTAGCCTGCTGCGATAAAGCCGTTAATGCAAAAGGGCACGTCAGTGCCCTTTTTTGTGCCGCCGATTCAGCTTTATACGCGGTAAGTGGTGCTGGTCATCACCTTGGCCAACAGACTCATGCCGAACTTCACCGGCGCCGGGAAGCGCAGGCCGCCTGCATCCAAAGCGTTGCAGGCATGTTGTTCTTCATCGGCGCGCATCTGTTCGAGTATCGCGCGGGATTTCTGGTCTTCCTGAGGCAGCTGCTGCAGGTGGTCGTCGAGGTGCTTGACCACCTGATCTTCGGTGGCGGCGACAAAACCCAGGCTGACCCGGTCGCTGATCAGGCCAGCCGCAGCGCCGACGCCGAAGGACAGACCGTAGAACAGCGGATTGAGGATGCTCGGTTGGCTGCCCAGCTGACGGATGCGCTGTTCGCACCAGGCCAGGTGGTCGATTTCTTCATCAGCCGCATGCTCCATGGCCTGGCGCACCTGCGGCAGTTTGGCAGTCAGCGCCTGGCCCTGATAGAGCGCCTGAGCGCAGACTTCGCCCGTGTGGTTGATACGCATCAAACCCGCGATGTGTTGCGCTTGCTGCTCATCCAGCTCGCTTTCCGGTTGCACGATGGCCGGCGATGGCCGCGTCGGTTGACCGCTAAAGGGCAGCAACGTGCGCAGGGCGGCATCGGCTTGCAGCAGCAGGCGATCAACGGGTGAGAAGTGACGTTCGCTGGCCATAAGGACCTCCGGCGATGATGACGGCGTTCAGTTTACTCCACGCGCGGGAGAAGGTCTGTTGACGTTTCGTCGCAGCCTTGCCGCACGTCGGCCTCATTAGAGTTCGCGCAACACGCGAAAACCCAGAGCGTAGTCCTTGTGCTGGGGCTGCTTCATGTCGCGTTGGCTGCTGCGCAGGTAGGTCGGGCCACTGTTCCAAGCGCCGCCACGAACTGCTCGCGGGCTCTGATCGATTAAACCGGCGCTGCGTTGCTCACTGCCATCGAACGGGCTGGCGAAGCGTGAAGCGGTCCACTCCCAGACATTGCCGGCGGTGTCATGCAGGCCGAAGGCATTGGCGGCGAACTGGCCGACACGTTCGGTCTTGCTCTGGATCAGCCGTGAGGTGGCGCAGCCACGGCAATGCGCACGCGGCCGAGTTTCTGGGCTGTCGAGCTGCTCGCCCCACCAGTAATAGCTGGTGCTGCCGGCGCGGGCGGCATATTCCCATTCGGCTTCGGTGGGCAACCGGTAGCGCTGGCCGGTGACCTTTGAGAGCCATTGGCTGTAGGCCGCGGCCTGATGCCAGGACACATGGATTGCCGGCCGCTGCGCTGACAGGCCCCAGCCTTCGTTATCTGGCATTGGCGTCGCGGTGGCCTCGGCATACTGCTGCCAGTCGCTGAACGTCACCTCATAACGACCGATGGCAAATGGCTGAGAAATTTCGATCGGAGTCAGCGGGCGTTCGTTATGGTTGCCGCGGCCACTGTGATCACCGAGCAGATAGCGCCCGGCAGGCACCACCACCAACTGTGGCCCTTGCTTGCCCTTGGGTAAGGCGTCGCTGAATACGCTGCCAACCGTATGTGCCTGCGCGGTGTTGATGACCAGCAGGGCGAGCACGGTCAGTGCGCCGAGTAAGGAACGACTCAACCCGGTGGCCATGCCATCTGCCGTTGACCCAGCACGTGCATATGGATGTGGTGCACCGTTTGGCCGCCCAGGTCATTGCAGTTCATCACCATGCGAAAGCCTTCCTCGCAGCCTTGCTCCTTGGCCAGGCGCTGCGCGGTAAAGAGGATATGCCCAGCCAGCGGCTTGTCTGCCTCGCTCAGGTCATTGAGGGTACTGATGTGTTTTTTCGGGATAACCAGAAAGTGCACTGGTGCCTGCGGGCCGATATCGTGAAAGGCAATCACCTGATCATCTTCATAAAGCTTGCGCGCCGGTATTTCACCAGCGACGATCTTGCAAAATAGACAGTCCATGGACAGTCTCCCGGCCGGTATTTAAAGAGGCCCGAGTTTAGTGGACAAGGAGCGTGGGTGAAAAACGATATTCATGATTTGGGCTTGGTACTGGACTCCAAGACCAAACTGGTGCTGATCGAATCCTGGGATGAGCCGCGGGTGCTGGAAACTCTGACCAGCTTGGCCGTGCGCCGCAGCCTTGGTTTGCAGGTGTGGTCGGTGACCGAAGGCTTGCAGCGTGTGGGCTATTCCATTCAGGAACCGGTCGACAGCACCACCCTGGAGCCTGAAACCGCGCTGCGTCTGATCAAAGCGGACACGCAGCCGACGCTGTATGTGTTGTGCGATCTGCATCCGTTTCTAGAGGACAACCCCAAACTGGTGCGCCTGCTCAAGGAAATAGCCATGAGTGAGGAGCCCAGCAAGCCGACGCTGGTGCTGGTGTCCCATGCCTGCAAGTTGCCGCCTGAGGTGCAGCGATACGCTTCACGCTTCAGCCTGTCTCTGCCTTCCGAGGAGGAGTTGCTGGCCATCGTGCGCGAGGAAGCCACCGGCTGGAGTGCACGTAACCGCAATGCCCGGGTGCGCACCGATAACCGCACCTTGCAGCAAGTGGTGAAAAACCTCCGTGGTCTCAGCCATGCAGAAGCCCGTGCGCTGGCGCGCAATGTAATCTGCGATGACGGCGCTATTACCCAGGAAGACCTGCCGGAGCTGAACAAGACCAAGTTCAAGCTGCTTGATCTCGATGGTGTGTTGAGTTTCGAGTACGACACGGCGCGTTTCGCCGAGGTTGGTGGGCTGAGCAACCTCAAGCGCTGGTTGGGTGACCGGCAGAGCATTTTTCTTGAAGGTAAAGGTGTCGATCTGCCCAAAGGCGTGCTGCTGGTGGGTGTGCAGGGCGGCGGTAAGAGCCTGGCCGCCAAGGCCATTGCTGGTCTGTGGGGCCTGCCCCTACTGCGTCTGGACTTTGCCTGCCTGTACAACAAGTTCTTCGGCGAGACCGAGCGCAACCTGCGTGAAGCCTTGAAGCTTGCTGAGCAGATGGCACCTTGCGTGCTGTGGATAGACGAGATCGAGAAAGGCCTGGCCAGTGGTGATCACGATGGTGGCGTCAGCCAGCGCGTACTCGGCACCCTGTTGACCTGGATGGCCGAGCGCAAGGCACCGGTGTTTATGGTGGCGACCGCTAACGTCATCTCGCGGCTACCACCGGAGCTGGTGCGCAAGGGCCGTTTCGATGAGCTGTTCTTTGTCGATTTGCCGGACGCGGCGGTGCGGGCCGACATCTTCCGTATTCACCTGGCGCGGCGTGAGCTGGATGTGGCGGGGTTTGATCTGAGCCAGCTGGCCGCCGCTTGTGATGGCTTTTCCGGTGCGGAGATCGAGCAGGCGGTAGTCAGTGCCCTGTATGCCGCGCAAGCCCAGCAACAAACGGTCAATCAGGCGTTGCTGCTGCAGAGCATTCAAAGCACCGCGCCGCTGTCGGTGGTGATGGCCGAAGACCTGGCGGCCCTGCGTGCCTGGGCGGACGGACGCACGGTCAACGCCGGCTAGCTACCTAACCGGCTTGCCGAACTGGCGATTGAGCCGTGCGCTGATACGCCGTACCAGCCAGCGCGGTCCTAATCTAGGGCTGAGCGCAATCAGGCGATTGCGCCAGCCCGGGATGATGATCGCGCGGTTCTTCTCCAGCGCCTTGACGGTGATCAGGGCCACTTCCTCGGCATTCATCATCAGCTTGCTGCCCTGCAGGGCCTGTATATCCATCTGTGCAGTGCGGAAAAACGCACTGCGGGTTGGTCCCGGGCAGAGTACGGAGACTTTGACGCCATACGCTTTAAGCTCTTCGCGCAGGCCTTCGGAGAAGTGCAGCACATAGGCCTTGCTCGCGTAGTAGTTGCTCATGCCAGGTCCTGGCTGAAAGCCGGCGACCGATGCGACGTTGAGAATCTGTCCGCTGCCCTGGCCGGCCATGATAGTGCCGATGGCGTGGCACAGGCGGGCGAGTGCCAGGATATTCAGTTCGATCAGCTGTTGCTCGCGAGCCCAGTCCTGCGCCACGTAGGCACCCGAGGTGCCAACACCGGCGTTGTTTACCAGCAGGTCGATGGTGCGTTCGCCTTGCTCCAACTCATGCAGTAGGCCGCTGACCTGCAGTGGCTGGCTAAGGTCGCAGACGCGAAACAGCACCTCCACGGAAAAGCGTTGAGTCAGTTCGCAGGCAATGCTTTCCAGCGCATCGCGCTGGCGCGCCACCAGAATCAGATTGCGGCCACGCCGAGCCAGTGCTTCGGCCAGGGCTAGGCCAATACCGCTGGAGGCTCCGGTAATAAGCGCGTAACGGGTCATAGGGTTCTCCGTGATGGGGCCTTTCGACCCCATGTACCGCGCAAGGTTGCGAGTGGGTTACAGGCCGGCGTCGGCATAACCCATATAGGCAGGCAGGGCGATGGCCGCAACAATACCGATGACGATGATGGCCACCCAGAGCAGGGCGAGGATTTTCACCGCGCGGCTATTCGGCGGTGGTGGCGGACCAAAGCGGTTAGCGGCGGTGCTGCCGGGGATGATAAACATCAGCAGGGAGAATACCCCGCCGACAATCGGCACCAGGGTGACCAGCAGCAGCCAGCCCGACCAGCCGATGTCATGCAGGCGCTGCACACCGATCATGATGCCGACTACCGCCACGGCGATACCCACGACCACCATCAGCAGACCGCCGAGAATCTCCGATGCGGCGAAGAACCCACCGGCGATGCCGAACAACGGCAAGCAGGCCAGCATCAGTACCATCGACCAGGCCAGGTAGCGCAAGCGGCCGATTCGTCCGTCGGTGGTAAAAGCTTTCAGCTCGCCGAACTCCGGCAGGGTTTCTGCCACCGCCGCTTTCGGTGTGGCGTAGGGCGTTGCCGCTGCGCTGACCACTTCAGGCGGGTTTTCTGCGAGCATGGCCTGGCGGGCGATAAATTTCTCGATAACGATGCCGCAGGCCGAGCATTCGATGGCTTTGCTTTGCTGGTGACCGCACTTTGGGCAGGTCATCAGTACGTTGCTTTCAGCTTCGCTGCTTTCCGTACGATGATCATCTGTTTCCACCAGGCTCAGGCTGGCGGCCAGGTCCTGTTCCTTGCGCACTTTGGCCCCGGCGCTCTGCAGTGCCTTGAGGTACTGGTCTGCCTCGTTTTCGCTGAGGTCGCGCTTGATATCGACATTGCCGCCGCTAAACAGCGAGTTGATCCGGGTCAGGTCGCTCTTGAACAGGCGGGCGAGGTTTTCTTTGGCTGTTTCCAGGCTGACGTCAGGCATCAACTCGCCGTTAAACACAATCTTGAAGCGGGCTTGGGTCATGTCGGCGTCCTTGTCGGTGCCAGGGTAGAGTTGCGCTACAGACTAGCCGGCCTGCAGGCCAGTAAACAAGCCGCCTGCGCGCAAATGTGCCTGGGTCTAGAGGCGCTTCACGCTCTGCTGGCGGACCAGCTGCCTACCAAGCGGCCGTTGCGCAGAAGAACGAGTTGGTTGAATAACTCGAACAGGCCCTCCGAGCGCTGTGGGCGGAGAAACACCCAGTCGTCGACCTGTAAGCCTGTGCCGGCTGAGCCGATCAGGCGTTCCTGGTTGGCGCTGCGTCCATACAGTGAGTCATAACTGAGCCCCGCCGGGGATACCGGAGTTGCTGGCCATTGCCCGCCATACAGGTAGTAAGCCTGCTGGCGATTGGGATTCCAGCGCTGCAGCAGTTGCTGTGAGCCGTCGAGAAACGGTAGCTGCCCGGGTAACGCTTTGAGCACCGGGCTGGCAATCCACAGGGCGGCTTGTTGGGCGGCCAGCAGGTCGCTGTCGAAATCACTGGGTTTGAGCAGTGCGGAGCCGATTGCGACTTCATTCAGCGGCGTATCGAGCTGGGTGTGCAGGGCATAGGTCAGGCTGCCAGCGCCATTGAGCAGCGGTTGTTGCGGCCATAGCTCGCTGAATGCGGCGGCGCTGGTGATAAATGCGCGGTAGCGTACGGCGCTCTGGGTAAAGGCGCTGGTTTGGTCGGTCCAGAACGGCGTATGGGCGAGGTGCGCGTCATAGCCCATCAGGCCGCGTATGCGTAGCCGGTTGGGCGTATTACGCAGCCAGGTGAGTGCGGCGCCAAGTTCTGCGGGCGTCGCAAAACCGCCGCGGGCCAGGCCGATGTCGATTTCAAAGGCAATCTGTAGCGGTTGGTTGAGGGCGTTGGCCAGTGCGGCGTATTCCTGCAGACGGTTTTGGCTGTCGATCAGCCAGGTCAGCTGCTCGGCCGGGACAAAGCCGCTGCCCTGCGGCAGTTGTTGGTAGAAGCTCAGGGCCGCAGCGCTGGGCAAGGGCTTGCCGAGTAGCAGGTCGGACTGGGGGAAGTTGACTGCCAGCTGATTGATCTGTGGCTGGTGAAACACCATAAAACGCTGCGTGCCGAGTTTCTTCGCCAGGTAGTCGAGCAAGCCGGTGGAGGCCAGCGATTTGGCCACCAAGCGCAGCGGGAGTTGCTTACCGAGCTGGCTAGCCAGCAGCTCGGCGTTCTGATCAAGGCGTTCCAGGTCAACGACCAGCAAAGGCAGACCGGCCCCTGCGCGTCGCAGCAGTTGGTTGAGTGCCGCAAAATAAGGTGTGTGTGGCTGGCCGAGGTCATCCGGGCGCAGTGCCCAGCCGGCCAGCAGCCCGAACGCCCCAATGCCGATCAGGCTGCGTCGCTTCATCGCGCCCAGCGTTGTTGCAACTGCAGGCTTTGCTTGAGGGCGGCCCGGTATTCGCTGTCGAGGCGGGCGATCAGCTGCTCGACGCTGGGCAGGTCGTTGATAGTGCCAACACCCTGGCCGGCCGACCATACGGTTTTCCAGGCCTTGGCTTCTTCATCCATCGGTTTGAGCTTCTCGCCGTAGTTGACCTCGCCTTTGTTCTGCAGCTGCTTGAGGTCGTAGCCGGCCAGTTCCAGGCTCTGGCGCATAAAGCTTGCGGGCACCCCGGAGACCGCCGGGGTGTGGATGATGTCGGCGGCTTTGGCGTCGAGGATCATCTGCTTGTAAGCAGCGGAAGCGGCGTTTTCCTGGGTGGCAATCAGGCGGGTGCCAAGGTAAGCGAGGTCGGCGCCGAGCAGCTGGGCGGCCAGCACTTCATGGCCCTGATTGAGGCAACCAGCCAGTAGCAGGGTCTTGTCGAAGAACTGGCGGATCTCGGCGATCAGCGCAAACGGGCTCCAAGTGCCAGCATGTCCGCCTGCGCCAGCGGCTACCGCGATCAGGCCGTCGACGCCGGCTTCGGCGGCTTTCTCAGCATGCCGGCGGGTGGTCACGTCGTGAAACACCAGACCGCCATAGCTGTGCACCGCATCGACCACGTCCTTCACCGCGCCGAGGCTGGTGATCACGATGGGCACGCGCTGTTCAACGCAGATGGCCAGGTCCGCCTGCAGGCGCGGGTTGCTACCGTGCACGATCAGGTTAACCGCATAGGGTGCAGCGGCGCTGTCCAGGCCTGCTTCGATCTCCTGCAGCCAGTCCTTGAAGCCGCTGCTGTCACGCTGGTTGAGCGCCGGAAAGCTGCCGACTATGCCGCTGTTGCAGCAGGCCAGAACCAGTTGTGGGTTGGACACCAGAAACATCGGCGCCGCGACGACGGGTAGGCGCAGGCGTTGTTCGAGCAGGGCCGGAAGCGACATGCGGTAATCCTCTTGGAGTATTTAGAAAGGGCGAACCACGACCAGAATGACAATGCCGAGTAAGGCCAGCACGGGCGCTTCATTGAACCAGCGGTAGAACACATGGCCGCGTTGGTTCTCGCCACGGGCAAAGGCTTTGAGCTGGGCGCCGCACATGAACTGGTAGACCACCAGCAGCGCCACCAGGCTCAGCTTGGCGTGCATCCAGCCTTGGCTGAAGTAGTAGCTCGGGTTAAGGCTGAGCAGCCACAGACCTAGGCCGACGGTAAGAATCAGTGATGGCCACATGATCCCGCGGTAGAGCTTGCGCTCCATGATGCAGAAGCGTTCGCGGCTGACTTCGTCGGTGCTCATGGCGTGGTAGACGAACAGGCGCGGCAGGTAAAACAGGCCGGCGAACCAGCAGACCATGGCGATGATGTGAAAAGCCTTGAGCCATAGATAGAGCATCGTGCGCACTCGTTGCAGGAAAGTGCCCCGATAGTAGTGTGCATGACCGCCTCCGTCATCACATGCGGCGCTCAAGTGTTGGCCCCTGGCCGAAGCGGCCGTATCATCGGCAGCTTTCCACTGCTGGTATTGCAAAGGGGCAAGTGATGATCAAGGTCGGAATCGTCGGTGGCACGGGGTATACCGGTGTCGAGCTGTTGCGTTTGTTGGCGCAACACCCGCAAGCGCAGGTCGAGGTGATTACCTCACGCTCCGAGGCCGGCATGCGTGTCGATGAGATGTACCCGAACCTGCGCGGTCATTACGACAACCTGGCGTTCAGCGTGCCGGACGTTGCTACCCTGGGCGCCTGCGATGTGGTGTTCTTCGCCACCCCGCATGGTGTTGCGCATGCCCTGGCCGGTGAGCTGCTGGCCGCCGGCACCAAGGTGATCGATCTGTCAGCCGACTTCCGCCTGCAGGACGCCGATGAATGGGCCAAGTGGTACGGTCAGCCGCACGGCGCGCCGGACCTGCTGCCGGAAGCGGTGTATGGCTTGCCGGAAGTTAACCGTGAAGCGATCAAGCAGGCGCGACTGATCGCCGTGCCGGGCTGCTACCCCACTGCCGCGCAACTGGCGCTGATTCCGCTGCTAGAGGCTGGGCTGGCTGATACCGCGCAGGTGATCGCTGACTGCAAATCCGGGGTTAGCGGTGCCGGGCGCGGTGCCAGTGTGGGTTCGCTGTTCAGCGAGGCCGGTGAGAGCATGAAGGCTTATGGGGTGAAAGGTCATCGGCATCTGCCGGAGATCCGTCAGGGTCTGCGCCGGGCTGCCGGTAAGGATGTCGGCCTGACCTTTGTGCCGCACCTCACGCCGATGATCCGCGGTATTCACGCCACGCTTTACGCCACTGTGGTCGACCGCTCGGTGGATCTGCAGGCGTTGTTCGGGCAGCGTTATGCCAACGAGCCTTTCGTTGATGTTATGCCCGCTGGTAGCCACCCGGAAACGCGCAGCGTGCGCGGTGCCAACGTCTGTCGGATTGCCGTGCACCGTCCACAGGATGGCGACCTGGTGGTGGTGCTCTCGGTGATCGACAACTTGGTCAAAGGTGCTTCGGGCCAGGCAGTGCAGAACATGAACATCCTCTTTGGCCTCGATGAGCGCCTGGGCTTATCTCACGCGGCCATGCTGCCCTGATGGCGGGCTGGGAGGTCCGCCTCAGCGACCCCGGGCGCGCCAGGCGCCGGCGTGTATTCGTCCTGCTGCTGGTGCTGTGTATTCCGCTGGCGTTTTATGCGGGCAGTTGGTGGCAGCATTACACGCAACCTGCCGTGACGGTGGGACAGCCAGTCGAATCAGAGCGCGATGAGCAACTGCTGCGTGACCTCGAAGAGCTGCGGCAGCGTGTGGCGGTATTGAGCAGCGCAGAAAAACTCAGCCAGCAGGCCAACGAGCAGAGCCGGCTGAGTATCAAGCTGCTGGAAGAGCAGATCTATAAACAGCAGCAGGATCTGGCCTTCTACAAAGGTGTATTGGCCCCCGCCAGTCGTCGTGAAGGTTTGCGCATCCGGGCCTTTGAGCTGCAGGCCACGGACAGTCCCGAGCTTTTCCGCTACAAGATACTCCTCAGTCGCGTGGGCAAAGGTGAGGCGCCGCTGGAAGGGCAGCTGCATGTGTCGATCGTCGGCAAGCAAGGCGAGCAGGACGTTACGCTCGAACTGGCTGCGCTGTCTGCGGACCTGCCTGATGCGTTGCCTGAGCAGCCGATTACCTTCGTGTTCAAGCACTTTCAGGCTATTCCTGAAGCTGGGCGGTTTGCCGAGCTAAAGTTGCCAGAAGGGTTTGTCCCGCGCGAGATCAAGGTGCGTGCCGAGGTGCAGGGCGAGAAGCCTCTGCTGCGTACATTCAAGTGGAACAAAGAGGAGTAACTGTTCCTTATGTGGAATAAAGACAAGGCGCGTACCGACGTGCAGCGTTTCGCGGGCAAGACCAGCCTGATTGCGGTAGGTGCCGAGCTGCATGGCGATTTGCGCTTTCAAGGCGCGGTGCAGGTCGATGGCAAAGTCATCGGTAACCTGGTCGCCAGCGAAGGCATGGTGCGCGTCAGTGTGCAGGGACGGGTTGAAGGTGAGCTTCGTGCCCCCCATATCGTGATTGACGGTGAGGTGATTGGCGATGTGCACGCCAGTGGTCACCTTGAGTTGGGCGCGCGAGCGCGAGTGCGCGGCAATCTGTATTACGCGTTGATGGAAATGGCCATGGGTGCGCAGATCGAAGGCCGCCTCTGCCGCTTGCAGGACGAACCGCGGCCGTTGGAATTACCAGAAACGCTGGATGCTGCACAATAGTTGACCGCTTTTCTCGGGTAAGCGGATAATGCCGATCAGAATGCAGTATGGCGCGTAGCGCCGGGAGTTAATCAGCATGAGCGTCGAAACCTTCACCCCCAGCGCTATGCAATTTACGCAGGGCGCAGCGAACAAGGTGAAGAGCCTGGTCGATGAGGAAGGCAACCCGCGCCTGAAATTGCGCGTGTTTGTAACGGGAGGCGGTTGTTCCGGCTTCCAGTACGGCTTCACCTTCGATGAAGAAGTCGCCGAGGATGACACCATCATCGAGCGCGAAGGCGTGAGTCTGGTGGTCGATCCGATGAGCTTTCAGTACCTGGCAGGTGCCGAGGTGGATTATCAGGAAGGTCTGGAAGGTTCGCGATTTGTCATCAACAACCCGAACGCCACCACTACCTGCGGTTGCGGCTCTTCGTTCTCGATCTGAGTTGCAGGCTGTTCAAGCTAACGCCGTGCCTTATGCACGGCGTTGTCGTTTCTGCGCGCAGCAGATTGGAAAAGGTGATTAGGCGGGGTAGATCGCGCCAAGCACCCGCAGGCCGCGAGCGCCGGTGACGCTAGGCCGGTTGGCGGGAATGCCTTCCAGGCAGCAGTGCGCCAGCCAGGCAAAGGCCATGGCTTCGACCCAATCGGCGGGCACACCATGTGCGTCGGTACTGCTCACCTGGCTATTAGGCAGCAGCTGCGCCAGGCGGCGCATCAGTGTGTGGTTATGCGCACCACCACCACACACCAGCAGCATCTCGGTGTGCTGCTGAGCAGCCTTGAGCGCCTCGGTAATGCTGATTGCGGTCATTTCCAGCAAGGTAGCCTGCACGTCAGCCTTAGCAATCGCCGGCAGGTTTTGCAGGTGCTGATCCAGCCAGGTCAGGTTGAACAGCTCGCGCCCCGTGCTTTTAGGGCCTTGAGTCTGGAAATAGGGATCGCTGAGTAGGGCGTGCAGAAGTGCCATCTGCACCTGACCGCTTGCCGCCCACTGGCCGTCTTGGTCGTACGTCAGGCCCTGGTGACGTTGAATCCAGGCGTCCAGCAGTACATTGCCCGGGCCACAATCGAAACCATGCACCGGACGTTCGTGTTCAAGCAGGCTGAGGTTGCTGAAACCGCCAATGTTCAGGATGGCGCGAGTGCTGTTCTCGCTGGCGAACAATGCCTGGTGAAACGCCGGAACCAGCGGCGCCCCCTGGCCTCCCGCAGCGACATCGCGGCGGCGAAAGTCACTGACCACGCTGATGCCAGTCAGCTCCGCGAGTAGGGCGGGGTTGCCGATCTGGACTGTGAAGCCGCGGGCAGGTTCATGGCGCACGGTCTGGCCGTGGCTACCGATGGCGCGAACGCTGTGTGTGGGCGTTTCGTGCTGCGCAAGTAAGTCATTGATGCCCTGTGCTGCCAGGGTGGCCCAATGCTGTTCGGCAATCGCGGCGCGGGCTAACTCATCTGGTCCGGGCGCACACAGGTTAAGTAAGCTGCTGCGCAGCTCTTCAGGCATCGGCAGGTAGCGGGTACCGACTAAGCGAGTGCTGTGTGTCTGTTCAATCAGTGCAATGTCCAGACCGTCCAGGCTGGTACCGGACATCACACCGAGATAGAGGGGCATGGTTTAGCGCTGATTGTTGAGGGCAAGCATCGTGGACTTCTCTTTATCCATTTGCGCCATCAACGGTTTGCTCAGCTGCATGAAACGGGCTTTCTCACTGCTGGCAATCGGGTCGGCCATTGGCAGCTTCTGGCTCAATGGGTCAACGTGAACGCCATTCACCTGGAACTCATAGTGCAGATGCGGTCCGGTGGATAGGCCGGTGGTACCGATATAGCCGATGATCTGGCCTTGCTTGACGTTGGTACCGCTGCGGATGCCTTTGGCAAAGCCGTTCATGTGCGCATACAAGGTACGGTAGCGTTGACCGTGCTGGATAATGACCGCATTACCGTAGCCACCATGACGGCCTGCCAGGGTGATGCGACCATCGCCGGCAGCTTTGATAGGGGTTCCGCGAGGGGCTGCGTAATCCACACCCTTGTGCGCGCGAATCTTGTTCAGCACTGGGTGGCGGCGACCTGTGGAAAAGCGTGAGCTAATACGGGCGAAATCCACCGGGGTGCGGATAAAGGCTTTGCGCATGCTCTCGCCATTGGCGTTGTAATAGCTGCTATTGCCCTGTTTGTTGGTGTAACGCACGGCTGTGTAGGTCTTGCCGCGGTTGGTGAAGCGTGCGGAGAGGATGTTGCCGGTCCCAACCTGCTTGCCGTTGACTACTTTCTTCTCGTAGATCAGCTCGAACTCGTCACCTTCGCGAATATCCATGGCGAAGTCGATGTCGTAGCCAAATACGTTTGCCAGATCCATGGTCAGGCTGTGCGACAAACCGGCCCGCTTGGCTGAGAGAAACAGCGAGCTGTTGATCACGCCGTGGCTGTAGGTAGTCTGGACTTCGGGTTTGACCAGCTCACGCTTGAAGCTGAAGCCTTTGTCATTTTTGGCCAGGGCGATGCTTTCGAGGTCACTGAGTTTGCTGTGCAGGCTTTCGAGTTGGCCGTCCTCACTCAGTTTGAACTCAAGTGCCTGACCTACTTTGAGGCGTGTCAGCTGCTTGGCTTCTTTACTGCTGTTGAGCACGGCGTGCAGCGTGGTCGCACTCAGGCCTACTTTGGCGAACACGGTAGACAGCGTGTCACCGTTCTCCACGCGAACAATATGGTGTAGCGGGTCAGTTTGTTCGGGTTCTGCAGCCTGTGCGGATGGCTGTTCGTCCGGTGTCTCGGTGGCTGCTGTATTGGCGAATGGTGACTGACGGGCCTGGGTGTTGGCGGATTCTGCATCGTCTTGCAGCTCCGCATATTCAGCGCCGCTGTCCAGCTCAAGATTCAGGTAGGTTTTCTTTGCTTCAACTTCGCGAGAGGGGAATACCAGTAGGGCTAGGCTCAGTAGGGCGGCGACGCCACTGGCCGCCAAGATATGGCTTTTCGGGTACAGGGGCGGCGCTTTAGTTGGAGAGGTCATAGGCGGCTTTTTGACTTTAAAAATGAAAAGAAATAGATAAACGAAATGATGAATATGCAGTAACTGTATAAAATATAACCAAATCGCTAGCTAGGCAACCCCGGTTGTCGCTAGGCGGTCTTAGCGTAGGTGGGGTGGCCGGCAGAACTTGTGATTTGTCTGCGATCTTGTATGGTTGGTTCCCTTTTGTTTTGAGTGGTCGTGAGTCCTGTCATGAAGTCGGTTGAAGAGCAGTTGGCGCTGATCAAGCGTGGCGCGGAAGAGGTTCTGGTTGAAGCTGAGCTGATTGAAAAGCTCAAGCGCGGTCAGCCGCTGCGTATTAAGGCCGGTTTTGATCCGACGGCGCCGGATCTGCACCTCGGGCACACCGTGCTCATTAATAAGCTGCGTCAGTTCCAGGAGTTAGGCCACCAGGTGATCTTCCTGATTGGTGACTTCACGGGAATGATTGGTGATCCCAGCGGTAAAAGTGCCACCCGTCCGCCGTTGACCCGTGATCAGGTGCTCGAGAACGCGGAGACCTATAAAACCCAAGTATTCAAGATTCTTGATCCCGCAAAAACCGAGGTTGCCTTCAACTCCACGTGGATGGACAAAATGGGGCCGGCGGATTTCATTCGCCTCACCTCGCAGTACACCGTGGCGCGTATGCTTGAACGCGATGACTTCAGTAAGCGCTACTCGACCAATCAGCCGATAGCCATCCACGAGTTCCTCTATCCGCTGGTACAGGGGTATGACTCGGTTGCGCTGCAGGCGGATGTTGAGCTGGGTGGTACGGATCAGAAGTTCAACCTGCTGATGGGGCGCGAGTTGCAGCGTTCCTATGGTCAGGCGTCGCAGTGCATTGTCACCATGCCGTTGCTTGAAGGGTTGGATGGCGTGAAGAAGATGTCCAAGTCATTGGGCAACTATATAGGGATCCAAGAAGCGCCTGGCGTCATGTACAACAAGCTGGTCTCCATGCCGGATGCATTGATGTGGCGCTATTTCGAGCTGCTTAGCTTTCGCTCCATGGAAGAGATTGAACAGTTCAAGCGTGATGTCGAGCTGGGCGCCAACCCCCGTGACATCAAAATCAAACTGGCCGAAGAGATCGTTGCTCGCTTCCATGGCGAAGAGGCGGCGCTCAGTGCTCATCGCTCGGCTGGCAATCGCATGAAAGAGGGCGAACTGCCTGACGATCTGCCAGAGATCGAGGTGTTATCTGTTGAGGACATGCCGATTGCTGCGCTCCTTAATAAAGCTGGTTTGGTGAAGAACGCTGCTATGGCGCGCGACCTTTTGGGTTCCGGCGGTGTTCGGGTGGATGGTGAGGTGGTGGATCGCTCCTTTATATATAAGGTGGGAGCGGTGCATATCTGTCAGGCCGGCAAGAAGGCGTTTGCGCGCATTACGCTTAAACTAGAGTCATAAGGCGCTAGGCGTAGTGGGTGCGACAAAGCCGTTGAAGCGTCAGCTTCAACGGCTTTGTCGTTTCTGCAGGCGGCGCGCTAGTGGTTTGTGTGGCTACAGCCAGTGATTTCGCGGGTATTGAAACAAAAGCGCAATAAACGATTGACCTTCGTTTGCCAGTCCCTATAATGCGCACCTCTTCAGGCGTAAGCAGCTCCTTAAACTTCTTATAAAACAAGAAGTTAGATTTAAAAAGGGGTTGCAAAGCAGCGAAAGCTGCGTAGAATCCGCCTCCTCTTCAGGGGGTAGTGTTTGAGCCTGAAGGGGTTCGGTCGAGATGATCGAAGGCGGTAAAAGAGGTGGTTGACAGCGGTTTGAAACGCTGTAGAATTCGCCTCCCGCTGACGAGAAGCTAGATGTTGATCGAAGGCGCAAGTGGTTGAGATTGAAAAGAAATTTTCGAAATCACTTGACGGAGAATGAGGCTGCTGTAGAATGCGCGCCTCGGTTGAGACGAAAGACTTAACCACCGCTCTTTAACAACTGAATCAAGCAATTCGTGTGGGTGCTTGTGAGGTAAGACTGCTAGTCGCAAGATTATCAGCATCACAAGTTACTCCGCGAGAGATCAAAGATGTAACCAACGATTGCTGAGCTAAGTTTAGGGTTTTCTCAAAACCCAAGCAGTATTGAACTGAAGAGTTTGATCATGGCTCAGATTGAACGCTGGCGGCAGGCCTAACACATGCAAGTC
>NZ_JAAPAU010000004.1:0-456910 GCF_011636575.1 Pseudomonas sp. OTU750018
TAGAGCATTGGAACCACCTGATCCCATCCCGAACTCAGTAGTGAAACGATGCATCGCCGATGGTAGTGTGGGGTTTCCCCATGTGAGAGTAGGTCATCGTCAAGCACCTATACCAAAACCCCCGATCGTGAAAACGGTCGGGGGTTTTACTTTGTGGCGCGAAAACAAACCACGCCCAGCTCAGCCTTTGATAGGCAACTAAACAGGGCATCGTTATCATGCGTGCCTTATTGCTTGGCGGGACTCATATGCTTGCATTGTTAAGGCTTCTTCAAGACGGGCGCTTCCACTCTGGTGAGGCGCTTGGCGCGGCTTTGGGCGTGAGCCGCTCTGCTGTGTGGAAGAAGCTGCAGGCTTTGCAGGTCGAGTTGTCGTTACCGTTGCACAAGGTGCGCGGGCGCGGCTATCAGCTGGCGACGCCGCTGCAGTTGCTGGATGAGGATTGGCTAAATGCTCAAGTGGATGTCCCGCCGTGGCGTGCGTGCGTTATGCCCAGCGTGGACTCGACCAATGCTGAGGCGCTGCGGCTGTTGCCAGAAGCGCAAGCGCTGCCGTTCTATGTGATCGCTGAGCGGCAAACCAGTGGACGAGGGCGGCGGGGGCGTAGTTGGGTAAGTCCCTTCGGCGAGAATCTGTATTACAGCCTTGTTGTTCGTGTTGAAGGTGGCATGCGCCAGCTTGAGGGCATGAGCCTCGCTGTCGGCTTGGCCCTGCTACAGGTTATTCGCAGCTTTGGCGTGGCTGAGGCTGGATTGAAGTGGCCCAATGATGTGCTGGTGGGTGAGCGGAAGCTGGCGGGCATCCTATTAGAGCTGTCTGGCGATCCGGCTGATGTGTGTCATGTGGTCATCGGGATTGGCTTGAATGTGAATATGCTCGCGGCCGATCAGGGGGCTATTGGTCAGCCCTGGACTTCGATGCGTGCTGAGTTGGGGCGTCTGTTAAATCGCAATGAGCTAGTTAGTGAGTTGAATCGGCAGCTGTCGCGCTATCTGGATATTCAGCTGCGTGATGGTTTCGCAGCTTTGCAAGATGAGTGGCAGGCTTGTCACCTTTGGCAGGGGCGATCGGTTGCGTTAACGGCTGGCGGTGAGCCTATTGAAGGTGAGGTTTTAGGGGTGGATCGTTCCGGAGCCATTCGTCTTCGTGTTGATGGGGCTGAGCGAAGCTTTAGCGGCGGTGAGCTCAGTCTGAGGTTGCGTGATGATTCTTGAGCTCGACTGCGGTAATACCTTTATTAAGTGGCGCTTGCTGGGTGGTGGCAAGGCTACGGCAGACGTAGGTGGTGTCGTTGAGTCGGATCAAGCGCTTATAGAGGTGGTCCGCGAGCAAGCTGTGCAGCTGCGTGCCTGTCGTCTGGTGAGTGTGCGCAGCGACGAAGAGACAGCGCGGTTGATCTCGCTGCTTGAGCAGGCTTTTGCTGTCGAGTGTCGTGCGGCTCGCTCTGCTGTTTCCTTGTCGGGTGTTCGCAATGGTTATGAGCAGTACGAGCGCCTTGGGCTTGATCGCTGGCTTGCAGTGGTAGGGGCTTATCAGTTATCGGGCAAGGCCGTGCTGGTTATTGACCTGGGCACTGCGGTTACTTCGGATTTTGTGGGTGCAGATGGTGGGCACCAGGGCGGCTTTATTTGCCCGGGTATGCCGCTGATGCGCACGCAGTTGCGAACCCACACCCGCAGAACGCGCTATGACAGTGATGAGGCGGCCAAGGCGCTTGAAGATCTGGTGCCGGGGCGGGCGACTGCTGAAGCTGTTGAGCGTGGATGCTTGTTGATGCTGCGCGGTTTTGTCAGCGGTCAGGTGGCGATGGCGGCAGAGCTGCTGGGCAGTGACTTTGATGTTTTCCTCACTGGTGGTGATGCCCCGCTGGTTATGGATGTTATTCCGGG
Organism: Pseudomonas sp. OTU750018; assembly: GCF_011636575.1. Taxonomy (NCBI): domain Bacteria; kingdom Pseudomonadati; phylum Pseudomonadota; class Gammaproteobacteria; order Pseudomonadales; family Pseudomonadaceae; genus Pseudomonas; species Pseudomonas sp. OTU750018. The sequence goes on from NZ_JAAPAU010000004.1 coordinate 1,890, forward strand.
TGCGCGGGTTGTGCCGGACTTGGTGTTTATCGGCTTGGCGATCGCTTGCCCCATAGATTGAGGTCATGCATGCGCTGGATGTTCTTGTGGTTGGTTGTACTGAATCTGTTCTATTACGTGTGGCATCAGCAGCAGGCCCCTCTGCGGGTTACTGAGATTGCACCGCTGAATATGGCGCAAGACAGTAAGCGCGATATTCGCCTGCTCAGTGAGTCGAGCGCGCCGCCGCGGCGAGAGGTGGCTGTGGCGCAACCTGCTGAGGCGGTGTGCTTGTTTCTCGGTAGTTTTGAGGTGATGGCGGATGCGTCTGCCGTCGAGCAGCGGTTGTTGAGCTTGGATATTCAGTCGCGCGTGCAAAGTATGGATGCGGCGGCGGGCGTAGATTACTGGGTGTATCTACCTCCGCTGGCTTCGCGGCAGGCTTCATTGCGCCAATTGCGTGAGTTGCAAGCACGCAAGATCGATAGCTACATCATTACTCAGGGCGATCTGGCCAACGGTATCTCCCTGGGCATCTTTCCGCGTAGCGATTCAGCGCAGAGTGTGATGCAGCGTTTGCGTGATGCCGGGTACGAGCCGTCCCTGCGTGAGCTGACGCGTGCGCATCGCAGTTTCTGGGTGCGTATCTCTCCACAAAGTAGGCGTCTGGCGGATGATTCCTTGCTGCAGCGTTTGGCTTTTGACTTCAAAGGCTTAGAGCAGCAATTAATGCCTTGCGAAGGGGTTGCAAGCCCTCAATAGAATGCATAGAATGGCGCCCGCTTCGCAGGGTGGTGCTAACAAGTGTTCTGCGAAGTTACTGTCAATGAAGCTAACCTCAGGTTTTTTAATGAGAAATTGCTTGACAGTAGGTCGGCATAGAATGAGAATGCCGCCCCGTTTGGAGGGATTCCCGAGTGGCCAAAGGGATCAGACTGTAAATCTGACGTCATCGACTTCGAAGGTTCGAATCCTTCTCCCTCCACCAGATTTAGCGAGAGCTGCAGGCTCCGCGGGTATAGTTCAGTGGTAGAACCTCAGCCTTCCAAGCTGATGATGCGGGTTCGATTCCCGCTACCCGCTCCAGCATTGTTGTTTTCGCAATGTGTTTTGCTCATGTAGCTCAGTTGGTAGAGCACACCCTTGGTAAGGGTGAGGTCAGCGGTTCGAGTCCGCTCATGAGCTCCATCTAATAAAGGCAGATATGCAAGTATCTGCCTTTGTTTTATGGCGGTGATGCTGAGTCAATTCTTCTCTGGGAGGCAGTCAAAATGGCTAAAGAAAAGTTTGAGCGTAACAAGCCGCATGTCAACGTTGGCACTATCGGTCACGTTGACCACGGTAAAACCACTCTGACCGCTGCTCTGACCCGCGTCTGCTCCGAAGTGTTCGGTTCGGCCAAGGTTGACTTCGACAAGATCGACAGCGCCCCGGAAGAAAAAGCTCGCGGTATCACCATCAACACCGCTCACGTTGAATACGATTCGTCCGTGCGTCACTACGCGCACGTTGACTGCCCGGGTCACGCCGACTACGTAAAAAACATGATCACCGGTGCTGCGCAGATGGATGGCGCTATCCTGGTTTGCTCGGCCGCTGATGGTCCGATGCCGCAAACTCGTGAGCACATCCTGCTGTCCCGTCAGGTAGGCGTTCCGTACATCGTTGTCTTTCTGAACAAGGCTGACATGGTTGACGACGCAGAGCTGCTGGAGCTGGTTGAAATGGAGGTGCGCGACCTGCTCAGCACTTACGATTTCCCAGGCGACGACACTCCGATCATCATCGGTTCCGCTCTGATGGCTCTGAACGGCCAAGACGACAACGAAATGGGTACCAGCGCTGTTAAGAAGCTGGTTGAAACTCTGGATAGCTACATCCCAGAGCCAGTTCGTGCAATCGACAAGCCGTTCCTGATGCCAATCGAAGACGTATTCTCGATCTCCGGTCGTGGCACCGTGGTAACTGGCCGTATCGAGCGCGGTATCGTCAAGATCCAGGAAGAAATCGAGATCGTTGGTCTGCGTGATACCACCAAGACAACCTGTACCGGTGTTGAAATGTTCCGCAAGCTGCTCGACGAAGGTCGTGCTGGCGAGAACTGCGGCGTTCTGCTGCGCGGCACCAAGCGTGACGACGTAGAGCGTGGCCAGGTTCTGGTCAAGCCAGGTTCGGTTAAGCCGCACACCACCTTCACTGCAGAAGTGTATGTGTTGAGCAAAGAAGAAGGCGGTCGTCACACTCCGTTCTTCAAAGGCTACCGTCCTCAGTTCTACTTCCGTACTACTGACGTAACTGGTAACTGCGAACTGCCGGAAGGCGTTGAGATGGTAATGCCAGGTGACAACATCCAGATGACTGTCACTCTGATCAAGACCATCGCAATGGAAGAAGGTCTGCGTTTCGCTATTCGTGAAGGCGGTCGTACCGTCGGCGCTGGCGTCGTAGCTAAGATCATCGCTTAATCGATTGATCTGTTTTGATCGGGCCGGCATAATGGTCGGCCTGATTCAGTTTTTAGGTCAGTAGCTCAATTGGCAGAGCGACGGTCTCCAAAACCGTAGGTTGGGGGTTCGATTCCCTCCTGACCTGCCATTTTCCCTAGAATTTGGCGCGTCTTTTTACAGGATATTAGTAGATGAATGTTAAGGCTGAAGCCAAAGACTCTCGCTTCGATCTGCTTAAGTGGCTCGTAGTTGCTGCTCTGGTAATCGCAGGCGTAGTCGGTAATCAGTATTTCTCTGCTGAGCCTATTCTGTATCGCGTTTTGGCCTTGCTTGTTGTTGCAGCATTGGCTGGTGTGATTGCCCTGCAAACATCAAAAGGCCAGGCCTTTTGGGTGTTGGCAAAAGAAGCTCGCGTTGAAATTCGCAAGGTCGTTTGGCCGACTCGCCAGGAAACCACGCAGACAACGTTGATCGTTGTGGCTGTTGTTTTGGTTATGGCGCTGTTGTTGTGGGGTTTAGATTCCCTGCTTGGTTGGCTTGTTTCGTTGATTGTCGGCTAAGGGTGTCCCGTGGCTAAGCGTTGGTACGTTGTGCATGCTTACTCGGGTTACGAGAAGCATGTTATGCGCTCGTTAGTCGAGCGTGTGAAGCTCGCTGGTATGGAAGACGTTTTTGGCGAGATTCTGGTCCCCACTGAAGAAGTAGTGGAGATGCGGAACGGTCAAAAGCGCAAGAGTGAGCGTAAGTTCTTCCCAGGTTATGTCCTGGTGCAGATGGAGATGAGCGAGGCTACTTGGCATTTGATCAAGAACACCCCGCGCGTCATGGGCTTCATCGGTGGTACTGCAGATAAGCCTGCACCGATCACTGAAAAAGAAGCTGATGCCATTCTGCGTCGTGTTGCCGACAGTGGTGACAAGCCGAAGCCGAAAACATTGTTCGAGCCCGGTGAAATGGTGCGCGTGACTGATGGTCCGTTTGCCGATTTCAGTGGTGTTGTTGAAGAAGTTAATTACGAGAAGAGTCGCATCCAGGTGGCAGTGACTATTTTTGGTCGCTCTACACCGGTCGAGCTGGAGTTCAGTCAGGTCGAAAAGGCATAACTGACATAAGCATCCCTTACCCCGCAGCCATAGGCTGCGGGGTTTTGTCGTCACTGGGATAAATAGGCAATAACTGGGGAGCTGAAAGGCGCTAGAACCCAAAACTGGAGTAGCTCATGGCTAAGAAAATTACGGCTTATATCAAGCTGCAAGTAAAGGCTGCACAAGCCAACCCCTCGCCACCTGTCGGCCCAGCTCTGGGTCAGCACGGCGTGAACATCATGGAATTCTGCAAGGCGTTCAACGCCCGCACCCAGGGCATGGAACCTGGTCTGCCGACTCCAGTGATCATCACTGTTTATAGCGACCGTAGCTTCACCTTTGAAACCAAAAGCACCCCTGCTTCGGTTCTGCTGAAGAAGGCTGCTGGCCTGACCAGCGGTTCGGCTCGTCCGAACACCGTTAAGGTTGGCACCGTGACTCGTGCTCAGCTGGAAGAGATCGCCAAAACCAAACAGGCTGATCTGACTGCCGCTGATATGGATGCAGCTGTGCGTACTATCGCCGGCTCCGCTCGTAGCATGGGCCTCAACGTGGAGGGTGTGTAATGGCTAAGTTGACCAAGCGTCAAAAGGCAATCGCTGAGAAAGTTGAAGCTGGTAAGGCTTACAACTTTGTTGAAGCTGCCGCTCTGCTGGCTGAGCTGTCTGCAGTTAAGTTCTCTGAGTCGGTAGATATCGCCGTCAACCTCGGTGTTGACCCGCGTAAATCCGACCAGGTTGTACGTGGCGCCACCGTTCTGCCGAACGGTTCGGGCAAAAGCGTTCGCGTTGCCGTGTTCACCCAGGGTCCAGCTGCTGAAGCTGCTTTGGCTGCCGGCGCTGATCGCGTTGGTATGGACGATCTGGCTGCCGAAATGAAAGGCGGCGACCTGAACTATGACGTAGTAATTGCTTCCCCGGATGCAATGCGCGTTGTGGGTCAGCTGGGCCAAGTGCTCGGCCCACGTGGTCTGATGCCTAACCCGAAAGTCGGCACCGTTACCCCTGACGTGGCTACCGCTGTGAAGAATGCCAAAGCTGGTCAAGTACGTTTCCGTACTGACAAGAACGGCATCATCCACGGTTCCGTCGGCAAGGTTGGTTTTGACGCCGAGAAGCTGAAGCAGAACGTTGAAGCGCTGATTTCCGACCTCAAGCGTCTGAAGCCATCGACTTCGAAAGGTGTTTACGTCAAGCGCGTAACCCTGAGCACTACCATGGGTCCTGGTTTGGTCATCGACCAAGGCTCGCTCGACGCGTAATACATAGAGGCAGTGCGAGTAATTGCGCTGTCTCGAATCTTTGGGGTCCCTGCTTTGCGGGGGCTATCCAAGACCGTAGGTGGCGCAAGCCTTAAATTAACCGCCTACGCAGATGGTGCTCCCGGTTCCTTACCGAATCAGACACCAAAACGACATCCGGCTTCGGCCAGATGAAACGGTAACAAGCAGGAGTTTTACCCGTGGCAATTAAACTCGAAGACAAGAAGGCCATCGTCGCTGAAGTCAACGAGGCTGCCAAAGTAGCCCTTTCCGCTGTCGTGGCTGATGCCCGTGGCGTGACTGTAGGCGCTATGACCGGACTCCGTAAAGAGGCCCGCGAAGCTGGCGTATACGTACGTGTTGTACGTAATACCCTGCTCAAGCGCGCTGTTGAAGGCACCGAGTATTCGGTCCTCAACGACGTGTTCAAAGGCCCGACCCTGATTGCATTCTCCAAGGAACATCCGGGCGCTGCTGCTCGTATTTTCAAAGAGTTCGCCAAGGGTCAGGATAAGTTCGAGATCAAGGCAGCTGCGTTCGAGGGCAAGTTCCTCGCAGCAAACGAGATCGACGTGTTGGCTTCGCTGCCAACTCGCGACGAAGCTATTGCGAAGCTGATGAGCGTGATCCAAGGCGCTACCAGCAAGCTGGCTCGTACTCTGGCGGCCATTCGCGACCAGAAAGAAGCTACCGCTGCCTAAGGCATCGCAAGCTCTTTCAAAATCATATGTTTAATTTGATGGCTGCGTAGGCTGTCACCCCAATACAGGATTTAAGTCATGTCTCTGACTAACGAACAAATCATCGAAGCAATTGGCCAGAAAACTGTTCTGGAAGTTGTTGAACTGATCAAAGCAATGGAAGAAACCTTCGGCGTTACCGCTGCTGTTGCTGCTGCTGGTCCAGCTGCTGCTGCCGCTGTTGTTGAAGAGCAAACCGAATTCAACGTGATGTTGGTTGAAGCCGGCGAGAAGAAAGTAAACGTGATCAAGGCAGTTCGTGAACTGACCGGTCTGGGCCTGAAAGAAGCCAAGGCTGTAGTTGACGGCGCTCCTGCCATGGTTCTGGAAGCTGTTGCGAAAGACGCAGCTGACAAAGCCAAAGCTGCTTTGGAAGAAGCTGGCGCCAAAGTCGAGCTCAAGTAAGCGACGACCTTGCGTCTACAGCCCAAGCGTTAAGCGAAAGGCTGATGGCTGGTGGCTTTTGCCACCGGCCTTTTTCCGTTCTAGGTCGGCGAATCGTTCGCTGCTCTAAGGCGTGAAATACCCACCCGATGAGGTGGCGCAAACCTCGGGTTTGCAAGAGTTTCTGGCAACTCCCGTCGGAGGGGCCAAATAAGCAGGTGACCAAGCTGGGGAACGCTGATGGCTTACTCATATACTGAGAAAAAACGTATCCGCAAGGACTTTAGCAAGTTGCCGGATGTCATGGATGTGCCTTATCTCCTGGCCATCCAGCTGGATTCGTATCGTGAATTCCTGCAGGCAGGGGCGACCAAGGACCAGTTCCGCGACATTGGCCTGCATGCGGCCTTCAAGTCTGTTTTCCCGATTATCAGCTACTCCGGCAATGCTGCTCTGGAGTACGTCGGTTATCGCTTGGGCGAGCCGGCTTTTGATGTCAAGGAATGTACGCTGCGCGGCGTAACCTATGCCGTACCGCTGCGGGTAAAAGTCCGTCTGATCATTTTCGACAAAGAATCGTCGAACAAAGCGATCAAGGACATCAAAGAGCAAGAAGTGTACATGGGCGAAATTCCGCTCATGACCGAGAACGGTACCTTCGTTATCAACGGTACCGAGCGCGTTATCGTTTCCCAGCTGCACCGCTCCCCAGGCGTGTTCTTTGACCACGACCGTGGCAAGACGCACAGCTCGGGCAAGCTGCTGTACTCGGCGCGCATCATTCCTTACCGCGGCTCCTGGCTGGACTTCGAGTTCGATCCGAAGGACGCCGTGTTCGTGCGTATCGACCGTCGTCGCAAACTGCCGGCTTCTGTGCTCCTGCGCGCGCTGGGCTACAGCACTGAAGAAGTGCTGGACGCTTTCTATGCGACCAACGTTTTCCACGTTAAGGGCGAGTCCCTCAACCTGGAGCTGGTTCCGCAGCGTCTGCGCGGTGAAATTGCCGTCCTCGATATCCTCGATGACAAGGGCAAGGTCATCGTTGAGCAAGGCCGTCGGATTACCGCGCGCCATATCAACCAGCTGGACAAAGCCGGCATCAAAGAGCTGGAAGTGCCGATCGACTACCTGATCGGTCGCACCTCGGCCAAGGCCATCGTGCACCCGGCTACCGGCGAAATCATCGCTGAGTGCAACACCGAGCTGAACGTTGAGATCCTGGCCAAAGTGGTCAAGGCTCAGGTCGTACGCATCGAAACGTTGTACACCAACGACATCGATTGCGGTCCGTTTATCTCCGATACCCTGAAGATCGACAGCACCACCAATCAGTTGGAAGCGCTGGTCGAGATCTACCGCATGATGCGTCCTGGCGAGCCGCCAACCAAGGATGCTGCCGAGACTCTGTTCAACAATCTGTTCTTCAGCGCCGAGCGTTACGATCTGTCGGCCGTGGGCCGGATGAAGTTCAACCGTCGTATCGGTCGCACCGAAATCGAAGGTTCGGGCGTGCTGAGCAAGGAAGATATCGTTGCGGTCCTCAAGACCCTGGTCGATATCCGTAACGGCAAAGGCATCGTCGACGACATCGACCACCTGGGTAACCGTCGTGTTCGCTGCGTAGGCGAAATGGCCGAGAACCAGTTCCGCGTTGGCCTGGTACGTGTTGAGCGTGCGGTCAAAGAGCGTCTGTCGATGGCCGAAAGCGAAGGCCTGATGCCGCAAGACCTGATTAACGCCAAGCCGGTTGCGGCAGCGGTGAAAGAGTTCTTCGGTTCCAGCCAGCTCTCGCAGTTTATGGACCAAAACAACCCGCTCTCCGAGATCACCCACAAGCGCCGTGTTTCGGCTCTTGGCCCAGGCGGTCTGACCCGTGAGCGTGCTGGCTTCGAAGTCCGTGACGTACACCCGACCCACTACGGCCGTGTGTGCCCGATCGAGACCCCTGAAGGTCCGAACATCGGTCTGATCAACTCCCTGGCAGCCTATGCTCGCACCAATCAGTACGGTTTCCTCGAGAGCCCGTACCGTGTGGTGAAAGACACCCTGGTTACCGACGAAATCGTGTTCCTGTCCGCCATCGAAGAGGCTGATCACGTGATCGCCCAGGCTTCGGCGACCATGAACAACAAAGGTCAGCTGGTTGATGAGTTGGTGGCCGTACGTCACCTCAACGAATTCACCGTTAAAGCGCCTGAAGACGTCACCCTGATGGACGTATCGCCTAAGCAGGTAGTTTCGGTTGCTGCTTCGTTGATCCCGTTCCTCGAGCATGACGACGCCAACCGTGCGTTGATGGGCTCGAACATGCAACGTCAGGCTGTACCAACCCTGCGCGCTGACAAGCCGCTGGTCGGTACCGGCATGGAGCGCAACGTAGCGCGCGACTCCGGCGTTTGCGTCGTGGCTCGCCGTGGCGGTGTGATCGACTCCGTCGATGCCAGCCGTGTTGTAGTTCGCGTCAATGACGACGAAGTTGAAACTGGCGAAGCTGGTGTCGACATCTACAACCTGACCAAATACACCCGCTCCAACCAGAACACCTGCATCAACCAGCGTCCGCTGGTGAGCAAAGGTGACAAGGTTGAGCGCAGCGACATCCTGGCCGACGGCCCGTCCACCGATATGGGTGAACTGGCTCTGGGTCAGAACATGCGCGTCGCGTTCATGCCGTGGAACGGTTACAACTTCGAAGACTCCATCTGCCTCTCCGAGCGCGTGGTGCAAGAAGATCGTTTCACCACCATCCACATTCAGGAACTGACCTGTGTGGCGCGTGACACCAAGCTCGGCTCGGAAGAAATCACTTCCGACATCCCGAACGTCGGTGAATCTGCGCTGAACAAGCTGGACGAAGCAGGCATCGTGTATGTCGGCGCTGAAGTGGGCCCAGGTGACATTCTGGTCGGCAAGGTCACGCCAAAAGGCGAAACCCAACTGACTCCGGAAGAGAAGCTGCTGCGTGCGATCTTCGGGGAGAAGGCGTCTGACGTTAAAGACACCTCCCTGCGTGTGCCAACTGGCACCAAAGGTACCGTTATCGACGTGCAGGTCTTCACTCGTGATGGCGTGGAGCGCGATGCGCGTGCCCTGTCGATCGAGAAGAGCCAGCTCGACGAGATCCGTAAGGACCTCAACGAAGAGTTCCGCATCGTTGAAGGTGCAACCTTCGAGCGTCTGCGTTCCGCTCTGGTTGGTAAGAAAGTTGAAGGCGGCGCTGGCCTGAAGAAAGGCGCAGAAGTCACCGACGAGTTCCTCGACGGCCTCGAGCGCGGCCAGTGGTTCAAGCTGCGTATGGCTGACGATGCCCTGAACGAGCAGTTGGAAAAGGCCCAGGCCTACATCTCCGACCGCCGTCAGCTGCTCGACGACAAGTTCGAAGACAAGAAGCGCAAACTGCAGCAGGGCGATGACCTGGCTCCAGGCGTGCTGAAGATCGTCAAGGTCTACCTGGCAATCCGTCGCCGCATCCAGCCGGGCGACAAGATGGCCGGTCGTCACGGTAACAAGGGTGTGGTCTCGGTGATCATGCCGGTTGAAGACATGCCGCACGACATCCACGGTACGCCGGTGGACATCGTACTGAACCCGCTGGGCGTACCATCGCGTATGAACGTCGGTCAGATCCTTGAAACCCACCTGGGCCTCGCGGCCAAAGGTCTGGGCGAGAAGATCAACCGCATGCTCGAAGAGCAGCGCAAGGTCGCTGAACTGCGTAAGTTCATGCAGCAGATCTACAACGAGATCGGCGGTCGTCAGGAAAGCCTGGATGAGTTGAGCGATCAGGAAATCCTTCGTTTGGCGCACAACCTCAAAGGCGGTGTGCCAATGGCCACCCCGGTGTTCGACGGTGCCAAGGAAAGCGAAATCAAGGCCATGCTGAAACTGGCAGACCTGCCAGAAAGCGGCCAGATGCGCCTGATCGACGGTCGTACTGGTAACCAGTTCGAGCGTCCGACCACCGTTGGCTACATGTACATGCTGAAACTGAACCACCTGGTGGACGACAAGATGCACGCGCGTTCCACGGGTTCCTACAGCCTGGTTACTCAGCAGCCGCTGGGTGGTAAGGCGCAGTTCGGTGGTCAGCGCTTCGGTGAGATGGAGGTCTGGGCACTGGAAGCCTACGGCGCCGCCTACACCCTGCAGGAAATGCTGACCGTGAAGTCGGACGACGTGAACGGCCGTACCAAGATGTACAAAAACATCGTGGACGGTGATCACCGTATGGAGCCGGGCATGCCCGAGTCCTTCAACGTACTGATCAAAGAGATCCGTTCGCTGGGTATCGACATCGATCTGGAAACCGAATAACACGTGACGCGAATCGAGAGCGGGGCTATCTAGCCCGCTCTCTGCTCCGCCAGGAGGAAAGGCCTTGAAAGACCTACTGAATTTGCTGAAAAACCAGGGTCAAGTCGAAGAGTTCGATGCCATTCGCATCGGCCTTGCTTCGCCTGAGATGATCCGTTCGTGGTCGTTCGGTGAAGTTAAAAAACCGGAAACCATTAACTACCGTACGTTCAAGCCTGAGCGTGACGGCCTGTTCTGCGCCAAGATCTTTGGCCCGGTAAAGGATTACGAGTGCCTGTGCGGTAAGTACAAGCGCTTGAAGCATCGCGGCGTGATCTGCGAGAAGTGCGGTGTTGAAGTTGCACTGGCTAAGGTTCGTCGTGAGCGCATGGCGCACATCGAACTGGCTTCGCCGGTTGCCCACATCTGGTTCCTGAAATCGCTGCCGAGCCGTATCGGTTTGCTGATGGACATGACCCTGCGCGATATCGAACGCGTGCTCTACTTCGAGAGCTATGTCGTTATCGACCCGGGCATGACCACCCTTGAAAAAGGCCAGCTGCTGAACGACGAGCAGTACTTCGAAGCCCTCGAAGAGTTCGGTGATGACTTCGACGCCCGTATGGGTGCTGAAGCCGTTCGCGAACTGCTGCACGCGATCGACCTGGAGCACGAGATTGGCCGTCTGCGCGAAGAAATTCCGCAAACCAACTCGGAAACCAAGATCAAGAAGCTGTCCAAGCGTCTGAAGCTGATGGAAGCCTTCCTCGGCTCGGGCAACCTGCCTGAGTGGATGGTGTTGACCGTTCTGCCGGTTCTGCCGCCAGATCTGCGTCCGCTGGTTCCGCTCGACGGTGGCCGTTTCGCGACTTCGGATCTCAACGATCTGTATCGCCGCGTGATCAACCGTAACAACCGCCTCAAGCGCCTGCTCGATCTGTCCGCACCGGACATCATCGTGCGCAACGAAAAGCGCATGCTGCAGGAAGCGGTCGACGCCCTGCTCGACAACGGCCGTCGCGGTCGCGCCATCACTGGCTCGAACAAGCGTCCGCTGAAGTCCTTGGCTGACATGATCAAGGGTAAGCAAGGTCGTTTCCGTCAGAACCTGCTCGGTAAGCGCGTGGACTACTCCGGTCGTTCCGTTATTACCGTGGGCCCGACTCTGCGTCTGCACCAGTGCGGTCTGCCGAAGAAGATGGCGCTCGAGCTGTTCAAGCCGTTCATCTTCGGCAAGCTGGAAATGCGTGGTCTCGCGACCACCATCAAAGCCGCGAAGAAAATGGTCGAGCGCGAGCTGCCAGAGGTTTGGGACGTTCTTGCCGAAGTGATTCGCGAACACCCAGTGCTGCTCAACCGTGCACCAACCCTTCACCGTCTGGGCATCCAGGCGTTTGAACCGGTTCTGATCGAAGGTAAAGCGATTCAGCTGCACCCGCTGGTCTGCGCCGCGTACAACGCCGACTTCGACGGTGACCAGATGGCCGTGCACGTACCGCTGACGCTGGAAGCCCAGCTGGAAGCGCGCGCACTGATGATGTCGACCAACAACATCCTGTCGCCTGCCAACGGTGAGCCAATCATCGTTCCTTCGCAGGACGTGGTACTGGGTCTGTATTACATGACCCGCGAAGCGATCAACGCCAAGGGCGAAGGCCGCGTATTCGCTGACCTACAGGAAGTTGACCGGGTTTTCCGTGGTGGCGAAGCCTCGCTGCATGCTCGCGTAAAAGTGCGCATCAACGAAGTGATCAAAGACCGCGACGGCACCATCACCAAGAACACCCGTATCGTCGACACCACTGTCGGCCGTGCGTTGCTGTTCCAGATCGTGCCGGATGGCCTGTCGTATGACGTGGTTAACCAGTCGATGAAGAAGAAGGCGATCTCCAAGCTGATCAACCAGTGCTACCGCACCGTTGGCTTGAAAGACACCGTTATCTTCGCTGACCAGCTGATGTACACCGGTTTCGCTTACTCGACCATCTCTGGTGTGTCGATCGGCGTGAACGACTTCGTTATCCCGGATGAGAAGGCGCGCATCATTGACGCCGCCACCGAGGAAGTTAAAGAGATCGAATCGCAGTACGCTTCCGGCCTGGTAACCCAGGGCGAGAAGTACAACAAGGTGATCGACCTCTGGTCCAAGGCTAACGACGAAGTGTCCAAAGCGATGATGGCCAACCTCTCGAAAGAGAAAGTGGTTGATCGCGAAGGCAAAACCGTTGAGCAAGAGTCGTTCAACTCGATGTACATGATGGCCGACTCCGGTGCGCGGGGTTCTGCTGCGCAGATCCGTCAGCTCGCTGGTATGCGTGGTCTGATGGCCAAGCCAGACGGTTCGATCATCGAAACGCCGATCACCGCGAACTTCCGCGAAGGTCTGTCGGTTCTGCAGTACTTCATCTCGACGCACGGTGCTCGTAAGGGTCTTGCGGATACCGCGTTGAAAACTGCTAACTCCGGTTACCTGACTCGTCGTCTGGTCGACGTGGCCCAGGATCTGGTGGTTACCGCAATCGATTGCGGCACCGAGCATGGCCTGCTGATGACGCCGCACATTGAAGGCGGTGACGTAGTTGAGCCGTTGGGTGAACGCGTACTGGGTCGTGTCATCGCCCGTGACGTGTTCAAGCCTGGCACCGAGGAGCTTCTGGTTCCGGCCGGTACCTTGGTTGACGAGCAGTGGGTTGAATTCATCGAGCTGAACAGCATCGACGAAGTGATCGTACGTTCGCCGATTAGCTGTGAAACTCGCTACGGGATCTGCGCCAAGTGCTACGGTCGCGACCTGGCCCGTGGTCACCAGATCAATATCGGTGAAGCCGTCGGTGTTATCGCTGCTCAGTCGATCGGTGAGCCGGGTACCCAGCTGACCATGCGTACGTTCCACATCGGTGGTGCGGCTAGCCGGACCTCGGCTGCTGACAGCGTACAAGTGAAGAATGGCGGTGCGATTCGTCTGCACAACCTGAAGCACGTTGAGCGTCTTGACGGCAACCTGGTAGCGGTTTCCCGTTCCGGTGAGCTGGCGATTGCTGACGAGTTCGGTCGTGAGCGCGAGCGCTACAAGCTGCCATACGGTGCTGTGATTTCCGTGAAGGAAGGCGACAAGGTTGATGCTGGCGCCATCGTCGCCAAGTGGGACCCGCACACCCACCCGATCGTTACCGAAATGAAAGGTACCGTGACCTACGTGGGCATGGAAGAAGGCATCACCATCAAGCGTCAGACGGACGAATTGACTGGTTTGACCAACATCGAAGTCCTCGATCCGAAAGATCGTCCGGCTGCCGGCAAGGACATCCGTCCTGCGGTGAAGATGGTTGGCGAAGACGGTAAGGATCTGCTGCTGCCGGGTACTGACGTACTGGCTCAGTACTTCCTGCCGGCCAACGCCCTGGTGGGTGTGGCGAACGGTGCGCAGATCGCGATCGGTGATGTTATCGCTCGTATTCCGCAAGAAACTTCGAAGACCCGTGACATCACCGGTGGTCTGCCGCGCGTTGCCGACTTGTTCGAAGCGCGTCGTCCGAAAGAAGCTTCGATTCTGGCGGAAATCAGCGGCACCATCGCGTTCGGTAAAGAGACCAAAGGCAAACGCCGTCTGGTTATTACCCCGAACGACGGTAGCGATCCGTATGAGGAGCTGATTCCGAAGTGGCGTCACCTGAACGTGTTCGAGGGTGAGCAGGTCAACAAGGGTGAAGTCATCTCCGACGGTCCTAGCGACCCGCACGATATCCTGCGTTTGCTGGGTGTCAGTGCGTTGGCCAAGTACATCGTTAACGAGATTCAGGACGTTTACCGCCTGCAGGGCGTGAAGATCAACGACAAGCACATCGAAACCATCCTGCGTCAGATGTTGCGCAAGGTTGAAGTGGCTGAGTCGGGCGATTCCTCCTTCATCAAGGGCGACCAGATGGAGTTGACCGCGGTACTGGGTGAAAACGAGCGTCTGGCTGCAGAAGACAAGTTCGTTGCCAAGTACACCCGCGTTCTGCTGGGTATCACCAAGGCGTCGTTGTCCACCGAGTCGTTCATCTCGGCGGCTTCTTTCCAGGAAACCACTCGCGTTCTTACTGAGGCGGCGGTTACTGGCAAGCGCGACTACCTGCGTGGTCTGAAAGAAAACGTGGTTGTGGGTCGTCTGATCCCAGCCGGTACCGGTCTGGCGTATCACAGCGAGCGTAAGCGTAAGCGTGATGCAGCTCAGCCGGTACGTGTCAGTGCCAGTGAAGTGGAAGCCGCACTGACCGAAGCGCTGAACTCCAGCAGCAATTAAGTTCAAAGCCCCGCTAGTTCGCTAGCGGGGCTTTGTCTTGACTGGGGCGGTGAGTCTCTTTAGACTCATGCACCCCTAAATTTGGCAGGGCACGTGCTCTGCCATTTTGTTTGTAGGGCAATAGCGTCGCAAGACAACAGTGGAGCTTAAGATGGCAACTATCAACCAGCTGGTACGTCAGCCGCGTAAGCGTATCGTCGAGAAATCCGACGTGCCTGCGCTGCAGAACTGCCCGCAGCGTCGTGGTGTGTGCACTCGCGTGTATACCACTACGCCGAAAAAACCTAACTCGGCACTGCGTAAAGTATGCCGTGTACGCCTGACCAACGGTTTCGAGGTTTCCTCGTACATCGGCGGTGAAGGCCACAACCTGCAAGAGCACAGCGTCGTACTGATTCGCGGCGGCCGTGTAAAAGACTTGCCAGGTGTGCGTTACCACACCGTGCGCGGTTCGCTGGATACTTCCGGCGTTAAAGACCGTAAGCAGGGTCGTTCGAAGTACGGTACCAAGCGTCCGAAGTAATCGGCGTTTGTACTGAATTGCGAATTTCTAATTTTCTGAGTCGATAAGAGTAAGGTCGGGCGCAATGCGGTCCCGAGCTAACCTGAAGACCGTTTGAGGGCTTATCACATGCCAAGACGTCGTGTAGCAGCCAAGCGCGAAGTGCTTGATGATCCAAAATACGGAAGCCAAATCCTGGCCAAGTTCATGAACCACGTGATGGAAAGCGGCAAGAAAGCCGTTGCCGAGCGTATCGTTTATGGCGCCCTGGACAAGGTTAAAGAGCGTAAGAACAGCGATCCCCTGGAAATCTTCGAGAAAGCTCTCGACGCCATCGCTCCGCTGGTCGAAGTGAAGTCGCGCCGTGTAGGCGGTGCTACTTACCAGGTTCCGGTCGAAGTTCGTCCGTCCCGTCGTAATGCTCTTGCCATGCGCTGGCTGGTAGATTTCGCCCGTAAGCGTGGCGAGAAGTCTATGGCTCTGCGTTTGGCTGGTGAGTTGCTGGATGCCGCTGAAGGCAAAGGTGCTGCAGTTAAGAAGCGTGAAGACGTGCACCGTATGGCTGAAGCCAACAAGGCTTTCTCGCACTACCGCTTCTAATTATCGCGCTTCTAAATTTGCGAGGGCTTTATGGCTCGTACTACACCGATTAACCGTTACCGTAACATCGGTATCGTGGCTCACGTGGATGCGGGTAAAACCACGACCACTGAGCGTGTGCTTTTCTATACTGGCAAAAGCCACAAGATGGGCGAGGTGCATGACGGCGCCGCGACCACAGACTGGATGGTGCAGGAGCAGGAGCGTGGTATTACCATCACTTCGGCTGCTATTACCGCCTTCTGGAAAGGTTCCGAGAAGCAGTACAAAGATGAGCATCGCTTCAACGTAATTGATACCCCCGGCCACGTTGACTTCACCATTGAAGTTGAGCGTTCGCTGCGTGTACTCGACGGCGCGGTCGTTGTGTTCTGCGGTACTTCGGGCGTTGAGCCTCAGTCGGAAACCGTATGGCGTCAGGCCAACAAGTACGGCGTTCCACGTCTTGTTTACGTCAACAAGATGGACCGTGCTGGTGCTGACTTCCTGCGCGTTATCGGTCAGATCAAGCAGCGTCTGGGTCACACCCCGGTGCCGATCCAGCTGGCCATCGGTGCAGAAGACAACTTCCAGGGTCAGATCGATCTGATCAACATGCAAGCTGTCTACTGGAACGATGCCGACAAAGGTATGGTCCCTGTTCGCAAGGACATTCCAGCTGAATTGCTGGAAGAAGCCGAGAAGTGGCGCGGCAACATGGTTGAGGCTGCGGCCGAAGCCAACGAAGAGCTGATGAACAAGTACCTCGAAGGTGAAGAGCTCACCATCGAAGAAATTAAGGGTGCTCTGCGTCAGCGTACTATCGCTGGCGAAATCGTTCTGGCTGTTTGCGGTTCTTCCTTCAAGAACAAGGGTGTTCCCCTGGTTCTCGACGCCGTAATCGACTTCCTGCCTGCTCCTACCGACATTCCTGCTATCAAGGGTTCCAACCCAGATAACGAGGAAGAGGAAATGGAGCGTCATGCAAGTGATGACGAACCGTTCGCGGCGCTGGCGTTCAAGATCGCCACCGACCCATTCGTGGGTACCTTGACCTTCGTCCGCGTTTACTCGGGCGTGTTGGCATCCGGCGACGGCGTGATCAACTCGGTTAAAGGTAAGAAAGAGCGCGTGGGTCGTATGGTGCAGATGCACGCAAACGCCCGCGAAGAGATCAAGGAAGTACGTGCTGGTGACATCGCGGCCTTGATCGGCATGAAGGACGTCACCACTGGTGAGACTCTGTGCAACGCTGACAAGCCAATCATCCTGGTTCGCATGGACTTCCCGGAGCCGGTTATCTCGGTTGCCGTAGAGCCTAAGACCAAGGACGACCAGGAAAAAATGGGTATCGCACTGGGCAAGCTTGCTCAGGAAGACCCGTCTTTCCGCGTCAAAACTGATGAAGAGACTGGTCAGACGATCATCTCCGGTATGGGCGAGTTGCACCTGGACATCCTGGTCGACCGCATGCGCCGCGAGTTCAACGTCGAAGCCAACATCGGTAAGCCTCAGGTTTCTTATCGTGAGCGCATCACGAAGAGCTGTGAAATCGAAGGCAAGTTCGTTCGTCAGTCCGGTGGTCGTGGTCAGTTCGGTCACTGCTGGGTCCGCTTTGCACCTGCTGACGAAGGTCAGGAAGGTCTGCAGTTCCTGAACGAAGTCGTAGGTGGTGTGATTCCGAAGGAATACATCCCGGCGATCCAGAAGGGTATCGAAGAGCAGATGAAGAACGGCGTTGTTGCCGGTTATCCGCTGATCGGCCTGAAGGCTACCGTGTTCGATGGTTCCTACCACGACGTCGACTCCAACGAGATGGCGTTCAAGGTGGCTGCATCCATGGCGACCAAGCAACTGGCCCAGAAGGGCGGTGGTGAGTTGCTCGAGCCGATCATGGCGGTAGAGGTTGTTACCCCAGAAGACTACATGGGTGATGTGATGGGCGACCTTAACCGTCGTCGCGGCATGATCCTGGGTATG
Organism: Pseudomonas sp. OTU750018; assembly: GCF_011636575.1. Classification (NCBI taxonomy): domain Bacteria; kingdom Pseudomonadati; phylum Pseudomonadota; class Gammaproteobacteria; order Pseudomonadales; family Pseudomonadaceae; genus Pseudomonas; species Pseudomonas sp. OTU750018. Next base: position 19,425 of record NZ_JAAPAU010000004.1, read on the forward strand.
GAAGACACGATCTCCGGCAAGGTGATTCGTGCTGAAGTTCCGCTGGGTGAGATGTTCGGTTATGCGACCGACGTCCGTTCCATGTCTCAGGGTCGCGCAAGCTACTCCATGGAATTCAAAAAATACAATACGGCTCCGTCGCACATCGTCGAGTCGGTAACCAAAAAACAAGGCTGATTCAGCCCCTTTAAGCTAGGAGTTAATTGTCGTGGCTAAAGAAAAATTTGAACGTAACAAACCGCACGTCAACGTTGGCACTATCGGTCACGTTGACCACGGTAAAACCACTCTGACCGCTGCTCTGACCCGCGTCTGCTCCGAAGTATTCGGTTCGGCCAAGGTTGACTTCGACAAGATCGACAGCGCCCCAGAAGAAAAAGCTCGCGGCATCACCATCAACACCGCTCACGTTGAATACGATTCGTCTGTGCGTCACTACGCACACGTTGACTGCCCGGGTCACGCCGACTACGTAAAAAACATGATCACTGGTGCTGCGCAGATGGACGGCGCTATCCTGGTTTGCTCGGCCGCTGATGGTCCGATGCCGCAAACTCGTGAGCACATCCTGCTGTCCCGTCAGGTAGGCGTTCCGTACATCGTTGTCTTCCTGAACAAGGCTGACATGGTTGATGACGCTGAGCTGCTGGAACTGGTTGAAATGGAAGTGCGCGACCTGCTCAGCACTTACGATTTCCCAGGCGACGACACTCCGATCATCATCGGTTCCGCTCTGATGGCTCTGAACGGTCAAGACGACAACGAAATGGGCACCAGCGCTGTTAAGAAGCTGGTTGAAACTCTGGACAGCTACATCCCAGAGCCAGTTCGTGCAATCGACAAGCCGTTCCTGATGCCAATCGAAGACGTATTCTCGATCTCCGGTCGTGGCACCGTGGTAACTGGTCGTATCGAGCGCGGTATCGTCAAGATCCAGGAAGAAATCGAGATCGTTGGTCTGCGTGACACCACCAAGACCACCTGTACCGGTGTTGAAATGTTCCGCAAGCTGCTCGACGAAGGTCGTGCTGGCGAGAACTGCGGCGTTCTGCTGCGCGGCACCAAGCGTGACGACGTAGAGCGTGGTCAGGTTCTGGTCAAGCCAGGCTCGGTTAAGCCGCACACCACCTTCACTGCAGAAGTGTATGTGTTGAGCAAAGAAGAAGGCGGTCGTCACACTCCGTTCTTCAAAGGCTATCGTCCTCAGTTCTACTTCCGTACTACTGACGTAACTGGTAACTGCGAACTGCCGGAAGGCGTTGAGATGGTAATGCCAGGTGACAACATCCAGATGACTGTCACTCTGATCAAGACCATCGCAATGGAAGAAGGTCTGCGTTTCGCCATTCGTGAAGGCGGTCGTACCGTCGGCGCCGGCGTCGTAGCCAAAATCATCGCGTAAGTGATGGTTTGAGAAAAAGCCCCCGCTTGCGGGGGCTTTTTTATTGGGTTGACACCTGCTAGGGGCGTCTATAGAATCACGCCTCCTTTTAACGGGCGTATTGCGTCCGTTGGGAATAGCAGCTTGGAATCTGAGGTCAAAATGCAAAACCAACAAATCCGTATTCGGTTGAAGGCTTTTGACCATCGCCTGATCGATCAATCAACCCAGGAAATCGTGGAAACCGCGAAACGTACTGGTGCTCAGGTGCGTGGTCCTATTCCTCTGCCTACCCGCAAAGAGCGGTTCACCGTACTGACCTCGCCACACGTCAACAAAGACGCGCGCGATCAGTTCGAGATCCGTACTCATAAGCGTGTTCTGGACATCGTCCAGCCAACGGATAAAACCGTTGACGCGCTGATGAAGCTTGATCTTGCGGCTGGTGTGGAAGTGCAGATCAGCCTCGGCTAAGACCGCTTTAGGTTTTAGTCGTGTAACGCTCTGAAATGGGCGGCCATAGCGGGTGAAAGCCCCGTACACTCATGAGGTTACAACATGACTATTGGTGTAGTCGGTCGAAAGGCGGGTATGACCCGTATTTTCACCGAAGAAGGTGTCTCCATTCCGGTTACGGTCATTGAGATCGAGCCGAATCGCGTCACTCAGTTCAAAACTGAAGAGTCCGATGGCTATCGTGCAGTGCAAGTCACTGTCGGCGAGCGTCGTGCTTCACGTGTCAGCAAGGCGCAAGCCGGTCACTTCGCTAAGGCGAATGTCGCGGCAGGTCGTACTGTTATGGAATTCCGTCTTGAAGAAGGCGAGTACCAGGCAGGTGATCTGATCAACGCTGAAATATTCCAAGCTGGTCAACTGGTGGATGTCACCGGTCAGTCCAAAGGTAAAGGCTTTGCCGGTACCATCAAGCGTTGGAACTTCCGCGGCCAAGACAACACTCACGGTAACTCCGTGTCCCACCGTGTTCCGGGTTCCATTGGCCAGTGCCAGACTCCGGGTCGCGTATTCAAGGGCAAAAAAATGTCCGGTCATATGGGCGCTGAGCGCGTGACCGTGCAGTCCCTGGAAGTAGTGCGGGTTGACGCTGAACGCAATCTGTTGCTGGTCAAGGGTGCTGTTCCTGGCGCTACTGGCGGCAACCTGGTTGTACGTCCAGCGGCCAAGGCTCGCGGTTAAGGGGAAGCTGACATGCAATTAAATGTAAATGGCGCTCAAGCAATCGAAGTATCCGAAGCCACTTTTGGCGGCGCATACAACGAGACCCTGGTTCACCAAGCAGTTGTGGCCTACATGGCCGGCGGCCGTCAGGGCAGCAAGCAGCAGAAGACTCGTTCCGACGTATCCGGTGGCGGTAAGCGCCCTTGGCGTCAGAAGGGTACTGGCCGTGCTCGTGCAGGTACCACTCGTGGTCCGATCTGGCGTGGCGGTGGTGTGACCTTCGCGGCTCGTCCGCAGAATCACGATCAAAAGCTGAACAAGAAAATGTATCGCGCTGCATTGCGTTCGATTCTTGCCGAGCTGGTTCGTACTGATCGTTTGATCGTCGTCGAAGACTTCAGCGTTGAAGCTCCGAAGACTAAAGAACTGTTGGGCAAGTTGAATGGCATGGGTCTGACCGATGTGCTGATCGTGTCCGATGCTATTGATGAGAATCTGTACCTGGCTGCTCGCAACCTGCCACACGTTGATGTCCGTGACGTGCAAGGTTCCGATCCAGTTAGTCTGATCGCGTATGAAAAGGTGCTGGTCACCGTTTCTGCCGTGAAGAAATTCGAGGAGCTGCTGGGATGAACCAGGAACGCGTATTTAAAGTGCTGCTTGGCCCGCACATCTCCGAGAAGGCCACGGTTCTCGCTGACAAGAAAAGTCAGTTCGTTTTCAAGGTTGCAACCGATGCAACCAAGCTGGAAATCAAGAAGGCCGTCGAAAGCCTGTTCAACGTGAATGTTGCTGCTGTTAATACCGTGAATGTTCTCGGTAAGACCAAGCGCAATGCTCGCGGCCTGGGCAAGCGTAACGACTGGAAGAAAGCGATCATTTCGCTTCAGCCAGGCCAAGATCTCGATTTCGCCAGCAGTGCTGAGTAAGGAAGGGGTGCATCATGGCAATCGTTAAATGCAAACCGACTTCCCCTGGCCGCCGTTTTGTGGTCAAGGTGGTCAATCAGGAGCTGCATAAAGGCGCTCCTTACGCTCCGCTGCTTGAGAAGAAGTCGAAGACTGGCGGTCGTAACAACAATGGTCGTATCACCACCCGTCATATCGGTGGTGGCCACAAGCAGCATTACCGTCTGGTCGATTTCCGTCGCAACGACAAAGATGGCATTCCAGCCACTGTCGAGCGTATTGAATACGATCCGAACCGTACCGCACACATCGCTCTGCTGATGTATGCAGACGGCGAGCGTCGCTACATCATCGCCCCTAAAGGCGTAAGTGCTGGCGATCAGCTGGTAGCTGGCATCATGGCTCCGATCAAACCGGGCAACAGTCTGCAACTGCGCAACATTCCAGTTGGTAGCACTGTTCACGGTATCGAACTGAAGCCGGGTAAAGGTGCTCAGATCGCTCGTTCCGCTGGTGCTTCGGCTCAGCTGATTGCGCGTGAAGGTGTCTACGTGACCCTGCGTCTGCGTTCCGGTGAGATGCGTAAAGTACTGGCCGAGTGCCGTGCGACCCTGGGCGAAGTCTCGAACTCCGAGCACAGCCTGCGTTCGCTGGGTAAAGCTGGTGCCAAACGCTGGCGTGGCGTTCGCCCAACCGTTCGTGGTGTTGCCATGAACCCGGTTGACCACCCACATGGTGGTGGTGAAGGTCGTACCTCTGGTGGTCGTCATCCGGTGTCTCCATGGGGCTTCCCGACGAAGGGCGCGAAGACTCGTGGTAACAAACGCACCGACAACATGATCGTCCGTCGTCGCAAGTAAATAGAGGGATACGACAGTGCCACGTTCTCTGAAAAAAGGTCCTTTTATTGATCTTCACCTACTGAAGAAGATCGAAGTGGCGGTGGAAAAGAATGATCGCAAGCCGGTGAAAACCTGGTCGCGCCGTTCGATGATCCTGCCACAAATGGTCGGTCTGACCATCGCTGTACATAACGGTCGTCAACATGTCCCAGTTCTCGTGAACGAAGACATGGTCGGTCACAAACTGGGCGAATTTGCCGGCACTCGTACCTATCGTGGGCACGTGGCTGACAAGAAAGCCAAGCGTTAAGGGGTTAGGAAATGGAAGTAGCCGCTAAGTTGTCGGGCGCTCGCATCTCCGCCCAAAAAGCCCGCTTGGTCGCTGACCAGATTCGTGGGAAGAAGGTGGGCGAAGCGCTCAACCTCCTGGCTTTCAGCAGTAAGAAAGCCGCCGAGATCATCAAGAAAGTGCTGGAGTCGGCTGTAGCCAACGCCGAGCACAACGAAGGCGCAGATGTTGATGACTTGAAGGTCAGCACCGTTTTCGTCAACGAAGGGCGTTCGCTGAAGCGCATCATGCCGCGTGCCAAAGGCCGCGCTGATCGCATCGTCAAGCGGTCTTGCCATATCACTGTCAAGGTTGCGGACAAGTAACGGAGTCGATCAGATGGGTCAGAAAGTACATCCCATTGGCATTCGCCTGGGAATCGTCAAGGAGCACACCTCCGTCTGGTACGCCAGCGGTCGGACTTATGCGGACTATTTGTTCGCTGATCTGAAGGTGCGTGAGTATCTCCAAGACAAACTAAAAAGCGCGTCCGTAAGCCGTATCGACATTGCTCGCCCGGCTCAAACCGCACGTATCACCATCCACACCGCTCGTCCCGGTATCGTTATCGGTAAGAAAGGTGAAGATGTTGAGAAGCTGCGTCAGGACCTGACCAAGCAAATGGGTGTGCCTGTGCACATCAATATCGAAGAGATCCGCAAGCCGGAGCTCGACGGTATGCTGGTTGCGCAGAGCGTAGCTCAGCAGCTGGAGCGTCGTGTGATGTTCCGTCGCGCTATGAAACGCGCTGTACAGAACGCCATGCGCATTGGTGCCAAGGGCATCAAAATCCAAGTGAGCGGTCGTCTCGGCGGTGCTGAAATTGCACGTACCGAATGGTATCGCGAAGGTCGTGTGCCGTTGCACACCCTGCGTGCCGATATCGACTATGCCACGTACGAAGCGCACACCACTTACGGTGTGATCGGTGTCAAGGTTTGGATCTTCAAAGGCGAAGTGATTGGTGGCCTTAAAGAAGAACTGAAACCCCAAGCGCCTGCGCCTCGTAAAAAAGCTGCTAAGTAAGGAGTACGCAAAATGTTGCAACCAAAGCGTACGAAGTTCCGTAAGCAGATGACCGGCCACAACCGTGGTCTGGCTCAGCGCGGTAGCAAAGTCAGCTTCGGCGAATTTGCTCTGAAGTCTGTTGCCCGCGGTCGTCTCACCGCCCGTCAGATTGAGTCCGCTCGTCGTGCTCTGACTCGTCACGTTAAGCGTGGCGGGAAAATCTGGATTCGCGTTTTCCCGGACAAGCCGATCTCCAAGAAGCCTCTTGAAGTGCGGATGGGTAAAGGGAAGGGTAGCGTTGAATATTGGGTAGCCCAGATCCAGCCAGGCAAAGTCCTGTATGAGATCGAAGGCGTTTCCGAAGAGTTGGCGCGTGAGGCTTTCGCCCTGGCTGCTGCAAAGCTGCCACTCGCCACCACTTTTGTTAAGCGGACGGTGATGTGATGAAGGCGAATGAACTTCGTGAAAAATCAGCACAGCAGCTGAACGAGCAACTGCTCGGCCTGCTGCGCGACCAGTTCAATCTGCGTATGCAGAAAGCAACTGGCCAGTTGGGGCAGTCTCACCTGCTCTCGCAAGTTAAGCGCGACATCGCTCGTGTGAAAACTGTGCTCAACCAGCAGGCAGGTAAGTGATCATGGCTGAAGCCGAAAAAACAGTCCGTACGCTGACCGGCCGTGTCGTCAGCGACAAGATGGACAAGACCATCACCGTATTGATCGAGCGTCGCGTTAAGCACCCGATCTACGGCAAATATGTCAAGCGTTCGACCAAGCTGCACGCACACGACGAAACCAACCAGAGCAAGATCGGTGACAAAGTTTCCATTCGCGAAACTCGTCCCGTTGCCAAGACTAAGTCTTGGGCGCTGGTTGAGATCCTCGAACGCGCAGTGGACGTCTAAGGGCTAAGGGTCGGAGAAATTATATGATTCAGACTCAATCCATGCTCGACGTCGCTGACAACAGCGGTGCTCGTCGCGTTATGTGTATCAAGGTGCTGGGCGGTTCGCACCGCCGTTATGCTGGCATCGGCGACATCATCAAAGTCACCGTTAAGGAAGCAATTCCGCGCGGTAAAGTGAAGAAAGGCCAAGTGATGACTGCTGTTGTAGTCCGCACTCGTCACGGCGTTCGTCGCCCTGATGGCTCGATCATTCGCTTTGATGGCAACGCTGCTGTTCTGCTGAACAACAAGCAAGAGCCAATTGGCACTCGTATTTTTGGGCCAGTGACTCGTGAACTTCGTACTGAGAAGTTCATGAAGATCGTCTCGCTCGCCCCTGAAGTGCTCTAAGGAGATCCGACATGCAAAAGATTCGTCGTGACGACGAGATCATCGTGATCGCCGGTAAAGACAAAGGTAAGCGTGGCAAGGTGCTCAAGGTTCTCGCTGACGACCGTTTGGTCGTTGGTGGGATCAACCTGGTGAAGCGCCATACCAAGCCGAACCCGATGTCGGGCGTTCAGGGCGGTATCGTCGAGAAAGAAGCGCCAATGCACGCTTCTAACGTGGCCATCTTCAATGGCGAAACCAACAAGGCTGATCGCGTTGGTTTCAAAGTAGAAGAAGGTAAAAAAATTCGTGTCTTCAAGTCGACCCAAAAAGCGGTTGATGCTTGAACACTGCTAGGTAGAAGACCATGGCACGACTAAAAGAGATTTATCGGAAAGAAATCGCTCCCAAGCTTAAGGAAGAACTTAAGCTTGCCAACGTGATGGAAGTTCCGCGTATCACCAAGATCACCCTTAACATGGGCCTGGGCGAAGCAATCGGTGACAAGAAAATCATCGAGCACGCTGTTGCCGACCTGGAAAAGATTACCGGTCAGAAAGTCGTTGTGACTCATGCCCGTAAGTCGATTGCAGGCTTCAAGGTTCGTGAGGGCTGGCCGATCGGCGTTAAAGTAACTCTGCGCCGTGAGCGTATGTACGAGTTCCTGGATCGTCTGCTGTCCATCTCCCTGCCGCGCGTGCGTGACTTCCGCGGCCTGAATGCCAAGTCCTTCGATGGTCGTGGCAACTACAGCATGGGCGTGAAAGAGCAGATCATCTTCCCGGAAATCGACTACGACAAGATCGATGCTCTGCGTGGTCTGGACATTACCCTGACCACCACTGCTCGTACGGATGATGAAGGTCGCGCCTTGCTGCGTGCTTTCAAATTCCCGTTCCGCAACTGATTGGAGTTGGATCATGGCCAAAACCAGCATGAAAAACCGCGAGCTGAAGCGTCAGCAAACGGTAGCCAAGTACGCTAAGAAGCGTGCCGAGCTGAAAGCTACCATCGCCGATCTGAACGCCAGTCCAGAAGCGCGTTGGGCAGCACAAGTAGCGCTGCAGAAGCAGCCGCGTGACGCCAGCGCTTCGCGCCTGCGTAATCGCTGCCGCATTACCGGTCGTCCGCACGGCGTTTATCGCAAGTTCGGTCTGTCGCGTATCAAGCTGCGTGAAGCTGCAATGCGTGGTGATGTACCAGGTCTGGTTAAAGCCAGCTGGTAAAAAACAAAGCCGGCCTTGTGCCGGCTTTGTCTTATCTGTGAATCAGGCCCCTTTGGGGCTTGATTCATTTTTGATCAGTCTCTAGAATGCTCGGCTCGCCTGAGCCTGGGTTCAATTTTTCTCAGAATTCTCAGCGACTGTAGCCGCAAGGCTAATTCTTTTTGTATCAGGAGCGTCTAGCCCATGAGTATGCAGGACCCGTTAGCGGACATGCTAACTCGTATCCGTAATGCCCAGATGGCTGAAAAGTCCGTCGTAAGCATGCCGTCTTCCACGTTGAAGGTGGCTGTAGCCAAAGTTTTGAAAGACGAAGGTTATATTGCGGGTTATCAGATCAGCGGTGAAGTTAAGCCGCAGCTGTCCATCGAGCTGAAATACTTCGAAGGCCGTCCGGTTATCGAAGAAGTTAAGCGCGTTAGCCGTCCAGGCCTTCGCCAATACAAATCCGTCGATGATCTGCCGAAAGTTCGTGGCGGTCTCGGTGTATCCATCGTCTCCACCAACAAGGGTGTGATGACGGACCGCGCTGCGCGCGCTGCCGGTGTCGGCGGCGAAGTGCTTTGCACAGTGTTCTAAGGGGGGATAAGCATGTCTCGCGTTGCTAAGAACCCCGTAAAGCTGCCCGCTGGTGTTGAGATCAAACTCGCCGGCCAACAGCTTTCGGTAAAGGGTGCCAAGGGCACTCTCGAACTGAACGTTCACTCGTCCGTTGAAGTTCTGCAAGAAGCCGGTGAGCTGCGTTTCGCTGCTCGCAATGGTGATCAGCAGACTCGTGCAATGGCCGGTACCACTCGCGCCCTGGTCAACAATATGGTGATCGGTGTTAGCACTGGCTTCGAGCGTAAGCTGCAGCTGGTTGGTGTTGGTTACAAAGCGCAAGCCAAAGGTCAGGTGCTGAACCTCGCTCTCGGCTTCTCCCATCCGATCGACTATGAGTTGCCGGACGGTGTAGTTGCTGAAACCCCGAACCAGACCGAGATCCTGATCAAGGGTGTCGACAAACAACTGGTTGGTCAGGTCGCTGCGGAGATTCGTGACTTCCGTCGTCCTGAACCTTATAAGGGCAAAGGTGTTCGTTACGCTGACGAAGTCGTCCGCCGTAAAGAAGCCAAGAAGAAGTAGGGCATAGCAAATGACCGACAAAAAAGTTACTCGACTGCGTCGCGCTCGCAAAGCACGCCTGAAAATGCACGAGCTCGAAGCCGTGCGTCTCTGCGTGTATCGCTCTTCGCAGCACATCTATGCCCAGGTCATTTCGGCCGACGGCAGCAAGGTTCTGGCCAGCGCCTCTACCTTGGACAAAGCACTGCGTGACGGCGCCACTGGCAACGTCGACGCGGCCAAGAAAGTTGGCGAACTGGTTGCCGAGCGTGCGAAAGCCGCTGGTGTAACTCAGGTTGCATTCGACCGTTCTGGCTTCAAGTACCACGGCCGCGTCAAGGCGCTGGCTGATGCTGCTCGTGAAGGCGGGCTGGAGTTCTAAGTTATGGCAAATAACGACCAAAAGCGCGACGAAGGCTATATCGAGAAGCTGGTACAGGTTAACCGCGTTGCCAAGACCGTTAAGGGTGGCCGTATCTTCACTTTCACCGCGTTGACCGTGGTTGGTGATGGTAAGGGTCGCGTCGGTTTCGGCCGTGGTAAATCCCGTGAAGTGCCTGCTGCCATCCAGAAAGCGATGGAAGCTGCTCGTCGCAACATGATCCAGGTTGATCTGAACGGCACCACTCTGCAGTACGCAATGAAGTCTGCTCATGGCGCCTCCAAGGTGTATATGCAGCCTGCTTCTGAAGGTACCGGCATCATCGCCGGCGGCGCTATGCGTGCCGTTCTGGAAGTGGCTGGCGTGCAGAACGTTCTGGCTAAGTGCTACGGCTCGACTAACCCAGTGAACGTGGTGTACGCCACTTTCAAAGGTTTGAAAGCTATGCAGTCGCCAGGTTCTGTTGCGGCTAAGCGTGGCAAGAGCGTCGAGGAGATTCTCTAATCATGGCTAATACCGTAAAAGTCACGCTGATCAAAAGCATGACCGGCCGCATCCCTAACCATAAGCTCTGCGTTAAGGGTCTGGGTCTGCGTCGCATCGGTCACACCGTAGAAGTGCTGGATACTCCCGAGAATCGCGGGATGATCAACAAGGCTTACTACATGCTGCGAGTCGAGGGTTAATACATGTACCTGAACGATTTGAGTCCTGCGCCGGGTTCCCGTCGCGAGAAGCACCGTCCGGGCCGTGGTATCGGTAGCGGTTTGGGTAAGACTGGTGGCCGCGGCCACAAAGGTCAAACCTCCCGCTCCGGTGGCACCATTGCTCCGGGTTTCGAAGGCGGCCAGCAGCCTCTGCACCGCCGTCTGCCTAAGTTCGGTTTCGTTTCTTTGAAGGCTATGGATCGCGCACAAGTGCGTACTTCCGAGCTGAATAAAATCGAAGGCGGCATTGTTACTCTGCAGTCGCTGAAGGATGCCAACCTGATCAACCAAAACGTACAGCGTGTGAAAGTCATGCTGTCCGGCGAAGTTACTCAGGCAGTCACCCTTAAAGGTATCGCCGTCACCAAAGGTGCGCGCGCGGCTATCGAAGCAGCTGGCGGTAAGTTCGAGGAATAAATGGCTAAGCAAGGTGCTCTCTCAGCGCTCAGCAATGGCGGGTTGTCCGAACTCTGGGCTCGTTTGCGCTTTCTGTTCATGGCGATCATCGTCTATCGGATAGGTGCACACATCCCAGTTCCAGGTATCAATCCGGACCGGCTAGCGGACCTGTTTCGACAGAATGAGGGGACCATTCTTAGCTTGTTCAACATGTTTTCCGGCGGCGCGCTGGAGCGCATGAGCATTTTTGCACTGGGGATCATGCCGTACATTTCGGCGTCGATCATCATGCAGCTCATGACCGCTGTTAGCCCGCAGCTGGAGCAGTTGAAGAAGGAAGGTGAAGCTGGCCGTCGCAAGATTAGCCAGTACACCCGCTACGGCACCCTCGTCCTGGCTATTGTCCAAGCAGTCGGCATGTCCGTCGGCCTGGCCAGTCAGGGCGTAGCGTTTACAGTCGATTTCGGCTTCCACTTCGTTGCGGTCACCACTTTTGTGGCGGGTGCAATGTTCATGATGTGGCTGGGCGAGCAAATCACTGAGCGTGGTGTTGGCAACGGTATTTCGATGCTGATTTTTGCAGGCATCGTGGCCGGTCTGCCGTCGGCGATTGGGCAGTCTTTCGAGTCTGCTCGTCAGGGTGATATCAATATCTTTGCTCTGATTGCCATCGGTTTGCTGGCAGTAGCGATTATCGGTTTCGTGGTGTTCATTGAGCGTGGTCAGCGTCGCATTGCGGTGCACTACGCCAAGCGTCAGCAGGGCCGTAAGGTCTTCGCTGCGCAGACTAGCCACTTGCCGTTGAAGGTGAACATGGCGGGCGTTATCCCAGCTATTTTCGCCAGCAGCCTTCTGTTATTCCCGGCTTCGCTGGGTGCCTGGTTTGGTCAGTCTGAAGGTATGGGCTGGCTGCAGGATATTTCACAGGCTATCGCTCCTGGTCAGCCGTTGAACATTTTGCTGTTTAGTGCAGGGATCGTTTTCTTCTGCTTCTTCTATACAGCGTTGATGTTCAACCCGAAAGACGTAGCGGAGAACCTGAAGAAGTCCGGTGCCTTTATTCCGGGTATCCGTCCCGGTGAGCAATCGGCGCGCTATATCGATGGCGTGTTGACTCGCTTGACCATGTTCGGTGCTCTGTACATGACGGCCGTATGCTTGTTGCCCCAGTTCCTGGTGGTGGCTGCCAACGTACCGTTCTATCTTGGCGGGACCTCGTTGCTGATCGTGGTCGTGGTTGTTATGGACTTTATGTCGCAAGTACAATCGCACCTCGTTTCGCACCAGTACGAATCCCTGATGAAGAAAGCCAACCTGAAGGGCTACGGCAGCGGCATGCTGCGCTGAAGTCCATAAGGTTCGAGGAGTTGGTGATGAAAGTTCGTGCATCGGTGAAAAAGCTGTGCCGTAACTGCAAGATTATCCGTCGCGAAGGTGTTGTTCGCGTCATTTGCAGCGCGGAGCCGCGTCACAAACAGCGCCAAGGCTGAGTGTGAGTGAAGTTACAAGCCCGGCAGCTAGTGCGCTGCCGGGTTGATTATTTGTTTCTACAGCGCTAATATCTCGCGCCCTATTTCTTGGCTTCCGGGGCGTAGGTAGCTGTCAATTGGAGTTCCACTGAATGGCCCGTATTGCAGGCGTTAACATTCCGGATAACAAGCACACTGTTATCTCGTTGACCTACATCTATGGTGTTGGTCGTACTACTGCACAGAAAGTCTGTGCTGCCGCCGGCGTTAATCCGGCTGCAAAGATCAAAGATCTCTCTGACGAGCAGATCGAGCAGCTGCGTGGCGAAGTAGCCAAGGTGAATACCGAAGGCGACCTGCGTCGTGAAGTGAACATGAAAATCAAGCGCTTGATGGACCTGGGTTGCTACCGCGGCCTGCGTCATCGTCGTGGTCTGCCGGCTCGCGGTCAGCGTACCAAGACCAACGCGCGTACCCGTAAGGGCCCGCGTAAGCCGATCCGCAAGTAATCGCATTCGCGCATCGACAGGAATCTAGTCATGGCAAAACCTGCTGCTCGTACTCGTAAGAAAGTCAAAAAGACGGTGGTTGATGGCATCGCCCACATCCACGCTTCTTTCAACAACACAATCGTGACCATTACTGACCGTCAGGGCAACGCTCTGTCTTGGGCTACCTCTGGTGGTTCGGGTTTCCGCGGTTCGCGTAAAAGCACCCCGTTCGCTGCCCAGGTGGCTGCTGAGCGTGCTGGTCAAGCTGCGCTGGAATACGGTCTGAAGAACCTCGACGTTAACGTCAAGGGCCCAGGTCCGGGTCGTGAGTCCGCTGTCCGTGCTTTGAACGGCTGCGGCTATAAGATCGCCAGCATCACCGATGTGACGCCAATCCCGCATAACGGGTGCCGTCCTTCGAAGAAGCGTCGCGTGTAATCAGGAGACAGTGAGAAATGGCTCGTTACATTGGTCCCAAATGCAAACTGTCTCGTCGTGAAGGCACAGATCTTTTCCTGAAAAGCGGTGTACGCGCTCTGGAATCGAAGTGCAACATCGAAGCAGCCCCAGGTATTCACGGTCAGCGCCGTGGCCGTCAGTCCGACTACGGCACCCAGCTGCGTGAGAAGCAAAAAGTTCGTCGTATCTACGGTGTGCTTGAGCGTCAATTCAGCGGTTATTACAAAGAAGCTGCCGGCAAGAAAGGCGCTACTGGTGAGAACCTGCTGCAACTGCTCGAGTGCCGCCTGGATAACGTGGTTTACCGCATGGGCTACGGCGCAACTCGCGCTGAATCCCGTCAGCTGGTATCGCACAAGGCGATCAGCGTAAACGGTAAAACTGTCAACGTACCGTCCTACCAGGTTAAAGCTGGTGACGTTGTTGCAGTTCGCGAGAAATCGAAGAATCAGCTGCGCATTGTTCAAGCTCTTGAGCTGTGTGCCCAGCGTGGCCGCGTTGAATGGGTAGAAGTAGACACTGAGAAGAAGTCTGGCGTGTTCAAAAACGTCCCGGCGCGCAGTGATCTCTCCGCTGACATCAACGAAAGCCTGATTGTCGAGCTCTACTCCAAGTAAGGGCTAGAAAATAGGTGCATCCATGCAGATTTCGGTAAATGAGTTCCTGACCCCCCGTCACATTGATGTGCAGGTGGTCAGTTCGACCCGCGCCAAGATCACTCTCGAGCCTCTCGAGCGTGGTTTTGGCCATACGCTGGGCAACGCGCTGCGTCGCATCCTGTTGTCCTCCATGCCTGGCTGTGCAGTAGTCGAGGCCGAGATTGACGGTGTACTCCATGAGTACAGCGCCATCGAAGGTGTTCAGGAAGACGTCATTGAAATCCTGCTCAACCTGAAAGGTCTGGCTGTCAAACTGCACGGTCGTGACGAAGTGACGTTGACTCTGGCGAAGAAGGGCTCGGGCGTAGTTACCGCTGCCGATATTCAGCTGGATCACGATGTCGAAATCGTCAATGGCGACCACGTAATCGCCAACCTGGCTTCCACTGGCGCGCTGAACATGAAGCTCACCATAGCTCGTGGTCGCGGCTATGAGCCGGCTGATGCTCGTCAGAGCGATGAAGATGAAAGCCGCAGCATTGGTCGCTTGCAGCTGGATGCTTCGTTCAGCCCGGTACGCCGTGTGTCGTACGTGGTGGAAAACGCTCGTGTTGAGCAGCGTACTAACCTGGACAAACTGGTTATTGACCTGGAGACCAACGGTACTCTGGACCCTGAAGAGGCTATCCGCCGCGCTGCAACCATTCTGCAACAGCAGTTGGCTGCGTTCGTCGACCTCAAAGGTGACAGTGAGCCTGTTGTTATCGAGCAGGAAGATGAGATCGATCCGATCCTCCTCCGTCCGGTTGATGACCTGGAACTGACTGTACGTTCGGCTAACTGCCTCAAAGCAGAGAACATTTACTACATCGGCGATCTGATTCAGCGCACCGAAGTAGAACTGTTGAAAACGCCGAACCTGGGCAAGAAATCCCTGACTGAAATCAAGGATGTTCTGGCTTCTCGCGGTCTGTCCCTCGGTATGCGCCTCGACAACTGGCCGCCGGCAAGTCTGAAGAAAGACGATAAGGCGACTGCCTGATCGTCATCATCACCGAACGTGAGTTTGGTAAGGAATTGAACCATGCGTCATCGTAAAAGTGGCCGTCACCTCAGCCGCACCAGCGCACACCGCAAGGCCATGTTCCAGAACATGGCGGTATCGCTGTTCGAGCATGAGCTGATCAAAACTACTCTGCCGAAAGCCAAAGAGCTGCGTCGCGTTGCCGAGCCGCTGATTACTCTGGCTAAAGAAGACAGCGTTGCCAATCGTCGTCTGGCTTTCGATCGTACTCGTTCGAAAGCCATCGTCGGCAAGCTGTTCAACGACTTGGGCAAGCGCTACGCCACCCGTCAGGGCGGTTACCTGCGTATCCTCAAGTGCGGTTTCCGCACTGGCGACAATGCTCCAATGGCTTATGTTGAACTGGTTGACCGTCCGGTCGCTGGTGCAGCTGTAGACGCTGAGTAAGTCGTAGGTTGTTCGAAAAACCGGGCCTTGGCCCGGTTTTTTTATGGCTGGAAAATGCCCCGCAGTAGCATGTTCATCTGGGTCGCATGCGCTGTGCTTGACCCGTTAGCGTTCGGCGGCCAGCATTAGCCTATGTTTGTGGCGTCCTAAGGAAAATATCCATGAAAGGCCATATTGAAGTTATCGATTACCTGAAGATGCTGCTCAAGGGTGAGCTGGCGGCCCGGGATCAGTACTTCGTGCATTCGCGCCTCTATGAGGATTGGGGGTTCAGCAAGTTGTATGAGCGGATCAACCATGAAATGGAAGAGGAGACTCAGCACGCCGATGCCATCCTCAAACGCATTCTGTTTCTCGAGGGCACGCCGGACATGGTTCCGGACAGCTTCCGCTTCGGGCAGAGCGTTCCGGAGATGCTCAAGCTGGACCTCGCCCTTGAGTACCATGTGCGTACGGCGCTGAGCAAAGGCATCGCCCTGTGCGAGCAGCATCAGGATTACCAAACCCGCGATATTCTTTTGGTTCAGCTCAAAGATACCGAAGAGGATCACGCCTATTGGCTGGAGGTTCAGCTAAAGTTGATCGACCGAATTGGCCTGGAGAATTACCTGCAGACGCAGATGTAAAATTTCTGCAGCCAATAAAAAGCCCCGCATGTGCGGGGCTTTTTGTTGTGCACGGGCTTAGTCGCGATCACGCTCCAGCAGCGGTTTGAGGAAGTAGCCAGTGTGCGACTGCGGCATCTCAGCGACTTCTTCGGGCGTGCCGACGGCGATGATCTGGCCGCCTTTTGAGCCACCCTCCGGGCCGAGATCTACCAGCCAGTCGGCGGTCTTGATCACGTCCAGGTTGTGCTCAATCACCACCACGGTATTGCCGTGGTCGCGCAGGCGGTGCAGCACGTCAAGCAGTTGTTGGATATCGGCAAAGTGCAGGCCAGTGGTCGGCTCATCAAGGATGTACAGGGTCTTGCCGGTGTCGCGCTTGCTCAGCTCACGGCTTAGCTTGACCCGCTGCGCCTCGCCGCCGGACAGCGTCGTCGCGCTCTGCCCCAGCTTGATGTAGGACAGGCCGACATCCATCAGCGTCTGCAGCTTGCGCGCCAGGGCCGGTACGGCATCGAAGAACACCCGCGCTTCCTCGATGGTCATATCCAGCACTTCGGTGATGCTCTTGCCCTTGTACTTCACTTCCAGGGTTTCGCGGTTGTAGCGCTTGCTCTTACACACGTCGCAGGGCACGTAGATGTCCGGCAGGAAATGCATTTCCACCTTGATCAGGCCATCGCCTTGGCAGGCTTCGCAGCGCCCACCTTTGACGTTGAAGCTGAAGCGCCCCGGGCCGTAACCGCGTGAGCGCGATTCAGGCACGCCGGCGAACAGCTCGCGGATCGGCGTAAACAAACCGGTGTAGGTCGCCGGATTGGAGCGCGGCGTACGGCCGATCGGGCTCTGGTCGATATCCACCACCTTGTCCAGATGCTGCAGGCCGTCGATGCTGTCGTGGGCGGCGGCTTCTAGTGTGGTGGCGCCATTCAGCGCCGTGGCGCTGAGCGGAAACAGGGTGTTGTTGATCAGCGTCGATTTGCCAGAGCCGGACACCCCGGTGACGCAGGTGAGCAGACCGATCGGTATTTCCAGGTCGACGTTGCGCAGGTTGTTGCCGCGAGCGCCCTTGATCTTCAGCGAGAGCTTCTTGTCCCGTGGCGTGCGCTTGGCTGGCACTTTGATCTTCACTCGGCCGGACAGGTATTTACCGGTCAGCGAGTCCGGATGGGCCATAACTTCAGCTGCGGTGCCCTGTGCGACGATCTGCCCGCCGTGCACGCCGGCACCTGGACCGATATCCACCACGTAGTCGGCCATGCGAATGGCGTCTTCGTCGTGCTCGACCACAATCACCGTGTTACCGATATCGCGCAGGTGGCGCAGGGTGCCGAGCAGGCGCTCGTTGTCGCGTTGATGCAGGCCGATGCTCGGTTCGTCGAGGATGTACATGACGCCCACTAGGCCGGCGCCGATCTGACTGGCCAGACGAATACGCTGCGCTTCCCCGCCGGACAGGGTGTCGGCGCTGCGGTCCAGGGTCAGGTAGTCGAGGCCGACATTGACCAGAAACTGTAGGCGCTCGCGGATTTCCTTGAGGATCTTCTCGGCGATTTCGCCACGGCGGCCGGGGAGCGCCAGGCTGCCGAAATACTCGGTGGCGTCGCCAATCGGCATGCCGCTGACCGCCGGCAGGGTTTTCTCGCCGACCCACACATGCCGCGCCTCACGGCGCAGGCGTGTACCGCGGCAATCCTGGCAGGCCTGGGTGCTGAGAAACTTGGCCAGTTCCTCGCGCACGCTGGTGGATTCGGTTTCGCGGTAACGCCGCTCCAGGTTCGGCACGATGCCTTCGAAGGGGTGCGAGCGCTTGACGATATCGCCACGGTCGTTGAGGTATTTGAAGTCGACGTTCTGCGTGCCGCTGCCGAACAGGATGCACTTCTGGTGTTCGGCGCTGAGCTCATCGAATGGCACTTCCAGGCTGAAGCCGTAATGCGCAGCCAAGGAGCCGAGCATCTGGAAGTAATAGACGTTGCGCCGGTCCCAGCCGCGGATCGCGCCCTCAGCCAGGGTCAGTTCGCCATTGACCAGGCGCTTGGTGTCAAAGAATTGCTTAACGCCCAGGCCGTCGCAGGTCGGGCAGGCGCCGGCCGGGTTGTTGAAGGAGAACAGCTTAGGCTCCAACTCGCTGATCGAGTGGCCGCACACCGGGCAGGCAAAGCGGGCGGAGAAGATGATTTCTTCGCCTTCTTCACCTTCCATCGGGGCGATCAGTGCCAGGCCGTCGGCCAGCTTCAGCGCGGTCTCGAAGGATTCGGCCAGGCGTTGCTGCAGGTCGCCGCGCGCCTTGAAGCGGTCAACCACTGCATCGATGCTGTGCTTCTTCTGCTTATCGAGCTTCGGCAGTTCGTCCAGCTCGTAAATCTTGCCATTGACCCGCACGCGGACGAAACCCTGGGCGCGCAGCTCATCAAAGACTGCCAGGTGTTCGCCTTTGCGTTCGCGGATCACCGGGGCCAGCAGCATCAGCTTGCTGCCTTCGGGCAGGGCCAGCACCTGGTCGACCATCTGGCTGACGGTTTGCGCTTCCAGTGGCAGATCATGGTCCGGGCATCGTGGAATACCGGCGCGGGCGTAGAGCAGGCGCAGGTAGTCGTAGATCTCGGTGATGGTGCCCACGGTCGAGCGCGGGTTGTGCGAGGTGGATTTCTGCTCGATGGAGATGGCCGGCGACAGCCCTTCGATGGTGTCGACATCGGGCTTTTCCATCATCGACAGGAACTGCCGGGCATAGGCCGACAGCGACTCGACATAGCGACGCTGACCCTCGGCGTAGAGGGTGTCGAAGGCCAGGGACGACTTACCAGAGCCGGACAGGCCGGTGATCACGATCAGCTTGTCGCGCGGCAGGGTCAGGTCGATGTTTTTCAGGTTGTGGGTGCGCGCACCCCGAATCAGAATCTTGTCCACAAACAACGGCCTCGCATGGCGGGCGGAAAACCACCGAGTATACGGGCCCGAAGGTAGGCGCGGCAAAGCGTCACTGCTGTGCCGTAACCATTGGTGCTGCTAGAATCGCCGCCTATTTCGACAGGGCGTTTTCCATGCACGATCCGCACAACGAGCGCATGAGCGGCAGTGAAACCCGCGCGGCCGGTGGCCTGGCGTTGGTGTTCGCGTTCCGCATGCTCGGTATGTTTATGGTGCTGCCGGTACTGGCGACCTACGGCATGGAGTTGCAGGGCAGTACACCGGCGCTGATCGGCCTGGCGATAGGCGCCTACGGTTTGACCCAGGCGTTTCTGCAAATCCCCTTTGGCATGCTCAGTGACCGCATCGGCCGACGGCCGGTGATCTATGTTGGCCTGCTGATCTTTGCCGCGGGCAGCTTGTTGGCAGCCAATGCTGATTCGATTTATGGGGTGATTGCCGGGCGCATTCTGCAGGGTGCTGGGGCGATTTCTGCTGCGGTGATGGCGCTGCTGTCCGATTTGACTCGTGAACAACATCGCACAAAGGCCATGGCGATGATCGGCATGAGTATCGGTCTGTCGTTTGCCGTGGCTATGGTGGTCGGACCTCTGCTGACGCGTGCGTTCGGGCTGTCCGGACTGTTTCTCGCCACCGCCGCCATGGCGCTGCTCGGTATTCTGATTGTCGCCGGGCTGGTGCCGCGTTCCGCAGGGCCGTTGCAGCACCGTGAGTCGGGTGTAAGCACGCAGGCGTTGCTACCTACGCTCAAGCACGCCGACTTGTTGCGTTTGGATTTCGGCATTCTGGTGCTACACGCGATTCTAATGGCCAGCTTTATCGCCTTGCCGTTGGCGCTGGTAGAGCAGGGCGGCCTGGCCAAGGACGAGCACTGGTGGGTCTACCTGACCGCGCTGCTAGTGGGCTTCTTCGGCATGGTGCCCTTCATCATCTACGGTGAGAAGAAACGCCGGATGAAGCATGTGCTGCTTGGCGCGGTGACGGTGCTGCTGTTATGTGAACTGTTCTTCTGGTGGTTTGGCACCAATCTACGCGCTCTGGTGCTCGGCACGGTGGTGTTCTTCACCGCGTTCAACCTACTGGAAGCTTCGTTGCCGTCGCTGATTAGCAAAGTGGCCCCTGCGGGCGGCAAAGGTACGGCGATGGGGGTGTATTCCACCAGTCAGTTCCTCGGCGCGGCCCTCGGCGGCATCTTGGGTGGCTGGTTGTATCAGCACTACAGCCTGTCGGGTGTGTTTGCGGGCTGTGCCCTGCTGGCTCTTTTTTGGCTGGCCTTTGCTGTTACTATGCGCGAACCGCCGTATGTCACCAGCCTGCGTCTGCCGCTTTCAGCTGCGGCTTTGCAAGAGGCGGGGTTGGTCGAGCGTTTACAGGCTGTGCCCGGAGTGGCGGATGCCGTAGTGGTGCGCGACGAAGCGGCCATCTATATCAAAGTGGATACCCAACAATTGGACCGCACGTCCCTTGAGCGCCTCATAGAGCCGGCGCCGGTGGCGTGCTGAAAGCCTAGGAGAACGTTATGGCCCGTGGGGTTAACAAAGTCATTCTGGTCGGTACCTGCGGACAGGACCCGGAAACCCGCTACCTGCCGAGCGGCAACGCGGTCACCAACCTGAGCCTGGCAACCAGCGAGCAGTGGACCGACAAACAGACCGGTCAGAAAGTCGAAAAAACCGAATGGCACCGTGTGTCTCTGTTCGGCAAAGTTGCCGAGATCGCCGGTGAATACCTGCGCAAAGGTTCGCAGGTGTACATCGAAGGTAAGTTGCAGACCCGCGAGTGGGAAAAAGATGGCGTTAAGCGCTACACCACTGAAATCATTGTCGACATGCAGGGCACCATGCAGCTGCTGGGCGGCCGTCCGGACAACGCCGGTGGTGGTGACTCGGCTCCACGTCAGCAGCGCCCTGCACCGCAGCGCGAGCAGCAGTCGGCCCCGCGCCCCGCGCCACAGCAGGCACCTCAGCCCGCAGCGGATTTTGACAGTTTCGATGACGATATCCCGTTCTGATCTGCTGAGTTAACGCCGATCATGCGTATGCGGCTGATGCTGCTAGGTGGCGGTAATGCGCTGGGGCAGGCGTTGATTCGCCTTGGCGCCGAGGAAGACATTGGCTTTCTCGCCCCCAAACCGCCGGAGTCAGGCTGGGACCCCGCCAGCCTCACTCAGTTGCTGGATGACACCCGCCCCGATGCCCTGATCAACCTTGCTTACTACTTCGACTGGTTCCAGGCGGAAGTGGTCAGCGAGGCGCAGTTGGCTGCCCAGGAGCGTTCCGTTGAGCGTCTGGCCGAGCTCTGTCAGCATCATCAGATCCGTCTGCTGCAACCTTCCAGTTATCGCGTCTTCGATGGCTCGCGGGCGACTGCCTACAGCGAGCGGGAAGAGCCGGCACCGCTGGGTATCCGTGGCCAGGCGCTGTGGCGCTTCGAGCAGCGCGTGCGTGCCACCTGTCCGCGGCATGTGCTATTGCGCTTTGGCTGGCTGCTGGATGACAGTGCCAATGGCCTGCTCGGGCGCTTTCTGACCCGTGCTGCGCATGATGAACCTTTGCTACTGGCCGATGATCGACGCGGTAATCCGACGCCAATCGATGACGCAGCCCGGGTGATTCTCGCGGTGCTCAAGCAGCTGGATTGCCAGACACCGCTGTGGGGCACATACCACTACGGTGGGCATGAGGCGACCACCTCGCTGGCGCTGGGCCAGGCGGTGCTCAGTGAGGCGCGCCACTTCCGCAGCAATCTGGTTGAGGACGTGGGGCCGCAGGCGCACAGCGCGCGGCCGGATGCCGCCGAAGAGCCGCAACATGCGGTGCTGTCCTGCAAGAAAATCCTTCACACCTTCGGCATCAAACCGCGAGCCTGGCGCTCGGGGCTGCCGAGCCTACTGGATCGTTATTATCGCCATGTCTGACTCACGTTCTGTTTTGGTTACTGGTGGTGCTGGCTTTATCGGTTCGCACCTGGTCGATGCGTTGCTGGCTCGGGGCTACAGCGTCCGGGTGCTGGACAACCTGTCGATGGGCAAGCTGACCAATCTGCCGTTGGATAATCCGCAGTTGCAGTTTATCGAGGGCGATGTGGCCGATGCTGCAGTGGTCGCGCAGGCGGTGGCCGGATGTGAGGCAGTGGCGCACCTGGCTGCAGTGGCCTCGGTGCAGGCCTCAGTGGATGATCCGGTGGCGACGCACCAGAGCAATTTTGTCGGCACGCTGAATGTCTGTGAGGCGATGCGCCTGCATGGCGTCAAGCGTGTGCTGTTTGCTTCCAGTGCAGCGGTGTATGGCAACAATGGTGAAGGCCAGGCTATTGATGAAGCCACGGCGAAGGCTCCGCTGACGCCTTATGCCGCTGACAAGCTGGCCAGTGAGCATTACTTGGATTTCTATCGTCGCCAGCATGGCCTCGAACCAGCGATTTTTCGTTTCTTTAATATCTTCGGGCCGCGTCAGGATCCGTCTTCGCCGTACTCCGGGGTGATCAGCATCTTCACCCAGCGCGTCCAGCAGGGCTTGCCGATCAGCGTATTCGGCGATGGTGAGCAGACCCGCGACTTTTTCTATGTCGAGGACCTGGTTGTGCTGCTGACTCAAGCGCTGACTGCGTCGCAGGCGGTGGAGGGGGCGGTGAACGTTGGCTGGAATCAGGCTGTCAGTCTGAATCAGCTGCTGGCGCAGATCGGTGGGCTGTGTGGTGGTTTGCCTGATGTGCAGTATCAGGCGCCGCGCGCGGGTGATATTCGCCACTCGCGTGCGGATAACCGGCGCTTGCAGGCGCAGTACCAGCTGCCCGCAGCCACGCCTATCGGTGAAGGCCTGCGGCGTTTGCTGGCTCAAGGATGAATGCACTTTTCCATAAAAAACCGGCCTTGATGGCCGGTTTTTTATGGCTGATGGCTTAGAACTTATAGCCCAGGCCGACCATGTAAACGAACGGGTCTACGTCTACATCGACTTTAACCTTGCTGCCGCCAAAGTTGGTGGTGCCAGTGGTTTCGATGTCGATATAACGCACTTGGGCGTTGAGCATGATGTTGTCAGTCAGCATGTAGTCCATGCCCACCTGCGCGGCCAGGCCCCAGGAATCTTTCATGTCCAGGCCGCTGAAGCCTTTACCTTCTGCTTCGCTGCTCAGTTTGGTGTCAAAGAACCACGTGTAGTTGATGCCTGCGCCTACATAGGGCTGGAATGCCGAACTGGAATCCAGTGGGTAATACACCACGCTCAGGGTCGGCGGCAGGTGCTTCAGTTCACCGAGATTGCCGTTCAAGCCGGCAAAGCCGCCGGGCATGCCTTTTACGCCGACGTTATGGCTGAACGGGGTGGCCGCCAGCAGCTCGATGCCGATGTTGTTGGTCAGCATATAAGCGAAGTTCAGGCCCAGCTGGGTGTCGCTGTCCAGGGTCGCTTTGGTGCCGGCTACGTCAGTGCCGAGTGCGCCGACCCAGATGTCACTGCTGCTTTCCTGTGGGTCAACCGTGATGGCGCCGGCCCGCACGATGATGTCGCCAGCTTGGTGCGCGTGCGCCAGTGGGGCGGCGATAGCAAGGGCCAGCAGTGAAGCGGTAAACAGTGAGGTACGCATGGTGTGCTCCCATAAAGCATCGGTTCGTATTGGCTGAGTACGATGTTAGGGGCGCGAAAAAAACGACTGTTGATCCAGCTCAATAAAAGTAGCTGGCTATCTAATTATGTAGGGTTTCGTTTGCGAGTGTGTCGCAAATAATATGTTATATTATTTCTTTTCTTGCGTGTCCAAGCGAATAAGTATTGCTGCTGGTTGCTCAAAAGGCGGGATGCAGTTGATAATAGTTCTCTTTATTGCGCCACTCAGTTCAAGGAATATTTCATGATCCCTCTGCCGAAGCGCCTGTTGGCAGTCGCTCTGGTTCTGGCCAGTGCGCCTTTAGCGGCGACCCCTCTGGATGCCGCGCTGGATGAAAGTCAGCAATTGGCTGCCGATGCCAAGGCCTCGCAGGCGCGTATCGAGCAGCTCGATGACGCCAGCCGGGAGATGCTCGCCGAGTACCGTAACGCATTGCAGCAGGCTGAAGCGTTGCAGGGTTATAACGCTCAATTACGCGAGCTGGTAGCGGCGCAACGCAAAGAGCTTGCTGGTTATCAGCAGCAGCTCGATGGCATCGAGCGCACTCAGGAGGCGGTGACGCCACAGATGCGCCGCATGGTTGAGGTGCTGGGTGAGTTTATTGCCGCTGACTTGCCGTTCCTACCGGATGAGCGCAGTGATCGCCTGGCTCAGTTGCAGGACTTGCTGCCGCGTGCGGATGTCAGCCTGGCCGAAAAATACCGGCGCATCCTCGAGGCGTATCAGGTGGAGAGCGATTACGGCCGCACCCTGGAAGCTTGGCGCGGTGAACTGCCGAATGAAGGCACGTCGCGCAGCGTCGAATTCCTCCGTCTGGGTCGCGTGATGCTGTATTTCCAGACCCTTGATGGCCATGAAAGTGGCTGGTGGAACCCGCAAACCCGCAGCTGGCAGATCCTCGACGGCAGCGCTCGACGTCCATTGCGCCAAGCTATTGCGATTGCCCGCCAGGAGCAGGCCCCGGCCGTGCTTGACCTGCCCGTGAAGACCCTGGCGCTGGAGGCCAAGCCATGAATCGTCGCGTTCTCGCTTTTACCCTGGCCCTGCTGCCCGCCCTGGCTGGCGCTGCAGAACCGCTGAGCACGGATCAACTGCTGCAACGTATTCGTAGCGAGCGCGCGGCTGAAGTCAGCGCCATGCAAAGCCGCGAGCAGGCCTTTATTGCCGAGCGTGGCGAGCGTGCCCAACTGTTGGCCACTGCGCGCAGCGCCCTGGCCACACAGAAGGCCGAAGCCGAACGACTGAAGGCTGAGTTTGACCGCCAGGAAGCCGAATTGGCCGAGCAGGAAAAACTCCTTAGCCAGCGTGCCGGCCACCTCGGCGAGTTGTTTGGCGTGGTCCGCCAGAGTGCCGGTGATGTTGCCGGCCAGTGGCAGGGCAGCCTGCTCAATGCTCAGTACCCCGAGCGCCTGGCGCGTCTCAAGGCGCTAGCCGAAAGCCGTACGCTGCCCTCGGCAGCCGACCTCGATGGCTACTGGATGCTGCTGCTCGAAGACCTGACTGCCAGCGGTCGGGTTGAACAGCTGCAACTGCCGGTAGTGGCTGCCGACGGTACGCGTAATCCGCAGGATGTGCTGCGGGTCGGCGCGTTCTCCGCCTATGCTGCCGATGCCTTCCTGCGTTATGACGCCGATGCCGGCGAGCTGCTGGCGCCGTCGCGTCAGCCGTCCGGTTTGGGCCAGGTCGCGGACTATCTCGATAGCAGCGACGCCGTCGCCAGTCTGCCGGTTGATCCAAGCCGCGGCACCTTGCTGGCGCAGTTGCAGCGTGAGCCCGGTCTGTGGGATCGCGTGCAGCAGGGCGGCCTGGTCGGCTGGGTGATTCTGGTCCTCGGTGCGTTCGGTCTGCTGCTGGCGATCTGGCGCATGGCCTACCTGACTCGCGTAGGCCGTGGCGTCAGCGCGCAGATGCATGACTTGAGCGCACCGCGTGCCGACAACCCGCTGGGTCGGATCATCGGTGTGCTGGGTCCCAAACCGCAGCTGGCTGATCTGGAAACCCTGGAGCTGAAGCTCGACGAGGCAATCCTGCAGGAAACCCCACCGCTGGAAAAAGGCCAGGGCCTGCTCAAACTGCTCAGCGCCGTGGCGCCGCTGCTCGGTCTGCTCGGCACCGTGACCGGGATGATCGTCACCTTCCAGGCGATTACCCAGGGCGGTGGTGGCGATTCGCGACTGATGGCCGATGGCATCTCGCAAGCGCTGGTGACCACGGTGTTGGGCCTGGTGGTGGCGATTCCGCTGCTGTTCCTGCACACCCTGCTGGCCAGTCGCAGCAAGGGCCTGATTCAGCTGCTGGAGCAGCAAAGCGCTGGGCTGATTGCCCTGCACCTGTCCGGGGCGCCGCGCCGTGACTGATTGGCTGGCGCTATGGGGGCGCCTGGTTGACAGCGGCCATGCCCTGCTCGACTTCATGAGCGCCGGTGGCATGGTGATGTGGGCGTTGGCGGGCCTGTGTGTGGTGTTCTGGACCCTGGTGTTCGAGCGCTTCTGGTATATGCGCCGGGTGTTTCCGGAGTGGGTCAGCGAGCGCCGTCAGGCCTGGCAGCAGGTGCTGAGCGACGACACTGGCAACTGGCAGCGCGCGGTGCGCAGTGCCTGGTTGGCCCAGGCGCAGCAACACCTGCTCGGCCCGCTGCGCCTAAGCAAGACCCTGGTGGCGATGTACCCGCTGCTGGGCTTGCTTGGCACGGTCAGCGGCATGGTCGCGGTGTTCGACGTGCTGGCCATCAACGGCACCGGTAACCCGCGCGGCATGGCGGCCGGGGTCTGGCAGGCGACTCTGCCGACCATGGCCGGCATGGTCTTGGCGATTAGTGGATTGTTCAGCCTGGCGCGCCTCGAACGCGATGCACGCCTGGCTCTAGAGCGGCTGGCTGACCAGCTGCGTCACGACTGAGATTCGACACATGAGAATGCGCCGTCATCACCAGCAAGACGAAGACACCGGCATCGACCTGACGCCGATGCTCGACGTGGTTTTCATCATGCTGATCTTCTTTATCGTCACCAGCTCCTTTATCAAGGAAGCCGGCGTCGAAGTGCAGCGGCCCCAGGCGGAAACCGCCAGCCCGCAGGACAAAGGCAATATCCTCATCGCCATCACCGCCGATGGGCAGGTGTGGATGGACAAGAAAGTCGTCGACGTGCGCAGCGTGCGTGCCCATGTCGAGCGCATGCGCGTCGACCAGCCGGACGGCGCCGTGGTGGTTCAGGCCGATCAGGACGCGCGTACCGGCCTGGTCGTGCAGGTGATGGATCAGGCGCGCCTGGCCGGAGTACATGACGTGGCCCTGGCCGCTACGGCGGGAGCGCTTTGATGCGTTTGCCACTGTCCTTTGTCGCGGCCTGTGTGATGGCGCTGGCGCTGTTCGGCCTGATGCTTTACATGGTCGCGCCGCCCAGCAGCAAGCCGAGTGAGGAGCCGCTGACGGTGGCCAATTTCGTCCGTCTTGACGGCGACTCCAGCGACACCGCGACGCGTACCCGCCAGCAGGCACCGCAGCCGCCGCAAGCACAAACGCCGCAAACCCCGACACCGCCAACGCCGATGGCTGCTACCCCAAGCGCCAACCTACCGGCCCTGGACTTGCCGGTGCCGAGCCTGAGCAGCGGCATCGCCGTCAACAGCGCGCCGACGCCGAGTTTGACTGGTTTGGCAGCGGGTGCCTCGGCGCCAAGCGCACCGGCCCCGAGCGATGCCGGTGGTCAGCCAGGTGGCCCGGAAAGTGAAGTGATGCCGCTCAACGATGTCAGCCCGGATTACCCGCGCTACGCTTTGCAGCGCGGCATTGAAGGGCATGTGAAGCTGGCGTTCACCATCAACCGCGCAGGTGCGGTAGAAAACGTGCGGGTTATCGAAGCCAGCCCGCAGAACGTGTTTGAACGCGAAGCCCGCCGCGCTGCCGTGCGCTGGCGGTTTGCGCCGCGCACCGAAGGCGGTCTGGCGGTGGCCCGTGAAGCGGTGAAAACCCTGTACTTCCGCCTGGAAGGAGCTCGCTGATATGTATCGCCTACTGTTGCTGATCGCGCTGTGCGGCGCTGGTGCCGCGCAGGCGGCTGGACAGAGTGTTGATCCGGGCGTGTTTCGCGCGCTGGATACGGCGCAGACCGCACAGAAGAAAGGCGACTACGCGGCCGCGCGCCGCGCTCTGGATGCAGCCAAGGGCACGCCGGGTAGCCTGGAAGAAGCGTTGCTATGGCGCAGCCGCGGTTATCTGGCCTGGGCCGAAGGGCAGAATGCTCAGGCCATCGAGCTGCTGGAAAAGGTACTGAAGAGCGGCAAGCTGGACGCCGAGCTGCAGGACGCTGAAGAGCTGAACCTGGCCCGCCTAAATCTGGTCGAGCGCCGCTACGCCCAGGTGGTGAACCTGCTGGCGCCAGGGCAGGCTAACGCCAATGAAGAGGTGCTGCAGATGCTGGTGCAGGCCTATCAGGGCCTCGGTCAGCCGGCCAAAGCGCTGCCGTTGGCCGAGCGTTATGTACAGGCTAATCCGCAGGCCGCCGACAGCTGGTTGCAGTTTCTCGTCGCAATGAACGCTGATCTGAAGAAGTACGCTGCCGCTGAGCGCTGGCAGCGCCAGTTGCTCGCGCGCCAGCCGAATAACGCCCAGGGCTGGCGTCAGCTGGCGGCCTTGCAGCAGCTGAGCGGCAGTCACGACAAATCGCTGGCTACCTTGCGCGCGGCGTATCAGAAGGGCCTGCGCTTCAATGAAAGTGAACTGGACAACCTGGTGCTGCTGGCTGGCGCTGCCGATCAACCCTGGCAGGGCGCCAAGCTGCTTGCCGGGATGCTCGACCAAGGCCTGTTGCCCCGCACCAGTGCCCGCGAGGAGCGGCTGGGGCTGCTCTGGTGGCAGGCGCGTGAGCGCAGCAAGTCGGCGCAGGTATTCCGCGAGCTGGCGCAGCGCTCGGGCAGTGCCAAGCACTGGCTGCACCTGGCCCAGCTGGAGCTGGAACAGGCGCGCTGGCAGGCCGGGCTCGACGCCCTGGCCAAGGCCGAACGTGCTGGCGCCGAGCGCAGCAAAGTGCGCGCCTGGCGCCAGTGGGCGGAAAGCGAGTTGAGTTATCAGCGTGACAAGCGGATCGCCAGCGCCGGCTGATCGACTGCCGGCTGGTTACGTCCAATAAAAAAGCCAGACTCGAAGTCTGGCTTTTTTCTGGCTGGTCGCCGCGTAGTGTCTCAGCTGTCCGGCAGCTCATAGGCATAAATCTTTTCCGCTTCCATCTGATAACCGGCTTCGGCCAGCTCGCTGCTGGTCTGCTCGACCTTGAGCGGGCCCTCGATCCAGAACGGCTGATACAGCGCATCGAGCAGCACACCCAGCTCGCTGGTGACATGGACGATCTGATTCGATGGCGGTGGCGGCACGTGGATGCACGCGCCGAAGTACGGCACCAAGAGGAACTCGGTCACCCGGCCTTCATCGGTGACATCCAGCGGCACGATGTAGCCCGGCAGTTTTACCGATTGGCCATCCAGTGCCTGCACCACCGGCGCTGCGGGCGATTGCTGCATTGCCGCCGGGCCGGATTCGGCGAGTGCGTCGGCCAACTGCGAGAGGTCGTGGATCGGTGCCGGCTCAACGACTTGCGGCGGCGCATCGGCGGGGACCATTTCCGACCAAGTCAGCTCGCGCACCTCGGCAGCCGCCAGGGGCAGGGCCAGGGTGAGCAGCAGGGTGGCGAGCAGGGAGCGGTGCATGCAAGAGCCTCATAAACGGATCGATAAGCCATCGGCCAGGGATTGGCGGTACGCGCGCCAGGCCGGTACACATCCCATCAACAGGGCGGCACTCAGAATAGCGCCGAGCAGCGTCCACTCATAGCGGGTCGGCAGATTCAGTGGCAGGTACAGGCCGTAATTCGCCTGCACATAGCCCTGCGCTCCGGCGATGCCCAGGTACAGCAACAGCAAACCGAGCAGTACGCCGGCCAGGGCCAGGGCAAAGGCTTCGACGATCAGCAGGCTGGCAATATGCCAGGGCCGCGCGCCGACCGAGCGCAGAATCGCCATTTCCCGGCGGCGCTCGTTAAGGCTGGTGAGAATCGCCGTAAGCATGCCGATCAGCCCGGTCAGCACCACGAACAGCGAAACCACAAACAGCGCCTTCTCGGCGGTGCCCATCAGGCTCCACAGTTCCTGCAGCGCGACGCCGGGGAGGATTGCCAGCAGCGGTTCGCCGCGAAATTCGTTGATCTCCCGTTGCAGGCTGAAGGTGGCGATCTTGCTGTTCAGGCCGAGCATGACGGCGGTGATCTGCTTGGGTTGCAGGTCCATCGCCCGCGCCTGCTCAGCACTGACCTTTGCCGCGCCGCGTGCGGGCATGCCGTTTTGCCAGTCGACATGCAGGGCCTCCATGCCGGCCAGGGAAATATGCAGGGTGCGGTCCACCGGTGTGCCGGTGCGCTTGAGGATGCCGATCACCTTGAACGGTTTGTCGTCATGCTTGACTAGGCTGATGGTGGCCACGCCATGGGCCAGCACCAGCTCCTGATCGAGCTGGTAGTCGAGCGCTTGCGCCACTTCTGCGCCGAGTACAACCTCGAACGGGTCATCGGCAAAGGCGCGGCCGCTGCTCAGCTGCAGCGGTTGGCTGCGGGCATAACGGTAGTGTTCGAAATACGCCGGGCTGGTGCCCATCACCCGGTAGCCACGGTGCGAATCGCCGAGTGAGATCGGGATGGCCCATTTGACCTGACGGTGCTGGGCTAACTGCTCGAAGCTGTCCCAGCGAATATTGTTAGTGGCGTTGCCGATGCGGAATACCGAGTACAGCAGCAGGTTCACGCTGCCGGAGCGCGCGCCGACGATCAGGTCGGTACCGCTGATGGTATTGGCAAAGCTGGCACGGGCTTCGGTGCGCACCCGCTCGACGGCGAGCAGCAGGCACACAGAGAGGGCGATGGCAAACACCGT
Source organism: Pseudomonas sp. OTU750018 (assembly GCF_011636575.1). Taxonomy (NCBI): domain Bacteria; kingdom Pseudomonadati; phylum Pseudomonadota; class Gammaproteobacteria; order Pseudomonadales; family Pseudomonadaceae; genus Pseudomonas; species Pseudomonas sp. OTU750018. Next base: position 49,712 of record NZ_JAAPAU010000004.1, read on the forward strand.
TAGCCACGCGGTAAAACGGCGGTTGCCCAGGCTGGCGAGGGCGAGACGCAATAGGTACATCGTTAAATCTCCGCCAAGCGGGTGGCTTTGTTCAGCTCGGCCAGCGACAGGCTGCGGTCAAACAGCCGTGCCAGGCTCTGGTCGTGGCTGACAAACAGCAAGCTGGAGCCAGCCTCGCGGCACTCGGCGAACAGCAGCTCGAGAAAGGCTTCGCGGGCATCAGCATCCAGCGCCGAGGTGGGTTCGTCGGCGATCACCAGTTCCGGCTGACCGATCAGCGCACGTGCAGCGGCTACGCGCTGCTGCTGGCCGATCGACAGATCACCTGCGCGGCGTTGTAGCAGCTCAGGCTGGTGTAACCCAAGGTGGGCGAGCAGGGCGTTGGTGGCCTTGGCCACGCTGCCATGGCGCTGCACAGCGCGGCTGGCGCGCAGTTTGGAAAAATGACACGGCAACTCGACGTTCTCACGCACCGAGAGAAACGGCAGCAGGTTGAATTGCTGGAAGATGTAGCCGGTGTGGTCGACGCGAAAGCGGTCGCGAGCGCTGGCGGACAGCGTACTCAAGTCCTGGTCGAGTAGCTGGATGCTGCCACGGTTGGGCTTCTGTACACCGCCGAGCAGGCCGAGCAAGGTGGTCTTGCCGCTGCCGCTGGGGCCTTTGAGAAACAGGCTTTCGCCGCGTTGCAGGGTGAACGCGGCGATGTCCAGCAACTCGGGCTGGCCGGGCCAGGCAAAGCCGAGGTTGGACAGGTGGATCAAGGCTGAACTCATAAAGTAAGCGGCCGGGTTACCCCGGCCGTTCTGCTGCAAAAAGGTGGTTAGAAACTCAGGGTCGGCTGCGCGGGCGTCAGCTCCAGGCCCTGCTGGCCATTCGGGCCGATCAGTTGTACCTGAATTTTCTCGGTGGCGGGGAAGCGCTTGAACAGTTCGCCGAGGTTAAGTTGTTTCAATTCTTCAGGCTTCTGGCAGTCGAGTGTGTAGTGCGCGTGGATATCACTGTGCTCGCTGTCATGGTCGTGGTGTTCTTCGTGCTTATGCTCAGCAAACAGCGGGCTTTCCAGCTCTTGTTTACTGATCTGGCAATCGCCAGCGTTCAGGCCGAACAGCGGCTGCGGTTGTTCCAGCTGGCTGCGTGCGGCGGCAACCTTGGCTTTGTCAGCGTCGCTCTTGGCAGCATGCTCGAAGCCCACCAGGTTCATTGCCGGGCTTTCCAGTTGCAGCTCCAGCACCTTGCCGTCGAGTACCACGTTGAGTTGTGCGGCGCCGTGCTCGTGAGCGTCCAGGCTGCCGTGCTCGGCGTGATCATGCGCGTGGTCATGTTCATGGCTGTGTTCGGCCGCGAGGGCGGCCAGGGGCAGTAAGGCAAACGGCAGGGCAAGTAGCAGGCGGCGCATGGTGATCTCCGATCAGAAGTTAATGCTTGTTACGTTATAACAATTTTTTAGCGTCTATGACCAGCCTTGCTTGGCGGCCTGCAGTGGACGTGGGAGCATGGTGGCTGATTAGCTGAGGGCAGAGTGATGGTGCGAATTCGTGGGCAGATCGGTGCCTGGCCGGTGGACCTAACGGTTGAGCTGGATGCGCAGGACTGGGCGCAGCTGGCTCAGCACGTAAGCCTTGAAACGCCTGCAGCCCGCGCAGCCGCTGTCGCGCCTGTGGCCAATGATGCGCTGTGGCAAACCACGCTGGACTTGCTGCGCCGGGCGGGGCAGATCGACGGGCCGCAGCTGCTCGGGCAGTTGGCTGGGCTGGCGGGCGGTGAGGCAGCGGGCAAACGCCTGCTGGTGCGGCTGCGCCATTGCGCACAGGTGCGCGTGGAAACCGGCGTCGATGCGCCGATTTACCACTGGGTGGGCTAGTTCACGTCGATGGGGTTGCATCGACGCGGGTGGGGATCAGTAAATCGCTTGGTACAGCTTGCGCCGGTAAGCGGTGACCAGTGGATGGTCATTGCCCAGCAGGTCGAAGACCTGCAATAGGGTCTTGTGCGGCAGGCCGTCGGCGTAGCTGCGGTTGCGAATAAACAGCATCAGCAGGGCGTCCAGCGCTGGTTCGTAGTGCTGGCGCGCCAGTTGTTGAATCGCCAACTGGTAGCTGGCTTCATCGTCGTCGGTATTTTGCGCTAACCGGGTTTTCAGGCTGGCCACATCTGGCAGCTCACTGGCCTGACGCAGGAAAGTCAGCTGCGCGCGGGCACCAGCCAGGGCCTGTTTGTGTTCATCGCCTTTTACCGCGCCCAGCACGGCTTCGGCCTCACCCAGCTCGCCGCGCTCAGCCAGGCAGCGCGCATAGAGAATCAGCGCGGCAGCGTGTTCATTGTTTTCCGTCAGCAGCACTTTGAGCACCGCTTCGGCATCGGCAAAGCGGCCTTCGCTGAACAGTGCCTGCGCGGCTTCCATTGGGTCAGCGGCGGCTGGTGCCGGCTCGGCGACGTGAGGCTTGAGCATTTCGCGAATCGCCGACTCTGGTTGCGCGCCCGCAAAGCCGTCGACCGGCTGGCCATTCTTGAACAGCACCACGGTCGGTAGGCTGCGGATGCCGAAGCGGGCAACGATGTCTTGCTCGATATCGCAGTTGACCTTGGCCAACAGCAGCTCGCCGTTATATTCCTCGGTGATCTTCGCCAGCAGTGGCATCAGTGCCTTACAGGGCGCGCACCATTCCGCCCAGAAATCCACCAGCACCGGCTTCTGGAATGAGTTCTCGATCACCAGCTGTTCGAAGCTGGCGCTGCCTGCGATATCAACGATGTAAGGGGACGTGCTCATGATCGGTCTCGGCGATGCGAAAAATGGGATGGACTATAAATGCGGGCTAGGGCTGGCGGATACAAGGGCTGCTAGCTGCGTTCGGCGTGGTACAGGCTGACATGACGAAACTCAGCCGGCTCGGCCAGGTCCGGCCAGGTGCAGGCTTCGAGTATGCCTAGGCGCTGGTACAGCGGGTGCTGAAAGTCGCGCACGCGTGAATCTGCCACCAGCGCTTCACGTCCACGACTGAGGAACTGGTCGAGCAGCGGCAGGTTGGCGCGGTCGTAAAGCACGTCGGCGACGATAATCAGGTCGAAGCGGTCAGCCTCGGCAAAGAAGTCTGCGGAGTAGCTCAGCTGCACATTGTTGAGTACGGCATTAGCCTGACAGGATGCAAGCGCTAATGGATCAAGGTCGCAGGCCACTACTTCCAGCGCACCGGCTTTGGCTGCAGCAATTGCCGCCACACCTGAGCCCGCACCGAAATCCAGCACGCGCTTGCCGCGCACCCACTCAGGGTGCTCGGCCAGCCAGCGCGCCAGGACCAGTCCGCTGGCCCAGCAGAAGCACCAGTAGGGCGGATCTTCGAGGATCAGGCGGGTTTCTTCCGGGCTGAAGCAGCGGTCCATGTTCGCCGGGTCGATCAGCCACAGCTTGATTTCCGTGCCGGGCAGGGTTTGCGCGCTGAGCTGGGCGTCACCCAGTAGTTCGCTGAGCGCAGCCTGCAGGGCGGCCGGTGCTGTCATGGCGCAGGTACCAGGCGCAACTCCCCGAGGTTCTGGGTTTCGCCGCGGGCAATTGGTTGCTCGGGCAGGCGCAGAATCAGCCGGCCAGCCTGATTGGCGCGGCCATGCAGCTCGATACGGCTGTGTTTATTGAAGGTTTCCGGGTTGAACGGCAAGCGAAACGCCAGCGGGTTGCCGGTACCGCGCAGTTGGATATTGCCCAGCAGCGTTTGTGGCCGGCCGCGTTGATCGACCGCCAGCAGCGCCAGCTCGACATCCGCTTCATTGGGTACATTCAACAGGCTGCCGCTCAGCTCGCGTTGATAAGCAGGCAGAGGCTTTGCTTCGGCCGGTGTGGGCGTCGGCGTCTGCACGGTGGGTTTTGCGGGCGGCGGGCTGTCGCTGGCACAGGCCGTCAACAAAGCGATCAGGCTTACGAGAATCAGCGGTTGTAACGGCGTGGGGGCTTTCATGGAAGGTCTCAACTGCGCTGGTTTGCATGGGCGCCTGTATACCGCAAACCCCTCGGCTTGTCTTGCCTGCGGGATGCGCTACCATGGCTACCTTCGTTCTAAGGCTGGCCTTATTTATGCACTGTCCCTTCTGCGGTGCCAATGACACCAAAGTGATCGACTCGCGCCTGGTTGCCGAGGGTGAGCAGGTGCGTCGTCGGCGTGAATGCCTGGCCTGTGAAGAGCGTTTCACCACCTTTGAAACCGCTGAGCTGGTGATGCCGCGCCTGATCAAGCAGGACGGCAGCCGCCAGCCCTTCGATGAAGACAAGCTGCGTGCCGGCATGCAGCGTGCGCTGGAGAAGCGCCCGGTGAGTATCGAGCGCCTCGAAGCCGCAATTGCCCACATCAAGCACAAGCTGCGCGCCACTGGCGAACGCGAGATCAAATCGCTGGTTCTGGGTGAGCTGGTGATGGGCGAGCTGCAAAAGCTCGATGAAGTGGCTTATATCCGCTTTGCCTCGGTGTACAAACGCTTTCAAGACCTTAACGAGTTCCGCGAGGAAATCGATCGACTGTCCCGCGAGCCTATTAAAGGTTGATGATGAATTCAGATCACGCCTTTATGGCGCGCGCGCTGGAGCTGGCCCGTAAAGGCTTGTACTCCACTCACCCTAATCCGCGCGTGGGCTGCGTGATCGTGCGTGACGGGCGTATCGTCGGCGAAGGCTGGCATGCCCGAGCCGGTGAACCGCATGCGGAAGTGCACGCGCTGCGTCAGGCAGGCGACAAGGCTCGTGGCGCAACGGCCTACGTCACGCTGGAACCCTGCAGCCACCATGGGCGCACACCGCCGTGTGCCGATGCCTTGATCAATGCCGGCGTTGCCCGTGTGGTGGCGGCTATGCAGGATCCCAATCCACAAGTCGGTGGTGATGGCCTGCTGCGCTTGATGCATGCCGGTATCGCCGTGCAGAGCGGCGTGCTGGAAACCGAGGCGCGGGCGCTGAATGCCGGCTTTATCAAACGGATGGAGAAGGGCTTGCCGTTTGTGCGGGTCAAGCTGGCCATGAGCCTGGACGGGCGCACCGCCATGGCCAGTGGTGAAAGCCAGTGGATCACCGGGCCCGCCGCCCGAGCGGCGGTTCAGCGGCTGCGCGCGCGCGCCAGCGTGGTGTTGACCGGCGCCGACACGGTGCTGGCCGATGATGCACGGCTGACGGTACGCCCTGACGAGCTGGGCCTTGGGGCAGAACTGAGTGCGCTGGCGCAGGCGCGACCACCCCTGCGGGTGCTGGTTGATGGACGCCTGCGGGTACCGCTCAGCGTGCCGTTCTTTCAGGCTGGCGCTGCGCTCGTGGCGACGTGCGCAGCGGCTTCGGCGCGTGATCGCTATCTGGACGATGGACACGAACTATTGGCCGTTCCCGGCAGTAACGGGCATGTTGACTTGCGTCGTCTGCTGGTCGAGCTGGCCAATCGTGGTGCCAACGAAGTACTGGTGGAAGCTGGGCCGCGGTTGGCCGGGGCGTTTGCCCGTCTGGGCCTGGTGGATGAGTACCAGCTATTTGTCGCGCCCAAGCTGCTGGGGTCCAGCGCGCGGCCGCTGCTTGACCTGCCGTTGGCGCGCATGGCCGATGCGCCAGCGTTGAAAATTGTTGAGATGCGCGCAGTCGGTGATGACTGGCGGATTATCGCGGTGCCACAGCCGGTTGTTTAACCAGCCGTTATCCGCAATGGCCCGCCATTCAGGCGGTCGTTTGCCGGTGCAGGGCGTGTGCAATATGTGGTAAAACGCGTCTCGGCTGCGCAAGCGGCCGTAACGTTCTCAGGGCGGGGTGTAATTCCCCACCGGCGGTAATGGCTGCACAGCCTAGCCCGCGAGCGCTTGCCCGGTGGCGTAAACCGCTTGGCAAGGTCAGCAGACCCGGTGTGATTCCGGGGCCGACGGTTAAAGTCCGGATAAAGAGAGAGCGGGATTGCCTCAAGAAGGCGCGTTCAGGCGTGCCTCGAAATCCCTATCGATCAATCACGCCCTGTTTTTTATAAAACAGGAGTTGGTCTAGATGTCTGATTTTTATACCAAGCCTCAGGCTACTGGCGTTGTGCGCCAGTGCTTTGCCGTGGCTGCGATACAGGGGGTGGCATGTTTACCGGCATAATCGAAGCTATTGGCAGTATCCGTGCCCTGACACCTAAGGGTGGCGATGTGCGGGTGTATGTGGAAACCGGCAAGCTTGACCTTGCAGACGTCAAGCTGGGCGACAGCATTGCGGTCAACGGCGTGTGCCTGACTGCAGTTGAGTTGCCTGGCGATGGTTTTTGGGCTGATGTCAGCCGCGAAACCTTGGCTCGTACTGCGTTTATCGACTTCAAGGCCGGTAGCAAGGTCAACCTGGAAAAGGCCCTGACACCCACCAGTCGTTTGGGTGGTCACTTGGTCAGTGGGCATATTGACGGTGTTGGTGAGATCGTCTCGATGGCGGAAAATGCCCGGGCGTGGCAATTCACCATTCGTGCACCACGCGAACTGGCCAAGTACATTGCCCACAAAGGCTCGATCACCGTCGACGGCACGAGCCTGACCGTCAATGCGGTCAACGGCGCCGAATTTGAGCTGACCATCGTGCCGCACACCCTGGCCGAAACCATCATGCTCGATTACCGCCCTGGCCGTCAGGTCAACCTCGAAGTGGATCTGCTTGCGCGTTACCTGGAGCGCCTGTTGCTCGGTGACAAAGCCGCTGAACCTGCCGCCTCGGGCCTGACCGCCAGTTTTCTTGCCGAACACGGCTACCTGAATAAGTGAGATCGCCCGCATGGCCCTGAATACCGCAGCAGAACTGATCGAAGACATCCGCGCCGGCAAGATGGTCATCCTGATGGATGACGAGGATCGTGAGAACGAAGGCGACATCATCATTGCCTCGGAATGCGTCACCGCCGAGCACATCAACTTCATGGCCCGCTTCGCTCGCGGCCTGATCTGCATGCCCATGACCCGTGAGCGCTGCGAGCTGCTTAAGCTGCCGCTGATGGCGCCGCGCAACGGCTCTGGTTTCGGCACCAAATTCACCGTTTCGATTGAGGCCGCTGAAGGCGTGACGACCGGTATTTCCGCCGCTGACCGTGCGCGTACCGTGCAGGCTGCGGTGGCGCGGAATGTGACCGCCGACGATATCGTTAGCCCTGGCCACATCTTTCCTTTGATGGCTCAGCCTGGTGGCGTGCTGGCTCGTGCCGGGCACACTGAAGCGGCCTGTGACCTGGCGCGCATGGCCGGGTTCGAGCCGAGCGGAGTGATCTGCGAGATCATGAACGACGACGGCACCATGGCTCGTCGCCCGGAGCTGGAAGTGTTTGCTGAGCAGCACGGCCTGAAAATTGGCACCATCGCTGACCTGATCCACTACCGGCTGATCCACGAGCGCACTGTGCAGCGTGTCAGCGAACAGACGATCGACAGCGAGCTGGGCCAGTTCAACCTGGTCAGCTACCGCGATGACCTGGATGACAGCGTGCACATGGCCCTGACCCTGGGCGCCATCTGCGCCGAGACCCCAACCTTGGTGCGCGTACACAACGCTGATCCGCTGCGTGACTTGCTGATGGTCAAGCAGGCTGGACGGTGGAGCTTGCGTGCGGCCATGGCCGAAGTGGCCAAGTCTGGTAGCGGTGTGGTGCTGTTGCTGGGCAATCCGATCAATGGTCCGGAGCTGTTGGCTCAACTGGAGCGCAGCCAGAGTGCAGAAAGCAAGTCAGCCAGCCCGGCGACCTACAGCACGGTGGGTGCCGGTTCACAGATTCTGCGGGATCTTGGCGTGCGCAAGATGCGCTTGCTCAGCTCGCCAATGAAGTTCAACGCGATATCCGGTTTCGACCTGGAAGTTGTAGAATACCTGCCCGCTGAATAACGACCGCCGCGCTACTGCGCATGGATACATGGCGTTGCAAACAGGTTTGGCTTGTCCTTTACCTCGGTAAATGTCGCGGCCTTACCTGTTTCCGCCTCACCTGTCCTGCGCTCGCTACGCGCTGTTCCGTTGGGCTATAACTTTTTTGCCCCCTGGCTCTTTAACGCTATATGAGAATTGTTTTATGACCCTGAAGACCATCGAAGGTACTTTTATCGCCCCCAAGGGCCGTTTTGCTCTGGTTGTCGGCCGTTTCAACAGCTTCGTTGTTGAAAGCCTGGTCAGCGGTGCGGTGGATGCACTGGTGCGCCATGGTGTGAGCGAAAGCGACATCACCCTCATTCGCGCGCCGGGTGCCTTCGAGATTCCGCTGGTCGCGCAGAAAGTCGCCCAGCGCGGTGACTTTGACGCCATCATCGCCCTCGGTGCGGTCATCCGTGGCGGCACTCCGCACTTCGAGTACGTGGCAGGCGAGTGCACCAAGGGTCTGGCTCAGGTGTCCATGGAATTCGGCGTGCCGGTTGCATTCGGTGTTCTGACTGTCGACTCCATCGAGCAAGCCATTGAGCGCTCCGGCACCAAGGCCGGCAACAAGGGTGCGGAAGCAGCACTGTCCGCCCTGGAAATGGTCAGCCTGCTGGCGCAGTTGGAGGCCAAGTGAGCCAGCACGACGGTAACGGGCAGCAGCCTCAAGCACCCAAAAAAGGCCCCAGCACCAAGACGCTGGCGCGCCGTCAGGCACGTACGTTGGCCATGCAGGCGCTGTATTCCTGGCACATGGCTGGCCAGTCGCTGAACGAGATCGAAGCACAGTTCCGTGTCGACAATGATTTCACGGCGGTGGACGGTGCCTACTTCCATGAAATCCTGCACGGCGTGCCGCGGCAGAAAACCGAGATTGATGGCGCGTTCGAGTCGCTGCTTGATCGTCCGCTGGATGAGATCGACCCGGTTGAACTGTCGATCCTGCGCTTGTCGACCTTCGAGCTGAAAAACCGCATCGATATTCCTTATCGCGTGGTGATCAACGAAGGCATCGAGCTGGCCAAGGTGTTTGGTGCAACCGACGGACACAAGTTCGTCAATGGTGTGCTGGACAAGCTGGCACCGCGCCTGCGCGCGGATGAAGTTCGCGCTAACAAGCGTTAAGCCTGTTTTGGGTGAGTTCGAGCTGATCCGTCATTACTTCGCCGCTGCGTCTTGTGCGCAGGCCGGCGAAGGCGTGGCATTGGGGATCGGCGACGATTGTGCCTTGTTGCAGGTGCCGGTCGGCGAGCAGCTGGCCATTTCTACTGACACCCTGGTTGCCGGGGTGCATTTCCCTGAATCGCCTGACCCGTTTCTGCTGGCGCAACGTGCGCTGGGCGTATCGGTCAGCGACCTGGCCGCGATGGGCGCGACGCCTGTTGGCTTTACCCTGGCCTTGACCCTGCCCAGTGCTGATGCCGACTGGCTGCAGGCGTTCGCCTCTGGTCTGGACCGGATGGCCCAGCAGTGCGCCATCCGCCTGATCGGTGGCGATACCACCCGGGGGCCTTTGAGCCTCACGCTGACCGTATTTGGCCGCGTGCCAGCTGGCATGGCGCTGACCCGCAAGGGTGCGCAGGTCGGTGATCTGCTCTGCGTTGGCGGTGAGTTGGGTGATGCGGCGGGTGCCTTGCCACTGGTGCTGGGGCAACGGGAAACCGAGCCCGCAGTGGCCGAGCCGTTGCTGGCGCGCTACTGGTCACCTATGCCGCAGCTCGACTTGGGTCAGGCACTGCGCGGCAAAGCCACAGCTGCATTGGATATCTCCGATGGCTTGCTGGCCGATTGTGGTCATATCGCCGCCGCCTCTGGCGTAGCGTTAATCATCGAGCAGGCACGGGTGCCGATGTCTGCCGCCCTGTTGGCCTTTGCGGGTGAGTCAGCGGCGCTCCAGTGCGCATTGAGCGGTGGCGATGATTACCGCCTGGCATTTACCCTGCCGACGGCCCATCTGGCGGATTTACAGCAAGCCGGTTGGCCGTTACGTGTTATTGGTCGTGTTGTGGCCGGTGAGGGCGTTACCCTGCTGGACGCGCAAGGTCAGCCCGTAAAGCTGCCGTTTAGCGGCTATCAACATTTTGGACGTGTCAGTGACTGATCATCCCAAGCAAGTTCCCGCCGAGTTCGTACCACCTTCGGTGTGGCGCAACCCCTGGCATTTCCTGGCCTTTGGCTTTGGCTCTGGTACTTTGCCGAAAGCTCCGGGCACCTGGGGGTCGCTGGTGGCGCTGCCCTTCATGCCGTTGTTTCAGATGCTGCCCGACTGGGGTTACTGGCTGATGCTTGGCATCACCATGTTGTTTGGCTTCTGGCTATGCGGCAAAGTGGCAGATGACCTGCGGGTGCATGACCATGAAGGTATCGTTTGGGACGAAATGGTCGGCATGTGGATTACGCTTTGGTTAGTCCCCGACGGCTGGGGCTGGCTGCTGCTAGGCTTTTTATTGTTCCGTGTGTTCGACATCCTCAAACCGTGGCCGATTCGTTGGATTGATCGGCATGTGCATGGCGGTGTCGGCATCATGCTTGATGACGTACTTGCCGGTGTGTTTGCCTGGATGGCTCTGCAACTGATTGTCTGGGGTTGGGGCAATGGGCTGGCCGCTGCGCTGGGCTGGTAATCAGAAGGGATTGAAAATGGGCCGCTGCTGTCGGTGGTTGCTGTGGCTGGTGATAAGTGCTGTCAGCGGGCCGCTGTGCGCCGTTGAGCTTACGCAGATCCGTATAGCCAGTGACACCTGGGAAGGCCGCACTCATCCTGATGGCAGCGGTATGGTGTGGGAGATTTTCCGCACGGTGTTCGAACCTGCTGGCGTGAGGCTGGATATCCAGACGGTCCCTTACACCCGCTCCATCGGTCTGGTGCAGCGCGGCGCTGCCGATGCCTGGGTGGGTTCTTACCTTAACGAAGTCGAGCAAGGCGTGTTCTATCCACGCTGGAACTACGACTTCGATCAGATTTCTGCGCTGGGTTTGCTGGACAAACCTATCCCGACCCAGCAGACCCTTGGCGAATTCCGCCTGGTCTGGATGCGCGGTTATGAATACCAGCGCTATCTGCCAAATTTGCACCAGTACCGCGAAGTGCTGCGTCGCGGCGGTATCCTGCGTATGTTGGACATGGGCCATGTGGATTTCTATATCGATGCCCTGGCCGAAGTTGACGATGTGTTGCGCACGACCAGCCAGCCTGAGCGCTACCGTGTTACTCAGCTGACCGACCTGCCGACTTACCTGGGTTTTGCCGATACGCCGCGTGGCCGGGCGCTGGCTGAGCTGTTCGATAAACGCATGGACAGCCTGGTGGCTGACGGCAGCCTACGGCCGATTTTTCAGCGCTGGCAGCAACCTTATCCATTTGACTAACCTGTGCGAGACGCTCCATGTACGCCTTGAAAGTACTGTTGTTGAGCCTGCCGCTACTGCTGAGCAGTGGCGTCATGGCGGCCACCCAGGTACGGGTTGTCGGCCTGTTCCCTGGCGCTGCGGTGTTGAATGTCGATGGTCAGCGCAAGCTGGTCAAGGTCGGTCAGGTTGGTCCAGGTGGGGTCATGGTGGTCAGTGCTGACAGCCGTGGCGCGGTGTTGCGTGTCGATGGCGTGGAGCGCAGCTACAGCTTGAGTCGTGAGTACAGCGATGGCTTTGCCGAAGCGCAGAAGAAACAGCTCAGTGTGGCCAAGGGCATCGGTGGGCATTACTGGATTGCAGGTTCGGTCAATGGTCAGTCCATTCAGTTCCTGGTGGACACCGGCGCCACTTCGGTGGCCCTGAATGATGAGCATGCGCGCCGTCTGGGGATCGATTACCGGGTGATGGGTTCGCCTTTGCAAGTCAACACTGCCAGCGGTACTGCGCGCGGTTGGCGCGTGACGCTGGATCGGGTGAAGGTTGGTGAGCTGGAAGTGCTGGGCGTTGATGCCGTGGTGTTGGAAGGCGGCTCGCCGACCGAGGCGCTGCTTGGCATGAGCTTTCTCGGTCGCGTTGGCTGGAAGGTTGAACAGGATGTGCTGGTGCTGGAGTCCAAATACTAGCTCTTGCGTTGGTTCGATTCTTATCATCAGTAATTCAAGCTAAGCGGCTGCCAGGGCCTGCTGTTACAATGCCGGCCTGATTATTCCTGCCCATTTTCTTTAGGAGCATCCGGTGTCCGTCGTGTTTGTCGCCGCCTCCCAGTTGCCTACGCCTTTTGGCGTGTTCACCATGCATGGCTTCCTCGAAGAGGCCACAGGCAAGGAACATGTAGCCCTTACCTTTGGTGATGTGGCCGATGGCGCGCCCGTACTGGGCCGTTTGCACTCCGAATGCCTGACGGGCGATGCCCTGTTCAGCTTGCGTTGCGACTGCGGATTCCAGCTCGAAGCGGCGCTGCGTGCGATTGCCCATGAAGGCCGTGGCGTTCTGCTCTACCTGCGTCAGGAAGGCCGTGGCATCGGCCTGCTGAACAAGATCCGCGCCTATGAGCTACAGGATGGCGGCGCTGATACCGTAGAAGCCAATGAGCGCTTGGGCTTTGGCGCGGATCAGCGTGACTACGCCATCTGCTTGCCGATGCTCGATCACTTGGGTATCAGCCAGCTCAAGCTGATGACTAACAACCCGCGCAAGGTCAAGGCGCTGGGCGACATGGGTATCAATGTAGCGACCCGTGTACCGTTGCAGATCGACCACAACCCGCACAACCAAAAGTATCTCGCGACCAAGGCCGGCAAACTCGGGCATATGCTCGGCAGCCTGCACCAGGGCGAGGTTGAGGAAAGCCTGTGACGCGCGGCCAGGTGCGCCGTCGACTGGCGCTGGAGTGGTGGCGGCAACTGGCCGTGACCCTGGCGCCATTGTTCGTGCTCAATCTGCTGTTTGGCGCCGAACAGAAAACCGGTCTGTTGACCATGCCGCTGTTTATCGCCGGCCTGGCCTCAATGTTTGTTAGCCTGCCGCTGTTCAGTGGCTACAAGCGCGCGCTGGTGGCCACGGAACAAGCGCTCGACACTGCCGCTGAACACGATGCCTGGCTGGAACTGGCGCGTGTGCGCCGCCTGGCCTTTCTCGGCGCAGCGTTGCCAGCCTGGGTTGCCGCTATCGCAGTCTTCGCCGGTCTGGAAGCGATCCCGCTGATCCTTCTCGCGATTTCCAGCATCGTTCTGCTGTACCTCTATCGTATTCCACGCCAACTCGGCTGATGCGCGCTGCCACTCTCTGTTTGCTGCTGTTGCTGGCGTTACCCGCAGCAGCCGTCGAGCGGGTGGTCACCCTGGCCCCGTCCCTGACTGAGATCATGCTGGAGCTGGATGCGGGCGAACTCTTGGTTGGCTTACTCGATGGCGGTGAGCGCCCGGCAGCGGTGGCGCAACTGCCTTCGGTGGGCCGCTATGGCCAGCTTGAGCTGGAAAGCGTGCTCAAATTGCAGCCTGACCTGGTGCTGCTCTGGCCTGACAGCATCAGCCGTGCGCAACGCCAGCAGCTAGAGCGCATCGGGATTCCCCTGCTGATTGTGGAACCGCGCAAATTGGCTGATCTGGCGGAGAACTTCGTCGAAATCGGCGCGCGTATCGGCCGCCTCGATAAGGGCCGAGCGCTGCAACAGCAATTCAATAACGGCCTGGCCGAGTTGCGTCAGCGCTATCAGCGTGAACAGCCTTTGCGGCTGTTCTATCAGGTCTGGGATACGCCGCTGTACACCATCGGCGGCGAGCAGATTATCAGTGATGCTCTGCGTATCTGCGGCGCCGAGAATGTCTTTGCCGAACTCAGCTTGCCGGCGCCTCAGGTCAGTGTGGAAGCGGTACTGCAAGCAAACCCCGAGGTGATTCTGGCCAGTGTGCAAGAGCAGCTAGATGCCTGGCGCATCTGGCCGGGCGTGGCGGCGGTTGAGCGCAAGCAGCTGTGGCTGGTGCCGGATGCGGGACTGGAGCGGCCAAGCTTTCAGATGCTGGGGGCGGTGAAGAAACTCTGCCAGCAATTGCAGCGGGCGCGATGATTGAGAAGGGGCCTATGGGTTAGGCCCGCTCTCGATGGTCAGAAGCGATAACCCAGGCTGAGCTGGACGTCTTCTTCGGTGGCGGAATAGAGGCCTTTGCCACCCGGTAGCCAGTCGGCATAGGAGGCGTAGCTGTCGTAGCGCTTACCGGTTAGGTTGTTGACGCGCAGCTTGGCGCTGAACTGCTCGTAGTCGTAGTTCAGGCCAAGATTGAACAGGGTGTAGCCACCTTCGCGGCCTAGGGCATGGCCGTCATCTCCAGCCAGGTAGCGTGGCCCGGTGTAGTTGCTCTCCACATAGCCTGTCAGTCCTTTCAGCAATTGATAGCTCAGGCTCATGCCAGCGGTATGTCGCGCAACCCATGGCACGTCGTTGCCCTCGAATGCGCCGGCGCGGTAGCGTGCGTCGGTGAAGCTGTATTGCCCGTTGAGGCTCAAGCGTTCAGTGAGCTGGCGCTGGCCTTCCAGCAACAGGCCGTCACGGCGAGTCTTGTCCAGGTTGATGGTGACGAAATTGAGTGGGTCGAACAGCAGCTCATCCTCAAGGTCGAGGCGGTACAGGCTGAGTTGATAGCGTTGTACGCCATCCTGCCATTCGGCCCCCGTTTCCCAGGACGTCCCGGTTTGCGGTTTGAGGAAGTCGACGTCCGGCAGGGTAAAGGCGTTGTCCTCGACGTTGGCGAAGCGCAGTACGTCTTCGCGCTTGAGAAACAGCCGGACTTGGCGGGCGGCTTGCCAGTTGAGGCCGATGCTGCTGCTGTCTTCGCGGTCGGTATGGGCGCGCGCCACGGCGTTGTCACGGTCTTCTGCCTCGCTGGTGCGGTAGCCCAGGGTAAGCGTGAGATCCCGATACAACGGTTGGCTCAGTTGGCTGTACCAGTCGCGTAGCGTCTGGCGGGAACGGGTGTCGCCAAACACTGAGCTGAGTTCGTAATCGCTGCTGATGTGGTCGTGGCCCAGCAGCCACTCACCACGGCCGAAGTCACTATTCCAGTGGCCGGTCAGGCGCGGGCTAAGGCTTTCCACCCGAGTGCCTTGGATAAAAGGTGATGCGAACAGAGCGCCGACGCCATCGCTATCGCGGTAGCTGTAGTCGAAGTCGGCGGTCCAGTGCGTACCCAGATTCTGCTGGAAGGCCAGGCGCTGCACTTGAGTCTTGCTGTCGTTGAAGTCCTGCGGTGAGCCTGCGGCTTTACGGTCAGCGCGGCGTTGCGTTTCGGTCAGGCGGCCTGGGTAGCGCAACTCGTCATCAATGCTCTGCTGCTCGTACAGCGCCCAGCCATTGTCATGGTCGTAGCGCAAGCGGCCAAAGGCATTGCTGTAGCTGGCATTGTTGTTGTCGCGATAGCCATCCGTATGTCGGGACTCGCCGCTGCCGTAGAGCGATAAGCCGTGCCCCAGCTGTTGGTTGAAATGCCCACGGTATGCTTCCAGATCATGGCTGCCGCGACTGGTCTCAAGGTAGCCTTCATTCTCGCTGGGCTGACGGGTGATGATATTGATCACCCCGCCCACGGCTTGGTCGCCGTACAGCACGCTGCCGGCGCCGCGGATAATCTCGATTCGTTCGATATTGCTCAGCGGCACGCTATTGAGGTTGGCGGCTTCCTGGCTGGGGTTGTTCAGCCGGCGGCCATCCACCAATACCAAGGTGTTATTCGCCGCATTAGCGCCGAAGCCACGAAAGCTCAAAGAGACCCGATTGCCGTCGCCGAGCGTGTCTTGAATTTGCAGCCCCGCCTGGGTGCGCAGCACATCCACCAAGCTGCTGGCAGCGCTAATTTCGATCTGCTCACGGCTGATCACGGCGACGCTAGCCGGTGCCGGGGTTTGCAGCGGTGTGGCACGGGTAATCACCAGCGGCTGGGCTTGATAGGGCTGCGTCGCTTCAGCAGCCAGCGCCAGGCCAGGTGCAAGCGCCACAGCCAGGGTAAGACGGGACAATTTCACGTAGAGAATCCTCAAAAGATCAAACGACTTTTGAGGAGGGCAGGGGCAAGAACGGGCGCGCTGGCGCAGCCTGAGCTTGACGGTGATGCCCTCCGCAACACCAGTCACATCCAGCAAGGCCGGTCTCCGGGCTCTCGACGTGCGCCGCCTCGCCTTCCCGGGATAACCCAGTGGCGTTGAGGTGACGTGCAGAACGACTCTGCGGTCGATTACCGTTGCGGGGGCAGCGCCGGGGTTGCTCTTCGTGAGCGCACCGGCTTCCCGTTTAACGCCGCTTCACTGTGGAAGGGCGCACCTTGGCGGAAGTAAAACGCCGCGCACCTTAATGCGCGGGTGAATGAATTACAAGCAAGCCTGGCTCAGCTCTGGATGAGCGGTGCTCATGCAGAAAGCATGGCAAGGCGTGCGCGGACGGCAGCCTCGATACCGGCGGCATCCAATCCACATTCGGCGAGCATCTGCGCGGGCTTGGCGTGCTCGACGTAGTAGTCCGGCAGCCCCAGATGCAGCACCGGCTTGAGGATGTCGGCGTGAGCGAGAAACTCGCTGACCGCGCTGCCGGCACCGCCCATCACGCTGTTCTCTTCGATGGTCACCAGCAGTTCATGGCTGGCCGCCAGCTGGCGTACCAGGGCTTCGTCCAGCGGTTTGACAAAGCGCATATCGACCACCGTGGCATCCAGCACTTCGCCGACCTTGAGGGCTTCGGCCAGTTGTACGCCAAAGACCAGCAGGGCGGTTTTTTTGCCGTTGCGGCGAACGATGCCCTTGCCGATTTCCAGCGGTTCCAGGCCCGGCTCGATGGCGGCATTCGGACCGCTACCACGCGGATAACGGACGGCGGCCGGGCCATTGAACAGGTGACCGGTGGTGAGCATACGGCGCAGTTCGTTCTCATCGCTGGGTGTCATCACCAGCATGCCGGGGATGCAGCGCAGGTAGGCAATGTCGAAGCTGCCGGCGTGGGTCGGACCGTCTTCACCGACCAAGCCGGCGCGGTCAATGGCGAACAGTACATCGAGGTGCTGCACGGCCACATCGTGGATCAGCTGGTCATAGGCGCGTTGCAGGAAGGTCGAATAGATCGCCACCACCGGTTTGGCACCGTCGCAGGCCATGCCGGCCGCCAGGGTCACGGCATGCTGTTCGGCGATGGCCACGTCGAAATAGCGCTCGGGATAACGTTCGCTGAACGCCACCAGGTCCGAGCCTTCTTTCATCGCAGGGGTGATACCGACTAGGCGCGGATCTGTCGCGGCCATATCGCATAGCCATTGGCCGAACACGCTGGAGTATTTCGGGCCGCTGGTTTGTTTGGGAGCGGCCGGCGCGTTGATCGGCTCCAGCTTGGTAATGGCGTGGTAGCCAATCGGGTCGGCTTCGGCCGGGGCAAAGCCCTTGCCTTTTTTGGTCACCACATGCAGGAACTGCGGGCCGTCGAGGTCGCGCATATTACGCAGGGTGGCGAGCAGGGTGGGCAGGTCGTGGCCGTCGATCGGGCCGACATAGTTCCAGCCCAGTTCCTCGAACAGGGTACCGGGCACCAACATGCCTTTGGCGTGTTCTTCGACCTTGCGCGCGATTTCCCAGGCACCCGGCAGGTGCGAGAGGATCTTCTTGCTGCCTTCGCGCATGTTCGAGTAGGTGCGGCTGGAGATGATCTTGGCCAGGTAGTTGGACAGGCCGCCAACGTTCTTGGAGATCGACATGTCGTTGTCGTTGAGGATCACCAGCATATTGGCACCCACGTCGCTGGCGTGGTTCAGTGCCTCGAAGGCCATGCCGGCAGTCATGGCACCGTCGCCGATTACGGCAACGGCCTTGCGTTTGCTGTTCTGCAGGCGCGCGGCGATGGCCATGCCCAGTGCGGCGCTGATGCTGGTGCTGGAGTGGCCGACGCCAAAAGTGTCGTACTCACTTTCCGAGCGGCGCGGGAACGCTGCGATGCCGTCCTTCTGACGCAGGCTGCCCATCTGTTCGCGGCGGCCGGTGAGAATCTTGTGTGGGTAGGCCTGATGGCCCACGTCCCACACCAGGCGATCATCCGGGGTGTCGAAGACGTAATGCAGGGCCACGGTCAGCTCGATCACGCCCAGGCCGGCACCAAAATGTCCGCCCGTCTGCCCAACGGTATACAGCAGGTACTGGCGCAGCTCGTCGGCCAGAATTTCCAGCTCGGCTTCACCCAGACGGCGCAGCTCGTCCGGCGTGTTGGCACGGTCTAGAAGGGGCGTCAGCGGGCGCTCACGGGGAATCTCGTGGAAGGTCGTCGGCATCAGGCAGATCGTTATCGGTGCAAAAGATGCGGCAGTTTACCCGAAGCGTCGGAAACTGCCCAAACAAGGTTCGGGCAGACGGTTGTTACCAGGTGTCGACTGAGCGTTTCTTGCCTTCGCGCTTAGCGGGTTTAGGCGTGGCGTTGAGGCCGCGCAGCAGCCAGGCGCGGGTTTCCACGGGGTCGATCACCGCATCGATCTCCAGGAAGCTGGCCATATTGATGCCCTTGCCATTCTCGTAAGCCTTGGCCACCAGCTTGTCGAACAGCTGTTGGCGTGCCTCCTGTTCTTCGACGGCGGCCAGTTCCTTGGCAAACCCCAGGCGTACCGAGCCTTCCAGGCCCATGGCGCCAAATTCGGCACTGGGCCAGGCGATGGTGAACAGCGGCGAATGGAAACTGCCGGCCGCCATGGCCTGGGCACCTAGACCGTAGCCTTTGCGCAGCACTACGGTGAAAAACGGCACGGTCAGACTGGCGGCGGCGACAAACATGCGTGAGACATGGCGCACCGTGGCCTGTTTCTCCGCCTCCGGGCCGACCATAAAGCCGGGGGTGTCGCACAGCGACAGCAACGGAATATCGAAGGCATCGCACAGCTGCATAAAGCGCGCAGCCTTGTCGCCGGCAACCGCATCGATGGCGCCGCCGAGGTGCGCTGGGTTGTTGGCCAGCAGGCCGAATGGCTGGCCTTCGATGCGGATAAAGGCAGTGATCAGCCCTGGGGCGAACTCGCGGCGCAGTTCCAGCACGCTGTCCCTGTCGGCGAGGGTGGCGATCACTTTGCGGATGTCATACACGCGCAAACGGTTTTCCGGGATCAGCTGGCGCAGCTCGCGCTGATCGGCGCAGTCCCACTCGCTGAGCACGCCTTGGAAGTAGCTCAGGTACTGCTTGGCCACCTTCACCGCTGCGGCTTCATCGGCCACCCGTACGTCGATGACGCCATTGGGGCCCTGCACGCTGACCGGGCCGACCTGCTCAGGCTTGAAGCTGCCGAGGCCGCCGCCTTCGATCATCGCCGGGCCGGCCATGCCGATGGTGGCGTTGTCGGTGGCGATAATCACATCGCAGCAGCCGAGCAATGCGGCGTTACCGGCAAAGCAGCGCCCGGACACCACGCCTATCAGCGGTACCAGACCCGAGAGCTTGGCCATGCCAACAAAGGTGTGGCAGTCCAGCCCGGCCACGCCGACAAAATCGGTATCGCCCGGCCGGCCGCCGCCACCCTCGGCAAACAGCACCACCGGCAACCGCCACTGCGCGGCGAGGCCGAGCATGCGGTCGGTCTTCTTGTGGTTCATCACCCCCTGGGTGCCGGCGAAGACCGTGTAGTCGTAGGCGATGGCCAGGCAGCGTGCTGCCTGGTTGCCGAATGCTTCGGCGTTGACCGTACCGGTGCCGGCCACCAGGCCATCGGCCGGGCTCTGCTCAATCAGTTCGGCCAGCGAGCGCCGACGCCGTTGGGCGGCAATCGCCAGCGCACCGTATTCGCTGAAACTGCCATCATCCAGCAGGTCCGCCAGGTTCTCGCGTACGGTGCGTTGACCCGTCTTGCGTCGTTTGGCCACGGCGGCAGGGCGGCGTACATCGGTGAGGAGCGCGTGGCGTTCGAACACTTCGGCCAGGTCTGCACGGATATGATCCAGATCCAGGCTCTGCTCGCTCTGGCTGGCGGCGGCGTCGACCTCTGCAGGTTCGATAAACAGCAGCGGCTGGCCTTCATTGAGCGCGCTGCCGACCTGCACGGCCAACTGGCGGACGATGCCGCTGTGGTTGGCGGTGACGACAAACTCCATTTTCATTGCTTCCAGCACAGCAATGCTTTGGCCGACAGCCACCGCATCGCCTTCGGCCACCTCCAGGCTGACCACCACGCCGGTGCTATGAGTCAGCAGCGGCAGGCAACCTGCTGGCGCATCAGCAACCTCTTCAGCGCTATGGCTGGTTGCCTGTGCAGCCGCAAAGAATCGATGCGGATGGGCATCAGTTTCCGCCGCCAGCAGCTCGCCCAGGTGGTTTTCGACAAAGCGCGTGGTTAGCTGATAGCTCGCCACTTGCGGCAGGCGCAGCAGGTTCTGCAGCAGGTGCAGGTTGCTCGCCACACCTTCCAGGCGGAATTCGCATAACGCGCGGTAGGCGCGGCGCAGGGCGCTGGGGTAGTCCGGCGCATGGGCGATCAGCTTGGCCAGCAGTGAATCGTAACTGGGGCTGACCGGGTAGCCGGCGTAACCGTAGCCATCCACGCGCAGGCCCAGGCCGTTGGGCGGTTGGTAGGCTGTCAGGGTGCCGGCGGCTGGGCGGGTGCTGCCATCGCTGCTCATGCTTTCAAGGTTGATGCGCAGCTGTACGGCGCAACCATTAAGCGGAGGTGGCTGCAGCAGGCCGAGTTGCTCAAGCGACTGACCCGCCGCCAGCTTGAGCTGGGTGTGCAGAAGATCGGCGCCGGTGACCTGCTCGGTGACGGTGTGCTCGACCTGAATGCGCGGGTTGGCTTCCATAAAGTAAAAGCGTTCTGGCTGCTCGGCATCCAGCAGAAATTCGAACGTGCCCAGGCCCTGGTACTGCGCCGCGCCGGCTAGTTTCAGCGCGGCCGCGATCATCCGTTCGCGGGTGGCAGCGGGCAGGTCCGGGCTGGGGGCGATTTCCACCAGCTTCTGCTGGCGACGTTGCAGGCTGCAGTCGCGCTCCCACAGATGGCTGACCGCGCCCGTGCTGTCACCCAGTACCTGAATTTCGATATGCCGGGCCTGGCTGACCAGCTGTTCGATATACAGCGCATCATTGCCGAAGGCGGCGCGGGCTTCGGACTGGCAGCGGGCAAAGGCCTCGTCCAGCTCACTGGCTGCGAATACCGGGCGCATGCCGCGACCACCGCCACCGGCCAGGGCCTTGAGCATGACGGCGCCATGTTCAGCGAGAAAGCCATGGGCTTCTTCCAGGTTGATCGACCGATTGATCCCCGCCACCAGCGGCACGGCGCAGCGTTCGGCTAACGCCCGCGCCGCTGCCTTGTCGCCAAACAATTGCAGCACCTCGCTGCTGGGGCCGACAAAACACAGCCCAGCGGCCAGGCAGCGACGGGCGAATTCGGCGTTCTCCGCGAGAAAACCATAGCCGGGGTGAACGGCATCGCAGCCCTGCGCCTGGGCAATCTCGATCAGCTGGTCCATATCCAAGTAAGCCGGTACGCCACGGCCCTTGAGCGCCACGGCGCTGTCGGCCTGCCGCACATGCAGGGATGCAGCATCGTCTTCGGCGTAGATGGCGACCGAGCGGATACCCAGCTCACTGGCTGCGCGGGCGATGCGGATGGCGATTTCGCCCCGGTTGGCGATCAGTAGGGCGGCGAAGGGCGCAGTCGTAATGGGCATGATGGCTCCAGATTTTTATTCTGCAGCCATCTTAGGCGCTCTGTGCGCGAGGTAAACCAAGCCTTAGCGGGTGAGGGTTGGGCTATTGATGCGGGTGATAAGGGCCGCTGGGTTAGCTGCGCCGCTCGACGATATAGCGCGCTAGATCGCGCAGCGGCTCTGCTGCCTGATCAAATGGGCGCAGTGCATGCAGGGCTTGGTCACGCAGTTCCAGGGCATAGGCCTTGGCCGCGTCAAGGCCGAGCAGGGCCGGGTAGGTCGGCTTGTCGTGGGCCTGATCTTTGCCCTGCGTCTTGCCGAGGGTGGCGGTGTCGCTTTCCACGTCGAGGATGTCGTCCTGTACCTGGAAGGCCAGGCCGATGGCGCGGGCGTAGATGTGCAGGGCTTTTAGTGCGTGTTCATCAGCCCGGCCACTGGCAAGGGCACCGAGCTGTACGCTGGCTTCGATCAGCGCGCCGGTTTTGTGCCGGTGCATGATTTCCAGGGCGTTCTGGTCGAGGGTCTGGCCCACTGAGCCGAGGTCGATGGCTTGCCCACCTACCATGCCGGCCGGGCCAGCGGCGCGCGCCAGGGCGCTGAGCATGGCCAGACGCAGGTCGGCGTCATGCGGGTTGTGTGCGGCATCGCTGAGCACTTCAAACGCCAGGCTCTGCAGGCCATCACCGGCGAGAATCGCGCAGGCCTCATCGAAGGCGATGTGGGTAGTCGGCTGGCCGCGGCGCAGGTCGTCATCGTCCATTGCCGGCAGGTCATCGTGGACCAGGGAATAGGCGTGGATCAGCTCCACTGCGCAGGCGGCCGCATTGGCGCGCTCCGGAGTGCCGCCGAGGGCTTCACAGGCAGCATAGGCCAGCAGCGGGCGTACGCGCTTACCGCCATTGAACAGGCTGTAGCGCATGGCGGCGTAGAGGCGTTCCAGTTCCGGGCGTGGGCTGCTCAGGAGAGTTTCCAGGGCAGCATCGACGCGGCGCTGGCAGTCGCTCTGGTAGGCCGCAATCATGCCTGTTGGTCCGCGTCGAAGGGGGCTTCCTCCAGCTCGCCGTCGCGCTCCATGAGGATTTGCACTTTCTGTTCGGCCTGGGCCAGGGCCGCCTGGCAATCACGGGTCAGGCGCACGCCTTGCTCGAAGGCGGTCAACGAGTCTTCCAGCGACAGCTCGCCGTTTTCCAGACGCTCGACCAGGTTCTGCAGATCGGTCAGGGATTGCTCGAAGTCGAGCGCGGCTTTTTTGCGGGCGGCCATGGCGGATATCTCGGGGTAGATCGGGGAGTCGGAACCGGCGCGACACTAGCAGAGCCATGCCGCGCGGGCAAATCAGCGCGGCAGGTGGCTGGCGGCTGGCTGTCAGCCGATTACGCCGTGGCCGCGTGCCATCAGCACCGCTAGTAATGGGATGACCAGTAGCAGCAACAGTTCCAGGCGAATCACCATGATCACCAGGCGCGCCTTGGCTGGACTGACCTGTGGCACTTCGCCGGCCTTGAGGCTGTTGCGCCAGTTAAGGAAGACAAAGGTCGGCACCACGGAAATCAGCCCGACCAGGATGAACAGGCCGACTTTTGCGTGAAACAGGCTGTTGCCCAGGTAGTAGTCCAGGCCCTTGCCGTACCAGAGCACCCGCGCCAGACCGGTAAACAGCACCACGCCGGCGCAGATGCCGTAGGCGATGTCGGTGATGATCAGGCTGCGCGCGCGGCGCACGTCCAGCGGCAGTTTGAATTGCACATGCTCGATGCTGAGCAGGGCGAACAGCAGAAATATCGACAGGTAGTGCAGGTAGGCGGCAATGGCTTGGCCCATGGTTGCGTCCTTTCTTTGGGGTGTGTGATCAGCTGGCCAGCTCGACCCGGTTACGGCCATTGCCTTTGGCCTGATACAGCGCCTGGTCAGCGCGGTTCATGGCTTCGTTTGGCGTCTCACTAGGCGTGCGCAGGGCTGCGCCGATGCTGATGGTCAGGCTGAGCTGCTGCTCATCCAGTTCAATGGGCTCTTTGCTCAGGGTGTTGCGAATCCGCTCGGCAATGTGCAGCAGTTCCTGTTCATCGTGTACCTGCAGCAGCACCACGAACTCCTCACCGCCGCTGCGGGTGACGATATCGTGCGGACGCACGGCCGCATTGATGCGCCGGGCAGTTTCCCACAGCACCTGATCACCTGCGGCATGCCCGTACTGGTCGTTAATCCGTTTGAAATGATCAAGGTCGCAGAACAGTACACCCAGGTGTAGGCCGAGTTCGTCTGCCTGTTGTTCCTGCTTGAGCAGGAAGTGGTTCAGGCCGGCACGGTTCCAAAGTTGTGTCAGCGGATCGAGCATGGTTTTGCGTTGCTCGCGGCTCAGGGCCTCGCGCAGTTTTGCCGTCTGGGCACTGACATGGCGCAGCTTCAGGTAACCCTCCACCAGCACAGCCATGTCGACAAACAAGCGCAATTGTTTGGCGGTGAGCTGCCGGGGCTCCGGGTCGATCATGCACAGCGTACCCAGTGGCTGGCCTTCTTCGGAGAGCAACGGCTGTCCGGCATAGAAGCGAATCTGCGGGTTGTTGATCACTACCGGGTTATCGTGAAATCGCAGATCGTTGTGCGTGTCTTCGACGATAAAAGGTTGAGTGCCAAGAATGGCGTGAGCACAAAAGGAGATGGTTCGTGGGGTTTCGGTGATCTCCAGGCCGATGCGCGACTTGAACCACTGGCGGTCATGGTCGATCAGGCTGATCAGCACGGTCTTCACCCCGAAAACTTCACGTACTACCCGCACCAGCGTGTCCAGGTAGGCGTCGGCCGGGGTATCGACCAGCTCGTTATCATCGAGAATCTGCTGGCGCAGCACTTCATCGCAGGGCATTTCAGGACTGAGCATGGGGTGTTCCTGATTGACTGGGGGCGAACCATTGATTGGTACGTGTCAGACGATAAGCATAGCCACCTAGGCACAGACCGCGAAGGGCCATAAAGGCCAGCAGGGCCAGCCACAACCCGTGGTTGCCCAGCGTTTGCAGCCACCATGCCAATGGCAGGCTTAGCAGCAGGGCAAGGAGCATGGCGTTGCGCATTTCGCGGGCGCGGGTTGCGCCGATAAACAGGCCGTCGAGCAAGTAGCTCCAGACGCCGATGAGTGGCAACAGAGCTAGGTAGGGTAAATAGGCCAGGGCCATGCTGCGCACGGCGGCAATATCGGTCTGCAGGCCGATAAACCAGTGTCCACCCAGCCAGAAAAGTAAGGCAAATCCTACGCTTGCCAGCAAGGACCAGGCTCCCGCCACCAGTAGGCTGCGCCGCAGTGCCTGGCGATCCCCCGCTCCCAGCGCATGTCCGCCGAGCGCCTCGACCGCATGCGCGAGGCCATCTAGGGCGAAGGCGCTTAGCATCAGTCCATTGATCAGCAGAGCGTTGGCCGCCACTGTGGCATCACCTAGGCGGGTGCCTTGTACGGTGATGAGAAAAAATGCCGCTTGCAGCGCCATGGTGCGGATAAAAATATCGCGATTTACCGCCAGCAAAGGTCGCCAGTTCCGCCATAGCCGCAGTGCGGGCCAATTGATGCGTCCGGCCTGGCGCTTGATTGTCTGGCGCGCCAGGTAAAGGCCGAGCAGTGCGCCACTCCATTCAGCCAGTACCGAGCCCCAAGCTGCGCCCGCCACTTCCCAGCCCAGCCCGAGGACGAACAGCAGGGTCAGGGCAACATTGAGCAGGTTGGTGCCAAGCATGATCAATAACGGGCCACGGGCGTTTTGTGTGCCCAGTAGCCAGCCGACCAGGGCATAACTGGCCAGCGCGCCCGGCAGGCCGAATAGCCGAATATGCAGATAACTACGCGCTAGGGCGTCGAGCTGCGCTGAAGGCTGCATCAGTTCCAATATCGGTGCGCTGAGCAGGCGCATCAGCAGGCTGAGCGCCAAGGCAAGTACGCCGCCCAACAACAAGGCTTGTAGCAACACCTGGCGCAGCGCACTGCCGTCCCTGCGGCCAGCAGCCTGGGCGGTAAATCCCGTGGTGCCCATACGCAGAAAACCCACGCTGCCGACCAATAAGCCGTACAAGCTCGCTCCCACCGCCACTGCAGCCAATTGATGGGCGTGCGGTAAGTGGCCGACCACCGCACTGTCGACCAGCGTCACCAGGGGTACCGAGAGGTTGCAGAGGATCATCGGCGCAGCCAGTGCCCAGACCCGTTTATGGGTAGGCGAGTGCTGCCAGGCATCGCGTAAGGCGTTTATCAAATGTGCTCTCAAACTTGATTGGCGGTAGCTGCAACGAAATGCGCGGGCGTGTGTCACAGGCGGGTTATTAAACACTGATCGACAGGCGTGCGCTGCCAAGCAATTTTGCATGTGTACGCGTAGAACCTGTTTATGGTCTTGCGAGCTAGAGCCCTGCAAGGCAAAGGCAGGCGAGAAACGCAGCGTAGCGGAGTAACAGCCAACGGCTGGCCCGTAGGGTGAGCGAAGCGAATCACGCGGAGTGTACGAGTTGTACATGAGCATCCGAGCCTGACTTTAACGCCGCAGGGCCGACGCGCAGCAGATCGTTAACAGGTTCTTAGTTGTCGGTGAGCGCCTCGACTATAGTGTCAGGCCTCTGCACCTACCCTTGTTGGAGCCCCGCAATGCCGAAGAATGGACTGCTTCTGGCACTTGTCCTGAGCCTGCTCAGCGCCTGTGATTCATCCACCCCTGAGCCCGCCGAAGTGACGGCGACCCAAACCACTACTGTCAGCAGCGAGGCTGCCAAGCCGGCGGTTGATCGCAAGGCGCTGGCCGAGCGTTACGCGGGCCGCGAACTGACCGTGGTGGATGTCTCGGAGGTGCAGCTGGATGGTGCCAGCACGCTGTCTATCAGCTTCTCGGTGCCTCTCGACCCCGAGCAGAAGCTCGCCGAGCGTCTACACTTGGTCGACAGCAAAGACGGCAAGGTCGATGGCGCCTGGGAACTGACCGACAATCTGATGGAGGTGCGCCTGCGCCATCTGGAGCCGCAGCGCAAACTGGTGCTGACCGTGGATGCCGGTCTGCTCGGGCTGAATGGCAAGAGCCTCGCTGCCGAGCAGGTCACCCGCCTGGAAACCCGCGACCTGCAAGCCAGTGTCGGCTTCGCCAGCCGTGGTTCCTTGTTGCCCACACGCCTCGCTGAAGGCCTGCCGGTGATCGCACTGAACGTCGACAAGGTGAATGTCGAGTTCTTCCGCATCAAACCTGAATCGTTACCGGCCTTCCTTAACCGCTGGGGCCGCGCGAGCAATCTGGACAACTGGGAAGCCCGCAGTCTGTTGCCGATGGCCGATCTGGTCTATGGCGGCCGTTTCGATCTGAACCCTGCGCGCAACACCCGCGAAACCTTGCTGCTGCCGATTGCCGGCCTGGAGCCGTTCAAGCAGCCCGGTGTGTACCTGGCGGTGATGCGTGAAGCCGGCAGCTACAACTACTCGCAACCGGCCACGCTGTTCACCCTGAGTGATATTGGCCTGTCCGCGCGGCGCTACCAGAACCGTATCGATGTGTTCACCCAGGCCCTAGCCGGCGGTGATGCCCTGGGTGATGTAAGCCTGGAAATCCTTGATGCCGAAGGCCAGGTGCTGGCCGAAGGCAAGACCGATGGCGCTGGCCATGGCGAACTGCCGCTGCCGCCCAAGGCCGAAGTGCTGCTGGCCCACCAGGGCGAACAGACCAGCCTGCTGCGCCTGAACACTGCGGCATTGGACCTGGCCGAGTTTGATATCGCCGGCCCCGTCGCTCATCCGTTGCAGTTCTTCGTGTTCGGCCCGCGTGATCTTTATCGCCCCGGCGAAACCGTATTGCTAAACGGCCTGCTGCGCGATGCCGATGGCCGCGCGGTAAAAGCCCAGCCGGTGAATGTCGAAGTGCGTCGCCCGGATGAGCAGGTCAGCCGCAAATTCGTCTGGCAGGCCGATGACGCCGGTTTGTATCAGTACCAGCTGCAACTGGCCGACGAAGCGCCGACCGGGCGCTGGCAGCTGCTGTTCGACCTCGGCGATGGCCGCCAGCAGCTGTATGAATTCTCCGTGGAAGACTTCCTGCCCGAGCGCATGGCCCTGGAACTCAAGGGCAGCGATGTGCCTTACAGCCCGGCAGAAAATGCCCAGTTCGATGTGACGGGACGCTACTTGTACGGCGCACCGGCCGCTGGCAATCGTCTCAGCGGGCAACTCTATGTGCGCCCGCTGCGTGAAGCGGTGGCGAGTTTGCCGGGCTATCAGTTCGGTTCGGTTACCGAAGAAGAGTTGAGCGAGGACATCGAGCTGGATGAAACCAGCCTCGACGAGCAGGGCAAGGCAAATCTGGATATCGAAAGCCGTTGGAGCGATGCCAAATCGCCGCTGCGTTTGATCCTGCAAGCCAGCCTGCAGGAGTCCGGCGGCCGGGCGATTACCCGGCGGATTATCCAGCCGGTCTGGCCAGCCGAGCGTCTGCCGGGTGTGCGCGGGCTGTTCGATGGCGAGGAAGTCGACGCCGACAGCCTGGCCGAGTTCGAAGTGCTGGTGGCCGATGCCGAGGGCAACAAGCTGGCGGCCGATCAGCTCAGCGTGCGCCTGATCCGTGAGCGCCGTGACTACTTCTGGAACTTCTCCGAAAGCGATGGCTGGAGCCATAACTACACCGAGAAATTCCTTACCCTCAATGAAGAAACCCTCAAGGTCAGCGCTGGCGGCACCGCCAAGATCAGCTTCCCGGTGGAGTGGGGCCCGTACCGCGTCGAAGTGATTGATGCGCAGACTGGCATGCTCAGCAGCATGCGCTTCTGGGCCGGCTACCGCTGGCAGGATAACGCCGACGGCGGTGCGGTGCGGCCGGATCAGGTCAAGCTGGCTCTGGATAAACCGGCGTACGTCGATGGCGATACTGCCCAGGTCACCGTCACCCCGCCTTCTGCGGGCAAGGGCTACCTGATGGTGGAGTCCAGTGAAGGGCCGCTGTGGTGGGAAGAGATCGACGTGCCGGCCGAGGGCAAGACCTTCGACATCCCGATTGCCAAGGACTGGGCGCGGCATGACCTGTATGTCAGCGCCCTGGTGATCCGTCCCGGCGAGCGCAAGAGCAATGCCACGCCTAAACGTGCGGTTGGCCTGCTGCACCTGCCGCTGGAGCGTGCGCCGCGCAAGTTGGCACTGACCCTTACCGCTGCGGAGAAGATGCGCCCCAATCAGCCACTGAAGGTCAAGGTGCAGGCGCGCAACGCCGACGGCAGCATCCCGAAACAGGCGCAGGTGCTGGTAGCCGCGGTGGATGTCGGCATCCTCAATATCACCGAGTACGCGACACCCGATCCATTCGCCAACTTCTTCGGCCGCAAGGCCTATGGCGCGGACCATCTGGATATCTACGGGCAACTGATCGAAGCCGGCCAGGGCCGGGTGGCCAAACTGGCCTTCGGCGGTGACGCGGCGCTGGCCGGTGGCGGCAAGCGTCCGGACACCAGCGTGTTGATCGTCGCGCTGCAGAGTGAGCCGCTGAAATTGAACGAGCAGGGTGAAGGCGAAGTCAGCCTGAATATCCCTGACTTCAACGGCGAACTGCGGCTGATGGCGCAAGCCTGGACCGATGAGCACTACGGCATGGGCGAAGGCAAGACAGTGGTCGCTGCGCCGCTGATCGCCGAGCTGTCGGCGCCGCGCTTCCTCGCTGGCGGTGATGAAACCACCCTGGCCCTGGACCTGAGCAACCTGTCCGGGCGCGAGCAGAAACTGGATGTGCAACTGAGCGCCGAAGGCCAGCTGCGTCTGGCGCAGAATCCGGGTGCTGCGGTTGCACCGATCACCCTGGCAGATGGTCAGCGCACCATTTTGCGCATTCCGGTGACCGCGCTGGGCGGCTACGGGCAAGGGCGCTTCAAGGTCAGTGTCAACGGCCTGGCCCTGCCCGGTGAGGATCTGCCGCCGTTTAGCCGTGAGTGGACGCTGGGCATTCGCCCGGCCTACCCTGCGCAGCTGCAGCATTTCCGCGCGGTGCTGAAAGACGAAGCCTGGCTGCTGCCTGCGGATGCTTTGAGCGCCTTTGAAACGGCGGGTCTGGAAGCGCGCTTGGTGATTTCCAGTCGTCCGCCGCTCAACCTGGGTGAGCAGATTCGTGCTCTCAAGGCGTATCCGTATGGCTGCCTGGAGCAGACCACCAGTGGTCTGTACCCGTCGCTGTATGCCGATGCTGCCACGCTGAAACGCCTGGGCGTAGAAGCCGAGCCGGATGAGCAGCGCAAGCGCTCCATCGAGTTGGGCATCGAGCGTCTGCTGAGCATGCAGCGCTACAACGGCAGCTTCGGCCTGTGGGGTGCGGACAGCGACGAGGAATACTGGCTGACCGCTTACGTCAGCGACTTTCTCCTGCGTGCCCGCGAGCAGGGCTTTGGCGTACCGGAAGAGGCGCTGAAAAAGGCCAACGAACGCCTGCTGCGCTACCTGCAGGAACGCCACCTGATTGAGGTCAACTACAGCGACAACGCCGAACACAGCCGTTTTGCCGTGCAGGCCTACGCCGGTTACGTGCTGGCGCGCAGCCAACAGGCGCCGCTGGGTGCCTTGCGCAGTCTGTATGAGCGGCGCAGCGATGCGCTGTCCGGCTTGCCGCTGATACACCTGGCTGTGGCCCTGCAGAAAATGGGCGACCAGCCGCGTGCCGACGAGCTGCTGACCGCCGGCCTGGCCCGTGGTCGTGACAGCAATAACTGGCTGGCCGACTACGGCAGCCCGCTGCGCGATCAGGCGCTGATTCTTGCGCTGCTGGAAGAGCACGACCTGGCCGGCAATCGCCGCGAAGAGCGGCTGTTCAACCTGGCCGATGAAGTGGCTGGGCAGCAGTGGCTGTCGACCCAGGAGCGCAACTCGCTGTACCTGGCCGGGCGCAACCTGCTGAGCAAGCCGGAGCCGAGCTGGAGCGCCGCGCTGCAAAGCGGCAGCTTGGCTTTCGAGCTGAGCAATGCGCAGCCGGGGCTCAAACTCGATGGCAGCGACCTTACTGCGCCGTTGAGCATCCGTAATTCGGCAAGCAAGCCGGGTGATACCCCGCTGTATCAGCAGCTGACCCTGTCCGGTTATCCCAGTCAGGCCCCAGCTGCCGGTGGTGAAAACCTCAGTATCTACCGTGAATACCTAGGTATGGACGGTGAGAAACTGGACCTGAGCAACCTGCAAAGCGGCGAGCTGGTGCTGGTGCATCTGGCCGTATCGGCCCAGCAGCGCGTACCGGATGCCTTGGTGGTTGATCTGCTGCCAGCGGGCCTGGAGTTGGAAAACCAGAACCTGGCGCAAAGCTCGGCCAGCCTGGATGACGCCAGCAGTGCAGTGAAAGAGTGGCGTGAGTCGATGCAGAACGCAGCGATCAAGCACCAGGAGTTCCGTGGTGATCGCTACGTCGCGGCGCTGGATGTAAACGGCTACGACACCACCCACCTGCTGTACCTGGCCCGCGCCGTCACCCCGGGAAGCTACCGCGTGCCGCCACCGCAAGTGGAGTCGATGTACCGACCGAACTGGCAGGCCCTGGGCACCACGCCGGGGCGTCTGGTGGTCAAGGAGCGCTAGAACGCACAAGGCCCGCCAAATTGGCGGGCCTTGTTGTTTAGCCGGTGTGCTTAGAACCTGTTTGCGATCTCGCGAGCTAGAGTCATGCAAGGCAAAAGCAGGCGAGGAAGCGGAGTGTACGAGTTGTACATGAGCATTCCGAGCCTGCTTTTAACGCAGCAGGGCCGAAGCGCAGCAGGTCGTAGACGGGTTCTTAGCTGATCAGACCGCTCAGCAGCCACAATCCGAGCACCAGCCAGATCACCCCAGCAATGATCGAGCGGCGGATAAAGGCGCGTACCGCCAGGTACAGCAACCAGAGACCAGCCAGCAGAACCACGATGCTGAGCAATGATGGCGTTACCCCCAAGGCCTTGGACATGCCCGTGATAAAGCTGCTGACCGCGCCGCCGAGCATGCCGAAAAAGCCGCTCAAGCCCTCGACGATAAAGCGGATCACCGAGCCGACTGCCTCGCCAAGGGATTCAAAAAAACCTTCTACACCCATAGTTCTCGTTCCACTCGACCCTGCGTTGATGGCTACTGCGCGCCAGTGTGCCAGTCATTTGGCAGAATGGCAGCGCTGTTGGCCGGTTGGGCCGTTAATTGTGGTTACAGCTCCGCGATGCAAGGAGTGGATCAGCGCATGACCCGCGTTAAACAGTTGTATTGGTTGGCTCTGCGCGTGTGGCGTAACCGTCTGTGGCCGCTGCTACGGCGTCCTTGGTTGGGGCTTCCGCTGTGTCTGCTGCTGATTCTGCTAGTGGCCGACCGGCTGTTTCCGCTGCCCTTGCCAGGCGATGACCTGGCCCGCGTGGTGCTGGCCGAGGACGGTGCGCCGCTGTGGCGTTTTGCCGACCGTGATGGCGTCTGGCGTTATCCGATCAGCCCCGGTGAAGTGTCGCCCTATTACCTGGACGCGCTGCTGACCTACGAGGATCGCTGGTTCTATCAGCATCCTGGGGTCAACCCGTTGGCGCTGGGCCGCGCGGCCTGGCAGAACCTCAGTGGTGGGCGCGTATTGTCCGGTGGCAGCACCCTGTCGATGCAGGTGGCGCGGCTGCTCGATCCGCATGCGCGCAGCTACAGCGGCAAGCTCAAGCAGCTGTGGCGCACGCTGCAGCTGGAGTGGCATCTGTCCAAGGATGAAATCCTCACCCTTTACCTCAATCGCGCGCCGTTTGGCGGCACGCTGCAGGGGGTGGCGGCGGCCAGTTGGGCTTATCTGGGTAAGTCGCCGAGCCAGCTGACCCGCGCCGAAGCCGCTCTGCTCGCTGTGCTGCCGCAAGCGCCCAGTCGTTTGCGCCCCGATCGCCACCCCGAGCGAGCGCAGGCGGCGCGCGACAAAGTGCTCAAGCGCCTGGCCGGTTTTCAGATTTGGCCGCAGTCGGCAATCAACGATGCGCTGGAAGAACCGGTGCTGCTGGCGCCGCGTCAGGAACCGCGGCTGGCCCCGTTGCTGGCGCGGCGGCTGAATACGGCGGGCAGCCCACCGCTGATTCGCACGACGATCGATGCCGCCTTGCAGCGCCGCCTGGAAGACCTGCTGCTGGGCTGGCGGGCGCGGCTGCCAGAGCGCACCTCGGCGGCGATTCTGGTGGTCGAGCAACCCAGCATGGCGGTGCGCGCCTACCTGGGCTCAGTGGATATCAGCGATGCCAAACGCTTTGGCCATGTCGACATGATCAACGCTGTACGCTCGCCGGGTTCGACCCTGAAACCCTTTCTTTACGGCATGGCGCTGGACGAGGGGCTGATCCATTCCGAATCACTGCTGCAGGACGTGCCACGGCGTTATGGCGATTACCGCCCGGGCAACTTTGCTGCCGGTTTCAGCGGCGCGGTGTCCGCCAGCGAGGCCCTCGCCACCTCGCTCAATCTACCCGCTGTGCAACTGTTGGAAGCCTACGGGCCGAAGCGTTTTGCCGGCGAGTTGCGCAGTGCCGGCGTGCCGTTGCTGCTGCCGCCGCTGGCCGAACCTAATCTGGCGCTGATTCTCGGCGGTGCCGGCAGCCGCCTGGAGGAATTGGTCAGCGGTTACAGCGCCTTTGCCCGTGGCGGCATGGCCGCACGTCTGCGTTTGCAGCCACAGGATGGGCTGCATGAGCGGCGCCTGCTGTCGCCTGGCTCGGCCTGGATCGTGCGGCGTATTCTCAGCGGCCAGGCCCGACCGGACCGTGACCCGCGCGCGCAGCTGGTGCAGCGCCCGAGCCTCGCCTGGAAGACCGGCAC
The DNA here is from genome assembly GCF_011636575.1 of Pseudomonas sp. OTU750018. Taxonomy (NCBI): domain Bacteria; kingdom Pseudomonadati; phylum Pseudomonadota; class Gammaproteobacteria; order Pseudomonadales; family Pseudomonadaceae; genus Pseudomonas; species Pseudomonas sp. OTU750018. The sequence goes on from NZ_JAAPAU010000004.1 coordinate 82,891, forward strand.
CAGTTACGGTTTTCGCGATGCCTGGGCGATTGGTGTGGCCCCGCGTTACCTCATTGGCATCTGGATTGGTCGGCCGGACGGCACCCCGGTATCCGGGCAGTTCGGCCTGGCTTCGGCTGCACCGCTGCTGCTGCAGGTGCATGATCTATTGGTCAACCGCGACAGCCAGCGCGGTATTGCCCTGCCGATTGACCCGCAACCGAGCTCAGTCGGTGTAGCCGCGATTTGTTGGCCACTGGGCCAGCCGCTCGACAGTGACGACCCTAACTGCCGGCGCCAGCGTTTTGCCTGGACGCTGGATGGCACCACACCACCAACCTTGCCGGCGCAGGATCAACCGCTGGGCTTGGGGTTGCAGGAAAGCATCTGGGTCAATGCCGCCGGGCTGCGGGTTGATGCCAGTTGTCCGGGGGCCAATGCACAGAGCCTGGCGCTGTGGCCGGCGCCGCTGGAGCCCTGGCTGCCGCGCCGTGAGCGGCGCAGTGCGCGCCTGCCGGCGGTTGATTCGCAGTGCCCACCACGGCATGTACCCGTTGCCGCGCCGCTGTCGATAGTCGGTGTGCGCGAAGGCGACCGTTTACGCCGTCCGGCCGGCAGCGCCGAACCGTTGCGTTTGCGTCTTTCGGCCTTGGGTGGCAGTGGCCGGCGTTGGTGGTTTGTCGACGGCCAGCCGGTGGCGGAAACCACGGCCGACGTGGCGCTGAACCAGCTGTTCTCTCGCCCCGGTCGCTATCAACTCAGTGTCCTCGACGAGAGTGGTCAGACCGCCAAGCTGAGTTTCAGCGTATTGCCGTGAGTGTTGCCCAGAAGGGCCACGTTGAAAAATCAACGCCCTGTTGTGCCAAGGTGCTCAAGACGCCGGGTTGCGGGTCGATAGGGTTATACATCGGCGAGCGTTTGAGTTTGTATACAAAATTGTATTCAATTGGCTCTTCGAATAATAACGAGAGGGTATCCCCATGGGTTTGTGGAAGCGCAGCATTCAGTGGCAGCTGATTCTCAGCATGGGCGCCGCCCTGCTCACCAGTATTTTGATCGTCGTGGGCGTTTACTCGGCAGTGGTTAACCGCCTGACTGAACGCTTTCTGGTGGAAGAGGCCTTGCCGGCGAGGGTGCTGGCGATCCGCAACGACCTGGAACGGGTACTGACGGCACCGATCACCGCCAACGCCGGGATTGCCGCCAATACCTTTATTCAGGACTGGCTGGCCGCTGGCGAAGAAGAAGGCCAGCGCGACGCCGTGGCGCGTTACCTGGAGGGCGTGCGTACGCAGCAGAACGCCATGACCACCTCGATTGCTGTGTTGGAAAGCGGCAACTACTTCACCGGCGAGGGCCTGGCCCGGGTGATCAGCCGTGATCAGCCGGAAAACCAGTGGTTCTACAAGCTGGTCGACAGCAGCCGTGATCAGGTGCTGGAAATCGATATCGACAAGGGCACACGACTGCCGACCCTGTTTATCAACCAGCGGATCAAGCAGGGCGGCAAAACCCTCGGTGTTTCTGGCTTGGGGTTCAGCCTCAAAGCCATGTCGGAAATGATCCGCGACTTTCGTTTTGGTGAGCGCGGTCAGGTGTTTCTGATCGATGCCCAGGGCGAGGTCAAGGTGCATCCACAGGCCGACCTGAGTGGCAGTGGCCGCCTCGCCGAGTTGTTTGGCAAGGCGCCGGCGGATGAACTGTTGAGCGGCGGTGGTAAGGCAGTACGTTTCGAGCGTGATGGTGAAACCTACCTGGCGGTGGCACAGAAGCTGTCCAGCCTGGATTGGCTGCTGGTCAGTGAGGTGCCGGAAGCGGAAGTCTATGCCGAAGCGCGTCAGGCGCTGCTGATGACCAGCGCCATTGGGGTGGGTGTAGCCTTGCTGTTCCTCGGCCTAGTGGTGCTGTTGGCGCGTGGCCTGGTGCGGCCGATCCGTCAGGTGACCGCTGCACTGGTGGAAATTGGCGGCGGCGGTGGCGACCTGACCCGTCGCCTGGATGAGTCCCGCGAGGATGAGCTGGGCGATCTAGCCCGTGGCTTCAACCGCTTTATCGGTGGTCAGCGCAGCCTGATCAGCGATGTGCTGGCGACCAGCGAGCGTTTGCGTGCCTCGGTCAGCCAAGTCGCGCAGGTGGTCGACAACACTGCTGGGCGTTCCGGCCAGCAGCAAGAAATGACCGATATGGTCGCCACGGCGGTGCACGAGATGGGCCTGACCGTGCAGGAGATTGCCCGTAACGCCAGCAGCGCCGCGCAGTCATCGCAAAGCGCGCGGGACGAGGCGCAGGGCGCGCGCAATGAGGTGCGCCAATCCATCGGGCATATCGAGAGCATGTCCACTGATATTGGTAATGCCGCCGCCGCAGTCAGTGAGCTGGCCGAGCAGGTGGCCTCGATTGATCAGGTGCTGGCGGTGATTCGTGGGATTTCCGAGCAGACCAACCTGCTGGCGCTGAACGCGGCCATCGAAGCGGCGCGCGCGGGCGAGATGGGCCGTGGTTTTGCTGTGGTAGCCGATGAAGTGCGCACTCTGGCCAGCCGCACGCAGAGTTCGACTGATGAAATTCAGCAGATGATCCAGCGCCTCAAGCAGGGCGCGGAAACCGCCGTGAGTTCCATGCATGCCGGTCAACGTGCGACCGGTACTGGTGTGCAAGCCAGTCAGCGTACGGGTCAGTCGCTTAGCGCGATTACCGAGCAGATTGAACGCATCAGCGATATGAACACCCAGGTGGCCACCGCGACCGAGGAACAGTCATCGGTGACCGAGGAGATCAACCGCAACGTGCAGGGCATTGCCGACTTGGCGCATGCCACCGCCGGCGAGGTGCAGGTGTGTAAAGAGGACTGCAAGACCCTGCGCGGTCTGGCGGATGACCTGGCCAAGCAGATGAGCAGCTTCCGTTTGTAGGCGTATGCCGGCGGCACGCCTGTGCCGCCGGACTCAGGCCAGCTCCAGGCGGTTACGCCCGGCAGCCTTGGCCTGATACAGCGCATCGTCGACGCGCTTGAAGAAGCTTTCAGCGCTGCCGTCACGGCGCATGTCGTAACAGCCCACCCCAAGGCTCGTGGTCAGCGGCAGGATTGCCCCCGGTACATTGAAGCCTTCACGCTCCAGTTCCAGGCGAAACTGCTCGGCCAGCAGGCGTGCCTGTTCCAGCGGGGTGTTGGGCATCAGGATGCCGAATTCTTCGCCGCCAAGGCGCAGCAGCGCGTCGCTGTCGCGGCGGAAGTTCTGGCGCATGCGCTCGGCAAAATCGCTCAGGCAGCTATCGCCACAGGCATGTCCGTACTCGTCGTTGATCCTCTTGAAGAAGTCGATGTCCAGCAGCACCAGTGACAGCGGCTGACTTTGCCGCTGGGCATTGGCCACCATCACCGGGAACAGGCTGTTGAACTGATAGCGGTTGCCCAGCTGGGTCAGGCTGTCGGTGCGGCTGAGGTGTTCGAGGCGCTCCTGCTGGTCGAGCAGCTGCAACTCCAGCTTGAGCGTGTTGTGGTATTCGCGGTGGCTGCGGTTCAACGCCAATAGTAGGTAGCTGAGGTAAAAGCTCAGGGTAATAAGAAGGGCGTACTGCTCGCGCCATGCCAGTGCCAGCGTGAGCAGCCCCGGCAGGTAAATCAGCAGCAATGCCAGGAGCGCGCGCTTTTTGCGCATGGCGAAGTTAAAGGCCAGGGCGGTGCTAAAGGCGATGGTGCTGAGGGTGGCGATAATCGCTGAGCTGCTGAATAGCGGATGGTGCTGCGCCAGGGCATGGGCAGCGCCCCAGCTCAGCGCGGTGATCAGAATCAGGCTCCAATGCAGGTTGAGCCAGCGGCTGAGTGAATCGTTGCTCTGCTCCTGAGGCAGGCGGTGTAGCAGGCGTAGAGCCAGCAGCAGGGCAAATAGGGCGATGCCGACGACACCCGGTAGCACCAGAGCGCCCGGGTCATTGCTGAACGCCCACGTGAGCAGCCAGGCCAGCAGGTAATAGATGCCACCCAGTGGCGAGCGAATGCGTGTGTCTTGCGCTTCGCGCCAGAGGGCGAAGGCGTGTGGTTGGCGAGGTACTTGGGCTTCAGCCATGGCTTGTGATCACAAATAGCAGCGTTATAGCAGCATAACTCTTTGCTTTTGAAAAAGCTGTCACATTGCTATCGCGCCTTGGGCGACACCCAATGCCGAGCTGGCATGCGCCAGCACGGGGTTACAGCATGATCGCCGCGCCGAACTCAGTGGCCGAGTACCCGCTCAATCGCTTCAGGATTTTCATGGGTGCCGAAACGATCAACGATGGTGGCGCTGGCCTCGTTCAGGCCCAGAACGTGGACCTCAATACCTTCGCGGCGCAATTTGATCACCACTTTGTCCAAGGCGGCAACGGCGGTGATGTCCCAGAAGTGTGCGCGGGACAGGTCGATGGTGACCTGGCGGACGGTGTCCTTGAAATCAAAGGCGGCGATGAATTTGTCGGCAGAGCTGAAGAACACCTGCCCAACCACCTTGTAGGTACGCTGGCGGCCCTCGCTGTCGAGTTCAGCGCTGATATAGAGGAAGTGGCCAATCTTGTTGGCGAAGAACATGGCCGCCAGCAGCACCCCGACAAACACGCCGTAGGCCAGGTTGTGGGTGTAAACGGTCACGGCCACGGTGGCGAGCATGACGATATTGGTGGAGAGCGGGTAGTGCTTCAGGTTGCGCAACGAGTCCCAGCTGAAGGTGCCGATCGACACCATGATCATCACCGCCACCAGCGCGGCCATGGGAATCTGGCTGACCCAGTCGCTGAGGAATACCACCATCAGCAACAACACCACGCCGGCCACCAGGCACGACAGCCGCCCACGGCCGCCGGATTTCACGTTGATGACTGACTGGCCGATCATCGCGCAGCCGGCCATGCCACCCAGCAGGCCGGAGGCGATATTGGCCACGCCCTGGCCTTTGCATTCGCGGTTCTTGTCGCTGTTGGTGTCGGTCAGGTCATCAATGATGGTCGCGGTCATCATCGACTCCAGCAGGCCCACCACAGCCAGTGCAGCGGCGTAGGGAAAGATGATGGCCAGGGTTTCAAACGTCAGCGGTACATCTGGCCAGAGGAAAATCGGCAAGGTGTCCGGCAGCTCGCCCATGTCACCGACGGTGCGGATATCCAGGCCGAAATACATGGCCACGGCAGTCATCGACAGGATGCACACCAGCGGTGAGGGGATCACCTTGCCGAGCTTCGGCACATAGGGGAACAGGTAAATGATGGCCAGGCCCGCCGCGCACATGGCGTAGACCTGCCAGGTGACGTTGGTCAGCTCCGGCAGCTGCGCCATGAAAATCAGGATGGCCAGGGCGTTGACGAAACCGGTGACCACCGAGCGCGAGACAAAGCGCATCAGCGAGCCGAGCTTGAGGTACCCGGCGCCGATCTGCAGCACGCCAGTCAGCAGGGTCGCTGCCAGCAGGTATTCCAGGCCGTGGTTTTTCACCAGGGTGACCATGACCAGAGCCATGGCGCCTGTGGCGGCGCTGATCATGCCTGGGCGGCCACCGACAAAGGCGATCACCACGGCGATACAGAAGGAGGCATACAGGCCGACCTTGGGGTCGACCCCGGCGATGATCGAGAAGGCGATGGCTTCCGGGATCAGCGCCAGTGCCACCACCAGACCGGCGAGCACATCGCCGCGGATGTTAAAGAACCAGGTGTTTTTCAGGCTTTGCAGCATGGTCAATTCCAAAAACTGGGGTCCGCAGATGCACGCAAGGGCAGGGCGGATGGGCTAATAAAAAGCGCGGTACAACGATAGCAACGCAGCCTTGCGGCCAGCGCGCAGGGGCAGAGCTACAGCAGCGGGTAAGCCGGCCGGGCTATGCAGGGAGGGGGCGAAGCGCTATGGCGGCGTAGGCAGCCAGCGGGATGGTTGGGCCAGTGTCATATCGACCTGTCTCGATCCATTCGGGCGAAAAGGGCGCTCACCTTAACACATGCCTCCCGGCCGTCGCAGCCCGCGGGTTGTAGGCCCTGCGAGTTGAACTCATTAGCAGGCGTGCACTCCTACACCCGCAGCCCAGCGTCTGGCCCGACCATTCGGCACCCGCACAGCCGTGCTGTCATGTTCACGCAGCACACTGCTGTTTCCCGTAAGCACGCGAGTATGACTATTCATGATGTCCGCTGCGAAAGGGGTGCTAGGACGGCTACCTGATGTAAGCCCATGGAAATGGGCGCTGTTACTGCTGGCGTTGACACTGGTTTACCAGATAGGCGTGCAGCACCTGGATAACCGTCTGTATTTCTGGATCAAGACCTCCTGGCATGAAACCGAATGGGAAAGCCGCAGTCTGTGGCTGCCCGAGTACCAGGTGCGCATCGATGCGCTGCCGGTTGCCGGAGTGAGCAACAACCTGTCCGGCCTGACCTACGACGAAGGCCGCGACCAGCTCTGGGCGGTGGTCAATAACCCCGAGGAGCTGCTGGCGCTGAGCAAGGAGGGTGAGCTGTTGGCGCGTTATCCGCTCAGCGGCTTCAGCGATGTTGAAGGCATCACTTACCTGGGCGATAACCTCTTGTTGCTTGCTGAAGAGCGCGACCAGGCGCTGGTGGTGGTCGAGCTGCCGGAAAAACCCGGTGCTCTGTTTCGCGAGGATTACCGGGCGCTGACTCTGGGCATTGATCTGGGCGGCAACCAAGGCTTTGAAGGAGTGGGCTACGACCGTGCGGGTGACCGGCTGTATGTGGTCAAGGAGCATTCACCGCGCAAGCTCTATGAAGTGCGTGGCCTGAAATCCAGCTTCCAGGGTGACTTCAACCTGCAGGTAATCGATCGCCAGGCCTGGATCGATCACAAGGTGTTTGCCACGGACTTGTCATCGGTGCATTACGACGAGCAGACCGGGCATCTGGCCCTGCTCAGCGATGAGTCCAAGGTGCTGATCGAACTGGATGCCGAGGACGGTAAGCTGATCAGCTTCCGCTCGCTGCTCAGTGGCTTCGCCGGGCTGCAAGGCAGCGTGCCGCAGGGCGAGGGTCTGACCCTGGATGATCAGGGCAATCTCTATCTGGTCAGCGAACCCAACCTGTTCTACCGCTTTGAACGCGAGAGTCGGCCGGGCGCTTAACCGCGCCTGATCAGCCAGATGCCGGCGACGATCAGCAGCAGGCCGCCGACTTTGCCCGCCGTGATCGGCGCTTCACGAAAGCCGGCCCAGCCGAAGTGGTCCAAGGTCAGGGCCATGCTCAGTTGCCCGGCGATCACCAGGGCCATAAACAGCACGGCGCCAACCTTGGGGCCGGCAAAGGCGGCGGTGGCGATAAACATCACCCCCAGCAGGCCGCCGCTCCAGTGCCACCAGGTCAGACCTTTCAGCGCACCGAGGCTGGGGAACTCGCGCTGGGCCAGCACCAGAATCAGCAGCGCAAGGGTACCTACGGCAAAGGACACCAGCGCGGCGGCCATCACGCTCGACACCTGTTTGGCCAATTGACCGTTGATGCCCGCTTGCAGCGGCAGGCAGGCGCCGGCAACGAAGGGCAGGGCCATCAACCACCAGATGGGGGCAGGCATGGGCATATCTCCAGGTGGGCAAGGGGCGATTATGCCGCAAATGCGCCCCACGCCGTCAGCCTCACCAGGGCAACGCCTGGCCTTGGTAATCGAGGAATGTGCAGCGTCGGCGACCCAGCTCTGCGGTGATCACCTGACACAGACCGCTTGCGCTGTCCGCCACACTCAAAGGGGCATCCGCGCCGCCCATGGCCGTGCGCACCCAGCCGGGATGCAGGGCCAGCAAGCTCCAGGGCAGCTCGGCATAGTGGCTGCTCCAGCTCAGCAGCAAGCTGTTCAGCGCCGCTTTGCTGGCACCGTAGAGCGGCATGTCGAGGGCACGGTTGAGTTGCAGGCTGGCCATCTGCGAGCTGATAAAGGCCATCACCCCGCCGGTTTCGATTCGACCGGCAAGCTGTTGCGCCAGGCTGATCGGCGCGACCGCATTGGCGAGAAACAGCTGACCGATCTCCGCGCTGTTGGCCTGGCGCGGGTCCTGATGCGCTGGGCCATAGACGCCGGCATTGAACAGCGCACAGGTCAGTGGTTGGTCGCCCAGGGCGCGGTCAATCAACGGGCCCGCTTCGCGTTGCTCCAGGTCGCACTCGATCAGCTGCAAGCACTGACCATATTGCGTGGCCAGCTCCTGCAATTCATGGCTACCCGCCAGGTTGCGGATCACGGCGTGCACCTGCCAGCCCGCCTGCACAAAGGCCTGGGTCAAACCCAGGCCAATGCCGCGTGAGGCGCCGGTGATCAGGATATGGCGGCTTACGGCCACTGCATTTCACCCTTGAGCACCTTGGCGCTGAGTTCCAGGCTGCTGGCGTCGAGCAGCTGTGGGTATTTGGCTTTCATGGTCTCGATCAGTGCCTGGCTGTTCTGGGCCTTGGGCAGTGCTGCTTCCAGGTCATTCAGGTAGTTGCGGGTAAAGCGCAGGTCATCCAGGTTCAGCTTGGGCTGGCCCATAAAGTGACCCGGTACCAGGGTTTTCGGCTGCAGCGCTTGCAGTTCATCCAGGGATTTCAGCCAGGATTTACGCGCCTCTGCGGTTTGTGCATCGGCAATCCAGGGGTGGATGTTGGCGTAGGTCAGCACGCCGCCGACCACCGCCTTGATGCTCGGAATCCATAGGCTGGTGTGCTTGGGGTCATGGCCGATCAGCTCGATGCGCTGGCCTTCCAGGCTCAGATGGTCGCCTTGCAGCGCTTGCGGCACCACTGTGCGGGCCGGCGCGCTGTCCTTAAGGATCGGGCCCCAGTAGGCCAGCTTCGGTTCGCGGCTTTTCTCGATATAGGCGATGGTCTGCGGTGTGGCCAGGACTTTGGCCTTGGGGAAGGCGCGGGTCAGGGTGTCCAGGCCGAAGTAGAAATCCGGGTCGCCGTGGCTGATAAAGATGATGGTCAGGGTTTTGCCGCTGGCCTGGATGCGCTCGACCAGCTCCTGCGCTTCACGGTTGGAGAACTGCGCATCGATGAGGATGGTCTCGCGTTCGCCGCTGATCAGCGTCGAGGTTACCGGGAAGATGGCCTTGTCGCCTGGGTTGTAGACGTCCAGGGTTAGCGGTTGGGCGAGGGCGGTGGTGGCCAGCGTCAGCAGGCTGGCGCTGGTGAGCAGGCTGCGCAGGTGAGTGATGAGCGACATGGGGAACTCCTGTTGAGTGAATGAGCTCATCTTAGTTGCTTTAAATCGATCAAAAAGCCCCGTAATCTGCGCATGTTTGTTGCGTTAAATAGGCTAATTATGGATCGCCTGACGGCTACGCGGGTCTTTGTCGAAGTGGTGGAGCGTGGCAGCCAGACCGCCGCTGCCGATGCGCTGGAGATGTCGCGGGCGATGGTCTCGCGTTACCTCGGCGAGCTGGAAACCTGGGTCGGCGCGCGCCTGCTGCACCGCACCACGCGCAAGCTGAGCCTGACCGGTGCCGGTGAGCAACTGCTGGGGCAATGCCGCGAGATGCTGGCCATGGCCGACGCCATGCAGAGCGTCAGCCGTACGGACGAGGCTGCGCCGCGCGGCACTTTGCGCATCGCCTGTAGCCAGTCGCTGGCTCAGGCCTGGTTGGTGCACGCGCTGGATGACTTCACCCGGCTGTATCCGCAGGTCAGCGTCGACCTGCTGGTGGGCAGCCAGGCGGTCAATCTGGTGGAAGCGCGTATCGACCTGGCCCTGCGCATCACCAATCAGCTCGACCCCAACCTGATCGCCCGCCAGCTGGCGGTGTGCCGTTCGGTGGTGTGCGCAACACCCGCGTACCTGGCCAGGCATGGCACGCCGCAGCGGCCCGAGGACCTGACGCAACACAATTGCCTGAGTTATGCCTATTTTGGCCGCAGCATCTGGGAGTTCAGCCGTGCTGGTGAGCCGCATGCTGTGGCGGTCAGCGGCAACCTCAGCGCCAATGAATCCATGGTGCTGCTGGAAGCCGTGCTGGCCGATATCGGCATCAGTTTGCAGCCGCGCTATTCGGTCGGCGCGCATTTGCGTTCCGGGGCGCTGGTGCAGTTGCTGCCTGACTACGAGCCACAGCAATTGGGTATTCACGCCCTGTATGGCACGCGCCGGCAGATGCCGCCGGCGCTGCGCGCGCTGCTGGATTTTCTGATCCAGCGGTTGGCGGATCGGCCGGACTGGGATCTGTAAACGGTCTACAGGGGTTTGCTGAACTGGATCAGCGCGACGCGCTGGCCCTTGGGGTCGCGGCGTTCGACCACGCCGCTGAGGGCATAACCGAGCTTGGGGTAGAGCAGCAGCCCGGCGCTGTTGGCATTGAAGCACGACACCTGCATGCGTTTGGCGTGGTAATGCTCGCGCGCCAGCTGCTCCATCACCGCCACCAGATAATGCGCCACGCCATGGCCACGGGCCCAGGGGGCGACCATCAGGTTGCCGAGGGCGCAGTGGTCGTCGTAGTGCCATTGGTAGAAGTTGGCAAAGCCGGCTAACCGGCCATCCAGCAGCACCACGGTACTGTCGCGGCGCTCAGCCATGGCGGCGGCCAGCTGACCGATGCTCAGCGGCCAGTCGGCCTTGGGGTAACAGAAAAACAGTTCATCAGCGTTCTGCGGGAAACCGACAATCTCGGCCAGATCAGCCGCCGCAGCGGGGCGATGGCTGAGGTGTGGGGTTGGGCTCATGCAACATCCTTGTAGGTCAGCGGGGTGGGCACGCGGCTGCTCATTGAGGCGGGTACTGACTCAACACTTCCTCCACGCTGCGGCGAATCGCGGCCTCGCGCTCGCTCGGGCTGGGATGTGGATTGCGCAGCACCTGTTCAGTACTGCCGCGCCAGACCAGTTTGCCATCCTTGCCGTCGAGCAGGTCGATCTGCAGGGTGCCGACCTGATAGTCCAGGGTGCGGGTTTCCACGTAACTCGGGCCGCCCCAGAAGCCGCCGCTCCAGGGATCACCCCAGGCCCCGCCGAGCTGGGTACTGACCTGCTGCTGGCGATTGTCGACGATCATCCACACCTGCACCTTGAGATCGCCTGGCGTGTTTGCCGCTGCCGGGCGCAGACCGCGCTGATCGAGCTGTTGGCTGATCGCCGTGCGGATGCGCTGATCTGTCAGGTCGCTTTTCAGGCGTGGGTCATCGGGTTTGTACTGCACGGCGGGCTCCTGCCAACTCCAGCTGCGGTAGGCGGCAAAATCCCGGTTAGGGTCGAAGTCGCGCTGCAGCTGCGCGGTTTGGCAGGCGCTGAGGATCAACAGCAGGGGCAGTAACAGCAGTGATGCACGCATGGGTGCTCTCCTTGGGTTCAGCAATCAGTTTGGCGGATACGCCGCCAGGGCCTGTTGGACCGCATTGCGCAGCGCGGCGGCGCGTTCACTCTGGCTGCCGCTGCTAAGGGTTTCGGCGCTGGCACTCCAGACGGGTTGGCCATCCTGGCCGTCGAACAGTTCGATGCGCACCACCATGACTTCTTCGGTATAGCTGCGCACCAGCGGCGCGCTGCCCCACATGCCGTAGTCGTTGCCATACCGGCTGTGACCGTACTGGCTGCCGTAGTGTTCGGTGACCTGGCGCAGGCGTTGCTCCAGGCGCAGCTCGGCGCTGACCTTGAGGTCGCTGGTTTTACCGGCGCGATGTGGGCGCAGGCCGCGTTGGTCGAGGGCATTGCTGAGGGCTTCCTGCACCTGCTCGGAGCTGGCCCAGGCCGTGCCGGCAGGCAGGCGTTGCCAGCTCCAGGTGCGGTAGCGGCCGAAGTCGCGTGGTTTTGCCGGATAGGCGCTGAGATCCAATTCATGGGCCGCCTGTGCGGGTGCAGGCGGCAGGGGCTTACTTTCGGCGGTATACGGGTTGTCGCTCTGGCAGGCTGCGAGGCTCGCAAGTAGCAGTAATGCGCCCAGTCTTTTCATTGAGTGTTCAGCCTCCAGTGAGAGGGCAATCAGCGAGGCCGGCAGATCCAGTGCAGATAACGGCCCAGCCCGGCAAAGCTCGGGTGGCGGCGGTAGGCCAGCTCCATTTCCAGCAGATCAATCAGCTCGGCCTTGGCCTGGAAGGGTTGCGGCATATAGTCGTGAAACACCCGCACGCCACTCTGGCTTTCGACCTGCCAATTAGCCTCAAGTTGCGCCGCCAGCTCGCGCGGATCAAGCGGCATCTGCGGGGTCAGGCTCTGTTTTTCCCCGGCGAACTCGGCCTTGCGCAGTTTGCGGAAGTGGCCCTTGAGCAGGTTACGGTAGATCAGCGCATCCTTGTTGTAGAACGCCAGCGATAACCAGCCGCCGGGCGCGCACAGCTGGTGCAATACCGGCAGGATGCTGTGTGGCTCGGCTAACCATTCCAGCACCGCATGGCAGATCACCAGGTCATAGGGTTGCTCAAGCTGGCCGAGCAGGTCCTGCCAAGGTGTCTGGATAAAGGTGGCGTCTTGTCCAGCGGCGGCAAAGCGCTCGCGGGCGCCATTCAACATCGGCTCGGCGGGTTCCGTCAGCGTCACCTGATGGCCACGCTCGGCCAGCCACAGCGACATATGGCCGAGGCCCGCGCCGATATCCAGCACCCGCAGTGGGCGTTCGGGCAGCGCTTCGGCCAGGTCAGCCTGGAGTACGGCCAGGCGAATTGCGCCCTTGGCGCCGCCATAGATCTTCTCGGCAAAGCGCGTGGCCAGTTCGTCGAAGTGACGATCACTCATTGGATGCGCTCCCGAGGAAGCGCCGTTCGTTGTCGGCCAGCTTGGCGCGCACCACCTGTTCCATATCCAGGCCCAGCTCGCCGCACAGCAGCACCAGGTAGAGGATCACGTCGCCGATTTCCTGGCCGGCATGGGCCAGTTGTTCAGCTGGCAGTTCGCGGGACTGCGCTTCGGTCAGCCACTGGAAGATTTCCACCAGCTCGGCCATTTCCACGCTGGCCGCCATGGCCAGGTTCTTCGGGCTGTGGAATGGCCGCCAGTCGTTGTGATCACGAATGGCGTGCATGCGGGTGGTCAGTTCGGCGAGGTTCATCAGGCGCTCCAGCAAAGAGGAGCATAGCTTCGGGGTTTGCCGGCCGGTCTTCAAGCCGGCAAACCGATACCGCAGGTTATGGGTAGCCGCTTTCGTTCGGGTTGTTAGTCACTTCCAGCACGCGCCAGACGTTGGCATAGACACTTTCCTGGGAAAACGTGATGCGCCCCTTGCCTTTGTACAGCGACACCACGCGGGCGACGTCCTTGCCTTTGAAGTTGAACGGGATCCAGGCCTTGCCTGTCTGGTGCGAGAAGGTGGCGGTCGGCGCGCCGAGCAGCGCATTGACTTCATCCATGCTCATACCGGTGCGTATATCGTTGAACGAGCCGCTGCCCTGGGCGGCGGTCGCTGGTGCAGCAGCGGGCGTCAGCGTTTGTGTGCTAGTAGCCGCTTGGCCCTGGCCGGCGCGGTAGGCGTCCAGGTTGACGCTGCCTGCGGTGTAAGGCGCGCCACCGGCGCTAAGGCTGTCAGCGGCTTTCTCGCAATGACGGTCGAGCTTGCGGTTGTCGGATTTGGCCACCACTTCGCTCAGCACCGGCTTGTAGCGGCCGTTACCCGAGCTGGCCAAGGCCTTGCAGACCCAGGCGAGGGCGTCGGAGGTGGTGTTGTCAGAGGCGCTGCGGTACTTCTGCAGCAGCACTTCGGCGGCGACGTCGAGGGTTTCCTGGTCACGATAGCCGCTGTGGTAGATGCTCTGCGCGGCCTCGCGAATCGACACCGGGCCGCCCTGCACCAGCTGATTGACATAGCGCTGCCCGGACGCGTCCAGGGCATGGGCCTGCAGTGCGCTGCAGGCGAGGACGAAGGACGTGGCAAGTGCGGCGGTGTTTTTCATGCTGAGGCTCTCTGATCCATTGGAGTTGCCGTGCGGGTCAACCATGACCGCGTGGGCGCAGGAGTCGACACGATAATCGTCCCCCCGCAAAAACGCCAAGCCTTGCGGTGCGCCTAGTCCAGCGGCTGCCAACTGCCGCTCATATGGCTCAGATCATTCTGGCCGATGAGGCTGAACTGGCCATGGCTGCCGGGCTCGCTGGCCAGCAGACGCACCTCGGCCGGCAACAGCACCGGTTTCTGGAAGCGCACGCTCACGCTGTAACCGGCATCCGGTAGGCGTGCGCCCAGTTCGGCCAGGGCGCGGCCTTTGTTCCACAGGCCATGGGCAATGGCGCGGGGAAAACCGAACAACTTGGCGGTGGCGGCAAACAGATGGATCGGGTTGTAGTCGCCGGCGATGCGCGCATAGCGACGGCCGATATCGGCAGGGGCGCGCCAGTGGGCCAGTGTGGTTTGCGCAAGTACCGTTTCGGTTTCGCGTTCGGCCGGTTTGCCGTCCAGGCGCAGGGCGCGGCAGAGGATACGGCTATCACCTTCCCAGAGCAGGCCGAGCTGGTCGTGCAGCTGGGTGATCAGGCTGAAGGTCACGCCCTTGTCATGGTGCTGCAGGTCTTGCACCTGCACGCTGACGGAAAAGGGCCCGAGGCCGCCGAGGGGGCGCAGCACGCGAATATGGTTTTCCAGATGCACCAGGCCGAGCAGCGGAAAGGGAAAGCGCGTATCGGTGAGCAACTGCATTTGCAGGGCAAACGCCAGAATATGCGGGTAGGGTGCGGGCAGCCGATGCTCATCACTAAAGCCGCAGATCTGCCGATAGCGCGCCAGGTGCTTGGGGTCTACCGTGACCTGGCAGCGCACGCCCAGCTCGGGCAGGCTGCGGCCGGTCACACGGCGGCGCAGGGCGGCGCGCAGAAAAAGACCAGGTAGCGCGGGCGGGGCGGGCAGGTCGAGCCAGTCGATGGCCATGGGGTCACTCCTCAGAACGGTGGCAGCAGCTTAGATGGCGCGCCTGTATCTGCATTGGCCGTGCTGCCTGGTTATGTGGCGGGGCAGTCAATTGCCTGCATTCACGCCTTGAGCGCATGGCCTAAAGCTGCCTAAGATGGCCGCGCCTCGCACACAATAAGAACTCTTCAATATGCGTGACCTGACTGACGACGTGGCGCTGATGCGCCCCGTGATAGACGCCCTGCGTGCCAGCGGTACCGATCCGGATCGGGTGCTGGCGCGGGTGGGCCTGCCGCCGGGTGGTTTGCCTGCTGGGCGCTTCCCCCACGCGGCTCAAGCACTGTTCTGGAAAGCCGCAATCGATGAATGCGGCGAAGAGCATGTGGGCCTCTATCTGGCCCAGCACCTGCCAGCCTTTCATGGCCTGCTGCTGGAATACCTGTTCCTCTCCAGCGAAACCTTCGGCGAAGGTTTGCGCCATGCCCTGCGCTATGTGCGCCTGCTGTCTGACACCTTGAATGCCAAGCTGGAGGTGCAAGGCGAGCGTGCGGTGCTGGTGCTCGGGCTGATTCCGGGCACGCCCCGGCACTTCCCGGAAATGCTCGCTGGTGCGGTGATCCGTTTGTTCGATGCCTTGACCGAAGGCGAATTCATCCCCTACGAAGTGCAGTTTATGCATGCCGACGGCGCGCCGGCCGAACGCTATGAGCAAGTCTACGGTTGCCCGGCGCAACTGGGCAGCGAGCGCTATGCGTTGGTGTTCAATGCCTCGGTGCTGGAGAAAACCTCACGGCATGCCGCGCCGGAACTGCTGCGCATGCACGAGTCCCTGGCCCGTCGGCAACTGGCCGAAGTTGAACGGCTGGACCTGGTGCGCAAGGTGCGTGAGTTGATCGGCGAGTTGCTGGTCGACAGCGGCGCGACCCTGGAGCAGGTCGCCGCGCGCTTGAACATGCCGGCCCGTCGCCTGCGCGAGCGCCTGGCCATGGCCGGGGTGCGCTTCAACGATCTGGTCACCGATTACCGCTGCCGGTTGGCCAAAGACCTGCTGCTCAACACCGACGAGCGCATCGAAGTGATCGTCGAGCGCACCGGTTTCTCCGAGCCGAGCACCTTCTACCGTGCCTTCAAACGCTGGGTCGGTGAAACGCCTGTGGAGTTTCGCAAACGCGGCAAACCATAATGGCTACTGGGCGAAATAGGTCGCCCAGAAGTAATAGAGCGTCATGCCGCTGCCCACCCCAATCACCAGCATGCGTAGGAACTTGGCTGGCAAGCGCTGGCCCAGCGCGCCGCCGACATAGCCGCCCACCGTGGCCCCCACCAGCAGAATCACCAGTTCATACCAACTGACCCGCCCGGCGATGACAAAGGTTGCCGTGGCCACGCTGTAGATCACCGCTGAGATCAGGTTCTTTAACGCATTGGCACGGGCCAGCGGATGGCCTTCGATGGAAAACGCCGCCAACTGCAAAATGCCCATGCCCGCGCCGAAGTAACCGCCATAGATCGACACGCCAATGTGCGCGCCCAGCGACAGCGGGCTGTGCGGCGGTTGCGCGGCCTCGGCACGGCGCGCGGCCAGCCAGCGACTCAGCCAGGGGCTGGCGGCAAACAGCGCGGTGGCGGCCAGCAACAGCCAGGGAATCAGCGTGGCAAACACCGCGTCGCCGCCGAGCAGCAGCAACAGCCCACCCAGCAAACCACCCGCCAATCCAGCCGCCATTAAAGGCAGCAGATAACGCCCCAAAGGCCGCAACGAAGCCCGCGCCGCCCACGCCCCCGCCAAACTGGCCGGCCACAGCGCCACGGCATTGGTGGCATTGGCCGTCACCGGCGGCAACCCGGCCGCCAGCAGCGCCGGAAAGGAGAAAAAGGTGCCACCACCGGCCAGGGCATTCATCCCGCCGGCGGCGAAGCCGGCGAGCAGCAACAGCAGCATTTCGTTGAGTGGCATAAGGCTTCATCGGGTTAACGGCAGGTGACGGGGTCAACGCCTGCTGTGGTTGTCTTGTTTAATGCCCGCCGTTATTGCCTGGCACTGTATTGGCGTTCCTATAATCGGCTTTTTGGCACAGGGCAGGCGACGATGGCGAACGGACGAGCGCGGTACAGGCTGGGATTCTATGCATTTTTAGCCTTGGCTCTGCTGTTTTTTACCGCCCACGGTCAGGCCGCGGCCGTTAATGACCTGCGCCATTGGGAGCCCGCCCAGCAGCCCTATCAGGTGCTGGCGGGACAGTGGCAATTGCAATGGCTTGAACCACAGCGTGCAGCAGGCCTGATCCAACTGCCGTTCACCTGGTCGGAGGGCACAGCCAAGCCCTGGGGACAGGTGGGTTTTGGTCATATCGAACTGCGTACGGTCGTGCTGCTGCCTGAGCATTCGCGACCCTTAGCGCTGTATTTCGACGATCTCAAATCAGCGGCGCGGGTCTGGGTCGATGATGTGCTGGTGTTGGAACGCGGTCGCCCCGGTAATGCCGAACATGAGGTGGCCCGCTTGCAATCTGCCATCGTGCCTTTGCCGATGGGGCACGTCCGCGTGGCGCTGCGCGTGGAGTTGTCCAACCACTTTCACCATGAAGGCGGTATCGACATGGTCGTGCGTGCAGGCACGCTGGATAACGTGCGCTTGGATGTCAGCCGTCAACAAGCCTTGTACCTGGTGAGTGTCGGCGCCACGTTGATGATGGCGTTGTTCATGGTGTTGCTGGATCGCAGCGCGGCCCGTTCTCTGGGTGGTGTGCCGTTTGCTGCCATTTTGGTGCTGGCTGGTATGCGTGCAGCTTCCAGTGGCGAGTTGCTGGACTACTACCTCGAGCTGCCTGCCTTGTGGATCTATCGCATTGAATACCTCTCGGGGCATTTGTTCGCGCCTGCTTACGGGGTATTGCTGTTGCGGCTGTTCCCGAGCGAGCTGTCCTTACGTGTGCTGCGCGTGATGATCGGCGTCGGAGTACTGGGGGCCGCGCTTACGTTGTTTATGCCAGCGTCATTTTTCACCCTGCTGCGTGATCCGTGCGCCCTCTGGTTGCTGCTTTGCGAGCTGTATTTTCTCGGGTGCCTGTGCCTGGCGACTTATCGCAAACGCGCCGGAGCGGCGGTGGTTTTGTTGGGCATGGTGGCGCTGGATGTGACCATTGTTAACGACCTGATGATGTACTCGTTGAACGTGCCAACGCTGAACCTGATTCCTGTGGGCGTTTTGCTCTTCTTGCTCTCCCATGGGCTAGTGGTCGGCAGCCGGGTGACGGCTGCGCTGCGTCGCAGTGATGAACTGCGCGAAGACCTGCAGCGCTTGAACGCCTCACTTGAAGCGCGTGTGGATGAACGCACCCAGGCGCTGGCCGTGGCGCGCGATCAGGCCCTACACGAGGCCCGTCAGTCACTGGAACGGCAGGCCATGCTCAGCCATGAGCTGCGGACCCCTTTGGTGGCCATTCAAGGCCACTTGCAACTGCTGGCCCGCGATGGTCTGCAATCCGAGCAACAACGCCGGCTGGATACGGTGCAGGTGGCCGCGCAGAGCCTGACCGATGTGCTGGACGGATTGATGCTGCTGTCGCGCGCTGAAAAGCTGGAGCCGCCGCCGCGCGAAGTGTTTTCCCCGGTGCAATTGATCGAGGACTGCGCTGCGATCTTCCGGCCACAAGCCGAAGCACGTGGCTTGAGTCTGCTCACGCGCTGTGATCCTCAGCTGCCGGCGTATGTGCTGGGTAATCCGCAACCGCTGCGGCAGGTCTTGTACAACCTGCTGGGCAACGCTCTTAAATTCACCGAAGAAGGCTATGTTGAAATTACTCTCACGCGACGGGGTGCGGGACTGGCGCTAAGGGTCAAGGACACTGGCGCCGGTATTCGCACCGAATTGCAGCCGCATATCTTTGATGCCTTTGTCAGGGATGCGCAGCGGGCTGAGCCCGGTATTGGTCTGGGGCTGTACATCACCGCCCGGCTGGTCGATCTGATGGACGCTGTGATTGCGCTGGACAGCGCACCTGGGCGTGGAACCTGTATCGATGTCGCCTTACCGTTCCCGGATGCGCAAGCGCCCGGGCTGGTCCTGGAGGATTCCGCGCTGCTGCAGGGCTTGCGCGTGTTGCTGGTGGAGGATGTCGAGATCAACCGGTTGGTCACCGCCGAGTTGCTGGAACGCTGGGGCTGTCTTGTGCACACCGTCAGCACCGGTCGGGATGCCGTGCAGGCCTGTGCCGCAAACACCTTCGACCTGGTCTTGATGGACATGCGCCTGCCCGATATCGACGGTTTGACCGCCAGTCGGCTGATTCGCCAGCAAGATCCGCAAAACGCTCCAAAACTGGTGGCATTGACCGCCAATGCCAGCGATCTTGATCCCGCGCAGTGGCGTCATGCCGGGCTGAGTGCCGTATTGGCCAAACCCCTGCGCCGCGATGACCTGCTCCGCGTGCTGGAGGATTGGGACGCCCTGCCGGCATCGCCCAGCGGCGAGTGCGACGATATCTCCGAAGCGCGACTGGAGGTGTTGCGCGGTTGGTTGGGGCCGGCGCTGTTCGATCGTTTGCTGCCCACGCTGGTGGACTCCCTGCAGCAAACCTACGACGCCTTGGCCCAGTTGCCACAAGGCCCGCAGGCGCGCGATCAACTGCGCGTGCTCTGCCACCGTTTGCGCGGCAGCACCCTGAACTTCGGCCTGGATAATCTCGCCCGGATTGCTGATGCCACGCATGAAACCGATCAGATCGAAGGCCTGCTGCACGCGATTGAACGGCACCTGCAACTGTTGCGTGCGCGTGTCCTGCAAGAACAGCAGCCGTCTGGCGGTCATCGTGAATAGCTGGCGCACTGTTTGATCTTTGCGTCAGAATCCGCGCCAGTCTTGGGGAGTGCACGGTCAATGATTGACAGGCTTGTAGTGGTCGAAGATGCGCCAGAGATTCGCGAGATGATGGTGCTGTATCTGCAGAACGCGGGGTTTGAAGTCTATTCCACCGACTCCGGCCGGCAATGCCTGCTCATGGTGGAGCGCCTTAAACCTGCGCTGGTGCTGCTCGACATTGGCCTGCCGGATTTGGACGGGCTGACTGTGACGGCTCAGTTAAGGCGCAACCAGCCTAACCTGGGTGTGATTCTGGTGACGGTGCGTGACGAGGATTACGACCGTGTCGTGGGGCTGGAGGCCGGAGCCGATTGTTACCTGACCAAGCCGCTTAACCTGGGCATTCTGCTGGCCCAGGTGCGCAGCCTGCTGCGCCGATGCGGGGGGGGGGAACGGGAGTCTGACTACAGCCTGAGCCTGGGGCGTTTTCGTATCGACTTGTTGCGGCGTCATATCGTCAATCAGGACGGCGTGGATGTCAGCCTGACGCCGGGCGAGTTTGCTGTTTTGATCGGGTTGATTGAGCGCCGGGGGCATGCGGTCAATCGTCATGAGCTGCTGACATTTCTGCGCCGGGGCCAGGAAGATGCTGAAGACGTGGACGTGCGCACGGTGGATGCCCTGATCGTGCGCTTGCGGCGCAAGCTGGAAGTCTCGCCCAACCGCCCCCAGTTGATCATGACCGTCTACGGCAAGGGTTACCGCCTGGCCAATGAGGCTGAAATCAGTCAGTAAGTCGTTTGCTGGCCAATTGTGAACAAGGGTTCACAAGCGTGAATGGCCTTTCCTAGCACTCACATATAGCGAAACCAGAGAATTCACTACTCGTGATATCTCTAATCGTGACAGTGAGGTCCGCCATGTTGGTCAAACGCCCCGCCCCTCGTTCGACCTTTCGTGAACAGCCCAAGCAACCGTTTCAGCCCACGCGCCTGGCCGCGGCCATTCTGGTCGGTATGGGCGTGCCTGCGGTCTGGGCGGACACGAACACTATCGTTGCGGCCGGTGGCACCTACCAGGTGGGCGATGCCTTGGTGCAGCTTCCAGGCACGGCAACCAATATTGCGGTCAAGGGCAATGTTACGGATATCACCACCGGCACGGTGCGTGGGCAAACTGGCTTTAACTCCTTCAGTCATTTCCAGGTCGGCAACGGCAATACCGTAAACCTCTATGTGCCGAGCGGAGCCAGCAATCTGGTCAACCTGGTGCATGACTCACGGGTGGTGATCAATGGCACGCTCAATGGTGTGCTGACCGATGGCAACCGAATTGGCGGCAACATCATCTTTGCCGACCCTCATGGCATGGTGGTGGGCAGCACCGGCGTCATCAACGTCGGCAGTTTGACCATCACCACGCCCTCGGCGCAGCAGATGCAGCAGCTGTCTTCGGCGGTGGGTGTGGTCACGCCCGAAGGCGCAAGCCAACTGGTCGACGACCTGAAGAGCGGCCAGTACAACGACGCGGGCGTTTTGACCGATCTGCCGGGTGCAGAGCGCGGCAAGGTTGAGATCAAGGGCAAGATCAATGCCGTAGGCTCGGTGAATATCTTTGGTGCTGCGGCGGTGGTGGCTCAAGGGGCTGGCGTTGCAGGCGGCAAGGACGTTGCTGATGCCGTGTTCAAAGGCACGGTCAATACCGCCGGTTTGTCCGTGGGACAGGCCGCGCAGCGAGCCGATGGTGCGGTGCGCATCGTCGGCCGTGACTCGGCGGTAATCTCCGGTGAACTGGCGGCGCTGATGGCTGATGGCAGTGGGGCCAGTGTTTCGGTCTCGGGCGGGCAAAGCCTGGAGCTGACGGCATCCGCCCGCGTGCGCAGCCAGGGCGAGGCCGGCAAAAACAGTGGCAAAGTGACGCTAGAAGGCAGCACCATCAATGTGCGCAGCGGTGCTGTGGTCGATACGCGGGCCACCGGCAGTGGGCGCTCCGGGGATATTCAGGTCAGCGCCATCAGTGATGGTGCCTGCACCTTCTGCGAAGGCGGCGATGCCAAGACCGTCGACGAAATCACCCAGACGCTAAAAACCAAGCCGAACTCGCTGCTGGCACCTGACCGCGGCGTTGCCAGCGTCAATATCGAGAAAAATGCCGTACTGGATGCCAGCCACGCCGATGACTTCCGTGAAGGTGACATCAAGGTCAGCGCCACCGCCATCAGCAAGCAACTGGGCGGTTATTCGGCGGCCGATGCCAGCGTCAAGGTCGCCGGCACGCTCAAGGGCGGCAATATCGCCCTGAACAGCAATGCCGTGGCGGTTGTTGACCCAGGCTTGCTGAGCTCGCTGTTCGACAGTGCCGCGATCAAAGCCGACATTCTGAAGATGAAGAATGAAAACGGCTGGAGCGATGAAGAGGCCTGGAAAAAGATCATCGGCGACATCATGGACCCGATCACCGGGATTGGCTCGCTGAGCAATCCCGACCAGCTCAAGGCGTTGGGTGCAGACCCCGCCGACCTGAGTGAGCTGTCGGCGCTGATTCCCTTCCTGGCCGTTTCGATCGGTCATGCTGATTCCAAGATTGAAGTGCTTGACGGCGCGAACCTGCATGCCAGCCAGAAGTTGCTGGTCAAGGCCGACAGTACGCGCGCGGTGACAACGGAGAGCTTCTCCATTCCGGTGGTGCAATCGTTGATTCCGTTCAACGCTGGCATGGCCTTTGGCCGCATCAGCGGCGCCACCAGCGTGGAGGTCAAGTCGGGTGCCACGCTCAAGGGTGAGCAGGGCATCGCACTGCAGGCGCATAGCCAGAACACTCTGACTGTAGAGTCGGAAGCCACCAATGGGCACGACGCCGAAGGCAAGCAAGCCACCACCACCGGCTTTGCTTTTGCCATGGCCAACACGGGCCTGACCACCTCGGCCAAGGTCAACAGCGGTGCGCTACTAAACACGCGGGGCGATGTCAGCCTGCTGGCGCTGACCGAGCAAGCGATCCGTAACAAGGCGGTGTTCAAGTCGTTGGGTAACGGTGCTGCCGGCGGTGCCGTGCTGGCCTTAAGTGTGCTCAACAGCAATACCCAGGCAGCCTTCAATGCCAACCTGAGCGGCTCGCGTCATCTGGATGTCAGCGCCACTAACCTGATTTCTCGTCAGCAAAATGAGGCGACCTCGCAGGCCGGTAAAGGCCTGGCGGATTTCCTTAAGTTTCGTGCGATTGGCACAGTCGATCCGATCAAGAATTATGTGCTGAGCAAGTTCAAGGACGTGAATCCGACTCAGCCGACGGACAGCAAATTCCGTTTGGCCGCCTCGCTGGGGTTGGTGGTCAGTGATCAGCAAGCCGAGGCCAGCATCGGCCAGAGCACGCAACTCAATTTGAGCGGCAACCTTGGGCTCACGGCGCTGCAGGAGATTCGCGAGTTGCACAATCTGGTCAACAGCACCGTCAACGGCTCCAAGAGGGGCGAGGACCAGAATGACTATTCGCTGAGCATGGCCGTGGCGATTGCCACCCTGAATCAGGGCACTCGCGCGCTGGTTGGTGATGGCGCGCAGATCACTGCCCAGCGCATTGGCTTGGGCGCTCAATACATCCAACCCTTGAGTCTCGGCGGTTTTGACCGCTGGAGTTCGCTGAGTGACATCGGCAAGAACATGATGAGCCTGGGGGGCTGGCCGAGTGATCTGGCCGGTAAGTTTTCCACCCAGTACGCCAACTCCCAGGGGACCTCCGATGAGCTGGCGATCACCGGCTCCATCTCGGTGCTGACTAATTTGATTGATACCCGCGCCTGGGTTGGGGACCGGGTTCGCCTGGAAGCCTTGGTCAATGATGAACTCGCCTGGCAGAGCAGGCCGCTGGATGCCCTGGTCGGGTTGCGTGATGCCCAGGGCTTGCTGATTCCGCCTAGCGCCATGGTGGCCAACCGCAACTGGGAGTGGGCACAACCCATCACGGTGACCGCGGGCAATCAACTCGGTCAACTGGCCATTGCCGGCAACATTGGCATGTTCCTCTTCGGCACTGCTGTAGGAGGCGAGTCGGCCCCGGGTGAAAATTCCAAGCCTTCGGCCCTTGGCGGTGCGCTGAATATTCAGACTGTCTCCAGCAAGGCCGTGGCCGGTATCGGCGCGCAGGCGGTGGTCAAGGCGGGCGGGGTCCAGGTCCAGGCGTTGCAGGATGACCTGATCCTGGCCCTCAGCCCGTCTGCCGGCAATGGGGTGAGTGCGGCGGCCAATGGTGCCGCCGTGGCCAATACCCTCACCTCGACGGTCAATGCCTCCATTCATAACACCGCGAGCATGGACGCCAAGCGCATTGGTGTGCAGGCCGAGCACCGCCTGGGGTTGTGGACCGCTGCGGGGGCTGTGGCGTTGGGCGGCACCGCCGGGGTGGGCGGTGGGCTGGCGCTGAATGTGTTGACCACCGACGTCAATGCGCTGGTGGGCAATAACCTGAACTGGCGACCCACAGCGTTGGGCCAAGGTCTGGAGGTCAGCGGTAAAGGTCTATGGAAGGCCAACGTGTTGGATGTGCAGGCGCTCAGTTCAGGGCAGAGCGGAGCCTTTGCCATTGCCGGAGCCATTGCCAAAGGCAAGGATGAGCAGAAAGAACAGGACGAAGGCACGAAAAAGGCTGGTGATATCGGCAAGCCCACGGTAGAGCTGGCCGACAGCTTTGGTCAGGCGTTGCTGCAGTCGATTACCGTCGGTGTGATCAATGTCACCCCGGCGCTGAGTGCCTTGTCCAGTGCGGCCGGCAAGATCAAGGATGCGGTGACTGAAGCCCCGCAGAAGATTTCGAGTGGCTGGGACAGCATGAAAAAGCTGTTCAGCAAAAGCGACGCCGGTGGTGGCCCGGATGGCGGTGGTGACGATTCGGGCGGCTCAGGCAAGGGCTTCGCCTTGGCGGCTGCCGGCTCGGCCAGCCTCAATGTGTCGCGTCAGCGCAGCAAGGCGGATCTGGGCGATATCGTGCTCGATCCGCGTGACCCCGCCGACGGTGGCAGCAAGGTCAACGTGCTGGCCCTCAATCAGACGCACCAGTTCAGTGGTTCTGGTGCCGGCGCGCTGACCCTGGCAGGCAAGCAGAAGAGTGAATCCAGTGCTGCCCTCTCGGGGGCGTTGGCCTACAACCACCTGATGAATGAAACCGATGCGCGGGTGGGCAATGTGCTGTTGCGTGGCAACGACCTGCTGCAGGTGCAGGCCCTCAGTGCTGGTGATCAGATCGCGCTCGGTCTTGGTCTGTCCGTGGCCACCGCCGGTACCGATAAAAATGTCGCGGTTTCGCTGTCCGGCTCGGCCGCGTACATGGGCAACCGTACCCGCGCGCTGGTGGAGAACAGCCAGGTGCAACAGCGCCAGGCGGCACCCGGCCAGATCGCCGTCAACGCCTACGACCGCGCACGGGTGATGCTCGGCGGCGGCGCGTTTGCCGGCAGCAAGGGTAACGGCGGCAGTGCCGGCGGCTCGCTGGTGGTGGGGGTGCTGGCCAATACCCTGGCGGCGGAATGGCTGGGGAGTGAGGCGAGCGATTTCGCCCGCATGGATGTCACGGCGGCGAGCGCCTCACGGGTGCTGGCCGGTGCGCTGGGCGGTGCCGTCAGCACGGGCAGCGACAGTGGCGCGGGTGCCGGTTCGCTGCTGACACTGGTTTTGGCTAACAAAATTCAGTCGCGTGTCGACGCTTATAAGCCGAACGCCACGTCTCCGGCGCTGTTGTCTTCACTGCAAGGCGGGGCGCTGAACCTGTCGGCGCAAAGCCTATCCGGCGCTTCGCCGTTGGACAGTCTGTTTTCCACGGCCGCCGAAGGCACCTTGCTGGAGAGCGGTCTTGATCTGGGCGGCGGAAATACCGTGTCGGCGATCAAGGTCAGTGGTGAAGTGGACAAGGATTTGCTCAACGGCAAGAACGGTCCCGGCAACCTGTTCGAGGGTCAGATCGCCGGTGAAGCGGTGTTGGCGGTGGCCGGCAGTCTGGGGGCCTCCGGCGGCAAGGCCGGGGTGGGCGGTTCAATGGCGCTGGTGTATTCAGGCAGCGAATACACTGCTCAACTGGCCAACAGTAATGTCGATTTGAGCGGCGATTTGACGATTGCCGCGCGGCATAGTGCCGACGTGCTGGCGGCTGCGGTTTCCGGTGCGGGCAGCACCGAGGTGGGGGTTTCCGGTTCGGCCACGGCGCTGATTGGTCGCGGCAATGTGCTGGCGGGTCTGGACATGGGCGATCGCACGCTCAAAGCCAATAACCTGCGCATCAGCGCCGAGCGCAGCGGCGGGCACTATTCGCTGGCGGGCAATATCACCGGCAGCAGCGGCTCCACGGCGGTGGGCGGTGCGGTGGGCATCAGTGACATGCAGCAGCGCGTTGAAGCGCTGCTGGAAAAAGGCCGCTATGAACTGGGCGGCGACCTGACCCTGGATGCAGCCCAGCAGAGCCGCATCATCAGTGCGGCCCTGTCAGCGGCCGTGACCTCCGGCAATGTTGCCGTGGGCGGGGCCATGACCTTCAACCGGATTGCCGACACTACCCTGGCACACCTGCGCAATGCCAAGGTGCTGGCGGATGACCTGAGCATTCGCACCACGCAGGCCGGTCTGGGCGCGAGCATCTGGTCGCTGGCCTTCAACCTGGCCGCCAGTGGCAGCAACACCGGCGTGGGTTCGGCGGTAGCGATCAACCTGGTCGAAGCCACGCGCAAGGCCGAGGTCAATGACAGTGAAGTGGACCTGCGCGGTTCGGCCAGCGTGTTGTCGGGGCTGGATGGCGAAATCTGGGGCGTTGGGGTCAATGCAGTCGGTGGCAGTACGGCTGGGGTTGGCGGCTCGGTGGTGGTCAACAACATCGACGGCAGCGACAGCGCCGGCGTCAGTGGCGGTTACCTGCGCACCAGCGGCAGTGGCAAGAGCCTCACGCTGGACGCGGCACAAGGGCAAGGCATGCTGATTGCCTCGCTGTCCGGGCAAGTGACCGGTTCGGGTAATACCGGTGTCGGTGGCGCGTTCTCGGTCAACCGCATTGGCGCCCAGCGCAGTGCCTCGATTGCGCAGAGTGATATCCGTGGTTTTGCCAGCGGTGCGCTGTCTGCCGGCCTGGATCAGTCCATTTACGCCGCCGCCGTCTCCGGTGCCGGTGCCAGCACGGCGGCTATTTCCGGTTCGACCACCAGCAACGTGATTGAAGGCAGCGAAACGGCCAGCATCACGGGTAGCCGCATTGAACTGGGTCGTCTTGAGCTCAATGCCAGCCGTGGCAACCGGGAAATCTGGAGCCTGGCCGGTACCGTGGGCGGGGCCGGCAACGTCTCGGTGGGGGTGGCCAACGCCAATAACATCATTCTGGCTAAGCGCATTGCTGAAGTCAGCGGCAGTCAGTTGCTGCTCAATGGCGCGCTGAGTCTGCGCAGTGGTGGCGCATCGGGTATCCGCTCGCTGGCGGTGGGTGCCGGCGGTGCCGGCTCGGCGGCCGTTGGTGCGTCGCTGGCGATCAATGTGATCAAGGGCGAAGAGCGCGCCAGTCTGGACAGCAGCACCGTCAGCGGTGCTCAGGGCGTAGAGGTCAAGGTGACCGATGGAGCGGCGGACATCTACACCGCCGCCGGTAACGTACAGGTGGGCGGCAGCGGTTCCGGCACCGGCGCGGTCGCCATCAGCACCATCGAGCAGCAGCGGATTGCGCGGATTCTCGACAGCACCATCGCGGCCGGCACCTCGGCAGTCGATGTGCTGGCCACCAGCGCCGGCACCATTCGCACCCTGGCGGTCAGCGGCAGCATTGGCGGCAGCGGTGGTGTGGCCCTGTCCAATGCCAGCAACAACATCGGCGCAGTGACCCGCGCGCAGATTGATGGCAGTGCGGGAACGGCCGGCGTGGTCACCGTCAAGGCGTTGGACACCTCAAGCATCGCGGCGTTGTCCGGCGGTGCGGCCGCTGGCGGCTCGGCGGCTGTCGGTGCGGCGACCTCGGTCAATCGCGTGGCCAGCCAACTGGAAGCCCGCGTGCAAGGGCGCAAGGCGGCACAGAGCTGGCTGCTCAGCGACCTGATTGTCGCCGCACACTCGAACTCGACCATCCGTTCGGCGTCGATCAGTGGTGCGATCTCGGGTACTGCCTCGGTGGGCGGTTCGGCCGCCACCAACGTGATCCAGAGTTCTGCGCGGGCATTTATCGAGCAAGGGGCCTGGGTCGTCGCGCAGAACAACGTCACGGTTTCGGCGCGGACGCTGGACCAGATCAGTGGTGCCGCGGGTGCCTTTATGGCCAGCGGCACGGCGTCGGTCGGTGGTTCGGCCACGGTCAACGTGATTGAGAACAAGACCACTGCAGGGATCACGGGCGCTCAGACGCAGGTCAGCGCACTGGCTCAGGGCGCGGCGGCGAACATTGATAACGGCGTGTTGCTCAATGGTCCCAACGCCACAGACCGCCTGTGGAGCGATGCGGAGCAGTTCAACCCGATTCCTAACCTGGGCTTGGGTACGCGGCAGTTCCGTGGTCTGGCGGTGCAGGTCAGTTCGGTGCAGCAGATTGGTCAACTGGCCGCGGCCGGTTCGATTTCGTTTGTTCCCCTCTACAGCGCGTCGGTCTCGGGCCTGGGCAATAGCAACGTCATCGGTGGCCTCACGCATGCCAGCATCGAGTCGGCGCAGATCAATCAGGCACCCGGTGCGGCTGCAGCGCAACAGGTGTTGGTCGGTGCCGCCAGCCATGCGCTGAGCGCCAGCTATCTGGCCAGTGCGTCGTTCAGCCTCGGCGTGGCGGCGGTGGCGGCAGCCTTGGACACCACGGTGATTCAGCGTGAAACCCGCGCCTTTATTAGCGGTGCCTTGCTGGCCAGCCGCGCCGCTACCGAGGTGCGGGCGGCGTCTACTCAGTTCGCCAGCAGCCTGTTGGCCAGTGCCGGCGGTGGCATTGTCGGGACGGCTGGCAACGCCACCCTGGTGATTGCCAAAGGCACCACTGAAGCACGGGTGGATAAAGGCAGTGAGCTGCAGGTCGGCAGTCTGTTGGTCAGCGCGGATGCGCTGCAACAGTTCAGTGCCAATGCGCTGGCCCTGGCCGGTGGTTTGGTGGGTGTGGGGGCCAACTTCGGCCTGGTGCTGAATCAGGCGGTGACCCGTGCCTGGGTCGGCGAGGCATTGAATGCTGCCAATACACTGGCCGACAGCCGTGTACAGGCAGGCTCCGTTACGCTTCGCGCCCGTGGCAACACGGAACTGCACAGCAATCTGGTGGGCGCTGCGGCAGGTGGTGGCGCGGTAGCCGGTTCGGCGCTGGTGCAGGTTGTGGAAACCACCACTGAAGCCGGTGCCAGCCAAGCCCTGTTCGGTACTCCGGCCGCTCCGTTGAGCAGCCTCGACATCAATGCCCACGACAACCTGCGCGTGACCGGCAATGTCGGCTCCGGTGTGGTGGGCGCTGCAGCGCTGGGCGCGTCGGCCAACGTGGTGGTGGCCAACAGTGCAACCCGCGCGCTGCTGGACCGCAGCACCGTGCACGCGGGCAGTCTGAGCGTGAATGCCTTGCGCGAAGGCT
Source organism: Pseudomonas sp. OTU750018 (assembly GCF_011636575.1). Taxonomy (NCBI): domain Bacteria; kingdom Pseudomonadati; phylum Pseudomonadota; class Gammaproteobacteria; order Pseudomonadales; family Pseudomonadaceae; genus Pseudomonas; species Pseudomonas sp. OTU750018. The sequence goes on from NZ_JAAPAU010000004.1 coordinate 111,972, forward strand.
ATGCCGAACTGCTTACCACTTCGGGTGGTCTGGGCTTTGCCAGCCTCAGCGGCAGTCTGGGTCTGTTATTGCTGGGCAGCGGCGCGACTCAGGTCAGCGCCGGTGACAGCACGGTTGATCCACTGAATTACCTGAACAAGGACGGGCAGGGCACGCTGGCCACACTCGATAAGCTGAGCAACACCGGCCCGGTGACCGAGTTGAATCACGATGAGGTGGTCTGGGATGACGCCAGCCAGCGCTACACGCGGGTTACGGTCAGCGACAAGGCAGATGCCGAGCGGATCAACAGCAGCTCCAAGGTCACCGTCAGTGACCGCCTGCAGAGCAACAGCAGCCGTAAGCACGAAACCGTGGCCCGGGTCAGCGACAGCCAGATCAGCCTCAGTGGGGCGGCTTCGGTACAGGCTCAGGATCGTCTGGCCAGCCGTAACCAAGCCGGCAGTCTGAATGCGGGCGGCGGTGCCTATGGCGCGGCCATGGCATTCAGCCTGTCCAATGCGCGGGTCAGTGCCGAGATTCTGCGCGGCACGCTGAATGCCGCCAGCTTGCTCATCAAGGCCTCGGCCGTGGACAAGAGCACCCCCGAACTGGGCGGTGATCACACCCAGGCCATGCTGGTTAATGCGGTCAGTGGGCAGGCGGCGGTTGTCGGTGCTGTGGGCGGTGCCGTCGCGGCGGCGGTGTTGAACAATGGCGTAAGCACCGTCCTCGGCGGCCCGGTGCAACTGACGGGCAGCCTCAATGGGCAGGCCAGTGATAACCAGAACCTGCAGGTGAAAGCCTCGGGGCTGGCGGTCGGTGGGTTGGCCGGGGCCGGGTTGGTGTTGGGCGTTGCCGCCCATGACAGCCGGGTAAGTCTGGATGTAGCACCGGGTGCTGCATTGCAGGCGAGTGACATCCTGTTGTCTGCGCTATCTGCAGGCTCGGCCCAGCTCAATGGCTGGGGCAGCAGTGGCGGTGTGTTAGGCGGCGTCAATGCCCTGCTGTTGTTGGCCCGTGATGCGGCGCAGGCCCGGTTGAGCATCGGTGAGGGTGCCCGCGTGCAGGCCACGCAAACATTGGATCTGGATGCGCAGGTGCGAACGCGCCTGCAGGCCCGCAGCGAAGGCTATGCGTTGGGTGGTCTGCTCGCGGTGGGCGGCAGTGTGGTCGACACCTTGAACAGTGCCCAGGCCGAGTTGACGGTTGGCAACAACGTGCTGCTGTCAGCCACCAGCGGTCAGCTGCGCAGCCGCGTGCTGCGTGAGGGCGAGCAGGACAGTGCGACCGTGCATGCGCAGAGCCTGGCCGGTGGTATTGGTATTTCCGCCAACGCCGCGGTGGCCACCGCGCGCTCGAACAGCAAGGCGCTGTTGCGCACCAGTGCCAGCAGCCGTTTTGCCGGTGCTGACGGGGGCAGTTGGACCTTCCTGGCGGAAACCGATGTGCGTCAGCGCGCCACCGCCGATGGCCGGCTTGTCGGCATGCTGGCGCTGGGTGCCACCGTGGCGCAGGCACTGTCGCAGTCGCAGACACTGGTCGAAGTGGCTGGTCTGTTTAAGAGCAACCTGAGCACGGTGAAGATCAATGCACTTGGCAGTCAGGACAACCAGGCCGTTGCCAGCGCGGGTCAGGGTGGCCTGGTCAGCGGTGCGGCAGCCGTTGGCAAAACCGCCGACAGCAGTTCGACCCTGGCCAGCTTCTGGGCACGTGGTGTGCTCGGTAATGCCATGCAGGTGGGCAGCCTGGCCCTCAGTGCGTTGCAGCAGTCGCGCTTCAACAGTTTTGTCGACAGCAGCAGTGCGGCACTCCTTGGCATGAGCGGTGCCCATGCGCAGAACGACATCAACCTGACCACCAGTGCCCGGTTGTTGGACGGCGCGCGCATCAACAGCCGCGGCTACAGCCAGAGCGCTCGTGCCAACGTCAGCAAACCCCAGGCAAGCGCCTATAACGTGCAATCCGGCTCCGGTGGTGTGGTCGATGCGGCGGCTGCGCGCAGCCTCAGTGCGATCTCCCTGGATACCAGCAGTCTGGTCGGCAACGACGTGTTGCTGCGTGTCGACGGTGATTGGCGCAACCCGAAAAAACTGGAAATTCAGGCCTTCAACCGTATTGATGGCTATGACCGGGTCAAACTCGACAGTGGCGGTGTGATCAGCATTGCCCGTGCCGAATCCCGCATCGATGTGCTCAAGAGCAACGCCGAGGTGCGCGTGGGTGAGCGCGCCGACCTCTACAGCATCGGCGATCTGGTGCTGGCTGCCAGCGGTGCTTATGTCATCGACAGTCAGGCTAACGCCAAGACGTTCGGCGCAGCCGGTGCGGCCAGCGGCAGCAGTCTGGCGCGGGTCAAGGCCGACTATGTGGCGCGCGTAAACGCCAATGCGGCGCTGTTCGCCTATGGCGATCTGCGTTTGCAGGCCGGTTATGGCCTTGATGGCGCGATGAACCGCGCAGAGCTCACGGCGCGTACTGACCTGTGGAACAACACCGCCTTCCCGGTGGTGACAGACCCGGATGCCGCCGCAGAGTACCTGCGTACCAGCAACCTGCACGTGAACGCCGGTAGCCGGCTGCGCAGCGTGGGTGACATTCATGCCTATGCCGGGCAAGGGCATGGCGTACTGACTGGCAAGGGCATTGGCCGTGACCTCTACCGTCAGGCCGCCGCCGACCTGCTGGGTGCCATCGTTGGGCAGGTGTCGCTGGACATCAACGGCGGTAGCACCCTGAACAGTGGCCAAGGCCTGGTGCGTATCGATGGTCAGTTGGATGCAGGCGTTTACAGCCAGCGCAAGTTGGTGATCAGTGGCTTGAAGTACCTGCTCAATGGCCAGGAGGTCAACCCGGCCAGCCTCAATGCCTCGACCCAAGGCACGCTCACCGTCGTTCCGGTGATGCAGGAAGTCAGTGATGGCATCACTTGGAGCCTCAAGCAAAGCGAATACTCACAGTTGCTGACGCAGCGCCTGCAGGAACTCAATAACCGCTTAGCCAGCTACGGTATTTCGGCGGTTGAACGGGCGGCTTTTGAAGCTGAGCGTACCCTGCTGAACAAAACCCTGAGCAAGCTGTATGAGCAGATGGGCGGTACGGTCGCCAATAACCCCGGTGCTGTTTCCGGCGAGGGGACCCTGCCGGAAGGCTTGAAAATCTGGCTGTTGGAGATTGATCCGATATTGGCCAAGCCCGGCAATATTCTTGTGCAAGGCGATGCCCTGATCGGCAGCGGCAAGCTCAATGCACCGGGCGATGCGAAGATCGAAATCATCAACCACAGCGAGGCATTCCTTAGCCTCAAAGGGCTGGAAATCCCGGATCACCTGGGCGGCCAGTTGCTCTTCAATGGCGCCAAGATGTCTGGCAATGCCAGCATTCAGGCCGCCAACAAACCGGGCAGTAGCAACGCGGCCTTCAGCAGCGTGACCGTGGCGGAAAACTCGGCAGCACCACGCATAGTGGTGCAGAACCTGCGCAACCCGGCTGACAACATCAAGGATGCGTCCGGCCTGAGCATGCCCGCGGCCGATATCTATGTCGCGGGCAGCCTGCTGAACAAACGCGGCGAGATCGAACTGACTGCCAAATACGGCAGCATCTACGCCAATGCCGATATCCGCGCGCAGAAACTGAGCCTCAGCGCCGGTCAGGATTTTGTCCTGAACAACCCCAAGGCCTTTGTACACATCGGCGGCGACCCGGCATTCAACAATAACGGCAGTACGGTTCAAGGCAATGGTTCGGCCACGGTGGCCGGGCAGAACGTGGTGATCAATGCGCTGTACCTGAACATCAATGGCCTGATCCAGAGCGGTGTCGCGGATTGGCGGGCGACCATTGATGAGTCGCGCTTTGCCAATCTCGACGGTCGCCGTGCAGAGGCCGTTGGCAACCGCTTGCAACTGGTACAGACCGATGCCCGTACCGGCACTCTGGGGTATGCCTGGGATTACGACAGCAACAGCATCGTGCTCGATCAGGTGCAGGTGGGTGGCGGTTACATGGAGCTGACCGGGCACATCCTCAGCACTGGCAATGGCCAACTCAAGGTGCTCGACGGTTTCAGCCAGGTGCACGTCACCAACAACACCACGCGTCATCTGGAACTGGCCGGGCTGGACCTGGGCCGCGGCGTGGAAGGCACCCTGCGCATCAACGATCTGGGGCGTGGCGAACAGGGGCAGCAGACCGGCGGTGATCGGCTCTGGTCGACGGTGTACACCCGTGTGGGCGATCAGGTGCAGCGTTATGAAGGCTGGAGCAATGGTCCGCTGACCCACAAAGGCAGCAGCAATGGCCGTGATACCAGCTACAGCACCACGGCCGGGCGTTCCTACGTCTGGCTGACCGGGCGCGACGACAGCATCACCACCACCCGGCAAGAGTACTGGGATGCCTTCTGGGGCTTTATCCCGACCGGTGATGGCACCCTGGCCTGGGAAAAAGTGGTCAAGGGCCAGAGCACGGCCATTCCCGGGGCCGAGTACATGGGCAGCACTCAGGGCCTCTACCGGATCGACAAAGACCGTATCCGTAACCACCGCTTTGCCGAGGACGCAGCGCTCAACGCGATCTATCAGAATGCCGCCTTGCAACTGGCGGACGAGGATCCGGATAACGCGCTGTTGCAAATGTTCCGTGTCGGCCTTGGGGCCGGTGAAATTTCCCGGGTCAACGAGACTTACACCACCGCTGATCCGGTCAAGATCAACCAATTCGCCGGTGGGTACTGCAAGACCCATTTCATTTGGTGCCAGGTTTACCGCACCACCCTGACCAAGGTGTTCAGCTCGGGCGCAAAAGAAATCAACCGCTATGCGGTACAGGCTGATCGTCCCATCAACATCAGCTTTATCGGCAGCGAGAGTGGGCTTATCGACCTGATTGCTAAGGGGGATGTGACGCTGCGTGGCTCGTTGTACAACCTCAGCGGCAGCACATCGCTGAAGGTCGACGGGGCGCTGCGGCAGAACAATGACAGCCTGGTGATTGCCGCGCGTGACCTCGACCTGCAGGCCGGGCAGTCAATCGGCAGCGCCGAACAGGCCTTGCGGGTCGAGGCCACCCGCAGCCTGGGCGCTTCCAGCCAGTTCGGCTCGATCGACCTCAAGGCCCTCAATGGCGGTGTCAACCTGACACGTCTGAGTGCCGGCGGTAATCACCTCTCGCTCAGTGCCCAGGGGGACATTCTCGGCCAGGCCGGGATGGTGGTGACGGGCAAGACCCTTAACCTGACCTCCAGCCACGGCAGCATTGGTGCCGCTGGCAATGCACTGCGCATTGATTCGGGCAACAGCGCCCAGAGCTTGCTGCGGGCGAACGCCGTGAGTGATATCCACCTGGAGGAAGTGGGTGGCAACCTCTGGCTGGATCAGGTCAAAGCGGGTGGCGATGTCTGGCTCAAGGTTAGTGCCGGTGACCTGTATGACGGCAACAGCGAACTGAACTACGACAATCGCGCCCTGAGTGAGCTGCAGCGACTCTGGGCCAGCATGGGCCTGACCGGCAGTGCTGCCGATGAAGCGCTGGCACAACAGCGTGATGCCTTGGTCAAGGCCGGGCAGCAGCGGTATGCGCAGTACTGGCGCATGCGTCAGGGCGGGGCGCTGAGTTTCGATGCCCAGCAGGCCGCCTTCACGGACGGGCAGCGCACCCAGCTCACCAGCCTGGGCTGGAGCGTGCGGCAGATCGCCACCGAGGAGGCGCGGCGAATCGCTGACTACCAAGCCCTGCATACGCTGTATGGCGCTGGCAGTTTTGATGCGAACTTCACCTACCAACTGCAAGGCAGCGAGCTGGCCAGTCTGGAACAGACGGCTAAATGGACGGATGAGCAACTGCGCTACTCGATTTCCGCCAACCTGTTGCGCCGCGACGATGGCGGTTCGGTGGTCAAGGAGGCCAGCAACATCGAGGGTCGCAACGTCACCCTGGAGGCCTCGCGCATCGGCCGCCTGAAAGCCGATTCGATTGTCATCGACCTGAGCCAGGCCGCTACGCTGAGCAACGAACAGCGCGCGGCGCTGGCGTCTGCTGAGCGTGATGACATCGTCTTTGATGCCAATAACCCGCTGCTGATCCGGGTGATTCAGCGCGATGACGTCAACGTCAAGGCCAGCGGAACCCTGACTGCCACGGCGCAAACGGACCTGTTCCTCGGTGGTGAGCAGGACTTCAACGTGCATGCGCTTAACGGGCGTAGCATCAGCCTGAAAACCGATGGCAGCATCGTCAGCAGCAATGGCGACAAGGTGGTCATTCGTGGTCATGACGTCACCCTGGAGGCGGCCGGCGGCAGTATCGGCAACGCACAGGCGTTGAATATGGAGGTCACTGGCGACCTCACCGCACGGGCACGGCTGCTCAACCTGGTGCAACACGGCGATCTCGCCGTGGAGCGCCTGACAGGCGTGGACAGCCTGTCGCTGCAGGTGCTGGGTAACCTGCGCGCCGCCAGTCAGCTGGGTGAAAACCTGCTGGGCGGGCAGATCAACCTCAAGGTCAGCGGCCTAACCGGGGCCAGCGGGCAGCGCTTGCAACTGGGCACAGGGCTGGTGTCTCAACGGATCAATCTGGACCTGGGTGCCGATGCCTGGCTCGGCGGCCTGCAAGGCGCGTCCAGTCAGCCGGGCGTGCTGCATCTGGGCACGGTTGCCGTGAACGGTACGTTGGATCTGGGCCAAGTCAGCGAGGTGCAGCAGCGCGGTGCGTGGCAGCTTGGCGGCTTAGTGGCGGACGTCAGCGGCGACTGGCTGGCCAGCGCCGGCAGCAGCCTGAATGCCGACAAGGGCGTCCTGCTCAACAGCGGTGGCGAAGTGCGCCTGGGCAACGTCAGCGTCGCCAACGGTGATCTGGATATTCAGGCCGCCCGCCTCAGTGCAGGGGCACCGTCGACTCGCTGGTACGCCAGTGGTCTGCTGCGTCTGGCCAGCCTGGGTGATATTGGCAGCCAGCTGCAACCGCTGGAGCTGTCGGCCCGGCAGCTGCAGGTCAACAGTGCCACCGGTGGGTTATTCCTCAGCCTGGCTGCTGGCATTCAGAGCGGGACATTGGACAGTGCCGGTCATCAGTGGCTGCGCAGCCTGGGTAATCTGCGCCTGGACCGGGTCAGCAGTGGCGGGGACATTCAACTGCAGGGCAGCGGTCTGCTCGAACTGACTGCACTGAATGCCGAGCGTGATCTGGACCTGAGCGGTGAAGCCCTGACCGTCGGCACCTTGGGCAGTCGCAACGGCAATCTGACTGTCAATCTGAGTGATGCCCTGCGCGTCGATATGCTCAACGTGGCGGGCTTCGGCAAGCTGAGCAGTGCATCCGCGGTACTGGGTGAGGCGAGTTTTGCCGGCGCGCTGGAGCAGGTGCACAGCGGTGCAGTGCAAATCGACCGGCTGACCCGTGCCGGTAACTGGACCCTGCAGGCCGACTCGGCACGCATTGGCAGCGCCACGGTCAACGGTCAGGTGCAGCACACCCTTACGGGTGCGCTGAACTTGGGCCAACTGGACGCCACCGGCGGCTGGAACTTGAAAGCAGGTCGCAGCGAGATCACCGAGGCCAACCTGGGTGGCGCGGTGAGCATGCAGTTGCATGACACGCTGCAATTGGGTGTGTTGACTGCCGGTCAGGGCTGGACTCTGCGCGGTACCTCGGCCACGGTCACCACCGCTGATATCCAAGGCGTCGTTGACCAGCAACTGAGTGGTGCACTGGCGCAAGACAGCCTGAAGGCCGGCGCGAACTGGACTCTGCTGGCCGACTCGGCGCGCATCGATAACGCCACGGTCAACGGCCAAGTTCAGCACACCCTCACCGGTGCGCTGAATCTGGGGCAGCTGGACGCCACCGGCGGCTGGAACCTGACTGCCGGTCGCAGCGAGATCACCGAGGCCAACCTGGGTGGCGCGGTGAGCATGCAATTGCATGACGCGCTGCAACTGGGCCGTCTGACCACATCAGGCCGTTTGACCTTGCAAGGCACTGCCGCGCAGATTGGTCACCTGGTCGTGGGTGCAGAGGCTGACCTTGAGCTGACGGGTGATCTGGCGCTGCAGCGCTTGCAGGCGAAGACCTCGCAGCTGCGGGCAGGCAGCGCATCGCAACTGGCCGATCTGGCCATTGACGGTGACCTGTTGGTGCGCGTGGCTCAGGGCATGTGGCTGCAGCGAGCGACGGTGAGCGGTCATGCGGACCTGCAGCACACTGGCGCTCAAGGCACGCTGCGCGTTGGCTCGCTGGATGTTGGGCGAACACTGAACATGCAGGGCGCGGGTCACTGGCTGGGTGATAGTGCGCTGGTGCAGGGTGATGTCAGTGCCGATATCGGCAGCGGGACCTTTGGCCGGTTGGAAAGTACCAGCGGTGCCTTGCGTCTGAATGCTGGCGGGCATTTGGCGGTCGATGAGTTGCACAGCCGTCTGCAACGGATCGACCTGTCGGCGGGCAGTGCCCAGCTCGGCCGGGTGAGCGCGGCGGGTGAACTCAAGGTGCATACCCAGGGCGATCTGAGTGTGCTGGAGGGGCGCAGTGGCGGCGACATGAGCCTCACCACGGCCGCAGGCCATCTGGGCCACATCCGCTTTGGCACCGCGATGGACCCGAATGATACGGCCGGCTTGCTGGCGGCCCATCTGAAAACCACCGGTAACCTGTTGGTGCATGCCGACGGTGATGTGCTGGGTGGCAATGCCGAGGCTGATCTGGAGCTGCGCATGATTGGCCGCAACCTGCGCTTTGGCCGTGCGCAGAGCCTCAAGGAGGACATCTTCCTGCAGGCCAATGGCAACTTCCTGCAGGGCCACGGCAATATCACCGGGCAGGTGGTGGAGGCCAAGCGTGACGTTGGCATCATCGCCAACGGTGACCTGAGCATGCCCAAGGTCATGTTCGGGGGCACCTACTCGCTCAAAGCCGGGCGTGATTTAGTGGTGGGCTTGGGCGGCGACCTGAACATCACCGGTATTGCCGAAGCCGGACGTGATCTGCGCTTTGAAATTGCGGGCAAGGTTGACCTGGAGGGCGTGAGGGCCGGACGTAACCTGAGCATCGTTTCCGGTGCCGCGATCAACATTGAGCAGTTTATCGATGCCGGTGGCCACATCACGCTCAAGGCCAACCAAGGCGATATCCGCATCGGTCAGCGCATCCGCTCCAGCGGTCAGTATGAGGGGCAGGCGATTGCAGGCGATATTCTGCTGAGCGCCTCCGGCAGTATCGAGACGCCGCTGGTGGAAAGCCTCAATGGGCGTATTGAAGCCGAAGGTGCACGCCTGCAACTGGGTGACTTGGCATCCAGTCAGCGTATCGATCTGCAGGCCGGTGAGCAGATCACTGTCGCTAACAGCCGCAGCGGCGAAGAGCAGCGTTGGTTGGCAGATGCGATTCAGGTTGGGCAAGCCGTAGATGCGGGCGGCCACATCACCTTCAATGCACGCAAGGGCGATATCCGCGTCGGTCAGCACATCCGCTCCAGCGGTCAGTATGAAGGTCGCGCGATTGCCGGTGACATTCTGCTGAGCGCCGCTGGCAGCATCGAGGCACCGCTGGTGGACAGCCGCAATGGGCGTATCGAAATGACCGGCGCGCGCCTGCAATTGGGTGATCTGGCTGCTAGTCAGCGTATCGATCTGCAGGCCGCTGAGCAGATCACTGTTGCGAATAGCCGCAGCGGTGAAGAGCAACGTTGGTTGGCCGATGCTATCCAGGTTGGACAGACCGTGGATGCTGTTAGCCATGTCACCTTAAAGGCCCGAAAGGGCGATATTCGCGTCGGTCAGCATATCCGCTCCAGCGGTCAATATGAGGGCCGCGCGATGGCCGGTGACATTCTGCTGAGTGCCACAGGCAGCATCGAAGCGCCGCTGGTGGACAGCCGCAATGGGCGTATCGAAATGACCGGCGCGCGCCTGCTACTGGGTGACTTGGCATCCAGTCAGCGTATCGATCTGCTGTCGCGCGGTTTGATTCGTGTGGCAACCAGTCGCAGTGCCGGTGACCAGCGTTGGACAGCCGATGAGGGCATCTTCTTCGAGCGTTTGCTCGCCAATGGCCAGGCGTTGCTTGATGGCCTGCTCGATGTGCGTGGTACAGAGCTGCGTGCCGAACAGGGTGCGCTGGTTCGTGCCGGCATTCGCCAGGGTGGCTCAGGCGCTGCCAGTATTCATCTACAACAGGCCGAAGCGCCGAGCCTGAGCCTGTGGGCGGGGAATCTGGTGCGGGTTGCCGATGCGGCCATTGGTCAGCGACTGGATCTGCATGGTCGTGACATACAGCTCTACGGACGTCACACCGGTAGCGGTCAACTGGATCTCTGGGTGCAAGGGAGCGCTGAGCAGCAGATTGCTGACACGCTGTTGTTGCGCCTGGATGCCGCCAGCATCGCTGCTCCGCGTCTTTATGTGGCCGACGCGCTGATCGACACCACGGCGGCACAGGTTGATTTGCGTGATGCACGCGGAGTCAATCGGCTTGAGTTGCGCACCCCGCAAGCGCGGGTGCGCATGGACAATGCCAGCCCGGTTTACATGGCCGATGCCGATGTGCAGCTGTACGAACTGGACAAAGCATTCAGTCTCAAGCAGAGCAGCCTGTTGTCTGACACCAGTGCCTATGTCCTGCACCGCAAACTGACCCATCAGGTGGTGGTGCCGAACTTCAGCATCAACCGCGAAGCCAGCACAGGTGTCCCGTATCAGGGGATTTCTGCGGCCCGCTTTGCCGAACAGCACCTGTCGAGCGGCCTAACGCTGGTACGTCTGTCGTCATTGCTCAATAGCCTGGCTGCAGCGGTTGTGCCGAGCAGTGTCTGGGTGCCCGCCTGGAGTCAGGCACCTGTGGAAACCCGTATCAATATTGATGTAGCCGATGAGCGGCTGGAAGGAGATGAGGTGGCTTCTTGGTCCCTGTGATGATCACCCCGCGTGCTGCCTGGCTGATGTTGGTCATGTTGGCCAGCATCAGCGTACAGGCTGCGCAGCCTATCGGCCCGCAGGTCCCCGGGTTGGTTAACCCGAACCTGCAACGTGAGCAGGTGGAGCAGATTCAGCAACAGCAGCGTATCGAAGAGCGGGCCCGGCGTACGCAGGTGCCGGCGTTACGCGGTGATGCGCCTGCTGATCAGGTTTTGCCGGATCAGGGCGAGCGATTCGTACTGACGGGTATCGCCTTCAATGCCTCGGTCTATCTGCCTCGCGAGCAGTTGGAGTCCTTGGCCCAGGGGTATGTCGGCCGTGAAATCGGCTTTGCCGAATTGAATCAGCTGCTGCGCGAGATCAATGCGCTCTACGAAGCGCGTGGTCAGCTGACGGCGCGAGCATTGATCCCGGCGCAAAGCCTGGAAGACGGTCAGTTGCGCATTGTGCTGGTCGAGGCGAAGGTCGATCAGGTCACCTGGAAGGGAGAGACGCGTAAGGTCGGTGAGCGTTTCTATGCTCAACGCCTGAATGTGCAGCCGGGCAGCACCCTGGACAGTCCTGCGCTGATGAGTGCGATTCAGCGTTTCAATGCCACTACGCCTGGCCCTCAAGTAACGGCCAGCCTGGCCCCCGGCGCTCGCTTTGGTACTACATCGGTTGAGCTGGAGGCGTTCGAGCCTGAAACGCTGCAATGGAGCCTGTTTGCCAACAACTATGGCAATGAAAGCACTGGCCGTGAGCAGTATGGCGGCAGCCTCACCTGGTTTTCGCCGACCGCCGTGGCCGATGCCCTCAACCTGCTGCTGGTAACAACCGCAGGTTCGCAATATGCCAGTCTGCGCTACAGCCGGCCGCTGAACCGCTGGAACGGGGTGGCCTATGCCGAGGTGGGCGGGAACAGCATGACCGTGGAGCAGGGGCCGCTGGCTGCACTGAATATCGAAGGGGAGTCGCGCACCTACACCCTGGGGTTTGACCAGCCCTGGTGGCTGGATGATAACTGGCTGTTGCAAGGTGGCCTGGGGTACAACCAGCAGCACTCAGAGAATACCGTCGAAAGCTTCACCCTCAGTGAAGTAGATACCCGGGAAGCCTTTCTACGCGGCCAGCTCGAGTACCGGGCAGCGCCTTGGTACCTGCGTTATGAACAACGCGTGCGTCAGGCCAGTGTGGACAACGCGGTGAGTGGTGATAGCGGCAGCTACGGCTTGCTCAATGGGCAGGGTTACCTATCGCGAGCTCTGGGCGAGCAGTATGAGTTGGTCGGACGTTTCGGCTGGCAATTCGCCAATAACACCGAAGAGCTGCCAGCGTCACTCTTCTACCAGTTTGGCGGTATCAGCAGCGTACGCGGGTATGACCCTGGCGTCATTTCATCGCCTCAAGGGGCAACGCTCAACCTGGAAGCCTGGTGGCGTCACAGTCCGCGTTGGCAGCCTTTTGTGTTCTTCGACTATGGCCGTGCCATGGAGCTGGGCATCACCGACATCGACCTGCAGAGCGTCGGCGTCGGACTCAATTTCAACTGGGGCCGGCACCTAAGCCTGAGCCTGACAGCCGCCAACACCCTCAAGGATGTGGTGCCTAATCAGGACGGTGGCCAAGTGCTGGCCCAGATCATTCTGCGCTGATGCTTTATTACTTTTGATGGAGACTCAACATGACCACGCTTCTACTCTACAAAGACATCAAGGCCCTCAACCGCGAGGAACATCAAGCTCTCAAGTTGCAGCCTTCGGAAAACTGCGCGTTTGCGGCGGATACTCATCTGGTGCCTGTGGCTGGGCTGGAGTTCTTCCAGGCCGCACGTCATTACCCGCTGGTCTTTATCGGTGAAGGCGCACAGGCCACGCCGATCGCCTTGCTTGGTCTGGCGCAGGGGCACAATGGCTACCTGGATGATGAGTCGCGCTGGCAGGCCAATACCTACATCCCGGCCTTTATCCGCCGCTATCCCTTCGTGCTGGCGCAGGATGAGGCGAGCAACTTTACCGTTTGCTTCGATGCGGCGTTCAGTGGCTGGAATCAGCAGGATGGTCGTGACCTGTTCGACGCTGAAGGGCAGAACAGTGCATACCTGGATGAAATGATTCAGTTCCTGCAGAACTTCACTGCCGAGATGGAGCGTACCCGTGCGTTTGTGGAAAAGCTCAATGCCTTTGAGTTGCTCGCTCCGCGTACGATCAAACTGACCCACAGCAGCGGCGAAAGCTTTGTGCTCAGCGACTTCCTGGCCATTGATGAAGAGAAGTTTCTGGCACTCTCCGATGAACAGGTGCTGGAGCTGAACCGTGCCGGTTTCCTGGGCTGGATCTATGCCCACCTGATGTCGCTGGGCAACGCCAATCAGCTCTTCGATAACTTTTTATCGAAAAAACAACAGGCGCAACGGGTGACACATTAACTGTGTAAGTGCCTTTTTGAGTCCCGCTGGCTGATCTCAGGTGAGGCGTGTTAGTCACGCTTCATTTGGGGCCGCCTCATACGGGCGAATTCATTATTGAGCGCTTTTGATGTTTGACGAGGTCAAGTTGCGTCTGTGTTAGGCAATAAAAAAGCCGGCTTGTGGCCGGCTTTTAGGGGGTGGTAGCTACTTATTTTTGGTAAGCAGCGACCGCCTTGTTAATCAGGTTGCGGGCCTCGTCGGCGCCAGCCCAGCCTTCAACCTTGACCCACTTGCCCTTCTCGAGATCTTTGTAGTTCTCGAAGAAGTGCTTGATCTGCTCGATCAGCAGTGGGGGCAGGTCGGTGTATTCCTGTACGTCTTTGTACAGCACGGTCAGTTTGTCGTGCGGTACGGCAACCAGCTTGGCGTCGCCGCCGGCTTCGTCGCTCATAAGCAGCACGCCAACTGGACGGGCGCGGATAACCGAACCTGGTGCCACTGGATATGGAGTGACAACCAGTACATCGAGGGGATCACCGTCGTCAGCCAGGGTGTGCGGGATAAAACCGTAGTTGGCCGGGTAGAACATCGGGGTGGCCATGAAGCGGTCGACCATCAGGCAATCGGTGTCGTGGTCGATTTCGTATTTGATCGGCGCGTGGTTGGCCGGGATCTCGATGGCGACGTAGATGTCGTTTGGCAGGTCTTTACCAGCTGGGATCTTGCTGTAGCTCATGGGGCGACTCCCGAAGGGTGGGCCAAAAAAGTGGCGCGATTATAGGCATATTCACCAGGGGTTGCTACGCCGGGATGCCTAGCCATTGGTCGCGAACCCACTGTCTTCAGTTCTGACCTGGTAGTCGGGGTTGCTGGCTTGCAACTGCTGCAGGCGTGCCAGTGGATCCTGCCGGTAGAACAGCGCCAGCTGCGCGTACACCGCCGGGAAGGTGCCGGCGAGCAGGTCTGGGGCGCTGAAGAAGTATTCGCTGGTGACGGCGAAGAATTCTGCCGGGTTTTCCGCTGCATAAGGGTCGATGGCGGTGTCGGCCTCGGGATTGGCATCCAGCTCTGCATTCATCTGATCAAAGGCGCTTTGCATGGCTTGGGCCCATGCCTGCGCCGCCATAGTGCTGTGCAGCGGCGGCAGGCCGTTGGCGTCGCCGTTAAGCATGTCCAGTTTGTGCGCCAGTTCGTGGATCACCAGGTTGTAGCCATCCCATTGACCGCTGGCCTGCACGCCGGGCCAGGCGAGGATCACCGGGCCTTGCTGCCAGGCTTCGCCGCTGTGCTCGGCGTCCCATTCGTGGACCACGCCGCTGGCGTCGCGGTGGCGCTGCGGGCTGACGAAGTCATCTGGGTAGAGGACGATCTCATGGAAGCCCTGATACCAGTTGAGATCGGCCAGGTGCAGCAGCGGTAGCTCGGCCTGCACCGCCAGCAACAGGCGCGCCTGGGCGTCGAGGACTACGCCGGGCAGGGCGCTGAGGTGTTTGTGATGCAGAAACAGCACAGCGCGTTCACGCAGGCGCTGCTGTTCGGCGTCATTCAGGCCATCAAGGATCGGCAAGTGCTGCAATACGGCCTGCCACTGCGTGCTGCTGATGGGATGACGGGCAAGGATGCGCTGGTGACGCCAGGCGCGTAGCGACCACATGGACTCTGCTCGGACGGTGGAAAGCGCCCACCATAAGCCGGGTGTCAGTGCCGGGCAAGTCGGCACAAAGGCTGCAACGGCATGCTTATCTGCGACCTGGGAGGGCTGCCAATGTCGATCGAGCGTCTGCATCATCCCACCATCAAGCTGCTCTGCGGCAACGGTCTTGACCTGCCCAACCAGGCCGCACGGGCCCGCGCGACCTGGCTGCCGCGGCGCGAAGGACAGCCGGCGGTGCTTCTGGTAGCGCTGCTCTGGGCGCGCGAATGCACTGATGTGGTGCGCACCCTGGAGTCCTACCTGGACGGCCTGCTGGCTGATTGCTGTTGTACCCCCAGCGGCTGGAGCGAAGCCCAGGCGGCACGGCAGGTGCTGGCTGCGTTCAATCAGCAGCTGTTTCGTCAACGCCAGGCGGGACGCAGCATCGCGCAACTGAATGCCGGGTTGCTGTTGCTGCAGAACGGCGAGGCGCAGTTTCTTCAGGCTGGGGCCATCGGTTTACGGCGCTATCAAGGCGGCACCATGCAGAGCCTGATCGGTCGTGATGGCCTGCAGCTGGGCGCACAGGCCGAACTGGCGCTGGTGCAGCACAGCCTGACTCTGAACCCTGGTGAGCTATTGCTGCTGGCACCGCAGCCGCTGCTGGATGTGGCGGACTTGCAAGGCTTTTGCGGCGCGGGCGATACCCTGCAAGGCGATCCATTGCCGGAGCTGCTTGCGCCATTGCTGCAAGCCCCCGGTGCAGCTGTTTTATTGCTGCCGGGCGAAGCCGATAGCGCGCCTGAGCTGGCCCCGCGCAAGCCCTGGCGTGCGGTGGTCGATGCACAACCTGGTTTGCAGCTGGATGGCTGGGTGCTGCTCTCGGCCTGCCCCTACGGTCCGCCGGGGCGGGTGTTTCGCGCCACCGATCCGCATGGGCGTGAGGCCATGCTGTGGCTGGCTGAGCGGGATGCGGATGAAGCCTTCTGGCAGCGCGAGTGGGCGCTACGGCGCAGTCCGGTGGCCAGCCTGGCGCAGGTGATGTCCTCGCATCAGCCGCGTGAGCATGCCTTCTGGCTGTTCGAGCCTGCGGGCAAGGGTATGCGTAACCTGAACGACTGGGTGGCGGCCCACGGTGAGGTCGATGGTTTGACGATACTGGCTGTGCTCGAACAGTTGATCGCCGCCGTACGCGGTTTGCAACGACGCGGCATGCAGGGGCTGTGGCTGGACCCGCGCAATATTCTGCTGGATGACGGCGGCCGCCTGCTGTTGCTGCCCGAACATGCCGCGCTATTGCCTGGGGTGGCGCCGCAGGCAATACCCGCGCATGCGGTGCCGCTGGCGCCCGAGTTGCGCTCCGGGCAGGCTGTGGATGGCCGCGCCGACCAGTTCGCCCTTGCAGCGCTGGCTTATTGGCTGTTCAGTGGGCGTTGGCCCGAGGCAGCGCAGGCGGATGCGGGCGGTCATAGCCGTTATATGCCATTGGCGCAGTTCAGCATGCGGGTGCCAATCGGCTGGGATGGTGTGCTGGCGCGGGCGCTGGCGCCCAGGCCTGAAGCTCGCTTCGAGGCGCTGTCGGAGTTTGAGCAGGCGTTGCGTCAACCGTTACTGCATCAACCGGTACCTTCGCGTCGCACACGCCGCTATCGGCAGGGCTGGCACCTGGCGGCGCTGGCTCTGTTGGTGCTGCAACTGGGCGTGGGTTTGTGGCTTAGCCTGGAAGGCTGAGGGGCTGAGCCAGCGGCGCACTGTGCGTCGCTGGCTGGGGCAGGTTACGGCGCGGTGAAGTCTTCGGTGATCGGCAGGACAAAGCTCTTGAACTCGGTGTCTTCCTTGAAGCCGATGGATTCGTAGAGTTTGTGGGCGACCTCGTTGTCGACGCTTGAGGCCACGCGCAGACGCACCGCGTTGGTTTCCTTGGCCATCTGCTTGGCGGCCTGGATCAGACGGTCGGCCACCAGCTGGCGGCGTGCATCCTGGCAAACGTAGATGTCGTTGAGAATCCACACGCGCTTGAGCGACAGCGAGGAGAAGCTCGAATAGAGCTGGCAGAAGCCAAGAATCTTCTCTTCATCATCGGCCATGGCCAGGTAGATCACCGATTCCTTGCGGCTGATGCGCTTTTCCAGAAACTTGCGCGAGGAGTCGGGGTAGGGCAGCTGACCAAAGTGTTCGCGGTAATTGACGAACAATGGCGTGAGTTGATCCAGATGCTCCAGGGTCGCTTGGACGATGCGCATGGTGAGCCTCTACTTAAAGTCATGTGGATGGCTTCGGCAACACGGCAGCGCTGCCTGCGAACGACCCCGATGCTGCCTAAAGCTTTTGGAAAGTGCAATCCAAACAAGCGTTTGGTTGTAGTTTGCGGAAATTCCCCATCATCCAAGCAGAAAGTTCTCGCGCGGCACCCCGCCGGCCAGCAGCGGCACTTCGGCCTCATCCTTGAGATTGACCCCCGACAGCTGGCGGCGGCAGGCCTCGCGCATCAGGTACAGCAGGCGGTGGCTGGCCATGGCGTAGCTCAGGCCTTCCTGGCGCACGTTGGAGATGCAGTTGCGGTAGGCGTCGGTCAGGCCGACCTTGGGTGCGTAGGTGAAGTACAGCCCCAGGCTGTCCGGTGAACTCAGGCCAGGGCGTTCGCCGATCAGGATCACCACCATGCGTGCGCCGAGCAGTTCGGCCACTTCATCGGCTACCGCCACGCGGCCTTGGCTGACCAAGGAGACGGGCGCCACGCTCCAGCCTTCGGCAGCGGCTTGCTCCTCGATATGCGCCACCATGGGCAGGGCGTTGCGGTGCACGGCCAGGGCGGACAGGCCGTCGGCGATGACAATGGCCAGGTCGTAGCCGTCCGGATTGTTTTCGCGGTGCTGGCCCAGCAGTTCGGCGGATTCATGGCTTAAGCGCCGACCGAGATCCGGGCGTTGCAGGTAGGTATCGCGGTCCTTGGCGGCGCTGTGCAGCAGCAGGCTCTGCCGATGCTGGTGGGCCAGGCCGGCGGCCAATGCGCCGTGATCGAACGGCAGGTGCACGGCATCGCGAGCCTGGGCGTGGGCGAACTGGAAATCCAGCTGGGCACGGGTCGGCATGCTGGTGCCGGCGCGGCCGAGGGCGATACGTGCCGGGGTGAGGTTGCGCAGTTGCTGCCAGGGATTCTCGCTGGCGCCGCTGAGTGGGCTGTCATCGTACATAAGCGGCTCCTTGATTAACCAAGCTGCGCCAGGGCCTGACGAAACGCCGGCGGCAGGCTGTTGCCCATGCGCGGGCGACCATCGGCCTGAGTGAAAATACCCATCCGCTGCAGCCAGGCTTCGAACTCAGGGGCAGGTTTCAGCCCCAGGCTCTGCCGCGCATACAGTGCGTCGTGAAAGGAGGTGGTCTGGTAATTGAGCATCACGTCGTCAGAGCCGGGGATGCCCATGATGAAGTTGATACCGGCCACGCCGAGCAGGGTCAGCAGCACGTCCATGTCGTCTTGATCGGCTTCGGCGTGGTTGGTGTAGCAGATGTCGCAGCCCATCGGCAGGCCTAGCAGCTTGCCGCAGAAGTGGTCTTCCAGGCCGGCGCGGATGATCTGTTTGCCGTTATACAGGTACTCCGGGCCGATAAAGCCGACCACGGTATTCACCAGAAACGGCTTGAAATGCCGCGCCACCGCATAGGCGCGGGTCTCGCAGGTTTGCTGGTCGAGGCCATGATGGGCGCCGGCAGACAGTGCGCTGCCCTGGCCGGTTTCGAAATACATCAGGTTGTCGCCGAGAGTACCGCGTTTGAGGCTCAGGCCGGCGTCGTAGCCTTCCTGCAGAATCTTCAGGCTGACGCCGAAACTGGCGTTGGCCGCCTCGGTGCCGGCAATCGACTGGAACACCAGATCCAGCGGCACGCCACGGTTGATCGCCTCGATCGAGGTGGTGACGTGGGTCAGCACACAGGCCTGGGTGGGGATTTCATAACGCTGGATGATGCCGTCGAGCATCTTCAGCATCTCGCAGATCGAACTGATGCTGTCGGTGGCCGGGTTGATGCCGATCATGGCGTCGCCGTTGCCGTACAGCAGGCCGTCGAGAATGCTGGCGGCGATGCCGGCCGGTTCATCGGTCGGGTGATTCGGTTGTAGGCGGGTGGACATGCGTCCGCGCAGGCCGACGGTATTGCGAAAGCGGCTGACCACACGGATTTTCTGCGCCACTAGCACCAGATCCTGTACGCGCATGATCTTCGATACCGCAGCGGCCATTTCCGGCGTCAGGCCGGGGGCAAGGGCGCGCAGGCTGGCTTCGTCGGCGCTGTCGCCGAGCAGCCAGTCGCGAAATCCGCCGACGGTGAGGTGGCTGACCGGGGCGAAGGCCGCCAGGTCATGGCTGTCGATGATCAGTCGGGTGACTTCATCGGCTTCGTAGGGAATCAGCGCCTCGGTAAGGAAATGCTTGAGCGGAATATCGGCCAGGGCCATCTGCGCCGCGACCCGTTCGCCGGCATTGCTCGCCGCCACACCGGCGAGAAAGTCGCCGGAGCGTGCCGGGCTGGCCTTGGCCATGACCTCGGCGAGGCTGTCGAAACGGTAGGTTTCACCGCCTACCGTGTGCTGAAAACTGGACATCGCGTGTCTCCCAAACGCCATGTTGGCGCAGCACGATCATGCTGCGCCAACGTGACGGGTATTACTTGAGCGCGGCCTCGGCTTTACCGATGGCGACGAATTCTTCTTCCGGCGTACCGGCCACCAGATGGTGGCGACTGTACAGGGCGAAGTAGGCGATCAGCACGGCGTAGATAATCGCGGCACCAATCACCACCCGTGGGTCGACTAGGAAGCCCGCAACCACGGCCACGCAGGCCAGCACCAGGGCGATGCCCGAGGTGACGATGCCGCCTGGGGTGCGATACGGGCGGTGCATCTCTGGACGGCGCACGCGCAGGGTGATGTGTGCGGCCATCATCAGCACGTAGGAGATGGTGGCGCCGAACACCGCCACCAGAATCAGCAGGTCACCCTGGCCAGTCAGCGACAGGGCAAAGCCGATCAGGCCAGGCACGATCAAGGCCAGTACCGGCGCCTTGTTCTTGTTGGTCAGCGATAGCGAACGCGGCAGGTAGCCGGCGCGCGACAGGGCGAAGATCTGCCGGGAGTAGGCGTAGATGATCGAGAAGAAGCTGGCAATCAAACCGGCCAGGCCGATCAGGTTGACGAAGCTGCTCATCCAGGTGGATTCGCCGTAGGCAATGGTCAGGGCTTCCACCAGTGGGTTGCCGGAGGCCATCAGCGCGTTGGCGCCGGCGCCGCCTGGGCCCACCACCAGAATCAGCAGAGCAAAGGCCAGCAGCACCAGCATGGCGCCGATCAGCCCGCGCGGCATGTCGCGCTGCGGGTTGCGGGTTTCTTCAGCGGCCAGTGGCACGCCTTCGACCGCGAGGAAGAACCAGATCGCATAGGGGATTGCTGCCCACACGCCGACATAGCCGAACGGCAGGAAGCTGCTGGCGCCTGCGGCTTCGGTCACCGGGATATCGAGCAGGTTGGCCACCGAGAAGTGCGGCACCATCGCGACGATAAACACGCCGAGGGCAATCGCCGCCACGGCGGTGATGATAAACATCAGCTTCAGCGCCTCACCGACGCCGAAAATATGGATGCCGATAAACAGCACATAGAAGGCCAAGTAGATCGCCCAGCCGCCTATGCCGAACAGCGACTCGCAGTAAGCGCCGATAAACACCGCAATCGCCGCTGGGGCAATGGCGTACTCGATGAGGATCGCTGTACCGGTAAGAAAGCCGCCCAAGGGCCCGAAGGCGCTGCGGGCAAAGCCATAACCGCCACCGGCGGTGGGGATCATCGAGGACAGTTCAGCCAGGGAGAAGCACATGCACAGGTACATTAGCGCCATCAGCAGGGTGGCGAGAAACATACCGCCCCAGCCGCCCTGGGCTAGACCGAAGTTCCAGCCGGCGTAATCGCCGGAAATCACGTAGGCAACGCCCAGGCCGACCAGCAATACCCAGCCAGCTGCGCCCTTCTTCAATTGTCTGCTTTGGAAGTAATCGGCATCGACCTGCTCTAAATCGGTGCCTTGCGGTAGACCTACCGCACTGATTTGTTCTGCTGCCATGGGAATTCCTTATCAACAAGCTGGCCGCAGCGCACGCCCGGCCAGGCTTGTAGGTATTTGAGGGGAAAGTGTTACCCAGTGGATCAGCAACCGCTGTGCCAACTACGTCTCTGGTCTAGACCTGGGCGCAGGCTGGCAGGCCGATGTCGTTTCCGAGCATCGGCTGCGGTTGCGCAGGGGCTTAGAAAAAGCCGAGTGGGTTGATGTCGTAACTGACCAGCAGGTTCTTGGTCTGCTGATAGTGGTCGAGCATCATCTTGTGGGTTTCGCGGCCGACGCCGGACTTCTTGTAGCCACCGAAGGCGGCATGCGCCGGGTAGAGGTGGTAGCAGTTGGTCCACACGCGCCCGGCCTTGATCGCCCGGCCCATGCGGTAGGCGCGGTTGATATCGCGGGTCCACAGGCCGGCGCCGAGACCGAACTCGGTGTCGTTGGCAATCGCCAGGGCTTCGGCTTCGTCCTTGAAGGTGGTGACGCTGACCACCGGGCCGAAGATCTCCTCCTGGAACACGCGCATCTTGTTGTGGCCCTTGAGCAGGGTCGGCTGGATGTAATAACCGCCGTCCAGGGTGCCGCTAAGTTTTTCCACCGCGCCACCGGTGAGCAGTTCGGCGCCTTCCTGCTTGGCGATTTCCAGGTAACTCAAGATCTTGTCGAACTGCTGCTCGGATGCTTGCGCGCCGACCATGGTGTCGGTGTCCAGCGGGTCGCCGCGTTTGATCTGCTCGACCTTCTTCATCACTTCCTTCATGAATGCCGGGTAGATCGACTCCTGCACCAGGGCGCGGGATGGGCAGGTGCACACCTCACCCTGGTTGAAGAAGGCCAGTACCAGGCCTTCAGCGGCTTTTTCAATAAAGCTCGGCTCGGCCTGCATGATGTCTTCGAAGAAGATGTTCGGCGATTTGCCGCCCAGCTCCACGGTGCTGGGGATGATGTTTTCGGCGGCGCATTTCATGATGTGCGCGCCCACCGGAGTCGAGCCGGTGAAGGCGATCTTGGCGATGCGTTTGCTGGTGGCCAGGGCCTCGCCTGCTTCTTTACCGTAACCCTGCACCACGTTGAGCACGCCCGGCGGCAGCAGGTCGCCGATCAGTTCCATCAGCACGCTGATGCCCAGCGGCGTTTGCTCGGCCGGTTTGAGCACCACGCAGTTGCCGGCGGCCAGGGCCGGGGCAAGTTTCCAGGCGGCCATCAGCAGCGGGAAGTTCCACGGGATGATCTGCCCAACCACGCCCAGCGGCTCATGGATGTGATAGGCCACGGTGTTGCCGTCGATCTCGGCGGCGCTGCCTTCCTGGGCGCGCAGGCAGCCGGCGAAGTAGCGGAAGTGGTCGGCGGCCAGCGGAATATCGGCATTCAGGGTTTCGCGCACGGCCTTGCCGTTGTCCCAGGTTTCGGTGATGGCCAACACTTCCAGATTGGCTTCGATGCGGTCGGCGATCTTCAACAGAATCAGCGAGCGCTCCTGCACCGAAGTACTGCCCCAGGCATCGGCGGCGGCGTGGGCGGCGTCGAGGGCCTTGTCGATATCCTCGGCAGTGGAGCGCGGGAACTCTGCAATCGGCAGGCCGTTCACCGGCGAGGTATTGGTGAAGTACTGGCCTTTGACCGGCGCGACAAACTCGCCGCCAATGTAGTTGCCGTAACGGGATTTGAAGGAAACGAGGGCACCTTCGGTACCGGGATGGGCGTAACGCATGCTGAATATCTCCTGGTTCTTATGCTTGTTCTGGTGATGCAGCGAGAGGCGCGCTGTGGCGCTTGTGCAGAGACAGAGCAAGGGCTGGGCCAGGTGTGCGTGATTCCCAATCTAGAGCGGTTGCGTGGGTTGCGGTTGAAGGTTGTGGCGCGCGGGCTGTATCGGCCCTGATACAGCCCGCGTGACACTCTGTACCAGAGGCGATACAGCGTGGTGACTCGTCGGTCAGCGTGTCTTGCAATAGCCGGAAAGCTGGTGGATGCTCGGCCATCACGTGCAACTCCTAGCAGGCCGTTGAAAACGTAGGCGAGGCCGGCAAGACAAGGCAAAAACAGGCGAGGAAGCGGAGTTTACTGGTGTAAATGAGCATTCCGAGCCTGTTTTTAACGAAGTATTGCCAACGCAGGTAGTTTCTCAGCGGCCTGCTACTGCGGAGAACAATAACAATGCATAACCCAGCAAGCCGCCACGCCCAGCAGGTGCTGACCGTGGCCCAAGGGCGCGGGCAACTCGCCGGCCCGGCTGCCGATTCTTCGGTGGCGCGCTCCTGGCTGCGTTGTCTGCAGCAGCATCACCTCGACCCTGCGCAGAGTATGCCGCCGGCAGTGATTGAGCATGCACACATGCTCGAGCGGCGCGAGCAGCTGCAACAGGTGCTGGAGATTTCCAGTAACGAGATGAACAGCCTGCACCGTCAGCTGGCCGGTAGCGGCCACGCCGTGCTGCTGACCGATGCGCGCGGGGTGATCCTCAACTGCGTCACCGAGCAGGCGGAAAAACGCACCTTCGAGCAGGCCGGCTTGTGGCTGGGTGCCGACTGGAGCGAAGCCTGCGAAGGCACCAACGGCATTGGCACCTGCCTGGTCGAACGCCAGCCGCTGACCATCCACCAGAATGAACACTTCCGCAGCCGGCATACCGGGCTGACCTGCTCGGCCAGCCCGGTGTTCGATCCGCATGGCGAGCTGCTGGCGGTACTGGATGTGTCCTCGGCGCGGCATGACGTGTCGCGGCAGAGCCAGTTCCACACCATGGCGCTGGTCAACCTGTCGGCCAAGGCTATTGAGGGCTGCCATTTCCTGCGCAGCTATGAAGGTGAGTGGCTGCTGCGTTTCCATGCCCAGGCTGAATATATCGGCCAGTTCAGCGAAGGGCTGTTGGCCTTCGATGGCGATGGGCGCGTGAGTGCGGTGAATCAGAGTGCGATCAACTTGCTCGGCCTGTCGCGTCGGCAACTACTCGGGCGCACCCTGGTCGAGATATTTGATTGCCGCCTGGATGACCTGCTCGGCCGCGCCTCGGCGCAGCCCAGTGCCAGTTGGCCGCTGTATACCCAGCGCGGCCAGCTGCTGTTTGCCATGCTGCGCGGCCAGCCTCGACGCAGTGCTCAGGCACTGGCTGCAGCGAGCTTGGCAACGCCAGGGCTGTGCCTGGCCGACCCTGGCTTGCAGAGTGATTTTCGCCGCGCACTGCGGGTTTACGAACGTGATGTGCCGCTGCTGATCGGCGGGGAAACCGGCACTGGTAAAGAAGCCTTTGCCAAGGCCCTGCATCAGGTCAGCTCGCGTGGCGGTAAGCCCTTTGTCGCGCTTAACTGCGCGGCAATTCCCGAGAGCCTGATCGAGAGCGAACTGTTCGGCTATCGCGGCGGCAGCTTTACCGGCGCGCGCAAGGAAGGCATGCGCGGCAAGCTGCAACAGGCCGATGGAGGCACGCTGTTTCTCGATGAGATCGGCGATATGCCGCTGGCGCTGCAAACCCGCTTGCTGCGGGTGCTGGAAGAGCGCCGGGTTGAGCCGATTGGTGGCGAATCGCAAGCCATCGATGTGCGGGTGATCAGCGCCAGCCATCGCGACCTAACCCAGCGAGTAGCCAGCGGCGAGTTTCGCCAGGACCTGTTCTATCGCCTTAATGGCTTGGTGATCGACCTGCCGCCGCTGCGCGAGCGCAGCGACAAGCTGGCGCTGCTGGATTTCCTGCTGGCCGAAGAGGCGCGTGGGCAATCTGCACGGCTTGATGATGCGGCCCGCGAGGCGCTGCTCGCCTATTCCTGGCCGGGTAATGTGCGCCAGCTGCGCAATGTGCTGCGCACCCTCTGCGCCCTGTGCGAAAACGGCGTGATCAGCCACGCCGAACTACCCGCCGAGATTCGCCATGCACGCCCTGCGTTGGCCCTGCTGCCTGCAGCCAAACCCGACCAGCTGGGCGACGCCGAACGCCAGGCGCTGCTCGCGGTCTTAGAGGCGCAGCACTGGCAGATGAGCCGCAGCGCCGAGCAGCTGGGCATCAGCCGCAACACCCTGTACCGCAAGTTGCGTAAACACGGGATCAAGTTGCGCTCAACGCTTTGAGCTGCGCCTCTTGAACCACGCCCCGCAGCGCGCCGCCAGGCCTCTGCGGGGCGGCGGCGCTGTGCTAATCTGCGGCCAGTTTTTATCCCGCCTTATTCACCGGCTCTGACGACGCCTTCAAGGTAAATCATGCATATCCATATTCTCGGCATCTGCGGCACTTTTATGGGCTCGCTGGCCGTGCTGGCCAAGGAACTCGGTCACCGCGTGACCGGCTCCGACGCCAATGTCTACCCGCCTATGAGCACCCAGTTGGAGGCTCAGGGCATCGAACTGACCCAGGGCTATGACGCCGCCCAACTCGACCCCGCGCCGGACTTGGTGGTGGTTGGTAACGCCCTGTCGCGTGGCAACCCGGCGGTGGAGTATGTGCTGAACAAGGGCCTGCCCTACGTCAGCGGCCCGCAGTGGTTGGCCGACCATGTGCTGCAAGGCCGTTGGGTGATGGCGGTGGCCGGCACCCACGGCAAAACCAGCAGTTCTAGCATGCTGGCCTGGGTGCTGGAGCATGTCGGCATGAGCCCGGGCTTTTTGATTGGCGGCGTGCCACAGAACTTTGGTATCTCCGCGCGTCTCGGTGGCACGCCGTTCTTTGTGGTCGAGGCCGACGAGTACGACAGCGCCTTCTTCGACAAGCGCAGCAAGTTCGTCCACTACCGCCCGCGTACCGCGATCCTGAATAACCTGGAGTTTGATCACGCGGATATCTTCCCGGATCTGGCGGCTATCGAGCGGCAATTCCACCATCTGGTGCGCACTATTCCGGGTGATGGCCTGATCATTCATCCGACCACCGAGCCTGCGCTTAAGCGGGTAATCGAGATGGGCTGCTGGACGCCGGTGCAAACCACCGGCGAGGGCGGTCAATGGCAGGCGCGCCTGCTTAGCGCCGACGGCTCGCGCTTCGAGGTGAGTTTCGAGGGCAAGCTTGCCGGCACTGTGGATTGGCAACTGACCGGCCAGCACAACGTGGCCAACGCCCTGGCGGTGCTGGCAGCGGCGCGGCATGTTGGTGTGGTACCGGAGCTGGGCATTGCCGCACTGTGCGGCTTTATCAACGCCAAGCGGCGCATGGAGAAGGTCGCCGAAGTCAACGGCGTGACCATCTTCGATGACTTCGCCCACCACCCGACGGCGATTGCCACCACCCTGGATGGTCTGCGCAAACGCATCGGCTACGCCAAATTGATCGCCATCGTCGAGCCGCGCTCCAACTCGATGAAGCTCGGCGCACACCGTGATGGTCTGCCGGAATCCGTAGTGCAGGCTGACTCGGTGTACTGGTACGCGCCGCCGAATCTCGGCTGGGACCTGGCTGGCACTGTGGCTACGTCGACCGTGCCGACTCAGGTCTGCGATTCCCTGGAAGCGATCATTGCAGGGGTCAAGGCAGAAGCGGCACCGGGCACCCAGGTTGTGGTGATGAGCAACGGCGGCTTTGGCGGCTTGCATGGCAAGTTGGCTGCGGCCTTGGAGGCATAAATGTCCGGTCCTGAACGTATTACCTTGGCTATGACGGGCGCGTCCGGCGCTCAATACGGCCTACGCCTGCTCGACTGCCTGGTGCAGGAAGAGCGCGAGGTGCACTTTCTGATTTCCAAGGCCGCGCAGTTGGTCATGGCCACCGAAACGGATGTCAGCCTGCCGAGCAAACCGCAGGCCATGCAGGCATTCTTGAGCGAGTACACCGGTGCCGCGCCGGGGCAGATTCGCGTGTTTGGCAAAGAAGACTGGATGGCGCCGGCGGCCTCTGGCTCGGGTGCGCCCACTGCGATGGTGGTGGTGCCGTGCAGCACCGGCTCACTCTCGGCGATTGCCAACGGCGCCTGCAACAACCTTATTGAGCGCGCCGCCGACGTGGCCCTCAAGGAGCGTCGTCAATTGATTCTGGTGCCGCGTGAGGCGCCGTTCTCCAGCATTCATCTGGAGAACATGCTCAAACTGTCGAACATGGGCGCGATTATCCTGCCGGCCGCTCCGGGTTTTTATCACCAGCCGCAGACCATTGATGACCTGGTGGATTTCGTCGTGGCGCGGATCCTCAACTGCCTGAATATTCCCCAGGACATGCTGCCGCGTTGGGGCGAACACCATCAGATCAGCCCTGATGAATAAGCGGCTGAGTTCCCTCGTTCTTGGCCTGAGCCTGGCCCTGTCGCTCAGCGGTTGCGCAACCGTACGCACCCTGGATGCCGCCAAGCCCGATGCGCCGGTGGTGTACGCCGGCACACGGCTTAACCTGTATGCGCTGCAAGGTGGCTGCTGCGCCACGGACCGCTTCGGCGCCGAGGCCCCGGCGTATCCGGCGGCCGATTTGCCGGTCAGCGCATTGCTCGACACCTTGCTGCTGCCGCTGTCCTTGGCGACGGCCATTGGCTTGAATCTGGGTATCAGCGGCGGCCTTTAGGCATCAATCTGTCAGTTGGCAAACCTGCTCAGTGGCCTGCTGCACCGCATAGCGTCCTTTTTCATCACGGCTGATGCGGCTCATGGCGGTAGCGGGGTCGTGGGTGAACACCAACCGGCCGTTGCGGCTGAAGAGGTCGGCCAGCAGGGCTTCTTTCTCTTCGATCAGGCCTTCAGGGAAACGGTCGTAGCCCATGGTGATGGGCAGATGCACCCACGGCGCGCCAGGGATCAGGTCGCCCGGGAATACCACCGGGCCGTCCGGCATGGCCACTTCCGGCAGCAGTTGGCCGGGCGTGTGACCATCGCTCCAATGCAAACGCCAGTCCGCGCCAAGCAGCTCGCAGTGTTCGGTTTCCTCGATCAGCTGCAGGCGGCCGCTGCCTTCCAGTAACGCCATCAGCTCAGGGATATAGGAAGCGCGGTCGCGGGCGTGCGGCTGGCAGGCGCGCTGCCACTGACGGCGGCCTGTGATGAATTGCGCATTGGGGAACAACAGGCGTGCCGGTTGGCCTTCTTCCCAGGCGGCGAGCAGGCCGCCGGCGTGATCAAAGTGCAGGTGGGTGAGCACCACAATGTCGATGTCGGCATCACTCAGGCCGACAGCGGCCAGGCTGTCGAGCAGCACGTGTCGGTCTTCTTGAACCCCGAAGCGTTCTTTCAGGTCAGGGCTGAAGAATGCGCCGATTCCGGTTTCAATCAGGATATTGCGCTCATCCTCTTGTACCAGCAGGGCGCGGCAACCAAGGTCGATACGGTTCAGCTCATCCGGCGTCATCCAGCGTTGCCACAGGGCTTTGGGCGCGTTGCCAAACATCGCGCCGCCATCGAGTTTTTGGCTGTTGCCGGTCAGGGTGGTCAGGGTTCGCATGGTGGCTCTCTTGTTCTTGTCGGGGATAGCACGATGATCGATCAAGCCTGATCCACATAGGTAGATGTGGCCATTGGACGAAGGGCTGATGAGGCCGTTGATACCCGCAGGGTTTGACGTGGTGGATCGGTGAGGCGTGATCCACCCTACGCTGATCTCGGCGTAGGGTGGAGTCGCTTTTTACATCCACCGCTGCGATTAGCGTTCGATGACCAACGCCACGCCCTGGCCACCGCCGATGCACAGGGTCGCTAGGCCTTTGTGTACGTCGCGGCGGATCATCTCATGCACTAGGCTGACCAGAATACGACAGCCCGAAGCGCCGATGGGGTGGCCGAGGGCAATGGCACCGCCGTTGACGTTGACCTTGGCGCTGTCCCATTGCAATTCGCGGCCGACGGCGATGGCTTGAGCGGCGAAGGCTTCGTTGGCTTCGATCAGGTCAAGTTGCTCCAGGCTCCAGCCGGCTTTTTCCAGGGCGCGACAAGTGGCAAACACCGGGCCGATGCCCATGATCGCCGGATCGACACCGGCACTAGCATGGGCTTTGATCCGCGCCAGAATCGGTAGGCCCATGGCCTGCGCTTTGCCTTCGCTCATCAGCAGCACCGCAGCGGCCCCGTCGTTCAAGGCTGAGGCATTGCCGGCGGTGACGCTGCCGTCGCGTTTGAAGGCCGGACGCAGTTGGCTAAGGCTCTGCAAGGTGGTGCTGGGGCGCGGTTGTTCGTCGGTGCTCACCAGCAGGCTGTCGCCTTTGCGCTGGGCGACGGCAATTGGCGTGATCTGCGAAACAAAACGTCCCGCTTCGAGGGCGGCGCAGGCACGCAGTTGCGAGTGAGCGGCGAAGGCGTCCTGCTCGCTGCGGCTGATGCCGTATTGCTCGGCCAGGTTCTCGGCGGTGATGCCCATGTGGTAATCGTTGAAGGCATCCCACAAGCCATCGTGGATCATCGTATCGAGCAACTGCCCGTGGCCCATGCGCAGGCCGGCGCGCGAATTGTGCAGCACATGCGGTGCCTGACTCATGTTCTCCTGTCCGCCAGCGATGATCACCTCGGCATCGCCACAGCGAATGGCCTGGGCGGCCATGATCACGGCTTTCAGCCCCGAGCCGCAGACCTTGTTCAGGGTCAGCGCCGGTACGGTGTGCGGCAGGCCCGCGCGGATCACGCTTTGCCGCGCGGGGTTCTGTCCTGCACCTGCGGTCAGCACCTGGCCGAGGATCACTTCATCGATCTGCTGCGCTGGCAAACCGGTGTCCTGCAGCAGGCGACGGATCACCGCCGCACCCAGATCGACCGCGCTGACGCTGCTCAATGCGCCGCCGAAGGCTCCGATGGGCGTGCGGGTGGCGGCGACGATGACGACTTCTTGCATGATGATTTTCTACCTCGAATAAAAAAGCGCGACGCTCACTACGAACGCCGCGCAAACGCTCAACTGGGTGGGCGACTGCTCGTCGCCCGTTGTTTAGAACTGTTCGGCGGCCAGGCCATACAGGGCGTCGCTGCCCGCGCGGATGCTGTCCTCCAGGCCCAAGATGCGCGGCAGCAGGCGGGCGAAGAAGAACGCGGCGGTGGCCAGTTTGGCGCTGTAAAACGCCTCGTCCTCGGCGCGTTTGGCCTGCGCCACGGCTGCCATGCGCGCCCACATCCAGGCGTAGGCGGTGTAGCCGAACAGGTGCAGGTACTCCACCGAGGCCGCACCGGTCTCGTGGGGGTTGCTGGTGCTGCGTCGTTGCAGCCAGGCGCTGAGGTTTTCCAGGCGTTCCACCGCGTCGAGCAGTTCAACGGCATAAGGGCTGCCGGGTTGCTCGGCAAACCGGCGGATCTCAGCGGTGAACTGGCGCAGCGCCACGCCGCCGTTGGCGATGACTTTGCGCCCGAGCAGATCGAGGGCCTGAATACCGTTGGTGCCTTCGTAGATTTGCGCGATGCGCACATCACGCACCAACTGTTCCTGGCCCCACTCGCGGATGTAACCGTGGCCGCCGAAGACCTGCTGGCCGTGGATGCAGCTGTCCAGCCCGGTGTCGGTGAAGAACGCCTTGGCCACCGGCGTGAGCAGCGCCACCAGGGTTTCAGCGTGCTGTTGTTCGGCGCTGTCGTCGCTGAACTTGGCGAGGTCGAGTTGCTTGCCAACGTAGCAGGCAAAGGCGCGCCCGCCTTCGGTCATGGCTTTCATGCTCAGCAGCATGCGCCGCACATCGGCGTGCACGATGATCGGGTCGGCGGCTTTGTCCGGTGACTGTGGACCGCAGGCCGCACGGCTTTGTAAGCGCTCGCAGGCGTAATCGCGGGCCGCCTGGTAAGACGCTTCGGCACAACCAATACCCTGAATGCCGATGGACAGGCGTTCGTAATTCATCATGGTGAACATCGCCGCCAGGCCCTTATTCGGCTCGCCGATCAGGTAGCCCGTGGCACCGTCGAAGTTCATCACGCAGGTGGCCGATGCCTTGATGCCCATCTTGTGTTCAATCGAGCCGCAGCTTACGGCGTTATGTACACCGAGGCTGCCGTCAGCGTTGACCTGTACTTTGGGCACCAGAAACAGCGAGATGCCGCGCGCCCCGGCGGGGGCATCGGGCAGTTTGGCCAGCACCAAGTGGATGATGTTTTCGGTGAGGTCCTGCTCGCCGCCGGTGATAAAGATCTTGCTGCCGCTGATGCGGTAGCTGCCGTCGGCTTGCGCTTCGGCGCGCGTACGGATCAGGCCCAGATCGGTACCGGCGTGGGCTTCGGTCAGGCACATGGAACCGGCCCAACGGCCCTCGTACATCGGCGGCAGGTAGGTATTCTTCAGTTGTTCACTGGCGTGGGCGTCGATGGCCAGGCACGCGCCGGAACTCAGCGCGGAATACAGGGCAAAGCTGGAGCCGGCACCGTAGAGCATTTCTTCAAAGGCCACGGCGAGCATCTTGGGCATGCCCATGCCGCCATACGCCGGGTTGCCGGACAACCCAACCCAGCCGCCTTCGATATACGTGGCATAGGCCTCTTTGAAGCCCGCCGGGGTGCGCACCTCGCCCGCGTGCCACTGCGCGCCTTCTTCATCACCGCTGCGGTTGAGCGGGGCGATCAGGCTGCTGGTGACTTTGCCAGCTTCTTCCAGAATGGCGTCGGCGGTGTCGGCATCCACCGTCTCAGCCAGGGCTGGCAGGCGCGCCCACAGGCTGGGAGCCTCGAAGACGTCATGCAGGACAAAGCGCAAATCGCGCAACGGGGCAGTGTACTGGGGCATCGGCAGGTTCTCGCACAGATGCCGCGCAGGGCGCGGCGAGTGTTAAAAAAAGCCCGCTGAAGCGGGCCTGAGGGTCAATCGGCCTCGGCTTGGCCTTTGACTGGAGGTTTAGCGGTGGTGAATTTGAGCAGGTGCGTGCGCTCCACCAGGATGTACAGCGCCGCACCGGCCGCCAGGCCCCAGCCAGCGCCGTAGACGGCCAGCACCACACCCATGGTGCCGGCGATGCCGCGCTCGGTGTTGTTGCTCAGCTGCTCGAAACCCACCATCAGGCAGATGTAACCGGTGAGGATCAGCGTCAGTGACAGGGCAATCGGCAGCACCGGTTGGAAGAAACTCACCAGTGGCAGCATAAACAGCGCAATAAACCCGGTGATCCAGAAGGTGCCCGCGCCGCTATAGATCGAGTCCATGGCTTTGCGGCCGTACTTGTAACGCTCGGCCATGGTCGCAGCGACGGCCGTCCACAGTGGCCCGGCCAGGCCTGGGTACGGGGCGAAGAAGGCATGCAGGGCGTTACGGATGGCGGTGACCAGATGCACACGGTCGATGTTGTTTTCGATCACTTCATCGGTGCGCAGCTCATCGGCGCGTTGCATCAATGACTGACCGACGATGATGTCGCCAAAGGCAATCACGTAGGCGATCACCGCGGTGGGCACCGCCAGCAGGAACACATCCAGACCTGGGAAACCAACGCTGAACGGCAGGTAGTTCCACATCTCGCCGAAGGCCGGCGCGGTGATGCCGAATTTCACGTCAGGCATCTTGTATTCGCCGACGGCAATGCCGATGAAAATGGCGATCAACATGCCCGGCACCATGCCGTAGTTGACGATTTTGCGCGCCAGCGGCAGGCGCTCGGTGAGGCCTTTGAACGACACCGAGAACATCAGGTACAGGCAGATCAGGCTGCCGATCACCAGCGAAATCGGCGTGTTGGCCAGGCGGCCGCCGGTGGAGATTTCACCCATCAGCGCGGCGATACCTGCACCGATGATGATGCCGCCCTTCATCGAGTTGGGGATCAGGCGCACCAGGGTGCTGCCCAAGCGTGTGACACCCAGAATCAGGAAGATCAGGAACACCAGAAACTGCAGGGCAAACAGCGCCTGAATCGCCTCCGGGCCTGGTTTGAAATTACCGAGAAACAACAGCACCACCGGGATGCCCGGAGTGATCCAGCCCGGCACCATGGGCACACCGAGCAGGGCTGGCAACATAAAGCCGATACCACACACCACGACATAGGCCAGGGCTACGTCGTAAGGCAGGCCGAGGTATTTTTCCAGCAGGGGGATCATGGCCAGGCTGACCACAAACATGATCAGCGCTTGCAGCATCTCCGCGGTTTCCCAGCGGTAGTGGACAAAGGGCAGGCGTACCTTGAACGGGCCAACAGGCCAGTGCGGTTGTTCATCGCCGTCGCGACGTTTGAAAATTTGCATAAAGGTTCTCCGTCGGCCGCCAGGGCCGGTTCTTGTTGTTGTGCAAACGGTGTGTTCTTGCCGTAGCCCGGATGCAATCCGGGGAACCCGAATCGCTGTTCCCGGATTGCATCCGGGCTACGTGCTTTAATGGCGATGTTCGCGGCTAAAGCCCTTTTCACAATGGTTCAGAGGGCTTTGGCCATATCGCGCAGGACAAACTTCTGAATCTTGCCGGTGCTGGTTTTCGGCAGTTGGGTGAAGACCACGGTCTTCGGCACCTTGAAGCCCGCCAGGTGCTCGCGACAGAAGCTGATCACCTCGGCCTCGCTCACGGCCTGCTGGTCGGCCTTGAGGGTGATGAAGGCGCAGGGCGTTTCGCCCCATTTTTCATCTGGGCGGGCGACTACGGCGGCTTCGAGTACCGCCGGGTGGCGATAGAGCACACCCTCGACCTCGATGGTGGAGATGTTCTCGCCACCGGAGATGATGATGTCCTTGAGGCGGTCGCGGATTTCCACGTAGCCGTCCGGGTGGCACACGGCCAAGTCGCCGGTGTGGAACCAATCACCGGCAAAGGCTTCAGCGGTGGCGCTGGGGTTTTTCAGGTAGCCCTTCATCACCGTGTTGCCGCGCATGAAGATCTCGCCAATGGTTTCGCCATCACGCGGGGTCGGCTCCAGGCTTTTCGGGTCGGCCACCATCAGCCCTTCCAAGGTCGGGTAGCGCACGCCTTGGCGTGCTTTGATCGTTGCGCGCTCATCAAGCGGCAGGGCGTCCCACTCGGCATGCCAGGCGCACAGGGTCACTGGGCCGTAGACCTCGGTGAGGCCGTAGACGTGGGTGACGTGGATGCCCATTTCCTCGACCGCGCCGATGACTTTTGCGGGCGGCGCAGCGCCGGCGACCATGGCCTTGACCGGGTGATCGATGGCGGCTTTGGCTTCGGCCGGCATGTTGACCAGGGCGTTAAGCACAATCGGCGCGCCGCACAGGTGGGTGACTTGCTCGGCACGAATCAGCGTGAGGATTTTTGCCGGATCAACGCGGCGCAGAAACACATGCACGCCCGCCAGCGCCGTGATGGTCCACGGGTAGCACCAGCCGTTGCAATGGAACATCGGCAGGGTCCACAGGTACACCGGGTGGTTGCCCATGGCCCAGGTCATCTGGTTGCCCAGCGAGTTCAGGTAGGCACCACGGTGGTGATAGACCACGCCCTTGGGGTTGCCGGTGGTGCCGGAGGTGTAGTTGAGGCTGATCGCCTGCCACTCGTCATCTGGCCACTGCCAGGCAAACTGCGGGTCACCTTCGGCGAGAAAGGCTTCGTAATCGAGGTCGCTGATGGCCTGGCCTTCGCCGTATTCCGGGTCGTCCACGTCGATCACCAGCGGCGGGTGATCGAGCATGCCGACGGCGGCGTGGATTACTTCATGGAACTCGCGGTCGGTGATCAACACCTTGGCTTCGCCGTGTTGCAGCATGAAGGCGATGGCTTCGGCATCCAGGCGCACGTTGAGCGGGTTGAGCACCGCGCCAATCATCGGCACGCCAAAATGCGCTTCGAGCATCTGTGGAATGTTCGGCAGCATCACCGCCACCGTGTCGCCTTTGCCAATGCCGCGTCCGGCCAGCGCTGAAGCCAAGCGCCGGCAGCGCGCATAGGTTTCAGCCCAGTTACGGCGAATCGAACCGTGCACCACGGCCGGGTAGTGCGGGTACACGCTGGCGGTACGCTCGATAAAGCTCAGGGGCGAAAGGGCGATATGGTTGACGGCAGCGGGCGCTAGGCCCTGTTCGTAGATCGACATGCAGATACCCACAGCAGGTTGGATGCTCGGGCCATGCAGCCGTTACTCTAAGCGGCGGCCCGGTATTGTTCTGGGTGTATTTATATATATGCTTTTATTTTTATGGAAGTTAAACCATAGTTGTATAGTATGTTTACTATATTTGAATCGACCTATTAGCCCTTGGTCGCTTTGCAATGAGCGACGCCTGAGTGGAAGCTCGCCGGTATTGCTGGCAAGGAGCACAAACCCGGATGAATGAAATCTCTGTGCAGCTGCACAGCTGGCTGTGCATGCAGCGCGAACGCCTGTCATTGGCCGTGCGCGCCGATGCGTTGTTGCGCGCCTTGCAGGCCTGCCCTGAGGTGCGTCAGGCGTATTTTTTGCGCTGGCAGGCCGGCACCGCGATTTACAGCCATGAAGGCCGCGCGCCGCATTTACCACCTGGCTTTGGCGACCCATTGCAGGCCAGTGACCAAGCACTGTGGGCGCGCTTGCACGCGCAGCCCCGGCTGAGCCTGAGCGAATTGCGCCAACTGCCGTGCTGGTTGGCCGGACGGGTACGCCGCGCGGGTCTCAGTCACGGCCAGGCGCTGGCGTTGTCGCTGGATGACGGGCACCACGACCTGCTGCTGCTTGAGCTGCACGAACACGCCGGCAGTGACTGGCTTGATCTGCTGCACGCCATGCTCCAGGCCCTGCTAGCCAGCCTGCCGCAGCAAGCCCGTGGCAGCCTGCTACTCGGCAGTGACCCGCAGCCCAGCCTGTTGCTGGACATCGACGCCAAGCCCCTGCAACTGAACGCCGCCATGCACGAGTGGCTGAGTGCGCATAACCTGCCTGCCGTGGCCGATCTGTTGCCCGTGAACACCGCGCAACTGGTGCGCGCCTGCCTGCAACAAGGACGGGCGATTGACGGCGTAGAGGCACAAGTGGCCGGCCACGTGCTGATCTGGCTGTTTATGCCCGACCCGGCCGAGCAACAGGTGCTGGCCCGCTGCCGGGTCGCCACCGCGCAGGTGCAGACCGAGCGTGAAGCGCTCAAGGCCAGTCGGCTGTACCGGCTGATCACCGAAAACACCACCGACCTGATTTCCCGGCACACCCCCGACGGACACTTTCTCGACGCCTCGCCCGCGAGCTGGACGCTGCTCGGCTTCTGGCCGGAAACCCTGCGCGGCACGCCGGTGCAGGCGCTGTTTCATGAGCATGACCGCCAGCACCTGATCGACAGCACCCGCGAGGCGCTGGAGCAAGACGGCTACCACACCATGACCTACCGCATCCGCCACCGCGACGGCCATTACCTGTGGTTTGAAACCGCCAGCCGGGCTATCCGCGAAACCTACACCGGCGCGGTGGTGGAGGTGGTCAGCGTGTCGCGCGATATCACCGCCCGCGTGCTGGCCGAAGAGAACAAGCGCCGCCTCGCGGAAGTGGTGGAGGCCAACACCGACTTGGTGCTGTTTATCGACCCGGACGGGCAACTCACGCACCTCAACCCGTCGGCGCGTCACGCCCTGAACATCGACGAACAGCAAGCCCTGCCAGCCCTCGACCAGTTGCTCGCCCAGGACGATCTGCAACGCTTGCGCAACGGCGGCTGGCATACAGCCGACAGTCAGGGCGTGTGGAGTGCCGAGGCGCGCCTGCTGCCGCTGGGCCTGCGTGCGCCCTTGCCGGTGTCGCTGGTGCTGTTGGCGCACCGTGGGCGCGATGGTGAGCATTACTACTCACTGGTCGCGCGCGACATGACCGAGCGCGAACTGCGCGAAGCTCAACAACGTCGCCATCAGGATGAACTGGCCCACACCGCGCGGCTGGTCACCCTGGGCGAGTTGGCCAGTGGCATTGCCCATGAAATCAATCAGCCGCTCGCGGCGGTGGTCAACTACGCCAGCGCCAGCCAGCGTTACCTTAAAGCGCTGGGCTCCAACCCCGACGCGGCCAGCAAGGTGGCGCAAGGGCTGGAGCGCATCACCGAGCACGCCAACCACGCCTCGGAAGTGATCAAGCGCCTACGCGCCTTCTTGCGCAAAGGCCAGCGCCGCACCCAGGCGCTGGATATCGCCAGCGTCGCGCGTGAGGCCGTGCGCCTGTGCCAGTGGGAGGCGAGCAACTGGCAGGTGAGCATCGTCGAGCAGGTAAGCGACCAGCTGCCGCCGGTGTATGCCGACCGCATCCTCATCGAACAAGTCCTGCTCAACCTGCTGCGCAATGCGATTGATGCCAACCGTGAGGCCCATCCGGGCCAGCCGTCGCGCATCGAACTGCGCGCCAGCGAACAGGCTGGGCAACTCTGTGTGCAGGTGTGGGATCAGGGGCCGGGCGTGGCGCAGGGCGAGTTGGAACACATTTTCACCCCGTTCTACACCAGCAAGGCCGAAGGTTTGGGGCTGGGTCTGTCGATGAGCCGCAGTATCATCGAGGGCTTCGGTGGCGCGCTGGAGGCTCTGCCCGGTGCCGCCGGGGGGCTGTGTTTAGAGTGTCGCCTGCCGCTGTTGCGCGGTGAAGACGCCGAGCGCAATGAACGTGGCGAAGCCAAGGCATAACAATAAAAGGAGCAGGGCATGAGCCTGCAAATGCAACAACGGGTTTATGTG
Organism: Pseudomonas sp. OTU750018; assembly: GCF_011636575.1. NCBI lineage: Bacteria > Pseudomonadati > Pseudomonadota > Gammaproteobacteria > Pseudomonadales > Pseudomonadaceae > Pseudomonas > Pseudomonas sp. OTU750018. The sequence goes on from NZ_JAAPAU010000004.1 coordinate 149,392, forward strand.
GTCGATGACGATCAAGGCATGCTCGACTCCACCGTCTGGCTGCTGGAGTCCGTGGGCCTGACGGCACTGCCGTTCACCAGTGGCCGGGCCTTTCTCGATGCCTGCGATGAGCACAGCCAGGGCTGTGTGCTGCTGGATGTGCGCATGCCCGGCATGGGCGGTTTGAACGTGCAGGAAGCCCTGCGCAGCCGCGGTATCCAGATGCCGATCATTTTTGTCAGCGGGCATGCCGATGTACCGATTGTGGTGCGCGCGTTCCGCGCCGGAGCCGTGGACTTTATTGAGAAGCCCTACAACGAACAGTTGTTGCTCGACAGCGTGCAGCAAGCCCTCAATCAGGAAGCGTCCAGCGCGCAGACCGACCCGCGTTTGCAGGCCCTGCAGCAACGCCTGGACAGCCTCACCCCGCGTGAGCGGGATGTGTTGCTGCCGTTGGTGCGCGGCTTCACTAACCGCGAAATCGCCGAGCAACTGGACATCAGCGTGAAAACCATCGACCTCTACCGCTCGCGGGTGATGAAGCGCATGCAAGCCGACAATCTGCCCGAGCTGGTTGGCATGGCCATCGCCGCCGGTATGGTGGACGCCCTGCAGTTGCGGCCCTAGGCTGTACTAAAGTCCCAAGTGCGGCGGCGTGGTGCGGCCGTATGGTCAACGGGTCACTGTGACGTCAGGCACCTGGCGTTCGCTGCACGGGCGGGGGCTGCATGGTTCTGGAACTGCTGAAAAACGTCATCCTGCTGATTGCCCTGTGCTGGGTTCATGGCCTGATTACCCGCTATGTGGATGAACGCTCGCCCCTGGGCAAAGGCTTGTCCGGTATTTTGTTTGGCGGCATTTGTATCCTCGGCATGATGGCGCCGATGACCTTGGCCGACGGGCTGATTTTCGATGGCCGCACGGCGGTGTTGAGCATGGCTGCCTTTTTTGGTGGCCCGCAGGTGGGGCTGATTGCCGGTGCCATTGCCGGCGCTTACCGCGCTTGGCTCGGCGGTGTCGGCATGTTGCCCGGGTTGCTGAATGTGCTGATGCCCGTGCTGATGGGCTTGCTCTACAGGCGCCTGTACCGGCGTGGACGGGTGGCCTTCAACCTGCCGAACCTGCTGCTGTTTGCCATCGCCGTGCAAGTGTTGCAGGTGCTCAATCTCACCCTCTTGCCTGCGCCAAAGTTTGCCCTGTTTATGCAGGATGCGGTCTGGGTGCTGTTTGTCCTGCTGGTGCCGCTCACCCTGTTCCTCGGTCTGTTGCTCAAGGACGCCCACGTGCAACGGCGTGACCGCCTGGCCTTGTTGCAGAGCGAAGCGCAGTTGCGCGCGATCACCGAAGCGGTCCCTGACCTGTCGCTGGTGATGGACGAAGATGGCCGCTACCTGAAGATCAAGTCACCCCAGACTGACCTGCTGCTGGACGGCGGTCAGGGGCTGCTCGGCAAGCGTCTGCTGGATGTGATGCCGGTGCAGCAGGCCGAGTTGTTCATGGATTTCATCGCCCGGACCTTGGCCAGCGAGCAGCCGCAGACGCTGGAGTACGAGCTGAAGACTCCGATAGGGCAGCGCATGTTCGAGGCCCGCGCACGGCGTATGGATGCCCGCTTCAATGGCAAGCGGGCCGTGGTGTTTATGGCGCGCGACATTACCGAACGTGCGGAGATGGAACGCGAACAGCGCATCGCCGCCATCGCCTTCGAGACGCAGCAGGGCATGATAGTCACCGATGCGCAGACGCGTATTCTCAAGGTTAACCGCGCCTTTACCACGATCAGTGGTTATGAGCCGCAGGACGTGATTGGTCAATCCACCCGCATGCTCGGCTCCGGCCGCCAGCCGCCTGAGTTTTACCAGCAGATGTGGCGGACAATTAATGAAGAGGGCCAGTGGCAGGGGGAAATCTGGAACCGCCGCAAAAGCGGAGAAATCTTCCCTGAGTGGCTGTCGATCAGCGCTGTGCGCGATAAGGCCGGGCGGGTGACCAACTACGTGGCCTCACTGACCGATATCAGCGAACGCAAGGACGCCGAAGAGAAAATTCAGCACCTGGCGTTTTATGACCCGTTGACCAGCCTGCCCAACCGCCGCTTGCTACGCGACCGTCTGCAACAGGCCGCTGCCTTGAGCCGGCGCAACGGCCATTTCTGCGCCCTGATCTTCCTTGACCTGGACGACTTTAAAAACGTCAACGACCTGTATGGGCATCAGGCCGGTGATGAGCTGCTGTGCCAGGTGGCGCAGCGCTTGAAAAGTAGCCTGCGCGAACTGGACACCGTGGCCCGTTTGGGCGGTGACGAGTTTGTGATCATGCTTGAAGGGTTGGAGCCTCAGCCTGAGGAAGCTGCCGCTCAGGTGGAGCATATCGGCAGTAAGCTCATGCTCGCGCTGCGCGAGCCGTATCGGGTGAGTGAGCACCAATTGTTCAACAGTGCCAGCCTGGGTGTGGTGTTGTTCAACGATGAAGCGCATAACGTGGACGAGTTGATGCAGCGCGCTGACCTGTCGATGTACAACGCCAAGTCGGCGGGTAAAAACGCCCTGAGTTTTTATGACCCGCTGATGCAGGAAATGGTCAGTCAGCGTTTGCAGTTGGAACATGACATGCGCCGAGGCTTGTCCGAAGGTGAATTTGTGCTCTATCTGCAGCCACAAATGAACCACCTCGGTGAGTTGCAAGGCGCGGAAGCGCTGGTGCGTTGGCTGCATCCGCAGCGAGGTTTGCTGGCCCCGGCCCTGTTTATCGAGATTGCCGAGCGCAGCGGGCTGATCGCCGAGCTTGATCTGTACATCTTCAAGCAAGGCTGCCAGTTACTGGCGCGCTGGGCTGCGCAGCCTGCGTTTGCCGGGCTCAGCCTTGCGGTGAACACCAGCAGCCGTTTGCTCTACAAGGACGATTTTATTGCACAAGTGCAGCGCATTCTGGCCGAGACCCAGGCCAACCCCCGCCAGTTAAAACTGGAAATCACGGAATCACTGCTGCTCAGCGATAAACATGAGGCCGCCCTGCGTATGCAGGCCTTGCAGAGCCTCGGCATTCGTTTCTCGATTGATGATTTTGGTACGGGCTACTCCTCCATGGCCTACCTGCAACAACTGCCCCTCAATCAGCTGAAAATTGATCAATCGTTTGTCCGTGTACTGCCTGAGATCAGCAGCCTGGCGATCGTGCGGGCCATCATGGCGTTGGCGCACAGCCTGGGTCTGGAAGTCATCGCCGAAGGTGTGGAAACCCAGGCGCAGTGGGATGTACTGCGCGACAACGGTTGCCAGTTCTTTCAGGGCTATCTGTTTAGCCAGCCGATGGCAGTGGCGGCTTTTGAATCAAAGCAATGGCATGAACAGCCCTTAAACGCCGGGCGAGTGGGCTGAAGTGTCGGGCGGAAACGGCTCAGTCGAGTCATGCCTAGCCTGCTGATGGCTCGGCATTGCAGTGGATAAGGGGCAATGTTCAGAGGCGTGTACGGGGCTTTTTTGTGAGGCTGAGATGAGCATTAAACGACGCGACTTTCTCAACGGGGCGGCGCTGACGATTGCCGCCGGTCTGGTGCCGTGGCGCTTTTTGCGCGCCGAGTCGCGCGTCTATCCACCGGCGTTGACGGGCTTGCGCGGCAGCCATGTGGGCAGCTTTGAGGTGGCGCATCAGCTGGGCTGGGAGCGCAAGGTGTTCGCCACCGATCACCTGCCCCAACATGAAGACTATGACCTGGTGGTGGTGGGTGCTGGCATCAGTGGCTTGGCGGCCGCCTGGTTTTACCGTGAACGTCACACGCAGGCGCGCATTCTGCTGCTGGATAATCATGACGACTTCGGTGGTCATGCCAAACGCAACGAGTTTCGTGTGGGCGGTCGTTTACTGCTGGGCTATGGCGGCAGCGAATCGCTGGACTCGCCCAAGGCCAATTTCAGCGCCGAGGTGCAGCGCTTGTTGGCGGCGCTGGGGATCAAGCTGGAGCGCTTTCATCAGGCCTTTCAGCATCGCCTGTATAACGAGTTGGACAGTGCGGTGTTCTTCGATCAGCAGACCTTTGGCGAAGACCGGTTGGTCGTCGGCGAGCCGGATGCAGACAGTGATGAAGAACCCGACTGGGCCGGTTTCATTGGCCAGTTCCCGCTGCCTGAAAGCGACCGCGCCGCCCTGCTGGCGCTGTATGCGGGTGAACAGAATTACCTGCAGGCGCTGCCGCTCGATGAGCGTGAGGCCTACCTCGACAGTTTGAGTTACCACGCTTATCTCAAGCGCCATGTCGGCCTTTCGGACAAGGCTATCGCTTACTTTCAGCAGCGTTCCAGCGACGAATACGGCTACCGCATCGACTTTCTACCGGCCAGTTACGCGCGTTATGCCGGCTATCCGGGCTTTGCCGGCCTGGGCCTGGAGGAGGATGATAGCGAAGAAGAGCCGTACATCTACCACTTCCCCGATGGCAATGCCGGTGTCGCCCGGCTGTTGGTGCGTGACCTGATCCCGGCGGTGGCCGCCGGGCAGGGTATGGGCGATGTGGTGCTGGCCGCCTTCGATTACAGCCGTTTGGACCGCCCCGAGCACAGTGTGCGCCTGCGCCTGTCGAGCACCGTCGTCAGTGTGCGCAACCGTGAGGGCGGCGTGGATGTCGGCTACAGTCAGGCGGGACAGCTTTACCGGGTGCGCGCCCGGCATTCGGTGCTGGCTTGCTACAACATGCTCATTCCTTACATTCTGCGCGACCTGCCGGCCCGTCAGGCGCAGGCGTTGGCGCAGAACGTCAAATTGCCCATGGTCTACGCCAACGTGGTGATTCGTAATTGGCAGAGTTGGGTCGAGTTGGGTATGCAGGAGGTGTACGCGCCGGGCATGCCCTTCAGCCTGATGAAGCTGGATTACCCGGTGGATCTGGGCGGGTATCAGGCGCCGAATGATCCTGAGCAGCCCATCTGCCTGCATCTGGTGCATGTGCCGCATGCGCCGGGCGTCGGCCCGGACCTGCGCACGCAGGCGCGGGCCGCGCGCATGCAGATCTACACCAGCACCTTTGCCCACTACGAAGCGCAAATCCGTGATCAGTTGCAGCGCGTGCTCGGTGGCGGTGGTTTTGATCATCAGCGCGACGTGTTGGCCATCACGGTCAACCGCTGGCCGCATGGCTATTCCTACTACAGCAATCCCCTGTTCGATGGCCCGGACGGTGGCGCGGCGCTGATGCAGCGGGCGCGTCAGCCTTTGGGCGCGGTGACCATTGCCAATTCCGATGCTGGTTGGGACGCTTACCTGCATGCGGCCGTGGATCAGGCCTGGCGTGCGGTCAATGAACTTACCTAGTCCGTCTTTGGGTGCAAGCTAGCTTTAAATAGTGGTCAATCGTGACTGAAATAGTCTTAGGCACGTGAAAACGCACTAGCCGGCCCCGGTTTGGCGAACAGGTAGCCTTGAAAGCGCCTGCAGCCCATGCCTTGCAGGGCCTCGTATTGCGCCTGAGTTTCTACGCCTTCGGCGGTTACGCTGAGATTGAGGTTGGCTCCCAGCGCCAGGATGGTGCGCACGATGGCGGCATCGCTGGGGTGTTCGAGCAGGTCGCGGACGAAGGATTGGTCGATCTTCAGCTTATCCAGCGGCAGGCGTTTGAGGTAGTTGAGTGAGGAGTAGCCGGTGCCAAAATCATCCAGCGCCAGGTGCACGCCACGTGCTTTTAGCTGACTCATCTTGTCGATCAGCGTTTCCACATCCTCCACCAGTTGGCTTTCGGTCAGTTCCAGCTCCAGACGTTCAGGCTTGGCGCCGCTTTCCGCGAGGGCAGCAAGCACGTCTTCAATAAAATCGGGGTGGTGGAACTGCCTGGCGCTGACGTTGACCGCCAGTGTCAGGTGCGCCAGCTGTGAATCATTGGCCCATGCCACCAGCTGTTGGCACGCCGCACGCAAGATCAGGCGACCCAGCGGCAGAATAAGCCCCGTGCTTTCAGCCAGGGGAATGAATTCGCCCGGCGGCACCAGCCCGCGTATAGGGTGCTGCCAGCGGACCAGGGCCTCGGCGCCGACCAGTTGCCCGTGAGCATCCACCTGGGGTTGGTAGTGCAGGATAAAGTCGTGCTGGTCGAGGCTCTGGCGCAGGTCGCTTTCCAGGCTGGCGCGGGCGCTGACTTCGGCCTGCATCGCCGGGTCGAAAAAGCGCAACGCGTTGCGGCCGGCAGCTTTGGCCTGGTACATGGCCATGTCGGCACGCTTGAGTACCTCGTCGACCGTACTGTCCTCCTTGGGGAACAGGGCGACGCCGATGCTGGCCGTGCTGATATAGCTGCGGCCTTGCAGGGTGTAGGGCACGGCGAGCGCCTTAATGATCTTGTTGCCGACGTGTTCAACCTGTTGGCCGGCCTGTTCAGGCTTCAGGCTCAGGCCTTCGAGCATCAACACAAACTCATCGCCGCCGAGACGAGCCAGGGTGTCCTGGGCGCGCACATGGCTGCTCAGGCGTTCGGCGACCTGCTGCAGCAACTGATCGCCCATGTCGTGGCCAAGGGTGTCGTTGAGGTCTTTGAAATTGTCCAGGTCGATAAACAGCAATGCGCCCTGTTGCAGGCCGCGGGCATGCTTGGCCAGGGCCTGTTGCAGGCGGTCGAGCAGTAGACGGCGGTTGGGCAGGCCGGTGAGTGGATCGTAGAAGGCCAGCTGGTTGATTTTTTCGAGGTTCTTCTTGTGTTCGGTGATGTCAGTGGAGATGCCGCATAGCGCGTAAATCTTGCCGTGATCGTCGCGCAGCGGCAGCTTGACCGAGAGAAAGGCGTGCTGCGTGTTGCCGTCCAGGCTGCGATTGATTTCCTCGGTCTGCACCCGTTCGCCGAGTGTGAGTACGCGACTGTCGTTGTCATACAGGTTGGTTGCAGTGTCGATGTCGAAGAACTGTTCATCGGTCTTGCCAATCACCTGCTCAAGGTTCTGGCCGAACAGCTCGCAGACCTTGCGGTTGGCATATTGGTAACGCAGCTGCACATCCTTGATGTAGATGTACGCCTCGACGCTGTCGAGGATGGTGTTCAGGCGTGCTTCGCCGGCCTGCAGGTGGCGGGTTTTCTCGTGCACCTGGCGGCGTAACAGCCATGCGCCGCCCAAGGCAGCAATCAGCAGCAGTGCCAGGGTCGTCAGTCCCCACCAGACACCCGTGGGGATCAGCAGGCGTGGCCGCTCACTGCCCCAGCGCAGCAGGGTTTGGTAGTACACAGAGGACGGCGAGTTCTGCCAGTTCGCCAGGTGCTGATCGATGGCGGCCAGTAAATCGGCGTTTTGCCCTTTGCGGGTTGCGTAGAACAGCTGCGCAGGCTGAAACATGATTGAGGAGCTTTGCAGCCGGTAGCTCGGCGCATGGAAATCACCAAAGCGCTGGTTGGCGACTACGGCGTCGGCATGCTCGTCCGCTACCAGGGCAAACCCTTGCTGCAAGCTGGGTACGCCGATCAATTGCGCTTTCAAGTCGAAGCTGTCCAGCAGCCCACGCAGGTAGTCCTCCTGCACCGAGCCTTGCAGGACGGCAATGCGCAGGTCTTTGAGGTCGAGTACTGATTTCAGCTGCAGGTTCTCGTTGCTATACACCTGCGACCAGCTGACCAGCGAAGGCACTGTGTGAAAGTCGAGTACCTGCGCGCGGCTGTCGTTATAGGCCACGTCCGGCATCAGGTCGATCTCGCCGCTCTGCGCCAGCTCCAGGCATTGCTGCCACTCGCAGGGCCTTGGTTGCAGTTGCCACTTTTCCTGGCGGGCGATCTCATTCAGCAGCTCGCCGAGGATGCCGGAAAGTTTGCCCTCTTGATCCAGTAGAATTTTCGGCTCGTTGGCGTAGACCCCCACGCTGACCGCACGAGACTGCGCGCCGCTATAAGGCGTGACCGTGAAACCCACGGTGAAGAGCAGCAGGGCGATGAGATGTCGAGTGAGCAGGCGCATCATGCGTGGGGCTACTTCTATGCAAAGTCCGTAGCCTAACGATAGCCAGAATATGGCCTGGGGTGTGGCGGGATGATGGCGACGAGCGATTTGCCGCGTGATGGGTCGTCAGGCGTGGCTCAGTAGGCCCAGCCTTGATAGATATAGGTCATGGGTTTTGGCCCTTTGAGGTAGCGATTGCTCAGCTCGCCAATCTGAAATCCGCCGGCTGTGATCAACGCCGGGATATCGCGATTGAGGTGGCAGCCACCGGCTAACGGCTTCCACAGCGGGGTCAGGCGGTTCTGCCAGCGCAGCACGGGCAGCTCGGGAGCCAGGCCGTGTTCGCAGAACAACAGGCGACCGCCAGGTTTGAGCACGCGGCGCATTTCTTTCAGTGCGGCTACAGCATCAGGAATGGTGCACAGGGTAAAGGTGCAGACGATGCTGTCGAAGCTGGCGTCGTCGGCCTGAATCTGCCCCAGTTCGAGGGCAATCATTTCTACTGGAATGCTGATCGCGGCGGCCCGTTGCCTGGCCAGTTTCTGCATATCGGCGCTGGGGTCGACGCCAATGATCACACTGACCTTTGCGGCATCGTAGAAGGCCAGGTTAAGGCCGCTGCCGATGCCGATTTCCAGCACCCGGCCATGGGCCTGGGGCACCAGTTGCGAGCGGGCTTTCATCACCGCGCCCATGCCGCAGGCGAAGTCGATCAGGTGTGGCAGCAGGTAGCGGTCATACAGGCCCACGGGTTGCCCTCGGCAGAGTTATTCGGCGTCGTCTGGCAGATCACTGTTGTCGCCGCTGACAGCGGCAAAACACTTGATCAGGTGCACGCCGGCCGTACCGCTGATGCGCCAGGCGTCGGCCTCACCATCAAAACGTGCGGCGATTACCTGGGCCAGGTTGAAATGCCATTTGCGCAGGGCGCGGCCGTCCATGCATTCGATGCTCAGCAGCGGCGCATCGTCAGTGGGCGTGGTGCCGGCATGGTGTTGAGCCAGTTGATCGTCGTTGAGGCTGAACTGCCAGGCATGCAGCTCGTCGATTTCCAGCATATCGGCGCCACTCAGGGCGCTGATCAGGTCGTGCGGGGTGGTGCTCATAGGTCGATGGCTTCTTGTTGTTAGCGGCCGAGACGGCGCAGTTGGTCTGATTCGATCACGCGAGTGCCGGCATCCTCTTCCAGTGCCAAGCGCCACAGCGCGCGGGCCAGTACGGTGGCTTCAATGCCACGGTACTTGCCCGGTAACCAGCGCATAAAGGGCGCGGCCAGTCGCTCGCCAAGGCGAAACTCTTGGCGGGCGCCCAGCAGTAACGAAGGGCGGACGATGGTCAACTGCGGCCAGCCTTGCGCGCGCAGGGCTTGCTCCATTTGGCCTTTGACCTTGTTGTAGAACACGGTGGAGTTGGCATCTGCACCGAGGGCGCTGATCACCAGCAGGTGACGTGCGCCGAGGGCGCGTGCGCGTTCGGCGAAGGCGAGCACCAGGTCATGGTCGACCGCACGAAAAGCCTCTTGCGAGCCAGCCTGTTTAATCGTGGTGCCCAGGCAGCAGAAGGCGGTATCGACCTTGCCGCTCAGTTCCGGCAGCAAGGTCAGCAGTTCGCCTTGCGGGTTTTCCAGGTGTGCATGGGCCGCCAAAGGGCGACGGCTGGGGGCCAGTACGCGGGCGACGGTGGGCTCGTTCAGCAGGCGATCCAGCAGGTGTTCGCCGGTCAGTCCGGTGGCACCTGCGAGGAGGATGTGCTGGGGTGTTAAATACATAGTGTGAGGTTCTCCGCTGATATCAATCAGCTTATCAGGCCGTTGGTGGCGCGCATGGCTGTTAGCGGTTGACCGCAGATTGTGCCTCAAGTGCATTGTTCAGGGCGCGCTCGGCCTGTTGTTCGCGCAGCGTACGCCATTGTGCGAGCACCGCTTTTGCAGGCCAGATCTGCGGCTCGGAGGGTTCGAAACCGTCGGCTTTTTCGCGTTCGGCAACGCTGGCCTGGGCCAGCTTGAAGGCACGCTGCAGGTCGTCGGTTTGCTGCAGGGCTTCGGCGAACAACGCGCGGCCGAAGTAGGTGAAATCGTTTTCTTCCGAGCAACCGAAGGACACGCGGTCTGCGCGCGCAGCGGTGATGATCAGGGTCTTGTCATCCTGCAACTTTGGGATAAAACCACCGGAGTAGCAGGCCGAGATCACCAGCACCTTGTGCCGATCCTTAAGTGGTTCGAGCAGGGCTGCCAGCTCACTGGCCGGCAGGTCATCGAGCTGCATGCGTGGCTGGTCGAGGTTCAGCTCGTGTTGCGCTGAACCGTGACTGGTCAGGTAAATAAAGATCAGGTCTTCCTTGCCGCTGCGCTCTGCCAGGGCTTGAATGCTGCGGCTCAAGCTGGCGCTAGTGGCCAGGGGGCGATCGGTCAGGTGGTCACGGTGGTTGACCAAGGTGATCAGACCGTGGGCGGCGAAGCGTTCCTGCAGCAGCTTGCCGACATAATCGGCTTCGCGCATGAATACACTTTGCTTGCCGTCACCCGCCAGGGTCAGGGCATACAGCTCGATAGCCGGTGTTGAGGCAGGCAGCTTCGCGATGGCGGCGTCAAGCAGGCGGCCTTGCTCCAGCACGCCGGTGGCCAGGGCGTCCGGTATGGCCTTGCCCTGGGCATCACGAATCAGTCGGCCGTTCTGCCAGGTGCCGCTTTGCTGAGTACCATCGGCCAGGGTCAGGCTACCATTGCCCTGGTAGCTGCCGTAGGCGAAGTTGCCTTGATAGGCACTGCCGTCGGCCAGGGTCAGGTGACCTTCACCGTGGTAGCTCCAATCGTCGAATTGGCCTGCGTAATGGCTGCTGTCGCTGCCCTTGAATTCGCCTTTGCCGGTGAGGCTGCCGTTCACAAAGCGGCCACTCCAAACGTCGCCAGCGGCGCTTTGGTAGCGCCCCTTGCCGTGGAACTGGTTATGACGGAACTGGCCGATGTACAGGTCGCCATCCGCATTCTTGAAGCTGCCCTGGCCGTTAAGTTGGCTGTTATCGAAGGTGCCGGTGTACGTATTGCCTTCGGCGTCGGTGAGCACACCCTGGCCGTCGGGTTCGCCTTGTTTGAACTGGCCCTGGAAGCTGGCACCGTTACTCCATTGCAGTTTGCCCAGCCCGCTGTATTGACCCTTACTGAACTCCCCGCGGTATTCCAATTGGCTGCTTTCCAGGTGGCCTTCGCCGCTGGGCCTGCCGTTGATAAAACCGCCCTCGTAACGGCTGCCATCGCTGTAGGTGAGGCTGCCTTGGCCGTGGAAGTCTCCGTTCTGAAACTCGCCGCTGTAGAACTCGCCGTGCTTGCTGCGCCATTCGCCCGGGCCGTTGAACTGACCGTCCTTGAACAGCCCGTCGTAGTAACTGCCATCGCTGTAATCCAGGCGCCCAGGACCTTGCAACAGGCCGTCGACAACTTCGCCACGGTAGCGACCACCATCAGGCAGCACGGCATTGGGGGGCAGTAAGGGTTCGCCATCGCCGCAAGCGGCCAACAACAGGGCGAGACTCAGAGGGGCCAGGCGGGCGAGCGTACGCATGCGGAAAATCCAGGCTGGAAGGTCGATGCCGAGTATGCCTTAACACGCCCGGAGTGCCGTGATTGAGCGCACCGTCGGGCATTTAAAAATACAAAAGGCGCACCGCAGATGCAGGTGCGCCTTGATCCGGCAGCGGTAATCAGACGAAGCAGAGGGTCAGTGGCTCGGCGATGTAGGCGGGTTTTTCCGAGCCTTCAATCTCCAGTACCACTTTGGCCTTGAGCAGCCATTGGCCTGGGTTCTTCTCGGTGGCATCCGTCAGCGTCACCACCAGGCGGACTTTGGAGTTGACCTTCACCGGCTGGATAAAGCGCACGCTGTCCAGGCCGTAGTTGACGGCCATCTTCAGCCCTTTAGGCATAATCATGATGCCTTCCATCAACTTGGGCACCAGTGACAGCGAGAGAAAGCCGTGGGCGATGGTGGTGCCAAAGGGGGTGAGTTTGGCTTTTTCCGGGTCGACGTGGATGAACTGGTGATCACCCGTGCATTCGGCAAACTGGTTGATGCGTTCCTGGTCGATGGTCAGCCAATCGGAACGGCCGAGCTCTTTACCGATATAGCTGGGCAATTCAGCGGCGGGTACTGATGTCATGGTTTCTCCTTGAAGACGCAAGTGTTGTTTTTTTGGGGGCGTAAAATCCTTCTGCCCTAAGATCATCATGGGTTCGACGCAGGGTCAAGTGCCTATTGCGATGGGACAAGGTATGCCGTTGGCTCGTGCGCAACCGCTGTAAACCGGCCCTTGCCGGGTGCTTCTGCTTATAATGCGCGGCACTGCGTCTGGGATCATACGATTCGGAGATTACCCATCATGCTGCTACGCGGCCTTTCCTGGCTGGTGCTGTGCCAGTTGCTCGGCACTGCGCTGAATGTCCTGTTGATCCCAATTTTGCCGGGGCCAATCATCGGCATGTTGCTGTTGTTCGTCTTCCTGCTGCTGCGCGGAGAAGTCGGCGAGCCGCTGCACCTGGCCTCCACCAGCCTGCTGAAATACCTGCCGCTGCTGCTGGTGCCGCCAGCAGTGGGGGTGATGGCCTATGCCGAGGACATCTTTGCCGACTTCTGGGCGATTGCCGGTGCGCTGTTGCTGTCGCTGCTGATCTCCATCGTCTTCGCTGGCTGGCTGATGCAGAAGCTGATTGATCGCCAACAACGCCGGGAGGACGCATGAGTCTTGACTGGCACGCCGCCTGGCAGGCGTTGATCCATCACCCGCTATTTGGTGTAGGCATCACCCTTGGGGCCTATCAACTGGCGATTGCCGCCTACGAGAAAACCCGCTGGGTGTTTCTGCAGCCGGTGCTGCTATCGATGCTTGCGGTAATCGGCATTCTTTTGGCCTGCGGCCTGACCTTTGCCGAATACAAAGACAGCGCTGCGGCGTTGACGCTGTTTCTCGGGCCAACCACGGTGGCGCTGGCGGTGCCGCTGTTCCTTAATCTGCGGCGAATTCGCCAGCTGTTCTGGCCGACCCTGATCACCCTGCTGGTGGCCGGCGTGGTTGCGACTGTATTGGGGATTACCCTGGCCTGGGCCTTCGGCGCCGAGCAGATCATGCTGATGAGTATGGCGCCCAAGTCGGTGACCTCGCCGATTGCCATGCTGGTGGCCAATCAGATTGGCGGGATTGCTGCCCTGGCCGCGGTGTTTGTGATGATCACCGGGATCATCGGCGCCATCATCGGCCCGGCGCTGCTTAAGCGCTGTGGCGTGCATCACCCGGCTGCACTGGGCATGGCCCTGGGCCTGACCGCGCATGCGGTTGGCACCGCCCGTGCGCTGCAGGAAGGTGAGGAGTGCGGCGCGTTTTCAGCCCTGGCGATGAGCCTGATGGGCGTATTCACAGCTGTGCTGCTGCCGCTGGCGATTCTGTTGTGGCTATAAGGAGGTGTGTGTGACCCTGCCGCTGTTTCCACTGAACACTGTGTTATTTCCCGGCTGCATGCTCGACTTGCAGATATTCGAAGCACGCTACCTGGACATGGTCAGCCGCTGCATGAAGCAAGGACAGGGCTTTGGTGTGGTGTGCATCATTGATGGCGCCGAGGTGGGCGAGGCCGCGGGGCAATTCTCGGCGATCGGTTGCGAGGCGTTGATTCGCGATTTCGAGCAGCGGCCCAATGGCTTATTGGGGATTCGCGTCGAGGGTGGTCGGCGTTTTCGCGTGCAGCGCGCGCAGGTGCTGCCGGATCAGTTGACCCTGGGCGACGTCGAGTGGCTGGACGAGCAGCCGGAGCAGCCGCTGGAGGCTGAGCATGCGGATTTGGCAGCATTGCTCGGTGCACTGAGCGCTCACCCGTTGGTGGCATCACTGGGCATGGCGAGTGCGCCAGCGGGCCAGGAGGCCCTGGCCAATCAGCTGGCCTACCTGTTGCCGCTGGACGCCGAACAGAAGCTGCAACTGCTCGAAATGCCGGACGTGCAGCTGCGGCTAGAACGGTTGCAGGCGTTGCTGGAGCTGCTGCAGGGCGGTCATCAGTAGCGATACAGCAGCAGGCCGGTGGACAGCTGCCAGGTGGCGATGCCGCCGAGCAGCGCCAGAATCGCCGGCAGCAATAGCCACCAGACTCTTGCCGTCAGAGCAGGCAGTGGTGCGCGCCATTGCACCAGCGCCAGGCTCAGGGCGCAGAAACAGCCCGCCAACATGGCCCCGGCGATGATGTCGCTGGGCCAATGCACCCCGAGGTAGACCCGAGAGAGCGCGATTGCCGCCGCCGGCAGGCTGGCCAGCAGCAGCCACGTCAGACGCATGCGTGGCGGTTGGCCGCGACCCGCGAGTATGCCGAGCAGCAGAAAGAAGGCAAAAGCCGCTGAACTGTGGCCGCTGGGGAAGCTGAAACTGCCCAGTGGTTCCAGCAGTACATCTGGACGGCTTCGCGCAAACAGTGCTTTTAGCGCGCCATTCGCCAGGGCGGTGCCAAGCGTGGCGCCGATGGCCAGGCACAGGCTGCGCCACTGTCGGGTAGCCAGCAGAATCAGGCACAGCAGCACTGCCGCCGCCACTTGAGTGTGCAGGTCGCCGAGGTGGGTAATCAGCACCATCAGTGTATCGAGGTTGCTGCTGCGTTGTTCCTGCACCAGGGCCAGCAGGCCCTGATCAAAGTGGCTGAGCAGCGGCCAGCTGAACATCATGCTGACCAGCAGCACCAGGCAGGCGCCGGCCGCCAGCAGGCTAGCGTGGCGTTGCCCGCGCATGCTGCCTTGAATGCTCAGGCCGACCACGATGGCCACGCCTGCCGCTACGGCGCCGGCCTGCGGCCAGAACCCTTCTGGCAGCGGCAGGCGCAAGGCGGCACCCGTGGCCCAGCCCGGCAGCATGTAGGCTATGGCCCAGCCGGCGGCGGCCAGTAGGCTGACGGCGATAAAACGCGGGAGCGGCATGTTCAGCATGCCGGCGACCATCGGTAGCATCGGCCGCAGCGGGCCGATATAACGGCCGACCAACAGGCTGGCGACGCCGTAGCGCTGAAAATAAACCTCGGCCGCGCTCAGCCATTGGGGGTGGCTGCGCAACAACGGCAGGCGGCGAATATCCTGATGAAAATAGCGGCCGATACCATAGGACAGCGCGTCACCGAGCAAGCCGCCGAAGTAGGCCAATAGCAGGGTTTCCCAGAGTGACAGCGCGCCGTTACCGGCCAGGACTGCCACGGTAAACAGCAGAATGGTGCCCGGCACGATGATGCCGGCAATGGCCAGGCATTCGACGCAGGCAATGACAAAGATCGCCAGGCCCAGCCATTCGGGGTTGGCGCTTAGCCACAGGGTTAGGGTGTCGAACCATTGGCTCATCGGTGGTCATCCGTGGGGGTTAGCAAGTAGTAGTCTTGGCCGGCCTGTTGGCCGCGCCGTAATGGGTTGCGTGTGCAGTGACGGGCAAAGGCAGCATCGACAAACCGGTACGGCAGCAGTTCATCCCGGCCGTGGGGAATGCCCAGGCGCGCGCATTGCACAACGTGTTGCGGGCGCTCGCCGAGGTCTTCGACAAACAGGCGCTGCTCATCGAAGGGCTGAGCATCCCAGTCCGGCACTTTCAGGCCTAGGGCCTTGCACAGCAGCGTCTGCCCTGCGCAGAGGGTTGCAGTGCTGCGTGGCCGGCCTTGGGCGTCGGGATTGTTTTTTTGCATTTGCATCAGTGCGTCTGCGCCGCTGTGGGCATCCTGCCAGGGGTAGGCAGATTTGATCAGTACCGCATTGCCTGGGCCTTGGGCGCTGAAGTTCAGCGAGTCGCCGCCGCGTGCGTAATACATATAGATATGTCCGCCCTCCATAAACAGTGCGCGGCGTTTGTGGGTGTAGCCGAGTGAGGCATGGCTGCCTTTTTCGCTCAGGTAATAGGCCTCGGTTTCGATAATGCGCGCGCTTAGCCATTGCTCGCCGTGGCGATGGCGAATCACTTTACCGAGCAGCTCGCGGGCCAGTAGGCGCGCATCGCGGTCGAAGAAGCTCGCGGGCAATGCCCGGCCCCGGGGCCAGGGCAAACTAAGGTTGGGATCGGCTGACATGCGGTGTTGTGCTTACTCGGCAGGGCATAGGCTGGGATTGTTGCCGTATCAGGTGCTCAACAGCGCACCGTTTAAAGGCCTGCGATCATAACAATAAGAGTCTTAACCATGTCTGAACGTGCTCGCGTCAGCAGTGCCCATATCAGCCCCAGCGCCCACTACACCGGCTATATCTGGTATCGCCATCAGCTGGCCGATGCCGCTTTCGTGACGGGCTTCGGGCGGTTTGTGCATGGCTTACTCAGCCCCATTACCTGGGGCGCGCGGGTCGGGTTCGGGCTGGATATTGAGCAGTTTCTGCTGCAGCGGCACTTGCAGATCGACGCGCAGCTGACGGCGGCGATTGAGCAGGGCGGCGTGTGCCAGGTGGTCGAGATCGCCTGCGGCCTGTCGCCGCGTGGCCGGCGTTTTACCGCGCGTTACCCGCAGCTGCGCTATGTTGAGGCGGACCTACCGGTAATGGCCGCGCGCAAGCGCCTGCTGCTGAATGCAGAAGGCTGGCTGGGCAGTCAGCATCAGGTGCGTGCGGTGGATATCCTCGCCGAGGAGGGAGGTAAAAGTCTGGCGGCGCTGTTCGCCGAGCTGGATCACAGCAAGCCGGTGGTGGTCATCACCGAAGGCTTGGTGAACTACTTCGAGCTGGCGCTGATCGAGTCATTCTGGACGCGCCTGGCCGACCAGCTGCGGCAGTTCCCGCAGGCTACCTACTTGACCGAGCTGTACCCCGATCTGCGCGAGCACCCACGTTACCGCCAGTTACGCTGGGGCGTCGACCTGATCGGGCGGCTGACCCGTGGCAATTACCCGCTGCATTACCGCAATGATCAGGCGATTGTGCAGGGCTTTCAGCGCTGCGGTTTCGGCCAGGTCGAAGTCTTCGACCCGAGCCGCACGGCCCAGGCGCTTGGCCTGGCGCCATCGCGTAATGCCGGGCTGGTGCGGGTGATTGAGGCGCGGGTCTAAGAGTCTGTTTTGAGCGCGGTATTGCCGGCGCTAAACAGCTCCGGAGCAGGCGCTAGGCGCAGGCCGCTGCCGGCAGGGGCTGCCGTTGAAAGTGCGTGGCCAGCGCCTGGCTGGCGTGCTGATCGCTGTGCGGGAAGACAAAGGCCAAGCCGTTTTGATCATGGCGCAG
Source organism: Pseudomonas sp. OTU750018 (assembly GCF_011636575.1). Taxonomy (NCBI): domain Bacteria; kingdom Pseudomonadati; phylum Pseudomonadota; class Gammaproteobacteria; order Pseudomonadales; family Pseudomonadaceae; genus Pseudomonas; species Pseudomonas sp. OTU750018. The sequence goes on from NZ_JAAPAU010000004.1 coordinate 166,466, forward strand.
TGCGAGTATGGGCTGTGCGGGCAGGTCTTTGCAGAGGAGCAGCCAACCGCGGCCGCTTCTGATAGTCGGCAGGTTGCCCTGCAGTAAACCGCCGAAGAAGCCCAATTCACTGATGTCCACCCGCCATTCACCACCTTCGGCATGTTGCAGGCGCGCTTGGCGCTGGCTGGGCGGCAGGCGCGGCTCGTGGCGCTTTTCCAGCTGCAGCAGCTGCGGGTTGCTCAGCAGGCTGCTGCCCGGGCTGCGGCTCGGCAGGGCGTCACCGCGCAGAAACGGGTTGTACAGGCTGGCGCAGGCGTCGCGCTGTTCAAACTGGGCCAAGTGGTCGGCGTTGTGGATCAGCGCGCAAGTGGCCTGGTCGCAGGCGGCGGCAAAGTGCGCGTGCTCCCAGGGTTGGGTGAAGTGGTCATATTCACCGGCCAGCACCAGGGTCGGGCAGCTGGGGTGCAGATGAAAGCCCTGAAAATCCAGCAGGCGCTGGCTGTTCTGCCGGTAGCGCTCGATATCGGCGGCTGGCAAGCGCTGGATCTGCCGCAGCAGTGCCTTGCGAAATACCGGGGCAACGCCGGTCTGTTCCAGGCGCAAAGGGTTGAGCAGGCCGGTCAGCGCACCATGGGCAAAGGCCTCGCAGCGCCCTTCGGCCAGCAGCGCAAGGCCTTCTTGTAACAGCAGGCGCGCGCCGGGACGGCCGAAGGCGGTGATCCCGGCCAGCAGCACACGGGCGCAGCGCTCTGGGTGACGGGCGGCAAACAGCGCGGCCAGGGCCGAGCCGTAGGATAGGCCGATGGGCATCAGCGGCGGCAGGTCGAGTTCCTCGGCGAAGGCGGCGATCAGGTCGGTCAGCTGTTCCAGGCTCAGGTCGGGCACCAGTTGCAGGTTGCCGCCCTGGCTGGGCAAGTCGAGCAGGATCACCGGGTGCTCGCCGAGCAGTTCGCTGACTTCGGCTGCAAACGAGCGAAAGCTCTGGAATGCGCCGCCCAACAGCAATACGGGCGGGCGAGTGTCGTGGCTGCGGCAGGCATAGGCCTGGTAGTGCAGGCGCAGGTCGCCTATATGCAGCACCTGTGGGGCTTCGTTAAGTTGTGCGGCGCAGTAGTCGGTACGGTAATGCATGCTGATCCCACCCCGGCGGTCGGCCGCCTGTCTTGCTTGTGATGGCAAGGTAAACATTCGGACGGTTTTTGTTTACCTAACCTTCGGGCGGCTGATGGTCCGTGATGTCACTGTTTCTTCCGGTGGCTTGCTGTGTGGGGCTTGGCGGCGTTACCGCGGGTTGTGGCGAACGCAGTGTCTACCGTCCGCCGCGCAGCGCTGGGCGTGGAGCGGCGCGACCGTTATACTCAGCGACTTTTTTCAACCGCCAGACCTGCCAAGACAATGACTGAGTCCGTGCTCGACTATATGACCCGCCTGGGACAGGCCGCCCGCAGCGCCTCGCGTGTGCTGGCGCGCGCCAGTACCGCGCAAAAGAATCGTGCCCTGCAGGCCGCCGCCGCCGCGCTGGATGCCGCGCGCAGCGATTTGACTGCCGCCAACGAGCTGGACCTGGCCGCCGCGCGCGCCAATGGCCTGGAGCCGGCCATGGTTGACCGTCTGGCGCTGACGCCGGCGGTGATCGACTCGATGATCGAAGGCCTGCGTCAGGTCGCCACCTTGCCCGATCCCATCGGCGAGATCCGCGATATGCGCTACCTGCCGTCGGGTATTCAGGTCGGCAAGATGCGCGTGCCGCTCGGTGTGATCGGCATCATCTATGAGTCGCGGCCGAACGTGACCATCGACGCCGCCAGCCTGTGCCTGAAGTCCGGTAACGCCACCATCCTGCGTGGCGGCTCTGAGGCCATTCATTCCAACCAGGCGATTGCTCGTTGCATTCAGCTTGGTCTGGCTGAAGCCGGTTTGCCCGCAAGCGCCGTGCAGGTGGTGGAAACCACTGATCGTGCCGCCGTTGGTGCGCTGATCACCATGCCGGAATTTGTTGACGTGATTGTGCCGCGTGGCGGCAAGGGTCTGATCGAGCGCATCAGCCGTGACGCCAAGGTGCCGGTGATCAAACATCTGGATGGCGTATGCCACGTCTATATCGACGTCGCCGCCGACCTCGACAAGGCCATTCGCGTTGCTGATAACGCCAAGACCCATCGCTACTCGCCGTGCAACGCCATGGAAACCCTGCTGGTACATGCCGCGGTGGCTGACAAGGTGTTGCCGCCGCTGGCGGCGATCTACCGCGACAAAGGTGTTGAATTGCGTGGCGACGCTGCGACCCGCGCGCTCCTAGGCAGCGACGTGCTGGAAGCGAGCGAAGACGACTGGTTTGCCGAATACAACGCGCCGATTCTGGCGATTCGCATCGTCGACTCGCTGGATGCGGCTATCGAGCACATCAACCATTACGGCTCGCAACACACCGACGCGATCATCACCGAGAACTTCAGTGATGCGCGGCGCTTCCTCACCGAAGTGGATTCCGCCTCGGTGATGGTCAACGCGTCGACTCGTTTCGCTGATGGTTTTGAATACGGCCTGGGCGCGGAGATCGGTATTTCTACTGACAAACTGCACGCGCGCGGCCCGGTTGGCCTGGATGGGCTGACCAGCGAGAAGTACGTGGTGTTTGGCGACGGACACATTCGTACCTGATGGCCAAGCGCAGCGGCGCCCGACGTACCGACGCCCGACGCATCGGTCTGCTAGGCGGCACCTTTAATCCGGTGCATATCGGCCATCTGCGCAGCGCTGTGGAAGTGGCCGATGCGCTGCAGCTTGATGAGTTGCGTCTGATCCCGAGCGCGCGGCCGCCGCACCGCAGCGCACCAGAGGTCAGTGCTGAGGATCGCCTGGCCATGGTCAGGTTGGCGGTAGCCGATGCCGGGGTGCTGCAGGTGGATGATCGCGAGCTGCAACGCGACAAGCCGTCCTACAGCATCGACACCCTGGAGTCGTTGCGCAGTGAGTTGGCAGCGGATGATCAGCTGTTTCTGCTGCTGGGCTGGGATGCCTTCTGCGGTTTACCCAGTTGGCAGCGTTGGGATGAGTTGCTGCAGCACTGCCATATTCTGGTGCTGCAACGGCCGGATGCCGACAGTGAAGCGCCCGAGGCGCTGCGCAATCTGTTGGCGGCGCGCAGTGTGAGTGCCCCGTCGGCCCTGAGTGGGCCGAGTGGGCAGATTGCTTTTATCTGGCAGACACCTCTGGCGGTGTCGGCTACCCAGATCCGTTCGCTACTGGCGAGCGGAAAGTCGGCACGTTTTCTGGTGCCTGACGCGGTACTGGCCTATATCCATGCCCACGGACTGTACCGTGGCGCGAATTGAACACGAGGCAAACGAGTTAGTTATGACAAACGCAAAAATGCAGAGCGAAGAGCTGGTCAAATTGGCCATCAGCGCTCTGGAAGAAATCAAGGCGCAGGACATCACCACCATCGATGTGCGCGGCAAGACCAGCATCACCGATTTCATGCTGATCGCCAGCGGCACCTCCAGCCGTCACGTCAAGTCGCTGGTCGACAACGTGCTGGAGAAGGTCAAAGAGCAGGGCGTGCGCCCGATCGGTACTGAAGGCATGGATACCGGCGAGTGGGCACTGCTCGACCTCGGCGACATCGTGGTTCACGTGATGCTGCCGACAGCTCGCCAGTTCTATGACCTTGAGCGTCTGTGGCAAGGTGCTGAGCAGAGCCGTGCGCAGTTCAGCGCCGAGCCGGGCCCAGAGCAGGAATAAGGACGCGCAGCGGTGCGGATCAAACTGATCGCCGTCGGCTCGCGGATGCCACGCTGGGTGGAAGAGGGCTGGCAGGAATATGCCAAGCGCATGCCCAGCGAGCTGTCCCTGGAGCTGGTGGAAATTCCACTGACCACGCGCGGCAAGAATGCCGATGTGGCGCGGATGATCCGCCAGGAAGGCGAGGCCATGCTGGCCAAGGTGCAGCCTGGGGAACGCATTGTCACCCTGGAAGTCGAAGGGCGACCCTGGAGCACCGAGCAGCTGGCGGTCGAACTCGACAAGTGGCGCCTTGATGCGCGCACCGTCAACCTGATGGTCGGCGGCCCGGAAGGGCTGGCACCTGAGGTGCAGGCGCGCAGTGAGCAGCGCTGGTCGTTGTCGCCGCTGACCCTGCCGCACCCCTTGGTGCGGATTCTGATCGGCGAACAGATGTATCGTGCCTGGACCGTGTTGTCCGGCCACCCTTACCACAAATAACTAGCAGCCATCGATGCCGCAACCAATCCGCCTCAAAGACCACGAGAAAGACGGCCGCCTAATCCGCAAACGCGCGGTGGTTGGTGCTGTGGTGGTTTTGTTGCTGACCTCGGTACTCGTGGCGCGCATGTATTACCTGCAGGTGGTGCAGTTTGAGCACCACACCACCCTGGCGGAAAACAACCGCATCCACGTGCAGCCGATCCCGCCGAACCGTGGGCTGATCTACGACCGCAACGGGGTGATCATCGCCGATAACCGGCCCAGCTTCAGCCTGACCCTGACCCGCGAGCGCGCCGGTGACTGGCCGCAGGTGCTCGATGTGATTGTCGAGGTGCTGGAACTGGGCCCGGATGAGCGCGCGCTGTTTGAGCGACGTGTGCGTCAGGGGCGGCGACCGTTTGAGCCGGTGCCGGTGCTGTTCGAGCTGAGCGAGGAGCAGATTGCCCGTATCGCGATCAATCAGTTCCGTCTGCCTGGCGTTGAGGTCTCCGCGCAGCTGGTGCGGCATTACCCGCTAGGCGAGCATTTTGCCCATTCGGTGGGGTATGTCGGGCGGATCAACGAGAAAGAGCTGAAAGAACTCGATCCGGTGGCCTACAGCGGTACGCACCATATCGGCAAAACCGGTATCGAGCGTTTCTATGAAGACGAGCTGCACGGTGAAGTGGGTTACGAGGAAGTCGAAACCAACGCCCGTGGCCGCGTGCTGCGCGTGCTCAAACGTACTGACCCGCTTCCCGGCAAGGACATCGTGCTGAGCCTCGATATCCGCTTGCAGGAGGCCGCTGAAAAGGCCCTGGCTGGTCGCCGTGGTGCGATTGTGGCCATCCAGCCACAGACCGGTGAGGTGCTGGCGATGGTCAGTCAGCCAAGTTTCGATCCCAACCCCTTCGTTACCGGGATTGGCTTCAAGGCTTACGCCGACCTGCGCGATTCCATCGACCGTCCGCTTTACAACCGCGTATTGCGCGGCCTCTATCCGCCCGGCTCGACTATTAAGCCGATGGTCGCGGTGGCCGGTCTGGATGCTGGCGTAGTCACGCCGCAGACCCGGGTGTTCGACCCCGGCTTCTATCAGTTGCCCGGCCACAGCCACAAATATCGCAACTGGAACCGCACGGGCGACGGCTCGGTGGATATGGATTACGCGATCATGCGCTCCAATGACACCTACTTTTACTCACTGGCGCACAAGATGGGCATCGACCGCATGCATGACTACATGACCCGTTTCGGGCTGGGTCAGCGCGTGTCGCTGGACATGTTTGAAGAAACCGCCGGGCTGATGCCTTCGCGGGACTGGAAGCGCGCGCGTTATCGGCAGGCCTGGTACCCGGGCGAGACGCTGATTCTCGGTATCGGTCAGGGCTATATGCAGACCACGCCGCTGCAACTGGCACAGGCCACGGCACTGATGGCCACGCGCGGCAAGTGGATTCGCCCGCACCTGGCCAAGACCATCCAGGGGCGCATCCCCACAGACCCCAACCCACTACCGGATATCGTGCTCCGTGATCCGAAGTTCTGGGACGCCGGTATCAAGGGCATGGTGTCGGTCATGCACGGCCCGCGTGGCACCGCGCGCAAGGTCGGCGATGCCGCGCTTTACCGGATTGCCGGCAAGAGCGGTACCGCTCAGGTGGTGGCGATCAAGCAGGGTGAGAAATACGACCGCAGCAAGGTTGCCGAGCGTCACCGTGACCATGCGCTGTTTGTGGCATTTGCTCCGGCAGATAACCCGCAGATTGCCGTGTCAGTGATGGTGGAAAACGGCGAGTCCGGCTCCGGGGTCGCTGCACCGGTGGTCAAGCAGGTCATCGATGCGTGGTTGCTGGATGAAAACGGTCAGTTGAAAGCCGAATACGCTCCGCCAGTGGCGGCTGAGGTCGCTGCGCCATGAACAGTAATTTCGACCGCAACCTGTCCTCCGAAGACCTTCTGCGCCGCCGCGCAACCATCCTGCAGCGCCTGCATATAGACGGCATTCTGCTGTTGCTGCTGTTGATTCTGGCCACCGGCAGCCTGTTTATCCTGTATTCGGCCAGTGGCAAGAACGTCGACTTGCTGATGAAACAGGCAAGCTCCTTTGGTATCGGCTTGGTCGGCATGTTGATCATCGCCCAGTTCGAGCCGCGCTTTATGGCGCGCTGGGTGCCCTTGGCCTATGTCGGCGGTGTCGCCTTGCTGGTGGCGGTGGACGTCATGGGCCATAACGCCATGGGCGCCACGCGCTGGATCAATATCCCCGGGGTGATTCGCTTCCAGCCCTCGGAATTTATGAAGATCATCATGCCGGCGACCATCGCCTGGTACCTGTCCAACCGCAGTCTGCCGCCACGCCTCAAACATATCTGCATCAGCCTGGCGATGATCATCGTGCCCTTTGTGCTGATTCTGCTGCAGCCGGATCTGGGTACTTCGCTGCTGATCATCGCTTCCGGTGGCTTCGTACTGTTTATCGCCGGGCTGCAATGGCGCTGGGTAATTGGTGCGGTGGCGGCGGTGGTGCCGATTGCCATCGGCATGTGGCTGTTCGTTATGCGTGATTATCAGAAACAGCGCGTGCTGACATTCCTCAACCCGGAAAGCGATCCGCTGGGCAGTGGCTGGAACATCATCCAGTCCAAGGCGGCGATTGGTTCGGGTGGGGTGCTCGGCAAAGGCTGGCTGCAAGGCACCCAGTCGCACCTGGATTTTCTGCCGGAGAGCCATACCGACTTTATCATCGCGGTGCTGGCCGAAGAATTCGGCCTGGTCGGTGTGTGTTTGTTACTGCTGGTGTACATGCTGTTGATCGCGCGCGGGCTGGTGATTACCGTGCAAGCGCAGACGCTGTTCGGTAAGCTTCTCGCCGGCGCGCTCACCATGACTTTCTTCGTTTATGTCTTCGTCAATATCGGTATGGTCAGCGGCCTGCTGCCGGTGGTGGGGGTTCCGCTGCCCTTCATCAGCTATGGCGGCACCTCGCTGATCACCTTGTTGGCAGGGTTTGGGATTTTGATGTCGATCCACACTCATCGTAAGTGGATGACACAGGCGTGATTGGGATTATGAATTCAATGCAAAACGCGCGTGGTTGGATGGTTCGTACTGCACCTTGGCTGGCGTTGGCCGGGGTGTGCGCAGTGGCTCAGCCCGCGCTGGCTGGGGATTATCAGCAGTCACCGCAGGTGGCTGAGTTTGTCGGCGAAATGACCCGTGACTATGGCTTTGCCGGTGAGCAGCTGGTCGAGCTGTTCGCCCAGGTCGAGCGCAAACAGGCGATCCTTGATGCCATCTCGCGTCCGGCAGAAAAGGCTAAGCCGTGGAAGGATTATCGGCCGATCTTTATCACCGACAAACGTATCAGCAAGGGTGTTGAGTTCTGGAAGCAGCACGAAGAAACCCTGGCTCGCGCTGAGGCTGAGTATGGTGTGCCGGCGCAAGTGATTGTGGCCATTATCGGGGTGGAAACCTTCTATGGCGGTAACACCGGTAGCTGGCGGGTGATGGATGCTCTGTCGACCCTGGCCTTCGATTACCCGCCGCGTGCGCCGTTCTTCCGCAAGGAGCTGCGCGAGTTCCTTCTGCTGACCCGTGAAGAACAGGTCGAGCCACTGAGCATGACCGGCTCTTACGCCGGCGCCATGGGGCTGCCGCAGTTTATGCCGAGCAGCTTCCGCGCCTACGCCGTGGATTTTGATGGCGATGGCCATATCAATATCTGGAACAACCCGGCGGATGCCATCGGTAGCGTCGCCAGCTACTTCAAACGTCACCATTGGCAGCCGGGACAGCCGGTGGTCAGTGCCGCGACTGTCAAAGGCGTGCGGGCCGAAGAGGGGCTGACGGTTGGGCTCGATCCGGTGAAAACTGTTGGTGAGCTGCGTGCGTTGGGTTGGACCAGCGCCGACCCGCTGGCTGACGATTTGCCGGTAACGGCCTTCCGTCTGGAAGGTGCTGATGGCGCTGAGCACTTGCTAGGCCTGCCGAACTTCTTTGTAATCACCCGCTACAATCGCAGTGTGATGTATGCCATGGCGGTCAATCAGCTGGCCGAGTTGCTGGTTGATGCACGGGGTAAGAATTGATGTCGCGTTTGCCTTTTAAATGGGCTGCATGCGGCAGCCTGGCGCTGCTGCTGGCCAGTTGCTCGTCCACCCGTGCGCCGCAGCCGGTTGCACCGGTGCAGCAGCCGGGTGGTGCGATTTCCGGGCCGGGAGATTTCAACCGTCCGCACAAGGATGGCGCACCCTGGTGGGATGTCGACGTATCGCGGATTCCTGATGCGATACCGATGCCGCACTACGGCCCTGTCAAGGCCAGTCCTTACACTGTATTCGGCAAGCAGTACTACCCGATTCCCGATGCCCGTCGCTATCAGGCGGTCGGTCCGGCGTCTTGGTATGGCACCAAGTTTCACGGTCAGGCCACCGCCAATGGTGAAACCTACGACCTGTACGGCATGACCGCTGCACACAAAACCCTGCCGTTGCCGAGTTATGTGCGCGTCACCAACTTGGAAAACGGCAAGAGCGCGATTCTGCGGGTTAACGACCGTGGGCCGTTCTATTCCGATCGGATTATCGATTTGTCCTTCGCCGCAGCGAAGAAGCTCGGCTATGCCGAAAGTGGCACCGCGCGGGTCAAGGTTGAAGGTATTGACCCGCACGAGTGGTGGGCTCAGCAAGGCCGTCCGGTACCCATGGTCTTGGCCGCCCCGCAGCAAGTGGCGCAGGCTCAGCCAATCGCGCAACCGATCGCGCAGCCGGTTGAGCAGTATTCACCCCCCCCGCAGCAGCATGCCGCCGCGGTGCTCCCCGTGCAGATTGACGCAAAAAAAAACGCTTCAGTCGGAGCCTCTGGCCTGTATCTCCAAGTGGCCGCCTTCGCCAATCCGGACGCTGCGGAGCTTCTCAAAGCCAAGCTGAGCGAGACGGTAGCTGCACCCGTGTTCGTCAGCTCAGTGGTGCGCAACCAGCAGATATTGCACCGCGTGCGCCTGGGGCCGGTGAGCAGCCAAAGCGAGGCTGAGCAGCTGCAGAGCAGCGTACGCCTGGCCAATCTTGGCGAGCCAACCCTGGTCAAGCCTGACTAATACGGCACTTCTGCAGCATCTGCGGGACTAAACACTCAACTCCGGCCATTCACGGGTGGTCGGAGAATTAGCAAATTAGGCCCACTGGGCCTGTTCAACCATCAGCAATCTAGAGAGACGGATGAATATCACCAGCTTTGCGCAACGCGTTTTCCTATCACTTTTCCTGCTCAGCGCTCCGGCCGTATGGGCCAATCAGCAAGTGATTCCTTCTGCGCCGCAGTTGGCTGCCAAATCCTATGTACTGCTGGACGCCGCCAGCGGCAAGGTGCTGGTCGAAAACAACGGTGATCAGCGCCTGCCGCCGGCCAGCCTGACCAAATTGATGACCGCTTACATTGCCACGCTGGAAATTCGCAAGGGCAAGATCGGTGAGCAGGACCTGGTGCCTATCAGCGAGCATGCCTGGCGTACCGGTGGTGCTGCATCCGGTGGTTCGACCATGTTCCTGCCACTGAACAGCCAGGCGAAGGTTGATGACCTGCTGCACGGCGTCATCATTCAGTCGGGTAACGACGCCAGTATTGCCCTGGCCGAGTACATCGCCGGCAGCGAAGATGCCTTCGCCGACATGATGAACGAGACCGCTGCGCGCCTGGGAATGACCAACAGCCACTTTATGAACGCCACCGGTCTGCCGCATCCGGAGCATTACTCCAGCGCACATGACATGGCTATTCTGGCTCGCGCCATCATCAACGAAGACCAGGAACACTATGCGATCTATGCGCAGAAGGAGTTCCTCTGGAACAACATCAAGCAGGGCAACCGTAACCTGCTGCTGTGGCGTGACAAGACCGTTGATGGCCTGAAAACCGGTCATACCGAAGAAGCCGGCTACTGCCTGGTGGCGTCGGCCGTACGTGATGGCGCGCGCATGATCACCTCGGTATTCGGCACCGTCAGCGAGTCGGCCCGTGCCGCGGAAACTCAGAAACTGCTGACCTATGGTTTCCGCTTCTTCGAAACCCGCACCTTCTACAAGCAAGGCCAGGAACTGGCTCAGGCCCAAGTGTGGAAAGGCGCTGTGCGTCAGGTCAAAGCTGGCCTTGGTGCTGATCTGAGTCTGACGCTGCCGAAAGGTCAGCTGGAAAAATTGCAGGCCGGCATGATCCTCAACCCGCAGCTCACTGCCCCGATTGCCCAGGGTGATGTGATCGGCAAGGTTGAAGTGAAACTGGGTGAAGAAGTGGTGCACAGCGCCGATCTGATTGCTCTTGAGGCCGTTGAAGAAGGCAGTTTCTTCCGTCGCCTGTGGGATAGCATCAGCCTGTTCTTCTTCGGATTGTTCAACTGATAGCGTGACCAGCGCGCCCTTGCCGACCCGCAGGGGCGTTGTTGTTGCCAGGGCTTACGAGGCCGTTACTGCCATGAATCAACCAGACGTCAAATCGCACAAGATTGAATTTCCCTGCGCGGACTACCCGATCAAGGTGGTCGGTGACAGTGGCGAAAACTACAAGAGTACGGTGATAGAGATCCTTAGCCAGCACGCCAAGGTCGATCTCAGCACCCTGGCCGAACGCCAGAGCAGCAACGGCAAGTACACCACCGTACAGCTGCATATCGAAGCCACCAGCGAAGATCAGTTGCGCGATATCAACAGTGCCCTACGCGCGACCGGTATCGTGCACATGGTGCTGTGATGGACCTGCCGCTCGGCTTTCGTGAGCTGGGCCAGGTCGACTATCAGCCTACCTGGCATGCGATGCAGCGCTTTACCGACAGCCGTGGCGCAGATACGCCTGACGAAATCTGGCTGCTTGAACACGCCCCCGTATTTACCCAGGGCCAGGCAGGCAAGGCCGAGCATGTGTTGTTTCCGGGGGATATTCCGGTGGTGCAGGTCGATCGCGGTGGTCAGGTGACTTACCACGGTCCGGGCCAGCTGGTGGCTTACCTGCTGCTGGATGTGCGCCGCAGCGGTATGGGTGTGCGTGAACTGGTCAGCCGTATCGAGCGCAGCCTGATTGATCTGTTGGCCAGCTATGGCGTCAACGCCAATGCCAAGCCGGATGCGCCGGGTGTGTATGTCGATGGTGCAAAGATCGCTTCGCTCGGACTGCGTATCCGCAACGGCCGTTCCTTTCATGGTCTGGCGCTGAATGTGGATATGGATTTGCAACCGTTCCAGCGCATCAATCCTTGCGGCTATGTCGGTATGGCCATGACCCAGTTAGCTGATCAGGTGGCGGGGCCGATCACTATGTCCGAGGTCAGTGCGCGGCTGCGTGAGCAACTGGTCAAGCATCTTGACTACGCGCAGCAGCAGAGCCTGGCGGGCTCAATAGACTGCTAGAGCGGGCAGGGCAGATAGGCAGAGCAGATACACAAACGCCTGACCCCAGGCAAAGCCCAAGGTCAGGCGTTGTGTGGCTCAATCAGTTCAGATTGAGGGCAGGTATCAGGCTGTTATCGAGCTGTTGGCCCGGCACTGGCACCGGAGCGGCCAGCCCTAGGTTGTTCTTCTCGAACACCTTGTCGGCGCGGTAGCTGGAACGTACCAGCGGGCCGGCGGCGACTTCCATAAAGCCTTTCTGCAGACCGATTTCGCGGAAACGGTTGAACTCTTCCGGGCTGACCCAGCGCTGCACCTTCAGGTGATTGCGCGTTGGTTGCAGGTACTGGCCGAGGGTGAGGATGTCAACGTTGATGGCACGCAGGTCATCCATGGTTTGGATAATCTCTTCATCCGTCTCGCCAAGGCCCAACATCAGGCTGGTCTTGGTCAGTACGTCCGGGCGGTGACGCTTGGCGTGTGCCAGTACATTCAGGGTCTTTTCATAGCCCGCGCGTGGATCGCGTACCACGTGAGTGAGGCGTTTGACCGTCTCAACGTTCTGCGCAAACACCTCAAGACCAGAATCCACCACACGCTCAATCGCCAGCAGGTCGCCGTCGAAGTCCGGGGTCAGGGCTTCTACCACCACCTGCGGGGTGTTTTCCTTGATCGCCCTTACGCAGGCCGCGTAGTGGCTGGCGCCGCCGTCATCCAGGTCGTCGCGATCCACCGAGGTCAGTACGATATAACGCAGGGCCATCAGCTCCACCGACTTGGCGGTGTTCTGCGGCTCTTCCAGATCCAGCCAGCCGTTGGGGTTACCGGTGTCGACGGCGCAGAAGCGGCAGGCGCGGGTGCACACCGAGCCCATCAGCATGATGGTGGCGGTACCGTTGGACCAGCATTCGCCCATATTCGGGCAGTGGGATTCCTGGCAAACGGTGCTCAGGCGGTGTTCGCTGACATTGCGCTTGACCGCCTCGAAGCGGCTGCCGCCAGGCGCCTTGACTCGCAGCCACTTGGGTTTGGGCTCGAACACCTGAGGCTCGCTGGAGGCGCGGCGCTTTTGCCCGTCCTTGATCGCGGTGATGCCTTGGGTGGTACGGAATTTTTCGCCACTGGCGACGGTTTTAGGCGGTGAGGTATCGGACATCGGCAATCTGGGCTCCGCTAGAGGCTCCGTGAACGAGGCGGCTTGTGGCCGCCGCGCAGCTTATCACAGAAGCTGACCGTTCAGTCCGGCGGGCGCTGTGTGGTGCTAGCGCCCTGCCAGGTCGTGCTGAGTGCCGCTCAGTCGTCTACCGGAGTTGCTGCAATAACTCGTGGCTGGGGTAGCCATCGGCAGGTTGCCCCAGGGATTGCTGAAAAGCACGCACGGCCTTGCGTGTGTTCGCCCCGATGATGCCGTCCGCAGGGCCTGGCTCGTAGCCTTTACTGGTCAGTAACTCTTGCAGCTCGATCCGCTCGCTGCGCCCCAGTTGGCGATCGTTACGCGGCCATGCGGCTTGTACGCCCGGATTGCCATCCAATGCATCACTTAGCAGGCCAATTGCCAGGGCGTAGGCCGTGGAGTTGTTGTACTTGAGGATGCTGCGGAAGTTATTCAACAGCAGGAAAGCCGGGCCCCGATGACCGGCAGGTAAAAACAGCGTCGCCTGGCTCTGCTCGTTGGCATCAATGGCTCGGGCCGGGTTGATCCCCAGGATGCGCCACTGCGCCACGGTGCGGCGTATTTCGGGGTCTGCCAGTGCGTAATCGAAGCCCTGTGGCAGGTTTACCTCAAAGCCCCAGGGTTGACCATTTTCCCAGCCGGACGCCTGCAAATAATGTGCGGCCGAGGCCAGTGCGTCGGGGGCTGACGTCCACAGGTCGCGACGCCCATCACCATCGAAGTCCACGGCATGCTGATTGAAGGTGGTCGGCATAAATTGGGTCTGTCCCATGGCGCCCGCCCAAGAACCGATCAGCCCCTGCGTAGGCGCATCACCCGCTTGCAAAATCTGCAGCGCGGCCAGCAACTGGCTTCGCCAGAACACTTGGCGGCGGCCATCGTAGGCCAGGGTGGCGAGGGAGCGGATGACGTTATGGCTGCCGATATTGCTGCCGTAATTGCTTTCCATGCCCCAGATCGCAATCAGCACTTCATGGTCGACGGCGTAGGTGCTGCGAATGGCTTTAAGGGTCGGCCGGTGCTGCGCCTTGAGCAGGCGGCCCTGGGCGATGCGCGAGACGGAAACGGCACCGTCGATGTACTCCCACACCGGGCGCGTGAACTCCGGTTGGCTGTTGTCGGAGCTGACCACTCTGGGGTCCAGGGTGATGTCGGCGAATGTACGGTCGAATAAGGCTGCGTCGATACCGGCAGCAATGGCATCGCTGCGCAGCAGTATGCGCCATTCATCGAAGCTGAGTAACGGGGTTGGACTGCTGGCCTCGCTGGCTGCTGGGCTGGCAGGGGTAGTGCTGGCTGTGACGGGCGCAGCGGCAAGTGGCTGCGCCGGCGCTTCGGCGCAGGCAGTCAGAAGCAGCAGCAGGCAGGCGATGGCGCTATGGGACAGGCCCCGAATAAGCAGGTAAGGCATGGTGATCTCGGCACATTTTGCAGGCCGTAACCTTAGCATGATTGAGGCGGTATGCGGGCTGTGGCGGGCTTTTCAGGCGGCCAGAACGTATGAAGCCTCCCAGTTTTGCTGGGAGGCTTCACGGCGGTAGCTGCCTTTGCCTTTGCTGGGTGTTTCCTGGCGGGAGCGAAACAGTGGCTGGGCGATTATGGATTTGGCCTTATTTGGGCCGCGTTTGGCTTTCTTCGCCATGACGTTTCCTCGGCAAATGACCTGCACGTCGCAGGCGGGCGAAGCATGATCCGCACCCCGCTAAAAGTCCAGGGTTTGGCCGCTAGCGAGATAGGCCCAGGCGTTGACCGCAGATGTTTAGCGTCAACAGGCTCAGGCCGCTCCAGGGATCGCCGGCCGCCTGGCCTTTGATCTGCGCATCGATCTGCTGTGCATCCTGCAGCAGCGCAGCCCAACGTGCGGCCGACAGGCGTTGCAGGGCTTTGCTGACCAGCGGGCGGCGCTTGTCCCAGACTGGCGGGCGCGCGGAACTGAAGGCCTTTTCCAGCGGCATGCCCTGGCTGTACTGCTGGGCTATGGTGGCCAGTAGACGGATTTCCCGGGCCAGAGCCCAGAGAATTACCGGAGGCTCGACGCCTTCACCGCGAAGGCCTTCGAGCATGCGCAGGGCGTGGGCTGCTTCGCCATTGAGGGCGGAATCGATCAGTCCGAAAACATCGAACCGTGCACTATCGGCAACCGAGGCATGCACGGTGTCGACGTCGATCTGCGTGCCTTCGGCGAGCAACTTGAGCTTTTCGATTTCCTGGGCCGCGGCGAGCAGGTTGCCTTCGACGCGCACGGCAATCATGTCCACCGCTTCGGCGCTGGCGCTGAGGCCCGATTGCGCGAGACGTTGACGAATCCACTGCGGCAGCTGGTTTGCATCGACCGGCCAGATCTGCACGAATTGCGTCTGCGCGCCGTCAATCAGTGCCTTGCCCCATTTGGTCTTCTGCGCGCTGCCATCGAGTTTCGGCAGGCTGATCAACAGCACGGTGTCTTCGGCGGGGCGGGCGAGGTATTCGAGTAGCGCGGCTGCGCCCTTGTCGCCGGGCTTGCCGTTGGGCAGGCGCAGCTCCAGCAGGCGTTTGTCGGCAAACAGCGACAGGCTGGCACCGGCTTGCAGCAGGTTGCCCCAGTCGAAGTTGTTGTCGGCGTTGAACACCTGGCGCTCGCTGAAACCCTGCTGGCGGGTCGCGGCGCGAATGGCGTCGGTGGCTTCCTGGCAGAGCAGCGGCTCATCGCCACTTACCACATACACCGGGCTCAGGTTGCCCTGCAGGTGTTTGCCGAGTTGTGCAGAGTTAAGCTTCATGCGGGCGCAGAGCCGGGCCGCTTGCGCGGCCCAGCGAGCTTACTGGGCGGGAATCGGCAACTGGATTGGCGACTGCTGCGGTTGCGCGGCCTGTTGCTGGCGAGCGGCTTCCAGGGCATCGGCTTCGGCTTGAGCCTTGGCTTCTGCGGTTTGCTGCAGTTGGTCCAGTTGCGCTGGGCTGATCTGCTGCAGGCGCTGGACCAGTTGCTGGACCAGCTCACGGTTCATTTCCTGTTGCAGCTGAGCGGCCTCTTGGTCGCCACCAATCAGGTTGTTGCCATCCTGGGTGTAGAAGCTCTGGGCTTCCAGTTTGTCGCTCATCAGCAGCAGGTCTTTGCTGCCACGGATCTCGTATTCCAGGGTCTTGCTCAGCTCGTACTCGGCGGTGCGGGCCGAACTGGTGAAGCTGGCGGCGCGGCGATTTTCCTGCTCGTTGCTCAATACCAGGCGGTACTGTGCGCCTGGATAGACCTTGACGCCGTTGTTCTGTAGCACGTCGCGCACTTGGTTGACGGTTTCGCCATAGGCGTTGCGTGCGCTGACATCCAGTTCATTGAGGGCGAACTGCACGTCACCGGTGCCACGCAGCTGGAAGCCGCAAGCGCTGAGCAGGGTGGCCAGGCCAATTACCAACAGATTCCGTTTGATCATCTTTTATCCCCTTGGCGTGTCTTGCGGCGCGCCGTTGTGCGGTCGCGCCGAGCTTAATCAGTTGGCGACTAGTCAGTTAGCAACAATGTTGACCAGTTTGCCTGGCACCACGATGACCTTGCGAATGCTCAGGCCTTCGGTAAAACGCAGTACGTTCTCGTTGCTGCGGGCGCTGGCTTCAACCTCTTCGCGGCTTGCGCTGGCCGGCACTTCAATCTGTCCGCGCAGCTTGCCGTTGACCTGTATCACCAGCGTCAGGCTGTCCTGTACCAGGGCAGACTCATC
Organism: Pseudomonas sp. OTU750018; assembly: GCF_011636575.1. Lineage (NCBI taxonomy): Bacteria > Pseudomonadati > Pseudomonadota > Gammaproteobacteria > Pseudomonadales > Pseudomonadaceae > Pseudomonas > Pseudomonas sp. OTU750018. Next base: position 182,899 of record NZ_JAAPAU010000004.1, read on the forward strand.
CACCTGTGGCCAGGCGGCATCGATGATGGCTTCGTCGTGGCCCAGTTCCTGCCACAGCTGATGGCTGATATGCGGGGTGATTGGCGCCAGCAGCAGCGCCACCGCTTCCAGACCTTCCTGCAACAGGGCGCGGTCTTGCTCTGTGGTTTGTGCGGCTTTCTCCAGCACGTTCATCAGCGTCATCACCTGGGCGATGGCGGTATTGAATTTGTGGTGCTGGCCAATATCGAAGCTCGACTGCTTGATCGCCAGATGAATCGCGCGGCGCACGGCCTTCTGCTCGTCATCCAGACTGGCCAGGTCGAGTGCGCCGGCGATGCCCTGATTGACGTGGTTTTGCGCCAGGCGCCAGACGCGGCGCAGGAAGCGGTTGGCGCCTTCAACACCAGCGTCAGACCATTCGCAGCTCATGTCTGGCGGCGAAGCGAACATCATGAACAGGCGACAGGTGTCGGCACCGAACTGATCGATCATCGATTGTGGGTCGACGCCGTTGTTCTTCGACTTGGACATCTTCTCGGTGCCGCCGATTTCCACCGGCAGGCCGTCGCTTTTCAGTTTGGCGCTGATGACCTTGGCTTTGGCGTCACGCTCCAGCTCGACATCGGCCGGGTTGAACCAGTCTTTACCGCCGTTTTCCAGGGTGCGGTAATAGGTCTCGGCGACCACCATGCCCTGGGTCAGCAGGTTCTTGAACGGCTCATTCGAACTGACCAGCCCTTCGTCACGCATCAGCTTGTGGAAGAAGCGCGCATACAGCAGGTGCAGGATCGCGTGTTCGATACCGCCGATGTATTGATCCACTGGCAACCAGTGGTTGGCCGCTTCAGGGTCGACCATGCCGCCGGTGTAATGCGGTGAGGCGTAGCGTGCGTAATACCAGGACGACTCTACGAAGGTGTCCATGGTGTCGGTTTCACGCTTGGCCGGCTTGCCGCATTTCGGGCAGCTGCATTCATAGAATTCAGGCATGCGCGCCAGCGGGCTGCCTGCACCGTCCGGCACTACGTCTTCGGGCAGTACGACGGGCAGCTGGTCTTCCGGCACGGGCACGTCGCCACAGGTATCGCAGTGGATGATTGGGATCGGGCAGCCCCAGTAACGCTGGCGGCTGATGCCCCAGTCGCGCAGGCGGAACTGGGTTTTGCGCGCGCCATGGGCGTTGGCTTCCAGGTCCGCGACGATGGCGTCGAAGGCGGCGCTGAAGTCGAGGTTGTCGTATTTGCCGGAGTTGATGCTGGTCAGGCCGGCTTTGTCGCCATACCAGTCCTGCCATTGAGTGGCGTCGTATTCTTTGCCTTCGCCGGCGTAGACCTGCTTGATCGGCAGGTCGTACTTGTTGGCGAATTCGAAATCGCGCTCATCGTGCGCGGGCACGGCCATCACCGCGCCTTCGCCGTAACCCCACAGTACGTAGTTGGCGACGAACACCGGCAACTTGTCGCCGGAGAGCGGATGAATAACGAATTGGCCAGTGGCAACGCCCTTCTTCTCCATGGTGGCCATGTCGGCTTCGGCCACGGAGCCGGCTTTACATTCGGCGATAAACGCTGCGATAGCCGGATTGCTCTCGGCGGCGCGTTGCGCCAGCGGGTGCTCGGCGGCCACGGCGACATAGGTCGCGCCCATCAAGGTGTCGGGGCGGGTGGTGTAGACCTTGAGCTGGCCGTCGATACCGACGCTGGCCTGGTCATAGTCGAATACCACATCAGCGCCGAAGCTCTTGCCGATCCAGTTACGCTGCATGGTCTTGACCTGTTCCGGCCAGCCATCCAGTTCGTCCAGGCTACTCAGCAGCTCTTCCGCGTAAGCGGTGATCTTGAAGTAGTACATCGGGATTTCGCGCTTTTCGATCACCGCGCCCGAGCGCCAGCCGCGGCCGTCGATAACCTGCTCGTTGGCCAGTACGGTCTGGTCCACCGGGTCCCAGTTGACGCTGCCGTTCTTACGGTAGATCACGCCTTTTTCGAACAGGCGGGTGAACAGCCACTGTTCCCAGCGGTAGTAATCCGGCTTGCAGGTGGTGACTTCGCGTGTCCAGTCCACTGCCAGGCCCAGCGATTTGAGCTGGCTCTTCATGTACTCGATGTTTTCGTAGGTCCACTTGGCCGGCGCGACCTTGTTTTTCATCGCAGCGTTTTCCGCCGGCATGCCGAACGCATCCCAGCCCATGGGCTGCAGCACGTTTTTACCTTGCATGCGCTGGTAGCGGCTGATTACGTCACCGATGGTGTAGTTACGCACATGGCCCATGTGCAGCTTGCCGCTCGGGTAGGGGAACATCGACAGGCAGTAGAAGGTCTCCTTGCCCGGCTGTTCGCTCACTACAAAGGATTTCTGCGCGTCCCAATGGGACTGCGCGGCGGCTTCGATTTCACGGGGCGAGTACTGTTCTTGCATGGCTACCGGCGCTGGGAATAAGGGCTTGCGGGAAACGCGGTAGCATACATGAGCCCCGCTTATTCAGGGAAACCCTGATTGCGCTGCGCTCCAGCTATGGCGGCCTGGCCATGCTCGTCTGTTGCGCCTGGCCGGCCGCGCCGTTTGTCGCGAGGTACTGCCGGTTAAAGCGCGAACGCTAAGCTTGCTATAGGGAGCAGCAGCCTGCTCCGGGCGAGGTGAAGGATGGCGGAGTTTCGGCGTGGTGCAGCGGGTGGCGGGCTCTATGAGCGGCTGCTGCAACGCCTTGCCATGGCGTTGGATGAGGCGGATAGCCTGAGTGCGCTGTCTGCACAACCGCCGCTGGAGCTTGAACTGCGCGGGCTTACGGCGGCGGAAATGGAGCTGATTCGCGCTTATCTGAATCGCGACCTGGACTGGCTGCGCGGCTGGCATGCCGCAGCGCAGGAAATGGCGCAGATCGAGCAGCTGCCGAGCTCACGCAAGATCGGCCGATCCGGTCACAAACCCACCGCGGCGCTGCCCGGCAAAATCAAACCGCTGCTTAAACGCCGATTGCAGCTGTGCTGCGCCCTGTGCGGCACTCTGGCGGGCTGGCAGTCCGGCAATGGCGTACAGGCCTGCAAAGCCTGTGGCTCGCAGTTGTTTAGGGCGAGCAATCATCGGTAGGCTGCGCGCACCCGTGGAGGTGCTCAATGCCGATTCGCTACATCCTCAAACAGTTCTTCCTTCCGCCAGGCCTGTTCCTGCTTTTGCTGCTGGCCGCCTGGTGGCTGCGTCAGCGTTTTCCACGCTTGGCGGCGGGTTGCCTGGTTGTCGGGCTGGGCGGTATGTGGCTGTTTAGTCTGCCGGTGGTGGTCGAGTATTCGGCGCGAGTGCTGGAAACCGAGCCGGCCTTGAATGAGCGGCAATGGGCTGATCTGGCACAGCAGGCCGAGGTTATTGTGGTTCTGGGTGGCGGGCGTGAACTGGCTGACCCCGGTTGGGGCGCGGATCAGCCCAGTCTGTTGGCGTTGGAACGTGTGCGCTTCGCGGCTCGTTTGGCTAAGGCCTCGGGTTTGCCGCTGCTGACCAGTGGCGGGTTGCATTTTGGCGCACCGCCCAGTGAAGCGGCCTTGATGGCTGACGTATTGGCCCGTGATTACAACGTGCCGGTGCGTTGGCAGGAAGGCTTAAGCCGTACCACCTGGGAGAATGCGACCCACAGCGCTGAGCTGCTGAAGCAGGCGGAGATTACCCGCGTGGTGCTGGTGACCCAGGCCTGGCATATGCCCAGGTCACGCTGGAGTTTTGAGCAGGCGGGTTTGCAGGTAATCAGCGCGCCGATGGGCTTTCTCGGTACGCCCAATGGCCGGCCTGCCGGCGGCTGGCTGCCAGAAAGCAAGGCGGTCTGGCAGAACGGTTTGCTGCTAAATGAAGCAGCCGGACTGCTGGGTTACAGGTTGTTCTACAGGAGCCCGGTGCAGGAATAAGCCCCGCCTGGGGGGGCTCGCATTATTTAGCTATTGATCTGCTCGGCATGATGGCACGCCACTTGCCGAGCATCGAGCAGGCGCAGTGCCGGCTGTTCAACCTTGCAGCGTTCACTGGCGTGCGGGCAGCGTTGATGGAAGGCGCAGCCGCTGGGTGGCGACAGCGGGTTGGGCAGCTCGCCGCTGATCTTGATCTTCGGTTTGCTCGGATCAGGGTGGATGGTCGGCGTTGCCGACAGCAGCGCCTGGGTATACGGGTGCAACGGGCGGTTGTAGATCAGCTCGCTGGGGCCCATTTCCACCGGGCGGCCTAGGTACATCACCAGCACATCATCGGCAACGTGGCGCACCACCGAGAGGTTGTGCGAGATAAATACGTAGCCGGTGTTGAACTGCTCCTGCAGGTCCATAAACAGGTTGAGCACCTGGGCCTGGATCGACACGTCCAGCGCCGAAGTCGGCTCGTCCGCCACCAGCACCTTGGGCTGCAGCATCATGGCGCGGGCCAGGGCAATACGCTGGCGCTGGCCGCCGGAGAACATATGTGGGTAACGCTGGTAATGCTCAGGGCGCAGGCCAACCTGTTGCATCATCGCCTGCACCCGTTCGCGCCGTTCCAGGCGCGACAGACCGGTGTTGATCAGCAGTGGCTCGCCGAGCTGGTCGCCGACCTTCTGCCGTGGATTGAGCGAGGCGTAGGGGTTCTGAAAGACCATCTGCACGTCACGGCGCAGCTGTTTGCGCTGCGCCTTGTTGGCCCCTGTCACTTCCTGCCCGGCGATCTGCAGCGAGCCGGAGCTGGGTTCCTCGATCAGCGTCAGGGCGCGGGCCAGGGTGGATTTGCCGCAGCCGGACTCGCCGACCACCGCCAGGGTCTTGCCCGCCTGTAATTCAAAGGACACGCCATTCAGCGCTTGCACCTGAGCGTTGGGCTGGAACAGGCCACGGGAGATTTCGTAGTGACGGGTGAGGTCGCGAGCAGTCAGGACGGCGCTCATCAGGCCACCTCCGCAGTCAGGTTGAGCGGGTAGAAGCAGCGTGCCGCGCCACGTTCATGGGTATCCAGGCTCGGCCGTTGTTCACGGCAATGCGCTTGGGCGTAAGGGCAGCGTGGTGACAGCAGGCAGCCCACTGGCCGGTCGTAGCGGCCCGGAACAATGCCGGGCAGGGTGGTCAAGCGGCGCTGGCCCTGGCTGTGTTCGGGAATCGCCTTGAGCAGCGCCTCGGTGTAGGGGTGGCTGGGGGCGTTGAACAGCTGCGGCACGTTGCCGATCTCCACTGCTTGCCCGGCATACATCACGCAGACCCGTTGCGCGGTTTCGGCGACCACGGCCAGGTCATGGGTGATCAGCACCAGGCCCATGTTCTGTTCGCGTTGCAGGCCCACCAGCAGGTCCATGATCTGCGCCTGAATGGTTACATCCAGCGCCGTGGTTGGTTCGTCGGCGATCAGCAGTTTGGGCTCGGCGGCAATCGCCATGGCAATCGCCACCCGTTGGCTCATGCCGCCGGACAGCTGGTGCGGGTAGGCATTCAGGCGGCTGGCAGCGGCAGGGATTTCCACCCGGTCGAGCAGCTGCAGCGCGCGTTGGCGGGCGGCCTGGCCCTTGAGGCCGAGGTGCTGGCGCAGTACTTCTTCGATCTGGAAACCCACGGTAAAGCTGGGGTTGAGGGCGGTCATCGGGTCCTGAAAGACCATCGACAGGTCTTTGCCAACGATATGCCGGCGCTGGCGGCCCTTGAGGCGCAGCATATCGGTGCCGTCGAACTGCAGGCTGTCGGCGGTGACGATGCCGGGGGCGTCGATCAGGCCCATCAGCGCCATCATGGTCACCGATTTGCCGGAGCCGGATTCGCCGACAATCGCCAGCACTTCACCCTTTTCCACGCACAGGTCGAGGCCGTCGACCACCGGAATGGCCGTGGCGTCGCCGAAGCGCACGCTGAGGTTCTTGATATCCAACAGGCTCATGCGGGGTTCCTCACTGCGCATTCTTGAGTTTCGGGTCGAGTGCATCGCGCAGCCCGTCGCCCATCAGATTGATCGCCAGCACGCTGAGCAGAATGGTCAGGCCCGGCAGGCTGACCACCCACCAGGCGCGCTCGATATAGTCGCGCGCCGAGGCCAGCATGGTGCCCCACTCAGGCGTCGGCGGTTGTACGCCGAGGCCGAGAAAACCCAGGGCAGCGGCATCGAGAATCGCCGAGGAAAAGCTCAGGGTGGCCTGCACGATCAGCGGTGCCATGCAGTTGGGCAGCACGGTGATAAACATCAGTCGCGGTAGGCTGGCACCGGCCAGGCGTGCGGCGGTGACGTAATCGCGGTTCAGCTCGCCCATCACGGCGGCGCGGGTCAGGCGCACATAAGACGGTAGCGAGACGATGGCGATGGCAAAGATGGTGTTGATAAGCCCTGGGCCGAGTATGGCGACGATGGCCACCGCCAGCAGCAGCGAGGGCAGGGCCAGCATGATGTCCATCAGGCGCATGATCGACGGGCCGAGCAGGCGCGGAAAAAAGCCGGCGACCAGGCCCAGGAGGATGCCGGGGATCAGCGACATCAGCACCGATGCCAGGCCGATCAGCAGCGACAGCCGTGCGCCATGAATCAACCGCGACAGCAGGTCGCGACCTACTTCATCGGTGCCGAGCAGAAATTGCAGCTGGCCACCCTCCAGCCAGGCTGGCGGGGTGAGCAAAAATTCGCGGTATTGCTCGCTGGGGTCGTGCGGGGCGATCCACGGCGCAAATAGCGCGCAGATTATTAGCAGGATCATGAACGCCAGCCCGGCGACTGCGCCCTTGTTGTGGGCAAAGGCCTGCCAGAACTCCTTGAGCGGTGAAGGGTAGAGCAGCGATTGATCGAGTGTGGTGCTTAGGGTTTCAGTTGTCATAGTGGGCTCCGTAGAACCTGTGCATGGCCTCGCGAGCTAGCGCGAGACAAGGAAAAAGCGGCTGAGGAAGCGGAGTGTGCTGCTGCACATGAGCATTCCGAAGCTGGTTTTGACGCCGTATCGCCGACGCGCAGCAGGCCATGGGCAGGTTCTTAGCGCTGATGGCGAATGCGTGGGTTAGCCAATCCGTAGAGGATGTCCACCACGAAGTTGACCAGGATCACCAGGCAGGCGATCAGCAAAATGCCGTTCTGCACCACCGGATAGTCACGCGCGCCGATCGACTCGATCAGCCATTTGCCGATGCCCGGCCAGGAGAAGATGGTTTCGGTCAGTACTGCGCCCGCCAGCAGCGCGCCGACCTGCAGGCCGAACACCGTGAGCACCGGGATCAGTGCATTGCGCAGGCCATGCACGAAGACCACGCGGGCCGGCGACAGGCCCTTGGCGCGTGCGGTGCGCACATAGTCTTCGCGCAGCACTTCGAGCATCGCTGAGCGGGTCATGCGCGCGATTACCGCCAGCGGAATGGTGCCCAGCACGATGGCCGGCAGGATCAAATGGCGCAGGGCGTCGACAAATGCGCCTTCCTCACCGGAAAGCAGGGTGTCGATCAGCATAAAACCGGTGACTGGCGGGATGTCGTAGAGCAGGTCGATACGCCCGGATACGGGCGTCCAGCCCAGCCATACCGAGAAGAACATGATCAGCAGCAGGCCCCACCAGAAAATCGGCATCGAGTAGCCGGCCAGCGAGATGCCCATTACCCCATGGTCGAACAGCGACCCGCGCTTGAGGGCGGCAATCACACCTGCGATCAGCCCAAGGGTGCCGGCGAACAGCAGGGCGGCCAGGGCCAGTTCGACGGTGGCGGGAAACAAGGTGAGAAATTCGCTCCACACGCTTTCCCGGGTACGCAGCGATTGCCCCAGGTCGCCTTGGGCCAGCTGGCCGATATAGTCGAAATACTGGGCATAGAGCGGCTTGTTCAGGCCCAGGCGCTCCATGGCCTCGGCATGCATCACCGGGTCGACGCGGCGTTCGCCCATCATCACTTCCACCGGGTCGCCGGGGATCATACGGATCAGCGCGAAGGTCAACAGGGTGACGCCGAAAAAGGTGGGGATCAGCAATAGCAGGCGTCGGGCAATAAAGGACAGCATGCGGGTCAGTGCTCCAAAAAAGGTGAGCGTGCATCGGGCTGCATGGCCGGACGCTGTTGTAGTGCGGCGAGTGGCTCGGCAGCCAGGTGCCGGTTGAGCGCGCATGTGGCAGGCGGGGTGCGGCAGGCAGCAGACTGCCAAATAGGTTCGGTCATCAGCGTAATCCTCGGGTTATACGGAACCAGCAAACGGCAGCCGGGTAGGCCGCCGTTGTCCGGCTGGCGAGTGGCGGGGTAAGCCGCTCGCCAGCATGGTCGAGAACCGCTGTTACTTGACGCCGACGCCGTAGAACGAGTTCAGCGCGAACGGGCTGATCTTGAAGTCCACGACCTTCTTGCTCATCGGCTGATAGACCGTGGAGTGGGCGATCGGGGTGATCGGCACTTCACGCTTGAGAATCACCTGAGCCTGCTTGTACAGCTCGGTGCGCTCAGTGGTGTCGGTCACGCGCTTGGCGGCTTTCACCAGCTTGTCGTAGTCGGCATGGCACCACTTGGAGAAGTTGTTGCCGTCCACTGCGTCGCAGCCGTACAGGGTGCCCAACCAGTTGTCCGGGTCACCGTTGTCGCCGCTCCAGCCGATCAGCATGGCGTCGTGTTCGCCGGCCTTGGCACGCTTGAGGTATTCACCCCATTCGTAGCTGACGATCTTGGCCTTGATGCCGACCTTGGCCCAGTCGCTTTGCAGCATTTCGGCCATCAGCTTGGCGTTGGGGTTGTACGGGCGCTGTACCGGCATGGCCCACAGGGTGATCTCGGTGCCTTCCTTGACGCCGGCGGCCTTGAGCAGCTCCTTGGCTTTTTCCGGGTCGTATGCGGGGTCCTTGATGCTGTCGTCATATGACCATTGGGTCGGCGGCATGCCGTTGACCGCCAGTTGGCCGGCGCTCTGGTACACCGCGTCGATGATGCCCTGCTTGTTCACCGCCATGTCCAGCGCCTGGCGCACTTCGAGTTTGTCGAACGGCGGGTGGGTGACGTTGTAGGCGATATAGCCGACGTTGAAGCCGGCCTGTTCGGGCATGTCCAGGTTCGGGTCTTTTTTCAGTGCCTCCAGATCAGCAGGGCGCGGGAACAGGGTGACCTGGCATTCGCCGGCCTTGAGCTTCTGCATGCGCACCGAGGCGTCGGTGTTGATGGCGAAAATCAGGTTGTCGATCTTCACCTCATCCGGCTGCCAGTATTCCTTGTTGCCCTTGAAGCGGATCACCGCATCTTTCTGGTAGCGGCTGAATACGAATGGGCCGGTGCCAATGGGCTTCTGGTTGATGTCAGCGGCCTTGCCGGCTTTGAGCAGGCTGTCGGCGTATTCGGCGGACTGGATCGAGGCAAAGCTCATCGCCAGGTTCTGGATAAAGGCAGCGTCGACTTCGTTGAGGCTGAACTTGACGGTCATGTCGTCGAGTTTTTCGATCTTGGCGATGTTCGCGTCCATGCCCATGTCGGTGAAGTAGGGGAACTCCGACGGGTAGGCTTTGCGGAACGGGTGGTCCTTGTCGAGCATGCGCTGGAAGGTGAACAGCACGTCATCCGCGTTGAAGTCGCGGTTCGGCTTGAAGTATTCGGTGGTGTGGAATTTTACGTTTGGACGCAGGTGAAAGGTGTAGCTCAGGCCGTCTTCGCTGATGTCCCACTTCTCGGCCAGGCCGGGGATCACTTTAGTGCCGCCACGCTCGAACTGGCTCAGGCGGTTAAACACGGTTTCAGCGGCAGCATCGAAATCGGTGCCGGTGGTGTACAGGCCAGGGTCGAACCCGGCGGGGCTGCCTTCGGAGCAGAACACCAGGTTGCCGGCGGCGCTGGCAAGTGGCGTGCTGGCGATCAGCCCAGCGGCGAGTAAAGCCTGGATGACGGCGTTCTTACGCATAGTGACCTCATGGTTATTGTGGTTGTGATCCTGAGGGGCCTCTTGTGGAGACCTTGGGAGAAACTATGCAGGGCGTATGCCGTAGGCAAGTGGCATGTCGCAGAGAGAACAGGAATGACGACGCAACAGTATGTTGGTGTCGCATATCTATAAAAGTGCGAGAAAAACATGGCAAAGCGCCGCTATCGTCGGATAACGGCGCTGCTTCTGTTTGTAGCAGTTTTTATGGCATCTGCACTTCGATCACACCGTCGGCGTTGATGTTGACCTGGCTGGTGCCGGCTTCGATCTCCGGCGTCACCGCCGCATCCATCATCGCCGCGCCTTTCATGGCCTCCATGCGCATCGGCATGGGTGGCTGGAAACCGCCAGTATTCAGGCTCAAGCTGACCAGCTTATAACCGCTGCCGCCGAGGGCTTCGGTGGCTAATTGCGCGCGGGCCTTGAAGGCTGCCACGGCGTCCTTGAGCAGGGCGTCTTCGTGGGTTTTACGGGTGTCCGAGGCGATGCTGAAGTTCATCCCACCCATCTTCAGGGTTTGCAGCATTTCCCCGGTGAGCTTGGACAGCGCGCTGAAATCGGCGCTTTCCAGGCGCAGCTCAGCGCGCTCGCGCCAGGCGGTGATTTTCTGGCCCTTGTCATCGTAAACCGGGTAGCTGTTACGGCTGCCGGAGGTAACGCTGACGCCTTTGACTTTGCGTGCCTGGGCGATGCTGGCATTCAGTGTTTTGCTGATCTGCGCGGCGAGGGCGGCTGGGTCGCTATCCTGGGCTTCGCTGTAAAGGGTGACGTGCATCAGGTCGTGGGCGATTTCCTTATTGACCTCGGCGCGCAGAGCGACCTGGTTGTAGCGCGCTTCTTCGGCCATGGCTGTAGCGCTCATCAGGGTGGTGGCGCTCAGTAGCAGGGCGGTGGCGAGGCGGGACAATGGCAGCATGACGATTCCTTTGTGTGATGGGCGCATGGGGTATGCGCGGCTTTCCAGAGGGTAGACGTAGCTATCAGACTGAACGGGTTAAATCCGGTTCCACATTTTTACGGCCAGTTATTCCTTGCGCTTCTACTGGTTGCGAATAAGCGTGGCTGAGTGCTCTTTTGCTCTACAGGGTGCGTGCTGCGGCGTGTTGCCGCAGTGAGGCGTAGAGAGGCTTGGTTATACTCCTGCGGCTCGCTAAATGAGCATCTTGGAGATTCTATGCTCGCACCTGTGCAGCTACTGTCGGCGAGCCGGCAAAACCTCTGGCGCCTGACCCTGATCCGCATTCTGGTGCTGGCCGCGCAAGCCGGTTCTGTGGGGCTGGCGTACAAGTCGGGGGCGCTGCCGCTGCCCTGGCTGGAGCTCAGCGTCACCCTCGGCATCTCCCTGGTGCTGTGTCTGCTGACCGCGTTGCGTTTGCGCGGCCCCTGGCCGGTGACTGAGCAGGAGTACGCGGTGCAACTGGGCTGCGACCTGATCATCCACAGCCTGTTGCTGTATTACTCGGGTGGTTCGACCAACCCCTTCGTTTCTTATTACTTGGTGCCGCTGACGATTGCCGCAGCGACCTTGCCCTGGCTCTATACCATTACTCTCTCGGGGCTGGCGCTGGGCGGTTATACCTTTCTGCTGGTCTGGTCGCATCCGCTGGACCTGCCGTCAGGCCCGCGTGAGAGCCTGCTGATCTACGGTATGTGGCTGAGCTTTGCTTTGGCCGCCGGGTTGATCACCTTTTTCGTGGCGAAGATGGCCGAAGAGCTGCGCCGTCAGGAAGAGCTGCGCGCCGAGCGCCGGGAAGAAGGCTTGCGTGACCAGCAACTGCTCGCCGTAGCAACCCAGGCGGCGGGTGCGGCGCACGAATTGGGCACGCCGCTGGCGACCATGAGCGTGCTGATCAAGGAACTGCGCCGCGAGCATCAGGAACCGACCCTGCAGGAAGACCTGGCCGTGCTGCAGGAGCAGGTCAAGCTGTGCAAAGAAACCCTGCAGCACCTGGTGCGTGCCGCCGAAGCGGATCGCCGTCAGGCAGTGATCGAGCTGTCGTCAGTCGAATGGCTGGAAACCACGCTCAATCGCTGGCACCTGATGCGCCCTGAAGCCAGTTATCGCTATCAATGCCTGGGCCGTGGCACCCCTCCCAAAATGATGCCGCCGGCCGATCTGACCCAGGCGTTGCTCAACCTGTTGAACAACGCCGCCGACGCCTGCCCGGACAAGCTGGATATTCGCCTAGATTGGGATCACCAGTGGCTGCGCTTTAGCATTCGTGACTTTGGTGCCGGTGTGCCGCTGGCGATTGCCGAGCAGCTGGGGCGGCCGTTTTTCACCACCAAGGGCAAGGGGTTTGGTCTGGGCCTGTTCCTCAGTCAGGCCAGCGTCACCCGTGCCGGCGGCACGGTTAAACTGTATAACCATGAAGAAGGCGGCACGCTCACCGAGCTGAAACTGCCGCGCGCCTACGGCCGAGCCTGAGGAAGCATTGAGTATGAGTGACGAAATCCTGTTCGAAGGCGACGAACAACCGCACCTGTTGCTGGTTGACGATGACCCGACTTTTACCCGCGTCATGGCGCGGGCCATGAGTCGACGTGGCTTGCGTGTGTCGACCGCCGGTTCCGCTGAAGAAGGCCTTGCCCTGGCCGTGCAGGACCTGCCGGACTACGCCGTGGTTGACCTGAAGATGGAAGGTGATTCCGGTCTGGTGCTGCTGCCCAAGCTGCTGGAGCTGGACGCCGAAATGCGCGTGGTGATTCTCACCGGCTATTCGAGCATTGCCACAGCGGTGGAGGCGATCAAGCGTGGCGCCTGCAACTACCTGTGTAAACCGGCCGATGCCGACGATGTGCTGGCCGCGCTGCTGACCCAGCATGCCGATCTGGATAGCCTGGTGCCGGAAAATCCGATGTCAGTGGATCGCCTGCAGTGGGAGCACATCCAGCGCGTGCTCAGCGAGCATGAAGGCAATATCTCCGCCACTGCCCGTGCCCTTGGCATGCATCGGCGGACCTTGCAGCGCAAATTGCAGAAACGTCCGGTACGCCGCTAAGGGTTATTTCTATGGCCTGCCATCCGTGGCGGCCACCCAGCGGGCTGTCGCTGTGCGACGTTAAAAAACGCTACCGACGTTTTTTTCCGCATGAAAGGCTGCTGAAAGCTTTCCGTCAGGCAGCCTTGCTATTATTAGCCCCCTATCTAAGTGGTCAGGGGCTGTCATGCTCGCCGTCGTTCAGCAAACCATAAGCGTCACTGCTCCGGTGTTCTCCATGCTGTTTCTCGGCGTGGCGCTCAAACGTCTGGGGCTGATTGATGCGGCCTTTATCAACACCGCATCGGCGCTGGTGTTTCGCGGCACGCTGCCCACCCTACTGTTTCTCGGCATCGTCCAGGCGGATCTGCGCACCGCCTTGCAGCCGGCCTTGCTGGTGTATTTTGTGCTGGCGACCCTGGGCTGCTTTCTGCTCGCCTGGGGCTGGGCGATCCTGCGTTGCCCGGAGGCTGATCGTGGCATCTACACCCAGGGTGCGTTTCGCGGTAACAACGGCATTATCGGTCTGGCGCTGGCCACCAGCATGTACGGTGATTACGGCCTGTCGGTCGGTGCGGTGCTCGGTGGTGTGGTTATCCTCAGCTACAACACCCTGTCGGCGATTGTGCTGGCGATCTACAGCCCAGAGGCCAAGACCGATGTCTGGAGTCTGACCAAGAACATCCTCAGCAATCCGCTGATTGTCGGCGTGCTGGCGGCCATTCCCTTTGCCGCCTGGCAAATTTCGCTGCCGGACTGGTTGCTGACTTCCGGGGAATATTTTGCGCAGATGAGCCTGCCGCTGGCGCTGATCTGCATTGGTGGCACCCTTACCTTAGAATCGCTGCGTGAGAGCAGTGGCATGGCGATCAGTTCAAGTCTGATGAAGGTGCTCTGGTTGCCGTTGGTGGCCACCCTGGGCGCATGGCTGTGGGGCTTTCGTGATGCCGATCTGGCGATTCTCTTTCTGTACTTTGCCAGCCCAACCGCCGCAGCTAGTTTCGTCATGGCCAAGGCAGTGGGCGGCAATCATCAGCTGGCGGCGGCGATCATCGTGCTGACAACCCTGGCCACGGTGGTGACCACCAACCTCGGGCTGTTTGTGCTGCAGTGGGCCGGCTGGATCTAGCCGTTGCGCGGGCATAAAAAAGCCGGGCAATGCCCGGCTTTCTATTTTGTTGCGATCAGGCCTGCTGGAAGTCGTCGATCACTTCCTGGGCGGCGCGAAAGGCGTCGATGGCTGCCGGCACGCCGGCATACACCGCGCAGTGCAGTAGGGTTTCGCGGATTTCCTCGACCGTGCAGCCATTGTTCAGCGCACCGCGCACGTGGCCCTTGAGTTCCTGCGGGCATTTCAGCGCGGTAAGGGCGGACAGGGTAATCAGGCTGCGGGTTTTGCGGTCCAGGCCGTCGCGGGTCCACACACCGCCCCAGGCGTGTTCGTTAACGAAGTCCTGCAGCGGCTGGGTAAAGTCTGTGGCGTTACCCAGGGCGCGATCGACAAAGGCATCGCCCATCACCTCGCGGCGGACTTTCAGACCTTGTGCGTGGCTGTCACTCATGCGGTTTCCTCCCAATGGACCGTCAGGCTTTCTGCTTGTGCCAGGCACGGCCGGCGATGATCACCAGGGTTACAGCAGTCAGCGGCAGGGCGTAACCGAGCATGGCGTCGCCGAAGACCTCGGCGAACGGCTTGCCAGTCGACGACAGCACCAGGTAAACCGTGTATGCCACGTAGTAGGCCAGGAACAGCAGGCCTTCCCAACGGTTGATGCGGTAGCCGGCGAAGAAAATTGGCAGGCAGGCCACGGCCACTGCGATCATTACCGGGAAGTCGAAGGCCAGGGCGTTGGCGGCCACGCTGATGGCTTGCGGCGAGACCATTGAGGCCAGGCCGAGCACGCAGAGCAGGTTGAAGATATTGCTGCCTACGATATTGCCCACGGCGATATCGCGCTCGCCCTTGATGGCGGCCATGATCGAGGTGGCCAGTTCAGGCAACGAGGTGCCGATGGCGACTACGGTCAGGCCGATCACCAGTTCCGAGATGCCCAGTGCGCGGGCCATGGTGACGGCGCTCTCGACCAGAAAGTTGGAGCCTGTGACCAGCAGCACCAGGCCAGCAATGATCAGGACCAGATTAATTACCCAGGCGTAGGGTTTGGCCGGCTCATTGAGGCCGAACTCCTTGGCAAACTCGTCATCCTCATTGCTGCTCTTGTCGCGGCGCGAGCTGATAATCAGGAAACCGGTATAGGCCAGAACGCCGGCAAACAGCAGGGCGCCGTCGAGGCGGCTGAGGCTGCCGTCCCAGGCCAGGGCGTAAACCACCAGGCTGGCACCGATCATGATCGGTACGTCCAGGCGGATCAGCTGGCGCGAGACGATCAGCGGTGCAACCACCGCGGTCAGGCCAAGAATCAGCAGGACGTTGGCGATATTGCTGCCAATTACGTTGCCAATCGCCAGGTCGCCACTGCCATTCAGGGCGGCTTGCACGCTGACGGCGGTTTCCGGTGCGCTGGTGCCAAATGCGACCACAGTGAGGCCGATGATCAGCGGCGGAATGCCGAATTGCGCCGCCAATTTGGCTGCGCCGCGGACCAGCACTTCTGCACCGGCCACCAGCAGCACCAGGCCGGCAATCAGATAAACAAAGGTCATCAGGGTCATTGCAAGGGGCTCCATAAAAGTGGCGCTAGTTTAATCATCGGCTTGCGTTACGCCAGAGGCTAGGCCGGGCTGTCCATGGCTTCTTTGTAAACAGCTGTGTTCAGTCGGACAATTGTTCCACGCGCACCAGCGCTACGCCGTCGCGCAGCATATCCAGCTGTTCGGCGGCTTTTTGCGAGAGGTCGATGATACGCTTCTTGGCGTAGGGGCCGCGGTCGTTGATGCGTACCACCACTGTCTTGTCATTGCGCAGATTGGTCACCTGCACGCGGCTACCAAACGGCAGGGTGCGGTGTGCTGCGGTCAGTGCATTCTGGTCAAAGCGTTCGCCGCTGGCGGTCTTGTTACCGTGGTGCCGTGCGCCGTAATAGGACGCCTGGCCCTCGGCGCGGTAACCTTGCGGGTCGACCTGGCCCTGGCTGGCGCAGGCGCTGAGCAGCAAGCTGGTGATGGCAATCAGTAACAGGCGCATAGCGGTCCCTGAATGTGGAGGGCGGACAAAACAACGCCGGGTAGACCCGGCGTTGTGTCGTGCTGCAAGGCTCAAGCTTCGAGCTTTTTCTTCAACAGTTCGTTCACCTGGCCGGGGTTGGCCTTGCCCTTCGAGGCTTTCATGGCCTGGCCGACGAAGAAGCCGAACATCTTGCCGCGCTTGGCTTCATCCGCAGCCCGGTACTGTTCAACCTGTTCAGCGTTGGCGGCCAGTACTTCGTCCAGCATGGCTTCGATGGCGCCAGAGTCGGTGACCTGCTTGAGGCCTTTCTTCTCGATCACTTCGTCAGCGCTTGCACCTTCGCCGGCGGCCAGGGCCTCGAAGACCATCTTGGCGATCTTGCCGCTGATGGTGTTGTCCTTGATGCGCAGGATCATCCCGCCCAGCTGCTCAGCGGAAACCGGCGACTGGTCGATTTCCAGGTTGTCCTTGTTGAGCAGGCTGGACAGCTCACCCATCACCCAGTTGGCGGCCAGTTTGGCGTCGCCGCATACGGTGTTGACGGCTTCGAAGTAGTTGGCCAGTTCGCGGCTGGCAGCCAGTACGTCGGCGTCGTAGGCGGACAGGCCGAACTCGCGCTCGAAACGTGCGCGCTTCTCGACCGGCAACTCCGGCAGAGTGGCGCGCACTTCGTCGAGGAAGCTCTGCTCGATCACCACCGGCAGCAGGTCCGGGCAGGGGAAGTAACGGTAGTCGTTGGCTTCTTCCTTGCTGCGCATGGAGCGCGTCTGGTCCTTGTTCGGGTCGTACAGGCGAGTTTCCTGCACAACTTTGCCGCCGTCTTCGATCAGTTCGATTTGGCGTTGCACTTCATGGTTGATGGCTTTTTCGATAAAGCGGAACGAGTTGACGTTCTTGATCTCGGCGCGGGTGCCGAACTCGGCCTGGCCAACCGGGCGCACCGAGACGTTACAGTCGCAGCGTAGCGAGCCTTCGGCCATGTTGCCGTCGCAGATGCCGAGGTAGCGTACCAGTGCATGGATTGCCTTGACGTAGGCCACGGCTTCCTTGGCTGAGCGGATGTCCGGCTCGGAGACGATTTCCAGCAACGGCGTGCCGGCACGGTTGAGGTCGATGCCGCTCATACCGTGGAAGTCTTCGTGCAGGCTCTTGCCGGCGTCTTCTTCCAGGTGCGCGCGGGTGATGCCGATGCGCTTCTGGGTGCCGTCTTCCAGGGTGATGTCGAGGAAGCCCTTGCCAACGATGGGGTGGTCCATCTGGCTGGTCTGGTAGCCCTTGGGTAGGTCTGGGTAGAAGTAGTTCTTGCGCGCAAAGATGTTGTGCGGGGCGATTTCGGCATCAATCGCCAGGCCGAACTTGCAGGCCATGCGCACGGCTTCGGCGTTCAGTACCGGCAGGGTGCCAGGCATGCCGAGGTCAACCAGGCTGGCCTGGGTGTTGGGCTCGGCGCCGAAGGCGATGGCGCTGGCGGAAAATATCTTCGATTGGGTGCTGAGCTGGGCGTGAATTTCCAGCCCGATTACGGTTTCCCATTGCATGTCAGTCGTCCTCAGAATCCGCTCGGTGCGTGGGTGTGCCAGTCAGTGACCTGTTGGTACTGGTGGGCAACGTTGAGCAGGCGGCCTTCTTGGAAGTAGTTGCCGAGCAACTGCACGCCAACCGGTAAACCATCGACGAAGCCGGCAGGCATCGACAGGCCGGGGATGCCGGCGAGGTTGGCGGTGATGGTGTAGATGTCTTCCAGGTAGGCGGCGACCGGATCGTTGTTCTTCTCGCCGAGCTTCCAGGCCAGGTTTGGCGTGGTAGGGCCGAGGATCACGTCGACGTCATTGAAGGCGGCGACAAAATCATTCTTGATCAGGCGGCGGATCTTCTGCGCCTTCAGGTAGTAAGCGTCGTAGTAACCGGCGGACAGCGCGTAGGTGCCGACCATAATGCGGCGTTTTACTTCCGCACCGAAGCCTTCGCCGCGCGAGCGCTTGTACAGGTCTTCCAGATTCACCGGGTTTTCGCAGCGGTAGCCGAAGCGCACGCCGTCAAAGCGCGAGAGGTTGCTGCTGGCCTCGGCCGGGGCGATTACGTAGTAGGCGGGTATCGCGTGCTGCATATTGGGCAGGCTGATTTCCTTGACGGTCGCGCCGAGCTTTTTCAGCTCTTCCACCACGGCCATGACCTTCTCGCCGATGCGTGCGTCCAGACCTGCACCGAAGTATTCCTTCGGCAGGCCGATGCGCAGGCCGTTCAACGGCTGGCTGAGTGCGGCCAGGTAGTCATCAGCCGGCTGATCGACGCTGGTCGAGTCCTTGGCATCGAAACCGGCCATGGCTTGCAGCATCAGCGCGCAGTCTTCTGCAGTGCGGGCCAGTGGGCCGCCCTGGTCGAGGCTGGAGGCGTAGGCGATCATGCCCCAGCGCGAAACGCGGCCGTAGGTCGGCTTGATCCCGGTGAGGTTGGTCAGCGCCGCCGGCTGGCGAATCGAACCGCCAGTATCGGTGCCGGTAGCGGCCGGCAGCAGGCGTGCGGCCACTGCAGCGGCGGAACCGCCGGAAGAACCGCCGGGTACGCGGCTCAGGTCCCAGGGGTTTTTCACCGCGCCGTAGTGGCTGGATTCGTTGGCCGAGCCCATGGCGAATTCGTCCATGTTCAGCTTGCCCAGGGTCACGGCGCCGGCGCTGGCGAGCTTGTCGACCACGGTGGCGTTATAGGGGGCCTTGAACCCGGTGAGGATTTTCGATGCGCAGCTGGTCAGCACGTCTTGCGTGCAGAACAGATCCTTGTGGCCGATTGGTGCGCCGAGCAGGGCGCCATTCTCGCCGTTGGCGCGGCGGGCGTCAGCCGCGGTGGCTTGGCTCAGGGCCAGCTCCTCGGTGACGGTGATAAAGCTGTTGAGCTGCGGGTCGAGTTGGGCGATGCGCGCCAACAGGCTGCGGGTCAGCTCTTCAGATGAAAACTGTTTGTCGGCGAGTCCGCGGGCGATCTCGGCCAGAGTAAATTGATGCATGGCTTGGCTTATCCCTTACTCGATGACTTTCGGAACCAGGTACAGGCCGTTTTCCACGGCGGGTGCGATGGCCTGATAGGCCTCGCGCTGGTTGCGCTCGGTGACCTGGTCGGCGCGCAGGCGCTGAGTGGCTTCCAGTGGGTGAGCCAGTGGTTCGATGCCGTCTGTATTGACCGCTTGCATCTGATCAATCAGGCCAAGAATGTTATTAAGGGTCTCGGTTGTACCCGGGATATCGGCTTCATTCAGGCCCAGTCGGGCCAGATGAGCGATTTTCTCCACGTCGGAGCGTTCAAGCGCCATCAGGTTTCTCCCTATATGAAGCAGCGCATTTGCTGGCCGCCTTTGGAAATGTGAACGGGTCGCCATGCACAGGTGCGCAGGGAACAGATAGTGACAGGTGGTGGTCAAAGGTCGCGATGATGGGCCTTAAAGCCCTGAAAAACCGGCAATCTAACATATTGGTGCCTTGCTCAAAATCCCTGCCGTTGTTAGAGTTTGCCGCACTTTTTAGCAGCGCCTTTACCGCGCTTCGCCTTTACCCACGCGTTGCCTAGGGTCCCTATCCCATGTTCAAAAAACTGCGTGGCATGTTTTCCAGCGATCTGTCGATTGACCTGGGCACTGCCAATACCCTGATTTATGTTCGCGAACGCGGCATTGTGCTGAACGAGCCGTCCGTGGTCGCCATCCGTACCCACGGTAACCAGAAGAGCGTTGTGGCGGTCGGAACAGAAGCCAAGCGCATGCTCGGCCGTACCCCCGGCAACATTGCCGCCATTCGTCCGATGAAAGACGGCGTGATCGCCGACTTCAGCGTCTGCGAGAAGATGCTGCAGTACTTCATCAACAAAGTTCACGAAAACAGCTTCCTGCAACCGTCGCCGCGCGTGCTGATCTGCGTGCCGTGCAAATCCACCCAGGTGGAGCGTCGCGCCATCCGTGAATCGGCCCTCGGTGCCGGTGCCCGTGAAGTGTTCCTGATCGAAGAGCCAATGGCTGCTGCCATCGGTGCCGGCCTGCCGGTTGAAGAGGCCCGCGGTTCGATGGTCGTCGACATCGGTGGTGGTACCACTGAAATCGCCCTTATCTCGCTGAACGGTGTGGTTTATGCCGAATCCGTCCGCGTTGGTGGCGACCGTTTCGATGAAGCGATCATCACCTACGTACGTCGCAACTACGGTTCGCTAATTGGTGAATCCACCGCTGAGCGCATCAAGCAGGAAATCGGTACTGCGTATGCCGGTGGCGAACTGCGTGAAGTCGACGTGCGTGGCCGCAACCTGGCCGAAGGCGTACCGCGCAGCTTCACCCTGAACTCCAACGAAGTGCTCGAAGCGCTGCAGGAGTCCCTGGCGACTATCGTCCAGGCGGTGAAAAGCGCGCTGGAGCAATCGCCGCCAGAATTGGCTTCCGACATTGCCGAGCGTGGTCTGGTGCTCACCGGCGGTGGCGCGTTGCTGCGTGATCTGGACAAACTGCTGTCGCAGGAAACCGGCCTGCCGGTTATCGTCGCTGAAGACCCGCTGACCTGCGTTGCACGCGGTGGCGGCAAGGCGCTGGAGATGATGGATCGCCACACCATGGACTTGCTGTCCTCGGAATAAGCGCGACCGCTCCACGTCTTGAGCTGCAAGCCGGGTTCTACTCGCTTGCAGCTTTTGTTTTGCTGCCTGACGCTGTGAGGAGCTGCCGATCAAACCGCTATTTGCCAAAGGTCCTTCGCTGGGTGTACGCCTGCTGGTGTTCACCGTGTTGTCGGCTGCGCTGATGGTGGTCGATGCACGCTTCACTTTGCTGCATCCGTTGCGCGCCCAACTGGGGCTGATTGTTGAACCGGTGTATTGGGTTGGGCGGCTGCCCGTTCGGGTGTGGGAAAGCGCGACCCAGGAGCTGAGCACGCGTAACGAGCTTGCCGCCGAAAATGAAAAGCTCAAGGCCGAGCAGTTGATGATGCAGCGTCGTCTGCAGAAACTCGCTGCGCTCACCGAGCAGAACGTGCGTCTGCGCGAGCTGCTCAATTCGGCCGCTTTGGTTGACGACGATGTACTGGCCACCGAACTGATTGGTATCGACCCCAATCCCTTTACCCACCGGATCCTGATCGACAAAGGTGAAAAAGACGGTGTGGTATTGGGTCAGCCCGTGCTGGATGCCCGCGGTCTGATGGGCCAGGTCGTCGAGGTCATGCCCTACACCTCTCGCGTTCTCCTGCTGACCGATACCACCCACAGCATTCCCGTGCAGGTCAATCGCAACGGCCTGCGCGCCATCGCCAGTGGCACCGGCAACCCGGAGCGCCTGGAATTGCGCCATGTTGCTGACACGGCGGATATCAAAGAAGGCGATCTGCTGGTCAGCTCTGGCCTTGGCCAGCGCTTCCCGGCCGGTTATCCGGTGGCCATGGTGTCCGAAGTGATCCACGACTCCGGTCAGCCTTTTGCGATTGTCCGTGCAGTGCCCACTGCCACGCTGAACCGCAGTCGTTACATGCTGCTGGTGTTCACCGATCCGCGTACGCCGGAGCAGCGCGCCACTGAGTCAGCGCAGGCGCAGGAAGCCCTGGACCGTGAAATTCTGCAGCAGGCGCAGCCTGAACAACCTGCGGTCCCCGCACCCGCAGCGCCCGCCAATCCGACGGAGGCCACGCAATAATGGCCGCACGATCAAGCAATATCTGGGTGGTCTGGCTGACACTTGCCGTGGCGCTGCTGCTCAGCGTGTCGAGCATGCCCAAGTTCATGGAACTGGGGCGGCCGCTCTGGTTGGCGTTGTTTCTGACTTACTGGGTCTTGGCTGTGCCGCATCGTGTGGGCATGACTACGGCCTGGGTTATTGGCCTGTTAGCCGATGTGCTGAATGGCACCTTGCTCGGCCAAAATGCGCTGATCCTGACTCTGATTACTTTTCTGGTGCTGACCCTGCATCAGCGTCTGCGCATGTTCCCCATGTGGCAGCAAAGCACCGTGCTGCTGGTGGTGTTCGGTTTGGCGCAGCTGGTGCAGCTGTGGCTGAACGCGCTGACCGGCAGTCGCCCGCCAACCTTGACCTTTGTCTTGCCAGCGCTGGTCAGTGCGCTGCTCTGGCCTTGGGTCTGCACTTTGCTGCGCGGGCTGCATCAGCGTCTGGGCGTCAATTAAGCAAGGCCGCTGGGCCTTGCGTTTATCCGACAGGGAGAAGTCAGCATGGCCACCCTCTATCTCGCCTCCGGATCGCCGCGTCGCCGCGAGCTGTTGACGCAAATTGCTGTGCCCTTCCTCACGCAAATCGCACCGATTGATGAAAATGCATTGCCAGGCGAGTCGCCAATCGCCTATGTAGAGCGTCTGGCGCTTAGCAAAGCGCAAGCTGGGCTGGCTGCATTGACCGATACCGCGGATGCCGTGGTGCTCGGTGCAGATACGGCTGTGGTGCTTGATGGACGAATTCTTGGCAAGCCGACCGACCGCGCCGATGCGTTGTCGACGCTCAGTGATCTGTCTGGTCGAACCCATGACGTGCTGACGGCCGTGGCGCTGGTCAGCCGCGAACGCCAGGTGTCGCGGTTGGTCACAAGCCAGGTGACCTTCCGTGCGTTGAGCCAAGCCGAAATCGAGGCCTACTGGGCCAGCGGCGAGCCGCAGGATAAGGCCGGGTGTTACGGTATTCAGGGCCTGGCTGCGGTGTTTGTCAGCCAGTTGCGGGGCAGTTATTCGGCGGTGGTGGGCTTGCCGCTGTGTGAAACGGCCGCTTTGCTCGCAGAATTTGCTATTCCGTGCTGGCAGTCGCTGCCAGTTCACAGTCAAGAGGTTGCGGGTCGCGGGTGAGTGACAGCCATTATCGGCGCAGTCCCTGGGCTTTCAGCTTTATCTCAGAAGAGATGAGCGCATGAGTGAAGAGATCCTGATCAATATCACGCCGATGGAATCGCGCGTGGCGGTGGTGGAAAACGGCGTACTGCAGGAAGTGCATGTCGAGCGCACGCAGAAGCGTGGCATCGTCGGCAATATCTACAAAGGCAAGGTGGTACGTGTACTGCCGGGCATGCAAGCGGCTTTTATCGATATCGGCCTCGAACGTGCGGCGTTTATACACGCGGCGGAAATTTCCACCCGTGAAGGTTCGGCGGTGGAAAGCATCAGCGCTCTGGTGCATGAAGGCCAGAGCCTGGTCGTGCAAGTGACCAAGGATCCGATTGGCAGTAAGGGCGCACGTCTGACCACCCAGCTGTCGATTCCCTCGCGCTACCTGGTCTATATGCCGCGCACCGCCCACGTTGGCATCTCGCTGAAAATTGAAGACGAAGCCGAGCGCGAGCGCCTAAAACAGGTGGTGGCCGATTGCGTGGCGGCAGAAGGCATCGAAGAAGCCGGTGGTTTTATTCTGCGCACGGCGGCTGATGGTGCCGGTGCCGATGAGATCCTTGCAGACATCCGTTACCTACGCCGCCTGTGGGAACAGATCGCCACGCAGATGAAGGTCGGCCCGACGCCGCTGGTGATCTATGAAGATCTGTCCCTTGCACTGCGCACCCTGCGTGATCTGGTCAACCCGAAAATCGAGAAGATTCGCGTCGATTCGCGCGAGACTTTCGGCAAGATCACTCAGTTCGTTGATGAGTTGATGCCGGAAATCGCTGACCGCCTGGAGCATTACCCCGGTGAACGGCCGATCTTCGATCTGTATGGCGTTGAGGATGAAATCCAGAAGGCCCTGGAGCGCAAGGTGCCGCTCAAGTCCGGAGGTTACCTGATCATCGATCCAGCCGAGGCGATGAGCACCATTGATGTGAATACCGGCGCGTTCGTCGGTCACCGCACGCTGGAAGAGACCATCTTCAAGACCAACCTGGAAGCCGCCACCGCGATTGCTCGCCAGCTGCGCCTGCGCAATATCGGCGGGATCATCATCATCGACTTCATCGACATGGAAGATGAAGAGCACCAGCGCCAGGTACTGCGTACCTTGGAGAAGCAGCTGGAGCGCGACCATGCCAAGACCAATATCATCGGCATCACCGAGCTGGGCCTGGTGCAGATGACCCGCAAGCGCACCCGCGAGAGCCTTGAACAGGTGCTCTGCGAGCCGTGCAGCGCCTGTCAGGGTCGCGGCAAGCTGAAAACGGCGGAGACCACCTGCTACGAAATCTTCCGCGAAATTCTGCGTGAGGCGCGGGCCTATCAACCGGAAGGTTATCGCGTGTTGGCCAATCAGAAAGTGGTCGACCGGCTGCTCGATGAAGAGTCGGGCAACGTCGCCGATCTCGAAGCTTTTATCGGCCGCACCATCAAGTTCCAGGTTGAAACCATGTATTCCCAGGAACAGTACGATGTGGTGCTGCTCTGATATGCGCGTTTACCGCCTGGGCGTGAACTGAATGGCCGCGTTGGCGCGCTGGGTTACCTTGCTGCTGCGTACGGCATTGGGGCTGTGCGCTTTGACGCTGGTATTGGCGGCGCTGTATGTCAGCCTCGGGCGCGAGCTGGTGCCGCTGGTCGCCGAATACCGACTGGAAGCCGAAGACAAGGCACGTGAAGCGTTGGCCATGCCGGTGCAGATCGGTGAATTGGAAGGCCTCTGGCAGGGTTTTTCGCCCGTACTTACCGCTCACGATGTTGCGCTCGGTGATGGCGCAGGCGCCTTGCAGCTGGATCAGGTGCGCGTAATGCCTGATGTGCTAGCTAGCCTCCTAGCGCGACAGTTGCGCATTGCCCGGCTTGAGCTGGATGGTGTGCAGCTGGTCGTGCAGCAAGCTGAAGACGGTAGCTGGTCGCTCAAGGGCTTACCGCAGCGCAATGAACCCGCGCCGCTCGATCTGGCTCAGGTGCTGACACAGTCGCAGATGCTCAAGCGCCTGTCGCTGTTCAACAGCCAAGTCACCATACAGGCCTTCGATCAGTCGGCACGAACCCTGACCTATGTAAACCTCACCCTGCGCAACGGCAGCGCGCGTCAGCGCCTGGACGGCCGCCTGCTGTTGCCCGATGGTCAGCCGCTTGCCCTGCAGTTGCGCACGCGTATAAACGCTAAGCACTGGCAAGACGCCCAAGCCGAGCTGTATCTGAGCCTGCCGCAGAGCGATTGGGCGGCCTGGGTGCCGACGAGCCTGTTGGCGCAATGGCGGCTTGAGCAGTTGCAGCTGGGCGGTGAGGTCTGGCTGAGCTGGGCCAATGGCGGCGTGCAGCGGGCTGTCAGTCGCCTGCATGTGCCGCAGCTCAAGGCCGGCTACGCCGAGCGCGAGTCGGTGGCGCTGAATAATCTGGCGCTGAATGCTTACTTCACCCGCACCGAGCAAGGCTTCAAGCTGTTCCTGGATGATCTGGCGTTCAGTCGGGGTGAACAGCGTTGGGGCGATGTCCGTCTTGCATTGACCCAGCAGGCAGAGAGCGCAGAAGTACAGGAACAATGGTTGCTGAGTGCTGATCGCCTTGATCTGGCGCCGCTTCAGCCCTTGGTGGCAGGGCTTGCACCACTGCCGGATAAGGGGCTGGCGCTGCTTGAACAACTCAAACCGCATGGCGCGCTGCGCAATCTTCAACTCGACTACCGGCCGCGGTTGATCGATGGCAAACGCCTGCAGTTCTCGGCCAATCTAGAACGCATCGGTTTTGCCGCATACCTTGGCTCGCCGGCCGCAGAAAATGTCAGCGGCAGCATCAGCGGTGATCTCGGACAAGGTGAGTTACGCCTGGACAGCGAAAATTTTTCCCTGCACCTCGACACCCTGTTCCCTAAACCTTGGGTCTACCAGAAAGCCAACGCCTTGCTGACCTGGCAGATTGACGAGCACGCCTTCACCTTACGCAGTCCGTACCTGCGTGTGCAGGGTGAGGAGGGGCCGGTCGCCGGTGACTTCCTCATCCGCCTGCGTGTTGACCCGACGCAGGAAGATTACATGGACCTGCGTGTCGGGCTGCGCAACGGCGATGCGCGCTTTACCGAGAAATACCTGCCAAGCCGTGCGCCGGGCATGAGTGCTGACTTGGATGCTTGGTTGAAAAGTGCCATCCGGGGTGGCGCGGTGGATGAAGGCTATTTCCAATACCAGGGTTCGCTGAACAAAGGTGCAGAAAATGCTGCGCGCAGCATCAGCCTGTTCTTTGCTGTGCATGATGCCGAGTTGGCCTTTCAGCCCGGCTGGCCAGCCCTGCGTGAAGGCCGTGGTCGTGTCTTGATCGAGGACACCGGCGTACGCGTTGAGTTGGCCGAAGGGCGCATTCTCGATAGCCAGGTGAGCGATGCTCAGGCATTGATTGCGACGGCATTGCCGGGCCAGCCGCCGCGTCTGTTGCTGACCAGTGAGCTGAGCAGCAACGTTGAGGATGCCCTGCATATCCTGCAACAGGCGCCGATAGGCACTGCTGAAACGTTTGCGGGATGGGCGGGTGCAGGTGCGCTGGCCGGCAAGCTCAAGCTTGATCTGCCGCTGCGCAAGGGCTTAGCTCCGGCAGTGGTGGTGGATTTCGCTACTGAAAGCGCACAACTCAGCTTGCCCAATCCGCCGCTGCAATTCAGTCAGTTGCAAGGCGCCTTCCGTTACAACACCGCCAGTGGCCTGAGCGCCCCGGATATTCGTGCCCAGGTGCTGGGGCATGCGGTGCGCGGTAAAGCGTTGGCCGAAGGTGCGCGGGGTAAAGCACGCAGCCGTATTGAGGCCAGCGGAGAGATTGCCGTCAAAGAACTGAGCGCTTGGCTGGGGGTGACCCAGCCGCTGCCCATCAGCGGTACGCTGCCGTATCGCCTCAACCTGATTCTCGAGGGGGCCGACAGTCAACTGCGCGTGAGTTCATCCCTCAAAGGCGCGACGGTGGCCTTGCCTGCACCGTTCGGCAAGGCCGCTGCCGAGGCGCGGGCGACGCAGTGGCGTATGAGCCTGGGCGGTCGTGAGCAGCGCTACTGGTTGGATTACGCCGATTTACTGAGCCTGACCTTCGCTGCTAGCCCAGGTCAGTTCAATCAGGGGCGTGGTGAGATTCGCTTGGCCGACGGTCCAGCCAGCCTGCCTACCAGCCAAGGCTTGC
This sequence comes from Pseudomonas sp. OTU750018, assembly GCF_011636575.1. Lineage (NCBI taxonomy): Bacteria > Pseudomonadati > Pseudomonadota > Gammaproteobacteria > Pseudomonadales > Pseudomonadaceae > Pseudomonas > Pseudomonas sp. OTU750018. The sequence goes on from NZ_JAAPAU010000004.1 coordinate 209,824, forward strand.
GCGTGCGTGGGCGCGTGGCAGAGCTGGATTGGTCGGCCTGGCAGGCGGTGTTGCAGCCCTATGCCAGCGTGCCGATCGGTGATGCACAGCGACTGTTCAAGGATGCGCAGCTGCGTATTGGACGTTTCAGCGGCTTTGGTATCAGCCTCGATACGCTGGAGGTCGCGGTTCAGCGTGAGGCTGCCGCCTGGGCAGTCAGCCTCGACAGCCCACAGCTCAAAGGCCAGGTCGGCTTGCCGGATGCCCGTGAGCTGCCGATTGCTTTGACACTCGACTATCTGCGCTTACCAGCGGCAGAGAAGAAAATCGCCGGCGAGCCGGTAGTCGATGCGCCCGATCCGCTGGCCAGTTTCGACCCGAGCCGTTTCCCAGCGCTGGACGTGCGGATCGCCGAGGTCTATCAAGGCATCGAACCGCTGGGCAGCTGGTCGCTCAAAGCGCGCCCGGTCAGTGCCGGTGTGCATTTCAACGAGTTGGACCTCAACCTCAAAGGCCTGAAGATTGGCGGCCGCGCCACCTGGCTAAACGCCGCAAATGGCGTGCGCACGAGCTACAAGGGGCGCATGGAAGGTGCCGATCTGGCCGATGTGCTGATCGCCTGGGGCTTTGCACCGACCGCCAGCAGCCGCGACTTTCATATGGATGTTGAGGGTGATTGGCCCGGCTCGCCGGCCTGGTTCGGTTTGAAGCGTTTCAGCGGTACGCTGGATGCTTCGCTGCGCAAAGGCCAGTTCTCCGAGGTGGAGGGACCGGCTTCGGCGTTGCGGGTTTTCGGCCTGTTGAATTTCAACTCGATCGGCCGGCGCCTGCGCCTGGACTTCTCCGACCTGCTTGGCAAGGGCCTGAGCTATGACCGGGTCAAAGGGTTACTGGTGGCCGACAACGGTGTATTCGTGACCCGTGAGCCGATCACCCTTGAAGGCCCATCGAGCAATCTGGAACTTAATGGCACCCTGGATATGGCCAATGACCGTATCGATGCCAAGTTGTTGGTGACCTTGCCGGTGACCAACAACCTGCCACTGGCTGCGCTGATAGTCGGTGCGCCGGCCATCGGTGGTGCGCTGTTTATCGCCGATAAGCTGCTGGGTGACCGCGTGGCGCGCTTTGCCAGTGTGCAGTACGACGTCAAGGGTGCCTGGCAGAATCCGGACATCAGCTTCGACAAACCCTTCGAAAAACCTCAGTAAACCGTGCATGGCTGATATGCAGCCGTGCAGTCTGCGGGTATGGCTTGTAAGCTGAAGCCATACCGGTATCGAGATAAAGGCAGTCATGACTTTCGCTGTCATTCAAATGGTCAGCCAGGCCGATGTCCTGGCCAATCTGGCCCAGGCTCGGCAGTTGCTTGAGCAGGCTGCCGCACAAGGTGCGCGATTGGCCGTACTGCCGGAAAATTTCGCGGCCATGGGCCGGCGCGATCAGGCCGCGCTGGGGCGCGCCGAAGCGTTGGGCGCGGGACCGATTCTGCCTTGGTTGCAACAAGCCGCCCGTGACCTGGGCTTGTGGATTGTCGCCGGCACCTTGCCCTTGCCGCCGGATGGTCAGCCCGATGCCAAGGCTCATGCCTGCTCGCTGCTGATCGATAATGCCGGCCAGCGCGTGGCGCGCTATGACAAGCTGCATTTGTTCGATGTGGATGTCAGCGACAGCCATGGCCGCTACCGCGAGTCGGATGATTACGCCTTCGGCGCTCAGGTCGTCGTTGCCGATACCCCGGTCGGGCGCTTGGGCATGACCGTTTGCTATGACCTGCGCTTTCCCGAGTTGTACAGTGCCCTGCGCGCAGCCGGTGCAGAGCTGATCTGTGCGCCGGCGGCCTTTACTGCGGTTACCGGTGCAGCACATTGGCAGATACTCACCCGCGCGCGGGCCATCGAAACCCAGTGCTATGTGCTGGCGGCTGGACAGGGCGGCATCCATCCTGGCGGGCGCGAAACCTTTGGTCATTCAGCACTGGTCGATCCATGGGGTCGCGTGCTCGCGGAGCTGCCGCAGGGGCCGGGGGTGCTGCTGGCCGAACGGGATGCAGCCGAGCAGGCGGCGATCCGCCAGCGCATGCCGGTGGCGCGGCATAAACGATTTTTTGCGGCAGCCGAACCACGGCTGCCAGGTGCAACAGTCATCAACGAGATTGAGCAATGAACAGTATGTTGGTATCCGTCAGTGAACATCTGCTGGGGCCGGGCGGCTTGACCATTGAGCACCTGCCTGCGGTCCTGGCTGACTTGGCCGGGCCGGGAATCGATGCGGCCGACCTGTACTTCCAGAGCCAGGTCTCAGAAACCTGGGCGCTGGAAGACGGCATCGTCAAGGAAGGCAGTTTCAACCTCGATCAGGGTGTCGGTGTACGCGCTCAGTCGGGTGAGAAAACCGGTTTTGCCTACAGTAATGCGATCACTGCCGATGCCCTGAGTCAGGCTGCGCGAGCGGCTCGCTCGATTGCTCGTGCCGGGCAGAACGGTCGTGTGCAAGCGTTCAGCAGCCCGCTGGTCAAACCGCTGTATGCCCAGGACAACCCGCTGGATGTGTTGGGACGGGCGGAAAAGGTCGAACTGCTCAAGCGCATCGACGTCGCCACCCGCGCCCTTGATCCCCGCATCAAGCAGGTTTCGGTCAGCCTGGCTGGGGTGTGGGATCGCGTTCTGGTGGCGGCGAATGACGGCAGCCTGGGCGCGGACATCCGCCCGCTGGTGCGCTTCAATGTCAGCGTGATCGTCGAGCAGAACGGTCGTCGCGAGCGCGGCAGCCAAGGCGGCGGCGGGCGTACCGATTACCGCTACTTCCTCGAACAGACCAGCAATAACGAAGAGCGCGCCATGGGCTATGCCCGTGAGGCGCTGCGTCAAGCACTGGTCAATCTGGAAGCGATTCCAGCCCCAGCAGGCACGATGCCCGTAGTGATGGGCGCCGGTTGGTCTGGCGTGCTGCTGCACGAGGCCGTCGGTCATGGCCTGGAGGGCGACTTCAACCGTAAAGGCAGTTCGGCCTACAGCGGCCGCATGGGCGAGCAGGTGGCGTCCAGCCTGTGCACCATCGTCGACGATGGCACCCTGGCCGAGCGCCGTGGTTCCCTGAGCATGGACGATGAAGGCACCCAGACCCAGTGCACCACGCTGATCGAGAACGGCGTGCTCAAAGGCTACATGCAGGACAAGCTGAATGCCCGCCTGATGGGCGTGGCCTGCACCGGTAACGGTCGTCGTGAGTCCTACGCGCACCTGCCTATGCCACGCATGACCAACACGTACATGCTGGCCGGCGAAAGCGACCCGGAAGAAATCATCCGTTCGGTGAAGAAGGGCATCTACTGCGCCAACCTCGGCGGCGGCCAGGTGGATATCACCAGCGGCAAGTTCGTGTTCTCCACCAGCGAGGCTTACCTGATCGAAGACGGTAAGATCACCGCCCCGGTTAAAGGCGCCACCCTGATCGGCAATGGCCCGGAAGCCATGAGCAAGGTGTCGATGGTTGGTAACGACCTAGCGCTGGACAGCGGCGTTGGCACCTGCGGCAAGGACGGCCAATCGGTGCCGGTTGGCGTGGGCCAGCCGACGCTGAAGATTGATGCGATTACGGTGGGCGGTACGGGCAGCTAAAAATCGTCGATTGGGTTGAGCGTTGCGCAGCCCAATCGATGTGCTGGTTTAGCGCAAGCCGCGCTGGGTTTCGTCCAGCTCGCGGATGTATTTGAAGATTTTGCGGGACGCGGCAGGCGCTTTGTTCTGCGCCAGTTCGTGCTGGCCCTGACGGATCAGCTGGCGCAGGTGCTGGCGGTCGGCGTTGGGGTATTCGACGACAAATTTTTCCAGGGTGTCGTCGTCGCCGTTGAGTAAGCGGTCACGCCAGCGCTCCAGGTTATGAAAGCGTTCGTTGTACTGGCGGGTGGAGGCATCCAGCTGGTCGAGCAAGGTCAGGATGGCTGGGATGTCCTGGTCGCGCATCAAGCGGCCAATAAACTGCACATGGCGCTTCTTCGCGGCATTGGCGGTGTGCTTGGGCGCTTCGGCCAGCGCGCGGCGCAGCTCGTCGGTCAGCGGCAGTTTGTTCAGCAGATCGAGTTTCAGGGTAGTCAGGCGTTGCCCCAGATCCTGCAGCGCATGAAACTCGCGCTTGATCTGGGTTTTGCTCTTCTCGCCGGAGAAGTCGTCGTCAAGGTATTCAGACATGGTGGCGGTCCAGTGGAAAACGCCGACATGATAGCAGCAAGTTTCCAGCTGTAAGCGTCTGGCCTGTGTGGCCGCGTTTGCCGCTTATCGTTCAGGAGTTCTTATGAGTGCAGTAGACATCGTCGGCCCGCAGGCTGTGCCGCATTTACAGGCGCAGGTGGAGCAGATTATTGCCGAGGCTAAAAAGCAGGGCGCGAGTGCCTGCGAGGTTGCCGTCTCGGTGGAACAGGGCTTGTCCACCACGGTGCGTCAGGGTGATGTGGAAACAGTCGAATTCAACCGCGACCAAGGTTTTGGCATCACGTTGTATGTGGGGCAGCGCAAGGGCTCTGCCAGCACCTCTGCAAGTGGTGAGGCGGCGATCCGTGAAACGGTCGCAGCCGCCCTGGCGATTGCCAAACATGCCTCTGAAGATGAGTGTGCCGGCTTGGCCGATGCCGCACTGATGGCCCGCGAGCTGCCCCAGCTGGATCTGTACCATGCCTGGTCGATCACGCCAGAGCAAGCCATCGAGCAGGCCTTGAGCTGCGAGGCGGCGGCTTTTGCTGCCGATCAGCGGATCAAGAACGCCGACGGCACCACGCTGAATACCCATCAAGGCTGCCGGGTTTATGGCAACAGCCATGGCTTTATCAGCGGTTACGCCAGCACGCGGCACAGCTTGAGCAGCGTGATGATCGCCGAAGACGGCGGGCAGATGCAGCGCGACTATTGGTACGACGTTAATCGCCAGGGTGAGTTGCTGGCCGATGCCAGCAGCATTGGCCGTCGTGCCGCCGAGCGTGCGGTAAGCCGGTTGGGTGCGCGTCCGGTGCCGACCTGCGAAGTGCCAGTGCTGTTCGCTGCAGAATTAGCGGGTGGCCTGTTTGGCAGTTTTCTCGCGGCGATTTCCGGCGGCAATTTGTACCGCAAGTCGTCGTTTCTTGAAGGGACACTAGGTCAGCAGTTATTCCCTACGTGGTTGACACTGGATGAGCGCCCACATATCCCCCGTGCGCTGGGCAGCGCTGCCTTTGATGGCGACGGTCTGGCGACCTATGCAAAATCCTTTGTCGAGCGCGGCGAGCTGCTGTCCTATGTGCTCGGCACCTACTCCGGACGCAAGCTGGGTATGCCCAGCACCGCCAACTCCGGTGGCGTGCATAACCTGTTTGTAAGCCATGGCGATGAAGACCAGAAGGCGCTGCTCAAACGCATGGGGCGTGGTCTGCTGGTCACTGAGCTGATGGGCCAGGGCCTGAATATGGTCACCGGTGATTATTCGCGCGGTGCCGGTGGCTACTGGGTTGAGAATGGCGAAATCCAGTTCCCGGTGCAGGAAGTCACGATTGCCGGCAACCTGCGCGACATGTTCAAGCAGATTGTTGCAGTCGGTAATGATCTGGAACTGCGCAGCAATATCCGCACAGGTTCGGTGCTGATTGAGCGGATGACTGTGGCGGGTAGTTGATTCAGGTCGCATGAAAAATGGGGCTAACGCGTAAGCGTTCAGCCCCATTTTACTGTCTCTCGATCAGCTATTCGCCTTCGTCGAAGTAGTTGTTGATCAGCTCGCTCAGGGCCTGCAGCGCCTCGCTATCCTGCTCGCCTTCGGTGTGCAGGTGCACCGGTGTGCCTTTGCCGGCGGCGAGCATCATTACTGCCATGATGCTTTTGCCGTCGACCAGACTCTCCGGCGTGCGACCTACCTTAACCTGGCAGGGAAAACGCCCAGCGACGCCGACAAACTTGGCCGCCGCGCGGGCGTGCAGGCCAAGTTTGTTGATAATGGTGATTTCGCAGGCGGGCATCGCGGCAATTCCTTAGCTGAGGTCGCGGTGGCGAGTCTGAACGTTTTTCAGGATGGGTTTGAGGGTTTCCCCCAGGCGGTTGGCCAGGTACACCGAGCGGTGGTGGCCGCCGGTGCAGCCAATCGCCACCGTGACATAGGCGCGGTTGCTGGCGGCAAAGCGCGGCAGCCATTTGGTCAGGTAGGCGAGGATGTCCTGGTACATGTCTTCGACATCGGCCTGGGCTGAGAGGTAGTCGACTACCGGCTGGTCGAGGCCGGAGAAGTCGCGCAAGTCCGGCTTCCAGTAGGGATTGGGCAGGCAGCGCACATCGAATACCAGATCAGCATCCACCGGCATGCCGCGCTTGAAGCCAAAGGACTCCAGCAGAAACGCGGTACCTGGCTCTGGCTGATTGAGCAGGCGCAGCTTCAGGCTGTCGCGCAGCTGGTACAGGTTGAGGTGAGTGGTGTCGATCTTCAGGTCGGCTAGGTCGATGATCGGCCCTAGCAGCAGCGCTTCATCGGCGATGGCTTCAGCCAGCGAGCGACTCTCGTTGGTCAGCGGGTGGCGTCTGCGGGTTTCCGAGAAGCGCTTGAGCAGGGTTTCTTCGTCGGCATCCAGATAGATCACATCGCACTTGATGTGCCGTGCGCGAACTTCTTCAAGCAGCTCGGGAAAGCGCTTGAGGTGGCTCGGCAGGTTGCGCGCATCAATCGACACCGCGACCTGCGGATGCAGCAGTTCGGTGTGCAGCAGGGCGCGCTCAGCCAGTTCAGGCAGCAGCCCGGCTGGCAGGTTGTCGATGCAGTAGAAACCGTTGTCCTCAAGCACATCGAGGGCGGTGCTCTTCCCGGAGCCGGAGCGACCGCTAACGATGATCAGGCGCATGCTCAGGCTCGGTTGAGTTGGCTTTGTACGTCCACAACCACCTGATACAGGGCTTCGCTGCTTTCGGCTTGGCGCAGGCTGGCACGCACATCGCTGCGATCGAGCATGCTGGCGATCTGCCGGAGCAGTTCTAGGTGAGCGTCGGTGGCAGCTTCGGGCACCAGCAGAACAAACAGCAGGTCCACAGGCGCACCGTCGATGGCGTCGAAGTCTACTGCAGCGTCCAGGCGCAGCAAGGCGCTGATCGGCGCGGTACAACCCGGCAGGCGACAGTGCGGAATGGCAATGCCATTGCCGAAACCGGTCGAGCCAAGTTTTTCCCGGGCTATCAGGCTTTCGAAGATGTCTTGGCCGTCCAGGTCAGGTAGCTCACGGGCCACCAGGTTGGCAATCTGTTCGAGGACACGTTTTTTGCTGCCGCCCGGCACGTTCACTAAAGAACGGCCGGGGGTCAGGATAGTTTCAAGTCGGATCATAGGAGGTAGACGATGTCAGCGGGCCATAGCGCCCTGTTGACGTTCGAGCTGTTTTTCCTTGTGTTTGATGAGTTGTCGGTCGAGTTTATCAGTCAGTAGATCGATGGCTGCGTACATGTCTTCATGTTCGGCATTGGCGACGACTTCACCGCCAGCAATGTGCAGGGTCGCTTCGATTTTCTGTTTGAGTTTCTCGACCTCCATGGTGACTTGTACATTGGTGATCTTGTCGAAGTGGCGCTCCAATCGGCCGAGTTTTTCGGCGATGTAGTCGCGTAGGGCGTCGGTCACATCCAGCTGGTGTCCACTGATGTTGACTTGCATACCGCTTTCTCCTTGTTGCCGTGTGTAAGAGGCAGGCATGAGGCCTGCCGCCGGAACACTGTGGCGTGGAAGACTCGGGTAGAACGAGCCTGGCACGGTCGCTGATTGCATGTTGGCAGTATGGCTGCTTTTGCGAAAAGGCGAGGCCTGGGCATGTTCTGTCTGGGTTGATGTCTTCCTTCTTCGTGCCGCCTTAGATCAATCGTTTGCGCTCACTGGAAGGCGCTATTCCGAGGGACTCACGGTACTTGGCGACCGTGCGGCGAGCGACTTGAATGCCCTGTGCTTCCAGTAAACCAGCGATCTTGCTGTCACTCAACGGCTTTTTCGCATTTTCCGCGGCGACCAGTTTTTTGATGATGGCGCGGATTGCCGTGGACGAGCATTCGCCGCCTTCAGAGGTGCTGACGTGGCTGGAAAAGAAGTATTTCAGCTCGTAAATGCCACGCGGGGTGTGCATGAATTTCTGCGTGGTCACCCGCGAGATGGTCGACTCGTGCATGCCCACCGCTTCGGCAATATCGTGCAGCACCAGGGGTTTCATTGCCTCATCGCCGTAGTCGAGGAAGCCGCGCTGGTGTTCAACGATCTGCGTGGCCACTTTCATCAAAGTTTCGTTGCGGCTTTGCAGGCTTTTGATAAACCAGCGCGCTTCCTGCAGCTGGTTACGCATAAAGGTGTTGTCGGCGCTGGAATCGGCGCGTTTCACAAAGCCGGCGTATTGCGCGTTGACCCGCAGGCGCGGCATGGCTTCCTGGTTGAGTTCAACCAGCCAGCGCTCGTTGTGTTTGCGCACGATTACATCGGGTACCACGTATTCCGGCTCGCTGGATTCGATCTGCGAGCCAGGGCGCGGGTTGAGGCTTTGAATTAGGTCGATAACCTGGCGCAGCTCGTCTTCTTTGAGCTTCATGCGGCGCATCAACTGGCTGTAGTCGCGGCTGCCGAGCAGGTCGAGGTAGTCGCTGGCCAGGCGCTGAGCTTCGCTTAGCCAAGGGGTTTTCGCCGGCAGCTGACGCAGTTGCAGAAGCAGGCACTCGCCCAGGTTGCGCGCGGCGATACCGGTGGGCTCGAATTGCTGGATGCGGTGCAACACGGCTTCGACTTCGTCGAGCTCGATGTCCAGTTCCGGGTCGAAGGCCTCGACCACTTCTTCCAGGGTTTCTTCCAGGTAGCCCTGTTCGTTGATGCAGTCGATCAGGGTGACGCCGATCAGTCGATCCTTATCGGACATCGGGGCCAGGTTGAGCTGCCAGAGCAGGTGGCTTTGCAGGCTCTCACCGCTGGAGGTGCGGGTAGTGAAATCCCACTCGTCATCATCGTTGGTGCTGCTGGGCAGGCTGCTGGCGCTGGTCTGGTAGATATCTTCCCAGGCGGTATCGACGGGCAGCTCATTGGGAATGCGTTCGCCCCAATCGCCTTCTTCCAGGTTGTCCACGGTCTGCGTGGCTTCCTGGTAGTTGGTTTCCTGATAGGGCGCTTCGGGCTGTTCGCTGGGGCTGGCGCTTTCTGCGCCATCAGCCATAGGGTCCGAATTGTCGAAATCATCGCCATCTTCCTGGCGTTCGAGCATCGGGTTGGACTCCAAAGCCTCCTGGATCTCTTGCTGAAGATCCAGGGTAGACAGTTGGAGCAGGCGGATGGCCTGTTGCAGCTGCGGTGTCATCGTCAGCTGCTGGCCCATTCTCAGGACTAGCGATGGTTTCATTGCAGACCTTATTTACCGGCGTCTGTGCGCAATCCACAACAGGGCGTTTTCAAAAAGCGCCACTAGGAAGCAAATTATATGCCTGACTTTAAGGGTTTTGCCTAGCCTTGGCTGCAGTCGGCTTGAGAAAAGCGGTGGTTACAGCCGGAACTCATGCCCCAGATACACTTCTTTGACTGTCTGGTTGGCCAGAATGGCCTCGGCATCACCCTCTGCGATCAGCTGGCCATCGCTGACGATATAAGCGGTTTCGCAGATATCCAGGGTCTCGCGCACGTTGTGGTCGGTGATCAATACACCGATACCCTTGGCCTTGAGGTGGTGGATGATCTGCTTGATATCGCCGACGGAAATCGGATCGACACCGGCGAAGGGTTCGTCGAGCAGGATGAACTTGGGGTTAGTCGCCAGGGCGCGGGCAATTTCCACGCGGCGGCGCTCACCACCAGACAGGCTCATGCCGAGGTTGTCGCGGATATGGCTGATATGGAATTCCTGCAGCAGGCCTTCAAGTTCCTTGCGACGAGCGGCACCGTCCAGGTCCTTGCGGGTTTCCAGGATGGCCATGATGTTGTCGGCGACGCTGAGCTTGCGGAAAATCGAGGCTTCCTGCGGCAGGTAGCCAATGCCGGCGCGAGCGCGGCCATGCATGGGCTGATGACTGACGTCGAGATCATCGATCATCACGCGACCCTGATCGGCCTGTACGAGGCCGACGATCATGTAGAAACAGGTGGTCTTGCCGGCGCCGTTGGGGCCAAGCAAGCCGACAATCTGCCCGCTGTCGATACTCAGGCTGACGTCGCGCACAACCTGGCGGCCTTTGTAGCTCTTTGCCAGGTGTTGGGCTTTCAATGTGGCCATTATTACTGCGCCTGCTGGTCGGCTGGTTTGTTCTTCGGCTGGATCACCATGTCGATGCGCGGACGTGGCGCGGTGACGTTGGTGCCTGTGGCGCGGCCGGCGTTGACGATCTGGCGCTGGGTGTCATAGACGATTTTTTCGCCTTCGAAGGTGTTGCCTTCCTGAATCACCTTGGCCTGATCGATCAGGACGACGCGTTCGTTGGCCATGAAGTACTGAATGGTCAGGCCGTAAGCCTTGACGATCTGCTTGTCGGCTGACGGTAGTTGCTCGTAATAGGCCGGCTTGCCGACGGAGGTAAATACCTCGACATCGCCTTGGGCATTCTGGGTGATGGTCACGGTGTCGCCAGTGACCTTCATGGTGCCCTGGGTGATGACGACATCACCGCGGTAGACCGCTACGCCTTGCTTGTCATCAAGTTCCGCGCTGTCAGCCTGGATGCGGATAGGCTGTTCGCGATCGGAGGGTAGGGCCCAGGCGCTGACACTTCCGACTGCGGCGCTGAGGCTGAGTAGTAGGGGGAGGGTGTTAACGAGCCTCATGCTGACCTCTTACGTTGGACAGCAGGAGCATCCTGCCGTCATTCATGTACGCTTTCATTCCTTTTGCCGTGGTCACCCCATTGGCCGCGTCGATTCTAACGGCTTGCTGGGTCTGCGCATATTCCTTCTCGGGGAATACGGTCAGGCGGCTGGTGGTAAGAATAGTCGGACGGCCTTTGGCGTCGGTACGCTCAACGCGCACCTTGTCGATCAGCTCGACCTCAACCCCGCCTGGCGATACTTCACCGCGCTCGCTGCGGATTTTCCAGGGCAGCTCGGTACCGCGGAACAGGTTCATATTCGGGCTGGTCATCAGGGTGATGTCGTTGGCCTTGACGTGCTCGACCTTGTCGGCCTTCAACTCATAGTGCAGTTTGCCATCGGCCTGGTATTGAACGGTGTAGGTGTTGGTGGCGTAAAAGTCGATGGTGGTGTCGGTCTCAGCTGACTGAGGCTGTTCGTTGAAACTGTCAGGGCTGAGGTTCCAATAGCCGAGCGCCGCTACCACTAGTGCGACAAAGGCAAACAGGACAATGTTGAATAATTTGCGGGGCATGTTTGGCCTATAGGTAAGCAGCTTGGGCGGCTTCGAGGGTGCCTTGGGCGTGCATGATCAGTTCGCAGAACTCGCGGGCGGCGCCTTCGCCTCCGCGGGCGCGGGTAACCCCATGGGCGTGCTGGCGGACAAAGTTGTCGGCGCTGGCAACAGCCATGCCCAGGCCGACGCGGCGAATCACCGGCAGGTCGGGCAAGTCGTCACCGAGGTATGCAACCTCTGCATAGTTTAGGCCCAGTTCACCAAGCAGTTCATCAAGAACTACCAGCTTGTCTTCGCGGCCTTGATAGAGGTGCTGAATCCCCAGATTTTGCGCGCGGCGTTCAACCACGGGTGTTTTGCGGCCGCTGATAATCGCGGTGCGCACGCCGGAGTTGATCAGCATCTTGATGCCATGACCGTCGAGGGTGTTGAACGTCTTGAATTCGCTGCCGTCGACCAGAAAATAAAGCTTGCCGTCTGTGAGGACGCCGTCGACATCGAAAATGGCCAGTTTTATGGCTTGAGCGCGTTGCAGCAGGTCGGCATCGATCATCACATCACTCCGGCACGGAGCAGATCGTGCATGTTCAGTGCGCCGATGGGCAGATCGTTTTCGTCGACAACGACCAGTGAGCTGATCTTGTGGTCTTCCATGATTTTCAAGGCCTCTGCCGCCAGCATGTCTGCACGGGCAGTCTTGCCGTGGACGGTCATTACGTCATCGATAATGGTCTGGCGCACGTCGATATTGCGGTCCAGGGTACGGCGCAGGTCGCCGTCAGTGAATATCCCGGCTAGGCGACCGTCATCCTCTGTTACCACGGTCATGCCCAGGCCTTTCTGGGTCATTTCCAGTAGTGCATCACGCAGCGATGTACCGCGCTTGATGCGTGGCAGGTTGTCGCCGGCGTGCATCACGTTGTCCACCTTAAGCAGCAGGCGTCGGCCCAGTGCGCCGCCCGGATGGGAAAAAGCAAAATCTTCGGCGGTAAAGCCGCGAGCTTCGAGCAAGGCTACGGCAAGAGCATCGCCTAGAACCAGTGACACGGTAGTCGACGACGTTGGCGCCAGGTTCAGTGGGCAGGCTTCCTGAGACACGCGGGCGTCCAGGTTGACTTCAGCGGCAGTGGCCAGCGGAGAGTCTGGATTGCCGGTCATGCTGATCAGGCGGATGCCGAGGCGTTTGATCAGCGGCAGCAGGGTCACAATTTCTGCGGTAGAGCCTGAGTTGGATAGTGCCAGTACCACGTCATCGCGGGTGATCATGCCCATGTCGCCGTGACTCGCTTCGGCCGGGTGCACGAAAAATGCAGTGGTGCCGGTGCTGGCCAAGGTGGCGGCAATCTTGTTGCCAACGTGGCCGGATTTGCCCATGCCGAGTACCACTACGCGACCCTTGCTGGCGAGAATCAGCTCGCAGGCGCGCACAAAATCATCATTGATGCGCGCCAGCAGATCCTGAATAGCTTCGAGCTCCAAGCGAATGGTGCGCTGCGCTGACTGAATCAGATCGGTTGATTGGCTCATGACTTCTCTGCGGCGTACGGGCTAAAAGCTGCCGATTATAACGGTAAAGGTGCGCCTGCCCAGTGTTTCCATTTGTGGGTTGTTTGCAGGAACTGTGCGGCGCTTATCTTCGGCAACACCTTCAGTCTTGGGCGGTCAGTGCCGCAGTGGTATAGTTCGCGGCCATTTTCGGTACGTTCGACGATCTGTAGTGCCCTTTGTTCGGGGCGATACGTCAGTCAGGCAAGCGTTGAGCAAGGAGTCCAGATGAGCGCCGAGAACCCGTATGCGGTTGAGCTGAAGAACGTCAGCTTCAAACGTGGCGAGCGGGATATTTTCAAAAACATCGACATCCAGATTCCCCGTGGCAAAGTCACGGGGATCATGGGCCCGTCTGGCTGTGGCAAAACCACGCTGTTGCGCTTGATCGCGGCTGAGCTCAAGCCGAGTCAGGGTGAGGTTTGGGTCAACGGGCTGAACTTGCCGACGCTGTCGCGCAGTGAGCTGTTCGACATGCGCAAACAGATGGGCGTGCTGTTCCAGAGTGGTGCGCTGTTTACCGACCTGGACGTGTTCGAGAACGTTGCCTTTCCCCTGCGCGTGCACACCAAACTCCCTGAAGAGATGATTCGCGACATTGTCCTGATGAAGTTGCAGGCGGTGGGCCTTCGTGGTGCGCTGGAGTTGATGCCGGATGAGCTCTCGGGCGGCATGAAGCGTCGTGTGGCATTGGCTCGAGCGATTGCCTTGGACCCACAAATACTGATGTATGACGAGCCTTTCGTCGGCCAGGACCCGATTGCCATGGGCGTTCTGGTGCGACTGATTCGCCTGCTGAGCGATGCGTTAGCGATCACCAGCATTGTGGTGTCTCATGACCTGGCGGAAACCGCCAGTATTGCCGACTACATCTATATTGTGGGCGACACCCAGGTGCTGGGGCAGGGCACGCCGGCGGAGTTGATGGCCTCGGATAATCCGCGCGTGCGTCAGTTTATGCAGGGCATCCCCGATGGCCCGGTACCGTTTCACTTTCCGGCGGCCAATTACCGCGACGATCTTCTGGGGGGGCGCTGATGCGCAAGACATCTGTGCTCGAGCGGGTGCGCCTGTTCGGTCGCGCCGGTATTGATGTGGTGGCCACGCTGGGGCGCTCGGTGCTGTTTTTGCTGCGTGCGCTGTTGGGGCGTGGCTCGACCGGTAACAGTTTTCAGCTACTAATCAAACAGCTGTATTCGGTTGGGGTGATGTCTCTTGCCATCATTGTGGTGTCCGGCATCTTTATCGGCATGGTGCTGTCGCTGCAGGGCTTCAGCATTCTGGCCAAATACGGTTCCGAGCAGGCGGTGGGGCAAATGGTCGCCCTCACACTGCTGCGCGAATTGGGGCCAGTGGTTACTGCCTTGCTGTTTGCCGGTCGCGCCGGTTCGGCGTTGACTGCGGAAATCGGCAATATGAAATCCACCGAGCAGCTGTCGAGCCTGGCGATGATCGGCGTTGATCCGCTCAAATATATTGTCGCGCCGCGGCTTTGGGCCGGTTTTATCTCGATGCCGCTGCTGGCGATGATCTTCAGTGTGGTCGGTATCTGGGGCGGTGCGATGGTCGCCGTCGACTGGCTGGGGGTTTATGAAGGTTCGTTCTGGGCCAACATGCAAAGCAGTGTTTCATTCCGTGAAGATGTGCTCAATGGTGTGATCAAGAGTGTGGTCTTTGCGTTTGTTGTGACCTGGATTGCCGTGTTTCAGGGCTATGACTGTGAGCCGACTTCGGAAGGGATTAGTCGTGCTACCACGAAAACCGTGGTGTACGCCTCGCTCGCCGTGCTGGGGCTGGACTTTATTCTGACTGCTTTGATGTTTGGAGATTTCTGATGCAGAACCGCACGCTGGAAGTGGGTGTCGGCTTGTTCCTGTTGGCTGGGTTGTTGGCCTTGTTGCTGCTGGCCTTGCGCGTGAGCGGCCTGACTGTTGGCAGCAGTGAAAATACCTACAAGGTGTATGCGCACTTTGAGAATATCGCGGGGTTGACGGTCAGATCGAAAGTGACCATGGCCGGCGTGACGATTGGTAAGGTCACCGCCATTGATCTGGACCGCAACAGCTACATGGGACGCGTCACCATGGTGTTGGATGATGCCGTGGATAACTTGCCGGCAGACTCTACCGCCTCGATTCTGACCGCGGGCTTGTTGGGCGAGAAATACATTGGTATTAGCGTGGGCGGCGAAGAAGAGGTGCTGCGTGATGGCAGCACCATTCACGACACGCAGTCGTCGTTGGTGCTGGAAGACCTGATTGGTAAGTTTTTGCTGAATTCGGTCAACAAAGACCAGGCAAATTAAGAGGGGTGCTGACTATGTTCAAAACGCTGCGTAACGGTTTGTTTATCTGCCTGGCCGCCATCTCATTCCAGGTCTTGGCAGCTCCAGCCGCTCATGAAGTGGTACAGCAGACCACCACCACGCTACTAGCAGACCTCAAGGTCAACAAAGAGCAGTACCGTACCGATCCGGGTGCGTTTTACAACGCCCTGAACAGCATTCTCGGCCCGGTAGTGGATGCTGATGGTATGTCTCGTGGCGTGATGACCGTGCGCTACTCGCGCCAGGCTTCGCCTGAGCAGATGCAGCGTTTTCAGGAGAATTTCAAGCGCAGCCTGATGCAGTTCTATGGCAATGCCCTGCTGGAATACAACAATCAGGACATTCGCGTCCTTCCAGTTGCGGGGCAGCAGGACCCAGAGCGTACAGCGGTTAATATGGAGATCAGGGACGGCAAGGGCGTGGTTTACCCGCTGTCTTACACCATGGTCAGCCTCGATGGCACCTGGAAGATGCGCAACGTGGTGATCAACGGCATTAACGTCGGTAAGTTATTCCGTGATCAGTTCGCCCAGGCCATGCAAGACAATCGCAATGACCTGGACAAGGTCATCGACAACTGGACCGAGACCGTTGCCAAAGCCCGCCAAGGGGCCAATGCATCGTGAGTCAAGCCAGTATCCGTGAGGCGTCACCTGGCGTTTTTAGCCTTACCGGCGTACTCGATTACCTGAGCGCGCCAGCGCTGCGTGAGCACGGTGCGCGCCTGCTCAAGGTCAGTCCGGCGGCGGCATGCGTGATTGATTGCGCGGGTGTGGAGAAATCCAGCAGCGTCGGGCTGTCGCTGTTATTGGCGTTTATGCGTGATGCCAGTGCGGCCGGCAAGACCCTGAACGTGAGTAATCTGCCCAAGGACATGCGCGAGATCGCTGGCGTTTGCGGTTTGCTGGAGATTCTACCGCTGCAAGCCTGATCAAGGCTTCGGTCGGCTGGCAGTAATGCGGGGTTCGCAGGCGGGGGGCTTTTTTGTATGATGCTCGACCCGCGAGCGTCTGCTCGGCTGTCGTTAATTTATGCGTTGATCGAGGTTGAGCATGCAGGCCTTAGAAGTAAAGAGTCTCCTTGAGGCTAAATTGCCGGATACCCAGGTGGAAGTTGAAGGCGAAGGCTGCAACTTTCAGCTGAACCTGATCAGTGACGAATTGGCCGCCCTTAGTCCGGTCAAACGCCAGCAGCAGATCTACGCTCACCTCAATGCCTGGATCGCCGATGGCAGCATTCACGCCGTGAGTATGAAATTCTTCAGCCGTGCCGATTGGGCCGCGCGCTCCTAAACCGAGAGAATCATGGACAAACTGATTATTACCGGCGGTGTGCGCCTTGATGGCGAAATCCGCATTTCCGGGGCGAAGAACTCTGCCCTGCCGATTCTCGCCGCCACCCTGCTCGGTGACGCGCCTGTCACTATCTGCAACCTGCCGCACCTACACGACATCACCACCATGATCGAGCTGTTCGGTCGCATGGGCATCGAGCCGATCATTGACGAGAAACTCAGCGTCGAAGTCGACGCGCGGGCCATCAAGACTCTGGTTGCGCCCTATGAGCTGGTGAAAACCATGCGCGCCTCGATCCTGGTGCTCGGCCCGATGGTCGCGCGCTTTGGTTATGCCGAAGTGGCCCTGCCGGGTGGCTGCGCCATCGGCTCGCGTCCGGTTGACCTGCACATCCGTGGCCTCGAAGCCATGGGCGCGATCATCGATGTAGAGGCCGGCTACATCAAGGCCAAGGCTCCTGAAGGCGGCCTGCGTGGCGCGCACTTCTTCTTCGATACCGTGAGTGTGACCGGTACTGAAAACATCATGATGGCCGCGACCCTGGCCCGTGGCCGCAGCGTGCTGGAAAACGCCGCGCGCGAGCCGGAAGTGGTCGACCTGGCTAACTGCCTGATTGCCATGGGCGCGAAAATCAGCGGTGCTGGTACTGACACCATCACCATTGATGGCGTCGAGCGTCTGCACGGTGCGCGTTTCAGCGTGATGCCTGACCGTATCGAAACCGGTACCTACCTGGTGGCGGCGGCTGTCACGGGCGGCCGCGTCAAAGTGAAAGACACCGATCCGACCACCTTGGAAGCCGTACTTTCCAAGTTGCAGGAAGCCGGTGCAGAAGTGACCTGTGGTAATGACTGGATCGAGCTGAACATGCATGGCAAGCGGCCGAAAGCCGTCAACCTGCGCACCGCTCCGTACCCGGCGTTCCCCACCGATATGCAGGCGCAGTTTATTGCCCTCAATGCAATTGCCGAAGGTACCGGCACGGTGATCGAAACCGTGTTCGAAAACCGCTTTATGCATGTGCATGAAATGATCCGCATGGGCGCGCAGATCCAGGTCGAGGGCAACACCGCCATCGTCACTGGGGTCGAGAAGCTCAAGGGCGCGCCCGTCATGGCCACCGACCTGCGAGCGTCGGCCAGCCTGGTGATCTCGGCACTGGTCGCCGAAGGTGACACCCTGATCGACCGCATTTACCACATCGACCGTGGTTACGAGTGCATCGAAGAGAAATTGCAGTTGCTGGGGGCGAAGATTCGCCGCGTGCCGGGCTAAGACCATGCTGACCATTGCTCTTTCCAAAGGCCGGATTCTCGATGACACCCTGCCGCTGCTTGCTGCGGCGGGCATTGAGCCGACCGAGAACCCGGATAAAAGTCGCAAGCTGATCATCCCGACCACTCTGGATGATGTGCGCCTGCTGATCGTGCGTGCCACCGACGTGCCGACTTATGTCGAACACGGCGCGGCCGATCTCGGCGTGGCTGGTAAAGATGTGCTGATGGAATACGGCGGCCAGGGCTTGTATGAGCCGCTGGACCTGCGCATTGCCCAATGCAAGCTGATGACCGCCGGTGCTGTTGGCGCACCAGAGCCGAAAGGCCGTCTGCGAGTGGCCACCAAGTTCGTCAATGTGGCCAAACGGTATTACGCCGAACAGGGCCGTCAGGTCGACATCATCAAGCTGTATGGCTCGATGGAGTTGGCGCCGCTGGTGGGATTGGCTGACAAGATCATTGATGTGGTTGACACCGGTAACACCCTGCGTGCCAACGGCTTGGAAGCTCAGGAGCTGATCGCCATGATCAGCTCGCGGCTGATCGTCAATAAGGCGTCGATGAAGATGCAGCACGCGCGCATTCAGGCGTTGATCGACACCCTGCGCGATGCGGTTGAAGCGCGACACCCCCGCTAATACCCTCAACGCGGCATTACGCCGCGTCTGCCTATCCGTGTCATAGCCAATTATCTCGGGCGTCCATACGGTGGGCTTGGTAGCCTAGCGACGCCCGAGCATTTGCCAACTTAAGAGGCCCGCTATGACCGCTCCAATCGCTATCCGCCGACTCAATGCCGCTGACCAGGGCTTTGCCCAGCATCTGGATCATCTGCTGAGCTGGGAAAGTGTCTCGGACGACGCGGTCAACCAGCGCGTGCTTGATATCATCAAGGCGGTGCGTGAGCGCGGCGATGCGGCGCTGGTCGAGTTCACCAAGCAGTTCGATGGCCTGGATGTTGCGTCCATGGCGGATCTGATTCTGCCGCGCGAGCGTCTGGAACTGGCCCTGACCCGCATCACGCCGGAGCAGCGCAGCGCCCTGGAAAAAGCCGCCGAGCGCGTGCGCAGCTACCACGAGCGGCAGAAACAGGATTCCTGGACCTACACCGAAGCCGACGGCACGGTGTTGGGGCAGAAGGTCACCCCGCTGGACCGCGCCGGTCTGTATGTGCCGGGTGGCAAGGCGTCCTATCCGTCTTCGGTGCTGATGAACGCCATCCCAGCCAAGGTCGCCGGTGTGCCGGAAGTGGTGATGGTGGTGCCAACCCCGCGTGGCGAAATCAATGAGTTGGTGCTGGCGGCCGCCTGCATCGCCGGCGTCGACCGAGTATTCACCATCGGTGGTGCGCAAGCCGTCGCAGCGTTGGCCTATGGCACCGAAAGCGTGCCCCCGGTGGACAAGATCGTCGGCCCGGGCAATATCTACGTCGCCACGGCTAAGCGCCATGTGTTCGGCAAGGTCGGTATCGACATGATCGCCGGGCCGTCGGAAATTCTTGTGGTCTGTGACGGCCAGACCGATCCGGATTGGATCGCCATGGACCTGTTCTCCCAGGCCGAGCACGACGAAGACGCCCAGTCGATCCTGGTCAGCCCGGATGCCGCCTTCCTTGATCGCGTCGCCGAAAGCATTGCCAAACTGCTGCCGACCCTGGAGCGCGAGACGATTGCACGCACCTCACTGGAAGGCCGTGGCGCGCTGATTCAGGTGGCCGACATGGCTCAGGCCATTGAAGTGGCCAACCGTATCGCGCCGGAGCACCTGGAGCTGTCGGTGGAGAACCCTGAGGAATACCTGCCGCTAATTCGTCACGCTGGTGCGATCTTTATGGGCCGTTACACCGCCGAGGCCCTGGGTGACTACTGCGCCGGCCCTAACCACGTGCTGCCGACCTCGGGTACCGCGCGTTATTCCTCGCCGCTGGGGGTGTACGACTTCCAGAAGCGCTCGTCGATCATTCATTGCTCGGCCGAAGGCGCGTCGGAGCTGGGCAAGGTTGCCAGCGTGCTGGCCCGTGGCGAGTCGCTGACCGCCCACGCCCGTAGCGCCGAATACCGCATCAAGAACTGAATTTTCAGGGCGCGCGAGGCGCGCCTCACCCCAGAATCGAATTCGAGGAGAGAAGGGCAGATGAGCAAATTCTGGAGCCCCTTCGTCAAAGACCTGGTGCCTTATGTGCCAGGTGAACAGCCGAAACTGGCTAAGCTGGTCAAACTAAACACCAACGAAAACCCCTATGGTCCGTCGCCCAAGGCCATCGCCGCCATGCAGGCCGAGGTCAATGACAACCTGCGCCTGTACCCGGACCCGAACAGCGACCGCCTGAAACAGGCGGTGGCTGACTATTACGGCGTGCAGACCGCTCAGGTATTTGTCGGCAACGGTTCCGACGAGGTGCTGGCGCACGCCTTCCACGGACTATTCCAGCACGGCCAGCCGCTGCTGTTCCCGGATATCAGCTACAGCTTCTACCCGGTGTACTGCGGCCTTTATGGCATCGATTTTGTACAGGTGCCGCTGGATGAGCAGTTCCAGATTCGCGTTGAGGATTACGTGCGGCCCAACGGCGGCATTATATTCCCCAACCCCAATGCGCCGACTGGCTGTGGGCTAGCGCTGGAGGCGATCGAGCGTTTGCTCAAGGCGAACCCGGATACCGTGGTGCTGGTGGATGAAGCCTACATCGACTTCGGCGGTGAAACGGCGATCAGCCTGGTGAATAAATACCCCAACCTGCTGGTCAGCCAGACCCTGTCCAAGTCGCGCTCGCTGGCCGGATTGCGGGTCGGCATTGCGGTGGGGCATCCGGACCTGATCGAAGCGCTCGAGCGGATCAAGAACAGCTTCAACTCCTACCCGTTGGACCGTATGGCGATTGCCGGCGCGGCCGCAGCCTTCGAGGACAAGGCGTACTTCGAGCAGACGTGCCAGCGGGTGATCGAAAGCCGTGAGGCTGTGGTGGCTGGGCTGGAAAAGCTCGGCTTTGAGGTGCTGCCATCACAGGCGAACTTCGTGTTTGCCCGCCATCCGGACAAGGACGCGGCGACTCTGGCGGCCGGTTTGCGTGAGCAGGGCGTGATCGTGCGTCACTTCAAGCAGCAGCGTATTGCCCAGTTTCTGCGTATCACCATCGGTACGTCGGAGCAGAATCAGGCGCTGTTGGACGCGCTGCAAGGTCTTTAACTGGCAGTCGTAAAAAAGCCGGAGCACTGCTCCGGCTTTTTGTTATCTGCGAAGCCTTACTCGTGGTGCGCTGCACCGAGGAAGGTCAGCGAGGTAAACAGACCGCGCGTCTCGATGTCCTTGTCGCCTTTGACTGGCAGGTCGATGGACGCGCTGATGATGTTCAGCCCTTCGTTGCGCACCAGTACCTGGGCGCGGCCGTCGGCATCGGTGGTGGCGCTGACCTGGTGCGGCGCGCCACGGTAGTCACCGATCAGCTCGACCCCCGCAGCTGGTTTGCCATCTACCAGTACCCGCACGGCCAGCGGCTTGCCGGGGCCGACCTTGAGTGGGTCGACTTCCGGCAGGATAACCATCTTCAATTGATCCAGCTTCGGCAACGTGGCGCCTTCCTGGTAAATCGCCAGGCTGTACTTGAACGTGTGCAGTGACTCGGTCGAGTTCGGCACTTTGCTGCGGCCCTGATTGATCCACTGCTTGTCCGGGGTTAGCGACCAGGCGCCGTTATCCAGGGCTACGCCGAGCACCGCCGGGGTTTTCAGCGGTTGCAGGCGGGCGTGATCCTCCAGGCGCTGGACGGTCACCGGGATCATCTTGCCGGCGGCGTCATAGGCCCAGGCGCCGCTGATTTTCTCGGCCTTGAAGGCGGCGTCTTCCGCACCGTGGCCGTAGATGGTTTCGATATGGCCGCGGCGCTGTTCGGTCCACAGGCCGTGTGCCTGGACCTGCCCGGCGAGCAGGGCGGCAAATAGCGCGGTGAGCATGGTGGGTTTGACGGTACGCATACTGGGGTTCCTTGAGTGGTGGGTCAGAGATTGAGGGTCAGGCTGAGGCTGAGGTTGCGCGGATCGCCAGGCATGACCCAGACGTTGTTGTAGGCGCGCTCGTAGTACTCGCGGTCGAACAGGTTGTTGAGGTTCAGGCCGATGCTCAGGTCTTCATTGGCCTGGTAGCGCGCGAGCAGGTCGACGGTGCTGTAGGCCGGCAATTCGAAGTCGCTGCCGGCTTGCCCCGAGCGATCCCCTACATAGTTGAGTGCGGCGCCGATATCCGAGCCGCGCAGACGGCCTTCCTGAAACTGGTAGACGGTCAGCAGGCTACCGCTGTGGCGGGCGACGCCGAGCAGCTTGCTGCCGACCGGCAGGCTGTTGTCTTCGGTGACTTCGGCATCGATAAAGGCGTAGGCGCCAATGATGCGCACGGCATCGCTGAGCTGGCCGCTGAACTGCATATCCAGGCCCTGGCTGCGCGCTTTGCCGGCCGCGATGCTGTCGCCGGGGTTGGCCGGGTCGGCGGTCAGCACGTTTTCCTTGTCGATATGAAACAGCGCGATGGTCGCGCCCAGGCGGCTGTCGAGCAGGTCGAGCTTCAGCCCGGTTTCATAGCCCAGGCCCTTCTCCGGTTTGAACACCGTGCCCTGGCTGCTGATGCTGTTGGGCTTGAACGAGGTGGAGGCGTTGGCGAACACCCCGATTTGCGGCGTCAGCTGATAGAGCAGCCCTGTGCGCGCGGTGGCGACATCCTTGTTCTGCTCATTGCTGACCCGGGTGCTGCGGTTCAGCGCGGTCTGTTCGAAGCGCTCGAAGCGCGCGCCGATCAGGCCACTCAGGCGTTCGCTGAAGCTGATCTGATCCTGCAGGTTGAGGGCAAAGCTCTCGGTGTGCTCAAAGAAATCGTTGGGATTGACGATGGCCGGCTTGGCCTGGCCGTACTGCGGTTGGTAGATGTTCTGGCCGTAGCCCAGTGTGGTCGCGCTTTGCGGGTACTTTTGGCTATTGCGGTAGTTCTCGTACTCCAGCCCGGCGAGGGTCTGGTGCTGCCAGCTGCCGAGGTTGAAGCTGCCATGCAGTTCGGCTTGGGTGATGCTGTCGTTCCATTCGAAGCTGCGCTGGCGATAGAAACGCGTCAGGGTGTCGCTAATCAGGCGTGACGGCTCGGAGCTATTGCCTTGCAGGCGACCTTGGGCGTAGTGGTTGGCCAGGCGCAGCTTCCAGCTGTCATTGAGGTAATGCTCAAGGCTGACCTGCAGCATCTGGTTGTCGTTGCGGATGCTGCCGTCGTTCGGTTCGCCCATAAACGTGGAGTCTTTCACCGCGCCCATGCGGTTGTTCACCGCCGGGATACCACGGTCGAACACCGACTCGGTGCGGGTGAATTCGCTCTCGATCAGCAGCAGGGTGTCGGGGTTCAGCTGCCAACTCAGCGACGGACTGACGATCTGCCGTTCGCTGCCGACATGGTCACGAAAGCTCTGGTTGTCCTCGACCGCCAAGTTGATTCGCGACAGCAGGGTGGCGTCGTCATTCAGTGGGGTGTTGACGTCCAGGCTGCTGCGATAACGGTCCCAGCTGCCGGCGCTGGCCTTGAGCTGGCTGAAAGCTTCGGTCTGGGGTTTCTTGCTGACGATATTGATCATGCCGCCGGGGTCGCCACGGCCATACAGGCTGGCAGCCGGGCCTTTGAGTACTTCGATGCGCTCAATGCCGGAGGCGTCCGGCGAACTGTAGCTGCCACGATTGATGGCGAAGCCGTTCTTGTACAGCTCGCCGGTGGTGAAGCCGCGCACGCTGTAATTGAGGAAGGTCAGGCCGCCGAAGTTGTTTTGCCTAGACACGCCGCCAGCAAAGTCCAGAGCGCGGTCTATGCGCGAGGTACCCAGATCATCGAGCACCTGTGCGGGTACCACATTGATGCTCTGAGCAATCTGGGCAATCGGCGTATCGGTACGCGTCGCGCTGGCCGAACGGGTGGCGCGGTAACCCTGAACCGGGCCATCTGCGCGTTCCTGGCGGGCGGTGACGGTGGTGGCAGAGAGCTCAACGGGGTTTTCTGCTGCTGCAGCAAAGGTGCTGGGAAGCAGCAGGCTGGCGAGTAAGGCGTGGGCGGCGCGCAAGGGGAGACATCCTTCTGTTGTATTTAATGTAATAACATAACATTAAAATTGAGAGGAGTTATCGCTTGCGTTGCGCAAAGTTAA
This sequence comes from Pseudomonas sp. OTU750018, assembly GCF_011636575.1. Lineage (NCBI taxonomy): Bacteria > Pseudomonadati > Pseudomonadota > Gammaproteobacteria > Pseudomonadales > Pseudomonadaceae > Pseudomonas > Pseudomonas sp. OTU750018. The sequence continues at coordinate 233,714 of NZ_JAAPAU010000004.1, forward strand.
AAAGGATGAGGGTTAGCTGCCGTTGACGGGCGGTCTTACACCGATCTCAGCGGTCAGTTTCAGGGGCTTGCCGTTGCGCAGGATGTCGATGCTGATCTTCTCACCCGGCTTGGCACGCGCCACCTGGTTCATCGAGCGGCGGCCATCGCCGGCGGCTTCACCATCGATGCTGAGGATCAGGTCGCCTGGCTGCAGGCCGGCTTTCTGCGCGGGGCCGTCGCGGTAAATACCGGCCACGACGATCCCGGGGCGACCGTCCATTCCGAAGGATTCCGCCAGCTCTGGGGTCAACGGTTGTACTTCGATGCCTAGCCAGCCGCGAATCACCTGGCCGTGTTCGATGATCGCCTGCATCACATCCATCGCCAGTTTCACCGGGATGGCAAAGCCGATGCCTTGTGAGCCGCCGGATTTGGAGAAAATTGCGGTATTGATACCCACCAGGTTGCCGTAGGCATCCACCAGGGCGCCGCCGGAGTTGCCTGGGTTGATCGCTGCGTCGGTCTGGATAAAGTCTTCGTAGGTGTTGAGGCCCAGCTGGTTGCGCCCGGTGGCGCTGATGATGCCCATGGTCACGGTTTGGCCAACGCCGAACGGGTTGCCGATGGCCAGGCTGACGTCGCCAATGCGGATATTGTCGGAGCGACCGAGGGTGATAAACGGCAGATCCTGCAGGTCGATTTTCAGCACCGCGAGGTCAGTTTCCGGGTCGCTGCCAATGATGCGAGCCAGGGTTTCACGCCCATCTTTCAGGGCCACGACGATCTGATCAGCGCCCGCGACCACATGGTTGTTGGTCAGCAAGTAGCCTTCCGGGCTCATGATTACTGCCGAGCCGAGGCTCGACTCCATGCGCCGCTGCTTGGGTAGGTTATCGCCGAAGAACTTGCGAAACTGCGGGTCCTCGAACAATGGATGCGCAGGTTTGTTGACGAACTTGGTGGTGTACAGGTTGGCGACGGCCGGCGAGGCCAGGTTCACCGCGTCGGCATAGGACACTGGACCTTCCTGCATGCGGCTGTAGAACGGCGCCTGGCGCACGTGCACGTCCTGCCCCGGCAAGCCGACCCACTGGGGGAAATATTGCATGATCAGCAGTGCCGACAGCACGCCGACCAGCAGGGGCCAGCCGAGGAAACGCAGGGCCTTGAACATCGATCCAATCCTGAGGGTTGCCGGGGGCGGATGCGCCCCTTAAGGTGCGCCATTATAGAGAGGTGGCTGCGAATAAAGCAGCGCCCGCACACCTGTTGATAAGGAAACCCTATGGCCATTGCTCTGGCGACCCTGGTGGACGAAGCCGACCGCTACCTGAATGCCGCGCGCATCAGTGATTACTGTCCCAATGGCCTGCAGGTCGAGGGCCGGCCGCAGGTGCGGCGTATCGTCAGCGGCGTGACCGCCAGTCAGGCGCTGATCGAGGCCGCCGTTGAAGCCGATGCTGATGTGCTGCTGGTGCATCACGGTTACTTCTGGAAGGGCGAAAACCCTTGTATCACCGGGATGAAGCGCCGCCGTCTGCAGACCCTGCTGGCCAACGACATCAGCCTGCTGGCCTATCACCTGCCACTGGATGTGCACCCCGATGTTGGCAACAACGTGCAGCTGGCCGCTCAGCTGGGTATTACCGTGGAAGGCCCGCTGGAGCCGGAAAATCCGCGCACGGTTGGCCTGCTCGGCTCGCTAGCCGAGGCCATGAGCCCGCGCGATTTCGCCCGCCATGTGCATCAGGTGCTTGGCCGCGAACCCCTGCTGGTAGAAGGCAACGAGATGATTCGTCGAGTCGCTTGGTGCACCGGCGGCGGTCAGGGGTATATCGATCAGGCGATTGCCGCTGGGGTTGATCTGTACCTAACCGGTGAAGCCTCCGAGCAGACCTTCCACAGCGCCCGGGAAAATGGCATCAGCTTTATCGCCGCCGGCCATCACGCCACCGAGCGTTACGGTGTGCAGGCGCTGGGTGATTATCTGGCGCGGCGCTTTGCTATTGAGCATCTGTTTATTGATTGCCCAAACCCAATCTGAGGTGCAATTACCGCCTTCCCGGCAGGTATAAAGCTAGATCGTTTCGATCTAACTGGGCCCCTGATTAGAAGTGGGTGCTGTGCTAGAGTGCGCCCTCGTCCACGGCCCGCCGGCCCAAACACATCGCATTTCGTGAGTAGCCATGCTCGATAAACTGACCCACCTGAAACAGCTGGAGGCGGAAAGTATCCACATCATTCGTGAAGTGGCCGCCGAATTCGACAACCCGGTGATGCTCTATTCCATCGGTAAAGACTCCGCCGTGATGCTGCACCTGGCACGCAAGGCGTTCTTTCCAGGGAAGTTGCCGTTCCCGGTGATGCACGTCGACACGCGCTGGAAGTTTCAGGAGATGTACAGCTTCCGCGAGAAGATGGTCAACGAGTACGGCCTGGACCTGATCACCCACATCAACCCCGATGGCGTGGCGCAGGACATGAACCCCTTCACTTACGGCAGTGCCAAGCACACCGACGTGATGAAGACCGAGGGCCTCAAGCAGGCGCTGGACAAGTACGGCTTCGATGCCGCCTTCGGTGGCGCGCGCCGCGACGAAGAGAAATCCCGCGCCAAGGAGCGCGTGTATTCCTTCCGCGACAGCAAGCACCGCTGGGACCCGAAGAATCAGCGTCCCGAGCTGTGGAATGTGTACAACGGCAAGGTCAAGAAGGGCGAGTCGATCCGCGTGTTCCCGCTGTCCAACTGGACCGAGCTGGACATCTGGCAGTACATCTACCTGGAGCAGATCCCGATCGTGCCGCTGTACTTCGCTGCTGAGCGTGAAGTGATCGAGAAGAACGGCACGTTGATCATGATCGACGACGATCGCATCCTCGAGCACCTCTCGGACGAAGAGAAAGCCCGCATCACCAAGAAGATGGTGCGTTTCCGTACCCTCGGCTGCTACCCGCTGACCGGCGCGGTGGAGTCCACCGCCACCAGCCTGACCGACATCATCCAGGAAATGCTCCTGACCCGTACGTCCGAGCGTCAGGGTCGCGTTATCGATCACGATGCTGCAGGTTCGATGGAAGAGAAAAAACGTCAGGGGTATTTTTAAGATGTCGCACCAATCCGATCTGATCAGCGAAGACATCCTCGCTTACCTGGCCCAGCACGAGCGTAAAGAGCTGCTGCGCTTCCTCACCTGCGGCAACGTCGACGACGGCAAGAGCACCCTGATCGGCCGCCTGCTGCACGACTCGAAGATGATCTACGAAGATCATCTGGAAGCCATCAGCAAGGACTCCAAGAAAGTCGGCACCACCGGTGATGACATCGACCTGGCACTGCTGGTCGACGGCCTGCAGGCCGAGCGCGAGCAGGGCATCACCATCGACGTGGCCTACCGCTATTTCAGTACCGCCAAACGCAAGTTCATCATTGCCGACACCCCCGGCCATGAGCAGTACACCCGCAACATGGCCACTGGCGCCTCCACCTGCGACCTGGCGATCATCCTGATCGACGCGCGCTACGGTGTGCAGACCCAGACCAAGCGTCACAGCTTTATCACCAGTCTGCTGGGCATCAAGCACATCGTTGTGGCCATCAACAAGATGGACCTCAAGGGCTTTGATCAGGGTGTGTTCGAGCAGATCAAGGCTGATTACCTGAAGTTCGCCGAAGGCATCGCGCTCAAACCCACCTCGTTGCATTTCGTGCCGATGTCGGCGCTGAAAGGCGACAACGTGGTCAACAAGAGCGAGCAGTCGCCCTGGTACACCGGCCAGTCGCTGATGGAAATCCTCGAAACCGTGGAAGTCGCCGGTGATCGCAATTTCGACGACCTGCGTTTCCCGGTGCAGTACGTCAACCGGCCGAACCTGAACTTCCGTGGCTTCGCCGGCACCCTGGCCAGCGGCATTGTGCGCAAGGGCGACGAAGTCATCGCGCTGCCGTCGGGCAAGGGCAGCAAGGTCAAATCCATCGTCACCTTTGAGGGTGAACTGGAACAGGCCGGTCCGGGTCAGGCGATCACCATCACCCTGGAAGACGAAATCGACGTCTCCCGTGGCGACATGCTGGTGCATGCCGACAACCGTCCGCAGGTGGTCGACAGCTTCGATGCCATGCTGGTGTGGATGGCTGAAGAGCCGATGCTGCCGGGCAAGAAGTACGACATCAAGCGCGCCACCAGCTACGTGCCGTGCTCGATTGCCGGCATCGCCCACCGCGTCGATGTGAACACTCTGGAAGAAGGACCGGCGAGCAGCCTGCAGCTCAACGAGATCGGCAAGGTCAAGATCGCCCTCGACGCACCGATTGCCCTCGATGGCTATGCGCAGAACCGCACCACCGGCTCCTTTATCGTCATCGACCGCCTGACCAACGGCACCGTGGGTGCTGGCATGATCATCGCTGAGCCGGTTGAGGCTTGCGCGGGTGGCCATCATGGCAAGCTGGCGCACGTGTCCACCGAAGAGCGTGCCACGCGCTTCGGCCAGCAGCCGGCCACCGTGCTGTTCAGCGGCCTGTCCGGCGCGGGCAAGAGCACCTTGGCCTACGCCGTAGAGCGCAAGCTGTTCGACATGGGTCGCGCGGTTTATGTGCTGGACGGCCAGAATCTGCGCCATGACCTGAACAAAGGTCTGCCGCAGCATCGTGCCGGGCGTACCGAGAACTGGCGCCGTGCCGCGCACGTGGCGCGTCAGTTTAACGAGGCCGGCTTGCTGACCCTGGCCGCCTTCGTGGCGCCGGACGCCGAAGGCCGCGAGCAGGCCAAAGCATTGATCGGTGCAGAGCGCCTGATCACTGTCTATGTGCAGGCGTCTCCGCAGGTATGCGCTGAGCGTGATCCGCAGGGCTTGTACGCGGCGGGTGGTGACAATATCCCGGGTGAATCCTTCCCCTATGACGTGCCGCTGAATGCCGATCTGGTGATCGATACGCAGTCGCTGTCGGTGGAAGAGGGCGTCAAGCAGGTGTTGGCTCTGCTGCGTGAGCGCGGCGCCATCTAAATCTGCTGCACATTAAAAAGCCCCGTCTAGTACGGGGCTTTTTATTGCCTATTCGGTCGCCGAAACGACCGAGTCAGCGGCGTTTACTTGTTCTTCAAACCGTAGCTTTCATCGAGCATGCCTGGCACATCGGCGCTTTTCGGCGCGTAGTCCTTTGGCATTTCATGATGGACCGGTGCCTTGATACGCTCGCGCTTTTCACTGCTGTCATCGGCGTGCAGGGTAGCGAGTAGGCGCTGGCGAGTCAGCTCGTCGAGTGCCAGGCGATTGGCCCCGTCTGACAGGTGCTGTTGCACGTCCAGTTGAGTTTGGCTGAGCTTTTTCACCAGGTTGGCGGTGGTGTTGAAATGAGTCACCACCTCGCTTTGGTAGGTGTCGAAGCGTTCTTGAATTTCATCCAGCTGACGCTGGGTGCGGCTAGGGGCGGCATTGGGTGCCAGGCGGGCAATCAGGAAGCCAATGGCAATACCAGCTACCAGGGTAATGGCGGGTAGCAACCAGGCGGTGAGCGTCTGTTCCACGAGTCCTTCCTCTCTAAACGGCTTTGCTTTACGTTAACGGCTCGAACCTGTGCTGTATACCGCAATGCAATGCCGAAACGTTTGCGGTGGTGTGTGTATGGCGCAGGCTGTCAGCTAGACGAGTCGACCCACTGCGAGGTCACGGAGTTCCCTGTTGCTCACCCGCGAAACCCCTCTGATGATTGCCGGCCCCAGCGGCCAACTTGAAGCCCTGTGGCTGGATACCCCCGATGCCCGTGGCGTGGCGCTGATCTGCCACCCCAATCCGGTACAAGGCGGCACCATGCTGAATAAGGTGGTCTCCACCCTGCAACGCACGGCCCGTGACTGTGGCCTGGCAACGTTGCGTTTCAATTACCGTGGCGTCGGCGCCAGCGCGGGCAGCCACGATATGGCCAGCGGTGAGGTGGATGATGCCGAGGCCGTGGCCAATTGGCTGCGTGCGCAGCATCCCGAATTACCCGTGACCCTGCTGGGTTTTTCCTTTGGTGGCTTTGTAGCCGCTGCGCTCGGTGCACGCCTGGAAGCCAAGGGTGTGACGCTCGACAAGCTGTTTATGGTGGCGCCGGCGGTGCAGCGCCTGAGCGAAGAAACGCCCCCAGCCATCAACTGTCCGCTGATCCTGATTCAGCCCGAAGACGACGAAGTGATCGATCCGCAGGTGGTTTACCAGTGGTCGGCCGCACTCGGGCGTGCCCATGAGCTGCTGAAAGTGGCAGAATGCGGCCACTTTTTTCACGGCAAGCTTACTGATCTCAAAGATCTGCTGCTGCCGCGTCTCTGATCTGCTGCGCGTCGGCCTGGCGTTGTTAAAAACAGGCCGGGACGCGGCGTCTCGGAATGCTCATTTACACCAGTAAACTCCGCTTTCTCGCCGTTTTGACCAGCCGTAGGCTGTTACTAACGTAGGGCCTAGCCAGGCTCTAGCTCGCGAGATCATAAGATGGCTCAAGTAAAGCGAACCTGAACATGACCACTCGTATCCTTACCGGCATCACCACCACCGGCACGCCGCACCTCGGCAACTACGCGGGCGCGATTCGCCCGGCCATCGTTGCTAGCCGCGCCGCTGATGCAGATTCGTTCTACTTCCTGGCCGACTACCACGCGCTGATCAAGTGCGATGAGCCGGCGCGTATCCAGCGTTCGCGTCTGGAAATCGCTGCAACCTGGCTGGCGTTGGGGCTGGATACCGACAAGGCAACTTTCTACCGCCAGTCGGATATCCCCGAGATTCCTGAGCTGTGCTGGTTGCTCACCTGCGTTTCCGGCAAGGGCCTGCTTAATCGCGCGCACGCTTATAAGGCCTCGGTGGACAAAAACGTCGAGCAAGGCGAAGACCCGGATGCCGGTATCACCATGGGCCTGTTCAGTTACCCGGTACTGATGGCTGCGGACATTCTGATGTTCAATGCGCACAAGGTGCCAGTGGGGCGCGATCAGATCCAGCACGTGGAAATGGCCCGCGATATCGGTCAGCGCTTCAATCATCTGTTTGGCAATGGCAAGGAACTGTTCACCCTGCCCGAAGCGGTGATCGAGGAAGACGTAGCGACCTTGCCAGGCCTCGATGGGCGCAAGATGAGCAAGAGCTACGACAACACTATTCCGTTGTTCGGCAGTGCCAAGCAGCTCAAGGATGCCGTTGCACGTGTCGTGACTGACTCCAAACTGCCGGGTGAACCCAAAGATCCGGACAGCTCGCACCTGTTCACCCTCTATCAAGCCTTTGCCGCACCCACTCAGCAGGCGGACTTCCGTGCTGCGCTGGAAGGCGGAATGGCCTGGGGCGAAGCCAAGCAGGCGCTGTGCAACTTGCTGGAGGCCGAGCTGGGCGAGGCGCGCGAGCGTTACCATGCGCTGATCAGCAAACCGGCCGATCTGGAAGACATCCTCCTGGCTGGTGCCGCCAAGGCGCGCAAGACTGCTACACCGTTTCTCGGTGAGCTGCGCGAGGCAGTGGGCCTGCGCTCGTTCCGCAGCCAAGCCGTCAATACGGCGGGTGAGAAGAAAAAAGCCGGCAAGAGCGCGCGCTTTGTCAGCTTCCGCGACGATGACGGTAGCTTCCGCTTCCGCCTGCTGGATGCCGCTGGCGAGCAGTTGCTGCTGTCCAAATCGTTTGCCGATGGTAAAGCGGCAGGCATGGCTAATAAGCGTCTGCAATCCGGTGAAGCATTGGATGTGCGCGAGCAGAACGGCGGTTTTGGTGTCTGGTTGGACGATGAGTGCGTGGCGCAAAGCCCTACATTCGCCGACAGCAGTGCCTGTCAGGCGGCGATTCAGCGTGTGCGTGAGGCGCTAGCACCCGCTGAGTAACGCGCAGGGCGGTGCATTAATCGGATTTCCGTCCAGCAGCCATGCTGGCCGATTGCCAATCAACGGGGGCGTCGCTAAAGTGACGCCCCCGTTTTACTTGCCCGGCTAACGAATTTATGACCCCCCTAGAACGCTACCAGGCTGACCTTAAACGCCCTGATTTCTTTCATGACGCTGCCCAGGAAACTGCGGTGCGTCACTTGCAGCGCCTGTATGACGATCTGATCGCTGCCGACAAGGGCAGCGCCGGCGTCTTCGGCAAGCTGTTCGGCAAAAAACCGCAGGGGCCGGTCAAGGGCCTGTACTTCTGGGGTGGCGTGGGTCGTGGCAAAACCTACCTGGTCGACACCTTTTTTGATGCGCTGCCGTTCGAGCGCAAGGTGCGCACGCACTTCCACCGCTTTATGAAGCGCGTGCATGAAGAAATGCGCACCCTCAAGGGCGAGAAGAACCCGCTGACCATTATCGGCAAACGGTTCGCCGATGAGGCACGGGTGATCTGCTTCGACGAATTCTTTGTCAGTGATATTACCGACGCGATGATCCTCGCCACTCTGCTGGAAGAGCTGTTCAAGAACGGTGTGAGCTTGGTTGCTACCTCTAATATCGTGCCGGATGGCCTGTACAAGGACGGCTTGCAGCGCGCGCGCTTCCTGCCGGCCATCGCCCTGCTCAAGCAGCACACCGAGATCGTCAACGTCGACAGCGGTATCGACTATCGTCTGCGTGCGTTGGAGCAAGCCGAGCTGTTCCACTGGCCGCTGGACGCTGCCGCCGAGGAAAGCTTGCAGAAGAGCTTTGTCAGCCTGTTGCCCGAGCACTGCGAGGTGCAGGAAAACGAGCCGCTGATGATCGAGAGCCGCGCGATCGTGGCGCGCAAGGTCGGCGATGACGTGGCCTGGTTCGACTTCCGTGAGCTGTGCGATGGCCCGCGTAGCCAGAACGACTACATCGAACTGGGTAAAATCTTCCATGCGGTGCTGCTGGCCAATGTCGAGCAGATGAGCACCGCGAAGGACGATATGGCCCGGCGCTTTATCAACCTGGTGGACGAGTTCTACGACCGCAACGTCAAGCTGATCATCTCTGCCGAGGTGGAGCTGAAAGACCTCTACACTGGCGGTCGTCTTACCTTCGAGTTCCAGCGCACGCTGAGTCGTCTGCTGGAAATGCAATCCCACGAGTTTCTCGCGCGGCCGCACAAGCCTTAACTCAACACGCGTACGCTCGTACCTTAAAGCCCGGATCATTCCGGGCTTTGTAGTTGATGGCCCGGTGAAGACAGCCAGGCCGTCTGCGCCCAAGCAGGATAAACTCTGCGCCATCGACTTATTTCAGCGGTTAGCCCTATGACGTTTGCCTCCCTCGGCCTGATCGAGCCTCTGCTACGCACCCTCGACAGCCTCGATTACAAAACCCCCACGGCCGTGCAGGCGCAGGCCATCGTGCCGGTTCTGCAAGGCCGCGACCTGATGGCCGCCGCGCAGACTGGCACCGGCAAGACCGCAGGCTTTGCCTTGCCGGTGCTGCAACGGCTGATGATGGAAGGGCCGCAGGTGGCCAGTAATTCGGTGCGTGCGTTGGTGCTGGTGCCGACCCGTGAGCTGGCCGAGCAGGTGCTGCAGAGCTTTATCACCTACGGCCAGCACCTGCCGCTGCGCAGTTACGCGGTGTATGGCGGGGTCAGCATCAACCCGCAGATGATGAAGCTGCGCAAAGGCGTGGACGTGCTGGTGGCCACCCCAGGCCGCTTGCTCGACCTGTTCCGGCAGAACGCGGTGAAGTTCAATCAGGTGCAAACCCTGGTGCTGGATGAAGCCGACCGCATGCTCGATCTGGGGTTTGCCAACGAGCTCGAAAGTGTTTTCCGTGCGCTGCCTAAAAAGCGCCAGACCCTGCTGTTCTCCGCGACCTTCTCTGAAGCGATCCGCAGCATGGCCGGGGAGATGCTCAATGATCCGTTGAGCATTGAGGTCAGCCCGCGTAACGCCGCCGCCAAGTCGGTCAAGCAGTGGCTGATTCCGGTGGACAAGAAGCGCAAGAGCGAGCTGTTTCTGCATCTGTATCAGGCCAAGCGCTGGAGCCAGGCTCTGGTGTTTGTGAAAACCCGTAAGGGTGTTGATGAGCTGGAAGCCGAGCTGCAACGCCACGGCATCAGCGCCGACTCGATTCACGGCGACAAACCCCAGGCCACTCGCCAGCGTGCCCTGCAGCGCTTCAAGGACGGCGAGGTCAAGGTGCTGGTGGCCACCGATGTGGCAGCCCGTGGCCTGGATATCGATGACATGCCGCTGGTGGTCAACTTTGACCTGCCCATCGTCGCCGAAGACTATGTGCACCGTATCGGCCGTACCGGGCGTGCCGGCACCACCGGTCAGGCGGTGTCGCTGGTCTGCGCTGATGAAGTGCAGCTGCTCTCGGCCATCGAAACCCTGACCCAGCAAGTGCTGCAGCGCATCGACGAACCAGACTTTATCCCCGACCACCGCGTGCCGCAGACCCTGCCCGGCGGCCATGTGGTGAAAAAGCCGAAAAAAGCCAAGAAGCCGAAAGTGGTCGGCGGCGGTAAAGGCGGCAGCCTGGGCCGCTGGATGGAGACCGATGAACCGGCTGCGCCGGCGGTCAAGGCTGTACGCAAGGTGCCGAGCTTTGGCGGTAAACCGGGTAAGCCCGGTAAGTTTGTTAAGTAATCTCAGCCGCATCCCGGATGCAATCCGGGGGCGTCTTTTGCCCGTATGCGCCGCTCGCGGGTAAATCGCTTAGCGATTGGCCTGCGCTGCTTCCAGTTGTTTCTTATGGGTGGCCGCGGCAGTCATGTCGTAGATCACCACGCAGATATGTTCCACCGCGTTGCCCGAACCGCCCAGTGGCAGCAGGGTGACGTTCTGGTACATGAAATCTTCCTGGCCGGTAATCGGCTGGTAGTTCTTGAAGTGCATCAGGTAGGGGTGCTGTTCCCATAGGCTGAAGGCGCGGGTGCCCAGCGCTACGACGGTATCCACCTTGCGCCGCAGCCAGGCTTCGTCTATTTCACTGAACAGGCTGAACAGGGTTTTGCCGTGCACCTCGTCCGGGCCCATGCCAGAGTGGTTTTCCATAAAGCTGTTCCACACCTCAACCCGGTATTGGCGGTCGAGCACGATCACGCCAACGTCAATGCATTGCACGATATCGAGCAGCCAGTGAACCTCTTTGATGTCTATCTGTGCTGGCATGGCTTAACTCATCAGGTAGTTGAGTTTGTTGGTCAGGCGCTTGATCGAGTCTTCGGTAAACAGCAGCAACAGATCAAAGTGAATGTTGTGGGCTTCCAGGCTGTAGCTCACTTCAATGGCCAGGGTTTTGCGCCAGCGCCGCTGGTTGAGGTGAATCAGCCGCTCGATGGAGGAATGCTGGCCCAGCAGCTGTGGATGCCCCTGGGAGAAGCGCACGTCGATCTGTTCGGCGATCCCGGCCAGGCAGGCGCCGGTGAGGATGCTGGCCAGGTCCAGCAGCATTTCCGAGGTCTGGGTGTCGTCTTTCGGCTGCCAGCCCAGCAGCTTCGCCATGTCGGCGACTTCTGAGTCATGGAACAGCAGCAGTGCTTCACCGGCGATGCCATCACCAATAAAGCCCTGGCACACCGCGCTCAGGCGCTCGCCACGCATGGCGTCGGTGAGGGTCATGTGCAGCTCACTGACCTCGAAGATATTCACCTGGGGCACCGGCAATTGCACAAAAACGTGCAACACCTTGGCCAGTAACGCGGCGGCGCGTCCCATGGCGACGTTGGTCACTTCGCGCAGAGCGTCGCGGAAGTTGACCTTCAACTCATCCAGCACGGCGGCCTGAGCAAGCGCAGTCGGGGTGGCTTTGGGGTCGAACAGGCCCAGTTCGAGCAGGGTGTTACGCAGGGTGTCGGGGTCAGCCGGCTTCTTGATAAAGGCCAGTGCACCGAGTTCCTTGACCCGGCGTACGGCTTCATCCTGCACGTCGCCGGACACCACCACGACCTTGCAGGCGAGGCCCTCAGCGCGCATGGCCGCTAGGGTTTCATAACCGTCCAGCACGGGCATGGTCAGGTCCAGCAGCATCACCTGGCCCAGCCCCTGACGCAGCGCGGTCAAGGCTTCCTGGCCATTGGTGGCCTGGCTGATGGTCACTGGCCATTCAGGCGGCAGGGCGCGGATCAACTGCTTGCGCGCCATGTTCGAGTCGTCGCAGACCACTAGTGGAATCACGGCTGGAGAGTACCTGTGCGCGTGGAAGAACACCGCTCTGTGACGGTTTTCCCAAGCATAGCCGCTTGAGGCCCGGCGTGTGGGCTTATCTGGTGTGCGGCAGCCAGTTGAGCATGGCTTGGGCGGCGCGGCGGCCGCTGGCAAAGCAGGCGGTCAGCAGGTAGCCGCCGGTGGGCGCTTCCCAGTCAAGCATTTCCCCGGCGCAGAAGGTGCCAGGCAGCGCCTTGAGCATCAGTTGGCCATTCAATTGCTCAAACGGTACGCCGCCGGCTGTGCTGATGGCTTCATCCAATGGCCGCGGACGCACCAGGGTGATCGGCAGGGCCTTGATTGCATTGGCCAGCAGCACGGGATCATTGAAGGCTGCAGCACTGGCCAGTTCCCGCAGCAGAGCAGCTTTGACCCCGTCGATCCCCGCCTGGCGATGCAGGTGTTTAGCCATGGACTGCGAACCGCGCGGTTTGCTCAGGGCTGTCTGCAATTTAGCCAGCGGCGTTTGCGGCAGCAGATCGAGGTGCAGGGTAGCGCTGCCGTGCTGGTTGATCGTCTCGCGAATATCCGCCGACAGGGCGTAGACCAGGCTGCCTTCGATACCGCTGGCGGTCAGCACAAATTCACCCAGACGCGGCGTTTCGCTGGCCAGGTTAAGGCTGACGTTCTTAAGCGGTGCGCCGGCGAACTTGTCCCGCAGAAACGGGCTCCAGGCGCTGACATCGAAGCCGCAGTTGCTTGCTTGCAAGGGCGCGATACTCACACCACGGTCTTGCAGCAGGCTGACCCAGGCGCCGTCTGAGCCTAGTCGTGCCCAACTGGCGCCACCCAGGGCTAGCAGCGTGGCGTCGGTAGTCACGGCTTGTTCGCCAGCGGGCGAGGCAATCCGCAGCGCTCCCTCGTTATTCCAGCCCAGCCAGCGGTGGCGGGTGTGGATCTGCACACCCAGTTCACGCAGACGCTTGAGCCAGGCGCGCAGCAGCGGTGCGGCTTTCATATCGGTGGGGAATACCCGCCCCGAAGTGCCGACAAAGGTGTCGATACCCAGGTCGTGAATCCAGGCGCGCAAGGCGTCGGCATCGAGCGCATCTAGCAGCTCGGCCACTTCTGTCTGGCGCGTGCCATAACGAGCGACAAAAGCCGGCTTGGCTTCGGAATGGGTGATATTCATACCACCGACCCCGGCCAGCAGGAACTTGCGTCCCACCGAAGGCATGCCGTCATAAAGATCGACCTGCACACCACCCTGGGCCAGCACTTCGGCCGCCATCAGCCCGGCAGGGCCGCCGCCGATAATGGCAACGTGAGGGGCTGGATGTTGGGTGCGATTGGTCATGGCGGTGTCGGGCAGGAACGAAGGGTGTGCATTCTAGCCGAGGCGGCGTTCGCCTTGTCATTTGCCCCGGCTTCGGGCAGGGTCGTGAGGTGAATTTCTGACTGGAGCCCCTTATGTCTGACCTCTACCCCAGCATCGATCCCGACGGCCTGATCGAATACTCGGTGGTTTACACCGACCGCTCCCTCAACCATATGTCGCAGTCGTTTCAGGGCGTGATGACGGATATTTCCAGCACCCTGAAGCAGGTCTACAACGCCCATGCCATGGCTATCGTGCCCGGTAGCGGCACCTATGGCATGGAGGCTGTAGCGCGTCAGCTGGCCACCGGGCAGAAGTGCCTGGTACTACGCAATGGCTGGTTCAGCTACCGCTGGACGCAGATTTTCGAGATGGGCCAGATCCCCTCGGAAGCGATTGTGCTCAAGGCGCGTCCGGTTGCCGAGGGCAGTCAGGCCGCATTTATGCCGCCACGGCTGGTCGATGTGCTGGCGGTGATTGCCGCTGAAAAGCCCCAGGTGGTATTTGCCCCGCACGTGGAAACCTCGTCCGGGATGATCCTGCCAGACGGCTACCTGCGCGCCGTGGCGGATGCTGTACATGCGGTCGGCGGCCTGTTTGTGCTCGATTGCATCGCCTCCGGCACCCTCTGGGTGGATATGCAGGCCTGCGGTATCGATGTGCTGATCAGCGCCCCGCAAAAAGGCTGGAGCGCCTCTCCCTGCTGCGCCCTGGTGATGCTCAGTGAAGCCGCCCAGGCCCGCGTCGAAGCCACTCAAAGCACCAGCTTTGCCTGTGACCTGAAAAAATGGCTGCAGATCATGCAGGCCTACGAGCAGGGTGGCCACGCTTACCACGCGACCATGCCCAGCGATGCACTGGCGCGCTTTCGCGATGCCATGCGCGAGGCCGAAGCCATCGGCTTTGCCACCGTGCGCAGCCAGCAGCAGGAGCTCGGTGATCGCGTGCGCGCATTACTGGCCAGCAAAGGCTTTAAAAGCGTGGCCGCCGAAGGCTTCGAGGCCCCTGGAGTAGTGGTGTGCTACACCACCGACGCGAGCATCAAGAACGGCAGCAAATTCGCCGCCCAGGGCCTGCAGATTGCTGCCGGCGTGCCGCTGCAGTGTGATGAACCAGCAGACTTCCAGACCTTCCGACTGGGCCTGTTTGGGCTGGATAAGCTTGGCAATATCGAACGCACCGTAGCGACGTTGGAGCAGGCGTTGGATAAGGTGCTGGCGGGGTAATTGGGCGTTGCAGGTGGACAGTCGCTGTTGTCCACCTGCAGGTTAGCCGACCTTGACCGCCTGCAGCGTATAGCTCAACGGCAGCCTTTCCGGCTGGTTATCCAGCCGCCACTCACCATCCTCGCCCAGGCTCATCTGGCCCGGCAGGGCTTCCCAGGGCAGGCTGGTGTGCTCTTCCAGGGCCGTCAGGCGCATGCCGTGGCGCAGCAGCGCGGTGATGATTTCGCCCAGGCCGTGGTTCCATTCGTGGGTGGTGGTGGCGGTCAGCAGGGTGTCGGTTTCTACGTAGGTGTGCTCGTCATCCCAGACGGTTGGTTGGCTGTGTTCGAAGTAGGGGTGGGCAATCTGCAGGGTGTCCTCGCAGTCTTCGTCGAGCGCCATCAGCACGGGGTGGGCTTCACGCAGAAACAGCCGTCCGCCGGGCTTGAGTAGGGCGGCGACATTGCGCGCCCAGTCATCGATCTGCGGTAGCCAGTTCAGCGCGCCGATGCCCGTATAAACCAGGTCAAACGAATGCGCGCCGAGCGCCTTGGCCGCGTCGTACACAGAGGCTTCGACAAATTCGATCTGCTCACCGCAGCTGCTCGCCAGTAGACGGGCTTGCTCCAACGAGGCTGCAGAGAAATCCAGACCGCTCATCTGCGCACCCAGACGGGCCAGCGACAGGGTGTCGGTGCCAATATGGCACTGCAGGTGCACCGCGCGCAGGCCACGGATATCGCCGAGGCGCGGCAGATCAAAGCGCACGACTTCGGATAAATGCGCGGGCGAGGCGATAAACAGCTGAACTTGGTAATCGGGCGACGCCGCATGCAAGGCGGCGCGCTCGTTCCAGTTGGCTTGGTTCAGGGCAAACGAATCATCCATGACGCTATTCCTTTTCAGTATTGGGCGGCGTTTTTATCCAAGGCGTTCAGTATGGCGTGGGCCGCTTTGATTCGGGCTGCGTTGGGGTAGTTCTTGTTGGCCAGCATTACAAGGCCGAGGTTCTGACTGGGGACAAACACCGCGTAGGCGCCGAAGCCGCCAGTTGAGCCGGTTTTATTGAACAGGCTGTCGCTTGGCTCACTTTCTGTTGGTGTGAGACGTGTAGCGGGTTGCGACTCCAGGGCCATGGCCGGGGAGTTGCCGGCCTGCAGGCGCTCCAGGCTGATCGGGTAGGGGTAACGCTCCCAGCCGAGGCCTTGGGTCATCTCGCCGACGCGGTAATAGCCGGTGTGGGTCATGGCGATGGCGCGCTGCAGGTCTTTATTCAGACCGGCAGGATTCAGGTTGGCCTGGATAAAACGCAGCATGTCCCGGGCGTTGGTTTTCACCCCGTAGGCTTCGGCGTCGAGCATGCCCGGGGTGACGCGCAGCGGCTGGTTGTCCTTGCTGTAGCCGAAGGCATAGCGCGGCAGCTGCGCTGTCGGCACCTGGATATAGCTGTGCGACATGCCGAGCGCGGGGAACAGCGTGCCCTCCATCAAGGTGGAGAACGGCTGGCCCATGCTCTTGGCGGCGAGCATGCCGAGCAGGCCGATGCTGGGGTTGGAATAGCGCCGGTGTGTGCCCGCCGCGTATTCAGGCTGCCACTGGCGGTAGTAGTCGAGCATGCTGGCCGGGTCGATCACGTTGTCAGGGAACTGCAGCGGCAGCCCGCCGGCGGTGTAGGTGCCGAGGTTGAGCAAGCTGGCGTGTTCCAGCTGGCTGCCTTGCAGCTCGGGCCAGTGCTGGCCGGCGCTGTCGGCGAGGGTCAGCTTGCCGGTGGCCTGGGCCAGGGCGGCGAGGGTGGCGGTAAGCGGTTTGCTGAGCGAACCGATTTCAAACAGGGTGTCGCTGCTCACCGGCTGCGGGTCGTCCATGCGCGCCACGCCGTAGTTGAAGTAGTGCGCCTGGCCGTTATAGGTAATCGCCACGGCCATACCGGCAATATCGTGTTCCGTCATGAGCGGACGAATGGTTTCGTTCACCCGCGTCTGCAGTGTGTCGTCGGCATGGGCGGCGCTGCCGAGTGCGAGTATGGCCAGCAGGGCCGGCAAGGTGTTGAGTTTGGCGTACATGCTGGGCGAATTCCTTGGTCGTGAAGATGCGCGATGTGACAGCGCCTATGGCGCTTTTATCCCAGCCCACGCATTTGCCAGACCTTGGCTGCGCAGTGATGCAGAATCCCGTGGCGCCTGGCCAGGGCCATGCGGTCCTTGTCATAGCCGCCGCCGATCAGGCCGACCACCGGAATGTCACGGCTCAGGCAGTGGTTAAGCACAGCCTCGTCACGGGCAGCGATGCCGGCGTCCGTCAGGTTGAGGTAGCCGAGGGCATCGTGCTGGTGAACGTCAACGCCAGCGTCATACAACACGATATCTGGCTGATACAGCGGTAGCAGGTAGTTGAGGGTGTCATCCACCACCTTCAGATACTCGGCGTCGCCCATACCGTTGGGCAAGGGAATGTCCCAGTCGCTGGCGGCTTTGCGCGCCGGGTAGTTCTTTTCGCAGTGCAGCGACACGGTGATCGCTTCCGGGGTGTTCTCCAGCAGGCGCGCGGTGCCATCGCCCTGGTGCACGTCGCAGTCGAAGATCAGCACGCGCTGGACCTTGCCGCTGGCCAGCAGGTACTGACTGATCACTGCCAGGTCATTGAAAATGCAGAAACCGGCCGGATGGTCGTAATGCGCATGATGGGTGCCGCCGGCCAGGTGACAGGCTAGACCGTGTTGCAGTGCTTGCTCCGCCGCCAGCAGGGAGCCGCCCACCGCGCGAATGGTGCGCTGCGCCAGGGCTGCACTCCAGGGTAGACCGAGGCGGCGTTGTTCTTCATATGCCAGTTCGCCGCTGGCGAAACGCTGGATATAAGCCGGACAGTGGGCCAGGGCGAGTACGTCGGTGGGGCACAGTTCAGGGCGCAGCAGTTCGGCATCGGTGTTCAGGCCGCTTTCCACCAGGTGATCGCGCAGCAGGCGAAACTTCTCCATGGGGAAGCGGTGGTTGGCCGGGAAGGGCGGACTGTAATCGTCGTGGTAGACCAGCGGCAGGCGCATGGGGGCGGGCTCGGGCGGAAGTGGCCAAAGTATGGCGGCAGGCTCTGCTTGCGCTCAAGCTCCGCGCTCGATTGGCTAGAATGCTGCCATTATTGTCCACATCCATCTTTCAGTCGGGCCGACAAGCGTTGGCAAAGTCTTTACCATCTCGCCCCCAGCCAGATGCGTTCACAGGAGAGCATGCATGAGTCAGGTGTTGAATGAGTTGGTCGCCCTGCTGACCCTGGAAACCATCGAAGAGAATTTGTTCCGCGGCGTCAGCCAGGACCTCGGCTTTCGCCAGCTGTATGGTGGTCAGGTGCTCGGCCAATGTGTATCGGCGGCCAGTCAGACGGTCGAGGCCGCGCGCCATGTGCATTCCATGCACGGCTACTTCCTGCGTCCCGGCGATGCCACGTTGCCGGTGGTGTATCAGGTTGAGCGCGTGCGTGATGGTGGCAGTTTCAGCACGCGGCGGGTGACAGCGATCCAGAAGGGCAAGCCGATCTTTACCTGCAGCGCGTCGTTTCAGTTCGATGAAGAGGGTTTTCATCACCAGAACAGCATGCCGGACGTGCCGGGTCCAGAAGGCCTCAAATCGGAAACCGAACTGGCGCGTCTGGTGGTGGATGCCTTGCCGGAACGCATGCGTGAACGCGCGGTAAGCGACAAACCGATCGAGATCCGTCCGGTAACCCTGAGCAACCCGTTTGCGCCCAAACCCAGCGAACCGGTCAAGCATGTGTGGTTCCGTGCGGCTGGGGAGCTGCCGGATGATCCTCAGCTGCACAAGTACCTGTTGGGTTACGCCAGCGACTTCAACCTGCTGACCACCTCGATGCTGCCGCATGGCGTGTCGGTGTGGCAGAAGTTCATGCAGGTCGCCAGCCTCGACCACTCGCTGTGGTTCCACGGCAACCTGCGCATGGATGACTGGCTGCTCTACAGCATGGACAGCCCTTGGGCCGGCAATGCCCGTGGCTTCTCTCGTGGCAGCATCTTCAACCGCCAGGGACAGTTGGTCGCCTCGGTCGCCCAAGAAGGGCTGACTCGGGTTCGTGAGGACTGGAAGTGAGCCTGAGCGCTGCCCGCCATTGGGTGTTCGATATGGACGGCACCCTGACCCTGGCGGTGCACGACTTCGAGGCCATCAAGCGAGCGTTGGATATTCCGCTAGCTGAAGACATTCTTGGCTATCTGGCGTCGTTGCCTGAGGCGGTGGCTGCGGCCAAACATGCCTGGCTGCTGGAGCATGAGCGTGAACTGGCTTTGGCTTCGCAGCCAGCCCCCGGGGCGATTGAACTGGTGCGCGAGCTGCGCGGGCGTGGTTGCCGGCTTGGCATTCTCACCCGCAACGCCCATGAACTGGCGCTACTGACCCTGCGCGCCATCGGTCTGGACGACTGCTTTGCCGTGCCGGACGTGATTGGCCGTGACGAGGCGCCGCCCAAGCCTGATCCGGGTGGCCTGCTGCATTTCGCCAGAACCTGGCAAGTGGCGCCGAGCGAACTGGTGATGGTTGGCGATTACCGCTTTGACCTGGAATGCGCCCGCGCTGCCGGCGCGCGCAGCGTGCTGGTCAACTTGGCGGAAAACCCTTGGCCGGAGTTGGCCGATCATTTCGCGGTAGATTGCCGGGCCTTGCAGCAGGTGATCTAAGAGCCTGTTTACGATCTGCTGCGCGTCGGCCATCCGGCGTTAAAAACAGCCTCGGAATGCTCATTTACAGCTCGTAAACTCCGCTTCCTCGGCTGTTTTTGCCTTGTCTGGCTCTAGCTCGCGAGATCGTAAACAGGCTCTAGGCCTTCAATGACAACTGCCGGACTCCAGATCCTTGAGGATCGGGCAGTCCGGGCGGTCGTTGCCCTGGCAGTTGTCCATCAACTCCTTGAGGGTGTCGCGCAGGCCGCTGAGTTCGCTGATCTTGCGTTCCAACTCGGTGATATGTGCAGCGGCCAGTGCTTTGACATCGGCGCTGGCGCGATGGCGGTCCTGCCACAGGGCCAGTAGCTGGCTGACTTCGGCCAGGGAAAAGCCCAGGTCGCGTGAGCGCTTGATAAACGCCAGACGGTGCAGGTCCTGCTGGCTGTACTGGCGGTAGCCGCTGTCGCTGCGGCCGGCGGCGGGCAGCAGGTCGATGCTTTCGTAGTAGCGAATCATCTTCGCGCTCAGGCCGGTTTGCTTGGCGGCTTGGCCGATATTCATCAGGTTCTCCTACGGGTTATTTGTGTTGTGGCGGCTTCCAGGTTTTCAACAGCAAGGCGTTGCTCACCACACTGACGCTGCTTAGCGCCATGGCCGCACCCGCGAGCATCGGGTTAAGCAGGCCAGCGGCCGCCAACGGAATGCCGACCAGGTTGTAGGCGAAGGCCCAGAATAGGTTCTGGCGGATCTTGTTATAGGTACGCCGGCTGATATCCAGGGCGTCGGCCACCAGACGCGGGTCGCCGCGCATCAGGGTGATGCCGGCGGCGTGCATGGCCACATCGGTACCACTGCCCATGGCGATGCCGACATCGGCGGCGGCTAGCGCGGGTGCGTCGTTGATGCCGTCGCCGACCATGGCCACCACCGCGTTTTTTTTCAGCTCGTTGATGATCGCCGCTTTGTCCGCCGGCAGCACCTCAGCATGCGCGGCGCTGATGCCCAGGGCGTCGGCCACCGCCTTGACGCTGCCGGGGTTGTCGCCGCTTATCAGATGGCTGGCAATGCCTTGAGCAGTCAGCGCGGCGATGGCCTCGGCTGCGCCGGGTTTAAGTGTGTCGCCAAAGGCAAATAGGCCGAGCACCTGCGGTTGCGGCGCCAATTCCAGCAGCCAGGACAGGGTGCGGCCTTCGGCTTCCCAGGCCAGGGCGTCGGTTGCCAGTTCATCGTGGTGCAGGAAGTGTTCTTCCAGCAGGCGCTTGTTGCCTAGTGCCAGTTGCCGCTCGCCGATCTGCCCGGCGATACCGCGCCCGGCCAGCGCCTTGCTGTTGCTGACGTCGGCGAGGCTCAGTTGTTGTTCTGTGCACTGATCCAACATCGCCTTGGCCAGCGGATGTTCGCTGCCGCGCTGCAGGGCGCCGGCCAGTTGCAGCAGCTGGGTCGTGTCGCCGTCTACTGCACGCAGGTGGGCGATACGTGGCGCGCCGGAGGTCAGGGTGCCGGTCTTGTCGAAGGCCACCAGGGTCACCGAATGGGCGATTTCCAGGGCTTCGGCGTCCTTGATCAGAATACCGTGGCGCGCCGCCACGCCGGTGCCGGCCATGATCGCGGTGGGCGTGGCCAGACCGAGGGCGCAGGGGCAGGCGATGACCAGTACGGCCACGGCATTTAGCAGCGCGGTTTCGATACCTGCACCGTAGAACAGCCAGCCGAGCAGGGTAGCCAGGGCGATCAGCAGCACGCTGGGCACGAACACCTGGCTGACTTTATCCACCAATTTCTGGATCGGCGCCTTGGCTGCCTGAGCATCCTCGACTAGACGAATAATCCGTGACAGCACGGTTTCCGCACCGAGGGCGGTGGTTTCCACCAGCAGGCGACCTTCGCCGTTGATTGCCCCGGCGGTGACGCTGTCACCCGGCTGCTTGGGTTGCGGCAGGCTCTCGCCGCTGATCAGGGCCTCGTCGGCATGGCTCTGGCCTTCGCGAACCAGACCATCGACCGGGAAGCGTTCGCCGGGCTTGACCACGATGGCGTCACCCAGTTGCAGCTCACCCAGCGCCACCCATTCCTCGACGCCATCGCGCAGGCGCAGGGCGCGTTCCGGACGCAGTGCCTGCAGGGCGCGGATGGCGCTGCTGGTCTGGCGTTTAGCGCGGCTTTCCAGGTATTTGCCGAGCAGGATCAGCGTGATGATCACCGCCGAGGCTTCGAAATACAGATGGGGCATGCTGCCAGCCGGGCTTACCGCCCACTGATACAGGCTCAGGCCGTAAGCGGCGCTGGTGCCGATGGCCACCAGCTGATCCATATTCCCGGCACGGGCGCGCAGGGCGCTCCAGGCCGCGCGGTAGAAGCGTGCGCCGAAGATAAATTGCACCGGCGTGGCCAGGGCGAACTGCAGCCAGGCCGGCAGCATCCAGTGCAGGCCGAAGGGTTCGACGAGCATGGGAATGACCAGCGGTACGGTCAGCACAATCGCCAGCAGCAGGGCCCAGCGCTCGCGCTGCAGATGTCGCTCAGCCGTTGGTTGAGTCCGGTTTGCATCGTCCAGCACGCTGGCGCGGTAGCCGGCCTGGCTGACGGCGTGCAGCAGAACCTGGTGATCAGTGCCGCGCAGCAGCTGTAACTGCGCCCGCTCGCTGGCCAGGTTGACGCTGACCGAGAGCACGCCCGGTTGCTGCGCCAGGGCGCGTTCGATACGCCCCGCACAGCTGGCGCAGGTCATGCCGGAAAGAGCCAGCTCCAGACGCTCGCTGGGTACTTGATAGCCGGCTGCACTAACGGCATTTACCAACTGTTCCAGGCTGTCAGCGGGCGCTTCGACGCGGGCCTGTTCACTGGCCAAGTTGATGCTGACGCTGGCGACATCCGCCACCTTGGCCAGGGCGCGCTCGACCCGCCCGGCGCAGCTGGTGCAGGTCATACCGCTGATGGGCAGGTTGAAGGTAGTGAGGCTGGACATGGGTGGTCCTCTATTGAGTTCCAGCACAGGATCAACCTTGCCATGTGGGTAAGGTCAAGCCGTTATATCCCTTGACCTTACGCTTATGGCAAGGGCAACACTCAGCTAACCGTTTATCATGCGGTTTATTAATTCAGGAGGTTGTTTATGCAAGTGTCTCAAGTTCACGCATTCCGGGTTGATGGCATGACTTGCCAACATTGCGTCAAAACCATCACCGAGGCGCTGTTGGCCTGTGATCCGGCGGCGGATGTGAAAGTGAAATTTCCCGGCGGTGAGGTGCGGGTGAGCAGCAGCATGCCGGTGGATCAGTTGATGGTGGCCATCGTTGAACAGGGCTACGGGGTTAGCCTGGCGTAAGCACAGTTGCGTCTGGCCAATCGCGGATCAGCCCACGAAAGCAGGCATCGATCATCGGCGCAGCATCGCTGAGCGGATCGAACAGATTGGGGTCGCGTAACCAATCGTGGAATAAACCGACAATCAGCGCGTGCACAGCCCTCGCTGCAAGGCGCGGACTCAACCCAGCGTGCAGCCGTGATGCGACAGACGGTGCACTGAACTGCTGTTCGCAGAGCGCGATAAACAGATTGATAAAGGCTTCGTGGCGTTCTTCGGCCTCGCGCAGCTCTTCGGTAAACTCACATCGGCGCAGCAAAATCGTGAAGATGCGGCGTTTTTGTTGATCGCGCGCCAGGTTTTCGATGGCCTCAATGCACAGCTCTCGCAGAGTCATGAGCGGGTCATGGGCCGGGCAGCCGCGCAATCGCTCGGCCAATTGCTCGGGCGGCAGACGGACTTGGCCGAGCATGGCGTTGAACAGATCCGCCTTGTTGGCAAAGTGCCAATACACCGCGCCGCGCGTTACCCCTGCATGCCGGGCGATGTGCTCCAGGCTGGTGTGCGCCACACCTTTTTCCAGAAACAGCGTTTCGGCGGCCTCAAGGATGGCGCAACGGGTTTTCTCGGCTTCTTCTTTGGTTCGACGCATGGCAGTAGGCGTATTTCTGGCTAGGCTCAGGACAAAGTGTAATGAACTTATGGGTAATGTTCTATTTACAAACACTCGTGTATGTAACTAGCATTGCCGGTCTCAAACGTTGCACCTTGCGTTTATTCGGAGACATCCATGCTTTTTCCCCGTCGCCTGCCGGTCACTGCCGGTTCCTTGCTGTTGGCTTTTTGGGCCGCCCCGTTGTTTGCTGCCGACGCTGCGCCAGCGCCCGAGGTGGTGGTCGAAACCGTGAAGGCCGAGGCCTTGCCGCTGGAGCTTGAATATTCCGCGCGCACTGCCGGCTTCCGCGAAGTGCAGGTGCGGGCTCAGGTCAGCGGCATTCTGCAGGAGCGGACCTACCTGGAAGGTAGCCAGGTCAAAAAAGGCCAGGTGATGTTCCGCATCGATCCGCGCACCTACCAGGCCGCCCTGAGCCGTGCCAAGGGTGCGTTGGCGCAAGAGCAGGCGCGCTATCGGCAGACCGAGCGTGACCTCAAACGCATCCGCGAACTGCAGAAAAAGGGCTTTGCCAGCGAAAGTGAACTGGACAATGCCATCTCCAATTTCGAGCAGAGCAAGGCGAATATCCAGGCCGCCGAGGCCGAGGTGCAGTCCAAGCAGATCGACCTCGACTACACCACGGTAAAAGCGCCGATCTCCGGTATCACCAGCAAGGAAACCGTGTCCGAAGGCAGCCTGATGGTGGCCGGCGATCCGAGTGCCAGCCTGCTGAGCAATATCACCCAACTGGACCCGATTTACGTCAACTTTGCCGCCCCCGATTCCGACGTAGAAAGCGTGCGCAGTGGGCTGCAAAACGGCAGCCTGGTGCTGCCGGAAGACGGCAAGATGAGTGTGCAGATCAAACTGGGTGACGGCAGTGTCTACCCGCTGGAAGGCAAGGTGGACTTTACCGACAGCCTGGTGGATCGCGGCACCGGTACCGTCAGCGCGCGCGCTGTGGTGCCTAACCCGGATCAGACGCTGTTGCCGGGTCAGTTCGTCCGCGTGCAGGTCAAAGGCCTGAGCATTCCTAATGCCATGACCCTGCCAGAGCGCGCGATTGCCCAGGGCCCAGGCGGAACATTTGTCTATGTGGTGGACGATGGCGGTGTTGCGCGTAAGCGTCAGGTCACCACCGGGCATACGGCTAAAGGCCGCTGGGTGATTGTGTCCGGTATCAGCGCTGGCGATCGGGTGATTGTCGAAGGCCTGCCGAAAGTGCGTCCAGACAGCCCCGTCAAAGTTGTTGCCCCTGCCACCAGCCAATCCTAAGGAGCGTACCCGGTGATCTCACGCTTCTTTATCGACCGTCCGGTATTCTCCGCGGTCATCTCGATCATCATCGTGCTGGCGGGCCTGATGGCCATGCGCTCGCTGCCGATCGCCCAGTACCCACAGATCCTGCCACCGCAGGTGTCGGTCAGCGCCAGCTATGCCGGTGCCAGCGCCCAGGTGATTGCTGAAACAGTGGCAGCGCCGCTGGAGCAGTCGATCAACGGCGTGGAGGGAATGATCTACCAGCAGTCCAACTCCGGCGGCAACGCCATGAGTCTGTCGGTGTACTTCGAGGTAGGCCGCGACCCCGACCAGGCCACTATCGACGTCAACAACCGGGTGCAAGCCGCCCTGGCCAAACTGCCGGAAGAAGTGCGCCGGCAGGGCGTCAAGGTGCAGAAGAAGTCTTCTGACATTCTTCAGGTGGTCACCCTGTACTCGCCGGATGGTTCGCGCGACCCGGTGTATATCAGCAACTATGCGCTGATCAACGTGATCGACGAACTCAAGCGTCTGCCGGGCGTGGGTGATGTCAGCCAGTTCGGCTCGAAAGACTATTCCATGCGCATCTGGCTTCGTCCGGACAAGCTGGCGCAGTACAACCTGACGCCGACCGATGTGGTCAATTCGATCCGCGAGCAGAACTCGCAGTTCGCAGCCGGCAGCTTCGGCCAGCAGCCGCTCAAGCAGAAGCAGGATTTCACCTACACGGTGACCACCCAGGGCCGGTTCACCGACCCGAAAGAGTTTGAGAACGTCATCCTGCGCACCGATGATACCGGTGCCAGCCTGCTGCTCAAGGACGTTGCACGGATCGAACTGGGTGCCCAGGACTACTCGCTGATGACCTCGCTCAACGGTCAGCAGAACGCTGCTTTCGGTGTGTACCTGCAGCCAGGCGCGAATGCTCTGGACACTGCCGAGGCGGTGAGCAAGACGCTCGATCGTTTGTCGAAGAACTTCCCCAGCGGTATGACCTACAAGGTGCCGTACGACACCACCAAGTTCGTTCAGGTGTCGATTGATGAAGTGATCAAGACCTTCTTCGAAGCCTTGATCCTGGTTGTGCTGGTCGTATTTATCTTCCTGCAGAACTGGCGCGCCACGCTGATCCCGGTGCTGGCAATTCCCGTTTCGCTGGTCGGTACTTTCGCCGGCATGTACATGCTCGGGTTCTCGATCAATCTGCTGACCCTGTTCGGCATGGTGCTGGCTATCGGTATCGTGGTGGACGACGCCATTGTGGTGATCGAAAACGTCGAGCGGGTAATGGCTACCGACAAGATCGGCCCGCGTGAAGCGACCATCAAGGCCATGGAAGAAGTGACCGGGCCGATCATCGCCATCGTGTTGGTGCTCTGCGCGGTATTCGTGCCAGTGGGCTTCCTAGGCGGCCTGGCCGGGGAGATGTATAAACAGTTCGCCATCACCATTGCCGTATCGGTGGTGATCTCCGGCATCGTCGCCCTGACTCTGAGCCCGGCACTATGCGCCTTGCTGCTCAAGCCCGGGCACCACGAACCGGCGGCGCCATTCCGGGCCTTCAACCGGGTCTTCGACAAACTGACCAATGGTTACACCGCTGGTGTGCGCTTCTTCCTCAAGCGTTCGGCAGTCGGCCTGCTGCTATTCGGCGCGATGATCGCGGTGATGGTGCTGCTGTTCAACCGGGTGCCCAGCTCCCTGGTGCCCAATGAAGACCAGGGCTATGTGATCAACGCCTACTTCCTGCCGCCGGCCGCCTCGCTGACCCGCACCGAGAAACTCACCGGTGACGTGACCCAGCAGTTGATGGCGCACCCAGCGGTGCAGGATGTGGTGACCTTTGCCGGCTTCGACGTGCTGACCTTCGGCACCCGCAGCAACGCAGGGGTGTCCTTCGTGCCGCTGAAAGACTGGAGTGAGCGCACCACGCCTGAATTGGACGCGCGCAACTTGACCGGTGAATTCATGGGTATGGGCGCCGCGCAGAAGGACGGCGTGGTACTCAGCTTCAACCCGCCACCGATCACCGGTATGAGCACCACCGGCGGTTTTGAAGGCTTTATTCAGGACCGCAGTGGCGGCACCACCGCCGAACTGGCGGCCAAGGTTCAGGCCTTCCTCGCCGCCGCCGCGAAACGCCCTGAGCTGGCAGGGGTGCAGAGCACCTTCAGCGCCAACGTGCCGCAATACTTTATCGATCTGGACCGGACCAAGGCGCGCGCCCTGGGTGTGGCGGTGAATGATGTATTCACCGCCATGCAAGCGACTTTTGGCAGCTACTACGTCAACGATTTCAGCCTGTATGGCCGTACCTTCCAGGTCAGCCTGCAGGCAGAAGCGGAGTTCCGCAGCAAGCCGGAAGATTTGTCCCAGGTCTATGTGCGTGCGGGCAGTGGCGAGCTGGTGTCACTGGCTAGCCTGGTCAAGGTTGAGCGGATACTCGGCCCGGATACCTATGCACGCTTCAACGTCTACCCGGCGGCGAAGATCCTTGGCGGGCCGGCACCTGGCTACAGCTCCGGTCAGGCGCTCAGTGCGATTCAGCAAGTGGCGGATGAGGTGCTCGGTAGCGATTACAGCATCGGCTGGACCGGCTCGGCTTTCCAGGAAGTGGCATCGCAAGGTTCGGGCAGCAGTGCCTTTATCTTCGGCCTGATCATGGTGTTCCTGATCCTCGCTGCCCAGTATGAACGCTGGACCCTGCCGCTGGCCGTAGTTACGGCGGTGCCGTTTGCGGTGTTCGGGGCGATTCTCGCGGTGTGGCTGCGCGGCATCGAGAACGACCTGTACTTCCAAGTTGGCCTGGTCACCCTAATCGGCTTGGCGGCGAAGAACGCCATTCTGATCGTCGAGTTCGCCGTGCTCTGCCGGCATCAGGGCATGGGCATCTTTGAGTCGGCACTGGAGGCCTCGCGCCTGCGGTTCCGTCCGATCATCATGACTTCGCTGGCCTTCATTCTCGGTGTTGTGCCGTTGGCGATCAGCTCGGGCGCAGGCTCAGCGAGTCGTCACTCGATCGGCACCGGGGTAATCGGCGGGATGATGGCGGCAACCTTCCTGGCGATCTTCCTGATTCCGATGTTCTACCTGTTGGTGGAATCGTTGGCAGAGAAGGTCGGCAAGGGCCGGAAAAAAGCCGACACCTCCGTTTGATGTTCTGGCTTTAACGTGGGGCGTAGGTTGACTTGCAGCGCCCAGCGCAAGTCAATCGGCGCCTTTTTTGCTTTCCTGGGTTCTCTCCGAGCAGGCCATATGCGCTGAGCCTGCCTCTGTTACCACTTCTTGTCTGGACACCCATGCCGTTACGTCTTTTGTTGGTTCTCGGTGCATTAAGCGCTTTTGGCCCGTTGGCTATCGATTTTTACCTGCCGAGCTTCCCAACCTTGGCACGTGCATTTGCCACGGACGTGGAGCACGTGCAGCTGTCGTTGGCAGCCTACTTTGCAGGCTTGGCCATCGGTCAACTGGCCTATGGCCCGCTGGCGGACCGCTTTGGTCGGCGTAAACCTCTGCTGGTCGGCGTCATGCTGTTCAGCCTGGCATCACTGGCCTGTGCCCTGGCGCCCAGCCTGGAATGGCTCATTACTGCACGCTTTGTACAAGCCTTGGGCGGTTGCGCCGGGATGGTGGTATCGCGGGCGGTGGTGCGCGACCTGTGTGATCCGATCAGCTCGGCCAAGGTGTTTTCCCAGCTGATGCTGGTGATGGGCCTGGCGCCGATTCTCGCGCCGCTGGGCGGTGGGTTGCTGCTCAGTACACTGGGTTGGCCGTCGATTTTTATCTGCCTGACGCTGTTCAGCTTTATCTGCCTATTGGCAGTGGCAAGGTGGTTGCCGGAAACCCTGGCCAAAGACGCACCGCCTGCGCCTTTGCGTGGCGCGCTGGGGGAATACAAGCGGCTGTTCGCTGACTTGCCGTTTCTGGGGTACGCGTTGACCGGTGGCTGTGCGATCGCCGGGATGTTTGCCTATATCGCCGGCTCGCCATTCGTATTTATCGAGCTGTATGGCATCCCCGCCGAGCATTACGGCTGGCTGTTCGGCAGCAACGCCCTTGGCTTTATTCTGGTCGCGCAGCTGAACGCCTGGTTGGTGGCGCGGCACGGACCGGCATACTGGCTAGGCAAGACCGTGTGGTTCTACCTGGCTTGTGGCCTGGCGCTGCTACTGGTGGCACTGGCCAAGCCACAGGCCTTGTGGCCGCTGCTGATTCCCTTGTTCGGCTGCATTGCCAGCTTGGGCATTCTTCTGCCCAACGCCTCGGCCTGCGCCATGGCGGGGCAGGGTAGCCATGCCGGCAGTGCGTCAGCGCTGCTGGGTAGCCTGCAATTCGTGATCGCCGCCAGTGCCGCCGCCATGGTTGGCGTGTTGCATGACGGCAGTGCCTGGCCGATTGCCGTGGTGATATTCGGCTGCGGGGTATTGGCCGTGAGCTTTTCCCTCTTCACCCGTTGGGTCGAGCGTGGTGTGGGCCGCGCTTAGGCTCAGCTGGCCGCCCGCCGTCGCGCCATAGGCAATTCATGTGGCGCACTGAGGCGCGCTTGCAGGGTGCTGACAAACTGGCGTGCTTCACTTTCACTGCGAAAGGTCACACTCTGCTTACCTAAGCAGACTTGCCAGCCGGGACCTGCAGCCGTTTTGACCGGTTGGATCATGACATTCATCGCCGAGCCTCCTCTGTAAGAACCCGTTATGAACCCTCAGTGGCTGTTGACGCCCAGGGATTGCCTGGCCACAGCGCGAGCGGAGGTAATTAGGTTTTCGGAGAAGCCAGTCTAGTCGCTCGGTATGAACTTTCATTGACCTGTAACAAATCAATCACTGCTGACCTGCCGTCGGGCAGATCAACTCACCCGTGTGGCACTGAACTGCACGGCGAGCCCTGCCAGGCGAGTGAACTCAGTAACCAGGGCGATATCGGCTGCGCTGGGTCGGGTTGGTTGCGGGTAGTAGATGCCAAAGGTGCCCAGCACCTGACCATTGTCATCTTTGAATGGCAGCGACCAGCAGGCGTGTAGACCAGCAGCCAGGGCAACGTGTTGGTAATCGCGCCAATAGGGGTGCTGGCTGAGGTCTTCGGCGATCACCAACTCGCCACTCGCGGCCGCATGCCCGCATGAACCCACTTCCAGCGCGGCTTCAACGCCCTCGATGGCCTGGCAATAGGCGTCCGGCAAACTCGGTGCGGCACCTATACGCAGGCGTTGATGCTCGTCGAGCAGCATGATCGACACGCGCATCTGCGGCTGCAGGCTTTCCAGGCGCCGGGTGATGCCACTGAGAATGTTGCACAGTGGGTGCAGCCCCAGCAGTTCGTCGAGTACCGCATTGCGTGCCTGCTGCAGGTGTTGCGTCTGATAGCGCTCATGCACGTCGTGCAGGCTGCCGTGTAGCGTGTGTTCGAGCTTGCTCAGATTCAGCTGCAATTCAACCTGCCGAGCTTCACCCTTGTGGGTGAGCAATTGGCACTCCAGGCGCAGACTGTTGAGCTTACCGCTGCGCAGTTCTTCCAGGCGTTGGCGCACTGTGGTCTGACTCAGTTCGGGCATAAAACGGTGCAGTGGGCTGCCCAGGCTTTCATGGATGGGGTAGCCGCTGATTTCTTCCCAGGCGGGGTTGAGGAAACTCAGCTTGTCGTCGGCATCGGTGATAAAAATCGCATCGCCGAGGTGCTCGACCAGCGAGCGGTAGCGGCTCTCGCTGACCTGCAATTCGCTGTCGATTTTCTTCTGTTCGGTGAGGTCGATATCGACGCAGTACAGCTCCAGCTGATCCAGGCTGTTGCGCAGCATCAGGTGGCTGGAATAGACCCACACCAGGCTGCCGTCCTTGCGCTGCAACTGCACCTCAGCCGCCGGGATTGGTGAGCCGCCGAGTTGCCACTGGTTGATCGCGCTGGCCACTTTACTGCGTGCGGGGAGCGGCACGATCAGCTCTTCCAGGCGCCGCCCCATCACCTCATGCACGGCGTAGCCGTAGAGCAGGGTGCTGGCCTGGTTCCAGTAAATCACCCGGCGTTCGCGGTCATAACCCTGTACGGCAATCCGTGGCGTCTGTTCGAACAGCAGGCGAAAGCGCTGCTCGCTCTCGCGCAGGGCGCTTTCATCACGCTTCTGCGCGCTGATGTTTTGCACGGTGCCAAAGATGCGGCCATCAGCGTCGGCTTCGCCGCGCAGCATCAACCAGGTGGTCTGCTGGGGGTTGGGTTGCAGCAGGCGTGCGCTGACCATCATGCGGTGGTGGTCATCGAGCAGGGCATGCAGAGCACGTTGCACGGCAGCGCGTTCGGCGGGGTGCAGCCAACTGAGCAGCTGTTCAGGAGCGCACGGTGAGCTGTCAGCGTTGCGGCCTAGCAGGCAGAGGGCTTCCTCGCTCCAATGAAAGCCGTCGCGGTACTCCCAACTGCCCAGGCCGGCGTTACGTTGGGTATGGTGCAGCAGGCGGCTTTTATCGGTGAGTTTTTCCAGTAATTGGCGCTGCGCCAGGCGATCACGCTGGCTGACAAAGAAGATCAGCCCGGTGCTGAGCAATATGAACAGCAGGCCTTTGCCTGTTTGCAGCTCGGCCATCAGTTCACTGTCCCTGACCAGAGCATGCAGCAGGTAGTCGCTGCCGAAAATCCACAGGGTGCTGAACAGGATATATACGCCAGCCAGGCGCAGTGGGCCTTGAAGATCGGGTTGCATCCCTTACCGCCAATGGCAAGCCAGGTTGAAAGAGTTGAGTGGGAAATTGCCCCTGCAACGGCAATGTAATGAGTCTAGCTGGCCGCTTATCGAATGCAGGGTGCGTGATAAAAAAGCTGCCCGGCTCACGCGGAACGTGAACCGGGGAGTGCCGCGCCGTTAAAACCCTTCGAGAACGATCTTGCCCTTGGCTGTCCCGCTCTCCAGCAGCGTGTGCGCGCGGCGCAGGTTGGTGGCGTTGATGCTGCCGAAATGCTCGCCCAGGGTGGTGCGCAGGGTGCCGGCATCCACCAGTTCGGCCACCCGATCCAGCAGGCGATGCTGCTCGATCATGTCGGCGGTCTCGAACAGCGAGCGGGTAAACATCAGTTCCCAGTGCAGCGACAGGCTTTTGCGCTTGAGCTGCATGATGTCCAGTGGCTGCTCCGGGTCATCGATCAATGCCAGACGACCTTGCGGTGCCAGGGCTTCGACCAGTTGCGCGAAGTGCTGGTCGGTCTGGGTCAGGCTGGCGACGTGCGTGACCTGATTGATGCCGATGCGTTTCAGCTCTTCACTCAGCGGCTGACGATGGTCGATCACATGGTGCGCGCCCAGCTCGCGGACCCAGGCTTGGGTTTCCGGACGGGAGGCGGTGCCGATCACGGTCAGGCCGGTGAGTTGGCGGGCCAGCTGCACCAGAATCGAACCAACGCCACCAGCGGCGCCGACGATCAGCAGGCTCTGGCCCAGGTCAGTGTTGCCCTGAGTGATCTGCAGACGCTCGAACAGCAGCTCCCAGGCGGTGATCGCGGTCAGCGGAAGGGCGGCGGCTTCGGCAAACGGCAAGCTCTTGGGCATGTGCCCGACGATTCGCTCATCCACCACATGCAGTTCGCTGTTGGCCCCGGCACGGTTGATCGCTCCGGCGTAATACACCCGGTCGCCGGGCTGAAACAGGCTGACTTCGCTGCCCACCGCTTTGACGATACCGCTGGCATCCCAGCCCAGCACCTTGGCGTCGCCGTCGGTTGGGGCGACGTTACGGCGGATTTTGGTGTCCACCGGGTTGACTGAAATGGCCTTGACCTCGACCAGCAGATCGCGCGGACCGGGGGTTGGAGTCGGCAGGTCAACATCCTGCAGGGCGTCGGCGTGGTCGGCGGGCAGGGAGTGGTAATAGGCGACAGCTTTCATGACGTGCTCCTTAGACAATGCGTTGCATCAATTGATGATCGACCTGTTCCAGCAGGTTGCCGCAGGTTTCGCCGAAGTGCAGAAAGTGGGCGGTCTGCTGGTGCGCGCTGAGGGCGGCGGCATCCAGCCATTGCTCAACCATGATGAAGCGGTTGGGCTGCTCCTGATGCAGGTGCAGGTTGTATTGCAGGCAACCGGCTTCGGCCTGGCTAGGCGGCACCAGCTGGCGCAGACCGGCTTCAACCGCCTCGGCATGGCCGGGGCGTGCGGTGATGGTGGCAATCAAAGTCAGTGGCGTGGTCATGGCGGACTCCGGTTCAAGTGCTGCACATGCTCGGTTATTTGATTGACGAGAAAAACAGGCGGCTACTAGAGTCTCTTTCAATACTTTTTTGAAAATGAGCCGCCATGCTGCGTTTTGATGATCTGCAGTTGTTTGTCACCACCTCTGACCTAGGCAACCTGTCGGCCGCCGCCCGGCGCCTGGACATTTCCCCGGCGGTGGCCAGCGCTGCGCTTAAGCGCTTGGAGCAGCAACTGGACGTTCGCCTGTTCAGCCGCTCTACCCGCAGCCTGCGCCTAACCCCGGAGGGCGAGCTGTTTCTTGGTCATGCGCGCTTGGCCTTGCAGAGTCTGGATGACGGCCGGCAGCAGTTAGCCGGCAGCAAGATTGGTATCAGTGGACCGTTGCAGCTGTCTGCACCGTCGGATTTCGGTCGCAATACCTTGCTGCCTTGGTTGGATGAATTTCAGCTGGCGCATCCGCAGGTGCAGTTGCGTCTGTTGCTGGGCGATCGCGTGGCCGACCTGTTTCGCGAGCCGGTTGACATTGCCCTGCGCTACGGCGCACCGGAGGACTCCAGCCTGGTTGCCTTGCCCGTGGCTGCTGCCAACCGCCGCGTGTTGTGCGCCGCACCGCAGTACCTGCACAAGCACGGAACGCCGCAAACGGTCGATGAGCTGAGCGAACACAACTGCCTGCTCTATATGCTCGGCGGGCGGCTGCATGACCGCTGGCGCTTCAGCGACGGCAAGCGCGAGCAGGGCATCAGCGTCAAAGGTGACCGGGTCAGTGACGATGCCGACGTAGTCCGGCGCTGGGCGGTCAGCGGTGCCGGGCTGGTCTACAAATCCTGGCTGGATGTAGCTGGCGATGTACGTGCCGGACGACTCCAGGTGCTGCTATCTGAGCTGCGCGGTGAGCCGACACCGCTCAACCTGATCTGCGCGCACCGCGCGCAACTGAGCAAACCGGTGTTGCTGCTGCGTGAGTTCGTGCAACTTCGCTGCGCGGAGTTGTTGGCGCAGGCACCCTGGCCGAACTAGCAGACCGTTGGAAAACTACCTACGTCGCCGATACTGCGTTAAAAACAGGCTCGGAATGCTCAGGTACAGCTCGTACATTCCGCTTCCTCGCCTGTTTTTGCCTTGTCTCGGCTTCCTCGCCAACATTTTCCAACGGTCTGCTAAGATTGCCGCCAGCGCGCTGCGGCAATCCATCGCAGTCCCGCTGTGTCACATGTGCCCCGGAGCAATGCTAGAGTCGCGCCCCATGAAAATGACCCGTACTGATCGTCGCCTGCTGGCCTGGATGCTGTATTTCAGCGTTCTGTTCAGTGCGTTCGCCTGCAGTATCGGTCACGGGCAGATGGCTGGCCTGCAGCTCAGCGGGCTGGGCAGCCAGTACTGCTCCTTTGAGGGCAACTTCGGCGCCGGTGCTGATCTGGAAGGTTCCGGTGTGGTGGCGCCCAATCCTGCTACCGGTTCCGGTTGCTCCCTGAGTTCCACCTTCAGTGCGATCATCCTGGCGGCGTTCTTCGGTCTGCTGGGCCTGCTGGCGCCCAGTCGCGCGCCCCTGCTGACGTTCTTCTTCACCCCGCGACCTGTACGCTACCTCTGGCCCTCGGCCAACCCCCGCGCATCCCCCGTTCTGGCTTGAGTTGCTGTTGCTGCGGCCGCATTTGCGGCCGCGCTGATCACTTGAAACCAGATAAAAAACCGCGTCTGTCGGTGCTTTAAGAGCACCCGACGGACCGAAGTTGGGGAAGTCCATGCGTCAGATATCCGTATTCAGCCTGTTGGCTGTCAGCATCAGCCTGGCCAGTTCCGCCTATGCCGAGCAGCTAAAACTGGAAGACAGCACCATCGTTGGTAAACAGCAGGGCGATGCCACTGCTCCGACGATTGCCGAGAAGCGCGCCGAGTTTGCGCGGATTCCCGGTGGTGCCAGTGTCGTCGATGCCGAAACTTACAAGACCGGCCGCGCCAGCTCGCCGCAGGATGCTTTGGGCCAGGCCACCGGTGTGTACATTCAGTCGCGCTCCGGCGCCGAGGAATCGCGTCTGTCGATCCGTGGCTCTGGCTTGCAGCGCACCTTCCACCAGCGCGGCATCCTGCTGATGCAGGACGGCGCGCCACTCAACCTGGCGGATGGCAGTGGTGACTTTCAGGCCATCGAGCCGATTGCCCTGGACCATATCGAGGTCATGCGCGGCGCCAACGCCTGGCGCTATGGCGCTGCCAACCTGGGTGGTGCGATCAACTTCGTCACGCCCACCGGCAAGACCGCGCCCACGGTGCAGCTGCGCACCGAAGCGGGCAGTTTCGATTACCAGCGCATCTTCGGGGCGGTGGCTGAAGACTTTGGCGACTGGGATGCCTACCTGAGCTTCTCCGACTATTCCCAGGACGGTTTTCGCGATCACGCGCGCCAGGAGAACCAGCGCTACTTCGCCAATATCGGCGGGCGGATCAACGAGCGACTGTCGACCCGCTTCTATATCAGCCACGTGGAAACCGATTCGGAAATCCCCGGCAGCCTGACCAAGGCGCAGCTGCGGCGTAACCCCGAGCAGGCCGCGCTGAGCACGGTGACCGGCGATAACAAGCGCGACTTCACCCTCAACCGCATCGGCAATATCACCACCCTGCAACTGGACGGCGGCCATAGCCTGGAGCTGTCGAGCTTCTACAGCGAGAAATCGCTGTGGCACCCGATATTCCAGGTGCTGGAAGTCGACAGTGAAGATGTCGGCGTACGCCTGACCCACAAGTGGCAGAACACGGATGGCTGGCGCTGGAGCGGTGGCGTGGAAGCGCTGCAAGGCCGTAACCAGGCAGAAAACTACGTTAACGTGCGCGGTAAACGCGGCAACCTGGTGGACCGTCAGGTGCAGACGGCGCGCAGCCTGAATGCCTTTACCGAGCTGGAAGTGCCGCTGGCCGAGGACTGGGCACTGATCGGCGGCCTGACCTGGCTGCACAGCGAGCGCGATATCGATGACAAGCTGAAGAGCAGCTTCAACTTCGTCGGGGTGCCGACGGGTTTCCAAGATGCGTCATTCAACCGTAGCTACAGTGCCCGGATTGGCCGTATCGGCCTGCGTCATGACCTGGCCGACGGTGTGCAGCTGTTCACCAACCTCAGCCAAAGTTACGAGCCGCCGACCTTTAGCGAGCTGACCGGGGGCGCCATCGTCACCGAGAACGAGGCGCAGAAGGCCACCACCCTGGAGGCCGGTATGCGCTTCACCCAGGGCAATCTGGACTTGGACCTGGCGGCTTACCGCAGCGAGATTCGCGACGAGCTGCTGGGTTACGTCAACCCGCTGGCCCCGACCCAGGTGATCACCACCAACGCCGACCGCACCGTGCACCAGGGCATCGAGTTCGGTGGTGCCTGGCAGCTGGGTGAGGTGGTGTTGCGCGGTCAGTACCTGCTCAATGACTTCCGCTTCGACAACGACCCGGCCTACGGCAACAACCGCATTGCCGGCGTGCCGAGCCAGTTCCTCAAGGGGGAGGCGCTGTGGCAGCGCAATGGCTGGTATGCCGGCCCAACCGTCGAGTGGGTGCCGGTGCACTACGCCGCCGACCACGCCGAGTCGCTGTATGCCGAAGCCTATGCGATCTGGGGGCTGAAGGGCGGTTATCGTCCACGTGAAGGCCTGGGCTTCTTCGTCGAAGGGCGCAACCTCTCGGACAAGACCTATATCTCCACCACCGGCGTTGTGGCCAACG
This sequence comes from Pseudomonas sp. OTU750018, assembly GCF_011636575.1. Lineage (NCBI taxonomy): Bacteria > Pseudomonadati > Pseudomonadota > Gammaproteobacteria > Pseudomonadales > Pseudomonadaceae > Pseudomonas > Pseudomonas sp. OTU750018. The sequence continues at coordinate 270,075 of NZ_JAAPAU010000004.1, forward strand.
CCAACGGCCAGGATGCCGCGCTGTTTATGCCCGGTGACGGTCGCAGCCTGTATGTCGGCCTGGAGTGGAAGCTTTGACGGCGGCCCTGCAAGCACAAGAGCTACCGCGCCTGACCTGGCGCCAGCGCCTGCTGCGGCTGATGCCGTGGCACAAGCGCCTGGCGCTGCTGGCCTGCCTGGGCATCTTCAGCTGGGCGGGCAGCGGCATGCTGCACCCGCTGATGGGCTACCTGCAGCCGCGTCCGCAAACCATGGCCACACCGCAACAGGTGTTGCCGCTGGATAACCTGCGCAGTCCCGCGCAGGTGCTCGGCGCGGCGGGTGTTGCACAGGTGCAAGGCTTGCGCCTGCTGGTGCTGGCCGGTGAGCCGTATTACCAGGCGCGTCTGGCTGGCGAACTGCAGCCGCGTTATTGGCATGCCCGCAGTGGTCAGGCGGTCGATCTGGCCGCTGCCCATGCCGAGAGCCTGGCACGGCATTACCTGGGCCGCGACGAGCCGCTGGCTTACGCCGGCAGCATCGAGCGGTTCACCGGTGAATATGCCTTTATCAACCGCCTGCTGCCGGTGGCGCGGGTCGACACCCAGCGCGATGATTCGTTGCGCCTGTATGTTGACCTGTTCCATGACCGCCTCGGCACCCTGGTGGACGAGCGCAAGGCCTGGTTCAGCGCGTTCTTCCAGACGATGCACAGCTTTCGCTGGCTGGATGCGGCGGGCCCGTTGCGGCCGGTGCTGATGCTGGTGCTGCTGGCCTCGATTGTCTCGGCGACGCTGTTCGGTGTGGCGCTGTTTATCGCCCGTCGGCGTGCCCGTACCTTCAACCGCCGGCTGCATGGCTGGTGGGGGCTGGGGCTCGCTTTAGCGACGTTGAGCTTTGCCAGCAGCGGTGCCTGGCACCTGTTGCACAAGCAAGGTGCGCAGCCCTGGCCAGCGCCGTTTGTGCCGAGCTTTAACGTGGCCGAGCTGGACAAGGCACCGGCGGCCGACTGGCTGCTGGCCGGTGAAGAGCTGTACATGCTCAGCCTGCTTGAACTCGACGGCAAGCCGATCTGGCGTGCCCAGGGGCAGCAGTTCGCCAGCATGCCCAGCCTGCACTACCTGGATGCTCAGGGCCGTGAACTGGGCAATGACACGCCGCGCCGTTATGCGCAGCAGCGTCTCGATCATTACGCCAAGTCTCTGGGGTTGGGTGAGGCGCAGGCGCTCACGTTGCAGCACAGCTTCGACCATGAGTACGGCTTCGTCTTCAAGCGTCTGCCGGTGTTCAAGGCCAGCTATGCCGATGCGCACAACACCTCGCTGTTTATCGACCCGTTAGACGGTGCTTTGGCCAGTCGTGTGCAGGATGCCGACCGCACGGAAGGCTGGACCTTCGCCTACCTGCACAAGTGGGAATTTCTCGCAGGCCTGGGCAATGGCTACAAGCACCTGCTGCTGGGCATCGTCGCGTTGGCGCATGTGCTGTTGGCGCTGGTGGGCCTGAGCCTGCTGCGCCGCGGGCAGCACCGATGAACTGCTGCCGATCCATCACTGATTTTGGCCATGCCTGGAGATGACTATGCAGAAGTCGACGACGCCAAACATCTCGTTCTACAACCTGGCCTGGCGCTGGCATTTCTATGCCGGGCTGTTTGTGATTCCGTTTCTGATCCTGCTCTCGGTCACCGGCATCATCTACCTGTTCAAGCCACAACTTGACCAGTTGATGTATGCCGAGCTGCTGCAGGTCACGCCTGCCGAGCAGGCGATCTCGGCGGATCAGCAATTGGCGTTGGTGCGCCAGGCGTATCCCCAGGCGAGCATCACGCAGTACCTGCCGCCGCTGAACGCCGAGCGCAGCGCGCAGTTTGTGCTGGAAACCGCCGACCAGGGGCTCAATGTATTCGTTGATCCCTACAGCGCCAGGATTCTCGGTAGCCAGGATGCGCAGTTCAACCTGCAGGCCATCGCCCGTCAGCTGCACAGCGACTTGATGGTTGGGACGCTGGGTGATCGTTTGATCGAACTGGCGGCCGGTTGGGGCATTGTGCTGGTGGTCTCCGGCCTTTACCTGTGGTGGCCGCGCGGGCGTTCCGGCGCCGGTGTGCTGTGGCCAAGGCTGAGTGCCCGTGGGCGGTTGCTGTGGCGTGACTTGCACGCGGTCACCGGGTTCTGGGGCTCGCTGCTGTTGCTGTTTATGCTGCTCACCGGCATGACCTGGACCGGCTTCTGGGGCGCCCAGTTTGCCGGCGCTTGGAACCACTTCCCTGCGGCGATGTGGGACGACGTACCGCAGTCCGGCAAGCTCACCGGCAGCCTCAATACCAGCAGTCAGCAGACCGTGGCCTGGGCGGTGGAAACCACGCCGCTGCCGGCTTCCGATCCACACGCTGCGCATAACGGCCATGCCACTGCCGAGACGCCTGCGGCCCCGGCCAACCTGCTGCAGTACGTGGTCGACACCGCGGCTGAGCGCGGTGTACAGCCGGGTTACAGCATCACCCTGCCGAAAGGTGAAACCGGGGTGTACAGCATCGCCCTGTTTGCCGACGACCCGCGTAACGACGCCACTCTGCACATCGATCAGTACAGCGGTGCAGTGCTCGCCGATGTGCGCTGGAAGGATTACGGCGTGGTGGCAAAAACCGTGGAAACCGGGGTGATGCTGCATGAGGGCAAGCTGTTCGGCTTGGCCAACCAGTTGCTGATGCTCGCGGTCTGCCTGCTGGTGCTGCTCAGTGCGATCAGCGGCCTGATTATGTGGTGGCAGCGTCGGCCGAGCGGCAAGCTTGGCGTACCGCCACTGCGCCACGACCTGCCACGCTGGAAAACCGCGATTGTCATCATGGGCTTGCTGGGCGCGGCTTTCCCGCTGGTGGGTGCTTCCTTGCTGTTGATCTGGGCATTGGACTGGCTGCTGTCACGCATACGGCCACGGGCCGCTCTGACCCCTTCGACCTGATTCATTGGCAACCAAGGCCACCGTCTTGGCTGCCACAACAACCTTGCCCTGGCAAAACCGGGCTGAGGCATAACGACCTTATCGATACAGGGCATTGGCCAGTGCCGTGCCTTTTACTCAGGAATGAACGCACATGCAGTTTCAGCTAAAACCACTCAGCCTGTTGTTGGCCACGAGCGCGATTGCGCTGAGTGTTCAAACCTTACCCGTGCTTGCCGACAGCACCCTGGCGCTGGGCAGCGTCACGGTGACGGGCGAGGAGAAGGGCCCGCTGTCCAGCTACAACATTCTCAGCTCGGTGGATTATGTCGGCCGTGACGTGCTGGAAAAACAGCCGGTGCAATACAGCTGGGAGCTGTTCAACCGTGTGCCAGGGGTCATGCTGACTCAGTTCAATCAGGGCACCACCTCCGGCAAGCTGTCGTTTCGCGGCTTCAATGGCGAGGGTGAAGTCAACGCGGTCAAGCTGCTGATTGATGGCATCCCAAGCAACACCAACGACGGCAATATGCCGTTTATCGACATGGTCTACCCGCTGGATATCGAAGATATCGAAGTGGTGCGCGGCACCAACGACCCGCGCTACGGCCTGCACAACATTGCCGGCAATGCCAGCATCAACACCTTGCAAGGCGGCAACGAGGGCAAATTGCGCCTGCGCAGCGGCAGTTTCGACACGCAAGAACTGCAGTTGGTGAAGGGCATCGAAAGTGGTAATTGGTCGCAGAACTACTTCGTCGCTTACCAGAAGAGCGGCGGTTACCGCGATCATGCCGATGCCGAGCGGCAGAGCTTCGCCGGCAAATGGTTCTATACCGCTGACGCCGGTTGGCGCGCTGGTCTGATCGCACGACATTACGAAGCCGATGCCCTGGAAGCCGGTTACCTGACCAAAGCCGATGCCCATGATGACCCGCGTCAGTCGTACCTGAACAACGCGACGGACAAGGGCGAGCGCAGCATGGATTCGCTCAGCCTGCATCTGGATACCGAGCTGGCCGACGACCTCGCCTGGTCGAGCAAGGCCTACTACAACCGGTTTGAAGACCGTCGTTGGACCAAGTACTGGATCACCTCCGCGCAGCAGGAACGCTTCAACGACGAGGACCAGTACGGCGCCCTCAGCAGCCTGACCTGGCGTCCTGATGTACCGGGGCTGCATGACTTCGCTCTGGAAGGTGGCGCCGATATCCAGCGTCAGGAGGTGATCAGTGAGCGTTATCGGACGGTCAGCCGTGTGCGCACCGCGCAAACTCGCGACCAGGTGTTCGATCTGACCACCACGGGCGTCTACGTGCAGGCGGTGATCGAACCCTGGGAAACCCTCAAGCTCATTCCGGCCTACCGGGTGGATCGCGTCGAGGGCGACTATCAGGATCAGCTGACTGGCGAGCATGCCAGCGTTAATGACTTTGGCACCATCAATCAGCCCAAATTCAGCCTGGTCTATTCCCCCTGGCAGACGGCCAGCTTTTACGCCAACTGGGGACGTACCTTCCAGATCGGTGTCGGTTCGGGTGCCTACAAACTGGCCAGCTTGCAGGATGACCTGAAACCGTCGATCAACGAAGGCTGGGAAACCGGCATCAAGTTCAACCCGGTGACCTGGCTCGATGGCCGCGTGGCGTATTGGGAACAGCACGCCACCGATGAAGTACAGCGCCGGCTCAATGCACCGTCCGGGGATACCGAGAACGTCGGTGAAACCCTGCGCCGCGGTTATGACGTGCAGCTCAATCTGTACCCCAACGACCTGGCGCGCGTGTGGTTCTCCTATTCACGGCAGTTCTCGGAAATCCTCACGCCGGGCCCACGCTTGCCGGCCAGCAAGGGCAAGGAAATGGACCACGTACCGCATCACCTGTATGCCTTGGGCGGGGATTATCAGGCCAGTGAAAAGCTCAAGTTCAGCGCCTGGGTCAACGGCCAGAGCGACTACTACCTGGAGCGCACCAACAGCACCGGTCAATATGGCGGCTACACCCTGCTCAACCTCGGTGCGGAGTACCGCCTGAGCGAGAGTGTTAGCGTGGACATGCAACTGAAAAACGTCACCAACCGCTACTACGAGTACGTCTGGTATGACCCCGATGGCGCGCTGGATTCCCTGCATGCCCCCGGCGATGGCCGTGCGTTGTATGCTGGTTTGACCCTGGATTTCTGACGTTCGTTTTCCTACAAGGAGGCAATACCCATGATGCTGAAGAAAACTCTGCTTGGTCTTTCCCTGTTGCTACCGGCACTGCTGGTCCAGGCCCACGAATACACCGCTGGCGAGCTGCATATCGAACACCCCTGGTCGCGGGAAATGCCGGCCGTAGCACCCACCGCTGCAGCCTACTTCGTGGTGCACAACAAGGGCAGCGAAGCCGACCGCCTGCTCAGTGCCAGCACCCCGGTGGCGGGCAAAGCCGAGCTGCACGAGCATATTCACGCCGATGGCCTGATGAAGATGCAGCAGGTACAGAACGTGGCGATTCCTGCCGGTGGTGAAGTGAAGTTCGAACCGATGGGCTACCACGTCATGCTGTTCAACCTGAAGCAGCAGGCCAAGGACGGCGAGCGCTTCCCGCTGACCCTGACCTTCGAGAAGGCCGGCACCGTTGAGGTGGAGATCGCCGTGCACAAGGATGCGCCTGAGGGCAGTGCGCACGGTGAAGGTCAGCACCAGCACTGATGATAAGCGCGTTGCGAGGGCATCGGCTGGGGGCCGCGCTCGGCGTGCTGGCGCTCGCCCTGATTGTCCTCGCACCGCTCTTTTCCCAGTCTCGCGCGGAGTCGCAAGATTGGTCGTGGTTAACCGAACTGGCCTGCCATGAAGGCCTGGCGCAAGCAGCATCGCCAGCCATGCCGGATGATTTGCCGCAGAAGTTCAAGCTGGATGCATGCGGTTATTGCTCGTTACTGATCAACAGCCCAGCCCTGGGTAGCCTGGATTGGGGCTATTTCAATATCGCTGTGCTGCGCCTGGGTCCACAGTCGTTGCGTTGGCTGTGGCCTGCGTTGGCGATGCGTTTCCCCGCAGCACAATCACGCGCCCCGCCTGTTGCACTCGATTGAGATGATCGAGTGGAGCCTCAGTGAGCTCCATCACTGCGTGTTACTGGCCCTGCGCGGCCAGTAACCCTGTATGGCAAGGAGCGTGAATCATGCATTCATCCAAAAGTCGGGCGTTGCCTGTGCACAGGCGTATCGCCAACGAACGGATCTTCCCGGATTACCCGAGCAACGCGCGCTCGTTCATCGCGCTGGATGCCAAGTTGCTGCCGTACTGGCACCTGCTGTATGACCTGTGCCCTTCACTGCTCAAGCTTGATCCGCCGGAAGGGCTAAACCTGTTCCGGCGTTTTATGGTCTGGGCCTACCGCCGCCAACCCGCGCAGGACTGGACTTTTCATATCAGCGTTTGCCGCTGGCTGTTGCTGTCTGAGTATGCCCCCCACGTCACCGCTGAACAGGTGGAGAGTCTGCTTTCAGCTGCTGCAGCGCGCTGGGTCAACAGTGATGCCAGTTCGGCGCAGGGCATCCTGTTGGCCTGTTCTGTTCAGCCGATGACACTGGTGGATTGGAAGGTCGGTGGGGCTGCACAGGGCGGTGATATTCAGGTGCTGCCGCCGGCACGGTTCGACTTTGCCTGGTCTCCGTTAAGTCGCAGCGGCGTTGCGGGTTTTCGCCGTTGGTTGCGGATTCCTGAATAAGCGCTGCGACAGCCTGACGCAGGTTGGCCCAGGTGCCAGCCCCCTGAGTGATGGCGAACGGCTGTGGCGGGTTGTCGCAGTTGAGGCGGTGTCAGGCTGCCCATAGGATGGGCCGACTTCGGGTAGGAATTTGCCTTGTCTGGGCATCCACGGTTAAGCCCGAAGGTCTCTTTATCGGCCAAGGCTCGGTAACCGGCTCTCCCTCAGGGGAGAGCCCTCTTTTCCACCCCCATTCGCAAGATGCCTACAGCCTGGTTGAGGGTGATCGGCTTTATCTGCCAGATACCTATAACAACACATAAACCGATGAGGTCTTAATATGAAGGAAGTTGTTGTGCTGACGTTTGCCCTGCTGTCGATGGGCTCGGTACAGGCTGCGCAGGATCCGGAGGCGGTGTTCAACCGCTCCTGCGGCATGTGCCATAACGGTCAGTTGCCAACCGCGCCGAAGAAAGGCGATGCCGCTGCCTGGCAGCCGCGCCTGGCTCAGGGCACGGATACCTTGGTCAAGCACGTGACCGAGGGCTTCAATGCCATGCCGGCGCGTGGTTTGTGCATGGATTGTACGGCTGAGGACTACAAGGCCGTGATTGACTGGATGTCCAAGTAAGGTCAGGTAACCCGCTGCTGGTCCTGTGGCAGCCGCTGTTTGTCACAGGACGCTATGCTGCTTGCTTGTGTGGGCAAGCCTATCTCGCTGGTCTGCGCCGCTTATGCTGGGACCTGCTCAGGATCCATGCACCATTGATTTGCATCAGCTGTTCTACGCCGACCCTCGGTCATACTCGGCGCAGGATTCTTGAGTTGTCGTGATGCCCCGCAATCGCTCCTTCACCGCCGATTACCGCGCAAGCTGGCTGGCCCTGTTGGCCATGCTGTTGCTCAGTGTCGGGCCGTTGCTGTCGCAGCTCACTGCACCGGCTGCACCGGCTGCACCGGCCTGGCTGACGGAATTGGCCTGCGGGGAGCATGTCGGTAGCCATGACAACCCGCTGGATCACGACGCGTTGTGGGCCAAGTGCGGCTATTGCACCCTGTTGCTCAACAGCCCTGCCACCGGTTGTGTCAGTCCAACGCTAGCCCTGACGGCCGTTGCGCCTGCGGATCGGCATAGTGCGCCGGTACGCAGCGGCGTTGCCCGCTCAGCTATTTTCCCCGGTTCGCGCAGCCGCGCACCGCCTGCCTATTCCTGATCGCCATTGCCCTGTTGCTGGTGCCGCATAAGCGGTGCTGGCCATTCCCTGGTTTTGTCTCGATTCTGGAATACTCATGTCTACTCGTTCGCTTTTGATCAGCGCTGCACCTTTCCGTCTGGCGCCGCTATGTATCGGCCTGCTATTGGCCACTCAGGCGCATGCCGCGCAAACCACCGAACACGACCCGGAACACCACGCGCTGCAATTGCCGCCAACGGTGGTCACCGCCGTGCAGCAAAGCTCGCCATTGACTGTGGTGGCCGACCCCAAGGACCCGCGCCAGCCGGTGCCGGCCAGTGACGCCGCCGATTACCTGAAGACCATTCCCGGTTTCTCCGCGATTCGCAGCGGCGGCAGCAACAGTGATCCCGTGCTGCGCGGCATGTTCGGTTCGCGCTTATTGCTGCTCACCGACGGCGGGCAGATGCTCGGTGCCTGCCCAGGACGGATGGATGCACCCAGCTCATACATTTCGCCGGAAACCTTTGACCTGCTGACCGTGACCAAGGGCCCGCAAACGGTGATTTGGGGCCCAGGTGCCTCGGCCGGTGTGGTGCGTTTCGACCGTGAGCCGGAGCGTTTCGGTGAGCTGGGTGCGCGGCTGCATGCCAGCGTGCTGGCGGGCTCCAACGGCCGTTTCGACCAGACCCTTGATGGCGCTTTGGGCGGCGAGCAGGGCTACCTGCGGGTGACTGGCAACCGCTCGCATTCGGACGATTACGACAACGGTAACGGCGACACCATCCCCTCGCGCTGGGATAAATGGAACGGCGACGTGGCCCTGGGCTGGACGCCGGATGACGATACGCTGATCGAACTCACCGCCGGCAAAGGTGATGGCGAAGCGCGCTATGGCGGCCGCAGCATGGACGGCACCCAGTTCAAGCGCGAAAGCCTTGGCCTGCGCGTGGAACGCAGCAACCTTGGTGGCGTGCTGGATAAGGTCGAGGCCAAGGTCTACTACAACTACGCCGACCACATCATGGACAACTTCCGCCTGCGCATGCCCGACCCGACCAGCATGATGAGTGGCCCGATGGCCGCCCAGGTTGACCGCCGCACCCTGGGTGCACGCCTGGCCGCCACCTGGGCGTGGGAGGATGTCGAGCTGATCACCGGCGTCGATGCCCAGCGCAGTGAGCACCGCCAGCGCAGCTCCACCCTGAGCATGATGGGTAACTACACCGACGCCGATCGTTTCCCCTGGGACAAGGACGCGCTGATGCACAACTACGGTGTGTTCGCCGAGTCCACCTGGCGCCTGGCCGAGCGTGATCGACTGGTCTCCGGCGCGCGCCTGGACCGTGCTTCGGCCAAGGACTATCGGCAGAGTTTTCGCAGCATGATGGGTATGCCGCGGCCCAACCCAACGGCGGGTGAGACGCGCGCTGATACCTTGCCGAGTGGCTTTGTGCGCTACGAGCACGACCTGTCCGGCTCGCCGACCACCGTCTATGCCGGTATCGGTCACGTGCAGCGCTTCCCCGATTATTGGGAGCTGTTCTCCGCCGGCCTCAATGGCCCGGCTGGTGCGGACAACGCCTTCGACGGCATCAAGCCGGAGAAGACCACCCAGCTGGATGTCGGTATTCAGTACAAGGGCGACGCCCTGCAGGCCTGGGCCTCGGCCTATGTCGGTCAGGTGCGTGACTACATCCTGTTTGACTACCGCGGCATGAGCACCCAGGCCGACAACATCGATGCGCGCATCATGGGCGGCGAGCTGGGTGTGGCCTATGACCTGACGACCAACTGGAAGACCGATGCCACTCTGGCTTATGCCTGGGGCAAAAACAGCTCCGATGGCGAAGCGCTGCCGCAGATGCCGCCGCTGGAAGCGCGCCTGGGGCTGACCTATCAGCGTGACGACTGGAGCGTTGGCGCCCTGTGGCGGGTGGTTGATGGCCAGGGCCGCATTGCGGACGGGCGCGGTAACGTGGTGGGGCAGGACTTCAGCGACAGCGCCGGCTTCGGCGTGCTCTCGCTCAACGGTGCTTACCGTGTGACCAAGCAGGTCAAACTCAGCGCCGGCGTGGATAACCTGCTCGACAAGCAATACGCCGAGCACCTGAATCTGGGCGGTGATTCCGGTTTCGGCTTCCCGGCTGATACCCGGATCGACGAGCCAGGCCGGACGTTGTGGGCCAAGGTCGATTACGACTTCTGATCCTGATAGATCTGGCGTGTTGGCAAAGGGCTCATCATTTGATGGGCCCTTTGCGTTTCCTAATACAGCCTTAAGCTTGCCGCGCGACAGTAGTCCCCGCAGACACACACCTTCCCCTGCATCACGAGGACTTCACCATGCGCAAACTGCTTCTGCTGTCTCTGGTTCTGGCCAGCCCGCTGACCTTCGCCGCCACCCAATGCACCACCGCCGATAAGGCGCAGTGGCAGGACCAGGACAAATTCCAGGCCGACCTCAAAGCCCAGGGCTACGAGATCAAGAAGTTCAAAGTGACCGGTGGCAACTGCTACGAAATCTACGGCTTCAACAAAGAAGGCCAGAAGGTCGAAATCTACTTCGATCCGGTCAGCGGCAAGGTCATCAAAGGCGGCGTTGAAGACTGATGAACAACGCCACCACACGCCTCTGGGACCCGCTGGTCAGGTTGTTCCATTGGTCTCTGGCGAGCGCTTTCCTGGCCAATTACTTCTTCACCGAAGAGGGCGAGAACTGGCACCGCTGGTTCGGTTACTACGCCGTGGCCTGGCTGGCGATCCGCCTAGTGTGGGGTTTTATCGGCTCACCGGCTGCGCGCTGGGCGGACTTTTGGCCGACCCGGGCGCGCCTGGCCGAACACCTGCGGGCATTGCTCAGCGGGCGTGATTACCACCGCATGGGGCATTCCCCGCTGGGCGGCTTGGTGATGATCGGCATGATGCTGTTGATGCTCGGCCTGGGTGTGACCGGCTTTCTGATGGAGGAGGTCGATTACTTCTGGGGCGCTGATTTACCGCTGGAACTCCATGAATTCTGCGCCGATGGGCTGATGGCCCTGGTGGGCCTGCACATCGCGGCGGCGCTGTTTGAAAGCTACCGCCTGAAGGAAAACCTGCCGCTGTCGATGGTCACCGGCAAGCGGCGCAAGCTCGATCACTGAGTGTTTATCTGTCGCGGCTAAAGCCCCTCCACAGTTCATACGCTCTGTGGGAGGGGCTTTAGCCGCGATGCTTTTGCCTAAACCAATCTTGCATCCAGGCTGTTCTGCGCCAGGCGTTGTGCCTGCTCCTGGGTCATGCCCAGGCTGTCGTGCAGGGCGGCGAAGTTTTCCGTGACGTAGCCGCCGAAGTAGGCCGGGTCGTCGGAGTTCACCGTCACCTTCACGCCGCGTTCGAGCATCTGCAGGATGTTGTGCTGGCGCATATCGTCGAACACGCAAAGCTTGGTGTTCGATAGCGGACAGACGGTCAGCGGGATCTGCTCGTCGATAATCCGCTGCATCAGCCGCTCGTCTTCGATGGCGCGTACGCCGTGGTCGATACGCTCGATCTTCAGCAGGTCCAGCGCTTCCCAGATGTATTCGGGCGGGCCTTCCTCGCCGGCGTGGGCGACGGTCAGATAGCCCTCACTGCGCGCTTTGTCGAACACCCGCTGGAACTTGCTCGGCGGGTGGCCCATCTCCGAGCTGTCCAAACCGACGGCGATAAACGCATCGCGGAACGGTCTGGCCTGTTCCAGGGTTTTGAACGCTTCTTCTTCGGGCAGATGTCGCAGAAAACTCAGGATCAAACCGTGGCTGATGCCCAGCTGCTTTTCGCCATCGACCAGCGCCTGCTTGATGCCGCGCAGCACCACTTCAAAGGGAATGCCCCGGTCGGTGTGGGTCTGTGGGTCGAAGAATGGCTCGGTGTGGATGACGTTCTGCGCCTTGCACTTTTGCAGGTAGGCCCAGGTCAGGTCGTAGAAATCCTGCTCAGTGCGCAGCACGTCGGCCCCGGCGTAATACAGGTCGAGAAACTCCTGCAGGTTGTTGAACGCGTAGGCGCTGCGCAGCGCTTCAACGTCGTTCCAGGGCAGGGCAATCTTGTTGCGCTCGGCCAGGGCAAACAGCAACTCGGGCTCCAGCGAGCCCTCAATGTGCAGGTGCAGTTCGGCCTTAGGCAGGGCATTGAGCCAGTCGTACATGGTCAGATCTCGTTATCAGGCGTGGTCGCGACAAAGTTTAACCGTAAGGACAGGATTTCGCCGAATCAGCCGGGCGCTAAATCGCCTTGACCGCGCAACGCGCTCGTGGCCAAGGCCGTTCCTCCGGGGCGCGGGCGGTGTTATGCGCCCGTCTGTTCTTCACGCCTGTAAGCGTAGGTGTCAGCAAAGCGCGAGAGTAGGTATTCGGCGCTGGTTACTGACGGATACTTGGGTAGGTTGCCGGCGTCCGAGCAGTTCGGTAGGCAGCTGATTTCGGTATCCGGGTGCGGTTCGGCGAAGAACGGCATGGAGTAGCGATCCACTCCCAGCGGGCTGATGACCCGGTGCGGGGTGGAGGTGTAACGGTCGTTGCTCCAGCGCGCCAGCATGTCGCCGATGTTCACCACAAAGCTGCCGGTAAGCGGCGGCGCGTCGATCCACTGGCCATCGCGGTGGCGCACCTGCAGGCCGCCGGCGTCGTCTTGGTAGAGCAGGGTGATGCAACCGTAATCGGTGTGTTCACCCGCGCCTTGCTGTTCGGCACTACTGGCGGTGTGGCGCGGCGGGTAGTGGATCATCCGTAGCACGCTGATCGGCTCATGAAAACGCGTGTCGAAAAAGTCGCGGTCGATATCCAGGGCAATCGTCATGGCGCGCAGCAGGGTTTGCGCCAGCGCCTGCATATCGGCGTAGTGCTGTTCCATCAGTGTTTCCCAACCGGGCAGGTCGGGATGCCGATTGGCCCCGCGCAGCGGTTTGCCGGCCAGCACCTCGGGGTGATTGAGGTCAATATGGAAACCCATATCGAAGGTTTCCTTGAGATCGCTCGGTTTGCTCGGGTCGAGCTGCTCGGTGGCAATCGCGCCGTAGCCACGGTGATGGGCGGTCTGGGTGATGTCTATCTTGAGCTTTTCTGCAGCCGGCAGGGCGAAGAAGGTCCTGGCGGCGCTCAGCAATTCGGCGATACGCGCCGGGCTGATCGGGTGGCCGGTGATGTAGAAGAAACCCCACTCGCGGCAGGCGCGGTCAATCTGCTCAGCCACGGCGGGCCAGGCGGATGGATCGGCTGAGTAAAGCGCGGCGATATCGATAATCGGTAGGGTGCTCATAGAGGCTCCGGGTGGGGCGGTGCTGCGAGTCTTCTCGTACTAAGGAGCCTGTCGAACTCAACACTGTTCTGCTGCGGAAAATCCGGATTTGGCCACTTTTGTGGCTTTCCCTCGTTAAATAGCGCGCTATTCGTGGGGCGGCCATCCGCCTCGGTAAAGCCGCAAAACTGCCTCAAACCGGCCTTTCCTCGCGACGAACGGTTGAGCCCGACAGGCTCCAAGCAGCGAAAAAGGGCGCCTCTATTTATAGGGCGCCCTGTGATGCGGTTCTGCCAGTGAGGCAGGGACGGCATCTGGGTTATGACTTACTTCGGCAGTTCAGCCTTTACGTTTTCCACGTAGTAGTTCATCGAGGCCAGTTCGGCGTTGGTCGCGGCGACGCCGGCCGGGATTTTTTCTACGCCGCTCTGGTCCTTGATCGGGCCGGTGAACGGGTGGAAGGCGCCGCTCTTGATGTCGGCGATGATCTGCTCGGCTTCGGTTTTCACATCCGCCGGCACCAGGTCGCTGATCGGCAGGCGAATGGTGTCTTCAGCCAGGCCGCCCCAGAAATCCTGTGGTGCCCACTTGCCGTCGATCACAGCTTGGGTGGATTTGACGTAGTGCGGGCCCCAGTCGTTGACGATCGAGGTCAGTACGGCCTTCGGCCCGAAGTGCGCCATGTCCGAGGCGTAGCCCACGGAATAGACGCCGCGACGTTCGGCGGTCTGGATCGGCGCAGGGCTGTCGGTGTGCTGGAACACCACGTCGACACCCTGGTCGATCAGCGCGTTGGCCGCATCGGATTCCTTGCCCGGATCGAACCAGGAGTTGACCCACACCACCTTGATCTCGGTGCCGGGGTTGTACTTGTCCAAAGCCAGCTGGATGGCGTTGATATCGCGGATGACTTCCGGGATCGGGAAGGAGGCGACATAGCCGACTTTCTTGGTCTTGGTCATCTTCGCCGCGAGGAAGCCGCCGACATAACGGCCCTCATAAGAGCGCGACAGGTAGGTGCCGAGGTTCTTGTCCTGCTTGTAGCCGGTGGCGTGCTCGAAGGTCAGCTTGGGGAACTGCTTGGCGACTTTCAGCGTCGGGTTCATGTAGCCGAAGGAGGTGGTGAAGATCAGGTCATAACCACCCTTGGCCATGTTGCGAATCACCCGCTCGGCGTCCGCACCTTCAGGGACGTTTTCCACGTAGCTGGTTTCAACCTTGTCGCCGAGCTGTTTGATCACCGCCTGACGGCCTTGCTCATGCTGGTAAGTCCAGCCGTGGTCGCCAATCGGACCAATGTAGACAAAGCCGACCTTCAACGGATCGGCGGCAGATGCGCCCAATGTGGCGCTAAAGCCAAGGGCGGCAACGAGGGTGCGCAGCAGCGGTTTTTTGCTCTTCTCGAACATGGTTGGCGGAACTCCGATGTGTGTGGGTACGTTTTTGTTAAACAGCTGCCAGTTGGATTGCAAAAAGCTGACCAACTGGACAATTAGCGCTGCGCGCCGCGTAAAAACGCAGAACCCCGCCGAAGCGGGGTTCTATGGACGTGCTGTGCTGGTGCGTCAGGTGCGGCTTGTGCTGCCTGCTGGTGCGTGGGGGTCAGTGCCCCGGCTGCCAGGGCTTGCCCAGTGATACCGGGGCAAACAGGCGTGTCTTGATCGCGTCGCGCGACAGCAGAACCAGCACCAGGATGGTCGCCACATAGGGCAGCATCGCCAGCAGGTTGGAAGGAATCGACAAGCCGATGCCCTGGGCCACCAGATGGATGATGCTGGCCAGGCCGAACAGGTAGGCGCCGAGCAGCACGCGGAATACCCGCCAGCTGGCAAATACCACCAGCGCCAGGGCGATCCAGCCGCGCCCAGCGGTCATGTTTTCCGCCCACATCGGCGTATAGGCCAGCGACAGATAACCGCCCGCCAACCCGGCCATGGCGCCACCAAACAGCACTGCCAGGGTGCGCACGCGCAGCACCGGCAGGCCCATGGCGCTGGCCGCGTCGGGGTTTTCACCGACCGCCTGGATGATCAAACCGATGCGGCTTTTCAGCAGCACCCAAGCGACTAAACCGAACAGGGCGAAGGACAGGTAAACCAGAATGTCCTGGGCAAACAGCATGCGCCCGATCAGTGGAATCTCGCTAAGCAGCGGAATGGCAATGGGCTCAAAACCGGCCAGCGGTTTTCCGACCCAGGCCGCGCCGACAAAGGTCGACAGGCCGACGCCGAAGATGGTCAGCGCCAGCCCGGTGGCCACCTGATTGGCGTTAAAGCCCAGGGCCACGGCGGCGAACAGCATCGATAGCAGCATGCCGGCGCTCATCGCCAGCAGCACGCCGAGCCACAGGTTGCCGGTACTCAGGGCGACGATAAAACCGATCACCGCGCCGAACAGCATCATGCCTTCCTGGCCGAGGTTGAGCACACCGCTCTTCTCACAGATCAGTTCACCCAGCGCCACCAGCAGCAACGGCGTACCGGTGCGCACCATGGCGTAGAAAATATTGCTTAACAGGTCGAGGTCCATCGGGAATTCCTACAGATACGTTGTCAGGCCATTGCTTCGGCGTTGGTTGTGCGCTGCGCCCATTTCCACTTCAGTCGTGGCCGATAGAGGATCAGCACGTCGCAGGCGAGCAGGAAGAACAGCATCATTCCCTGGAACAGCTGGGTGATCGCCTGGGGCAGGTTCATGGTCATCTGCGCGTTCTCGCCGCCCAGGTAGAGCAGGGCCATCAACAGGCTGGCGCAGACAATGCCGAGCGGATTCAGGCGGCCAAGAAAGGCCACGGTGATCGCCGCGTAGCCGTAGCCCGGCGATACTTGCGGCACCAGTTGGCCAATCGGCCCGGCCACTTCCCCCACACCCGCCAGCCCGGCCAGGCCGCCGCTGACCAGCAGGGCAAACCACACCAGGCGTTTTTCGCGAAAACCGACAAAACCGGCTGCGCGGCGGTCGAGGCCGAGCACCTTGATCTGAAAACCCAGAAAGCTCTTGTGCAGCAACACCCACACCGCCACCAGCGCCAACAGGGCGAAATACAAACCGGCATGCAGGCGACCGTCTTCACTCACCAGCGGCAGGCGGCTGGCATCGCCGAACATCGCCGACTCAGGGAAGTTGAAACCGGCCGGGTCTTTCAACGGGCCGTGTACGAAGAACAGCAGCAGGTTCAGCGCGATGTAGTTGAGCATGATGCTGGTGAGGATTTCGTTGGCATTGAATTGCGTACGCAACCAAGCAGTCAGGCCGCCCCAGGCCGCGCCCGCCGCTACACCGGCAAGCACCACCCAGACCAGCGCCCAGCGGCTGTCCCAATCGATGATCTGGATCGCCATGGCGCTACCAGCCAGCGCGCCGAGCAGCAGTTGGCCTTCCGCACCGATGTTCCAGATGCGCGCCTGATAGGCCACAGCCAGGCCGAGAGCGCAGAGCAAAATCGGCAGCGCCTTGACCAGCAGTTCAGAGACGCCATACCAGTCGGCCAGCGGCGCGATCAGCAGGGTGTGCAGGGTGTCCAGTGGGTCGTGGCCGAGCAGGGCGAATAACAGCGCGCCGCTGCATAGGGTCAGCACGGCGGCGAGCAGCGGCGACAACCAGAGCATGGCGCGCGATTGCTGGCCGCGCGGTTCGAGGGATAACAGCATGGAAAACTCCGTCAGCTCAGGTGGGCAGCAGGGGCTGCGAGCGGGCTTGTGATAGGGGGCAGTGGAGCGAACTCGCCGGCCATCCAACGGCCGACTTCTACGGCTTCGGTTTCTGCGGTGGCGGCCAGGGGCGAGAGCTTGCCGCTGCAAAGCGCGCCGATGCGGTCGCTGATCTGGAACAGCTCGTCGAGGTCTTCGGAGATCACCAGAATCGCCGCGCCGGCATCGCGCAGGGCAATCAGCGCACGATGAATCGCCGCCGCCGCGCCCACGTCCACGCCCCAGGTCGGGTGCGCGGCGACCAGCAGTTTGGGGTTCTGCAGAATCTCGCGGCCGAGGATAAATTTCTGCAGATTGCCGCCGGACAGGCTGCGCGCGGGCGTCTCAGCATCCGGTGTTTTCACCGCAAAGCGCTGGATGATTTCGTCAGCCAGGGCGCGCACCTTGCCGCGCTGAACCAGTCCCTTGCTCAGCAAACCCTGCTGGAAAGCGGTGAGCAGGGCGTTATCACTCAGGCTCATATCCGGCACCGCACCATGACCCAACCGTTCAGCCGGGACAAAGGCCAGGCCCAGCTTGCGCCGAGCATCCGGGTACAGGTCGGCGATGGGTTGAGCGTCCAGGCTGATGCGTTCGCGCTCGCTGCGCGGCAGGCGGGTTTCGCCACTGAGCAGGGCCAGCAGTTCGTCCTGACCATTGCCGGCGACCCCGGCGATGCCGACGATCTCGCCGCTGCGCACTTCCAGGCGGATCTGGCTGAGGGTGCAGCCGAACGGGTCGGCGTTGTGCCAGCTGAGGTCATCCACACGCAGACGCGGCAGACCGCCGTAAGCTTTCGGGTAGCTGCTTTCCAGGCCTTCGGCGTCGCCGACCATCAGCCGCGCCAGTTGCAGGTCGCTGCACTCGGCCGGCACGCAATGCCCCGACACCTTGCCGCCGCGCAGCACCGTGGCGCTCTGGCACAGGGCGCGCACCTCGCCGAGCTTGTGGCTGATAAACAGGATGCTGCAGCCCTCGGCAGCCAGGCGGCGCAGGGTGACGAACAGCTCATCGGCCTCCTGCGGGGTGAGCACCGAGGTTGGCTCATCGAGGATCAAGAGTTTGATGTCCTGCATCAGGCAGCGGACGATCTCCACCCGCTGCCGCTCACCGATGGACAGGCTGTGCACCAGCCGGCCCGGTTCCAGGGCCATGCCGTAACGCTGGGAGACTTCGCGGATTTTCGGTTCCAGCTGCTTCGGCGTACCGGCCGCTGCGCCCATGGCCAAGGCGATGTTCTCCGCCACGCTCAAAGTCTCGAACAGCGAGAAATGCTGGAACACCATGCCCACGCCCAGGCTACGTGCCATGGACGGGTCGCGCATTTTCAGCGGTTTGCCCTGCCAGCGAATTTCGCCGCTATCGGGTTGGGTGACGCCGTAGATGATCTTCATCAGCGTGCTTTTGCCGGCACCGTTCTCGCCGAGTAGCGCATGGATTTCCCCAGGCGCGATGCTCAGATCGATACGGTCGTTGGCCAGGCAGCCGGGGTAACGCTTGCTGATACCGCTCAGCTGCAAGCGTGGAACAGAAGGGGAACTGGACATGGACAGAGGCTCGGGAATGACAACTGCCCTGGCTAAAGCAAAAAGCTGGCCATAGGGTCAGAAAAGCCGCTGTGCAGGGCTGCCCGATGACTCGGTGAGAAACCATGCAACTAGGCTGCGTCAGCATGGTGCGTGCGGTCGGTGGTTGTTACGTTTTGGCGCATCGCGGCCAAGGCTGTGCTGGCCTGGGGGGAGTCGCGGCTAAAGCCCCTCCCACAGGTTTGTGGTGCATCGTGGGAGGGGCTTTAGCCGCGACAGGCTCTACAGCGGCCGCAACTCAATCCGCCCACGGCTGATATACGCCAGCAGCCGCTGCAGTTCGGCAACCCGTGGCGCGGGGAGGGCCAGCTGCAGTTCGGCTCCGCTGGCGTCGTAGCTTTCGTTCTCCAGCAGGCAGTCGAGTTCCGTCAGGCGCGCCTTGAGCAGCGGCAGTTCGGCAAACAGGCAGTGGCAGCGATAGGAGTCGCGGGCTACCAATTCGATGCGCGGCGCGGCTTGCAGGCATTTATTGGCGCTGCCGCCATAGGCGCGGGCCAGGCCGCCGGTGCCCAGCTGGATGCCGCCGTAGAAGCGAATCACCAGCACCGCCACCTGATCCATCTCCTGAGCTTCGATAGCCGCGAGGATCGGCCGGCCGGCGGTGCCGCCCGGCTCGCCGTCATCACTAAAACGGTATTGCGCACCCACCTTCCACGCCCAGCAGTTGTGGCTGGCGCTGGCATCGCTGTGCGCAGTGATAAACGCCAGCGCCTCGGCCGCGCTGGCAACCGGCGCGGCGAGGGCGATAAAGCGGCTTTTGCGAATCTCCTCGCGGTAGTCGCAAGGGCCGAGCAGGGTGAAGGGCATCAGGCGTCTTTGGCGGGCGGGGTCAGGCCGCAGCCCTTGAGGATGATGGCGATCAGCTGGTCGGCGGCTTCTTCGTAATCGGCTTTCACCAGGCGCGAGCGGCCGGTGACGCGGCAGATCTGCGAGGCAAAGTCGGCGTAATGCTGGGTGCTGCCCCACAGCAGGTAGATAAGGTGCACCGGATCCACCGGGTCCATCTTGCCGGCGGCGCTCCAGGCTTCGAACACCGCGGCGCGGCCACGGAACCAGGCCTGGTAATCCTGATTGAGCATCTGCGAGAGGTGCTCGCCACCGCTGATTACTTCCATGGCGTAGATGCGCGAAGCTTTCGGGTGGCGGCGGGAAAACTCCATCTTGGCGCGGATATAACCGGCCAGCGCGATGGCGGGATCATCGTCCACGCTCAGGTTGTTGAAGGTGTTGTCCCACAGCTCAAGGATGTTCACCAGCACCGCCTGATACAGCCCCAGCTTGTTGCTGAAGTAGTAATGCAGGTTGGCCTTGGGCAGACCAACGTTCTGCGCGATGGTGTTCATGCTGGTGCCTTTGAAGCCGTGGCGGGCGAACTCTTCCTCGGCGGCCTTGATGATCGCCTCTTCGTTTTTCTGCCGAATCCGGCCGGCAGGTTTGTTGTTCGGATCGGCTCGGTGCGCAAGTACTTCAACAGTCATGGGCGGTTCCGCAGTGGTCAGGTTTTCGGACGACTGCACTGATAACCCAGAGCCGCCGAGGTGACAAGCGCGAGGGGCAGAAAAAGCTGGTTAAGCGCCATTTGCCGGGCCTTGTGCACTGTCTTTGTGCGAAAAACGACGCGTAACAGCAGGTTGTGCAGTGATCCAAAGCGCGGCGGATCAACAGGCCGTTGAAAAACGTAGGCGAGGCAGGCAAGACAAGGCAAAAACAGGCGAGGAAGCGGAGTTTACGAGCTGTAAATGAGCATTCCGAGCCTGTTTTTAACGCCGTATTGCCAACGCAGGTAGTTTTGCAGCGGCCTGTTAACCTTCGGCCAGGGCCTCCAGAAAGCTCTCCAGCACCAGATGCGGGCGGCGGCCTTTGCGTGTCACTGAGGCCAGGCTGATGTCATAGAAGCGGCTGGCCGGCTTGAGCACGCGTAGGCGGCCTTGCTGCACCCAGGCCTGTGCGTAGTGATCGGGTAGGTAACCGATATAGCGTCCGGTGAGGATGAGAAAGGCCATGCCTTCGCGGTCCGAGGCGCTGGCCGTGCAATTGAGCGCCTGGTAGTGGCTCTGCACTTCGGGCGGTAGGCGGAAGGTCGGCGCGATGGCCTCCTGAGCGTTCAGCCGCTCATCCTCTAACTGTTGATCATCGACATAGAACAGCGGGTGGCCGACCGCGCAGTAGAGCAGCGAACGCTCGTCGTACAGTGCCTGGTATTCCAGCCCGGACAGCGCCGTGACCTGCGGCACCACGCCGATGTGCAGGCGGCTGTCGAGCACGCCTTGCTCCACCTCGCTCGGCGGGGTCATGCGGATGTGGATATGCACATCCGGGCCGCGCTCCTTCAATCGCGCCAAGGCATTGGTGATGCGCATATGCGGCACCGTCACCAGGTTGTCGGTCAGGCCGATATTCAGCTCGCCGCGCAGGTGCTGGTGCAGGCCGTTGACCTCCGTGCGAAAGCTCTCCAGTGCGGCCAGCAACTGCTGGGTGCTCTGGTAGACCTCGCGGCCTTCTTCGGTCAGGGCAAAGCCGGCGCGGCCGCGTTGGCACAGGCGCAGGCCGAGGCGTTGTTCCAAGTCGCTCATCTGCTGGCTTATCGCCGAGCGGCCGATGCCCAAAGCGCTTTCCGCCGCAGAAAAACCGCCGCACTCCACCACGCTACGAAACAGCTTGAGCAGGCGGATATCAAAGTCGCTGACTTGGGCCAATGGGTCGGGGCGGCGAGTGCTCATGGTGAGGTGCTCATGGTGAGGTCTTTGTTTAGCGAGCGCTTAACTAAAGATAAGAAGAGTCGTGTTTTCCTGACTCTAAGCCCGTGGCACCTTTACTGGCAACAGATTCGACTTTACCGCTTCAATCGCCCACACCGAGGCCACCATGAACATGCCGCAGATCGAAGTCCCGTCCCTGGCCAGCCAGCTCAAGCTGGATGCGCACTGGATGCCGTTTTCCGCCAACCGCAACTTCAAGCGCGACCCGCGTTTGATCGTCGGCGCCGATGGCAATCACTTCATCGATGACAAGGGCCGTCGCGTATTCGACAGCCTGTCCGGCCTGTGGACCTGTGGCGCTGGGCACAACCGCAAGGAAATTCAGGAGGCCGTGGCCAAGCAGCTGGGCACCCTGGATTACGCACCGGGCTTCCAGTACGGCCACCCGCTGTCCTATCAGCTGGCCGAGAAAATCACCGAGCTAACCCCAGCCGGCCTCGATCACGTGTTCTACACCGACTCCGGCTCCGAGTGCGCCGACACCTCAGTGAAGATGGCCAAGGCCTACTGGCGCCTGAAAGGCCAACCGAGCAAAACCAAATTTATTGGCCGCGCCCGTGGCTACCACGGCGTGAACATCGCCGGCACCTCGCTGGGTGGCATTGGCGGTAACCGCAAGATGTTCGGCCAGATGATGGACGCCGACCACCTGCCACACACCCTGCAGTCGCACCTGGCCTTCACCAAGGGCATGGCGGCTACTGGCGGTGTTGAGCTGGCCAACGAGCTGCTGAAACTGATCGAACTGCACGACGCCTCGAACATTGCCGCGGTGATTGTCGAGCCGATGTCTGGCTCCGCCGGGGTTATCGTGCCGCCAGTGGGCTACCTGCAGCGCCTGCGTGAGATATGCACGCAGTACAACATCCTGCTGATCTTCGACGAAGTGATCACCGCCTACGGCCGTATGGGCAAGTGGACCGGTGCCGAGTTCTTCGGCGTGGTGCCGGACATCATGAACACCGCCAAACAGGTCACCAACGGCGCGATTCCACTGGGTGCGGTGATCGCTTCCAGCGAGATCTACAACACCTTCATGAACCAAGCGATCCCTGAGCACATGGTCGAGTTCGGTCACGGCTACACCTACTCGGGTCACCCGGTGGCGTGCGCCGCAGGCCTGGCGACGCTGGAGTTGCTGCAGCGCGACAACCTGATCGAGCAATCGGCTGCCCTGGCACCGATCTTTGAAGACAAGCTGCACAGCCTCAAAGGCAGCAAGAACGTAGTCGACATCCGCAACTGCGGCCTGGCCGGCGCGATCCAGATCGCCCCGCGTGACGGCGACCCGGTGATCCGCCCGTTCGAGGCCGGTATCAAACTGTGGAACGCCGGCTTCTACGTGCGCTTCGGTGGCGACACCCTGCAGTTCGGGCCAACCTTCAACACCAAGCCCGAGCAGCTGGACTCCGTGTTCAACGCCGTCGGTGATGTGCTGAACAGCCTCGACTAAGCGCCCCCTCATTCCCTGCAGGAGCCAGCAGCCAGCAGCCAGGCTCCTGCAAAAACAAGATCCGTTATTAAGGAATTGCCATGACCCTCGTTAACCACCTGATCCACGGCGAACTGACTGCCGGTACCGGCCGCAGCGCTGACGTGTTCAACCCGTCCACCGGCGCGGCTACCAAGAAAGTCGCCCTGGCCGACCGCGCCACCATGCAACTGGCCATCGACTCGGCCAAGAGCGCCTTCCCGGCCTGGCGCAACACCCCGCCAGCCAAGCGTGCCCAGGTGATGTTCCGCTTCAAGCAACTGCTGGAGCAGCACGAAGCGACCATCTCCAAGTTGATCAGCGAAGAGCACGGCAAAACCCTCGAAGACGCCGCTGGTGAACTCAAGCGCGGTATCGAGAACGTCGAATTCGCCTGCGCCGCCCCGGAAATCCTCAAGGGCGAGTATAGCCGCAACGTCGGCCCGAACATCGACGCCTGGAGCGACATGCAGCCAATCGGCGTCGTGGCCGGCATCACCCCGTTCAACTTCCCGGCCATGGTGCCGTTGTGGATGTACCCGCTGGCCATCGTCTGCGGCAACTGCTTTATCTTGAAGCCGTCCGAGCGTGACCCAAGCTCTACCCTGTATATCGCCCAACTGCTGATCGAGGCCGGTTTGCCGAAAGGCGTGCTCAACGTCGTGCACGGCGACAAGGAAGCGGTGGATGCGCTGATCGAAGCGCCAGAAGTCAAAGCCCTGAGCTTTGTCGGCTCCACGCCGATTGCCGAATACATCTACAGCGAAGGCACCAAGCGCGGTAAGCGCGTCCAGGCCCTGGGCGGCGCGAAGAACCACGCCGTGCTGATGCCCGATGCCGACCTGGACAACGCTGTCAGCGCACTGATGGGCGCCGCTTACGGTTCTTGCGGCGAGCGCTGCATGGCCATCTCCGTGGCCGTGTGCGTAGGCGACCAGATCGCTGATGCACTGGTCGAGAAGATCGTGCCGCAAATCAAGGCGCTGAAAATCGGTGCCGGCACCTCCTGCGGCCTGGACATGGGTCCGCTGGTTACCGGCGCGGCGCGTGACAAGGTAAAAGGCTACATCGATGCTGGTGTGGCCCAGGGCGCAAGCCTGGTGGTTGACGGTCGTGACCTGGTGGTGGCAGGCAATGAAAACGGCTTCTTCGTCGGCGGCACCCTGTTCGACAAGGTGACCCCGGAGATGACCATCTACACCGACGAAATCTTCGGCCCAGTGCTGTGCATCGTCCGCGTCGGCAGCCTGGAAGCGGCCATGCAGCTGATCAACGACCACGAATACGGCAACGGCACCTGCATCTTCACCCGCGACGGTGAAGCCGCACGGCTGTTCTGCGACGAAATCGAAGTCGGCATGGTCGGCGTCAACGTACCGCTGCCGGTACCGGTCAGCTACCACAGCTTCGGCGGCTGGAAGCGCTCGCTGTTCGGCGACCTGCATGCCTACGGTCCGGACGGTGTGCGCTTCTACACCCGCAAAAAAGCCATCACCCAGCGCTGGCCGCAGCGCGCTTCGCATGAGGCGGCGCAGTTCGCCTTCCCAAGCAACGGCTAAGTAACACCCAGGGGGCTGATCGCAGGATCAGCCTCCTTTTTTGATGTGGATGACGACCTGTAGGAGCCAGCTTGCTGGCGATCTTTCGCGACCATCGCCAGCCAATTGGCCTGAATAACGCCTCACCCACAGGCGCAACTATTCCGTAGGAGCGGCACCGCAACACGCTTTACTTAACAAACCAGCCGCGCGGGCGCGGCGTTGGTGCAGTGACCGCAGGTTACGGCACCCCTTGGGTGAGCGGGTTCAGGGTTTCCTGACCCGTAAGCCCGCTCTCCCAAGGGCAGCCCACTTCAATTATTTATGAAGAGGACTCCTTGCAATGAGCAAACCCATGATTGGCCTTCCCCTATGCCGTTGGCAGCTGACCAGCCGTGATATCGGCTGGTTTCACCTGGTCGGTGAGAAGTACATCCACGCCGTCACCGGCTTCGGTGCCTTCCCGCTCATGATCCCGGCTTTTGGCGATGATCTGGACATGGACACCGTGCTGGATAGCGTCAGCGGCATCATGTTCGGCGGCTCACTCTCCAACGTGCACCCCAGCTTCTATGGCGACGACCATCCCGGGCTCGGCCTGGCCGACAAACCCCGTGATGAAACCGTACTGCGCCTGCTGCGCGCCTGTATTGATCGCGGCATTCCCTTCCTCGGCATCTGCCGGGGCATGCAGGAAATGAACGTGTTGTTTGGCGGCACCCTGCACCGTGAAGTGCACGAGGTTGAAGGGCGCCTTGATCACCGCGAGGTGAAGGACGTACCGGATGATGTGGCCTACGGCCCGATCCATAACGTCACTCTGACCGAAGGCGGTTTGTTGCATCGAGTGATTGGCGATCGCGAAATGATGGTTAATTCGCTGCACGGGCAGGGGATTGATCGGTTGGGTGAAGGTCTGCAGGTTGAGGCGGTTTGTGATGATGGGCAGATCGAGGCGGTCAGCGTGACTGGCGCTAAGGCGTTTGCGCTGGGCGTGCAGTGGCACCCGGAGTATCGCTATTGGGAGAACCCGCAGTACGACAAATTGCTACAGGCGTTTCATGATGCGGCGAAGGCGTATCAGGCCAAAAAGCTTGAGGCGCGTCTGGAGGCGGTGGAGGCTTGATTAGCGCGAGCTGAGCGGTTGGTTGAAACAAAAAGGCCCGTCGAGTGACGGGCCTTTTTGTTTTATTGGTATCGGCGTGCTCAACCCATCCTACTTCCGTATTCATCTGCGAGGTTCACCAGCGCATCAAGTCTGGCGCAGCCATCTCGAAGTAATGGCTCAACTCTGAGAACCAACGAGATGATGAATGCTATTCGGATGCCTACCGCGCAGCAGTTCAATATTGCCCAGTTAATCTGCCGGCTGTTCGCCTGATGTAGGGCCTCCGTTTTTAGAATTAGGTCATCGCCCCACTCGGGGGTGCTGATGTACGGGAGTATCCCTTCCGGATTCGGGTGGCCGCCCTTGTCGATTAACGTTTGGTAGAGCTCTTTCAGCAATGACCCCGTACCTTGCAGATCGCTATCTAGTTTTTCAGCGGCGCAGTGAACTGCGCGACCGAACGCATCTCTAGAAGCTTTACTCGCCGCTTTGTTCACGTGTCTATTCACCCAAATAGCAGCTAGCGAATTATCTTTTGAAATCAAATAGGCGCAGCAAGCTGATTCTAATGCTGGCTTGAGTACCGGGAAAATTGCGGAGGTGTGTCCGGACAAGGCTTGTTTAATCGCATTGAACAACAGCTCGACCGCGTTTGAGGCTAGGAGGTGGATCACTGGGCCAATATCACGCTCGCCCACAAATATCTCTTTACTGAAAAGTGCGTCCAGCGCATGAACGAGTGGCATCGTTAATGGTGGGTTGGTCTTGTGGGCAGCATAAATACTATCGGTAGCCGTTAGATAGTCAGACATCGTTGGGTGGTTGACGTACTTCATGGCAGAACCTCAAAAGATGTCGGCTAGTTGAAATGGAAATAAACACGTAATAGGGGGCGATCCAAAACTCAAAGTTATTGTTTTTAGTTGTGGGTGGTGAGCGGGGTTGGTGGCCTGTGTCTTCCATGTGAAATCATCAACTACAGACCTTAATCGGAGTGCTAGTCGTAAACCTGTGCGAAACCGCAGTCTAAAGCGGTTGAGTCGGTAAAGTCTGTGGTGTTGGTCAGGCCCTGGGCTGTGGTGCTTGCACTAACGGTTCCGCCCTTACGGCGGGTCACTTCTGGCAAACGCCCCAGAAGTAACCAAGAGGTCTTGCCCCTTGCATTCGGGTCTCGCTGCGCTCGACTTCCCTCGTTCCATCATTGCTCCAGGGGCCCACCGCGAAGGGCCATCCCTGGCCCATCGCGGCTTTCGCGGCATCCATGCCGCTCAACCCCTTCCACAACGATTCCACTCGGCCTCCTGATGGGGCGTTTGGCGTTGTCTGTGAGATTGGTGTTGTAGAAGCAAAGCAAATTGTAGGAGCGGGCTTGCCCGCGATTCTGTTGCTTTGGCCTTTTCGCTCTGCCTTCCAGAAACCGCCTAGGCGACGCGGTCCCCGAATCCCGTCAGGAGGCCGAGCGTAGGTGCTGTGGAGAGGGGCGTTTGGCATGGATGCCAAACGAGGCATGCCGGGCCATGGATGGCCCGTCTTGCCGACCCTCGGAACAGCACCGGAGCGAGGGGAGTTGAGCGCAGCGAAACCCGGATGCCGGGCGCGCTTTCTCTTTGGTTACTTTCTCTTTCGCGCGAGCAAAGAGAAAGTGGCTCGGCGTAAAGCCGAAACCAGTAAGCAGAGCCAATACACCGGCGGCGGAATACCTGCGATCAACCAATCACCGATTTACCGCGACAGTCGCTTTCGCGCGGCAGCTGTGTCGTGGTGAGGCCAGCGCTGGCGCTGTCATACGCCTTAACTATCCTCTACAAGCGCCGATAGAGCGTATTACTGGCCAGCTAGAAGGCGATGTCCCATGAATATCAAATCCAAACTGTTGCTGAGCTTTCTGGTGGCAACCCTGATTCCGGTTCTGGTGGTGGCGCTGCTGACGATTCGCAATGTCACGCAGCAGGCTAAAGAGAACTTTCTGGTGTCCAGCAGCCTGGATATGAAGCTGGTGAACAACAGCTTTGCCACTTTCTTTGATTCGGTGGGCCACACCGTTTCCGCCCTGGCGGAATACCCCGCGGTGCAGGATGCCCAGAACGGCGAGCTGACCACCTACTTCGGTGAGGCGCGCAAACCGGGCGAGGTGGCGACCGCCAATGGTGGACGCGAGAAGCAGATCTTCGATTACTTCTCCAGTATCGGTAAGAACAACCCCACCTTCGGCTACGTGTACATGAGCGATACCAAGGGCGGCTATGTGGAGTGGCCGGGCACCGGGGATTACGGTGACTGGGACCCGCGCCAACGCGAGTGGTACCCCATTGGCCGCGACGCCAATTTCACCCTGGCCCGCCGCGACGGTTATTACTGGGAGCCGGATGACGCGGTGTATGTCTCGGTGCTCAAAGGCTTCAAGGACACCGCCGGGCAGTTTGCCGGGGTGGTGGCGGTGGATGTGTCGCTCAAGGCGCTGACGGATATGGCGCAGAAGGTGCGCTTTGGTGAAACCGGTTTTCTGATGCTGGCGGAGGGCAGCGGCACCTTGCTGGTGGATGGCCTCAAGCCGGATAACAACTTCAAGAAGGTCAGCGAGCTGCCCGGCGAGCACTTTGCGGTTATCGGCAAAACCGAGAACGGCCTGGTGGAGGTGGAGATTGATGGGGTGGCTTATATGGCCAACGTTTACACCTCGCCTGAGCTGGGCTGGAAGTTTGTTGGCTTCAAGCAAGCCGACGAGATTTACGCGAGCGCCCGTGAGCTGACCTGGATCACCCTGATTGTCTGCGTGGTTCTGGTGCTGGTATTCGGCGCGGCTGGGGTGGTGATCGCCAACCGTATCGTCAACCCGATCAACCTGGTGAAGGACGGGCTACGCACCATCGCTCAGGGTGAAGGTGACCTGACCCGCCGCCTGGACCTGCTCAGCAAGGATGAAACCGGCGAGCTGGCCAAGTGGTTCAATCAGTTTATTGCGTCGATCCAGGGCATGATCCGGGTGATCAAGGAGAACGCCATCAGCATGGATGGGGTTTCCAGTGATACCAACAAGCGCACCACGGCGATGTCGGCCACGCTGCAACGCCAGTTGAGTTCGGTGGAGCAGATCGTCACGGCGGTGACCGAGATGTCCTCGGCGGCCAACGAGGTGGCCAAGACCTGTGTACAAACCGCCGATGTGTCGGAGCAGGGGCTGGTGGCCACGCGCAATGGCAAAGAGGTGATCGCCCGCAGTACGTCCGGGGTCAACAAGCTCGGCGCCAGCATCCAGAACTCCAACAAGGTGCTTCAGGAGCTGGAGAAGGAAACGGTCAACATCAACAACATCCTCTCGACCATTCAGCAGATCGCCGAACAGACCAACCTGCTGGCCTTGAACGCGGCCATCGAAGCCGCCCGTGCGGGCGAGCAGGGGCGCGGGTTTGCGGTGGTGGCGGATGAAGTACGCAACCTGGCCAAACGCACCCAGGACTCCACCGAACAGATCAACAATATCCTCAACCTGCTGGTCAACCGCATCAAGGAAGTGACGGTGAGCATGGACCAAAGCCTGGTCGAGTCAGGCAAAGCCATTGTGCTGTCCGATGAGGTCATGGCCGCCTTCGAGAGCATTGAAGGCAAGGTGCAGATGATCCGCGACATGACCATGCAGATCGCCACGGCAACCGAGGAGCAGCACCTGGTGACCGAGGAAATCAACCAGAACATCGTCGCCATCAACGACGCGGTGACGCAAATATCGGTGCAGGCCGCCGAGGTGGAGAGCTACGCCCAGGAACAAAGCAGCCTGAGCAGTGAGCTGAAACAGCTGGTGGTACGTTTCCGTACGGAGTAGGCCGGCCGCGCTGCTTTATACCGAGAAAAAGCCCCGCAATTGCGGGGCTTTTTTGTTTACCAGCGATAGCCGTGGCCATAGCCGTCGTGCCGACGGTGTTTGTGGCCATGCCAGCGTTTATGGCGCGGCCGCTCCTCTATGTAATACACCGGGGCCGGCTGGTAGTAGACCGGCTGGCGCTCGTAGTACACCCGTTGCGGAGGGTAATACGCCGGTGGCGGTGGGTAGTACTCGCGTGGTGGCGGAGCGTAAACCCGCGCGGGACGGCTCTGGCTGACAAGTACGCCGCCAATCACCGCGCCCACCACGGCTCCGGCAATCGCTGCGTCACGGTTGGAGGCCTGCGCTGGGGCCTGGGCAAACAGCGCCAGACTGGCCACCAGGCCGGTGATAAGGGGGATACGCGACAGCATGATCGAAACTCCTGTGCAAACCGGTCTTTCCCGGCTTGTAGTTTCGACACTGGGTGTTGCGCGGCATTGCAGGGCGCAATGTAAAGCCTGTGTAAAACAGTACGGCGCCTAATGCCTGGTGATAAGGCCGCCAGGGGTTGCGGGCTGACGGCGACCCATGAGGAAAATGGCGTTGCTGGTCAGCCTTGATAAGAGGACGCCTCGCGGGATCAAGCTAAGGGTATTACTCGGTAGTACCTGGTGGCGGCTTAGGCTTAAGGAATAGCGGGTGTCTGATTACCGGTTGTAGCTGCGGCGACGCCTGGTGTTGCGACTGGTGCCTGGTTCTGTGCGGCCAGGTAAGCCTGTAACTTGGCCATCTGGTCGTTCTTCAATTGGATCAGTCGCTGCAGTTTGTCGAGTTGGCTTTGCAGGTCGGCAATACGGCTTTTCAGCTCAGCGTTTTCACGATTGGTCGAATCGAGGC
Source organism: Pseudomonas sp. OTU750018 (assembly GCF_011636575.1). NCBI lineage: Bacteria > Pseudomonadati > Pseudomonadota > Gammaproteobacteria > Pseudomonadales > Pseudomonadaceae > Pseudomonas > Pseudomonas sp. OTU750018. The sequence goes on from NZ_JAAPAU010000004.1 coordinate 299,978, forward strand.
TTTCCTGGGTCATTGCCAGTTGATCAAGCAGGGCCTTGTTGCCTGCGTTGCCTTTGTCACTGCCGGTGCCCGCCTTGTCGCTACCTTCGGCAACCAGTTTCAGGTTATCGCGGCGTTCAATTGTGGCTGGCGTAGCGGCCGTAGTATTGCGCTTACTGGCATCCAACTGGCGGGCGCTGGCAGCAACACTGCGGCTCTCACGCCAGGCAGCGGTTTGCTGGTTAACCTGCGCAATGGCGGCGCTTTGCGTGCGGCTGTTGATGTGTTGGGCATCGGGTAGGCGCAGCACCTGACCGCTTTTCATGCGGTTAATGTTGTTATCGATAAAGGCCTGCGGATTCAGCTCCTGGATCGCCAGCATGGCCTGATGCACGCTACCGTCAGCCCGCACACGGTTGGCAATGTCCCAGAGGTTGTCGTTGGCGGTGGTCGTGTACTCATTGCCTGCCAGTGGTGTGGCGGCAGCCGTGCTGGCGGATGCTGGTTGAGTTGCGCTAACTGCTGGGCGCGCTACCTGCGGCTGTGTGCGTGGCAAAGCAGGCGCTGCGGTTACAGGCTGTTTTACTGCGGCAGGAATTACGCTTTGCGCGGTATAGAGCGGTGGGTCCAGCAGCAGGGTGTATTCACGCTGCAACTGGCCATTGGGCCAGAGCACTTGCACCAGGAAGTTCAGGTAAGGCTCACGCATCGGCTTATTCGAGGTTACCCGGATAACGCTTTTGCCATTGGGCTTGAGGACCGGGGTAAATGTCAGGTCCGTCAGGAAGAACTGCCGATCAATCCCTGCCTTGTTGAAGGCTTCCGCAGAGGCCAGGGTCGGCATCACTTCGTTGGCGGCCAGGTCGCGGCTTTCCAGCAGTTCGATCTCCGCCACCAAAGGCTGGTTGAGTGCTGACTGCAGTGTTACTTCACCCAGCCCTAGCGCGTGCGTCATGCCGGATGACAGCGCCGAAGTCGCTGCAATTGCCAGCACCAGTTTACGAACCCGAGCCATAGCGTTATCCCTTGGTTGATCTGTTGATGGACCCGCGAAAGGGTCTTGAATCGAGTGCGGTTTTAGTTGCAGGCGGCCTGCTCAACACGCGGTTCGGCCAGCATGGGCCGCGTCGAAAGCGCTGGGATCTTATGGATTCATGCTGATTAATTGTGTTGATCAGCTAGCAAAACGCTCAAGATTCTTGGCATGAATTGCCGTAAATGCGTCATCGGTCGCGCGCGCAGCAGTTGCCGACGGGTGCTGGTAAGCAAGGGGGCGGGTTGACGCGCTGTCGCTGCGGTGCCTTCAGGTAGTCTGACGGCACCCAGGGGGAGGGGGCTTAGCTGGTTTGTGCGTCTTTGCGGCACTGCGCCTGCAGGGCAGCCCAACCGTCGGCGCCGAGGTCTTCGAGGGTCTGGATATTGGCTTCGAAGATTGCCTCAGGCTCAGGGAACGCCGCGACGGCGCGGTCGATGCTGGCTTCACGGAGGATATGCAGCGTCGGGTAGGGCGAGCGGTTGGTGGCGTTGCTGAGGTCGTTGGCGGCCGTGTCGGCAAACTGGAACTGCGGGTGGAAGCTGGCCACTTGCAGGGTACCGCTGTAGCCGAGTTCGTCGAGTGCATCATCGACTACCCCGAGGAAGTCGTTGAAGTCGAGGAAGTCAGTCAGGGCGGCGGGGTGGATCAGTAAGGTGGTGTCCGTTTCGCTGGGCTCGCAGTGGGCGAGCGCATGCAACTCGTCGATCAGCATGCTGAGCAGTACTTCCGGCTCGCTGTCGGTACACACCACGTAGCGTACTTGCCCTTTGACCTGCACGGCTTTGGCGAACGGGCAAAGGTTCAGGCCGATCACGGCACGATCAACCCAGGCGCGGGTTTCGGCAATGGCGTGGGCTGCGCTCGGGAGGGTGGTGCTGGACATAGGGCAATACTCGGGCTGGCGTGGGGTGAAGCTTAGCGTCAATAGTGGCGTGCAGGGTTCGCCGGGCGCTTGTCAGCGTTCAGCCGCTGGTGCGCTGTGGGTTGCCAGCGCGGCGCAATGGGCTGCAGCGGCCCGGATCGATGGCGCCGACATAAGGGTTGCCGTGGCCCATCACGCAGCCGACTTGCTGGTTGCGCCAGCGCTCCCACTCGCTGATCGGGTATTGGCGGTTCCAGGCCTCGTAGGTGCGTCGGTCGAGCTTGGACAGTTTCAGCTGGTAGCGTTCGGCCATATACAGATAGATACGCGCTGCTGCACCACGCGTATGGGCTGGCGGCATGGCGGTTTTCGCCTTGAAGTTGACCACCATCGGGCAGGCGCCGTACTGCGTGGGTTTGTCGCTGAGCATGCCTAGGGCGTAGTTGGAGCGGTCACCATTCACCTCACCGATGCTTGGCACCAGGTTGTGCAGGTCGGCTTCGGCTGCTTTGAAGCGGGCGTCGTTGCGCGCGCAGTTCTTGCGTCCGCCGTCCTGCCAGCACTGGCGCTGATGGCCGATTACCCAAGCGGGCACCACATGCTCCCATTCCAGTCTCTGGGCACGGCGCAGCTGTTTGCGGGGGCTGTAGCCACAGCTGCCGAGGTCGACGCCGTTATCGCTGTACGTGCAATGGCAATAAAAGGTGCTGGGCCGTTCGGCATACAACCGCCAGGCGATTTTCTTCGCGGCACTGAAGGTTTTCGGGGCATCGGCATAAGCGGGTAGGGCAACCAGCAGGCAAAACAGGACAAGCAGACGCAGCATGGGGCACTCGGCAGCCAAAAAGCTGCGGATCATACCGATTAAAGCGCTCTGCGACGGGCCTTTTGCCGCGCTGCTGATAAGCGGTTAGCAATCTTTTGCGCCTGAGGCGGTCTGTTGGTAGTCCACCTGAGCTTATGCAGCTAGGTGCTTGATTGTGCTGAAAGTCATGTATTCAGGAGGAAAACTGGCCAATCTGGATTTTGTTGCTAGCGTTACCCCATCACACCGCAGCGGACGACCTCCTCTGATGAGTACTGTGCAGCGTTGGCAATGGCTAAGAAATGGGCCCGTCTGGTCGGGCGGCAACGCTGTGGCAATGCGCCTGTCGCTGCTGGTTGTGCTGTTACTGGCGGTCAGTGGTTGCGCAACCCGGCAAGATCACCAGGCCATCGTCAGCAACCGCAGTCCGATCAAACCCACTGAATTCTTCCAGAGCCATGCCGACCGTATGGCTACCCTGGGCATGCGCAACAACCTCAACAGCCTCTACCGTTTGATGGACAAGCTGTATCTGCGCAACCCGCGCGAGTGGCGTAAAACCGGTTTACCTGATGTGGAGTCCGCCAAGCGCGCGGTGCACCGCGCCATTGAACTTGATCAGCCGCTTCCCCAGCTAGGCGGTCGCACTGATGTTGCGGCGCTGAGTTATGCCCTGAGCGCGGAGTACCAAGGCGATCGGGTGGGGGCGTTTATCTATTCGCTGGCAAGCATGCTGATTACCGCCCACGGCGGACGCACGGAGTACTACCTGAGCGATACGTTGGACCCGCAGTTTGTCCACAACGCTGCGCGCAATGTCGAGAAGGCCAGCTGGATGCTCGCCCAGCGTACCGATGCCGGCGGCAAGCCTTGGCTGCTGTCCAATGAGATTTCTGCCGAGGGGCATAACCTCAGCTATGCCGTGGAGTTCGGCAAGATCGTCGCGCGTCTGGATCTGCTCACCGATGTGCTGGATGAGCGCTATCGGCGCATGGGCGTGAGTTATGCCCAGGGCCTGCTGTTTATGAACTTCCTGCCCGTGCAATAAACCCTCAGTAGCCTTCTTCCAAGCGTTTATTACTTTGCGCGTTGGCGGCTTCGATCTGCTCTTGCAGCTGTTCGGTCTGTTGTTGCAGTTGGGTGGCCTGCTCGGCTTGCAGGCTGGCAGTTGCGGCGGTTTCACCGAGACCGCAGGCGCTCAGAACCAGGGTGGCTGCGAGCAGTAAAAGCACACGGGTGGCGCGCATGGCGGCTCCTGGCAAGTGGCGCGCGGCTTAATGCCAGCGCGAGTAGATGATTTCCAAGGTGCCAGCCTGTCTTAAACGCTCCAGCGCTGCCGAGAACTGTTTGGCACGGGCGCTATCACCTTTGGCGAAGGCCACATAACGCGGCATTTCCACCAGGGGTTTGGGCAGAATGCGCACGCTCTGTTCTGCGCGCTGCTCGCGAACGAAATACATCAGCTGCACACGATCACCGACGATCACATCAATGCGCCCGGCGAGCAGCATTGACACCAACTGCCGTGGGTTCTGCGCACTGGTATCGCGTGACAGTTCGGCTTTGTCGAAATCCGATTGGTAGGCATACCCCCTTACCTGGCCAATGGTGAAGAGTGACAGATCGTCCAGTTTGTCCCAGTCGTTAAGGGTGGTTTTACGCGAGGTCATAAACACCGTTGAACCGGTACGGATCGGCCCAGCCAGCTCGTATTGCTGCATCCGTTCGGGGGTCCCAGCGAACTGAAAAGCCATGGCCACTTCACTGCGATCGATCATGCGCTTGACCCGCTCCCAGGGGTAAAGGCGCAAGCTGTAAGGGATTTTGGCCTCTTGCATCACCGCCTCAACCAACTCCACATCCAGCCCGCGCGGCTGGTCATCCTCAATGGTGACAAAGCTGTAGGGTGCAAACTGCTCATCGCCTACCACCTTCCAGGGTTCGGCTTGCACAGCCCAGGGCAGTAATAGCGTCAAGCACAGCGCAACAATACGCATGAGGTCCTCCAGGCGGGCGCCTCGAACGAGCGAATAGCTCTGTATTGATGCTAGCTAATGAAAAAAGCCCCGGCAGCTGACCGGGGCTTTTTTTGCTGCAAGTTGACTCAGACTTTGCGCACGAACTCGGATTTCAGCTTCATCGCGCCGATGCCGTCGATCTTACAGTCGATGTCGTGGTCACCGTCGCACAGGCGGATACTTTTGACCTTGGTACCGACCTTGACCACCAGGGATGAGCCTTTAACTTTCAGGTCTTTGATCACGGTGATCGTGTCGCCGTCCTGCAGCACATTACCCACTGAGTCCTTGATCACCTTGGCGTCATCTGCCGCGTCGCTTGCGCCAGTGGCCGACCATTCGTAGGCGCACTCCGGGCATACCAGCTGGGCGCCGTCTTCGTAGGTGTATTCGGAGTTGCATTTAGGGCAGGGCGGCAACGTGCTCACGGCGGGTCCTTGATAGGTCGATAGGAAAAGGCCGCATATTGTATAGGGTTTTATGGTGTCGCGCCGGGCGCTGGCGGTTGTGGCCAGTTAAGCGTGCCACGGTCATTAAAACGCCAGGTGCCAAATAGGCCGTTGGCCAACTTGCCACGCAATTCATAGGGCAGCCCCTGGCCGTCCTGATAGCCGGCCATGCCCCAGGCCTGGCGCAGTGCGGCGTAGGCGGAAAGGCTGACCGGAATACGCAGGATGCTTTCACCGTAACGGGGTACTTGCCCGCGTTGGTCACTGACGCCACTGAGCAGCGGTTGCTGGTTGACCTGCAGCTCAAGGTCCACGCCGTCGAAATCGATGGGCCGGTCATTGGGGTTCTGTACCCGCAGTTTGATTGCGAAGCGTGCTTCCAGGCCTTCGCCGGGCAGCGGCTCGATACCGACCAGTTCGATGCGCAATGGGTCGCGCGTGGCCAGGGTGCTGCACGCAGCCAGGGTGAGCAGCAGGCTGACAAGCAGGACGCGGACGAATGTGCGGTGAGGGGCGTTGGGCATGCTGGGTTTCCACTGCTGAGTAATCACAGAGTAGAAGACCCCGGGAGCGCGGCGATTACGCCGCAGCTGGGCAAATTAGCGCGAGAAAGGTTGTTGCAGGAGATGCCCGCCAGCCTGTGATTACAGGTGCTGGCGGGTTTGCTACTGAGTATCAGAAGTGCGCTTTTACCAACAGGCTGGCGGTGTTCTGATCGGTCGCGCCGACAAAGTTGTCGCTGACAAAACCGCTGTCTTCGATACCGTACTTGTCTTTCCAGTAGTCGTATTCGATACCGACATACAGCTGCTTCTCGCCCCAGTTCATGGCTTTGCCCAGGTCGTACTTGATCTGTGGGTTGAAGTGCAGGTTGGCGTGGTAGCTCTTGTCGTTGTCGACCACCCAATCCATAAAGCCGTCGATCACGATGTCGGATTTACCCACCGGGATGGTGTAGCTCCACACCGGAGTGATCTGCCAGACATTATCGCCGTCGCGCTTGCCATCGGTCGTGCGGTTGTAGAAGTTCAGCGAGAAGTAGTCAAAGCCGGGGATCGCCAGGTCAAAGCCTGGGCCGATCAGGTAGGACTCGACATCGTCTTCACCGAATTCATAGGTAGTGGCCAGCAGTACATCCTTGATCGGGCCGAATTCCAGCTTGCTGTTGAACAGCTTGCCGAACGACAGGCGCGGTGAGAACTCGCCGTAGAAGGTGTGGCCGTCGCCTGCGCCATTGGTGGCGTCGGTGTTGTACTTGATGGTGTCGACGAAGAAGAACAGGTCGCCGATAGCCCAGCCACTGGCGTGTTCAAAGGTCACGGTCTGCTGGATTTCCGGGTCAATCTTGTAATCCTGGCCATACAGGTAGGTCAGGCTGTTGTTCTGCCAATGCAGCAGGTCACCCGCGACGGCCTGGCCGCCCGCCAGAAGCCCGCCTGCCAGGACCAGAGAGGAAAGTGTACGGTTCATCAAGTGGTGCTCCCCAAAGTGCTGAATTATCGTTTTAAACCTGTCTGAGTGGTCAGGCTGTCGGAGCTTGAGCAAGAACAAGGCCAAGTCCTGAAATCGTTCACGGCGCCGCCAGATGGCGCGCGTCGGGCGCGCACTCTAGTGGTTTTTGGGGGGATGTAAATACGTTGCGTGCACTGATAACTGACCTGCCGGACAGTTTTAGCCTTAACTTGGTGCGCGCTAACTCTGTCGCGGCGTGGTGCTGGCGCGTCGTTTGATGGGCTTGCGTACAGGCTTATCGCTGCTCGGCACATGCAGGTAGGACATCACGCTTTCGGTCAGCTCCGCGGCCAGTTGCACGGCTTCCTTGTTGCGCGCCATGACGCCGGCGACCAGGCCTTCAATCAGCGCCAGCACCGAGGTGTTGGAGCTGATCAGCACCGGGTGATCGGCAGGGGCGAACAGTGCATGTTTGGCGATGGTGGTCAGCGGCGAGGCGGGCGAGTCGGTGATCGCCAGCACGGTCGCACCGCGTTCGCTGGCAAAGCGCGACAGCTGCAGGGTGTCGAGGGAATAGCGCGGCAGGGAGATCGACAGCAGCACGTCCTGTTCGGTGATGGCCGCCAGGCGGTAGGCGGCGTTTTCGTTGCCGCCTTCCATGCTCACGGCTGTGGCATCGGCGCAGAACGGCACCAGGTTGGCGGCTGCCAGGCCGGCCATATAGGCGCTATTGCCGAAGCCAAGGATATAGATTTTGCGTGCCTGGATCAGGCAGCTGACAAAGGCTTCGAAGGTGTCCGCGCTGTTATTGGCCCCGGCGGTGGCCAGGTTGCTGCTGGCGATCTGCACCTGTTCGTGCAGGCCGAAGGCGCCGTCCGGGCGATGCGCCAGTTCGTTGCGCAGCTTGTCCACCGGCGACACCATCTGCTGCAGGGTGCTCACCAGTTCGGCTTTCAGCCCGGTATAGCCGCCCAGATCGATGGCCTTGGCCAGGCGGTTGACGGCGGCCGCCGAGGTGGCGGTTTCCACCGCCATTTCCTCGATGGTCAGGGTCGCGGCTTTCAACGGGTGGCGCAGGATAAAGTCGGCCACCTTGCGCAGCGAGGGCTGCAGGTGCGGGGCGATTTCCGCTAGTTTGCGCATCACCGGGGCGGCGTAGACGGTTACGTTCTTGGCAGAAGTCGGCATGGATGGGCTTTCAGCACGTTGAAGGGTTGGGCGTGCACGCCGGGTCGGGGCGGGCCTGGGTCGTTGCGGCTGAAGTGTATCCGAAGCCGACCGCGGCTGTGGCATTGCGCACGGTCGGCCTGTAGGCGCCGTCTATTTAAGGCTACCCGCGAGAAACTGCTGCAAACGCTCAGACTTGGGCTGGGCCAGCACTTCGCGCGGACAGCCGCTTTCTTCGACGCGGCCCTGATGAAGGAACAGCAATTGGTTGGACACCTCGCGGGCAAACCCCATTTCGTGGGTGACCACCACCATGGTGCGGCCTTCCTCGGCCAGGTCGCGCATGACCTTGAGCACCTCGCCGACCAGCTCCGGGTCCAGTGCCGAGGTTGGCTCATCAAACAGCATCACCTCTGGCTCCATCGCCAGGGCGCGGGCAATCGCTACGCGCTGCTGCTCACCGCCGCTCATGTGCGCTGGGTAGGCATCTTTGCGGTGGGCGACGCCGACTTTCGCCAGGTAGTGCTCGGCTTTCTCGCGGGCGTCTTTCTTGTTCATGCCCAGCACGTGCACCGGTGCTTCCATTACGTTGTCCAGGGCACTCATGTGCGACCACAGGTTGAAGTGCTGAAAGACCATGGCCAGGCGTGAGCGCATGCGTTGCAGCTGCTTGCTATCGCTGGCTTTAAGCGCTCCAGTGACGCGGTTGGGTTGCAGCTTCAGTTCTTCGTTATTGAGCAGGATGCGCCCGCTGTGCGGTTGTTCCAGCAGGTTGATGCAGCGCAGGAAGGTGCTTTTTCCCGAGCCGCTGGAACCGATGATGCTGGTGACATCGCCGGCTTTGGCGGTCAGGGATACGCCCTTGAGCACCTCATGGGTGCCATAGCGTTTGTGCAGGTTGTCGATTTGCAAGGTGTACATGGCAGCGGATTCTCTTGTTGTTAGTCGGTAAGCAGGCGGCCGTGGCGAATCGGCTGCGCGCCTGCGACCTTGGCCAGCCAAAGGCCGGGCTGGGCAAAGCGCAGGCGTTCGCGGGCGTAGAGGATTCCAGAGGTTGTGGCGTGTACCACGGAGTGCTGATCGCTCAGCGGGTCGATCACCTCGAACAGTGGGTCGCCGAGCTTTACCCGCGCGCCCAGCGGTTGCAGGAAACTCACCACGCCCGGGTGCGGCGCATAGGCGTACTGCGCGCCGGCAAAGGGCGTGGCTTTGCAACAGGTGAACGGCGCGGCGGGCCAGTCGCCGCTGATCAGGCCTTGGTCGGCGAGAAAGCCGAGAATGTCATCGGCACTGTGTTGCGCCTGAATCCGGTCGGTATCCGCCATACCACGCAGTTCAATGGTGGTGGCCACACAGGCCAGCGGAATATTGGCGTGCGGATAGCGTTCTGTTAAGCGCAGCCAGGGTACAGCGCAGGCTTCATCGAAGGAGTTGCCGCCGCTGTCTTCAGCCAGCAACACCGCGCCGGCACGCAGGCGCGCGGCCAGGGGCTGCAGGTTTGGCCAGTGCTGGGGCAGGGCGTAGAGCAACATGATCGACTCGAAATCACAGTGCAGGTCGAGCACTACATCGGCGTCGCAGGCCTGTTGCAGCAGTAAGCGGCGCAAGCCATCCAACTCCGACTTGGCCGGCGGCAGTTCGCAAATGGCGTCGCGCATCAGTCGGCGAATCAGCCTTACGTTGGCTTGCCCGTCGTTGCCCAGTTGGCCTTCCAGCTGTGGCGCGACCAGCTCGGCCAGCGCGGGAAAGTCGCGGTTGAAGTTCTGCCCGCTGGCCAGGTCGAAGCGGCCTTGATGAGTGGCCTGAAACATCTGCCCCAGGCCAATCGGGTTGGCTACCGGCACCAGTTCGATTACGCCGTTGAGGCGGCCCTGTTGTTCAAGTTCGAGTAGCCGCTGTTTGAGTTCCACCGCCACGCGCATGCCGGGCAGCTCATCGGCATGCAGGGCGGCCTGGATATACGCCTTACGCGGGCCGCTGCCAAAACGAAACACCGAGAGCCGGCGTTCGGTGCCCGCGGTGCTCCAGGGCAGCAGGTGCTGAATATGTTCCATGGTTTTCCTTAATGCTTGCGCGGGGCCAGGTGGGCCAGCCAGCGGCCTTCGGCGAGCTTGAACAGGCGCACCAAGATGAAAGTCAGCACCAGGTAGAACAGCCCAGCGGTGATAAAGGCCTCGAATGGCATGTAGTAGCGCGAACTGACGGTGCGCGCCGCGCCGGTGATATCGATCAGGGTGACGATCGAGGCCAGCGATGTGGTGTGCAGCATCATGATCACTTCATTGCTGTACTGCGGCAGCGCCCGGCGCAAAGCCGACGGCAGCAGGATGCGGCGGTACAGGGTGACGCGCGACATGCCCACGGCTCTGGCTGCTTCGATCTCGCCATGGGGCGTGGCCTTAAGGCTGCCCGCCAGAATCTCCGCCGAGTAGGCGCTGGTGTTGATGGCAAACGCCAGGCAGGCGCAGAAGGTGGCGCTGGAGAAATACGGCCACAGCACGCTCTCCCGTACCGCCTCGAACTGCGCCAGGCCGTAATAAATGAGGAACAGCTGCACCAGCATCGGCGTGCCGCGGATGACATAGGTGTAGAGCCAGGCCGGACCGTTAAGCCAGGGCGCGCGTGAAACGCGCAGCAGCGCCAACGGGATGGCCAGCGCCAAGCCCAGCGCGAGGGCGATAAACAGCAGCTTGAAGGTCACCAGTACGCCGCTGCCGTAGAGCGGCAGGCTGTCGGCAATCAGTTGGAAATCGAGCACGGTAGAAGGTCTCGCTTAGAGTTCAGCCAGGCGGGCGCCCACGGAATAGCGTTTTTCCAGTAAGCGCAGGGCCAGTAGGGACACGGTGGTGAGCAACAGGTACAGCGCGGCTACCGCGAGGAAAAAGGTGAAGGGTTCGCGGGTGGCGTCGGCGGCGTTCTTGGCCTTGAACATCATGTCCTGCAGGCCCACCACGGAAATCAGCGCGGTGGCCTTGGTCAGCACCAGCCAGTTGTTGGTAAAGCCGGGAATGGCGAAGCGAATCATCTGCGGCACCAGAATCCGCCAGAACACCTGCATGCCACTCATGCCGTAGGCCGCACCGGCTTCGGCCTGACCTTTGGCGATGGCCATAAAGGCGCCGCGGAAGGTTTCCGAGAGGTAAGCACCGAAGATAAAGCCCATGGTGCAGACCCCGGCGATAAAGGGGTTGATGTCGATGTACTGATCGTGGCCGAGCAGCGGAGCCACGCGGTTTACCAGGTCCTGGCCGCCGTAGAAGATCAGCAGAATCAGCACCAGATCAGGGATGCCGCGAATAACCGTGGCGTAGCCTTCGCCTAGCAGTGCCAGCCATTTCAGCGGTGACAGGCGAAACGCTGCACCAACCAGGCCCAGGGCAATTGCCAAGGTCATGGAAGTCAGGGCCAGACTGAGGGTCAGCCAAGCGCCCTCGAGAATGGTCGAGCCGTAGCCGTGGAGCATGATGGGGTTCCTCACGCAGAGGCCGAATGGCCTGCGCTACAACGAGAAAAAGGTGCCTCGCAGTGGAGGCACCCATGAGGCATTAGCAGTACTTATTTGCCGTAGATATCGAACTCAAAGTACTTGGCCTGCACGTCTTGGTACGTGCCGTTGGCGCGGATCGCGTCAATGGCGGCGCTGATGCGTGCGGCGTTTTCGCTGTCGCCTTTGCGTACCGCGATACCGGCACCGTTACCGAAGTATTTCGGGTCATTGAAGTCCGGGCCGACCAGGGCGAAACCCTTGCCGGCAGGGGTTTTGATAAAGCCTTCATCGATGTTGATGATGTCCGCCAGGGTGGCGTCCAGGCGACCGGAAGCCAGGTCAAGGAAGGCTTCGTTCTGCGAGGCGTAGCGCACTACTTCAATGCCGGCGGCTTCGAACTGGTCCGAGGCAAAGCGATCGTAGGTGGAGGCGCGCTGCACGCCGACTTTCTTGCCTTTGAGGTCGACCAGCGGGTCCTTGATTTCGCTACCGGCCTTCATCGCCAGCTTGCCGGGGGTGTGGTAGTACTTTTTGCTGAAATCCACCGACTTCAGGCGGTCTTCGGTGATCGACATGGACGACAACACGGCGTCGACCTTGCGTACTTTCAGCGACGGAATCAGGCCGTCGAATTCCTGCTCGACCCACTCACATTTCACCTTCATTTCCGCGCACAGGGCGTTGCCGATGTCGTAGTCGAAACCGCTGATCTTGCCGTCAGGGGTTTTGAAGGCGAAGGGTGGATAGGCCGCCTCGATACCGATGCGCAGGCTGTCCTGGCTGGCGACGCTGAATGTGCTGACGGCGCTGAGCGCCAGAGCGCCGAGAAGTACGATCTTGTTCATCTTATTGACTCCTTGAGGGGGCGAGTTGGGTGTCTGAGCGCAGGTCCAATGGCCCTGTGCTCAGTGGGTATTGCCTCGCCAATTGGCGAGATTTTCAGCAATGGCCTTGTGGGCTTGCATGCTGTTGGGCCGGGTAAGGTGTGCCCGATCCTGGGACGGTGTCGGCATATTGATGACATGTTTATTTTCATAAATCTACAAATTAGAAATATTTATATCATTTTGATGCTCCTGAATTTCGCGGCTAAACCGCTCTATTGCGCTTGTTATAAGCCGAAAGCAGATTTTTTCAGGCGACGAAAGGTGTGCGAAGGTCGCTGCAAGGTGCTTGAAGATGATTTCTTGCTGGTATATAAAATTTCACAAAGCGAGATTGTGAAAATTTAAATTCACAGCCTAAAGCCAGGACTGGCGCGGTGTTTTACCTGCTGCAGGGAGGCGCTGGCGGGACCGGAACACCGGCTCGCACGAGTTCTCATAACAAGAGCAATAAGAATGAAAAAGCAGCTGAACCAACGCGTGGCGGCGGCCGCCCTGATCCTTTCCTGTGCAAGCTCTGCAGCCCTGGCGGAAGGTCATTTATTGGCCGTCGGCGGCATGCTGCGCGCGAGCAACTCGCCGGTGTACGCCAAGTTCATCGAACTGGCCGGTGGCCAGAAAGAGGCGCGCATCGTGATCATGCCAACCGCCAGCGGTAGCCAGGGTTCGAGCAAGCGCTTTATGAGCGAGCTGGTGGCCCTCGGCATCCCGGCCGAACGCATCAGCATCGTCGGCATCGACAAGAGCAACTACCAGACAACCATGAACGATGCTGCCGTGGTCAAGCCACTGGGCGAGGCCAGCGCGGTGTGGTTTGTCGGTGGCGATCAGGCGCGTATCGCCCGCGCGCTGTTCAATGCCGATGGCAGCCCGTCGCTGCTGATGCAGGAAGTGCGCAAGGTGTATGACAAGGGCGGCGTGGTCGCCGGTACCAGCGCGGGTGCCAGCATCCTCGGCGCGCAGATGCCCACCGCCTATGGCGTGGTCATGGATACCCTGGATTTCGGCGTGGCCAGCAAGGCCGACCAGCGCGGCGCAGCGGTGCTGAAAGGCTCGGGCCTGTTTAGCGGCGGCATCATCGATCAACACCTCGACCAGATCGAGGAAACCAGCACCGGTCGCGCCGCGCGCATGGCTGCCTACCTCGCCGAGCAGAAGTCCACACGCGGCTTCGGTCTGGATACCAACACCGCCATGTGGGTAAACCCCGAGGGTCAGGTTCAGGTGCTCGGCGAGGGCTACCTGACGGTGATGGACGCCAGCCAGGCCGAGAAGACATTCGGTGTATACGGCACCCAGTTGAGCAATGTGCGCCTGGCCATGCTCGGCAACGGCGATCGTTATGACCTGGCCAGTGGCAAGGTGCAGCCTGCCGAAGGCAAAGCCGCCATTGAGGCCGGCAACGAATACCTGGTGGGCAACCAGCTGATCACCGATTTGTCGGCCGTTTCGGCAATTGGCCGCGCGGTGCTCTATGGCCTGGCGGACAACACCGCGATGCGTCAGGTCGGCCTGATGACCCGCTACAACCCGCTCAACGGTTACCACTACGGCTACCGTTTCGAGTTCAGCAAAACCGCTGACTTCAGCGCCCATAGCCAGTTCTACGATTCGCTGACCAACTACAGCGTGGGCGGTGTGCGCCTGGATATTCGTCCGGTCAACGCCAACCTCGGCGACCCGGCGAGCAGCGCACCGCAAGATGCCGGCAACGGCGCGGCGGGCGATGCGATTCGCGCCGTGAGCTTCCGCGGCCTGATGACCCTCAATGGGCAGAACGCCTTCGAGCCGCAACGGTCGATCAGTCGCCTGGAGTTGGCCAACGCCCTACAGATGACCCTGGCCGCCGAGCCCAAGCTGGATGCGCTGCCCACGCTCACAGATATCGGTGCGGATGACCCGATGCGCGATCAGCTCAACACCGTGCTTTCCAACGGTTGGATGAACAGCGCTGATGCTTTTGCGGGTAACCAGCCGGTCACCCGCAAGGAGTGGGCACTGGCCTGCAAGGCACTGGTGGAGCGCTATCAGGGCATCAGCCTGGCGAAAACCGCTGCGCTGACCGACCTCGCTGGCGTCGATAAAGCCTATGCCGACGCGGCCAGCCTGACGGTGGGTGAGGGCTGGTTGCAGGCGGATAAGGGCCGCTTCAATCCGAGTGCATCGGTGACCCGCGCCGAAGTGGCGCAGGCGCTGGCCAAGGTCAGTGGCTTGCTCAAGCTCTGAGCTAAACCGCCAAGCGCCGCGCTTATCCGCGGCGCCCCATTTATCGATGAAAAGCGTGAGTCCCTGTATGCAACTGAGCAGGCTGGAATCCTTTGCCCTGGAAAAACTCCTGCAGCCGCTGCAGTGCGCCGAGCTGGCTGCCGTGCAGCCAGCGCTGCAGGTCTTGCAGCGGGTGCAAACCAGCGCCGGCTTCTACTCGATTATCCAGCTGCCGACCGGTATCGCGGCGTTGCCGCAGAACCATGAGCTGGAGTGGCCGTTCAAGCTCAAGCGCCTGAAAGCCAAGGGTTATTTCGTTTGCTGGGCGGAGTCGTCAGCGACCCTGTGCCTGGAGGCGGTGATCAGTAAGGGCGTGTGTCCGCCCGAGCTGTCGCTGGAGCAGTTTGCCTAGCGGCAGTGCTGGAAGGAATGCGTCGCTGCCCGGCGACGGATTTTCAAGATGTTCAATAAAAAACCAATGGAGTAAGCCATGAACGTTGTAAAACTGAGCCTGATCGCCCTGGCAGTTGCCGCGGCCAGCTCGCAACTGGCAGTCGCCGGCGAGCAGCAAGAGTCCAAGGGCTTTATTGCTGACAGCACGCTGAACCTGCTCAATCGCAATTTCTGGATGCACCGCGATTACCGTAACTCCACGCGCAATATTCGCGATGAGTGGGCTCACGGTATTCAGGCGCATTACGTCTCCGGCTTTACCCAGGGCACCGTCGGTTTTGGTGTCGATGCCCATGGTTATGGCGGCATCAAGCTTGATGGCGGGCGCGGCAGCGTTGGCAACGGCATCATGCCGGTGGACGGCGATGGCCGCATCGAAGACAACACCGGCGAGCTGGGCGGCGCGGTCAAGCTGCGGGTTTCCTCCACTGTATTGAAGTTCGGTGAGCAGCGTCCCACTGCCCCGGTTTTCGCCACTGGCGACTCGCGCCTGCTGCCGGAGACCGCAACTGGCTTCCAGCTGTCGAGCAGTGAGTTCGATGCACTCTCCCTCGAAGCGGGCCATTTCACCGCGATCAATCGCCGCAACTCGAGCAACTCCGATGGCGAGCTGACCAGTGAATACGCCGAAGTCGAAGCGCGCAGCGTCGATTTCGTCGGCGGCACCTACAACTTCACCGACAACCTCAGTGTGGCGCTCTACGGCAGCGAAGCCGAAGACATCTGGCGTCAGTACTTCGCCAACGTCTACTACACCATTCCGCTGGCTGACGATCAGGCGCTGAACTTCGACCTGGTGGCCTACAAGACCGATGACCAGGGCGATGCCCTGGCAGGTGAGCTGGATACCCTGACCTACTCGCTGAAAGCCGCCTACAGCTTTGGCGCGCACAAGCTCAGCCTGGCGTACCAGAAGGTCAATGGCGACGAGTTCTTCGACTACATCGGCGGTGACTCGATCTGGCTGGCCAACTCCGTGCAGTACTCCGACTTCAACGCCCCCAACGAGCGTTCTGTGCAGGTGCGTTACGACCTGGACATGGCGACCTTCGGCGTACCGGGCCTGAGCTTTATGGCGCGTTACATCAAGGGTGACGACATCGACGGCACCAAGGCCGACCCGAATGGCGCCTTCGCCGGCTGGGCGGGCGATGACGAGAAGCATTGGGAGCGCGATCTGGAAGCCAAGTACGTGGTGCAGTCCGGTGCCGCCAAGGACCTGTCCCTGCGCCTGCGTCAGGCCACACACCGCTCCACCGCATTTGACAGCGACCTCGACGAAGTACGCCTGATCGTCGAGTACCCGCTGAGCATTCTGTAAGGCAGTCGCCGGCCGCTCATGCTGGTGAAGCGGCCGGTTGGTTATTCAAGGTCAGCTCCCATTGCTCCTTTGGCCTTAAGGCGCCCTGTGCGGCGCCTCTTTTCTCGGCTTGGAGCCTGGCCTCTGACCCCAGGCTGTCTGTCTGACAGCGCTTGCAAGGGGCACCGAAATGCTACGAACAACCCTATTTATGCTGGGCTTGATGCTGCTGAGCAGCGTTCAGGCGCAGCCCCTGCGCATCGCCATGGAAGGGCAGTTTCCGCCCTTCGAGCAAATCGATGCGAACGATCAATTGCGCGGTTTCAATGTCGATATCGCCCAGGCCTTGTGTCAGGCCATGGCGGCGGATTGTCAGCTGGTCAGGTTTGCCTGGGACGATTTGATTCCGGCACTCAATGAGCAGCGTGCGGACCTGATTCTGGCATCCATGTCGATCACCGCGCAGCGCGCCGAGCGGGTCGATTTCACCGCCAAATATGCGCAAACCCCGGCCTTTTTCTTCGCCCGCAAGGGCCTGGTCAACCAGGTGATCATCACCCCAAGGCGTATAGCCGGCAAACGCCTGGGCGTGCAGCGCGACACCACCTATGACCGCTTCCTCACTGACAAATACCAGCAGCACACCGAGGTGCTGCGCTTCGACTCCGCCGAGGGCATGTACCAGGCGCTCGGCGCAGGACGCGTCGACTTGGTGCTGGATGACGCCGTGTCTGGCTATTTCGGTTTCCTCGACACGGATCAGGGGCAGGGCTTCGAGCAGGTCGGCAACAAGGTGGTCGCCCCCAAACACTTTGGCAAAGGCCAGGGCATCGCCGTGCGCAAGGGTTATCACGTATTGCGTGAGCGGCTGGACCGAGCCCTCAGCGTGATTCTCAGTAACGGCGTCTACAAGCGCATCGAGAAGCAGTACTTCAAACAATTCACGGTGTATTAGCCGAAGGAGTCAGCCACCCAGAAAGCCACGCGGCGTTATCTGCAGCAGTTCCCGTTTTACAACACCCACAACAAGCGTGCGCCGAGCGCACATCGGAGAACTCGAACCATGATCAGATCATTTATACGGAGCAGCGCGTTGCTGCTCGCTCTTTTACCCGTTACCGGCTACAGCGCCGGCCCGCTGATATTGGTTGGCGGCGGCCTTAAAGATGACAACACGGCGATCTATCAGCGCCTGATTCAACTGGCTGGCGGCAATGGCCAGGCGCGGATCGGCGTTATTACCGCTGCGTCGATCCCGGAAAGTGACGACCCCGATGCCGGTACGGCCGACGCCGCCAACTCCAAAGCCAATGGCGAGTTCTATGCCCAGCTGCTGGAGACTTATGGTGCGGCTGATGCGCAGTGGATCCCCATCGACCTGGATCAGATCAGCAATAACAGCAATCCGCAGGTGGTCGCGCAGATCAACAGCATGACCGGCTTCTTTTTCGGCGGCGGCGACCAATCGCGCCTGACCCAGACCCTGCAAACTGCGACCCGTGCCGACAGCCCGGCCTTGGCGGCCATTCGTGCGCGGCACAACGCTGGTGCGGTATTAGCGGGTACCAGCGCCGGCACTGCGATCATGGTGCAGGGGCCGATGGTCACCGGTGGTGAAAGCTACGATGGCCTGCGCTATGGCGTTTACACCACCCCGAGCGGCGATGACCTGGCGTACGACATGCAGGGCGGTTTCGGCTTCTTCAACTACGGCTTGCTCGATACCCACTTCAGCGAGCGTGGCCGTCAGGGCCGTATCGTGCGCCTGGCGGATCACACCCAGGTGCCGTTTGCCTTCGGTGTTGATGAAAACACCGCGCTGCTGGTGCAAAACAACGCAACACTCGGCCAGGTGGAAATGGAGGTGATCGGCGAAAACGGTGTGTTTATCTTCGACCTGCGCAACAAAGAGCGTGGCACCGGCAGCACCTATGCGCTGTACGACGTGTTGGGCAGCTACCTGACAGCGGGGGATCGCTATCGCCCGGTAACCGGCCAGTTTGTCATCGCCAGCGGCAAGACCAGCTTGCGAGGCCGCGAGCGCTACAGCGCGGCGATGACCGTAACCACCGATATTTTCAGCAGCCCCAACAACAGTGGC
This sequence comes from Pseudomonas sp. OTU750018, assembly GCF_011636575.1. NCBI lineage: Bacteria > Pseudomonadati > Pseudomonadota > Gammaproteobacteria > Pseudomonadales > Pseudomonadaceae > Pseudomonas > Pseudomonas sp. OTU750018. The sequence goes on from NZ_JAAPAU010000004.1 coordinate 318,176, forward strand.
GCGAATGGTCGGCGCAAACCGCGCGAGTTCGTCAAAGTCAGCGCCGATCTGTTCGACAGCCGCGTGACCAGCACCCTGGGGCGTACGTATGAAACCAACCCGCGCTTTCGCGTCGATCTGTTCAAAAGCACGCAGTTCGACAGCCACGGTTATCAGGGCACCGTTGGCGGCAAGAACATGCTGTCCTACCTGCGTTTGCTGATGGATTTCCGTCCTAACTAAGCGAGCTGAAGCTATCCGCATTTATCGGCGACGGCAGCAGAGCGAAGCCACTTTCTGTACGGAGGTGGCTTTGCTATTTCAGTCTTATGGGCAAGGTGTCCAGCTGTACTGGGGGGTGGTCTTGTTTAAGAAGGGGGGGCCGCTGGTTGCATGGCGCGTGAGTCAGTGCTCGTCTTCGGTTGTTTCCAGGCTCTGTAACACCACCTGTTCCAGTGCGTTGCTGGGCTCTGGCTGGGTGCCGGCCAGTTGGCCGAGCAGTTGCCATTGCTGATCCAGCTCGCTGTTGATCGCCAGCATGCGCTCGATCATCTTGTGTGCCGTGGCGTTCACGGCGTTGTCCTGGGTATTGAGCAGTTCAAATGACATCGCGGTGATGGCGGCTGTCAGGTGGGTGAGGGTGCGCGTGGACAGGCTGAGTAGCTCAGTCAATTGCGCTTCCTTGGCAGTCATGGTCATCTCCTTATGAATCCCTTCTGAGCTTAACGCGACATTGTGTCGCCCGGCTATCCGCGCCATCGCGTTGATTCACTCGTCCTGCTTCTGTGCTGTCGGCTTCACTCGCAGGTGTGCGGTTGCGCTGAGTGCAGGTGCACTCCGTCGGCGATTGCACGGATTTTGACCCGTTGTGCTTTGCTCTAGTGAGCAAGGATAAATGTCGTAGTGCAACCTTGTTGGTGTTTGGGTTGTACCTGTCGTCGGAAGCTCGATGCTTTTTTAAAACGAGCGTTTTCCTCAAGGTGTTGGCAATTTTTGCAAAAGCCTTACGAGCGCTGGGTTTTAGCCTGAAATGAGTGAGCCTGTGCCCTGTATTGAGCGGCAAAGAGTTGCGATTTTGTTTGGTTGCACCTAGTTGCACCCTGAGCCTTGTGAGGTTTAATCTCTCGCCAGATTTTTTGCGCCTCGCCTTCTATGGCAGCCACCCTGGTTGGTTGCGGAGGTAGCGCAAATTGCTTTCGGCGATTTTTTGCCGTGCTTCAGCCCATACAGGACAAACCAATGGCCACTACCACCCTTGGCGTAAAGCTCGATGATGCAACCCGTGATCGCCTTAAGCAGGCTGCGCAGTCGATTGACCGCACGCCGCACTGGCTGATCAAGCAGGCGATCTTCAATTACCTGGAGCAGATCGAGGGTGGTCTGACCCCGGCCGAGCATTCTGGCCTGGCCGCTGTGGCGGGCGAAGAAGTGGTGGAGAACCTGACTGAGCAAGGTTTGCAGGTGTTCCTCGATTTCGCCGAAAGCATCCTCCCGCAGTCAGTGCTGCGTGCCGCCATTACCGGCGCTTATCGCCGTCCGGAAACCGAAGCGGTACCAATGCTGCTGGAGCAGGCACGTCTGCCCAAGGACATGGCCGAGGCGAGCAACAAGCTGGCCATGGGCATTGCCGAGAAGCTGCGCAACCAGAAGAACGCCGGCGGCCGTCAGGGCTTGGTGCAGGGCTTGCTGCAGGAATTCTCGCTGTCCTCGCAGGAGGGTGTGGCGCTGATGTGCCTGGCTGAAGCGCTGCTGCGTATTCCGGACAAGGCCACCCGTGATGCGCTGATCCGCGACAAGATCAGCAACGGCAATTGGAGCCAGCACTTGGGCAACAGCCCGTCGATGTTCGTCAACGCCGCCTCCTGGGGCCTGTTGATCACCGGCAAGCTGGTGGCCACGCACAACGAAGCCGGCCTGGTAACTTCGCTCAACCGCATTATCGGCAAAGGCGGCGAGCCGCTGATCCGCAAGGGCGTGGACATGTCCATGCGCCTGATGGGCGAGCAGTTTGTGACCGGCGAAACCATCGCCGAAGCCTTGGCCAACGCCACCAACATGGAAAGCAAAGGCTTCCGTTATTCCTACGACATGCTCGGTGAAGCCGCGCTGACCGATGAAGACGCCAAGCGCTACCTGGCGTCCTACGAGCAGGCCATCCATGCCATCGGCAAGGCCTCTCACGGCCGTGGCATCTACGAAGGCCCGGGCATTTCAATCAAGCTCTCTGCCCTGCACCCACGTTACAGCCGCGCGCAATACGAGCGCGTGATGGACGAGCTGTACCCGATCCTGCTGGGCTTGACCAAGCTGGCCAAGCAGTACGACATCGGCTTGAACATCGACGCCGAAGAAGCCGACCGCCTGGAAATCTCCCTCGATCTGCTTGAGCGCCTGTGCTTCGACCCGGCCCTCACCGGCTGGAACGGCATCGGCTTTGTGATCCAGGCCTACCAGAAGCGCTGCCCGTATGTGATCGACTACGTCATCGACCTGGCCAAGCGCAGCCGTCACCGCCTGATGATCCGCCTGGTGAAAGGCGCGTATTGGGACAGCGAGATCAAGCGCGCCCAGGTCGAAGGTCTGGAAGGCTACCCGGTGTATACCCGCAAGCCGTACACCGATATTTCCTATATCGCCTGCGCCCGCAAGCTGCTGGCCGTGCCGGAAGCGATCTACCCGCAGTTCGCCACCCACAACGCTCACTCGCTGTCGGCCATCTATCAACTGGCCGGGCAGAACTACTACCCCGGTCAGTATGAGTTCCAGTGCCTGCACGGCATGGGCGAGCCGCTGTACGAGCAGGTGGTGGGCAAGGTTGCCGATGGCAAGCTGAACCGTCCGTGCCGTATCTACGCTCCAGTGGGCAGCCATGAAACCCTGTTGGCTTATCTGGTGCGTCGTCTGCTGGAAAACGGCGCGAACACCTCGTTCGTCAACCGCATCGCCGACCACAGCATTTCGATCAAGGAACTGGTGCTCGATCCGGTACAGCAGGTCGAGCAGATGGCCACACAGGAAGGCGGCCTTGGCCTGCCACACCCACGCATTGCCCTGCCGCGTGCGCTGTATGGCGACGCCCGCTTGAACTCCGAAGGCATCGACCTGGCCAACGAACACCGCCTCGGTTCGCTGTCCTCGGCGCTGCTGAGCAGCACCAACAACGCCTACAAGGCCATGCCGCTGCTCGGTTGCGAAGCGCCTGAGCTGAGCGAAGCGCAGCCGGTGCGCAACCCGGCGGACCACCGCGACATCGTCGGCCATGTGCATGAGGCCAGCGAGCAGGATGTTCGCAACGCCGTGCTCTGCGCCGTGTCCAGCGGGCAGATCTGGCAATCGACTCTGCCTGCCGAACGTGCCGCCGTGCTTGATCGCGCCGCCGACCAGATGGAAGCGGAAATGCAGCAGCTGATGGGCTTGCTGGTGCGTGAATCCGGCAAGACCTTCGCCAACGCCATCGCCGAAGTGCGCGAGGCGGTGGACTTCCTGCGCTACTACGCGGCGCAGGCACGCAATCACTTCAGCAATGACAGCCACCGCCCGCTGGGCCCGGTGGTGTGCATCAGCCCGTGGAACTTCCCACTGGCGATTTTCAGCGGTCAGGTCGCCGCCGCTCTGGCTGCCGGTAACACCGTGCTGGCCAAGCCGGCCGAACAAACGCCGCTAATCGCTGCGCAGGCTGTGCGCATTCTGCTGGATGCCGGTGTACCGAGCGGCGCCGTGCAACTGCTGCCGGGCCGTGGCGAAACCGTCGGCGCTGGCCTGATCGGCAATGAGCGAGTGCGTGGTGTGATGTTTACCGGTTCCACCGAAGTGGCCGGGATCATTCAGCGTAACCTCGCCGGTCGCCTGGATGCCCAGGGCCGCACCATTCCGCTGATCGCCGAAACCGGCGGCCTCAACAGCATGATCGTCGACTCCTCGGCGTTGACCGAGCAGGTGGTGGTCGATGTGGTCGCTTCGGCCTTCGACAGCGCCGGCCAGCGCTGCTCGGCACTGCGTGTGCTGTGTGTGCAGGAGGACGTGGCGGATCGGGTGATCAACATGCTCAAGGGCGCCATGGCCGAATACAGTCTGGGCAATCCGGAGCGTCTGAGCACCGATATCGGCCCGGTGATCGACGCTGAAGCCAAGGACAATATCGACCAGCACATCGAGAAGATGCGCGAGAAGGGCCGCAAGGTATTCCAGACCGCCCGCGCCGTGGGTGACGACATCAAGCGCGGCACCTTTGTGCTGCCGACGCTGATCGAGCTGGACAGCTTCGACGAGATGCAGCGTGAGATCTTCGGCCCGGTGCTGCACGTAGTGCGCTACCAGCGCGCTGACCTGGGTAAGTTGCTGCAGCAGATCAACGACAGCGGCTATGGTCTGACCCTCGGCGTGCACACGCGCATCGACGAAACCATCGCCCAGGTGGTCAACACCGCCAAGGTCGGCAACCTGTATGTGAACCGCAATATGGTTGGCGCTGTAGTCGGCGTGCAGCCGTTCGGCGGCGAAGGCCTGTCCGGCACCGGCCCGAAAGCCGGCGGCCCGCTGTATATGTACCGCCTGCTGGCGACCCGTCCGCAGGACGCAGTGGCCAAGCAACTCAAGCAGGAAAATGGCGAAATCCAGCGTCCTGCGGAGCAGGCCAAAGTGATCCAGGCCTTGCAAGACTGGGCGGCCAAGCATGAGCCGAGCCTGAGCGCACTAAGTGCGCAGTATGTCGAGCTGGCGCAGAGCGGCACCGTGCAGATGCTCAACGGCCCAACCGGTGAGCGCAACAGCTACAGCCTGCTGCCACGCGAGCATGTGCTGTGCCTGGCGGATGAACGCAGTGATCTGCTGGTGCAGCTGGCAGCGGCTTTGGCTGTGGGTTGCCAGGTGCTGTGGCAGGAAGGCGAGCTGACCCGCGAGCTGTTTGCCGCATTGCCCAAGGCCGTGCAGCAACGCATCACAGTGCTTAGCCAGTGGAGCGAGAGCGAAACGGTGTTCGACGCCATCATTCATCACGGTGACTCTGATCAGCTGCGCGAAGTCTGCCAACTGGCGGCTCAGCGTCCTGGCGCAATCATCGGTGTGCATGGTCTGCACAAAGGCGAGACGGATATCCCGCTGGAGCGGCTGCTGATTGAGCACGCGTTGAGCATCAACACCGCAGCAGCGGGCGGCAACGCCAGTTTGATGACTATCGGTTAAACGGTTTTACGAGCATCCCACCCTGACCGGTTCGCCGGCCGGGGTGGCTGGCAACACCGGCTTACCGCCACCTCCAGACACCTTGCCCAGGTGTCTGATGCTGCACTGCAGCGCCCGTCGTACATCCGGCAACGGAGGGTTACCCACCCGGTACGATGTGTTTCTTCCCCTCTGGCATTTCGATGCGCTGCGCTCGCCTACCCGGCGGCGCAGGAACGGAGCTACCCGCTCCGTTCCACATCGGCCACCTGCGTGTATCCCTTAGGCAGCCATTGGCTGATTGCTTGGCCATGGCCAGTGCGCGGCTTTATTGTGCGCGTGGCTGCCCGATGGTGAGTCGTTTTGAGAGCGCTGCTCTAGCGCTGTTTGGTATTGCTAATCAGCTGATTGCGCAGGGCGCGTTCGACCTCAATCTGCAGCTTGTAAGCAGGCGCTTCGATGGCGTTGTGGTCGCGCGTGTAGCGCCGGGCGAATTCGCGCACGCCCCATTGCTGGTATTGCTGCACATGCAGCAGTTCGTGGGCCCAGAGCGCGACATTGTCCTGCGCGTCCGCGGCATTGCGGAAGACGATGATGTCGATCAGCGTCACCGCCTGTACATCGGGGTTCTGCAGCAGGGTATTGGCGGCGCTAAGGGTTTCGTTGTCACCCACCTTGTAGCGCGCCGCATCGAGTACATCGATGCCGTAGTAGGGCTCCAACTGGGCGCGGATATGCAGAGGAATCGGATGGGTGCCGCTGGCAGCCACCGTCTCGCGTGATTGCAGCAGCCATTGCTCCAAGCCCGAGGCGGCCATCTGGCTGACGTCCTCGTACAGCACCCCGATATCCGCCTGGCTGAACGGCGCACAGAAGCACACCACTGTGCAGACCTGCTGCTGCCCACTCGGGCAGGCCAGCACTGAGGCGGCCAGGCCGAGCCCGCCGAGCAGGGCCGTCAGGCGAAAGGTGCGACGTGAGAAAACAGAAGGCAAGGACAGCTCCCGAAACAATGATGACCGGCCCGTACCGCCTGAGCGGTGCCGCGCCGAGTTGGACAGCGGTGACCAGCTTTGGTGCCGAGTAGGGCGGGTGAAACCCGCGTGGCGCGCACCGCCGGTTTCACCCGCCCTACGCCCGTACCCAGCGCTGCCGCGTCCAGCCGCTCAGCGCGTCGACGCCGAACACCAGCACCAGCATGGCCAGGATCACCGTACTGGCCTGGGCTTCCTGAAACAGGCTTAGGCTGACGTAGAGCATCTGCCCCAGGCCGCCGGCTCCGACGAAACCCAGCACGCTGGCCATACGGATATTGTTTTCCCAGCGGTACAGGCAGTAGGCCAACAGCTGTGGCCACAGGTTGGGCAGGGTGCCGTAGCAGAACGCCGCGACCTGGCTGCCGCCCTGCAAACGAATTGCCTCGGCCGGTGCGGTGGGGGTGTTTTCCAGCGCTTCGGCAAACAGCCGGCCGAGTACGCCAGCGGTGTGCAGAGCCAGGGCCAGGGTGCCGGCATTCGGGCCCAGGCCTGCGGCCAGCACCATCAGCGCGGCCCAGACCAGTTCGGGAATCGCGCGCAGGGCATTCAGCAGCAAACGCGCGGCGCTCTGCAGTGGCCAGCCGAAGCGTCCGGCCGCCGGCAAGGCCAGCAACAGGCCAAATACTGCGGCGAGCAAGGTGCCGAGGGCCGACATGGCCAGGGTTTCCATTGCGCCATGGCTGATGGCCGACAGGTGCTCGGCGCTCAGGTCCGGGCTGAGAAAGCGCTGCACATAGCCAGCCATCTGGCCCAGGCTGTCGCCTCTGATCAGTGCACCCAGGTCGATACCCAGGTAAACGAACGAAGCGATTACCGCTGCGCCGATGCTGAGCAGCAGTAACAGGTTGATCAGCCGGCTCATGCCAGCCTCCTGCGCAGCACACGGCTGAGTTGATCGGCCAGCAGTACCAGTAACAGAAAAGTCAGCAGCATGCTGGCCACTTCGCCGCCGGCGAACATGCGCATCGACAGGTCGATCTGCTGGCCCAGGCCGCCGGCACCGACGAAGCCCATCACCACCGAAGCGCGAATTGCGCATTCCCAGCGGTACACCGTGTAGGAAGTCAGCTCCGCCGCCGCATTCGGCAGGATGCCGTAGACGAACGCCGCCAGCCGGCCGCTGCCGGCCTGAAGCAGGGCGTAGGCCGGGCGCTGGTCGACCGACTCGAAGATTTCCGCATAGACCTTGCCGAGCATGCCGCTGTAAGTGATGGCGATGGCCAGCACCCCGGCGGTGGGGCCGAGGCCGACCGCGCGGACGAACAGCAGCGCCCAGACAATTTCCGGCACGCTGCGCAGGAAGATCAGCAGGCCGCGTACCGGCCAGCGCAGCAACTGCGCCAACGGCTTCGGCCGACCACCACGGGAGGCCGCCGACAGCGATAGTGCGCGGCTGGCCAGCAGGCTGGCTGGAATCGCCAATAGTAGCGCCAGGGCCATGCCTGCGGTGGCGATGGCCAGGGTTTGCAGGGTGGCGTCGAGCAGTAACTGCAAAAAGTCCGCGTCATGGGTCGGCGGCCAGAAGGCGGCGACAAAGCGGCTCATCTCGTTCTGGCTGTCGGCTTGCAGCAGCACACCCAGGTCTAGCTCGCTGAGCTGTATACCCGGCCACAACAGAGCCAGCGCCAGCAGGGTGAGCAGCAGGCGGGGCAGGGCGGAAGGGTCGCGGGTGTCGCGGCTTAGCATCGCGGGATCTGCAGGCTCAGGGGCACGCTGGGCGCGGGCGGCGAGAGCAGTTGCTCATTGGCATAAAGCGCGTCGAGCTGCGCCTGGTCGACTTCGCCAGCAGGGCGGTCGAAGAGAATCTGCCCGTCACGCAAGCCGATAATTCGCGGGAAGTGCGCCAGGGCCAGTTCCACCGCATGCAGGCTGGCGACCAGGGTTACGCCATGCTGTTCTGCGTGCCGACACAACACGTTGAGGGTGTGTTCGGCCAGCACCGGGTCCATGGCTGATACCGGCTCATCGGCCAGCAGCAGTTCCGGCGCCTGGTACAGCACGCGGGCGATGCCGACGCGCTGCAGCTGGCCGCCGGAGAGTTGCTGGCACTGAGCGAACAGCTTGTCGGCCAGGTCTAGCTTGGCCAGCTCACGGCGTGCGCCAGGGATATCCAGCGGATGCAGCAGGTTTAGCAGGCTCTTGCCCAAACCCCACTGGCCGAGTTTGCCAGCCAGTACGGCGGTAACCACCCGCTGGCGCGCCGGCAGAGGCGGCGCCTGATGCACCAGGCCAATACGTGCACGCAAGCGCTGACGCTGGCGGCTGGACAGTTGCCACGGCTGCTCGCCGAGTACCTGAACCTCGCCGCTGCTCGGTTGCAGCGCAGTGGCCAGCAGGTTGAGCAGGCTCGACTTGCCGGCCCCTGAGGGACCGATGATGGCGACCTGCTCGCCGGCGGCGATATGCAAGTCCACGCCGCGCAGGGCGTGGACTCCGTTGCCGTGGCTGAGGCTGGCGCCAGAGAGGCGCAGGGTCATTTCAGCAGGTCAGCGGCGCGCGCAGCGTCCTCGATGCCCTTGTAGTTCTCAGGCGAGGTTTCGATAAAGCGGCTGGCGGCCTGCAGGTCGAGGATCGCCTTGTGCTCCGGGTTAGCCGGGTCGAGGGCGAGGAAGGCAGCTTTGATCTTCTCGGCCAAAGCCGGGTCGAGGGTGCCACGCACGGTCCAGTTGTAGTCGTAGTAAGTCGGGGTGGTGGCGAACACCTTGACCTTGTTGCTATCGACCTTGCCACTGGCAACCAGCTTGTCCCACACGCTGGCGTTGAGCACGCCACCATCGACCTTGCCGGCCTGCACCCAAGCGGCGGTGGCGTCATGTGCACCGGAGTAGCCAACGCGGCTGAAGTGGCTTTCCGGCTTGATGCCGTCCTGCAGCATGAAGTAGCGCGGCATCAGGCTGCCGGAGGTGGACGACACCGAGCCGAAGGCAAAGGTCTTGCCCTTGAGGTCGGCCAGGGAGGTTACGTCCGGGTTGGCGGTGATGAACTTGCTGGTGAACTGCGCATCCTGCTCGCGCTGTACCAGCGGAATGGCGTTGCCGGTTTTCAGGCGCACCTGCACAAAGGTGAAGCCGCCAAGCCAGGCCAGATCCAGGCGGTCGGTGGCCAGGGCCTCGACCACGGCCGGGTAGTCGGCGACCGGGGTGAACTCGACCTTCATGCCCAGTTGCTGTTCCAGGTAGGCGCCCAGCGGTTTGAATTTGCGCAGCAGTTCGGTCGGCGCTTCGTCCGGAATGGCGCTGACGCGGAGCACTTCGGCGGCTTGGGTCAGGCTGGCCGACAGGGAAAAGGCAAAGCCGGCGGCGAGCGCCAGGGTACGTTTGAGCATGAAGATTCTCCGGTTCAATAGCGGAAAAATTCGAAATGGCAGGCACAGCAGATGTGCGGGCCTGCGCGTAGTCAGGGTAGTCGACGTGGCGCGATTATATGGGGCACTGCGGTAAAGGCCAGCTTTGCTCGCCGATCGTTGAAAAACTACCTGCGTTGGCAATCCTGCGTTAAAAACGGCCTCGGAATGCTCATTTACAGCTCGTAAACTGCGCTTCCTCGGCCGTTTTTGCCTTGTCTTGCCTGCCTCGCCTACGTTTTTCATTCGCCTGCTAGAATCCGCGCCTGTTTCCGATTTGCCGAGAGCCTGACCGATGAGCGAGCCGATCCGTTTGACCCAGTACAGCCACGGGGCCGGCTGCGGCTGCAAGATTTCGCCGAAAGTGCTGGAGGTGATCCTCGCCGGCAGCGGCGCGCAGAACCTCGACCCCAAGCTGTGGGTCGGCAATGCCTCGCGTGACGATGCGGCGGTGTATGCCCTGGACGACGAGCGCGGGGTGGTGTCGACCACCGACTTCTTTATGCCGATTGTCGATGATCCCTATGACTTCGGCCGCATCGCCGCCACCAATGCCATCAGCGACATCTACGCCATGGGCGGCGACCCGCTGATGGCCATCGCCATTCTCGGCTGGCCGGTCAATCTGCTGCCGCCGGAAGTGGCCCGCGAAGTGATTCGCGGCGGCCGCGCGGTGTGTGATGAGGCGGGCATTCCGTTGGCTGGCGGCCACTCGATCGACGCGCCGGAGCCGATCTTCGGCCTGGCCGTCACCGGCGTGGTGCTCAAGCGCCATATGAAACGCAACGACACCGCCACGGCCGGCTGCCAGCTGTACCTGAGCAAGCCGCTGGGCATCGGCATCCTGACTACCGCCGAGAAGAAGGCCAAGCTGCGGCCCGAGGATGTCGGCCTGGCGCGCGACTGGATGTGCACCCTGAACAAGCCCGGTTCGCGCTTTGGCAAGCTGGCCGGTGTCACGGCGATGACCGACGTTACGGGTTTCGGTCTGCTCGGCCATCTGGTGGAAATGGCCGACGGCGCCAATCTCACTGCGCAGCTCGACTATGCCGCTGTGCCGCGTTTGCCTGGGGTCGACTACTACCTGGCTGAAGGCTGCGTGCCGGGCGGCACCCTGCGCAATTTCGACAGCTACGGCGAGAAGATTGCGCCCATCACCGACGAACAGCGTGATCTGCTGTGTGACCCGCAAACCAGTGGCGGTTTGCTGGTGGCGGTCACCCCTGAGGGTGAAGCCGAGTTTCTCGCCGTGGCCGCCGAGCTGGGCCTGAACCTGGCGCCCATCGGCCGTTTGGTTGAGCGACAGCGTTACGCGGTAGAGGTGCTGTGATGCGCGATAACACCGCCGACTACCGCGACATCTTCCTCAATGATCTGCCGATGATGGACGCTCGTGCCCCGGTCGAGTTCAGCAAGGGCGCTTTCCCCGGTGTGCTCAACCTGCCGCTGATGGATGACAACGAGCGCCAGCGGGTCGGCACCTGCTACAAGCAGCATGGCCAGGACGCCGCCATCGCGCTCGGTCACCAGCTGGTCAGCGGCCAGGTCAAGGCGGAACGGGTCGCTGCTTGGGCGGCCTTCACCAAGGCTAATCCGCACGGCTACTTGTACTGTTTTCGCGGTGGCCTGCGCTCGCAGATCACCCAGCAATGGCTGGCGGAAGCCGGTATCGATTACCCGCGGGTGATTGGCGGCTACAAGGCGATGCGCAGCTTCCTGCTGGAAACCACCCAGCAAGCCGTGGCCGAGTGTGATTTCGTCATCCTCGGCGGCCTCACCGGTACCGGTAAAACCGATGTGCTGGTGCAGCTGAACAACAGCCTGGACCTGGAGGGCCACGCCAACCACCGTGGTTCCAGCTTCGGCAAACGCGCCAGCGGCCAGCCGGCGCAGATCGATTTCGAAAACCGCCTGGCCATTGATCTGCTCAAGCAGCGCGCCCGTGGCACCGAGCAGTTTGTACTGGAAGACGAAGGGCGCATGGTCGGTAGCTGCACTGTGCCACTGGCGCTGTACCAGGGCATGCAGCAGTACCCGCTGGTGTGGCTGGAAGATGCCTTCGAGGACCGCGTGGAGCGCATCCTGCGCGATTACGTGGTCAACCTGTGCGCCGAATTTATCGACCTGCACGGTGAGGAGGAAGGCTTTCGGCTCTACGCCGAGCGCCTGCTGCAAAGCCTGAGCAATATCCAGAAGCGCCTGGGCGGCGAACGCTACCAGCGTTTGCTGACCATCATGCAGACGGCGCTGGACGAGCAGCGTAGCGGGGCGGTTGCGCTGCACCGTGACTGGATTGCCGGGTTGCTGCGCGAATACTACGACCCGATGTACGCCTACCAGCGCGAAAGCAAAGCGGCGCGCATCGAGTTTGCCGGTGACCAGGCGGCGGTCATTGCTTATCTGACTGAGCGCAAAGCAGGCCGACCATGAACGGCATGCGCGGCTAGAGAACCGGGTCCTTGTTTAACGGCAAACGGCAGCGTTCGACCTTCCACCAGGTGGGCAGGAGTTTGCGGATCACCGGCTGGTTGAAGCGGTCATCGATCAGATAGACCACGCCCTGGTCTTTGACGGTGCGAATAACCCGGCCGGCGGCCTGCACGACCTTCTGCAAACCCGGGTAGAGGTAGGTGTAGCCATAGCCGTTGTTGCTGCCGAACATCACCTCCATGCGCTGTTTGATCTCTTCATTGACCGGGTTGATCTGTGGCAGGCCAAGGGTGGCGATAAACGCTCCAATCAGTCTATCGCCGGGCAAGTCGATGCCTTCGCCAAAGGCGCCGCCTAACACGGCAAAACCGATGCCGCGGCCCGTGCTGGAGAACCGATCAAGAAAGGCCTGGCGCTCGACTTCATCCATTTGCCGCGATTGCTGCCATACCGGGATCTGCGGGTGCGCCATCTGCAGCTCCTGCAGCACTGCCTGCAGATAGGTGTAACTGCTGAAAAAGGCCAGGTAATTGCCCGGTTTTTCCGCGTACTGGCGGGCAATCAGGGCAGCAATGGGCGCCAGCGAGAAGTCGCGATGGGCGTAGCGGGTGGACAGATTGCTGACGGCCTGAACCTGCAGCTGCTCGGCGCTGAAGGGCGACTCCACATCGATCCAAGGCGTCTCTTCCGGCAGGCCGAGCAGGTCGGCGTAATAGTTCGCCGGACTCAGGGTGGCGGAAAACAGCGTGCAGCTGTGCGCCTCGTCGAAGCGCGGGGCGAGAAACGGCGCCGGCACGATATTACGGATGCACAGGGTGGACACCGATTGGCCACTGCCCTCGTCGCGGCTGATATCGAACAGCGAGTGCGCGCCAAAGGCCTCTGCTAGCCGGCAGAACAGCATGGCATCGAGGTAGAAGTGCAGCAGCTCGCTGGCATTACCAGCCGGCTGCTCGCTCAGGTGATCGGTGAGCGTGCTGACGGCCTTTTGCAGCGCCATGACGAACAGGTCCGGCGCGGTGGGGTAGACCTGATACGCCACTTCTTGGTCGCGCTCAAGCTGCCGCCAGTGCCGGCTGATACGCTCCAGCGGTGCCTTCATCACGCTCGGCGCAATGCGCCGTACCGCTTCAAAGCGTTGTTGATTGAGCTCAGCGGTGTACATGCCGCGCGCGCGCTCGATCAGGTTGTGGGCTTCGTCCACCAGCAGGGTGATGCGCCATTCATTGAGCAGCGTGAGGCCATACAGCAGGCCGCCCATGTCGAAGTAATAGTTGTAATCGCAGACCACCACATCCGCCCAGCGGCACAGTTCCTGGCTCAGGTAATAAGGGCATATCTGATGCGCCAGGGCAGTTGCCCGCACGCTTTCATGACTCAGCCATTGGCCTTCGAGTGCGGCTTGGCGGGCGGCGGGCAAGCGGTCGTAAAAACCTTTGGCTAGCGGGCAGGAGTCGCCATGGCAGGCTTTGTCGGGGTGCTCGCAGGCCTTGTCGCGCGCCACATGCTCCAGTACCCGCAGCGGCATCGCTTCTTCCTGGCTGCGCAAGGTGGCCAGCGCATCCAGCGCCAGGCGCCGGCCCGGTGTTTTTGCGGTAAGAAAAAACAACCGATCCAGCTGCTGCTCTGGGAAAGCCTTGAGCTGCGGAAACAGGGTGCCGAGGGTTTTACCAATGCCGGTGGTGGCTTGAGCCATCAGGCAGTGGCCATCACGGGCGGCGCGGTAGACCTGATTCGCCAGTTGGCGTTGGCCGCTGCGAAACTCTGCATGCGGAAAGCGCAAGCGCACCAGCGCCTCATCGCGCTGGCGGCGGTGCTCGCGTTCGTACTCGGCCCAGCGGATATATAGGCTGCACTGCAGCTCGAAGAACTTACGCAGTTCATCCGCTGTGGCGGTCAGGTGGAAGGCGGTTTCATGCTGGGTGATGACGTTGAAATAGACCACCGCCAGATTGATCTCTGGCATGTCGCGTTCCTGGCAGAGTAGCCAGCCGTAGACCTTGGCCTGGGCCCAGTGCAGCAGGCGATGGTTTTCCGGAATGCGGCTGATATCGCCCCTGTGGGTCTTGATCTCCTCCAGCAGGTTTTCATCCGGGTCGTAACCGTCCGCTCGACCGCGTACCTGCAAACCCTGATATTCGCCACTCAATGGCAATTCAGCGTAGTAAGTCGGACCGCGCCTGGCGACCACGATGGCGTGGCCGGTCATGCCTTCCTGAGCGGTGGGCGAAGGGGTAAAGCGCAAGTCGAGGTCGCCGACCTTGGCGGTAAATTCGCACAATGCGCGCACCGCGACCTGATAGTTCACGCGTCTGCCCACTGCACGTAACACACATCCACCGGCATGCCATGCTCTGCGCAGAAGGCCAGCCAGCGCCGTTGGTTGTCCTGCAGGCGGTCGCCTGGGCCTTTCACCTCAATCATCCGGTAGCGCTGCTCGGCCGGCCAGAACTGGATCAGGTCAGGCATGCCCGTGCGGTTGGCTTTGATGTCCAGCAATAGGCGTTTAAACCAGGCTCGCAGGTGCGCGGCGGGCAGGCAGTCGAGCGCCTGCTCCAGCAAGTTCTCATCCAGCGCCGCCCAGAATACGAAGGGCGACTGGATGCCGAATTTAGCCGCGTAGTTTTCGCGGATTACCTGTTTGTAGGCATCCGAATCGAGATGCGCGAGACAGCTGGCAAACAGCTCTTCGCGCTGGGTATGGAAGTCGGCACTGAACAGATCAACTGGGGCGGTGTGGAACGGGTGAAAGAATGCCCCTGGCACCGGAGCGAAGATGGCCTGCCAGCAGAGCAGGCCGAACAGGCTGCAGATCAGGCTGTTCTCGACATAATGCACCGGCGCGTCTGCCTCGTGCAGATGAGCTTTGACGGCAAACTCGACACTCTGCGCCTCAGGTCTCGGCAGGCTCAGATCAATCCGTGCGGGTGGTATTGGCTTGGCCTTGCCGGGCAGCGGTTGCCCAAGCTGACGGGCCAGCCGGGTCCACGCGCGCTCCACCGCCTGTGCTTCAGCATCATTTTCCGGTGCCTGGATGGCCTGCAGCGTCAGCTTGTAGGCTTGCTCAGGGCGGCCCAGGCGCTCCAGCACGCGGATCTGCCGCAAGCGAGCGCCGACATAGCGGCAGTCGCTATAGAACGCCAGCGAACCCTCCAGATCCGCTTCACGCTCCAGTTGCTGGCCCATACGGAATAACAGCTTGTTGCGTCGCGCGGCCAGGAAGGGGGTGTCGCAGACCAAGGCGCTGATCTGTTGCAGCACGTTGGCAAGCGGCTCGCCAGCCTCGAACTGTTCACGGCTGCGCTGCAGGTGCAGGTAGCAGTCGACATCCGCCCGGTGACGAAAGGCCCGCGAGTCGGGCGTCAGCTCTACGCGTTCATAACGAAAGATACCGAGCTCGGCGAGGACGAACTCGGACCAGTCCTGGCGCAGATTGCCAAAGAACATCAGGCGCAGACGCTCGCACAGGGCGTCGATGGTCAGGGAAACAATTTGCTCCTCACTGCCAGGACACCACGCCGCAAAGGCGCGTGGCTCGGCACAGGTCTCGGCCAGTTGCGCCATTAGCTCGGATTTGTTCTGCGACTTCCGTGAGCCTTGGCCAGCCAGATGCTGCAGCACTTCATCCTTGCGCAGCAGCTTGAACAGCTCCTCCAGGGAGAGTTCTGCGTCATGCCGCACCCAGCCCGCCTCAAGCAGCGGAGTTGCCGCCAGGCGTGCACAACCGATTTCCTCGTAACTCAATTTGCTCAGGCGAAAGTGGCTGCCCTTGCGCATGATCATCCGCACCAGCAGAGCCTGGGCGGGCGTATCCAGGGCGAAGAACTGCCGAACAAACTCATGCTCTGCCTCGCTCAGCAGATCGGCATAGCGCTCCTGCAGCCAGGTTAGGGCCTGGCGAAAATTGGCAAGGTAGTAGAAACGAAGATCAGATTGCTGCTGCATGAATGTTCCGGTTGCGGTTGGTATTAAACCAGAAAGTCAGTTCATGCATGTGTACGACTGAGTCGTCCCAGTTGTTCTAGAAACTATCCAGATTTTAGAAGTAGCTCATTCAAACTTTACCCGTGACAGATGGTTGGCCGCCAGGCTGCCAAGAGTCTTTTATTTCAGGTTGCCGGCATGTTTATTTGGCCAGCCCTCAAACCCACTGATCATTGCGCTTACGCCTTACGCGCAGCATGGTCGGCAGAACCAGCCCTGCGAGTAGCCCGGCGCCGGCGATGCCACCGCCGTAGGCCATATAGCGCATTAGCACTTGCTGGTGTTCCTCGCCCAGTTGCGCTTGTAGTTCACGTAATTCCGCGTTGGCCTGGCTGAGTTCGCTGTCTAGGGATGAGCGGGCGGTTTGCAGTTCGTCGATCAGGTTTTTGCGTGAGTCGAGGGTATCCTGCATGCCCTGCACGCGGGTTTTCCAGGTGTCGTTGATGCCTTCCAGTTCGCTGCTCAGTTGCGCCACTTGCTGTTCCAGCTGCGGCAGGCGCTCGGCCTGGCCGGGCACGTCCTGCAGGTCGCGGTTGGCGATCCATACGGCGCTGCCGTTTTCGCCACGCACCTGGCTGTAATCGCCGGAGGTTTGCAGCAGGGTGACCTTTTGCCCGGAGACCAGTGTGCCGACGATGCGGTAGCCGTCGGTTGGGCCGCTGCGTACATAGGTATTCAGGCTGTCGCTGACCCAGCGGTTGTTGCTGGCATTCTCTTCGGCTTGGGCACCCACGCTTGCCAGCAGGCAGGTCGCGAAGGCGAGGCTGTGCAAAGGGCTAAAACTGGATGGGAGATGACGAGATAGGGACATGGGGCAATCTTCACATGGCGATTGAACGAAACCCTCAGGCGGGTGCGATAAAGGCCGGCCATGCGCATTGCCATGAGCAGTTAGGCGATCGGGATGGAGTGGCGCTATGCAGCTGCTCGCTGGGCAAATGGCCATGCAATCCACCCGGCGGGCCGACAGCAGACAGACACTTAGCGAGCGCGGGGAGTTCACCCAGAGACGGGTTGCTGGATGGATGGTTGGTATTTCTGCCTAGCTTGCCTGGTAGTTCACAGCCTGGCTGGCCGCTCAATCTGACGCTGCGTTCGCGAGCGCTAAAAACAACAAACCCGGCACATGGCCGGGTTTGTTGTTTTTGCCGCAGGGCTTACTTGATCTCGACGGCCAGGCTGTCGTGGATCTTTTTGTTCCAGATCGCAGGTCCCGTGATATGCACCGACTCGCCCTTGGTGTCGACCGCCACGGTGACTGGCATGTCTTTCACGTCGAACTCGTATATGGCTTCCATACCCAGTTCGGCGAAGGCCACCACGCGCGATTTCTTGATCGCCTGGGCGACCAGGTAAGCAGCGCCGCCAACGGCCATCAGGTACACGGCCTTGTTGTCCTTGATCGCTTCGATGGCAATCGGGCCGCGCTCGGACTTGCCGATCATGCCGAGCAGGCCGGTGCTTTCGAGGATCTGTCGGGTGAACTTGTCCATCCGCGTGGCGGTGGTCGGGCCAGCTGGGCCGACGACTTCTTCGCGCACCGGATCAACCGGGCCGACGTAATAGATAAAGCGGCCCTTGAGATCGACCGGTAACGCTTCACCTTTGTTCAGCATATCGACCATGCGCTTGTGCGCAGCGTCGCGGCCGGTGAGCATCTTGCCGTTAAGCAGCACGGTCTCGCCTGGCTTCCAGCTCTGCACGTCTTCCGGGGTCAGGGTGTCGAGATCAACGCGGCGCGCGCTCGGGCCAGCTTCCCAGACGATTTCCGGGTAGGCGGAGAGATCCGGCGCTTCCAGCTCGGCCGGGCCAGTGCCGTCGAGCACGAAGTGGGCGTGACGGGTGGCGGCGCAGTTGGGGATCATGCACACCGGCAGGGACGCGGCGTGGGTCGGGTAATCCATGATCTTCACGTCGAGCACGGTGGTCAGGCCACCGAGGCCCTGGGCGCCGATGCCCAGCTGGTTAACTTTTTCAAACAGTTCGAGGCGCATTTCCTCGATCTTGTTCTGCGGGCCGCGGGCTTTCAGCTCATGGATGTCGATGTGCTCCATCAACACTTCCTTGGCCATTACTGCGGCCTTCTCGGCTGTGCCACCGATGCCGATGCCGAGCATGCCCGGCGGGCACCAGCCGGCGCCCATTTCCGGGACGGTCTTGAGCACCCAGTCGACGATCGAATCGGACGGGTTAAGCATGGCCATCTTCGATTTGTTCTCGGAGCCGCCGCCCTTAGCTGCGACGTCCACTTCCACCTTGTCGCCAGGGACGATGGAGTAGTGGATTACGGCCGGGGTGTTGTCCTTGGTGTTCTTCCGCGCGCCAGCTGGGTCGGAGAGGATCGAGGCGCGCAGGACGTTTTCCGGCAGGTTGTAGGCGCGGCGTACGCCTTCGTTGATCATGTCGTCAACGCTCATGGTGGCGCCGGTCCAGCGCACGTCCATGCCGACGCGGATAAATACGGTGACGATGCCGGTGTCCTGGCAGATCGGCCGATGACCGGTGGCGCACATGCGCGAGTTGATCAGGATCTGCGCCATGGAGTCGCGCGCGGCCGGGGACTCTTCGCGCAGGTAGGCCTCATGCATGGCCTGGATAAAATCCACAGGGTGGTAATAGGAGATGAACTGCAGGGCGTCGGCGACGCTCTGGATCAGGTCGTCTTGCTTGATCACGGTCATGCTTGGCGCTCCTTTTTGTAAAGGTAGGAGTAGGGCAGGTACTTCGAACTGCGCAGGGTCACGGCCCTGCGCAGTGCTATCAAGGTCAAAGGGCATAGCCAAAGCACAAGATAAAAAGGCGCGGCAGTATACCGCGCACACCGCCAGGCGGACACCTGTGCCGGCCCAGACCATGGTCGCTGGTCGGCTATTTGAGCCGACTAATGACGCGGCAGCGGCCTAGGCATTCTGTGATCACAGGGGTAGAGTGGCGGCTAGATGCCAGCATGGGACGGAGCCCATAAACCCATGAGCCTAAGTAGCCAGCGGGTAACCCAGCGATCACTGCAAAGCCTGCTGCTGAAGCGTTTCGGCATGGCAGTGGCGACCTATGCAATGACTGGGCTGCTGTGCTGGGCTGCTGTATTCGCTGGGCTGTTTCATGCCTCGCCTCTTACGGCGCTGACCATCACTGCCTTGGCCGCCGCTAGCCAGCTGGTGTTCCTCGTGCTGTTTCTGTCCCACTTCAACCTGCGATTATCCGACCCCAGCCTGACTGAACCTCAGGTGCTGGTGGCGTTGGCCTGGCTGACGGTGCTGCTGTCACTGTTCAGCGAAGGGCGCGGTAGCATGCTGGTGATTTACCTGCTGATCATGCTATTCGGCGTGTTTCAGTTGCCGCCGCGGGTCTTCGCCCGTTGCGCGCTGTTTGCCTTCTTCGGCTTTGCCGGCCTCAACCTGTATGAAGCCTATACCCTGCAGTTGAATGAGCCGCGCGCGGCCTTTATGCAGGCGTGTGTGCTGGCCGTGGTGCTGGTGTGGCTGTGTCTGTTTGCCAGTTACGCCCAGGCCATGCGTCAGCGTATGCGCCAACGGCGTTTTGCCCTGCAGGCGCATCAGGACACGCTGCGTGGCATGATGCGCCAACTGGAAGACCTGGCCGCCACGGACGAGTTGACTGGCCTGTGTAATCGCCGGCACTTTCTGCGTCTGGCCAGTCGTGAACTGGAAGGGCTGCATCATGGGCGTCAGCATGGTCTGGCGCTGCTCGATCTGGATCATTTCAAACGGATCAACGATATCCATGGTCACGCTGCTGGGGACCGCGTTCTGCAAACGTTCGCTGCAGTCGCCCGCGCCTGCCTGCGCGATGGTGATGTGGTAGCCCGCTACGGCGGTGAGGAATTTGTGTTGTTGTTACCCAATACCGAAGCCGATCAGTTCACCGCCTGCTGCGAGCGTTTGCGTGAGGCCTTTAGCCGCGCCGAGCCGTTGGGTGTGAAGGTGGCCAGCCTGAGCGTGTCCATCGGCATGACGTTGCTGACCGTGCACGATGATCTCGACGAAGCCCTGCAACGTGCCGACCAGGCGCTGTACCAGGCCAAACGCGACGGCCGTAACCGTTGCGCGGCGACCTGGGAGGATGTGGATGCCTGAGTTACGGGCCGCTGATCGCTGCCTTGATGTCGCCCCCGCCAGTAACCTGCTGGACAGCCTGCTGGCTGCCGGCATCGCCGTGCCCTACAGCTGCCGCGCCGGCAGTTGTCATGCCTGCCTGGTGCGTTGCGTGGGCGGCGAGTTGCTCGATGGCAAACCGGAAGCCCTGGACGATGCGCGGCGTGAGCAGGGGTGGCGCCTGGCTTGCCAGTGTCGGGTGGTCGAGGACGTGAGCATCGAGGTATTCGACCCGCTGCGCGATGCGGCCCCTGCCGTTATTCACAGTTGCGATTGGCTCAGCAGCGATGTGCTGCGTCTGCGTCTGACCCCACAGCGGCCGCTGCGCTACAGCGCCGGCCAGCACCTGCAACTCTGGACGGTGTGCGGCATAGCCCGACCTTATTCGCTGGCCAGCCTGCCGGGCGACGATCCTTGGCTGGAATTTCATATTGACTGTCGACACGGCGGTGCCTTTGCCACGGCAGCGCGGGCGTTTCAGCCGGGTGGCAGCCTACGATTGGGCGAATTGCGCGGTGCGGCGCTGCACTATGACCCGGACTGGCAAGCCCGCCCGCTTTGGCTGATGGCCTCTGGCACCGGGTTGGCACCCTTGTATGGGGTGCTGCGCGAGGCGCTACGCCAGGAGCATCAGGGTGCTATCCGGGTTATTCACCTGGCCCATGATGCGGCCGCACATTATCTGGCTGAGCCCTTGCAGGCGTTGGCGGCCAGCCATCCTCAGCTGCAGGTCGAGCTGCTTATCGCGGCCGAGTTGCCGGCTGCTTTGGCCGAACTGCGCCTTGTTTCACGGCAAACCATCGCCTTACTCTGCGGCCACCCCGACAGCGTCGAAACCTTTGCGCGCCGCCTGTATCTGGCGGGTTTACCGCGTAGCCAGGTTTTCGCTGACGTCTTTTTGCCCCACGCGCGCTAGCCGTTCAGGTTCTCAGCTCGCGGGTGGCCAGCCGTGAGGATTGATGATGAGCGAGCACCTGCTGGTTGAGCGTGAGCAAGGGTTGCTGACCCTGCGCATGCACCGCCCCGACAAGAAGAATGCCCTCACCCGCGCCATGTACAGCGGCATGGCCGAAGTGCTGGTGCAGGCCGATCAGGATAAAAGCGTGCGCGCCGTACTGATCACCGGCGGCGATAGCTGCTTTACCAGCGGCAATGATGTCGCCGACTTTATCAAGGCGCCGCCCACCGGGCTGAACAGCGAAGTGTTCCAGTTTATGCAGGCGCTGTTCGAGTTCAGCAAGCCAGTGGTGGCCGCCGTCAACGGCCCGGCAGTGGGCATCGGCACGACCATGCTGCTGCACTGCGACCTGGTGTATGTCAGCCGTGATGCCACGCTGAAGATGCCCTTCGTCAACTTGGGCCTGTGTCCTGAATACGGTTCCAGCCTGATTCTGCCGCGCCTGCTTGGCCACGCTCGCGCTGCCGAGCTGTTGCTGCTTGGGCAGAGCTTTACCGGTGAGCAAGCCGCCGCCTGGGGCATCGCCAATCAGGCGCTGGATAGCGGCGCGGCAACTCTGGCCAAAGCTCGCGAAATGGCCCTGCGCTTTCAACAGTTGGCACCGGCTGCAGTGGCGGACAGCAAACGCCTGATGCGCGCACCGGATCGCGAGCAACTGCGTAGGGTTATCGAGGAGGAGGGCGCCTTGTTCGGCCAGCGTTTGCGCTCGCCAGAAGCTATCGAAGCGCTGACTGCCTTTATGCAGCGGCGCACGCCGGACTTCAGCAAGTTCGCCTGATGCCTTGAGGCAAACAAAAAGGCCGCTCGATTGAGCGGCCTTTTGCGTTGCAGTGCAGCAGTTACACCAGTGCTTCACCCACATGCAGCAGCTTCATGGTGTTGGTGCCGCCGATGGTGTGGTAACTGTCGCCCTTGGTCAGGATTACCCAATCACCGGCCTGCACCACGCCGCGCTTGAGCAGTTCGTCCACCGCGGCCTGGCTGACTTCCGCCGGTTGCAAGGCGGCTGGGTCGAAAGGCACGGTGTAGACGCCGCGGAACATGGCCGCGCGGGCCTGGGTTTCGCGGTGCGGAGAGAAGGCGAAGATCGGCACCGAAGAACGGATGCGCGACATGATCAGTGGGGTGTAGCCACTTTCGGTCAGCGCGATGATCGCTTTAACACCGGGGAAGTGGTTGGCCGTGTACATGGCTGCCAGGGCAATGCTTTCGTCGCAACGCTCGAACTCGGTGCCCATGCGGTGGCTGGATTTTTTGCTGGTTGGGTGCTTTTCCGCGCCCAGGCAAATGCGCGCCATGGCCTGCACGGCTTCCAGCGGGTAGGCACCGGCGGCACTTTCCGCCGAGAGCATCACCGCATCGGTGTAGTCGAGCACGGCGTTTGCTACGTCGGAGACTTCCGCGCGGGTCGGCATCGGGTTCTGGATCATCGACTCCATCATCTGCGTCGCGGTGATCACTGCCTTGTTGTGGCGGCGCGCGTGCAGGATGATTTTCTTCTGGATGCCGCACAGTTCGGCGTCGCCGATTTCCACACCCAGGTCGCCACGGGCAACCATCACCGCGTCACTGGCGCGGATCAGGCCGTCGAGGGTTTCGTCGTCGGCTACCGCTTCGGCGCGCTCGATCTTCGCCACCAGCCAGGCGGTGCCGCCGGCTTCGTCGCGCAGCTTGCGCGCGTAATGCATGTCGTCGGCATCGCGCGGGAAGGACACGGCCAAGTAATCCAGCTCCATCTCGGCGGCCAGTTTGATGTCTGCCTTGTCTTTCTCGGTCAGCGCCGGCGCAGTCAGGCCGCCGCCACGGCGGTTGATGCCTTTGTGGTCGGACAGCGGGCCGCCGATGATCACTTCGCAGTGCAGGGCATCTGCGGTGGCTTCCATCACGCGCATGACCACGCGGCCGTCGTCGAGCAGCAGCTCATCACCGACGCCGCAATCCTTGACCAGGTCCGGGTAGTCGATGCCGACGATGTCTTGCGTACCGGCAGTCAGCGGATGGCTGGTGGAGAAGGTGAAGCGGTCGCCTAGCTTGAGCTCAATGCGCTTGTTGGCGAATTTGGCGATACGAATTTTTGGGCCTTGCAGATCACCCAGTAACGCTACGTGACGGCCGTGTTTGGCCGCCAATTCGCGCACCAGCTTGGCGCGGGCTTTGTGCTCATCGGGCGAACCGTGGGAGAAGTTCAGGCGGGCGACATCCAGACCAGCGATGATCAGTTGTTCAAGCACCTCTGGGCTGTTGCTAGCGGGGCCGAGGGTGGCGACGATTTTGGTGCGGCGAAAGGTCATGCACAGACTCCTGAGTGGCAGCTGCGCATGAGGCTACTATGCCGCAACCCTGTAGTCATTGTTCCTCTGTACTACCTTGGCCCACCTGCTAGCGATTAAGTGCCTGATCCAGATGACGGGCGGCCTTGGTGTTTAGGTCGCTATTGGGGAATTGCACCAGTAGACGACGCAGGTAGGTGATGGCCTTGTCGCGGCTGGCCTGCGGGTTGTCTGGTGCCAGGTACATCAGGCCGAGTTGGTACAGGGCTTTTTCCTTGATGTCTGCAGGGATGCCGGGGTCGCTCAAGGCCAGCAGGTACAGCTCTTCAGCTTCACTGACGCGGTTTTTCAGCACGGCGCGGCGCGACAGCAGGGTCATGTCGGTATCGAGGCTGGGCTTGTACAGGTCAAGTTGCTGGTTGGGCTTCCAGTGTGCCAGCAGTTCGCGCGAGGTTTTGTGCACGGGCTCGTCTGCGCGCTCGCGGATCATCACAATCCGCGCCTCGGCCCGTTCGGCAGCCCGGCTGGATGGGAACTGGTTAAGCACCTGATAGAAGTAGTTGAGCGCTTTATTGTCGTCGCGCTGATCGTTGAAGCGGTTCATATAGAGCAGGCCGATCTGGTACAGCGAGATGGCACGCACCTCATCGCTGAGCTTCTCGTCACGGTAACCAGTGAGGTACAGCTGCTCGGCTTGTTCGCTTTTGGCGTCGCGTATGGCCTGGGCACTGTAGGTCAGCAGGTCGCCTTCATCCTCAATGGCAGCGAGCATGCGGTTGTTCTTCAGGGTTTTGTATTCCACCACTTCGTTGGTGGTGATCTGCGCAATAAACAGCGGCGTGGTGGGCGAGCAGGCGCTCAACAGAACGGTACACAGCAGCACTAACAGGCGAGGTGACGACGACATGACAGCTCCTGGGCGCAATGGCCGTTGCGCGCCAGTCTAGCCAGGCGGGCGGGCGCCGGCCAAGTGGCTGGCGGCATTACCCATCAGAGGATATGTTGCTGCAGAATTTTCCTGAGCAGTCGATACACTGCTCATCGGAGGAGAGGCTTATGCGCATACTGTTTGTTGTTCTGCTGGTGTTGGGTTTGACGGGGTGCAACCGTTACTCGTTTGATCACCACCTCAATAGTGCCTATGAGGCCTATGACCGTGGCGAGTGCGAAGCAGCGATCCTGTCGCTGTCCAAGGCCGAGCGCAACAGCCGTTCACGGCGTTACATGCAGCCGGAAATATCCCTGCTGCGCGGTCAGTGCCTGGAGCGTCAGGCGCTGTTCGTTGATGCGATGCAGACCTATCAGTTCATCACTACCAATTATCCTGCCAGCGAGTACGCCTATCGCGCCCGAGCACGCATGGATACTCTGCGCGAACTGGGACATGAAGGCGCTGGTGCGGCGGTCAAGGTCACCCCGGTCAAGCCCTGACCGTTGGTCGTCACAGGCCATAGAAGGCTCTACTCGGCAGTAAGCTGAGGTTTTATAACCTGCTCACGGTCTGCTGCGCGTCGGCCCTACTGCGTTAAAAACAGGCTCGGAATGCTCATTTACAGCGAGTAAACTCCGCTTCCTCGCCTGTTTTTGTCTTGTATGGCTCTAGCTCGCTAGATCGTGAACAGGTTCTTAGGGAGGGAATCCATGCGCGTCTTGTTGTGCCTGTTGCTATTGCCGGGGTTGGCGGCGGCGGAGATCTACCGTTGGACTGATGCCAATGGCCAGGTGCACTTCGGTCAGCGTCCAGCGGCGGCTGGAGCCGAAAAGGTCGAAGTCAAACCGCAGGTGGTCGAACGCGATCAGCTGACCCGTGAGCGCGAAGAGCGTACCAATCGTTTTTACGATGCACGCCGCGACGAGCAGGCGCAGGTTTCGGCTGTGGCTGCGGAAAAACAGGCCAAACGCGCCGAGGAATGTCACGAGCTGCGCAAAAAACTGGCCTCGATCCCTGAGGGGCGAAGCTATTACCGCACCGAGGCGGATGGTCAGCGCAGCTATTACAGCGATGAGCAGGTTGATACCGCCCGTCAGCAACTCCAGAGTCGGGTATCTGAACGCTGTTCCTGAAACTGGTTTAAGCGCAGTAGTGGGGCCATACTCAATGGCCATCAATAGCGATTTGCCACTATGCAAAAGCATATTCAGCGCAGCATCGAACGCCATCAACTGCCCTACTACCTGAAGGTATTCAATCGCATCACCGACAAGCCCATGGGCTATATCGGTAATGTCTCATTGGACGGGTTGATGTTAATCAGTCAGCTACCCCTGTTAGTGGGCGCGCGTTTTGATATGCGTCTGAAAATTCCTGGGCACGATGCCCCGCACTACATCGACTTTTCGGCCACCTGCCAATGGTCCCGAGAGGATGTCACCCCCGGCAGTTATGACTCGGGTTTCGCCCTGGTCGCGCCCCCAGGTGATTACGTCGAGATGGTTGATGCCTTGCGGCATTACTTCAGTTTCCGGCCGATGCCCACATCCGCTTAAATACGCGATTAGCCTGAAACGGCCTTCAGCGAATGAAAGGCAATAAAAAACCGCCCCGAGAGGCGGTTTTTTATTGCAGTGCGGTTTAGGCGCTGACGGTTTGTTCCAACTGCAGCAACGCGTCGGAGCGCGATTGCACTTCGCGGTAGCGCTCGGCATCGCTGGCGAGCACTGCGCCCATGGCTGGGAAGATCTCGTTCAGTTTGCTGCGCCACTGCTCTGATTTGACCTGCGTGCCGAAGCAGCGCTGGATCAGATCAAGCATGATCGAGACAGTCACTGAAGCGCCTGGCGATGCGCCGAGCAGGGCAGCGATGGAGCCGTCTTCGGCTGCTACCAGTTCGGTCCCGAACTGCAGGATGCCGCCGTTCTTCGCATCCTTTTTGATGATCTGCACGCGTTGACCGGCGATTTCCAGGCTCCAGTCCTCGGCCTTGGCCAGTGGATAGAAGCCGCGCAGGGTTTCCAGGCGCTGGGCTTCGGATTGCAGCACTTCCTTGACGAGGTAGCGGGTCAGGTCAAAGTTGTCGCGCGCCACGGCCAGCATTGGGCCGATGTTGTTAAAGCGAATCGACAGCGGCAGATCAAGGAACGAACCGCGCTTGAGGAACTTGGTGGTGAAGCCGGCATAGGGGCCGAACAGCAGCGAGGTTTTACCGTCTACCACGCGGGTGTCCAGGTGAGGCACTGACATCGGTGGCGAGCCCACGGCTGCCTGGCTATAGACCTTGGCCTGATGCTGTTTGACCACGTCCGGGTTGTCGCAACGCAGCCACTGGCCGCTGACCGGGAAGCCGCCGAAGCCTTTGCCTTCCGGGATGCCAGACATCTGCAGCAGCGGCAGCGCCGCGCCACCAGCGCCGAGGAAGACGAATTTAGCCTGGATCTCGCGGTTGTTGCCGCTTTGCAGGTCCTTGACGCTGACCCGCCAGCCTTGGCCGCTGCGCTTCAGGCCAACCACTTTTTGGTTGCAGGAAACCTTGGCATCAGCTTGCTGGCCGAGGTGTGCGAGCAGGTGCGTGGTCAGGTTGCCGAAGTTGACGTCGGTGCCCGCCATGACGCGAGTGGCTGCAATTGGCTCGTTCGGGTCGCGGCCCGGCATCATCAGCGGCATCCACTCCGCCAGGGTGGCTTTGTCTTCGGTGTATTCCATGTCCGCAAAGGCATGGTGCACGGTCAACGCCTGGAAGCGCTTCTTCAGGTAATCGATACCTTTCTGGCCGCGAACGAAGCTCAGGTGTGGCACTGGATTGATGAACGATTTGGGCGAACCAAAGCGGCCTTTCTCGACCAAGTAGGCCCAGAACTGCTTGGACTCTTCGAACTGAGTATTGATGGTTACCGACTTCTTGATGTCGATCGAACCGTCTGCCGACTCCGGCGTGTAGTTCAACTCACACAGGCCGGCGTGGCCGGTGCCTGCGTTGTTCCAGGGGTTGGAGCTTTCGATTGCCCCCGATTCCATCATTTCGAGCACTTCCAGCTTGATCGCCGGGTCGAGCTCTTTGAGCAGTACGGCCAAGGTCGCACTCATGATGCCGGCACCCACCAGCACCACATCCATTGTTTCGTAATCGTTTTGCGCCATTACCACTTCTCCGCAAACCAGCACTCAATAGACGTTCGTCAGCTTATGTATGCACACAGCCAATCAGCAGTCGGCGAGACGCTCAGGGTTGAGGGAAGCAGGCTTCTGGAAGCAGATGCCAACCGCGAGATCGTTCATTTTCGCCACACTCTTGTGAAGTTTTCCAAACCGTTCTTTCCACGCTCTTTTGGAGTCGTGAACCTCAAAACACGTCTGCTGGGCACGCTTCTCTACGACATAGAACGGCCATGCAGCGATTGCAGGCGTTATACGTGGGAGTAAGCGGCAGCCGGAAGGCAGCGCGAAGTGGGCGACTCTCTGGGGCGGAGCTGGTGCAATGGAGCATCAGCGATACGGCAAGGCCCGAACAGGAGGCGTCCTTATAATCGGGGCGAGATTATAAGGGCAAAGCAGGAAAATTGATCGCCTAGCGTGACTTTTCTTCTTCCGCCGGTCAGGCTGCCAGCGTTTGCCGCACGCGCAGGCATGGCGTGACCTGGGCAGTTCTGGCGCTAGCGGGCAGCGGTCGATTGAGCCAGCTCAGGCAGCTGTGTTGCACCTCAATCCAGCCGGAGCCTTGTGGCGCCTGGGCTGACTGGCGCAGGGCGCGGCAGATGCCTTGCGCATCGACCAGTGCAAATGAGCGCATTGGGCGGCTTGGGGCGAGCAGGTTGCGCAGTGAGAACATGGCGAATCACTCACGAACAAGGAAGACTAAAGTCTTATGCCTGACGCGGGTTACAGGGGTGTTACGGGAACCAGTAAGCGCGATAAGCGTCCTAGGCTCTGTCGCCGTTTCATCGCGAGCCACATTGCTGTGAGAAATGGCAGCAGACCCTGGCAAGCAGCGCTGTCAGGCATTTGCCGCGCTGGTTATACTGCGCGCCACTTCTACCCCCTTATGTATGGAGAGTTGAGCATGCTGCATCGTCTGCTGTTTGGTCTGGTGGCTGTTGCCAGCCTTACTCTGGTGGGTTGTGCCCACAGCCCGCAACAACTCAGCCCACAACCCAAGCTCAATAGCCCGCTGACCGCTGTTGGCCAAGGCCAGCCGGTGGTGGTGCGCGTAGCCGATGGCCGTCCTTCGCCAGTACTGGGCACCCGTGGTGGCCTTTATCCGGAAACCAGCGCCATCAGCGTGACCGGACAGGACATCCTGCCCAAGTTGCAGGCCCAGGCTGAAGCGGCTGTACGTTTGCTCGGCTTTACCCCAAGCGCGAATGCCTACAACGCGCCGCAGCTGACCCTGACCCTGGCCGAACTGAAATACCAGTCACCGAAAGAAGGCATGTACGTAACCGAAGCTGACATGACCGCGACTTTCCGCGTTGATGTGCAGAACAGCAGCCGTCGCTACAGCGGCCGTTACGGTGCCTCGTTGAATCAGCGTTTTGGCATGGCGCCGAATCAGGCGACCAATACCAAGCTGGTTGGTGATGTGTTGAGCGACGCCCTGACCCGCGCCTTCAAGGACCCGACCATCGGCCAGATGCTCGGGCAGTAAGCCTTATCGCTGTAATCAAAAAGCCCGGATTGATCCGGGCTTTTTTACATCTGCGCTTTGTACGCCTAAAACGATAACTCTTGCCTCAGGCTGCTTCGCTGTAAAAATCGGGCATGCTCATGCCGGTCAGCGTATCGACATCAGGCAGGGCGTAATGCTCGTGGCCGCCCATGGCGCAATAGACCAGCCAGTGGTCGTCCTGCACATTGAAAGACAGCCCGTTTACGACATCGTCCACCTCATCCAGCGAGTCGATCAGGTAATCGCGGTCTTGCGGTTGGGCATGCAGCATGGTGTGTTCCTCCATGGATGTTTAAAACCTGTCGCCGTGCTGAAGCCTTTTTGGCCAGAGCGTTGCGACGAGCGTTAGACCATAGTCTACGAAGATGACAGTGTTTAGACCGCTTGGTCATAGTGACTGCGATTCGTCGGAATCGAGCCGCGAGTGCTGCAACCTTCGGTAGACTCCGCGACCGTATTTGGGCTGCCCGATCGTGCATCGGGTGTGCTGCTAATTAGGCGCGATGTTGGTCGCATGCCTTATAGACGTAGTAGAGGTCGAGGATGTCGTTGCAAGCGCTTTGGTTGCTGATCGAAGGTCAGCCTGGGCAGTGGCTTAATGGGCTGGCGCTGTTTTTTGCCTTGGCCGGCGCCTGGTTGCTGTTGGCTACCCGTCTGCGTGAGCAGCGTGCACAAGCCCGCGTGTTGGCGGGTAATGAGTTGAATGAGCTGGCGGAGCAGGCCTACGCCTGTGATGAACCTACATGGCGGCTGAATCAGTTTTTCGTCCGGTTTGGCTCTGTCTGCCTGGGGGGCGCCTTGCTGCTTTCCTGGCTTAGCACGCGGCTGTAACACGCCCTCTGCAGCAATAAAAAACGGCAGCCATGGGCTGCCGTTTTTTATTGCTGCGGTTTGCCTAAAGCGGCAGGCCAGCCTTGATCCGGTACTGGTTACGCACCGGGTTGGCGTATTGCAGAGTCAGATAGGGCTGCTGCTCGCTCGGGCAGTTGGCCAGGCGCCGCTGCCATTCACTCTTGGCCGCGCTGAGCTCCTCGGCAGGAAATACGTCTGCGGCGCTGGGTACGGCCAGTTCCGGGTCGCGATCCGCCCACATGGCGTAGGCCAGGTAATGCACAGGAAATAGCCGGTAGCCGGTGAGAATCTGCCTGTCCATTTCTGCAGCCAGCAGTTTGCTGTCTTCAATCCCTTGGCTGACCGGCGCACCGAAGTGCACATGCACGCGACCTTTGTAGCCCGTAATGCCGAGGGCAATGCTCTGGTCATCCTCGCCCGCCGCTTTGGTGTAGCTGCCGCTGCTGGCGCGGATAAACAGCTCGCGAGCCTTGGCTTGGTCGCAGGGGTCGTACTCGTAGCTGATTGACACCGGCGTCAGGCGCAGGGCATTGATCACTTCGGCGAATGGCTCACCCTTGCGGCTCATATGGAACATCTTGAGGATCGCCGAATCGGTACGGTCATCACCATCCTTGGCGCGGCCTTCGGCCTGGGCGATCCAGATCGACTCGCCATCATTGCGGATCGAGTGATTGATGTATGCCGACAGCAATTGGTAAGCCGCCAGCTTCTCGCGCCGTCCGCTGATCGAACGGTGCACGATAAAACTCTTGTTCAGGCGCATCAGGTCGCTGACAAAGGGCTTCTGCAACAGGTTGTCGCCGATGGCAATACGCGGCGTTGGCAGGCCGGCGTGGTACACCGCATAGTTGACGAACGCCGGATCCATGACGATGTCGCGATGGTTAGCCAGAAACAGATAAGCGTTACCGGCTTGCAGGTGTTCGATACCGGAATAGCTCACGCCATCGGTCGCCTGCTCGATAGTGCGATCGACATAGCTCTCGATGCGCGTCTGTAATTGCGCCACTGAACTCACGTCGCGAAACTCAAGACGCAGGCGATAGGCTATAAGTGGTTTAAGCAGCCAGCCTAGCGAAGATGCCAGGCGCGGGAAGCGGAACTGAGTGAGGATGCCGAGAAACGCATCGTCGGCCAGCAGGCGCGCCAACACGGCAGGGACTTCGGCGTCGGCGTAAGGTCGGATGGCATCGAATTCGCCCATCATGCTCTCTTGTTGTGGGTGGCTGTGGAGATGCTCACTGCGCTGAACGTCGGGCGTGATACGGGATAACACGCGACTGCAGGGCCAGCTATAGACCGGCGATTATAACGCCAAGTCACAAGGAGGCAGCGATGCTGGAAAGTCAGGACTACCAATGTCCTTATTGCGGTGAGCAGGCTGAGGCGTTGCTCGACCTGTCGGCAGGCGATCAGGAGTACATCGAAGACTGTCCGGTGTGCTGCCGGCCGATTGTGTTTTCGCTGCAGACGGATGGCGAGGACTGGAGCCTGGACGTGCGCGGGGAGAATGATTGATGCAGCGAATCTACGAGCCGCAAGACCTGATGGAGGGCGAGCTGCTGCTGGGCATGCTGGCCAGTGAAGGGATCGAGGCCTACCTCACTGGGCAGCACTTGGCCGGCGCTGTGGGTGAGTTGCCGGCCTGTGGTCTGCTTGGTGTGATGGTGGAGGATGACCAAGCGCACCGCGCGCATCAGCTGATCGCCGCGTACAATGCCGCCCTGCCTCTGCCCGGCGACGAGCCAGATAACTTACAAGGTACGTTGCTCTGCTGATTGCGGTCTGCAGCGCTTCTGCCCTGCGGCCTTTCCTTCAAGTGTTATCGAGTTTCCCCATGTGTGGACGTTATGCGCTGTTCCGTTGGACGCCTGCATTTGCGGCGATTCCCGGTTTTCCTGCTGATCAGTTACCGCACTGGAGTATTTCGCCGCATAGTCAGGTGTTGCTACTGCGCAATGTCGAGGGCGAGCGCCAGTTGACGCGTGCACGCTGGGGGCTGACCCCACCCTGGCTGACGGATCTGACCAAGACCCCCGCCCAGGCGCGAGCGGAAACCCTGGCGGAACAGCCGATGTTTCGTGAGGCGTTTCGTCTGCGCCGCGGCCTACTTCCTGCCAACGGTTTTTATGAGTGGCGCGGTACTGCGCGCAAGCGCCCGTACTGGCTTACGGGTGATGCCACGCCGCTGTATTTCGCCGCCTTATGGGAGGCTTATCCGGTGGAGGGGTGTGTCTACTTGAGCGCCGCAGTGGTGACTCAGGCGGCTGTTAGCCAGCGGCGCCCGCTGATTCTCGATGACGCGGGTCAGGCGGCCTGGTTAGCTGCCGACACACCGGCTGTTGAGTTGCAGGCTTTATTGGCGAGCCCGCAACCGGCTCTGCGTGAGCGGGTGCTGGCCAATCTGATCAATGATCCCAAGCTGGATGCGCCTGAGTGCCTGACGCCGGCCTAGATTATTAACAAGGTGCAAAAAAGGGCGGATTGCATAGCAGTCCGCCCTTTTGCTTACGCGTAGTCAAACCTTGAACTGATTGATCAAGCGACGTTGCTGTTCGGCCAGTTGGGTCAATTCGGCGCTGGCCTGGCTGGCTTCATCAGCGCCACCGGCCACTTCATTGGCCACTTGGCCAATGTTGGTGACGTTACGGTTGATGTCTTCGGCCACCGCACTTTGCTCCTCGGCGGCGCTGGCTATCTGCGTGTTCATGTCATTGATCACCGAGACCGCCTGAGTGATGGACTCCAGTGCCTCAGCGGCCTGGCTTGCCTGCTGCACGCTGACCTCGGTCTTGCTCTGGCTGTCTTCCATGACCGTGACGACATCGCGAGTGCCTTGTTGCAGTTGCTGGATCATGGTCTGGATTTCTTCGGTGGCCTTTTGGGTTTTCTGCGCCAGATTGCGCACCTCGTCGGCTACCACGGCAAAGCCGCGACCCTGTTCGCCGGCACGGGCGGCCTCGATGGCAGCATTGAGTGCCAGCAGGTTGGTTTGCTCGGCAATCCCGCGAATGGCGACCAGGATGGCGGTTATGTTCTCGCTGTCCTTGGCCAGCGTTTGTACCACGGTGACCGCGCGACCAATTTCTTGTGCCAGGGCGGCAATTGCCTCGGCGGTGTGTTGCACTGTCTGTTTGCCTTGATTGGCGGCGCGGTCTGCATGGTTGGCGGCTTCGGCGGCATGGGTGGCGTTGCGTGCCACGTCCTGCGCGGTCGCGGTCATTTCATGTACGGCGGTAGCGACCAGCTCGATCTCCGCTAGCTGTTTCTGCACGCCCGTGTTGGTGCGGATGGCGATGTCGGCGGTGTGTTCGGAAGAGTCGCTGACTTTCTGCACCGAACTGACCACCTGGGTAATCATGCTTTGTAGCTTACCGAGGAAGGTGTTGAAGCCCCTGGCGATATCGCCCAGTTCGTCGCTACGGTTCACGTCCAGGCGACGGGTCAAATCGCCATCGCCCTGGGCAATGTCGTCGAGCATGACCACCATCTGTCGCAGTGGGCGGGCGATGCCATAGCCGACGAACCAGATCACCAGCATGCCAAGGCCTGCAACCAGTAAGCCCACTAATGCCATGCCCAATGTATCTGCTTCGGCCTGCTCAGTGAGGCCGGCCTGCAGCTCATTCAGGTCCGCAAACACGGCACTGGTTGGCAGAACGATGGCCAGGGTCCAGCGTGTTGAGGTGCCAGCCACTTGGAACGGCAGTAGCAGTTGGAGTAGTTGACGCTCTTCGTCGAGTTTGTTGATCGGCTGCTCATTGCTGCTCTGCTTGAGCTGGCTCAGCAGCTCGGCATCAATCGCCTTGCTTGCCGGCTGGCCTATCAATGTGGCGTCTTGGGTTGCGGCGATCAGGGTGCCGTTGGACGCAATCAAGGCCAGTTCCCCGGCGCCGTCATACAACCCGGCCTTGGCGGTAGTGAGCAGCTCCTGAATAAAGTCCAGGGCCAGGTCGTTGCCAGCTACGCCGCGGAATTGACCATTGACCATGATCGGCGCGTTGAAGGCGGCAACCAGCACCTGCTTGCCGCCAAAATCGTAGGAGGCGGGGTCAATTACGCAGGGTTTTCCCGTTTCCTTGGGGCACAGGTAATACTCGCCTGTGCGTACCCCGGTGGGTTGAATTTCTTCACTTTCCATTTGCTCAACGGTCAGTGCGTCGAGCTTGATTTGGTTACCTTCTCGGTACCACCAGGGCATGAAACGGCCGGTGTTGTCGTACCCATTCTCTTTTTGGTCAACATACAGGTCGTCGTCCTGGTCGAACGCGTTCGGTTCCCAGCCGATATAGAGGTCGATGAGTTCTGGGTTGACCTTCAGGTACTCACTGACCAGTTTGCTCAGTTCCTCGCGAGTCAGGCTGATACCGGGGCTGCCATCGGCACTGGCCATTTGGCTGTTGAGGGTGGCCAGGGATTTGGCAACGGTCATGGGGCGTTCGAATTGGCGCTGCAGTTGGCCAACCTGGGCTTGAGCCAGAGCGTTCAGGCGCTGATCAATCACTGTTTCGAGCAGCGCCTGGGTGCGCTCTTGCACCTGGGTCTGGGTACGCCCCCCGGCGAACAGGGCGTAGAGTACCAATGCGACGATAACAGCCAGGATGCTGGCCCCCGCCATAAGCGCAACGGAAGACTGGATCGATTTGAATCGCATAGGGACTCCTCAACTACGGGTTACACCTGTCCCTGGTATATCGGCTGTGTAGCTTCAAAGCATTAGCTCGATTCTGTGATTTAGCAACGTGTGCGGCGGCCTATTCTGCAGCGCCTGCGGGTTGTGTTGCCCAGGTGCACGGCCTAGCATACGGTCCCTGTCGTGAAGGAGAACTGACATGAATACCCCATTTCGTCTGGCCGCTTTGGCGCTCTGCAGCCTGCTGACGGCCTGCCAGGCCGTAAACACCACCAGCGGCGGCGCTGTCGGTGTCGAGCGCAAGCAGTACATGTTCAGCATGCTCTCGACCCAAGAAGTCAATCAGATGTATGCGCAGTCCTATCAGCAGACCCTCGGCGAGGCCTCCAGCAAGGGTGTGTTGGATAAAACCAGTAACAATGCCAAGCGCTTGCGCACCATTGCCGACCGTTTGATCAAGCATGCCCCGTTGTTCCGTCCGGATGCGGCGCAGTGGCAGTGGGAGGTTAATCTGATCAAAAGCCCTGAGCTGAACGCCAACTGCGGCCCGGGCGGGAAGATCATTTTCTACAGCGGGATCATCGAAAAGCTCAAACTCACTGACGATGAAATCGCCGCGATCATGGGGCACGAAATGGCCCACGCACTGCGTGAGCACAGCCGTGAGTCCATGTCCAAAGCCTATGGTGTTGAGCTGGCCAAGCAGGGTGCCGGTGCCTTGCTGGGGCTGGGTTCCGACAGTTTGGCGCTGGCCGATGCCGCCGTGCAGTACGGCATGATGCTGCCAAACAGCCGTGGCAATGAAAACGAGGCGGATCTGATTGGCCTGGAGCTCGCAGCCCGGGGTGGCTACAACCCCAATGCTGCGGTCAGCCTGTGGCAGAAGATGGCCGCAGCCAGTGAAGGTGCGCCACCTGAGTTCATGAGCACGCACCCGTCATCCAATAGCCGTATCGCGTCTCTGCAGGCAGCTATTCCCAAGGTGATGCCGCTGTATGAGCAGGCACGCTAATCCGCGTTAAGCAAAAAGCCCCCAAATGGGGGCTTTTTATTGGGTGTTTGTTGATCAGGGCAAGGCTTTGGCCGCAAAGGGTTGGGTGGCCAGGCCCAATTGTGAGCGGAAGCTCTCCATGTCAAACATGGTGCAGATTTCCTGAATTTCATTAGTGGAGGTAATGGTCCAGAAGGCCATGGCTGAGATGCTCAGCACCTTGTCACTGGGCGGGTAGCCGAGTGCGGGTTTCTGGATGGTGCCGATCAAGGTGCTCCAGGTGACCACTTTGTTGCCTTCGGCGATGCACTCCTCGACCACCACCTGCAGGTCCGGCATGGCATGGCGGATGTCCTGCACCATCTGGGCAAAGGCAGAGCTGGTCAGCGGTCTGCCAATAAACGAACTCTTATAGAGAAAGTCTTTGCTGTGCAGTTGTTCTGCAAGCGCCGTGCGGCCTTTGTTCCAGGACAGGTCGATATGGTGGCGGACCAGTTTTTTCCGATCATCCAGTGACATGGGCGTCTCCCTGACGGCTGTGTGGGCAGAATGTTGCGCACTGTAGCAGCCGCCTGGAAGCCGAGGTATTGGCCGAAACGCCAGTCTCCTGGCGTCAACTGGCTGTCAGACAAACCCGCTGAATTTCAGTGCCTGGTACACCGCATACACCGCCAACGCCGCAAATGCACAGGCGGCCACACGGCGGATCAGTGTCAGTGGCAGGCGTTCCGCCGCGAAGTTGCCGGCCAGTACCACTGGCACGTTGGCAATCAGCATACCGAGGGTTGTGCCAATGACCACCAGAACAAAGTACGGGTACTGCGCGGCCAGCATCACCGTAGCGACCTGGGTTTTGTCGCCCATTTCCGCGAGGAAGAAGGCAATCAGGGTGGTCAGGAAAGGTCCGTAGCGCTTGAATTTGGAGCTTTCGTCGTCATCCAGTTTGTCTGGGATCAGTGTCCACAGGGCCACAGCTACAAAGCTGGCAGCAAGAATCCAGCTCAAGGTGGCGGGGGAGAAGAAGCTGGCAACCCAGTTGCCGATGGCGCCGGCCGCAAAATGATTAGCCAGTGTGGCGACCACGATGCCCCAAATGATGGGCCACGGTTTGCGAAAGCGCGCAGCCAGCAGTAAGGCGAGCAACTGCGTTTTGTCGCCGATTTCGGCCAAGGCCACGATAAAGGTGGGGACAAACAGGGATTCGAGCATCAGGCTTTCCTAAAGGGGCGGGTCAACATGGCTATGACACGTACAGCCTTCCCGCCCCGGGTAAGGTGTGCGTGTCATAGGTCTTGTCAAACCGCAGGCTCCACTGGGTGGGCCTTGGGTCGCACGCGCCATGCTCTGCTGAGCAAGTATGTTGACGCGTGCCGGGCGAGCTGGCGCTCGCGGGAGACTACTCCCCTAGGACGCGCGCATTCTGCCCGCGCTTCCGTGATAGGGCAAGCCCCGTTTAGCTGTTGCTGGCGCGGTAGATGCGAAAGCCTTTGGCGTCGGCCAGGGTCTGGCAGGGGCCGAGGTGCTGTTCGATCAGCGGTGGGTATTTAAGAAAGCTGTTAGCCACCAGGCGCAATTCGCCTTTGCTGGCCAGGTGCTGGCGGGCTTGGCGCAGCAGGTGTTCGGTGGCCTGGTAGTGAGTGTGCACGCCTTGGTGAAAGGGCGGGTTACTGAGGATCGCACTCAGGCCCGTGGGTGCCGCATCAATGCCGTCGCCATTGATCACGTCAGCCAACAGGCCATTGGCTGCAAGGGTCAGACGGCTGCTTTCGACGGCAAAAGCGTCCACGTCCAGCAGGGTGATCTGGCTGTCTGGGTAGCGGCGTTTCAGCGCCGCGCCGAGTACGCCGGCTCCACAGCCGAAATCCAGAATATGCCCGCTGGGCAAGCTGTCGAGGTGTTCGAGCAGTAGCGCGCTGCCTACGTCCAGGCGACCATAGCTGAATACGCCCGGCAGGCTAAGAACCTGGAGCGGTCCGTCGGTCAGGGTCAGTTCGTAGCGTTGTGCCAGGCTGTGCAGATCCGGCGCGGCGGGTGCGTACTCAACCCGTACTTGCCAGAGCTGGCAGTGGCGCGCGCTGTCGAGCTTGCGTGCTTGGCCGAAGTTCGCCAGCTGCTTGGCGGCGCGCTCAATGCCGGCACGTTTTTCACCGACCAGAAACAGTTCGCGGCCATTCAGGCGCGCCGCCAGGGCATTGAGTAGGTATTCGGTCAGCTCGCGGGACTTCGGCAGAAACAGCACGGCTGCCTGGAAGTCGCGTTCTCCAGGTTGAGTGCCAAAGTGACAGCGAGTGCTGAAGCGGGCGTCCAGCAGTGTGTGCTCGCCGGCATGCCAGCTCCAGCCGTGGGCTTCAGGGAGTTGGCCAAGCAGATCATCTGCTGGTAAACCGGCAAGCAGCAGCGGGCCGTTGAATAGATCAGCCTGGCGTAGCAGTACTTCGCTTCGCGGGTCCATAAGCGCTCCTCGAAAAAAGTCGCGTAGCTTAGCTGACAACGCGCATAGGCGTGCCGTTGAAGAAGGCCAGAGCATTTTCACTCAGTTGGCCGACGATGCGTTGCCGCGCTTCGCGGCTGCCCCAAGCGCTGTGTGGGGTGATGATCAACCTTGGAATGTCGGCGGCGAGTAAGGGATTGCCGTCTTTAGGCGGCTCCTGGGTCAGTACATCGGTTGCCGCCCCGCCCAGGTGCCCGGCGCGCAGTGCGTCAGCCAGGGCTTGCTCATTGATCAGGCCGCCGCGGGCAGTATTGATCAGAAAAGCGGTGGGCTTCATCAGGCTGAGTTCGCGCGCGTCGATCAGGTTCAGGGTGTCGCTGTTCAGTGGGCAGTGCAGGGTCAGCGCATCGACCTGGGGCAGCAACTCATCCAGTGATAGTCGGTCTTCACGCACAGGACGGCCAGGCAGCTGGCCGAGCAGCACGCGCATGCCAAAGGCTTCGACCAGTTTGGCCACTGCGCCGCCTAGTTCGCCATGGCCAAGTAGGCCTAGGGTTTTGCCGTGCAGTTCGACGATCGGGTAATCGAGCAGGCAGAACTGCTGGGCCTGTTGCCAGTGGCCGGCGCGCACGTCGCGTTGGTAATCGGGCAGGCGGGTGGCCAGCGCCAGTAGCAACATCAGGGTGTGTTGCGCCACCGAGGGTGTGCCGTAACCCTGGCAGTTACTCACGCTGACGCCATGGGCGCGGGCGGCGGCCAGGTCAATCGGGTTGGTGCCGGTGGCGGCAACCAGGACCAGCTTCAGTTCCGGGCAGGCGGCGAACACCTCGGCATTCAGCGGTACCTTGTTGCTGATCGCCACCTGCGCGCCCTGCAGGCGTTCGATGGTTTGCGCCTGGGTACTGTGCGCATACAACTGAAGGTCGGCAAAGCAGCTGCTCAGGCTGGACAGGTCGAGGTCGCCCAGGTCAAGGGAACTGTGGTCGAGAAAAGCGGCGCGGTGACTGTTACTCATCAGCTGTATCTATCCTGCGGGTTTGAGCGGGGAGTAAGGTGGCGAGCCTAACAGAATCATTTCGACGTCGCGGAGCCGCCCTATGTACTGGACCGAGTTTTTAGCTGTGGCCCTGATCCACTTGCTGGCTGTGGCCAGTCCGGGCCCGGATTTCGCGATTGTGGTGCGCGAGAGTGTGGCGCACGGGCGGCGTGCCGGCATTTTCAGTGCGATTGGTGTGGGCTGTGGGATTTTTATCCATGTGGCCTATTCGCTGCTGGGCATCGGCTTGATCGTGTCGCAGTCGATTGTGCTGTTTAACGCCCTGAAGTGGCTGGCTGCGGCTTATTTGCTGTACATCGGCATCAGAGCGCTGCGGGCCAAGCCAGCAAACCCGAGCGATGCCGAGTTGAGCCTGGATGAAGGTGAGCGCTCGCCGCGTGCAGCCTTTGTGGCGGGCTTTGTAACCAATGGCCTGAACCCCAAGGCCACGCTGTTCTTCCTCTCGCTGTTTACCGTGGTGATTAACCCTCATACGCCGCTGCCGGTACAGGCGGGCTACGGCGTTTATCTGGCGGTGGCCACGGCGCTGTGGTTCTGCATGGTCGCGCAGCTGTTCAGCCACCAGCGCGTGCGTGCCGGTTTTGCGCGGATGGGCCACTGGTTTGATCGGCTGATGGGGGCGGTGCTGGTGGGCTTGGGCGTTAAGCTGGCGTTTAGCGAGTTGCGCTAAGTCGAACGCAGTAACAAAAAACGCCCCGCATTGCGGGGCGTTTTCATTAGTGCAGAGTCGATTTACTCGTCTTTGCCTTTGCTGCGCATCGCGCGCTGCACTTCGCGGTCGGCGTCGCGCTCTTTCTCGGTGTGGCGCTTGTCGAAGTCCTTCTTGCCTTTGGCCAGGGCAATTTCGCACTTGATCAGGTGCGCCTTCCAATAAATCGACATGGCCACGCAAGCGTAGCCTTTCTGCTGGACGGCGCCGAACAGCTTGTCCAACTCGCGTTTATTCAGCAGCAGCTTGCGGGTGCGCGTCGGGTCAGCGATCACATGGGTGCTCGCTGCCGTCAGTGGGGTGATGTGGCAGCCCATCAGCCAGGCTTCGTCGTTTTTCAGCAACACATAGCTGTCGACCAACTGAGCTTTGCCGGCGCGCAGACTTTTCACTTCCCAGCCAGCCAGGACCAAGCCTGCCTCGAACCTGGATTCGACGAAGTAGTCGTGCATCGCCTTCTTGTTTTGCGCGATGGTGCCTTGCGGGTGTTTCTTTTGTTTAGCCATAGGGCGCGCATTATAGGGAGTCACTGGCGCGGGCGCTATGTGTACGGCAGGGCAAAATCGGCTCTGCTTGGCGGCTGGGCACTGCGCGGTGTCGGCTGTGCTTGAGCCGCCCTGGCGAATCCCCGACAATGCGCGATCTTTTTTCAATAGAGCAGGCTAGCCGAGCATGGCGAACGATAAGGTTTCGATACACGGCGCCTGGGCCAGCCGTTGGGTGTTTATTCTGGCTGCGACGGGCTCGGCTGTTGGCTTGGGCAATATCTGGAAGTTCCCCTATATGACCGGCATGTACGGCGGCGGGGCTTTCGTGATGATGTACCTGGTGTGCATCTTTATGGTCGGCTTACCGATCATGCTCGCTGAAACCCTGATTGGTCGGCGCGGCCGGCAGAGCCCGGTGAATACCCTCAAGACCCTGGCCATTGAGTCGGGTGCTTCGCCTAAATGGTCCTGGGCAGCGCTGATGGGCATGATCGCGGCGTTGCTGATTCTGTCGTTTTATAGTGTGGTCGCCGGTTGGTCGCTGGATTACATCCTCAGCATGGGTGGCGGGCAGTTTACCGGCGTGAGTGCCGAGGGTGCTGGCGCCGCGTTTGGTGCGCTGACGGCCGACCCTTGGCGGCTGACCTTGTGGCATACGCTGTTTATGCTGCTGACCGGCTTTGTCATCGCCCGTGGCGTGGTGGCTGGTCTTGAGCGCAGCCTGCGCATCATGATGCCGCTGCTGTTCGTGCTGCTAATAGTGCTGCTGGGTTACAGCATGACCACCGGGCACTTTATGCAGGGCTTTCACTTTCTCTTCGATTTCCAGCCGGACCGCGTGCTCGATGGTGTGCTGGCCGCCATGGGCCATGCCTTCTTTACCCTGAGCGTCGGCGTGGGCGCGATCATGGTTTACGGCTCGTATATGCCTAAGAACGCCTCGATTGGCGGCACCATTCTCACCGTCGGTATTCTCGACACCCTGGTAGCTCTCACTGCTGGTATGGCGCTTTTTCCCATCGTCTTCGCCGGTGGTCTGGAGCCTGGCGCAGGGCCAGGGCTGATGTTTGTCACCCTGCCAGTGGCGTTCGGCAATATCGCTTTTGGCCAGGTGATGGGAACGCTGTTCTTTATCCTGGTGCTGATCGCTGCATGGACCTCGTCGATCTCCATGCTGGAGCCGGCGGTGGCCTATCTGGTCGAGCGCACCAAGCGCAGCCGGGTGCTGGTGACCAGTGTGTTGGCGTTCCTCTGCTGGGTAGTCGGTATGGGTACGGTGCTGTCCTTTAACTTGGGGGCTGAAGCGAAGTTCTTTGTTTTTGGCGAGGATGGTTTCCACCTATTCCAATGGGGCGCCGAAGGTGGGCGGAATTTCTTCGACACCATCGATTACCTGACCAGCCGTATTCTGTTGCCGCTCGGTGGCCTGGCATTCGCCCTATTCGCCGGCTGGGTGCTAAAGCGTGAAGCCGTGCGCGAAGAGCTGGCGATGAAAAGCCCACTGCTGTTCAACGTGGTGTACTGGTTGATTCGTGTGGTCGCGCCAATTGGCGTGCTGATCGTGTTTATCGCAGAGCTGAGCAAATGATCGCCTGCATCCTGTTTAGCCAAGTGGTTGGGTTATGAGCACTCATATTCAGCGTTCGGCGCTGTTGCCTTATCCCGCGCGGGCGCTGTTTGATCTGGTCAATGATGTGGCCAGTTACCCCCAGTTTTTGCCCTGGTGTTCGGCCAGTGAAGTGCTTGAGGTCAGCGAGACGCATATGCGCGCCAGCCTTGCGGTGGCTAAAGGCGGCTTGAGCCAGCGCTTTGTCACGGCCAACACCCTGGTGCCGGGCGAGCTGATCAAGCTGACTCTGGTCGAGGGGCCGTTCACCCAGTTATATGGCCATTGGGAGTTCAAGGCACTGGGCGAAAAGGCCTGCAAGATCAGCCTGGATCTGACCTTCGACTACGCCGGGCCACTGGTGCGCGCGACCCTCGGGCCGCTGTTCAATCAGGCCACCAATACTCTGGTCGATGCTTTCTGCCAAAGGGCCAAGCAACTTTATGGATAAGCCAAATATCGTGGTCGAAGTGGCCTATGCCCTGGCCGACAAGCAGAAGCTGCTGCGCTTAAGCCTGCCCTATGGCACCACGGTGCGTCAGGCAGCGGTGCAGTCCGGGATGCAGGCGCATTTTCCCGATCTGGATCTGCACAACAGCCCGCTGGGGATTTTTGGCAAGGCAGTGAGCAAGCCCGATGAGCGCGTGCTGGAAGAGGGTGAGCGGGTGGAGATCTACCGGCCGCTGATTGCCGATCCGAAAGAAGTGCGCAAGCAGCGTGCGGCCAAAGCGGCGCAAGCCAAGGCCGAGGATGCCGGACAGTAAGTGCTGAAAGCGTGATTTGCAGAGATGCAGGTATAAAAAAGCCCGGACATGTCCGGGCTTTTTTATCAGCAAATATTACTGCGGTGTGCTTTCCAGAGGCTCTGGAGTCGGTACCGGCACGACTTTCACGTCGTCCACTTCGCGCTGAATCTGCTCCAGTAGCGAGCCCGGAGCGGGCTTATCTTCAACCTGCGGCTGCTGAGTGGCTTGCGGAGTGGTAACGCCGCTGTCTTCACCCAGGATGGCCTGGTCGCGGCTGACGCCCGGCATAAAGTCGCCAGACAAGCCAACCAGTTGGTCGTCGGCATTGAAGTTAACGCTTACACGCTCCTGCAGGCGCTTACCGCCACCCGGCTGGATGCTGTACAGGTAATCCCAACGATTGGCGTGGAAGGTGTCAGTCAGCAGAGGGTTGCCCATGATAAACCGCACTTGCTTGCGGGTCATTCCCGGGCGCAACTGGTCTATCATGTCCTGCGTGACGACATTGCCCTGTTGAATGTCGATTTTATAAACCCCGGGGAATGAACAACCGGCGAGTGCGAGTAGCCCCGTAAGGGTGAGGCTGGTCAGCAGGAGTTTGGTTTTTTGCATCGGTGGGCGACTTCCACTATCTTGGCTGGGCAATATAACCCCGGATCATACCCGCAATAAAGGAAGCTGCGAAGCCGCTTCCGTGAGAAAGCAGACCATGGTTGAAAATAGCGAACTACGTAAGGCTGGCCTGAAAGTGACCCTGCCACGGGTCAAGATACTGCAAATGCTCGACTCTGCCGGTCAGCGTCACATGAGTGCTGAAGATGTC
Organism: Pseudomonas sp. OTU750018; assembly: GCF_011636575.1. Classification (NCBI taxonomy): domain Bacteria; kingdom Pseudomonadati; phylum Pseudomonadota; class Gammaproteobacteria; order Pseudomonadales; family Pseudomonadaceae; genus Pseudomonas; species Pseudomonas sp. OTU750018. Next base: position 361,391 of record NZ_JAAPAU010000004.1, read on the forward strand.
TACAAGGCACTGATGGAGGCGGGTGACGACGTAGGTTTGGCGACTGTGTACCGCGTACTGACCCAGTTTGAAGCAGCAGGTCTGGTGGTTCGTCATAACTTCGATGGCGGTCATGCGGTCTTCGAATTGGCGGACAGCGGCCATCACGACCATATGGTCTGTGTCGATTCCGGTGAAGTGATCGAGTTCTTCGATGCCGAGATTGAAAAGCGTCAGAAAGAAATCGTCAAAGAACACGGCTTTGAGCTGGTTGATCACAACCTTGTGCTGTATGTGCGCAAAAAGAGCTGATTGATCGGCATATGAAAAAGGCGACCTTGGGGTCGCCTTTTTTCTTGCTGTGTTTTGGGGTCAGGCTTGAGCGCTGCTGACCATCTTTCTGGCGTGGGCCAATGACTCCTCTGTCAGGTCGACGCCGCCGAGCATGCGTGCGATTTCCTCGACACGCTGCGCGCTGTCTAGCTTGCTGACAGCGGTACGGGTGGCGTCACTGTCGCGCACTTTGTGCACAAATAAGTGCTGGTGACCTTGTGCGGCTACTTGCGGCAAGTGGGTAACAGTCAGCACCTGGCCGCGCTCGCCGAGCCGGCGCAACAGTTGCCCGACCACTTCTGCGGTGGGGCCGCCGATGCCGACGTCAACTTCATCGAATACCAACGTCGGTACCCGCGAGGTTTGCGCGGTGATCACCTGAATCGCCAGGCTGATACGCGACAGCTCGCCGCCCGAGGCAACTTTGGCCAGGGCTTTCAGCGGTTGGCCAGGGTTGGCGCTGACGAGAAACTCCAGCTGCTCCAGGCCATTCGGGTGTGGCTCGCTGCTGCTGTTGGCGCTTAGCTTGATGTTGAAACGCCCGCCCGGCATGCCGAGGTTCTGCATTTCCTGTTCAACTGCTCTGGCCAACTGGTCGGCGGCGCTATTACGCAAAGTGCTCAGCTCGGCAGCCTTTTCCTGATAATGCCGCTCGAAGGCGGCCAGTTCGTCGCTCAGGCGCTCGGCAGCCTGGTCGTCGGCATTCAGGCTTTCCAGCTCTTCAAACAGCTGTTGCTGCATGGCGCCCAACTCGGTTGGTTGGATGCGGTGCTTGCGCGCCAGGGTGTAGATCGCGTCCAGGCGTTCTTCCATTTGCTGCAGGCGCTCGGGGTCGGCGTCGAAGTGGTCGAGAAAGCGGTTCAGCTCGCCGACGGCTTCTTCTACCTGGATTTGCGCGCTGGCCAGCAGGTTGGTGGCTTCGCTCAATGCGCCGGGCTGACCCTGGAAGGCGCTGAGGCGATTGAGGCTGCTGGTCAGGGCGGACAGCACGTTGCCAGCGTCATTCTCGCTGCATTGCTCGATCACCAGGCGGCATGCGCTGAGCAGGCTTTCGGCGTTGGTCAGGTTTTTATGTTCCTGCTCCAGTTGTTCTAGCTCGTCCTCACCCAAGGCTAGGTTATCCAGTTCTTCGAGCTGATAACTGAGCAATTGGTGGCGTGCGCGTTGCTCGTCGCCGATGTTGGCGATGCGTTCCAGCTCATTGCGCGTCTGTTTCCAGCGCTGTGCAGCGAGCTGCACCTGGCGCGCCAGTTCCTGGCTGCCAGCATATTCATCAAGCAGGCGGCGGTGGGTGTCAGGTTTGAGCAGAGACTGATGTTCGTGTTGGCTGTGAATGTCGATCAGCAGTTCGCCTAGAGCCTTGAGGTCGCCTTGCGGGCAGGGTGATCCGTTGATATAGCCGCGCGAGCGGCCTTCGGCGGTGATCACTCGGCGCAGGATGCACGGGCCGTCGTTGTCCAGGTCACGCTCGGCCAACCAGGCGCGGGCTTCGGGGATGTCGTGCAGGTCGAAGCTGGCGAGGATGTCCGCCTTGTCCGCACCGGGACGGACCACGCCGCTGTCGGCACGATCACCCAGGGTCAGGCCTAGGGCATCGAGCATGATCGACTTGCCCGCGCCGGTTTCACCGCTGATCACGCTCATGCCGGCGTCCAGCTCTAGATCAAGGTGTTCAACGATGGCGTAGTTGTGTACGGACAGGTGCACCAGCATGGCGAGGGCCTCCCAAGTTCATGTCTGGTTATTTATACAGTGTTTTTTTGTGGGCTGACAATCCGTCTGTTGTCCTTGAAACCACATTTTTTGACCCCATATAGCAGCCAGGTACGTGAGTTAAGGCTCGCGTCGGATTTATAAGAGGAGAGACGCATGGCTGACGAACAGACCCTGGATACGCAGAATCCCGATGTACAAACAGCTGCAGAAGCGGCTGCGGGCGATGACCTGGTTGCCCGCGTGCAAGCGCTGGAAGAGCAACTGGCTACTGCGCAGGATCAGTCGCTGCGCATGGCTGCCGATCTGCAGAATGTGCGCCGCCGCGCCGAGCAGGATGTAGAGAAGGCGCACAAATTCGCTCTGGAGAAATTCGCCAACGACCTGTTGCCGGTGGTGGATAGCCTGGAGCGCGGTCTTGAGCTGTCGAATCCTGATGATGAGGCGATCAAGGCTGTACGTGAGGGCATGGAGCTGACACTCAAGCTGTTCGGCGACACCCTCAAGCGTCACCAGTTGGAAGCCATTGATCCGCATGGTGCACCGTTCAACGCCGAACACCATCAGGCGATGGCGATGCAGGAAAGCACCAGCGTCGAGCCAAATAGCGTGCTCAAGGTGTTCCAGAAGGGCTACATGCTCAATGGTCGTCTGCTGCGCCCCGCCATGGTGGTGGTCAGCAAGGCACCGGTAGAAGCGCCGCCATCGATCGATGAGCAGGCTTGAAATTCGCCGAGCTGCCCCCATTAAACAGTCAAGCGTTTTAGTGCTACCGCCGCTGACAACGATCAGCGGCGGGATTATCAAAGTTTCGGGAGAGTGAAAATGGGCAAAATTATTGGTATCGACCTTGGGACCACCAACTCGTGCGTCTCGGTTCTGGAAAACGGTGTCGCTAAAGTTATCGAAAACGCTGAAGGCGCGCGTACTACGCCGTCGATCATCGCGTATGCCAACGACGGTGAAATCCTCGTCGGCCAGTCGGCCAAGCGTCAGGCCGTGACCAATCCGCATAACACCCTGTATGCGGTAAAGCGTCTGATCGGTCGTCGTTTTGAAGAAGACGTCGTGCAGAAAGACATCCAAATGGTGCCGTACAAGATCGCCAAGGCGGACAACGGTGACGCCTGGGTTGAAGTGAACGGCCAGAAGATGGCGCCGCCGCAAATCTCGGCTGAAATCCTGAAGAAAATGAAGAAAACCGCCGAAGACTACCTCGGCGAGCCAGTGACCGAAGCGGTGATCACCGTGCCGGCCTACTTCAACGACAGTCAGCGTCAGGCCACCAAAGACGCCGGCCGTATTGCTGGTCTGGATGTAAAACGCATCATCAACGAGCCTACCGCGGCTGCTCTGGCGTACGGTATGGACAAGGCCAAGGGCGATCACACCGTGATCGTCTATGACCTGGGTGGCGGTACCTTCGACGTATCCGTGATCGAAATTGCTGAGGTTGACGGCGAGCACCAGTTCGAAGTGTTGGCCACCAACGGCGACACCTTCCTCGGTGGTGAAGACTTCGATATTCGTCTGATCGACTACCTCGTTGACGAATTCAAGAAAGAAAGCGGCATGAACCTTAAGGGTGACCCGCTGGCCATGCAGCGCCTGAAAGAAGCTGCTGAGAAAGCCAAGATCGAACTGTCCTCGAGCCAGTCGACCGACGTGAACCTGCCGTACATCACTGCAGACGCCACCGGTCCTAAGCACCTGAACGTGAAGATATCCCGCGCCAAGCTGGAATCGCTGGTTGAAGACCTGGTGCAGCGCACCATCGAACCGTGCCGTATTGCGCTGAAAGACGCTGGTATCGACATCGGTGCGATCAACGACGTGATTCTGGTCGGCGGTCAGACCCGTATGCCGCTGGTGCAGAAGCTGGTTACTGATTTCTTTGGTAAAGAAGCGCGTAAAGACGTTAACCCGGACGAAGCCGTGGCCATGGGTGCTGCTATCCAGGGCGCGGTACTGTCGGGAGACGTCAAAGACGTGCTGCTGCTCGACGTCAGCCCGCTGACCCTGGGTATCGAAACCATGGGCGGCGTGATGACTGCGCTGATCGAGAAAAACACCACGATTCCGACCAAGAAATCGCAAGTGTTCTCGACTGCTGACGACAACCAAGGTGCCGTGACCATTCACGTGCTGCAGGGCGAGCGCAAGCAAGCCAGCGGTAACAAGTCGCTGGGCAAATTCGACCTGGCCGAGATTCCACCGGCTCCGCGTGGCGTACCGCAGATCGAAGTAACCTTCGATATCGATGCCAACGGCATCCTGCACGTCGGCGCGAAAGACAAGGCCACCGGCAAGACTCAGTCGATCGTGATCAAGGCCAATTCCGGTCTGTCTGAAGAAGAAATTCAGCAGATGGTTCGTGATGCCGAAGTCAACGCCGAGGAAGATCGCAAGTTCGAAGAGCTGGCGACCGCACGTAACCAGGGCGATCAGCTGGTGCACGCCACCCGCAAGATGATCACCGAGGCCGGCGACAAAGCTACTGCCGACGAGAAGACTGCTATCGAAACCGCATTGAGCGCATTGGAAGTGGCTATCAAGGGTGACGACAAAGCTGAAATAGACGCCAAGATGACCGCGCTGTCCGAAGTGACCGCACCGCTTGCGCAGAAGATGTACGCCGAGCAGCCGCAGCCAGGTGCACAAGCCCCGGGTGCTGAGCAAGCCAAGGACGCAGGCGACGACGTGGTCGACGCTGAGTTCGAAGAGGTCAAAGACAACAAATAAATAGGCGCAAGCTTATGCCGCTCTGGCCGAGCGTGACGCGAGTCGCGTTCGGCATGATCCGCCGCGCGGGAGCTTGCTCCCGCGTTGGCGTGTCTGGAGTAGACGATTTAAAGGTGTTGAAGACTTATGGCTAAACGCGATTTTTATGAGGTGCTCGGTGTCGAGCGCGGCGCCAGCGAAGCGGAGCTGAAAAAAGCCTACCGCCGTCTGGCCATGAAGTATCACCCCGACCGTAACCCGGACGATAAAGCCGCCGAAGAGAAGTTCAAGGAAGCCAACGAGGCTTACGAAGTGCTTTCCGATGCGGCCAAACGTTCGGCTTACGATCAGTACGGCCACGCCGGTGTCGATCCGCAAATGGGTGGCGGCGGTGGCGGCCCGGGCGGGGCGAACTTCTCCGATATCTTCGGTGATGTATTTAGCGATTTCTTCGGTGGCGGTGGTCGTGGCGGTCAACGTGGCGGCGCACAGCGCGGCAGTGACCTGCGCTACACCCTGGAGCTGGACCTGGAAGAAGCGGTGCGCGGCACTACGGTGACCATTCGCGTGCCGACGCTGGTCAATTGCAAACCTTGCGATGGCTCGGGCGCGAAGAAGGGCACCACGCCGGTGACCTGTACCACCTGTGGTGGTATTGGCCAGGTGCGTATGCAGCAAGGCTTCTTCTCGGTGCAGCAGACCTGTCCCCGTTGCCACGGCAGCGGCAAGATGATCACCGATCCTTGCGGCTCCTGCCACGGTCACGGCCGGGTCGAAGAGCACAAGACCTTGTCGGTTAAAGTGCCGGCTGGCGTCGATACCGGCGACCGCATTCGTCTGTCTGGCGAAGGCGAGGCAGGTGCCATGGGCGGCCCGGCGGGCGACCTGTACGTGGTGGTGAATGTGCGCGAGCACGCGATCTTCCAGCGCGACGGCAAGCACCTGTACTGCGAAGTGCCGATCAGCTTTGCCGATGCGGCCCTGGGTGGCGAGCTGGAAGTGCCGACCCTGGATGGTCGAGTCAAGCTGAAGATCCCGGAAGGCACGCAGACCGGCAAGATGTTCCGCTTGCGTGGCAAGGGCGTCGCGCCCGTGCGTGGTGGTGGTGCCGGCGACTTGATGTGCAAGGTGGCGGTGGAAACCCCGGTCAACCTAGACAAACGTCAGCGCGAACTGCTTGATGAGTTCCGCAAAACCCTGGAAGGCGACAGCTCGCATTCGCCGAAGGCCAATGGCTGGTTCGAAGGCGTTAAGCGCTTCTTTGGCGACCTGTAAATCCCGCTGACAGGCTGCGCGGTCGCTAAGCGGCTGCTGCAGTCTGTGGCGACAGCTTGGAGCTGATAGCTATGCAACGTATTGCTGTGATGGGCGCCGCCGGGCGTATGGGCAAGACCCTGGTCGAAGCCGTGCAGCTGGTCGATGGTGCAAGACTGAGTGCGGCGATTGATCGTGCCGATAGCAGCCTGGTTGGTGCGGATGTTGGTGAGCTGGTGGCGCAGGGCAAGATTGGCGTCAATCTGTCCGGCGATCTGAGTGCGGTGCTCGATCAGTTCGATGTGCTGATCGACTTCACCCATCCGTCGGTGACCCTGAAAAACCTGGAAATCTGCCGTCAGGCCGGTAAGTCTATGGTGATCGGCACCACCGGTTTTTCCCCGGCAGAAAAGCAGCTGCTGGCTGATGCCGGTAAACAGATTTCCATCGTGTTTGCCGCCAACTTCAGTGTCGGCGTCAATCTGTGCCTGAAATTGCTCGACACTGCGGCGCGGGTTCTAGGTGATGACGTGGATATCGAAATCATCGAAGCTCATCACCGTCACAAGGTCGATGCTCCGTCCGGCACCGCCTTGCGTATGGGTGAAGTAGTGGCCAATGCCCTGGGGCGTGATCTGCAGAAGGTCGCTGTCTATGGTCGTGAAGGCCAGACCGGTGCGCGCGAGCGCGAAACCATCGGTTTTGCCACGGTGCGCGCTGGTGATGTGGTGGGTGATCACACCGTGTTGTTCGCCGCTGATGGCGAGCGTGTGGAAATCACCCACAAGGCATCCAGTCGTATGACCTTCGCCAAAGGCGCTGTACGCGCGGCGTTGTGGTTGCACCAGCGGCAGCCGGGCCTGTACGACATGCAGGACGTTCTGGGGCTTAACTGAGGCATTCTGTCGCAGGAATGTGTTTTACCTGGGTCTGAGTCGCAACTGGCGGTGGACCCAAAAGGCAGTTTCCTGTAAGCTTTCTGCTTTAGTGTGTCCACTAAAGTTGCGCAGAATGAATCAGATAAAAAAGCGGGGTGACGGTCGATACGTCATCCCGCTTTTTTACAATCTGCGTTTGCTTCACGTTTTGATTTTCGGAGGTTTTCTTGAGTAAGCCAGCCCTTAAACCTGCCATTTTGGCTCTTGCTGATGGCAGTATTTTTCGCGGCGAGGCCATCGGTGCCGATGGCCAAACTATTGGAGAGGTGGTTTTTAACACCGCCATGACCGGCTATCAGGAAATCCTTACCGATCCTTCCTATGCCCAGCAGATTGTCACCCTGACCTATCCGCACATCGGCAACACCGGCACTACGCCGGAAGACGCCGAGTCCAATCGCGTATGGGCAGCTGGCCTGATTATCCGTGACCTGCCGCTGACCTCCAGTAACTGGCGCAACAAGCAGCCGCTGGATGAATACCTCAAGGAAAACGGCACCGTCGCCATTGCTGGTATCGACACCCGTCGCCTGACCCGCACCCTGCGTGAGAAAGGTTCGCAGAACGGCTGCATTTTGGTTGGCGATGACGCCACTGAAGAAAAAGCCCTGGAATTGGCGCGTAGCTTCCCCGGCCTGAAAGGCATGGACCTGGCCAAAGTGGTGAGCTGCACTGAGCGCTATGAGTGGCGCTCCAGCGTGTGGAACCTGAAAGACGACAGTCACCCCGAAATTCCAGCCAGTGAGCTGAAATACCACGTGGTGGCTTACGACTACGGGGTTAAGTGGAACATCCTGCGCATGCTGGTTGAGCGTGGCTGCCGCCTGACTGTAGTGCCGGCGCAAACACCCGCCGCTGACGTGCTGGCGCTTAATCCTGATGGCGTGTTCCTGTCCAACGGCCCAGGTGATCCCGAGCCTTGTGACTACGCGATCCAGGCAATCAAGGATGTACTGGAAACTGATATTCCGGTGTTCGGTATCTGCCTCGGTCATCAGTTGCTGGCTCTGGCCTCAGGCGCCAAAACCCTGAAGATGGGTCACGGTCACCATGGCGCTAACCACCCTGTGCAAGACCTCGACACCGGTGTGGTGATGATCACCAGCCAGAACCACGGTTTTGCTGTGGATGAGGCTACTCTGCCGAGCAATCTGCGCGCTATCCACAAGTCGCTGTTTGACGGTTCTCTGCAGGGTATTGAGCGTACTGATAAGGATGCCTTTAGCTTCCAGGGTCACCCTGAAGCGAGCCCCGGTCCAGCCGATGTGGCCCCGCTGTTCGACCGCTTTATCGAAACCATGGCCAAGCGCCGCTAAACCTCGCCGACTGACCCAAGGATTCGAGTAACCGCTATGCCAAAACGTACTGACATTAAAAGCATCCTGATCCTCGGCGCTGGCCCGATCGTTATCGGCCAGGCCTGCGAGTTCGACTATTCCGGTGCCCAGGCGTGTAAAGCGCTGAAAGAAGAGGGTTACCGCGTCATTCTGGTGAACTCAAACCCGGCCACCATCATGACCGACCCGGCCATGGCGGACGCCACCTATATCGAGCCGATCAAGTGGTCCACCGTGGCCAAGATCATCGAGAAGGAGCGCCCAGACGCGCTGCTGCCAACCATGGGTGGCCAGACCGCGCTGAACTGCGCGCTGGACCTAGAGAAGCACGGTGTACTGGAAAAGTTCGGCGTCGAGATGATTGGTGCCAACGCCGACACCATCGACAAGGCTGAAGACCGTTCACGCTTCGACAAGGCGATGAAAGACATCGGCCTGGCTTGCCCGGTTTCCGGCATCGCGCACAACATGGAAGAAGCCTACGGCGTGCTGGAGAAGGTTGGCTTCCCGTGCATCATCCGTCCGTCCTTCACCATGGGCGGCACCGGTGGCGGTATTGCTTACAACCGTGAAGAGTTCGAAGAAATCTGCGCCCGCGGTATCGATCTGTCGCCAACCAGCGAGCTGCTGATCGACGAATCGCTGATCGGCTGGAAAGAGTACGAGATGGAAGTGGTCCGCGATAAAAAGGACAACTGCATCATCGTCTGCGCCATTGAAAACTTCGACCCGATGGGCGTGCACACCGGTGACTCGATCACCGTGGCTCCGGCGCAAACCCTGACCGACAAGGAATACCAGATCCTGCGTAACGCCTCCCTGGCTGTATTGCGCGAGATCGGCGTGGAAACTGGCGGCTCCAACGTGCAGTTCGGCATCTGCCCGAACACCGGCCGTATGGTCGTCATCGAGATGAACCCGCGCGTGTCGCGCTCCTCTGCGCTGGCTTCCAAGGCCACTGGCTTCCCGATCGCCAAGATCGCCGCCAAACTGGCGGTGGGTTACACCCTTGATGAGCTGTCCAACGACATCACCGGCGGTCGCACCCCGGCCTCGTTCGAGCCGGCCATCGACTACGTCGTAACCAAGATCCCGCGTTTTGCCTTCGAGAAGTTCCCGAAAGCCGATGCCCGCCTGACTACGCAGATGAAGTCGGTCGGTGAAGTCATGGCTATCGGCCGTACCTTCCAGGAATCCCTGCAGAAAGCCCTGCGCGGTCTGGAAGTGGGCGTTTCGGGCCTCGACCCGATGCTCGATCTGGCCGATCCTGAAGTTGAAAGCACCCTGCGTCGCGAACTGACTGTGCCAAGCGCTGATCGTATCTGGTACATCGGCGATGCCTTCCGTGCCGGCAAAACCGTGGCCGAAGTCTTCGAGCTGACCAATATCGATGAATGGTTCCTGGTGCAGATTGAAGATCTGATCAAGGACGAAGAGCGCATCAAGACCCTGGCGTTGTCGAGCATTGATCGTGACTCGATGTACAAGCTCAAGCGTAAAGGCTTCTCCGATATTCGCTTGGCCAAGCTGCTTGGCGTGACCGAGAAAACCCTGCGTAGCCAGCGCCACAAGTTGAAAGTGCTGCCGGTGTACAAGCGCGTCGACACTTGCGCCGCCGAGTTCGCCACCGACACCGCTTACATGTATTCGACCTACGAGGAAGAGTGCGAAGCCAATCCGTCGAGCCGCGACAAGATCATGATCCTCGGTGGCGGGCCGAACCGTATCGGTCAGGGTATCGAGTTCGACTACTGCTGCGTACACGCGGCACTGGCGCTGCGCGAAGACGGTTACGAGACCATCATGGTCAACTGCAACCCGGAAACCGTCTCTACCGACTACGACACCTCCGATCGTCTGTACTTCGAGCCGGTAACCCTGGAAGACGTGCTGGAAATCGTCCGCGTCGAGCAGCCGAAAGGTGTGATCGTGCAGTACGGCGGCCAAACTCCGCTGAAAATCTGCCGCGCCCTTGAAGAAGCCGGCGTACCAATCATCGGTACCTCGCCTGATGCCATCGACCGCGCCGAAGATCGCGAGCGCTTCCAGCAGATGGTTCAGCGCCTCGGTCTGCGTCAGCCGGCTAACGCCACCGCGCGCAGCGAAGACGAGGCCTTGGCCCACTCCAAGACCATCGGTTACCCGCTGGTGGTGCGTCCTTCCTATGTACTGGGCGGCCGTGCGATGGAAATCGTCTACCAGGAAGACGAGCTCAAGCGTTATATGCGCGAAGCGGTAAAAGTCTCCAACGACAGCCCGGTGCTGCTCGATCACTTCCTCAACTGCGCCATCGAAGTGGACGTGGATGCGGTGTGCGACGGCGAAACCGTGGTGATCGGCGCGATCATGCAACACATTGAGCAGGCTGGTGTGCACTCGGGCGACTCTGCCTGTTCGCTGCCGCCGTACTCACTGCCAATGCACATCCAGGACGAGATCCGCGAGCAGGTCAAGAAAATGGCCTTGGAGCTCGACGTGGTGGGCCTGATGAACGTGCAGATGGCCGTGCAGGGTGAGGACATCTTCGTCATTGAAGTGAACCCGCGCGCCTCGCGTACCGTACCGTTTGTCTCCAAGTGCGTCGGCGTTTCGCTGGCCAAGGTGGCTGCGCGCGTGATGGCCGGCAAAACTCTGGCTGAAGCCGGCTACACCGCCGAGATCATTCCGCCGTACTTCAGCGTCAAGGAAGCGGTGTTCCCGTTCGCCAAGTTCCCAGGCGTCGACCCGATCCTCGGCCCAGAAATGAAGTCCACCGGTGAAGTGATGGGTGTGGGCGACACGTTCGGTGAAGCCTTCGCCAAGGCCCAGTCGGGTGCCAGTGAGATTCTGCCAAACGCTGGCGTGGCCTTTATCAGCGTGCGTGACGATGATAAGCCGCTGGTAGCTGGCGTGGCGCGTGACCTGATTGAGCTGGGCTTTGAGGTGGTGGCCACTGCCGGTACCGCCAAGCTGATCGAGGCAGCGGGTTTGCCCGTGCGTCGCGTCAACAAGGTAACCGAGGGGCGCCCGCACGTGGTCGATATGATCAAGAATGATGAAGTCACTCTGATTATCAACACCACTGAAGGTCGTCAGTCAATTGCTGACTCCTACTCCATTCGTCGTAACGCTCTGCAGCACAAGATCTACTGCACCACCACCATTGCGGCGGGGCAGGCGATCTGTGAGGCGCTGAAGTTCGGTCCCGAGAAGACTGTGCGCCGTCTGCAGGATCTGCATGCAGGAATCAACGCATGATCAAATACCCAATGACCGTCCAGGGCGCGCGCGCCCTGGAAGAGGAGCACGCTCACCTGACCAAGGTGGTGCGTCCCAAACTGAGCCAGGATATCGGCACTGCGCGCGAGCTCGGTGACCTCAAAGAGAACGCTGAGTACCATGCCGCGCGCGAGCAGCAGGGTATGGTCGAGGCGCGTATCCGTGATATCGAGGGCCGCCTGCAGAATGCGGTGATCATTGACGTCACCACGATTGAGCACACGGGTAAGGTGATTTTCGGCACCACCGTGGAAATCGCCAACTGCGAAACCGATGAAAGCGTCACTTACCAGATCGTGGGTGAGGACGAAGCTGACATCAAGCAGCGCAAGATTTCTGTAGGCTCACCTATCGCCCGCGCCTTGATCGGCAAGAGTGAGGGGGATGTGGTCGTGGTGCAGACGCCGAGCGGTGCGCTGGAGTATGAGATTGTCGAGGTTCGCCATCTCTAAGCCGCTGGTGCGTGACGCTGGCGCAATCAGCTGGCTGCTGGCTCAGACGCTCTGGGTTGGCGGCCTCTGGTTGCTACATTTTTTGCTGCTGCCTGCAATTGCCAAGCTCGGCCTGGCCTCATTGCTAGTGGAAGAAATCGGCAATACCTTGCGGCCATTGCTGGTTGGCCTGGCGGCGGTTTGCGCCGGACTCCAGGTGCTGGTACTGATTCGTGCCGAACGCCTGGCAAGCCTGTGGCGTGATACCCGCGGGCAATTGCTATTGGTTGTAGTAGCGATGGCGGGCAGTTACTTTGCTGTGCGCCAGCTGCTGCCAGAGGCTGAACTGTGGTTGATGTTCAGTTACTTGGTCATGGCCTTTTGCGGCCTGTTGCTGGTGTTGCAGCCGCTGCCGCAAAAGCTCAGGCACAAGCCCTAAGCAGTAAGATTGGGCAGGATAGGTGGGTTGCAAAGGCGCTGAGCGCGCCTTGCAACGGCTGATAGATCAGCCGTGATGACGGTGAACGTTGGAAAGGTTCTTGTTCACTTTCGGGTTCTTGCGGTAGATCAACGCCATTTTGCCAATCACCTGCACCAGCTCGGCTTTGCCGGCTTTGCACAGTTCATTGATGGCCGTAAGGCGATCTTCGCGCTCAGTGATGCGTAATTGCACTTTAATCAGTTCATGATCGCTCAGTGCGCGTTCCAGTTCAGTCAGCACACCTTCGGTCAGACCGTTGTCAGCCACGATCAATACAGGCTTCAAATGGTGACCGATAGATTTGAATTGTTTCTTCTGCTCTTGAGTGAGCGGCATAATCTGATTCCTGCATTTAATCTGGTAAAAAACGGCGGTTAGTTTACCCGAGCGACTTCGGGGCCGCCCAGATATTCATGCGTTGCACATTCGAGGTATTGCGTGGCCCGTTCCAAGACCAGTCAAGGTTGGCTGAAAGAGCATTTCAACGACCCCTACGTCAAAATGGCGCAGAAGGATGGCTATCGCTCGCGCGCCAGCTACAAGTTGCTGGAAATTCAGGAGAAGGATCGCATCCTGCGGCCTGGCATCACTGTAGTCGATCTGGGTGCAGCCCCGGGCGGCTGGTCGCAAGTCACCAGTCGGGTGATCGGTGACAAGGGGCGTTTGATCGCGTCAGATATCTTGGAGATGGACAGCATCCCGGATGTCACCTTTATCAAGGGCGACTTTACCGATGATGCGGTGTTCGCGCAGATTCTCGAAGCCATCGGTGATCATCCGGTAGACCTTGTGATTTCCGATATGGCCCCCAATATGAGTGGGGTAAGGGAATCGGATCAGCCGCGGGCGATGTACCTGTGCGAGCTGGCGCTGGATTTGTCGACCCGGGTATTGCGTCCGGGTGGTGATTTTCTGATCAAGATCTTCCAGGGTGAAGGTTTCGATCTGTACCACAAGCAGGTGCGTCAGCTGTTCGACAAGGTGCAGATGCGCAAGCCGCTGTCCTCGCGTGACCGCTCCCGCGAGCAATATCTGCTGGCGCGAGGCTTTCGCGGTCTCTGAGGCAGCAAGGTGTTCGGCGAATTGTGCTGAGCTCTTGTGGTCTCACAACAAATAAAGGGTTACAGACGGCGCCTGCCAGGGGCGGGCGTTGTGTAGTAAGTTAGATCGGTACATAACTGGTCGTCATGCGAAGTGCGCTTCGACACGGGGCCTGCTTCAGAGGGTAGCTAATTGAACGACATGGCAAAGAATCTGGTCCTGTGGCTGATCATCGCCGCCGTCTTGGTGACGGTGATGAACAATTTTTCCAGCCCAACTGAGTCGAACAAACTCAATTATTCGCAGTTTATCCAGCAGGTTCAGGATGGCGGCGTTAAGCGAGTGACAGTTGATGGCTTCATCATTAGCGGTACCCGTACCGATGGTTCCTCGTTCGAGACCGTGCGTCCGGCGATTCAGGACAATGGCCTGATTAAGGACCTGATGGACAACAACGTCGAGATCGTCGGCAAGCAGCCTGAGCAGCAGAGCATCTGGACTCAGTTGCTGGTCGCCAGCTTCCCGATTCTGGTGATCATCGCCGTGTTCATGTTCTTTATGCGCCAGATGCAAGGTGGAGCCGGCGGTAAAGGTGGGCCGATGAGTTTCGGTAAGAGCAAGGCGCGCCTGCTCTCGGAAGATCAGGTCAAGACGACCTTCGCTGACGTCGCCGGTTGCGACGAGGCCAAGGAAGAAGTCAGCGAGCTGGTTGAGTTCCTGCGTGATCCAGGCAAATTCCAGCGTCTCGGTGGGCGTATTCCGCGCGGCGTGCTGATGGTGGGCTCGCCAGGTACCGGTAAGACACTGCTGGCCAAGGCGGTTGCTGGCGAAGCCAAAGTGCCGTTCTTCACCATTTCTGGTTCGGACTTCGTGGAAATGTTCGTTGGTGTCGGTGCATCCCGTGTGCGTGACATGTTCGAGCAAGCCAAGAAGCACGCGCCGTGCATTATCTTTATCGATGAGATCGACGCTGTGGGTCGCCATCGTGGTGCTGGTATGGGCGGTGGTCACGACGAGCGTGAACAGACCCTCAACCAGTTGCTGGTGGAGATGGACGGCTTCGAAATGAATGACGGCATCATCGTCATTGCCGCCACCAACCGTCCTGACGTGCTCGACCCTGCGCTGCTTCGCCCGGGCCGTTTCGACCGTCAGGTTGTGGTGGGTCTGCCGGACATCCGTGGTCGCGAGCAGATTCTCAAAGTGCATATGCGCAAAGTGCCAATGGGCGAAGACGTTGCTCCAGCCGTGATTGCGCGTGGTACGCCGGGCTTCTCCGGTGCCGACCTGGCCAACCTGGTCAACGAGGCCTCGCTCTTCGCTGCCCGTGCTGGTAAGCGTGTGGTCGAGATGAAAGAGTTCGAGCTGGCCAAAGACAAGATCATGATGGGCGCCGAGCGCAAAACCATGGTCATGTCGGACAAGGAAAAGCTCAACACCGCATTCCACGAAGCCGGCCACGCGATTGTCGGGCGCCTGGTGCCTGAGCATGACCCGGTTTACAAGGTGTCGATTATTCCGCGTGGCCGTGCCCTGGGTGTGACCATGTTCCTGCCTGAGGAAGACCGTTACAGCCTGAGCAAGCGTGCGCTGACCAGTCAGATCTGCTCGCTGTTCGGCGGTCGGATTGCTGAAGAAATGACCTTGGGTTTCGATGGCGTCACCACGGGTGCGTCCAACGACATCATGCGTGCCACCCAGTTGGCCAAGAACATGGTCACCAAGTGGGGTTTGTCGGAAAAACTCGGTCCGCTGATGTACGCGGAAGAAGAGGGTGAGGTTTTCCTTGGTCGTAGCATGGGTAGTAACCAGAGCAACGTCTCTGCCGATACCGCCAAGCTGATCGACCAAGAAGTGCGCAGCATCATTGATGAGTGCTACGGCACCGCCAAGCGCCTGTTGCAGGAAAATCGCGACAAGCTTGATGCGATGGCTGAAGCGTTGATGAAGTACGAAACCATTGATGCCGAGCAGATCGAAGACATCATGAATGGTCTCGCGCCGCGTGAGCCGAAAGGCTGGCAGGGTGGTGACGACAACAACGGCACGCCGACTGCGCCAGTTGAAGTCGCTGAGTCCACAGAGAAGCCAATTGGTGGTCCAGCCGCCGAGCTATAAGGTTTTCCATGTCTGTTGCGCCAACCTTCGACCGGCTGCCCTGTGGCAGCCGGTTTCTTGATTTAAGCCGTCCGCAAGTGATGGGCATCCTAAACGTCACTCCTGACTCCTTCTCCGATGGTGGGCGCTACGGCCAGCGTGATGCTGCGTTGCGTCATGCCGAGGCTATGCTTAAGGCGGGGGCGACACTGATTGATGTGGGTGGTGAGTCGACGCGCCCTGGCGCTCGTGCGGTTTCTCCCGTTGAGGAGCTGGAGCGGGTTGCGCCCGTCGTTGAGGCCATTGCCCGCGAGCTGGATGTGATCATTTCGGTGGACACTTCAACGCCAGCAGTCATTCGCGAAACTGCGCGGCTGGGTGCTGGGTTGATCAATGACGTGCGTTCGCTGCAGCGTGATGGTGCGCTGGACGCTGCGGCTGACAGTGGTCTGCCGGTATGCCTGATGCATATGCGCGGTGAGCCCACTACCATGCAGCAGAATCCACAATACCCAGACGTCGTCGCAGAAGTGCGCGAGTTTCTGCTTGAGCGGCTGGCTGCCTGTTCGGCGGCTGGGATTGGCGCTGAGCGAGTCATTCTTGATCCGGGTTTTGGTTTTGCGAAAACCTTGGAGCACAACCTGTCGCTGTTCAAGCATTTGCAGGCGCTGCATGCGCTAGGGCGGCCGCTGCTGGTCGGGGTGTCGCGCAAGAGTATGATCGGCAAGGTGCTAGGGCATGAGGTGGGCGAGCGCCTATATGGCAGTCTGGCCTTGGCTGCGTTGGCGCTGAGCAAGGGCGCACACATCCTGCGAGTGCACGATGTGGCGCAAACAGTTGATGTGGTAAGGATGATCGCCGCGGTTGAAGCGGCCGAATAAGTTAGAAGGAATTGTGGGATGGGTAGAAAATATTTTGGTACTGACGGTATTCGTGGGCGTGTCGGTGACTTCCCTATAACCCCGGAATTCATGCTCAAGCTCGGCTGGGCAGCCGGGATGGCATTTCGCAAGCAGGGCAAGTGCCGCATTCTGATCGGCAAGGACACACGCATCTCCGGTTATATGTTCGAGTCTGCCTTGGAGGCTGGCTTGTCCGCTGCCGGCGCGGATGTGATGCTGCTCGGCCCGATGCCGACGCCGGCAATCGCTTACCTGACCCGTACCTTCCATGCCGAGGCCGGAATCGTTATCAGTGCCTCGCACAACCCCCACCATGACAACGGCATCAAGTTCTTCTCCGGGCAGGGCACCAAACTGCCAGACGAAATTGAGCTGATGATCGAAGAGTTGCTTGATCAACCGATGACGGTGGTCGAGTCCGAGCAGCTGGGCAAGGTCTCGCGAATCAACGATGCCGCTGGGCGCTATATCGAATTCTGTAAGAGCAGTGTGCCGAGCAGTACCGACTTCGCTGGGCTCAAGATCGTCGTCGATTGCGCCCATGGCGCGGCGTATAAGGTTGCACCTAGCGTATTCCGTGAGTTGGGGGCGCAGGTCACTGTGCTTTCAGCCCAGCCTAATGGCTTGAATATCAATGATAACTGCGGCTCGACTCACGTCGAGGCCTTGCAGGCCGAAGTGCTTGCACAGCAGGCTGATCTGGGTATCGCCTTTGATGGCGATGCGGATCGGGTGTTGATGGTCGATCACTCCGGCGCTGTAGTTGATGGGGATGAGCTGCTGTTTATCATCGCTCGCGATCTGCTGGAGCGCGGCAAGCTGCAGGGCGGGGTCGTCGGTACGCTGATGAGTAACCTTGGATTGGAGCTGGCTCTGGCTGATCTGGGCATACCGTTTGTGCGGGCCAAGGTTGGCGACCGTTACGTGATTGCCGAGTTGCTGTCGCGCAACTGGCAGTTGGGTGGTGAGAATTCGGGGCATCTGGTGTGTTTCCAGCACACCACTACCGGTGATGCAATTATCGCCGCACTGCAGGTGCTGATGGCGCTCAAGCGTCGTGAGCAAACCCTGGGTGAGGCGCGTCTGGGTATGCAGAAGTGCCCGCAGGTGCTGGTGAACGTACGCTTTGCCGGTGGTGTTGATCCGTTGGAGCATCCGGCTGTGCAGCAGGCCAGTGCGCGGGTGACCGAGCAGATGGCCGGTCGTGGGCGGGTGTTGCTGCGTAAATCCGGCACCGAGCCGTTGGTGCGAGTTATGGTTGAAGGTGATGACGAAGGCCAGGTGCGCGGCTATGCCGATGAATTGGCTAAAGTTGTTGCGGATGTATGTGCTTGATTCGGCTTGCCAGTCTGGTAGCTGTTGGGTAACATCTGCGCCCTCTTTGACCGACGAGGTAAAGCATGCGTCGCCCAATGGTTGCTGGTAACTGGAAAATGCACGGTACCCGCGCCAGCGTCGTAGAGCTGATCAACGGTCTCAATCAGCAGGCGTTGCCTGCTGGTGTAGATGTAGCGGTCTTTCCGTCTTGTTTGCATCTTGGCCAGGTGGTTGATGGTTTGGCAGGCAAGGCTGTTGTGGTAGGCGCGCAAGATTGCGCAACCGAAGCGCAGCAAGGTGCTTTGACTGGTGAAGTGGCGGCAAGTCAGTTGCATGACGCGCACTGTTCGCTGGTGCTGGTCGGTCACTCCGAGCGTAGGTTGCTGCTGGGTGAGAGTGATGAAGTTGTGACGCGCAAATTTGCTGCGGCGCAGTCTTCGGGTTTGCTCCCAGTGCTGTGTGTCGGTGAGACCCTTGCTCAGCGTGAGGCGGGGCAGACACTTGAAGTGGTTGCGGCGCAGTTGTCTGCCGTGACTGATGCTTTGGGTGTGGAGGTGTTTTCAGCTGCGGTCATCGCTTATGAGCCGGTTTGGGCTATTGGCACTGGTTTGACTGCATCGCCTGCGCAAGCACAGGAAGTGCATTCTGCGATTCGTGCGCAGTTGGCGGCGAAAAGCCCTGAGTTAGCAGGCAAAGTAAGAATTCTTTATGGTGGCAGCGTCAAGGCCGCCAGTGCTGCCGAGTTGTTCGGTATGCCGGATATCGATGGGGGGCTTGTAGGTGGAGCCTCTCTGAATGCGGATGAGTTCGGTGCGATTTGTCGCGCCGCAGGAAGCTAAAGAAATGCTGGAAACAGTTATCGTTGTTCTTCATCTGCTGGGCGCCATCGGTGTTGTTGCGCTGGTTTTGTTGCAGCAGGGTAAAGGCGCAGATGCAGGTGCCTCGTTCGGTGCGGGTGCTTCTTCTACCGTATTCGGTAGCCAAGGAAGTACTACCTTTCTGAGTCGAGTTACTGCTATACTTGCCGCCGGTTTTTTCATGACTAGCTTGGGTTTAGCGTTCTTTGCTAAAGACAAAGCTGATGGTATGGCTCAGGTTGGTTTGCCTGATCCAGCAGTCCTGGAAGTGCAGCAGTCTAAGCCGGCTGTTGAAGATGTACCTGTTCTTGATGCAGCTAAGCCGGCAGTCGAAGCGGCGGACGTACCTCAGGCTCCAGAGCAGCAGTAATAGGTTGTATGCAGTAAACGATTTTGCCGAGGTGGTGGAATTGGTAGACACGCTACCTTGAGGTGGTAGTGGCCATAGGCTGTAGGGGTTCGAGTCCCCTTCTCGGTACCATTTTTCAGGAAGGCCCGCTTGATGCGGGCCTTTTTGTTGCTGGAGTGTCGATTGACCCTGTGCAGGGTTAGGTCGTATAATCCGGCCCCAGCTTTGATGTAGGAATGAGCAGCAAAGTCGCTCCTCGGATGTTAAGTCCGAAGCTGGCTGGGTTAAACCAGCCCCCGCATTGAGTTGCAGAGGAGCCCCTTTCAAGGGGCTTTTTGCTAGCTGGATGACAGCTTTACCGGCCTTTAGAGGGCGGTTCGATGATGGGCGATTCGCCCATTTTTTATTTCTACAGCATGCGCGAGGGGTTCAGGTGTCGAGCAAGCTAGAACAGTTGCAGGCCTTGGTGGCCCCGGTAGTCGAGGCCCTTGGCTACCAATGTTGGGGTGTCGAGTTCCTGTCACAAGGGCGGCATTCTCTGCTGCGAATTTATATTGATAAACAGCCTGACGGCGTATTGATCGAGGACTGTGAAATTGTCAGTCGGCAGATCAGTGGCGTGCTCGATGTCGAGGACCCGATCAGCGCTGAGTACACCCTTGAGGTGTCCTCGCCAGGTATGGATCGGCCGCTGTTCACCCTTGAACAGTTCGCCAGCCATGCCGGTGAGCAAGTAAAGATCAAGCTGCGCTCACCTTTTGAAGGTCGACGCAATTTTCAGGGCCTTCTACGCGGTGTGGAAGAGCAGGACGTGGTGGTGCAGGTGGATGACCATGAATTCCTGTTGCCGATCGACATGATCGACAAGGCCAACATTATCCCCAGGTTTGATTGAGACGCGGATCCCGCGCAAGTGGCGCGGATAGCGCGGATCCAATGGATTGCGAAAGGCGAGGCGTACGATGAGCAAAGAAGTACTGCTGGTTGTTGAGTCGGTATCCAACGAAAAGGGTGTACCGGCGAGCGTAATTTTTGAAGCGCTGGAGCTGGCTTTAGCCACTGCTACCAAAAAGCGTTTTGAAGACGAAGTGGAGTTGCGTGTGGCGATCAATCGTCAGACTGGCAACTACGAAACATTCCGCTGCTGGACAGTGGTTGAAGAAAGTGACTTTGATGACCCTGCACACCAGGTCACCACGGACATGCCGCGTGCAGTCGAAGCCAATGCCAAAGTTGGCGACGTGCTTGAAGAGAAGATCGAGTCCATTGAGTTCGGTCGTATTGCCGCGCAAACCGCCAAACAAGTGATTGTGCAGAAAGTTCGCGAAGCTGAGCGCGCTCAGGTGGTTGAGGCTTACCGCGAGCGTCTGGGTGAAATCATCTCCGGCACCGTAAAAAAAGTGACCCGCGACAGCGTGATTGTTGATCTGGGTAACAACGCCGAAGCCATGTTGGCGCGCGAAGACATCATCTCCCGCGAGACTTTCCGTGTTGGTGTGCGCCTGCGTGCTCTGCTCAAGGAAATTCGCACCGAGAACCGCGGTCCGCAGTTGATCCTCTCGCGTACCGCCCCGGAAATGCTCATCGAGCTGTTCCGTATTGAAGTGCCAGAAATTGCCGAAGAGCTGATCGAAGTCATGGGCGCGTCCCGTGATCCTGGCTCGCGCGCCAAGTTGGCTGTGCGTTCCAAAGACAAGCGCATCGACCCGCAGGGTGCCTGTATCGGCATGCGCGGTTCGCGCGTGCAGGCGGTTTCCGGCGAGTTGGCTGGCGAGCGTGTAGACATCGTGCTGTGGGATGACAATCCTGCGCAGTTCGTGATCAACGCCATGTCGCCGGCCGAGGTTGCAGCCATCATCGTCGACGAAGATGCCCATGCCATGGACATCGCCGTTGGCGCAGACAACCTTGCTCAGGCCATTGGCCGTGGCGGTCAAAACGTGCGTTTGGCCAGTCAGTTGACTGGCTGGACCCTGAACGTGATGACCGAGGCGGACATTCAGGCCAAGCAGCAAGCAGAAACAGGCGACATCCTGCAGCGCTTTATCGATGAGCTGGAAGTCGACGAAGAACTGGCCCAGGTGTTGGTCGAAGAGGGCTTCACCAGCCTTGAAGAAATTGCCTATGTGCCGATGGAAGAGATGCTCAGCATCGATGGTTTTGACGAGGATATCGTCAATGAGCTCCGTGCTCGTGCCAAAGATCGCCTGCTGACCAAAGCCATCGCCAACGAGGAAAAGCTGGCAGATGCCCACCCAGCCGAAGACTTGCTCTCGCTTGAGGGGATGGATAAGGCGCTTGCGCATGAACTGGCAGTGCGCGGCGTTGTTAACCGCGAAGACCTGGCCGAGCAGTCTATTGATGACCTGCTCGACATCGACGGTATCGACGCTGAGCGAGCCGGCAAGTTGATCATGGCCGCCCGAGCCCATTGGTTCGAGTAAGCAGTTGCGGCCTGAGGAGAGAAATGCATGACGCAAGTCACGGTTAAAGAACTGGCCCAAGTGGTCAATACACCGGTTGAACGCCTGCTGCAGCAGATGAGTGAGGCAGGTTTGCCGCACAAAAGTGCTGATCAAGCAGTCACTGACAGTGAGAAACAGGCCTTGTTGGCCCATCTCAAGAGCAGTCACGGCGACAGCAAAACAGAAGAGCCGCGCAAAATTACTTTGCAGCGCAAAACTACCAGCACCCTGCGGGTTGCTGGCAGTAAGACCATCAGTGTTGAAGTGCGCAAGAAGAAGACCTTCGTTAAGCGCAGCGCTGAAGAGATCGAAGCTGAAAAGCAGCGTGAGCTGGCTGAACAGCGTGCTGTCGCTGAAGCTGCCAAAGCAAAAGCTGACGAAGAAGCTAAGCGCCGCGCCGCAGAAGAAGCACAGCGTCCTGCACCTGTAGCGGGTGAGGCTGTGGTTGAAGCCGCTCCGGTTGTAGCAGTTGAGCTACCGGTAGTGGCTGCCCCGGTGGCTGACGAGCGTAAGAAAGACGAGCCTCGTCGTCCCGATAAGGCCCGCAATGATGACGCCGACCGTCGTGGTGGCGAGCGCAAGACCACTCAGCATCGCCCGACCGTCAAGGAAAAGGCCCCGGCACCACGTGTTGCGCCGCGCACCATCGACGAAGAAAGCGACAGCTTCCGTCGTGGCGGTCGTGGCAAGGCCAAGCTGAAGAAGCGTAATGCTCACGGCTTCCAGAGCCCGACAGGCCCGATCGTGCGTGAAGTGAAGATTGGCGAGACCATCACTGTGGGCGATCTGGCTCAGCAGATGTCGGTCAAAGCCGCTGAAATCATCAAGTTCATGTTCAAGCTGGGTACCCCTGCGACCATCAACCAGGTGCTGGATCAGGAAACTGCCCAGTTGGTTGCTGAAGAGCTGGGTCACAAAGTTACCCTGGTCAGCGACACCGCCCTGGAAGACTCCCTGGCTGAGTCGCTGAAGTTCGAAGGCGAAACCTTTGCTCGTGCGCCGGTTGTGACCGTTATGGGTCACGTTGACCACGGTAAAACTTCGCTGCTCGACTACATTCGTCGCGCCAAGGTGGCGGCTGGCGAAGCTGGCGGTATCACCCAGCACATCGGTGCCTACCACGTAGAAACCGAGCGCGGCATGGTTACCTTCCTCGACACCCCTGGTCACGCCGCGTTTACCGCCATGCGTGCCCGTGGTGCCAAGGCGACCGACATCGTCATCCTCGTGGTTGCTGCCGACGACGGCGTGATGCCGCAAACCATTGAAGCCGTTCAGCATGCTCAGGCAGCTGGCGTGCCGCTGGTGGTTGCAGTGAACAAGATCGACAAGCCGGGCGCTGACCTTGATCGCATTCGTAGCGAGCTGTCGGTGCACGGTGTGACCTCGGAAGAGTGGGGCGGTGATACGCCGTTCGTTCCTGTGTCGGCAAAAGTCGGTACCGGTGTCGACGAACTGCTCGAAGCCGTACTGCTGCAAGCCGAGATCCTTGAGCTGAAAGCCACTCCGTCGGCCCCAGGGCGTGGTGTTGTGGTTGAATCGCGTCTGGATAAAGGCCGCGGTCCGGTTGCGACCGTACTGGTTCAGGACGGTACTCTGCGCCAAGGCGATATGGTGCTGATCGGTTCCAACTACGGCCGTATCCGCGCCATGCTCGACGAGAACGGTAAGCCGATCAAAGAAGCGGGCCCGTCGATTCCAGTCGAGATTCTGGGCTTGGACGGCACCCCGGATGCTGGCGACGACATGAGCGTGCTGGCTGACGAGAAGAAGGCACGCGAAGTCGCTCTGTTCCGTCAAGGCAAGTTCCGCGAAGTGAAGCTGGCCCGTGCTCACGCCGGCAAGCTGGAAAACATCTTCGAGAACATGGGCCAGGAAGAGAAGAAGACGCTCAACATCGTCCTCAAATCCGACGTCCGTGGTTCGTTGGAAGCGCTGCAAGGCTCGCTCAGCGGCCTGGGTAACGATGAAGTGCAGGTGCGTGTGGTCGGTGGCGGCGTCGGTGGTATCACCGAGTCCGATGCCAACCTGGCGCTGGCCTCCAACGCTGTACTGTTCGGCTTCAACGTACGTGCCGATGCCGGTGCGCGCAAGATCGTCGAGCAGGAAGGTCTGGATATGCGTTACTACAACGTGATCTACGACATTATCGAAGACGTTAAGAAGGCCCTGACCGGCATGCTCGGCAGCGATGTTCGCGAGAACATTCTGGGTATTGCCGAAGTGCGTGACGTGTTCCGTTCGCCGAAATTCGGTGCGATTGCAGGTTGTATGGTGGTTGAAGGTACGGTCTACCGTAACCGTCCAATCCGCGTACTGCGCGACGACGTGGTGATCTTCGAAGGCGAGTTGGAATCCCTGCGTCGCTTCAAAGACGATGCCTCCGAAGTGCGTAATGGCATGGAGTGCGGTATCGGCGTGAAGAGCTACAACGACGTTAAGGTCGGCGACAAGATCGAAGTGTTCGAGAAAGTCCAAGTGGCTCGTAGCCTGTAAGCACGAGTCGCAACACGCAGCGCCCGGCCCCGCATTTGCGCGGCCGGGCGTTTGCCGCTTTTAGGTCCGCTGCTTTCAGGCAGCGCGACGAGTGAAGGTAGTAAGAAATGGCCAAAGAATTTAGCCGGGCTCAGCGCATCGGCGACCAGATACAGCGCGAATTGGCGCAGTTGATCCGCCTTGAAGTCAAAGACCCGCGTCTTGGCGGCCTGGTGACCATCACTGCGGTGGAAGTTAGCCGCGACTCCAGTCACGCCAAGGTGTTTGTCACCATCATGGGAGCTGAGCCTGAAGAGGGTGTCGATCCCGTCGTGCAGAGCATCAAGGTGCTCAACGATGCCAGCGGCTTCCTTCGCATGCAGCTGGGCAAGGCAATGAAGCTGCGCAGCGTGCCGAACCTGCGTTTCCATTACGACGAAAGCGTGATTCGCGGTGCGCAGTTGTCGGCATTGATCGAGCGCGCGGTCAGTGAAGACCGCCAGCACGAAGATGAACCCGAGGCCAAGGAGTAAGCGCGTGGCCCAGGTCAAACGTATTCGTCGTGCCGTCGATGGCATCATCCTGCTGGATAAGCCCAAGGGCTTTAGCTCCAACGCCGCCTTGCAAAAGGTGCGCTGGTTGCTGAATGCCGAGAAGGCCGGGCACACCGGTAGCCTTGATCCCCTGGCCACCGGCGTTCTGCCGTTGTGCTTCGGCGAGGCGACCAAGTTCTCCCAGTACCTGTTGGATGCCGACAAAGGCTACGAAACCCTGATGCAGCTGGGGGTCACCACCACCACGGCTGATGCTGAAGGTGAGGTGCTGGAGCGTCGCCCAGTGACCGTTGGTCGCGCCGATATTGAAGCGGCGCTACCCGGTTTTCGTGGTGAAATCAGCCAGATACCGCCGATGTACTCGGCGCTCAAGCGTGACGGGCAGCCCCTTTATAAGTTGGCCCGTGCCGGTGAAGTAGTGGAGCGTGAGCCGCGTTCTGTTACTATTGCGCGCCTGGAATTACTGGACTGCGAAGCGGAGCAAGCGCGCCTGGCGGTCGATTGCAGCAAAGGCACCTATATCCGCACGCTGGTCGAAGACATTGGCCACCTGCTGGGTTGCGGTGCACACGTTGCAGAGCTGCGCAGAACCAAAGCCGGCCCGTTCGACCTGAGCCGCACCGTAACGCTCGAAGAGCTGGAGCGGGTGCATGGCGAAGGTGGCAATGAGGCCGTTGACCAGTTCCTGCAACCGGTCGACAGCGGTCTGCAACACTGGCCGCTGCTGCAGTTCTCCGAGCACAGTTCGTTCTACTGGCTGCAAGGGCAGCCGGTACGCGCCCCGGAAGCGCCGAAGTTCGGCATGGTTCGGGTGCAAGATCACAACGGTCGCTTTATCGGTATCGGTGAAGTGAGCGAAGACGGGCGCATTGCGCCGCGTCGTTTGATTCGGTCAGCATGACCGTAGCGCAGGCCTGGGGTTTCGGCTCTGGTGTGCGTGTATCGAGGGTGGCTGTTAATAGGCACGGTCATACCTCACTTAAAAACACGGGAAGCGATTCCCGGCCTATTGAAATGGTTGCTTTGCAGCCGTTTCTTAACTGAGAGGATTGCCCCATGGCACTCAGCGTTGAAGAAAAAGCCCAGATCGTAACTGACTACCAGCAAGCTGCTGGCGACACCGGTAGCCCGGAAGTGCAAGTTGCACTGCTGTCCGCCAACATCAACAAGCTGCAAGGCCACTTCAAGGCCAACGGTAAAGATCACCACAGCCGTCGTGGTCTGATCCGTATGGTTAACCAGCGTCGTAAGCTGCTGGACTACCTGAAGGGTAAGGACACCAGTCGTTACAGCGCCCTGATCGGTCGCCTGGGTCTGCGTCGCTAAGCAATGCTTACGCGTAGCTGACTGCCGAAGCTGGAAGTGGGGTTTACCCTGCTTCCAGCTTTTGCTTTTCTGCTTTAGCTGTTTTGGACGATAGCGGGTCCGATTCCCGTAACCGCCCACTCATTCTGTAAGACCCGTCTGTTCACATGCTGAACAACGGCTGCAAGAAACGCTTTCCCCAAGGGCAACAAAGAGAAGGAAAACACCGTGAACCCGGTAATCAAGAAGTTTCAGTTCGGTCAATCGACCGTTACCCTCGAGACAGGCCGTATCGCCCGTCAAGCCTCCGGCGCAGTGCTGGTCACCGTTGACGACGACGTCGCCGTACTGGTTGCTGTAACCGGTGCCAAGACTGCTGACCCAAGCAAAGGCTTTTTCCCGCTGTCCGTGCACTATCAGGAAAAAACCTACGCAGCCGGCAAGATCCCCGGCGGTTTCTTCAAGCGTGAAGCCCGTCCTTCCGAGAAGGAAACCCTGACTTCGCGCCTGATCGACCGTCCGATCCGTCCGCTGTTCCCAGAAGGTTTCCAGAACGAAGTGCAGGTCATCTGCACCGTGATCTCCACCAGCAAGAAGACCGATCCGGACATCGCTGCGATGATCGGTACCTCGGCTGCGCTGGCCATCTCCGGCATCCCGTTCAACGGTCCGATCGGTGCTGCGCGCGTAGCCTTCCACCCGGAAACCGGCTACCTGCTGAACCCGACTTACGAGCAACTCAAGGCCTCCAGCCTGGACATGGTCGTAGCCGGCACCAAAGACGCCGTACTGATGGTTGAATCGGAAGCTAAAGAGCTGACCGAAGACCAGATGCTGGGCGCTGTACTGTTCGCCCATGACGAATTCCAGGTGGTGATCAACGCTGTTGCCGAGCTGGCTGCTGAAGCCGCCAAGCCGACGTGGGACTGGCAGCCAAAAGCTGAGAACACTGCACTTCTGAACGCTATCCGTAGCGAGTTCGGCGAGGCGATCTCCCAGGCTTACACCATCACCGTCAAGCACGAGCGTTATGCTCGTCTGGGTGAGCTGCGCAATGAAATCGTTGCCAAGTTCTCCGGTGAAGAAGGCCAGCCGTCTGCTGGTGAAGTCAAAGACGCTTTCGGCGAAATCGAATACCGCACCGTTCGCGAGAATATCGTTAACGGCAAGCCGCGTATCGATGGCCGTGACACCCGCACTGTGCGCGGCCTGAACATCGAAGTGGGTGTTCTGGACAAGACCCACGGTTCGGCGCTGTTCACCCGTGGTGAGACTCAGGCTCTGGTGGTTGCCACCCTCGGTACCGCGCGCGACGCACAGCTGCTCGACACCCTGGAAGGCGAGAAGAAAGACCCCTTCATGCTGCACTACAACTTCCCGCCTTACTCGGTGGGCGAGTGTGGTCGCATGGGCGCTACCGGTCGCCGCGAAATCGGTCACGGCCGTCTGGCGCGTCGTTCGGTTCAGGCCATGTTGCCTGCTGCTGACGTGTTTCCGTACACCATTCGTGTGGTTTCGGAAATCACCGAGTCCAACGGTTCCAGCTCCATGGCTTCGGTTTGCGGTGCATCCCTGGCTCTGATGGATGCCGGTGTGCCGATGAAGGCGCCGGTTGCTGGTATCGCCATGGGTCTGGTTAAAGAAGGCGAGAAATTCGCCGTTCTGACCGACATCCTCGGCGACGAAGATCATCTGGGCGACATGGACTTCAAAGTAGCCGGTACCGCCAATGGCGTTACTGCGCTGCAGATGGACATCAAGATCCAGGGCATCACCGAAGAAATCATGGAAATCGCCCTGAATCAGGCCCTTGAAGCACGCCTGAACATTCTCGGTCAGATGAACAAGATCATCGCAACTTCGCGCACCGAGTTGTCGGCTAACGCCCCAACCATGATCGCGATGAAGATCGACCAGGACAAGATTCGCGACGTGATCGGCAAAGGTGGTGCAACCATCCGCGCGATCTGCGAAGAAACCAAGGCGTCGATCGACATCGAGGACGACGGTTCGATCAAGATCTTCGGCGAAACCAAGGAAGCGGCCGAGGCTGCGCGTCAGCGCGTACTGGGCATCACCGCGGAAGCCGAGATCGGCAAGATCTACGTCGGTAAGGTTGAGCGCATCGTCGACTTCGGTGCCTTCGTCAACATCCTGCCGGGCAAAGACGGTCTGGTGCACATCTCCATGCTGAGCGACGCTCGCGTTGAGAAAGTGACTGACATTCTGAAAGAAGGTCAGGAAGTTGAAGTTCTGGTACTGGACGTGGACAACCGCGGCCGTATCAAGCTGTCGATCAAGGATGTAGCTGCTGCCAAGGCTTCGGGCGTTTAATCGCCGCGTTGCTTAACAGCAGAAAAGAGGGCCCTTCGGGGCCCTCTTTTTTTGCCTGTAGATAAAGCGTTTACCCTAGTCGCCTATAGAGGCCGCAGCTGTCGTGCAATATGCCTTGCTCGTTTAGCCCTAGCATGCAGATTGCACGAGGAAGGCTGATCTAATTTGATTTTAAGTTGTTGATATTTATAGATTATTTTATTTTAAGAGGGTTGGCATAGCGCTTGCGATAGTACTGGGGAGGCTGCAGCTCGTAGTGGCTTGCAGATTGTTCAGTACACGCAGGAGGCATTACCTATGAAAAAGCCAATCAAGCATTTCGCAGTAACCGCCATGACCGCCACCGCACTGGGCCTGTTGCTCGCCGGGCCGGTTCTGGCTGCTGGCACCCCGACTGTGCAGCCAGTGATGCTGGCCGCCAGTGAGACGATGGATAAAGCAGAAGATGCGGTAACCGACACCTGGATTACCAGCAAAGTGAAGTCGACCTTCCTGGCCGACAGCAGCTTGAGCGGTATCGACATCAAGGTCGAAACCAATAAGGGCGTTGTTACGCTTTCCGGGGTTGTAGCCAGCTCCGCCGAACGTGATCTGGCCATTGCCAAGGCAGGCGAGATCAAAGGTGTGAGCGCTGTATCCGCCGAAGCGCTGAAAACCGCTCAGTAACCAATGGAAACGTGCCAGGCGCTGCGATGGGCCTGGCAGGCACTCAACGACGAGGACAAGCAGATGAATGCTGACGTAATCAAAGGCAAGTGGAAGCAAATCAACGGTCGCATCAAGGAGCGTTGGGGCAACCTGACCGATGATGACCTGAATGTCGCCGAAGGCCATAGCGAGTACCTGGCCGGCAAGCTGCAAGAGCGCTACGGTTGGACCAAGGAAAAGGCTCAGGACGAGCTGCGTGATTTCAGCAGCAAGCTGTAATCAGGCGTAAAAAAGCCCCGCAGGCATAACCTGCGGGGCTTTTTTGTGGCTCTTATGGAAAGGCTTAGCTGCCGCGTTTACTTTCCACGCTCTTCAGGCGGCCGCCTTCGAATCGCAGGTAGTAGTTCATGCCGTTACGCGGGCCATAGACCCACTCCTCGACGAGGAACTCGTTATTGCCGTGGGCGTCCAGGGTGTAGCCCAGCATGTCGCGGGCAATCGGTTCGCCACATTTGCTGACGACCTCTGTGGTGCGGTCGCCGGTGCTGGCGATGCCTTTCTCACAGCGCAGGGTGCTGGCCTGGGCACTGGTTGCCAGCGCGAGCAGGGTCAGGCTGAGTGCTATCCGTTGCATGGTGCAATGTCCTTATAGTTGGTTTGGGTGAGTGTTAGATGTTGCTAGTTGCCGCGTTTACTGTCGATCTTGATCAGTCGATTGCCTTGAAAACGCAGAAATTGGTACATGCCGTTGCGCGGTCCGTATGACCATTCTTCGACCGCGACTTCATTGTAGAAACCGTATTCATCCAGCACTTCGCGGTAGCCGAGAAAGTCACGGCTCAGGGGTTCGCCGCATTTGCTGCTGACTTCACTGGTGGTGTCATCAAGGCTGACCAGCCCGCTGTCGCATCGCAGAGTCGATGAGGCCTGTGCACAGAAGGGCACAAGTAATAGCAGGGCGCTGATAAAAGCTTTCATCTATTAGCGACTACGACGGCGTTCGATGGCGCGCAGGCGCGTGCCTTCGAAGGTGAGAATACTGAGCATGCCGTTATCGGGGCCGTAGACCCATTCCTCGATCTGGTATTCGCGCCGTTCACTTGGCCCGAGCGAATAGCCGACCAGATCGCGGAAGGCTGGTTCGCCGCATTTCTGCAGCACCTCGAAGCGTCGGTCATCTAGGCTGACCAGTTGGCTGCCGCAGCGCAAGGTCTCAGCCTGAGCCAGAGACGACGCGCCCGTCAGGGCGAGGAGCAGCGTTGTAGCCAATGCACGCATATGACGGAGACCTTACTCGCTGCCGAGATGCAGGGTAGTGGCGACGCGGCCATTGGCGTCAGCCTGTGCCATGTTGACATCCAGCAGGTAAATACGTTCGTCGGCCAGGCCGCCGCGCTCGACCAGATAGCTCTTTATTTCTGCAGCTCGCGCCTGTGCCAGCTGACGCTGTAGCAGTTCACTTTGTGCCCAGGATTGCAGCACACCTTCGCGCATCTTCACGCTGCGCTCTTCGTCGGGCAGTTCAGCCCACTCGGCTGGCGGCTGCTGTTTGAGGCGGGTGCGGTAGATGCCTTCGAGAAGTACGGTTTTGTCGTCCTCATCCACCACCAGCTCACTGGCTTCGGCAGGTACATCCTCCCCACGGCGTTGTAGCATCTTGTACCAGGTGTTCTGGTATTCGCGCTCCAGGCGCGCAGCAGCCAGTGGTGGGCCGTCGCTGCTCTGGGCGCTCATGCCTTCGACTTCCAGGCGCAGGGTCGGACGCTCCTTCAGGGCGCTGGCCAGAGTATCCAGCGCTTTCTGCGCATCGCCGTCGAGCTCGCTGTCACCGGCATTGAAGCGCACGGTGCTGAGGTCAACGTCACTGCCGCCGCTGACCAGGCCGCCGATAAATTTGAACGGTGCTTGTGCGGCGCGTAGTACCAGGTTGCGCAGGGTTTGCCAGACGATGGGCATAACGCTGAACTGCGGGCTGTTGAGGTCGCCCTGCACGGGCAGCTGGATACTGATATTGCCGTCGGTGTCTTTGAGCAGGGCAATGGCCAGGCGGATTGGCAGGTCCATGGCGTCCTTACTGTCGACTTTCTCGCCCAGCTGCAGGTCTTCCAGTAGCAGTTTGTTTTCGGCGTTGAGCTGGCCTTTCTCGATCTGGTAATGCAGGTCGAGGTTGAGGCGGCCCTTGCGGATACGGAAGCCGGCGAACTTGCCGGAGTAGGGCGTGAGGGTGGTCAGTTCGACATTCTTGAAGCTGGTGGCGATATCCAGGCTGTTCATCGGGTCGAACGGGGTCAGCTTGCCTTTGATGCTGACGGGCGCGTACTTGTCGACCTTGCCCTTAATATCGACGCTGGCGGTTTTCGGGCTCTGGTTGTCGAGTGTGCCGATCTGGCCGTTGAGTTGCTGGATGGCCGTGGCGAAGTTGGGCGTCAGGCTGAAGTCGGCAAAGTTCGCCGAACCGTTCTTGATGCTGATACCGCCGATACGCATCGGCAGCGGTTTACTCGCTGCAGCGGGCTTGGCGTTGGCCTCTGCCGGCTGTGGAATCATCAGATCGCTGATATTGGTGGTCAGGTCTTCATTGATGATAAAGCGCACATAAGGCTGCTGCAGTTTGATCTGCCCGATCACCAGGCCCTTGCCGTGTTGATAGTCGATCCCTTCCACCAGCACTTGCTGCCATTTGAGGAAGTCGCGGTCCTTTAGCGTGTCGAGAGTATGCAGCTGGTTGATCTCGGCTTGCCCGCCAATACTGAAGGCCAGCGGTTCCACGCTCTGCAGATCAACCGCCAGGTCGCTACCGAGCTTACCGCTGCGCAGTTCCAGACGCACGAAGGGGCTCAGGTAGGTCTGCGCCAGGCGCAGGTCGATATCGCGGGTGGCAACCTGCAGCTTGGCCGTGGTCGGGGTCAGTTGCACCTGGCCGTCGGCCTTGATCTGCCCGGTCTTGTTCACTCCTGTGTCGAGCTTGAGGCCGAAGGGTGAAGTGCCCAGGCTGTCAAAGTCGCTTAGGTCGAGATTAAGCGGGGCCAGGTCTATTTTGACTTCCGCGCCGCCGGCGCGGTCGGCCAGATGCACCTGATAGTCGCGCAGTTGCACGTCACGCAGGATTACCTGCCAGGGTTTGCTGGGGTCTTCCGGCTGGTCGGCAGTGGCGGTTTCCAAGTCAGCGGATTGCTCTGCGGTGGTCGGTTCGCTTGGCTCTTTTGCCGGTTCGGCTTCCGTGGCTGCGGAGCCTGAGCCACCCTCATTTGGAGCTGGAGCTGGAGCTGGAGCTGGAGCTGGAGCCGGTTTGGCGGGTTGGCTGGCGAGCAGTTTCTGCCAGTCGAGCTGGCCATCGGCCTCGCGTGCAGCCCAGGTTTCCAGCTTCTGGCTGCGAATCTTGCCGACGATGACCTGCTGCTTGGCCAGATCCACGCTGGTTTCGCTGATATCCAGGCTTTCCAGGCGCAGCAGCGGTTTGTCCGCCGGACTCTTGATGGCAAAGCTGCTGACACTGAGCTGGGTGTTGCTCAGTAGCAGTTCGGTGCCTTTGGCGAGGTTCAGGCTGTAGTCGCTGCTCAGATCGACGGTGCCGTCCTCCAGGACCAGCGGCACCGCATCGCGCACGTAGGGCCAGATGGCTTTAAGTTTGCCGTCAGTGACTTTCAGGCTGCCGCTGGAGCTGATTGGCACCAGACTGATGCGCCCGGTCCAGTCGATGCGCCCGCCAGTGGGGCCCGTGGCGACCAGGCTCATGTCGGCATTGTCGTCGGGCAGGGTACTTAGGTTGAACAACTCGAAATTGAGGTCGTCGTAGATAAACTCGATCGGCTCGCTGGGACGCAGATCCTGAAAATGCACGTTGCCGCCACTCAGCTTGATCCGCGAAATACGCAGCGGGAACGGCTCGCCGGCCGGCTCTTCAGCCGCCGGCTCGGTGCTAGGCGGGACGTTAAACAGTTGCGTTAGATTGAGTCTGCCATCCTTGCCGAACAGCACTTCACTGTGCGGCTTGTCCAGTTCGATATCGGCCAGGTGCAGCACGCCGTTCCACAGGCTATCGAGTTGCAGATTGGCATACAGGCGTTCAAAGGCGATTTGCTGCTGGTCGGCTTCGCCAATCTGCAGGCCCCAGAGGCTGAGCTCCAGGCTGAATGGGTTAAGTTGCAGGCGTTGCAGGGTGGCGGGTACTTCGGCGTAGTGCGCCAGTTGCTGGTTGG
The DNA here is from genome assembly GCF_011636575.1 of Pseudomonas sp. OTU750018. Taxonomy (NCBI): domain Bacteria; kingdom Pseudomonadati; phylum Pseudomonadota; class Gammaproteobacteria; order Pseudomonadales; family Pseudomonadaceae; genus Pseudomonas; species Pseudomonas sp. OTU750018. Next base: position 394,379 of record NZ_JAAPAU010000004.1, read on the forward strand.
CGATGCGCAAACCGATACCGGGCAAAATCAGAAACCCCAGCAGGCTGTAGAGGGCAACGGCGATGGCAATGGCGCTGGCAGCGCGCTTTATTCCTTTAAGCATAAAAACGTCATCTATCCCGACGAGAAGTGCCTTGGAGTATGGCACGCGTGTGCAGTTCCGCAGAGGCTCTGCGCGGGGATTTTCTTCACGCAGACAGGTACATCAGAACTGCAGGATGAGGGTTTTCAGCGGTGGCTGGCCATCCTGGGAGGGGAAGTCCGCAGCCGGCGCCAGCACCTGCCAATCGCGCACCGGGCGGCCGAGCTTTTCCGCGCAGCGCAGCACCTGTTCGCGCCAATCGGCCAGGGCGACTTTTGCCAGGTTGTTGCAGCAGATCAGCACACCCTCATCGGCAGTGGCGAGAATCGCCGGCTTGAGCAGGCTCTGGTAATCGCGCAGCAGGTCGACAGTGCCGAACGCACTTTTGGCCCAGGCGGGCGGGTCGAGCAGAACCAGGTCGAACTGACGTTGCTCAAGGCGCGGATAGTCCGGCAGTTTCTGCCCGCGCCGCGCATTGATCGGCAGCCCCGCCAGTTGGCGAATCGCCGGGAAGTAGTCCGATTGCACAAACTGCATGGGTAATAGCTGCGGATTGAGCTGGCCATTTTCGCGCCCGACTGCCAGGTTGCCCTCGGCAAAATCTAGGTTGACCACCTCGCTGGCTCCGCCTGCTGCTGCACTCAAACCGACGCCACAGGTGTAGGCGAACAGGTTAAGTACCGACTTGCTGGCACTGTGGGCTTTGACCCAGCCACGGGCGTTACGCAGGTCGAGAAACAGCAGCGGGTCTTGCCCTGCATGGCGGCCGCGCACGCGGTAATTGAGGCCCCATTCATGGCCGATCAGATCTTCCAGGGCGGCCGGCTCGGCCTGGTAGACCGCATCAGTGCGGTCGACCCGCGAGTTGCCCTGAGATCGGTCGTTGTAAACCAGTAGCAGTTGTGTGCCGAGGCTGGCCTGGCACTGCTCGGCCAGTTGTAGCAGTTCGTCGCGACTCAGACTCTGGTGGAAGCTCTGTACCAGTAATTGCGGGCCGTAACGGTCGATGGTCAGGCCGCCGGCACCTTCCTGGCTGCCATGAAACAGGCGATAGCAGTCAGTGCCTTGCTGATGCAGTTCAGCCAGCAGGTCGTGACGGTTATGCAGTGCGGCGCGCAGCGCCTGATCGAGAGAGGGCATGCGCGGTGACTCGAGAAAGAAGGGCGCGCAGTTTATCAAGATTCATCTGCCGGGACGCAGGCGCGGCAAAAACAGCAAGGGCACCCCGAGGTGCCCTTTAATTTGCGAGTGTTATTTGATCAGACGATGCGGTTGATGCCTGTGCGATCAGCGCCGTCAGCAGCGATACGGTTGCCGCCTGTGCGATCAGCGCCGTCAGCAGCGATTCGGTTACCGCCTGTGCGGTCAGCGCCGTCAGCAGCAATACGGTTGCCGCCAGTGCGGTCTGCCCCATCAGCAGCGATGCGGTTACCACCAGTACGATCAGCACCATCTTCGGCGATACGGTTGATGCTGGTACGGTCAAAGCCGTCGGCTGCGATACGGTTAGCGCCAGTGCGATCTGCACCGTCTTCGGCGATGTGGTTGATGCTGGTACGGTCAAAACCATCAGCAGCGATGCGGTTACTCAGGGTGCGTTCTGCGCCGTCTGCGGCAAAAACATTGCTGGTCAGGCTGGCGGCAAGCAGGGAAGCGATCAGGTACTTGTTCATCTGGGTGTCCTCGGAAGAGTGGGGTAAGTGGCTACGGGGCTAATGTTGCGCCGCAGCCCGACTCTTGAGAAACGCAGGTGGTCAATAGCAATCATCATTGCTGTCGATGGAAAATAAAAAAGCCGGCTCCCAGATTGATGCGGCCGGCTTTTTGTCGCCATAGCTGAACGGTGTAATCAGGCCCGTTCGATCGCCAGTGCCACGCCCTGGCCGCCGCCGATACACAGGGTAGCGAGGCCTTTCTTGGCGTCGCGCTTAATCATCTCGTGCAGCAGTGTCACCAGCACGCGGCAGCCGGAACCGCCGATCGGGTGGCCGAGGGCGATGGCGCCGCCGTTGACGTTGACCTTGCTGGCGTCCCAATTCAGCTCTTTGCCCACTGCCAAGGCTTGTGCGGCGAAGGCTTCGTTGGCTTCGATCAGGTCGAGGTCAGCCAGTTGCCAGCCAGCTTTCTCCAGACAGCGCTTGGTCGCCGAGACTGGGCCGATGCCCATGATCGCCGGGTCGACGCCGGCGTTGGCGTAGCTGGCGATCTTCGCCAGCACCGGCAGGCCGAGGGCCTGGGCTTTGGCGGCGCTCATCAGCAGCACGGCGGAGGCGCCGTCGTTGAGGCTGGAGGCGTTGCCGGCGGTGACACTGCCGTCCTTCTTGAATGCGGGCTTAAGTTTGCCCAGGGATTCAGCAGTGGTGCCGGCGCGCGGCTGCTCGTCAGTGGCGAAGGCTACTGGCTCGCCTTTGCGCTGGGGAATCATGATTGGGGTGATTTCATCGACAAAACGCCCGGCCTCGATAGCAGCCACGGCTTTTTGCTGCGAGGCGGCGGCGAAGGCGTCCTGGGCTTCGCGGCTGATGTCGTACTTGTCGACCAGATTCTCGGCGGTGATGCCCATGTGGTAGTCGTTGAAGGCGTCCCACAGGCCGTCGGTGATCATCGTATCGACCATTTTGGCGTGGCCCATGCGCAGGCCGGTGCGCGCACCAGGCATGACGTAGGGGGCCAGGCTCATGTTTTCCATGCCGCCGGCGATGATCACTTCGGCGTCGCCGCAGCGGATCGCCTGGGCACCCAGGTGCAGAGCTTTAAGGCCCGAGCCGCAGACTTTGTTCAGGGTCAACGCTGGTACGGCGTGCGGCAGGCCGGCGAGGATTACTGCCTGACGCGCCGGGTTCTGCCCGCTGCCTGCGGTGAGCACCTGACCGAGGATCACTTCGTCGACCTGCGCGCCGTCCAGGCCGGTTTGTTCCAGCAGGCGGCGGATTACCGCGGCGCCCAGTTCAGGGGCTGGGATATTCGCCAGTGAACCCTGGAAGCTGCCGATGGCAGTGCGGGTGGCGGCAACGATGACGACGTCTTGCATAGCGCGATCCTCACAAGTAACTGGCGCGGCAGGCCGCGAAAGGTCGCTATGGTGGCACAGCGGCTTTGTTTACGGCCAGCGCGCGAACCGGCCGGTCAGCGTGGCGGCAGGTTCAGGCGTTTGCGCGCACGGTGGATGGCGCCGCCGCGGACCGCCCAGCGCAGCACGGGGGCCAGGCTGTGTACGCCAGTGTGGATCATCCGGCTACGCGCCGGGCTTATCTGCTGGCCGAGCATCTGCTGCGCCCAATCCGGCAGCAGGTCGATGCCAGCCTGCATCAGCAGCTTGGCCGCCGGGGCGGCGAGGGCGCTGGGTGCCGGGGCGTTGAGCAGGATGCGCAGGATTTCCAGCGAGCGTTCATCACAGAGCAGCTCAGGGCGCACAGCTGCCAGGTAGGCGGCGACCTCGGCGCGCGAGCGCGGCACCTGAGTGGCGCCCAAACGCTCTGCGATCAGGGCGATTTCCGCGTAGTAGCGGTCCTGATCGGTATCGCTCAGTTGTGGGTTGCGGTAACGCAGGTGGGCCTGGAGAAAACTGTACACCTCGGCCACATGCACCCAGGTCAGTAGAGCTGGATCACTGGCGGCATAGGTGCGGCCATCCGGGGCGGTGCCTGTGACTTTGAGGTGAATAGTCTTGACCTTGTCGATCAGCCAGTCGGCATCGGCGCGCGAGCCGTAGGTGGTGCCAGATATAAACTGGCCGGTGCGACGCAAGCGGCCAAGCAGGTCTTCACGAAAATTCGAGTGATCCCACACCCCGGCTAATGCCAGCGGATGCAGAGCTTGCAAGAGCAGGGCGCTGATACCGCCGATCAGCATGCTGGTGAAGTCGCCATGCACCTGCCAGCTCACCGAGTCGGGGCCGAACAGTCCAGGGTCGTCCTGAGGCTTTTCGAAGTCGATTTGCCCCAAGGCGATTCCGCTAAGACTAAGGACTTGGCTTTCGATACGGCGGCGAAGAAATTCCATGGAATGGTGGGTTCGTTTGCTGGTGTAGGGTGGATCGCGCTTCATCGATCCATCGGTTGGCGATCCACCCGATGGGGCTCCGCCGCGCGGGGGCCTTGGCGGATGAACAGAGCATCAGCTACGTGCCTCGATACACCCTACATCCTAGCGTGCGGTTATCGGTTCAGGCGCTGCTCGATCAAACCGTCGACCACCGTCGGGTCGGCCAGAGTCGAGGTGTCACCCATATTTTCAAGCTCGTTGCAGGCGATCTTGCGCAGGATACGCCGCATGATCTTGCCCGAGCGGGTTTTCGGCAGGCCCGGTGCCCACTGGATCAGCTCGGGTTTAGCGAAGCTGCCGATTTCCTTGCCGACCAAGGCCAGCAGTTGCTGCTTCAGCGCATCGTTGATTTCCACGCCGTTCATCGGTGTGACGAAGGCATAGATACCCTGGCCTTTGAGGTCATGCGGGTAACCGACCACGGCGGCTTCGGCGACGGCGTCATGCAGCACCAGGGCGCTTTCCACTTCGGCGGTGCCGATGCGGTGGCCGGAGACGTTGATCACGTCATCCACCCGGCCGGTGATCCAGTAGTAACCGTCCTCGTCGCGGCGCGCGCCGTCGCCGCTGAAGTAGTAACCGGGGTAGGGCTTGAGGTAGGTGTCGATCATCCGCTGATGGTCGCCGTAAACGCTGCGAATCTGGCTTGGCCAGCTGTCCTTGATCGCCAGTACGCCGCTACCAGCGCCATCAATCTCCTTGCCCTGTTCATCCAGCAGAACTGGCTGTACGCCGAAGAACGGCCGGGTTGCCGAACCGGGTTTGAGGTCGGTGGCGCCGGGCAGTGGAGTGATCAGGATGGCGCCGGTTTCAGTCTGCCACCAGGTGTCGACGATCGGGCAGCGGCGTTCGCCGACCACGTTGTAATACCACTCCCAGGCTTCCGGGTTGATCGGCTCGCCGACGCTGCCAAGCAGGCGCAGGCTGGTGCGCTCGGTGCATTCGACCGGGCCAGTGCCCTCACGCATCAGCGCGCGCAGGGCGGTGGGCGCGGTGTAGAAAATGTTCACCTGGTGCTTGTCGATCACCTGCCAGAAGCGCGAGGCGGTCGGATAGTTGGGCACGCCTTCGAAGATCAGACTGGTCGCGCCGTTGGCCAACGGGCCGTAGACGATATAGCTGTGCCCGGTGACCCAGCCGACGTCGGCGGTGCACCAGTAAATATCGCCTTCGTGGTAGTCGAATACGTACTTGTGGGTCATCGCCGCCATCAGCAGATAGCCGCCAGTGCTGTGCAATACACCCTTGGGTTTTCCGGTGGAGCCGGAGGTGTAGAGGATAAATAGCGGGTCTTCGGCGTCCATTGGCTCGGGTGGGCAATCGCCCGAAACTTCCCGCAGGGCTTCGTGGTACCAGATATCGCGGCCTTCAACCCAATCGATCTCGCCCTGGGTGCGCTCGACCACCACCACTGTGGACACTGCCGGGCAGCTTTGCAGCGCCTTGTCGACATTGGCCTTGAGCGCCACGTACTTGCCGCCGCGCACGCCTTCATCGGCGGTAATCACCGTGTGGCAGTCGGAGTCGAGGATGCGGTCGCGCAATGCGTCCGGGGAGAAGCCGCCGAACACCACCGAATGCACTGCGCCGATGCGTGTGCAGGCGAGCATGGCGTAGGTGGCCTCAGGGATCATCGGCATGTAGATGCACACTCGGTCGCCCTTTTTCACCCCACGGCTTTTCAGTACGTTGGCCAGGCGGCTGACGTTGTGGTGCAGCTTCTTGTAGGTGATGTGAGCCGATTCGCTGGGGTTGTCGCCTTCCCAGATCAGTGCAATTTGCTCGCTGCGTTTTTCCAGGTGACGGTCGATGCAGTTGTAGCTGACGTTCAGTTGCCCGCCCTTGAACCACGAGCCCGAACCGCTTAGCAGGTCGCCTTGTTGCACGCTGGTCCAGGGCTTGCTCCAGTCAAGAAAGGCCTTGGCCTGCTCGGCCCAGAAAATTTCCGGTTGCTCTATCGACTGCTGGTAAAGACGCAGGTAGTCGTCGTTATCCAGGTGGGCGCGTTGGCGCACGGCATCGGGCACGGGGTGGCGGGTGATTTCGAACATGGCGGGTCCTTGTTGTTGTGTTCCGCGATGTTCGTAGGGTGAACCAAGCGGGTGCTTGGTTCAAGTGCTGGCCTTGTGCTCGGTCGCTGTGGATCAGCCGCGATGCCGTTCGCGGAAGTGCTGGATCAAGCCTTGTGTAGAGGCGTCACTGGCGGGCTCGTCGAGTTGGCCGGTAAGACGCTGATAAACGCCCTGGCCAAGGTCCTTGCCCAGTTCGACGCCCCACTGATCAAAGGCGTTAATGCCCCAGATGGCGCTCTGTACGAAGACCTTGTGCTCGTACAGCGCTACCAGTGCGCCGAGGTTGAACGGGTCGACGCGGTTGAGCGCGAGGATATTGCTCGGGCGGTTACCGGGGATCACCTTGTGCGGTGCCAGACGTTGCACTTCGGTCTCGTCCAGACCCTTGGCGCGCAGCTCGGCTTCGGCTTCCTCGCGGGTCTTGCCGTGCATCAAGGCTTGGCTCTGTGACAGGCAGTTGGCAAACAGCCACTGGTGATGGTCGGCCAGCGGGCTGAAGCTATTAACCGGGACGATAAAGTCCGCTGGGATCAGCTCAGTACCTTGGTGCAGCAACTGGTGATATGCGTGTTGGCCGTTACAGCCCACGCCGCCCCAGATCACGGGGCCGGTGCTGAAGTCCACAGGGCTGCCGTCCTGGCGCACGCTTTTGCCGTTGGATTCCATGTCCAACTGCTGCAGGTGTTTGGTGAAGTTACGCAGGTAGTGGTCGTAGGGCAGGATCGCCTGGCTTTTCGCGCCCCAGAAGTTGCCGTACCAGATCCCCAGCAGGGCCATCAGGACGGGCATGTTTTCCGCCAGCGGCGCTTGGGTGAAATGCTGGTCCATGGCGTAGGCGCCGGCCAGCAGTTCTTTGAAGTTGGAGATGCCGATGGCCAGGGCAATCGGCAGGCCGATAGCCGACCAAAGTGAGTAACGCCCGCCGACCCAGTCCCACATCGGGAAGATGTTTTCTGCCTTGATACCAAATTCGATCGCAGCCTTCTGGTTGCTGGTCACCGCAATAAAGTGCTTGTGCAGCTCGGCTTCCGGGCCGCCCAGGGCCAGGTACCAGTCGCGTGCGGCCAGGGCGTTCTTCAGGGTTTCCAGGGTGCCAAAGGATTTTGACGAGACGATAAATAGGGTGGTCTGCGGGTTTAGGCGCGCAGTCAGCTCACGGAACTCGCTGCCGTCGATATTGGCCAGGTAGTGACAGCGCACGCCGCGTTGGGTGAAGGGCCGTAGCGCTTCGGAAACCAGTTGCGGGCCGAGGAACGAACCGCCGATACCGATATTCACCACCTCGGTGATCGGCTTGTCGCTGTAGCCGCGCCACAGCCCGCTGTGCACGCGGCTGACCAATTCGGTCATCTGATGGAGTACGCGGTGCACTTGCGGAATCAGGTCGACGCCGTCGAGTTTCAGGGTGCGGCCAATCGGGCTGCGCAGGGCTGTATGCAGGGCTGCACGCCCTTCAGAGGCATTGACCTTATCGCCGCTGAACAGGGCGTGAATGGACTCCGGCAGCTGGGCTTGTTCAGCTAGCTGCACCAACAGTCCCAGGGTTTTTTCGTCGATCAGGTTCTTTGAGTAGTCCAGCAGCAGACCGCTGCTGCTCAGGGAAAAACGGGTAAAACGTTGCGGGTCACGGGCAAAGGCCTCGCGCATGCTGAAGTCGTTCATCTGCTCGCGCTGCTCGCGCAGCGCCTGCCAGGCGGGCAGGCTGGTGACGTCATGCGTTTGCTGGAAGTAGGCCATTGGTGCGTGTTCCTTGTTTTGAGTGCGGCGAATCATGCAAAAAAGCCCGGAGTTATCCGGGCCTTGAGTGTAACTGGCGGGCGTTAGGCCAGCATCTACGCAGTGGATCAGCCTGGAGTATCGAGGTCGAACGCCAAGTTGTCGATCAACCGGGTGCTGCCAATAAACGCGGCCAGCAGTATGACCAGGCGGCGATCATCAGCGGTGGCTGGACGTAGGCTGTTGGCTTCGCGTACTTCCAGATAATCCGGGCTAAAGCCTGCGGCGCTGTGTTGCTGCTGTGCAACGGCGACCAGTTTGGCGTAATCACGCTCACCGGCGCGAATCGCTGTGGCCATCTCTTGCAGGGTACGGTACAGCACCGGCGCAACTTCACGCTGTGCCGTATTCAGGTAACCGTTGCGCGAGGACAACGCCAGGCCATCGTCGGCCCGCACCGTCGGCTCGCCGATAATCTGGATCGGCATATTGAGGTCACGCACCAAGGTGCGGATCACCGCCAGCTGCTGGAAATCCTTCTGGCCAAAAATCGCCAGATCCGGCTGCACCATGTTGAACAACTTGCTGACGACGGTCGCAACGCCTTCGAAGTGGCCTGGGCGGCTGGCACCGCAGAGGCCTTCAGACACGCCCGGTACGCTGACGCGGGTCTGGCCGTCCATGCCGTGCGGATACATTTCCTCGACATCCGGGGTGAACAGCAGATGGCAGCCGGCTTCGACCAGCTTTTCCTGATCGGCGAGCAGGGTGCGCGGGTATTTGTCGAGGTCTTCGCTGGGGCCGAACTGCAAGGGATTGACGAAGATGCTGGCGACCACGAAATCGGCACGCTGGGCGGCTTTCTCCACCAGTGCGGCGTGACCGGCATGCAGGTTGCCCATGGTCGGGACGAAGGCGATCTGTTTGCCTTCGGCACGGGCCTGGGCGACAGCGGCGCGCAACTCGCGCACGCTTTTAACTGTGTTCATGCAGAAAATCCGTGTTCGGCTGCTGGGAAACTCTGGTCTTTGACCGCTTTGACGTACGCACTGATGGCGTTCTGGATGCTGCTCTGGCCAGCCATAAAGTTCTTCACGAACTTTGGCGTGCGGCCGGTCAGTGACAGCCCAAGCATGTCATGCAGGACCAACACCTGACCGTCGGTGGCAACGCCGGCGCCAATGCCGATAACTGGGATCTTCACGGCTTGGCTGATTTCAGCGGCCAGTTCGCTGGGTACGCATTCCAGCAGCAGCATCGCCGCGCCTGCTTGTTCCAGTGCCATTGCGTCAGCGCGCATCTGCCGTGCTTGGGCTTCCTGGCGGCCTTGCACCTTATAACCACCGAGGATATTCACCGCCTGCGGGGTGAGGCCGAGGTGGGCGCACACGGGTACGCCGCGCTCAGCCAGTTGACGAATTGGCTCGGCGAGCCAGGCTGCACCTTCCAGCTTGACCATGTGGGCGCCGGCTTGCATCAGTGCCGCGCTGTTGTTCAGGGCTTGCTCAAGGGTGGCGTAGGCCATAAAGGGCAGATCGGCGAGAATCAGCGCGCCCTGGTTGCCACGTTTGACGCTGGCGGTGTGGTACGCCATTTCGGCGACAGTGACGGGCAGCGTGCTGTCATGGCCTTGCAAGACCATGCCGAGGGAATCGCCCACCAGCAGCACATCGACACCGGCCTGGCAGGCTGTTTGGGCGAACGTGGCGTCATAGCAGGTCAGCATGGCGATTTTCTCGCCGCTCTGCTTGAGGCTTTGCAGGGTGGTCAGGGTTACATCAGGCATGAAAACTGTCCTCACTCAGGCGTTCAGTCAGCAGTTGTGCTGCTTCAAGTTGGCCTGCATTGGCCTCGAATTGCACCGGTGCGGGGCAACGGGACGCCTATAGTCCTGATGGGGGGGCTCGAAGTCAATTGCAGGTGTTACCGGCTTGTTACTGCCGTTACCGCCAATGTGCCAGCTCGCAAGTAGGGTTATTACTGCTGCGGCTGCATGACCCAGCAGTCGAAGTTGTCCGGAATTCAGGTCAACTCTGTTTCGCTGAGGCGTTCCAGCCCTGCATAAGGACAAGCCCCAAGCAGTTCTGTCAGGGCGCGGCCATCCGGCAGTTGTAGGTCGGGGGCGATCTCAGCCAGCGGGTAGAGGACAAAGGCGCGGGCATGCATGTGGTAGTGCGGCACGCTCAGGCGCGGCTCATCCAGTAAGCGTTCGCCGAACAGCAAAATATCCAGGTCGAGGGTGCGTGGCCCCCAACGCTCGGCCTTGCGCGTACGGCCTTGCTCAAGTTCGATCGTCTGCAAGGCATCCAGCAGGGCCAATGGACTGAGTTCGGTATCCAGTGCCGCCACGGCATTTACATAGCGCGGTTGATCCGCAGGACCCAATGGGTCGCTGCTATAGAAAGATGACTGGGCAATCAGATCTGTTTGCGGCAGCGCAGCCAGGGCGGCCAGCGCGCTGCGCAGTTGCTCGATCGGTGTGGCCAGGTTACTGCCCAGGCCGATATAGACGCGTTCCATTATTCGCCGGCTGTACTGCTCGAGTTCTCAGCAGCCGGGCCGCGTTTACGCTTACTGTTATTGCGTTTGCGCTTACGGGGAGCGCCTGGGCCATCGTCCTTGTTGCTGAGGTCGCGGATCATATTGCGCCGCTCGCTGTCGCTGACATCCTGATAGCGGGTCCACCAGTCGCCCAGGCCACCGGTTTCCTCGCCTGCGCTTTCGCGCAGCAGCAGGAAGTCGTAGCCAGCGCGGAAGCGTGGGTTTTCCAGCAGCATGTCGGCACGTTTGCCACTGCGGCGTGGCAGGCGTTCCTGCATATCCCAGATTTCACGGATCGGCATGGTGAAGCGTTTGGGCACTGCGATGCGCTGGCACTGTTCGCTGATCAGCTCGTGAGCGGCTTCCTGCATGGCCGGGATCGGCGGCATACCGCGATCCTGCAGCTTGATCACGCGGGCTGGCAGGGCTGGCCACAGCAATGCTGCTAGGAGGAACGCAGGGGTGACTGTCTTGCCCTGATGAATGCGTAGGTCAGTGTTGTCCAACGCATTACGGATCAACTGGTCGGTGTAATCCGGGTTGAGTTTCAGCGCCTCGGCGCTGGCCGGGAACAGCTGGCCGAACAGGCCGTAATCCACCAGCAGCTCGTAGGTGTATACCGCGTAGCCGGCGAGAAACAGCTTGAGCACTTCATCGAATAGGCGCGCAGCGGGTATCCCGCCGAGCAGCGGGGCCAGTTTGTAGATCGGCGCGGCGCTGTGTTTCTCGATGTCGAAATCCAGCTTGGCGGCAAAACGTACTGCACGCAGCATGCGCACCGGGTCTTCCTGGTAGCGCTGAGTCGGATCACCGATCAGGCGGATCAGGTGGTTGCGAATGTCGTGCACGCCATTGGCGTAATCGAGGATGCGCTCGGTGCTCGGGTCGTAATACAGCGCATTGATGGTGAAGTCGCGACGCTGGGCGTCGTCTTCAAGGCTGCCATACACGTTGTCACGCAGAATGCGTCCGCTCTCGTTACGCGAGGACAGGTTGCTGTTTTCTTCTTCCTCGCCTTCCGGGTGATTAGCGCGGAAGGTGGCGACCTCAATGATCTCGCGGCCGAAATGCACGTGAACCAGCTTAAAGCGGCGGCCAATGACCCGGGCATTGCGAAATTCGGCGCGCACTTGCTCGGGCGTGGCGCTGGTGGCCACGTCGAAATCCTTGGGGTCAATGTCTAGCAGCAGATCGCGTACGCAACCGCCGACCAAATACGCTTGGTAGCCAGCCTGCTGCAGGCGTTCGACCACACTGATGGCGTAGCGGCTGATTTCACCGCGTTCGATCGGGTGCTGGCTGCTGCTCAGCACTTCAGGCGTGCTGTGTGAATGGTTGCCACGGCGGGCAGGGGTACGAAAGGACTTGAACAGCTTTTTCAGCATGGGAGGCACTGTTTGACTAAATGACTGGCCAGAGTATATGCCGGCCGCAGGAATGGCGCGGATTCTAGCATTGAGTCGACGATTGATGGAGGAAACGACAGGAAAGGGCGGCAGGCGGGGGATTTGAAGCTACTGGGGGAGCCGAAGCTCCCCCCCAAATTGGTGCGTGCTCTGTTTTTATTATTATGGCGGGCTTGTTGTTTTTGTTGATTTACCCGTTCCATCCAGTCAAGGACTTTTGGAAAACTTCCCAAGCTGGGAATCAAGAGCAAACGGATTGCTTTGGATGCTGACGCTGCAATGATCACGGTGTGACCTAACCAGTATTGGCGCTGCCTTGGGGCAGTTTTATTATTCTCAGCCTGGTTATGGGGCGTACCCCAACGGCAATTCCTTTCCAAAAGAATCAGTTAGCTGCGCCTCCGCGTTGTTGTTTTTATTGTGCTGGAGTCGGTACGTCTTATTTTTATTAGGGTTGGAGCGTTTTGTTATTGTTGTTGTACTAGCTGTAAAGCAGAACCCGTGCCAGTTTTTTAAATCCCTTTAAAATCAACGGCTTGATTGTTTGTGTGAGGCGCGGTGTGGCACAAAAAAGCCGGGTTCTCGTTACCGTAAGACCCGGCTTTTGTTACTAAGTGTTGAAGGGGTAACAGGTGAGGGAACCTCTTGCGGGCGCATCTGTCACCTTGGCGCGCCGCTCTAGCCCGCGGTTGCCCCTGAAGATTTGCGCCGTGGGATACCGAGGCGCTGGCGGCGCTCCCACAAACATTTGCGGCTGATGCCGAGTTTGCGTGCCAGTTCGGTCTCGGTCATATGGTCCTGGTGCTCGAGAACGAAGTGCTGGAAGTAATCCTCCAACGACAGGTCTTCAGTGGGTTCGCTCGGCTCATGCCCCAGGCCGCCACTTTGTGCGGGCAGGCCGGTGAAGTCGTCTTCCAGGTCATCCAGTTCAATATCGATGCCCAGTAGTTCGGCTGAGATGCTGTTGCCTTCACAGAGAATCACTGCGCGTTCGATGGCGTTTTCCAGTTCACGCACGTTACCCGGCCAGGGGTAATGGCGAATCGCCTGTTCAGCATCGGCAGCAAAGCTCAATTCCGGGCGGCCCTGGCGGGTGCTTTGGCGCACCAGGAAGGCGCGGGCGATTTCACTTACGTCAGCGCCGCGCTCACGCAGTGCGGGCAGTTTGAGGGCAATCACATGCAGGCGGTAATACAGGTCTTCGCGAAATTGGCCAATCTTCGACAGGCTTTTCAAGTCACGGTGAGTCGCGGCGATCAAGCGCACATCGACCTTCTGTGATTGCACCGAGCCGACCCGGCGGATTTCGCCTTCCTGCAGAACGCGCAGCAGGCGTGCCTGGGCCTCCAGAGGCAGTTCACCGATTTCATCAAGGAACAAGGTACCGCCGTCAGCGGCTTCGACCAAACCCGCTCGGCCGGCGCTGGCACCGGTAAAGGCGCCTTTCTCATGGCCGAATAGCTCGGACTCGATCAGCGATTCGGGGATGGCGGCGCAGTTCACTGAAATCAGCGGCGCTTTGGCACGGCGCGAAAGGTTGTGCAGAGCGCGGGCGACCAGTTCTTTACCGGTGCCTGACTCGCCTTGAATCAGTACGTTGGAATCAGTGGGCGCGACCTTGCGGATCTTGCTGTACATCTCCTGCATAGCCGCACAGGAGCCGATGATGCCGATTTCGCCGTTGCTGTTATCCACCACCTTATCGGCGCTGGCTTTTGTTGTGCCGGTGGCGGGGGCTGAAGCGCTCTTGGCCTGCTGGTGATCGCGCAGGATGCGCGCGACGGCCTGGAGCATTTCGTCGTGGTCGAAGGGCTTGGCGATGTAATCCACCGCGCCCATTTTCATCGAGTCGACCGCCGAACGCAGGCTGGCGTAACTGGTCATGATCAGCACCGGGGTGCCCTGGCCGAGCTTGATCAGCTCGGTGCCGGGTGCGCCCGGTAGGCGCAGGTCGCTGACGATCAGGTCGAAGCTGGGGATGCTGAAGCGTTCTTGCGCTTCTTGCACTGAGCCGGCCTCGCTGACTTCGTATTGGTTACGTTCCAGCAGGCGACGCAAGGCAGAGCGGATAATGGTTTCGTCTTCGACGATCAAAATATGAGGCATCAATTCGGTCTCTCGACGGTCTCGGGGCATGCCGCTGGGCTAAAGGGCCTGGCAGGCATGCTCGCTGGTAGCTGGTTTAAGTCGCTATGGACGTCGCCTCGACATGCCTCGGCAGGCTGACCCTAATGCGGGTGCCGCGTTGAAGCTCGGGGTCGGCCGGGCTGTCGATTGTTATCTGTCCATAATGCTCTTCCACGATCGAATAGACCAGTGCAAGGCCCAGTCCCGTACCTTTGCCCGGGTCCTTGGTGGTGAAGAAAGGTTCGAACAAGCGGTCGATGATTGCCTTGGGAATACCGCTGCCTTCGTCCTCGACGATCAGGTCGACGGTGTGCTCGAAACGTTCGCTCTTGACCCGGATCGCACTGCCCGGCGGTGAGGCATCGCGGGCGTTGGACAGCAGGTTGATCAGCACCTGAGCCAGGCGTTGCGGGTCACCCACCACCCAATGATCGGAGTCGCAAAGATTGAAAAACTGCACTTCGACGCTGCGCCGGTTGAGCGCCAGCAGGGCAATCGCATCCTGGGCCACCTGGGCCAGACACACCGGCTCCTCGCTGTGCTGGTGGCTGCCGGAATGGGCAAAGCTCATCAGCGATTGAACGATGCGCGACACGCGCTTGGTCTGCTCGATGATCTGCTCGCTGATCTCGGTCAGCTCGGGGTCACCTTCGCGTTCTTCGCGCAGGTTCTGCGCCAGGCAGGCGATGCCGGTGATCGGGTTGCCAATCTCATGCGCCACGCCGGCAGCCAGACGACCAATGGAGGCGAGTCGTTCGGAGTGCACCAGCTTGTCTTCCAGCATCTGCGTTTCCGTGAGGTCTTCAACCAGCAGCACCAGGCCGCTGTTACCGGGCGCCAGGGGTTCGTCGATGGCCGCTTTGTGCAGGTTGAGCCAGCGCGTTTGGCCGTCCAAGGCGAGGCGCTGTTTGTGCAGGTGCTCGTCGGGCAGTTCGATAAACCGCTCCAGCAGCCCACGCCAGGGCTCGGCCAAGGTGTTCAGGCGCGAGCCGACCACACGCTGGGCGGGGATTTCGGTGAGTTCTTCCATGGCCTTGTTCCACATCAGAATCTCCTGATCCTTGGCCAACGAGCAGACGCCCATGGGCAGTTCCTGCAGGGTCTGTCGGTGATAGCGGCGCAGGGTGTCGAGTTCGGCGGCGAGACCGGTGAGGCGCGAGTGGTAGTCCTCGAGGCGGTTCTCGATAAAGTGGATGTCCTCGGTGACGTAGGTTTCGCTGCCAGCTTTATAAGGCAGGAAGGTTTCGACGATGTCCTGGGCCACGCTGGGGCCCATCAGCCCGGACAGGTTGGCCTCAATGCGGTCGCGCAGGCGGCGCAGGGCATAAGGGCGGCCTTCATCGAACGGTAAATGCAGGTCGCGCAGGGCTTGCTCTACCTCGTGCTGGGCGGTTTTGGCACCCAGGGGTTTGGCCAGTTGCGCCGCGAATTCCTGGGGTGAGGCCGCCAGCAGTTCGCGGCGTTGCGGGCGGCGTACGTTGTCCACTGCGCAGGCTTCGGCGGCGCTCTTTTCTTCGGGGCTGGCTTCGGTAAACAGCGACACCAGGGTGAACACCAGCACGTTGGCCGCCAGCGAGCCGATGGCCGCCAGGTGCCAACTGCTGTCATCCAGCACATAAATGACGTTGAACCAGGGCAGGTACAGGCCTTGCAGGTTGCCGAGCATCGGCAACAGCATGCTCACCACCCAAACGGCAATCCCCGCCAGCAGCCCGGCGATAAACCCTTTACGGTTGGCGGCGGGCCAGTACAGCACCGACAGAACGCCGGGGAGGAATTGCAGGGTGGCGACGAAGGCGACGATGCCGAGGTTGGCCAGGTCCTGTTCGGCACCGAGCAGTAAATAGAAGCCGTAGCCGGCCATGATCACCAGCAGGATCAGTGCGCGCCGTGTCCACTTCAACCAGCGGTAGATATTGCCTTCCGACGGCGGTTGATACAGCGGCAACACCACATGGTTGAGCACCATGCCGGACAGCGCCAGGGTGGTGACGATGATCAACCCGCTGGAAGCCGACAGGCCGCCGACATAGGCGATCAGTGCCAGGGTCTGGCTATTCACCGCGATGCCGACGCCGAGGGTGAAGTATTCCGGGTTGGTGGTCGCACCCAGCTTGAGTCCGGCCCAGAGAATCAGCGGCACCGCCAGGCTCATCAGCAGCAGAAACAGCGGCAGGCCCCAACTGGCGCTGACCATGGCGCGCGGGTTGAGGTTCTCGGTAAAGGTCATGTGGTACATGTGCGGCATGACGATCGCCGAGGCGAAGAACACCAGCAGCAGGGTGCGCCAGGGGCCTTCTTGCAGCGGCGTGTGCAGGCTGGTCAGTGAGGACTGGTTCTGCACCAGCCACGATTGCAGGTCCTGCGGACCGTCGAACACGCCGTACAGGGCATACAGGCCGATGGCGCTGATCGCCACCAGTTTGACCACCGACTCAAAGGCGATGGCGAACACCAGGCCTTCATGCTTTTCGCGCGTGGCGATGTGCCGAGCGCCGAACAAAATGGTGAACAGAATGATCAGCCCGCAATAGGCCAACGCCACGCGCTCCTGCACTGGTTCGCGGGTGAGGATGCCGATGGAGTCCGCTACTGCCTGAATCTGCAGGGCCAGCAGCGGCAGTACGCCGATCAGCATAAACACCGTGGTCAGGGCACCGGCCCAGGTGCTGCGAAACCGGAAGGCAAACAGGTCGGCCAGCGATGACAGCTGGTAAGTTCGGGTTATGCGCAGAATCGGGTAGAGCAGTACCGGCGCCAGTAGAAATGCCCCGGACACCCCCAGATAACTGGCGAGGAAGCCATACCCGTACTGATAGGCCAGCCCCACTGTGCCGTAGAAGGCCCAGGCGCTGGCATAGACACCGAGCGACAGGGTGTAGGTCAGTGGATGGCGAATTATCCAGCGCGGAATCAGGCCGTGCTCACTGATCCAGGCCACGCCGAACAGGATAAGAAGGTAGGCGGCGCTGATCAGAATCAGCTGGCTCAGGCTAAAGCTCGTTAGCATCACGTTGGCTCTGAAGCGAAGAAGGTTAAGACGCGGTCACGCAGGTTGCGCCGCAGCAGGTCAGAGTTCATCGGCATCACGCTGACTCTGCAGGATGAAGGTCACGACGATGAGGATCAGCCACAGCAGGTAGGGGCGGTACCAAGCCCCATTGGGGTCGATCCACCAGTCCATGATGGCCGGGGAGAACAGGTAGATTCCCACCACCAGGATCAGCACCAATCGGTAGATATACATGCCGCATCTCTTCGCTTAATTGCCGGCGATGGTAACGGATGCATGATGCTCTGGGCTATTGGTCGGCCGGCGTGTGCAGGGCTTGGCTTTTTCTTATTAATTGGTACTATCGTTCCACTTAATAAGAATAACGCTGGAGATTGCCATGCGCCTTGCCCCGCTTTCCGTGCTTGCCCTGTCCGTGCTGCTTGCCGCGTGCGGCGAAGAACCGGCCCCGGTGGCCAATCTAGATTTCCAGAAAGACCTGCAGACTCAGTTGATCAAGGCCAAGCCCGGCAGCGTGATCGAAATCCCGGCCGGAACCTACCAGCTCGACCGCAGCCTGAGCCTGAAAGTCAGCGGCGTGACCATCAAGGGCGCAGGCATGGACAAAACCATCTTGAGCTTCAAGGGGCAGAAGTCCGGCGCCGAAGGCCTGTTGGTGGATGCCTCGGACTTCACCATCGAAGACATCGCTTTTGAGGACACCAAAGGCGATTCGCTGAAAGTGGTGGGCGGCAAGAACATCATCATCCGCCGCGTGCGCACCGAGTGGACCAACGGTCCGGCCACTGAGAACGGCGCCTACGGTATTTACCCGGTGCAGACCGAGAACACCCTGATTGATGGCGCGGTGGCCATCGGCGCATCGGATGCCGGCATCTATGTCGGCCAGTCGCGCAACGTGGTGGTGCGCAACAGCCGTGCCGAGCGCAACGTCGCCGGGATCGAGATCGAAAACACCATCGACGCCGACGTGTATGACAACGTCGCCACCGGTAACACCGGCGGCATTCTGGTGTTCAACATGCCCAACCTGCCGCAGGCTGGGCGGGTGACGCGGGTGTTCCGCAATAAGATCGAAGGCAACAACCACAAGAACTTCGGCCACAAGGGCACACCGGTGGCCAGCGTGCCGGCAGGTTCCGGGGTGGTGATCAACTCCAATGATGATGTTGAAGTGTTCGATAACGACATTGGCGACCACAAGACCGCCAACGTGATCATCAGCAGCTACTTCAGTACCGGCTATACAGACCTGTCCACAGCCGAGAGTTTTGACCCCTATCCAGAAGGCATCCATATCCACGGCAACCGATTCGGCCCAGCCGGCGACAGCCCTGATCACCTGGAGTTGAAAGCGCTGAAGGTCAGCCAGTTCGGTTTGAATGGCCGCCTGCCGGATATTCTCTGGGACGGTTACGTCAACCTCGACATTCTGGTGGACGGCAAGCTGCCGGCGGACCGGGCGATCTGCATCAATAACGGCGAGGCGGGGATGATCAACGTCGACGGGCCGAACAACTACAAAAACATCAGCACCGATATGACCGACTACCGTTGCAGCCTGCCGCCATTGCCTGCCGTCAAACTGGCCTCGGCTGATGCCGACCAGGGGGCCTGATGCATCGTCTGTTACTGGGAGCGCTGTTGCTCCTCGCCGGCTGCGAGCAGCAGCCGGCGCCGCTGTACTTGCCGCAAGGTGACAACTACCCAGAAACACTCAGCGAGTGGGGCATGCTGCAACGCGCAGACGGCTTTATCGCGCCGGTTGCCGAGGCCTTGCCCTATGACCTGAATACCCCGCTGTTTACCGACTACGCACACAAACTGCGTACCGTCTGGATGCCAGCAGGTACGGCGGCGAGTTATGGCGAGGCGCACTTCGACTACCCAGTTGGCACAGTACTGAGTAAGACCTTCTACTACCCCAAGGACGCCCAGGGCCGCTTGCTGCTTAACGAGCGGGATGACCGCGACCCGCAGCGTGGCCTGGAGCTGGCGCGGGTGCAGTTAATCGAGACGCGCATCCTGCTGAAACAGCAGGAGGGCTGGGTAGCGTTGCCCTATGTGTGGGATGAACAGCAACAAGAGGCGCATCTTGAATGGGCGGGTGACAGCCGCGAGTTGAGCCTGCTGAATGCCGAGGGTAAGACTCAGGCAGTTGCCTATCAGGTGCCGGATGCCAACCAGTGTGCTGGTTGCCATGAAGAAACCGCAGGGCAGGGCGTCAATCCGCTGGGGCCGAAGGCGCGCCATCTGAACAAGGATTTTGCCTACGCCGATGGCACGCACAATCAGTTGCAGCACTGGCAGCAGCAGGGCCGTTTGCAGGGTGTGCCGGCCGAGTTGCAGGGCGTGCCGCAGAACGCGTTATGGCCGACGCCGCGCGCTGGCGAAAGCCTGGAGCAGCAGGCACGCAGTTATCTGGATGCCAACTGCAGCCACTGCCACAACCCCAAGGGCCCAGGGCGTACCTCGGGCCTGCTGCTCGATCCGGCCACGGCCATCGGCATCAGCTATGGCCTGTGCAAGCAACCGGTGGCGGCGGGTAAAGGTTCGGGTGACCGGTTGGTGGATATTCACCCGGGCCAGCCGGATAAGTCGGTGCTGCTGTTTCGCGTGGAAAGTGTCGACCCGAGCATCATGATGCCGGAGCTGGGACGTTCCACTGTGCATGCCGAAGGCGTGGACGTACTGCAACGCTGGATTGCCAGCCTGCAAGGGGATTGCTGAGAGCTTGCTCAAAGGCTGCTGCGCGTCGGCCCTGCTGCGTTAAAAACAGGCTCGGAATGCTCATTTACAAAAGTAAACTCCGCTTCCTCGCCTGTTTTGACCAGCCGGAGGCTGTTACTAACGTAGCGCTTTGCAAGGCTCTAGCTCGCGAGCCCTTGAGCAGGCTCTAGAAACGGCGCGACCTGTTTTCGTGCGCTGCGGCAGGTGTGGGGCATGGCTGGCCCTGTTGTGGTGCGCCCAAGGAGTGGGTGAATGCGCCAGGCCGCGTCAGTGCTGGCTTGGATCACTGGCATAAGTCTTGCGCTGCCTGGTTATCGCCCAGGCTCGCAGGAGGCCCGCTGTGTCGATTCATATCGCCTTGCACCATGTCAGCCACTATCGCTACGACCGCGCGGTCAATCTTGGCCCGCAGGTCGTGCGCCTGCGTCCTGCACCGCACAGCCGTACCCGGGTTCTGTCCTACGCGTTGAAGGTCGAACCGGGCGAGCACTTTATCAACTGGCAGCAGGACCCTCAGGGCAACTACCTGGCGCGACTGGTGTTTCCGGAAAAGACCCGCGAGCTGAAGATCGAGGTGGATCTGGTCGCCGAAATGGCGGTGTTCAACCCCTTCGATTTCTTCCTTGAGCCTTACGCTGAGAAAATCCCTTTCGCCTATACCGAGGGCGAGCAGCTGGAGCTGGCGCCTTATTTGGTCAAGCTGCCGGCCGGCAAGCTGTTTGCCAAGTACCTGGCCAGCATCGAGCGCACGCCGCTGCCGAGCGTGGACTTTCTGGTGGCGCTGAATCAGCGCCTGGCCACCGATATCAGCTACCTGATTCGACTTGAGCCCGGCGTGCAGACCCCGGAAGAAAGCCTAGAGAAAGGCTCCGGCTCCTGCCGCGATTCGGCTTGGCTGCTGGTGCAGCTGTTCCGCCACCTGGGCCTGGCGGCGCGCTTTGTTTCCGGCTACCTGATCCAGCTGAAAGCCGATGTGAAATCCCTCGACGGCCCGTCCGGCACCGAGGTGGACTTCACCGATCTGCATGCCTGGTGCGAGGTTTACCTGCCGGGTGCCGGCTGGATTGGCCTGGACCCCACCAGTGGCCTGTTCGCCGGTGAAGGCCATATTCCGCTGGCCTGCAGCCCCGAACCGTCCTCGGCGGCGCCGATCAGCGGCGGCGTGGATGAGAGCGAGTGCGAGTTCAGCCACGAGATGTGGGTCGAGCGTATCTGGGAAGCGCCTCGGGTCAGCAAGCCTTACAGCGAGGCGCAGTGGCAGGCGATTGTTGGCCTTGGGCAGAAGATCGATGAGGACCTGCAAGCGCAGGATGTGCGCCTGACCATGGGCGGCGAGCCGACCTTTGTTGCCCTCGATTACCCGGACGATGCGGAGTGGAACACCGCCGCCCTGGGGCCGAACAAACGCCGCCTCGCCACCGACTTGTTCCATCGCCTGCGCGAGCACTACGCAGCGCAAGCGCTGGTGCACTTCGGCCAGGGCAAGTGGTACCCCGGCGAGCAGCTGCCGCGCTGGTCGTTGAACGCCTACTGGCGGCGTGACGGCGAGCCGATCTGGCACAACCCGGCGCTGTATGCAGATGAACAAAAAGACTACGGCGTCGATGCGGCCAAGGCCGCCGACTTTCTCACCCTGCTCGCCGAACGCCTGGGCGTGGACGCTAAATACTGCGTGCCGGCCTATGAAGACCGCTTCTACTACCTGTGGCGCGAGCGCAAGCTGCCGATCAACGTTACCGCCGAAGACCCACGCCTGGCTGACCCGCTGGAGCGCGAGCGCCTGCGCAAGGTGTTCGAGCAGGGGCTGGACAAAGTGATCGGGCATATCCTGCCGTTGGCCCGGCAGGCCAAGCAGCTGGGCTGGCAGAGTGGCAGCTGGTTTTTGCGTGATGAGCACTGCCGGCTGATCCCCGGCGATTCGGCGATGGGCTACCGCCTGCCGCTGGATTCGCAACCCTGGGTCAGTGAGGCCGACTACCCCTACATTACCCCGGAAGACCCGAGCCAGCGCTTCGCTCCGTTGCCGGCAGCGGCGCAGATCAAGCCGCAGTCGCGCGGTATCTGGTCGGGCAGTCAGACCAGTACGAACAAACGTCCGCTGCTCGGTCAGTCGGCTGCCGGTGTGGTGCGCACCGCGCTGTGCGCCGAGCCGCGTGACGGCAAGCTCTATCTGTTTATGCCTCCGCTGGTGCGCCTGGAAGATTACCTGGAGTTGGTGGCCGCCATCGAAGCCACTGCTGCCGAGATGAAGTGCCCGGTGCTGCTGGAAGGTTATGAACCGCCACTGGACCCGCGACTGCAGTTCTTCCGTGTAACTCCGGACCCCGGCGTAATCGAGGTGAATATCCACCCGGCCGCCAGTTGGGATGAGCTGGTCGAACGCACCGAGTTTCTCTACGAGCAGGCGCGCGAGTGCCGCCTTTCCAGCGAGAAATTTATGATCGATGGCCGCCACACCGGCACGGGCGGCGGTAACCACTTTGTACTCGGCGGCGCGACGCCGGCGGACTCGCCGTTTCTGCGGCGGCCGGATCTGCTGCGCAGCCTGATCAGCTACTGGCACAACCACCCGTCGCTGTCCTACCTGTTCAGCGGCCTGTTTATCGGCCCGACGTCCCAGGCGCCGCGTATTGATGAGGCGCGTAACGATGCGCTGTACGAGCTGGAAATCGCCTTCGCGCAGATGCCCGACGTGGGTCGCGACTGCCAGCCTTGGCTGGTCGACCGCCTGCTGCGCAACCTGCTGGTGGACGTGACCGGTAACACCCACCGCTCCGAGTTCTGTATCGACAAGCTGTACTCGCCGGACTCGGCCTCTGGGCGCCTTGGTCTGCTGGAGCTGCGCGCCTTTGAGATGCCGCCCCATGCGCAGATGAGCCTGGCCCAGCAGCTGTTGATTCGCGCGCTGATCGCGCGTTTCTGGCGTGAACCCTACAAGCCCGCGCGGCTGGTGCGCTGGGGCACCGAGCTGCATGACCGCTATCTGCTGCCGCACTTTATCGACCAGGATTTTGCCGACGTGCTGCAGGAGCTCGACGGCTGTGGCTATCGCCTGCACAGCGAGTGGTTTGCCCCGCACTTCGAGTTCCGCTTCCCCAAGTCCGGCGATTTCAACGTCAAGGGCATCGAGCTGGAACTGCGCCAGGCCCTGGAGCCCTGGCATGTACTGGGCGAAGAGGGCGGTGGTGGCGGTACGGTGCGCTATGTCGACTCCTCGCTGGAGCGCATGCAGGTCAAGCTCAGCGGCCTGCCGAGTGACCGCTATGTACTGACCTGCAACGGCGTACCGGTGCCGCTGCGGCCTACCGGCAAGGTCGGCGAGTTTGTCGGCGGCGTACGTTTCCGCGCCTGGCAGCCGGCCAACTGCCTGCATCCGACCATCGAAGTGCACGCGCCGCTGGTATTCGACCTGGTGGACAGCTGGATGAGTCGCTCCCTCGGCGGTTGTCAGTATCATGTTGCCCATCCAGGTGGGCGCAACTACGACAGCCTGCCGGTCAACGCCTATGAGGCGGAAAGTCGGCGTCTGGCGCGCTTCTTCCGCCTAGGCCATAGCCCAGGCAAGCGTCCAACATTGGCGCCAATCAACAATAATGAACTGCCCATGACCCTGGATCTGCGCCTCGTTTAACCCCCTCACCCATAACGGGGCGAGGGGCGCGCTGCCCGTGATCGTCTTATTGAGCCTGCCATGCCCGACCTGCTTGCCGACTACCCCCTGACGCCAGGGGCCTACCATGAACTGTTCGACGCAGACGGTCAGGTGCGCCCGCACTGGCGCCTGCTGCTGGAGCGTTTGCAGCGCAGCAGCCCAGCGCAGCTGGCGCAGCGTCAGGCCTTGCTGGCCCGACAGATTCAGGAAAATGGCGTGACCTACAACGTCTACGCCGACCCCGATGGCGCCGACCGGCCGTGGGAGCTGGATCTGCTGCCCAACCTGATCCCGGCCGAAGAATGGCAGCAGATCGCCGCCGGCGTGGCGCAGCGTGCCGGTTTGCTGAATGCCGTGTTGGCCGACCTGTATGGCCCACAGCAACTGCTGGCCGACGGGCTGTTGCCGGCCGAGCTGGTGTTTGGCCACAACAACTACCTGTGGCCCTGCCAGGGCATGCAGCCGCCCGGCGGCACTTATCTGCACCTCTATGCGGTGGACCTGGCCCGTGCCCCGGATGGCCGCTGGTGGGTCACCGCCGACCGTACCCAGGCGCCGTCTGGCGCGGGTTATGCCCTGGAAAACCGGCAGATCGTCTCCCGTGCTTTTCCCGAGCTGTACCGCGATCTGCGCGTGCAATACCTGGCCGGTTTCTTCCGCACCCTGCAGGACACTCTGGCGCGCCAAGCCCCGGCCGGCAGTGAAACACCGCTGGTGGTGCTGCTGACCCCTGGTCGCTTTAACGAGAGTTATTTTGAGCACCTGTACCTGGCGCGTCAGCTCGGTTATCCGCTGGTGGAAGGCAGCGACCTGACCGTGCGTGATGCCAAGGTCTATCTGAAGACCCTGGCTGGCCTGCGCCGCGTGCATGCGGTGTTGCGCCGCCTGGATGATGACTTCTGCGACCCGCTTGAGCTGCGCACCGACTCGGCCCTCGGCGTGCCCGGCCTGCTCGAAGCGGTGCGCCAGGGCAATGTGCTGGTGGCCAATGCCCTCGGCAGCGGTGTGCTGGAATCCCCAGGTTTGCCGGGATTTCTGCCGGCCATTGCGGAAAAGCTATTGGGCGAAGAACTGCTGCTGCCGAGTGTCGCCAGTTGGTGGTGCGGCGAGCCGCCGGTGCTGGACAAGGCCCTGGAACAGCTCGACGAGCTGCTGGTGCGCGCCAGCTTTCCCTCGCAGAGTTTTGCCCCGGTGTTTGGCCGTGATCTGGATGAAGCGCAGCGCGCCGAGTTGGCCGAACGCCTCAAGGCGCGGCCTTATGCCTATGTCGCCCAGGCGCTGGCGCAACTGTCACAGGCACCGGTCTGGCAGCCTGAAGAAGGCCAACTGGCGCCGCGCGCCATCGGCATGCGGGTATTCGCCGTGGCGAGTGCCGACGGTTACCGGGTCATGCCCGGCGGCCTCACTCGGGTAGCCGCCGAAGCCGACGCCGAAGTGGTGTCGATGCAGCGCGGCGGCGCGAGCAAGGACACCTGGGTGCTCGGCGAACGGCATGCCGGCGGCGAACCCTGGCAATGGCTGCGCCCGCTGGGCGTGGCCGATCTGGTGCGCAGTGACCCTTATCTGCCTTCGCGGGTGGTGGAAAACCTCTACTGGTTTGGCCGCTACAGCGAGCGCTGCGAGGACGGTGCGCGGCTGCTGCGCATCATGCTGGCGCGCTATGTGGATGACGACGATGACCCGCAAGCCCTGCAAACCGCCCTGAGCCTGGCCGAGAGCCTGGGCCTGCTGCCGGATGCTGAAAGCGGCGAGCTGCAACAGCGCCTGCTTGAATCGCTGCTGGGTGAGGACTGGCCAGGCAGCCTACGCGGCAATCTGCAGCGTTTGCAGTGGGTGGCCGGCAGCGTGCGCGGCAAGCTGTCCCAGGCCAACTGGCAGGCCCTGCTCGAATTACAGCGCGAGGCCCAAGGGTTGAGCAGCGAGCAGGCCGACTTCGGCGAGTTACTGGATTTTCTTGACCGTCTGCTGCTGTCGCTGGCGGCGCTCTCAGGCTTTGCTCTGGATGACATGACCCGTGACGACGGCTGGCGTTTTCTGATGATCGGCCGCTGCATCGAGCGTCTGCAGTTTCTCTGCGACAGCCTGGCCAACTTCCTCACCAGCAGCGCGGCGCAGGATCAGTCGGCGCTGGAGTGGCTGCTAGAGCTGGGCAACAGCAGCATCACTTACCGCACCCGTTACCTGG
Source organism: Pseudomonas sp. OTU750018 (assembly GCF_011636575.1). Classification (NCBI taxonomy): domain Bacteria; kingdom Pseudomonadati; phylum Pseudomonadota; class Gammaproteobacteria; order Pseudomonadales; family Pseudomonadaceae; genus Pseudomonas; species Pseudomonas sp. OTU750018. Next base: position 419,947 of record NZ_JAAPAU010000004.1, read on the forward strand.
CTTCCGCGCAGTTGATCCCGGTGCTCGACCTGTTGCTGCTGGATGAGCAGAACCCGCATGCCGTGCTGTTTCAGGTGCGCACCCTGCTGCGCTCGCTGGCGCGCCTGGGCGAGCGCTTCGAGCTGCCCAGCGAGCGTCGGCTGAAACACCTGGAAGGGCAGTTGGCGCGCTTTAGCTTGGCCAGCCTGGAGAATCCTCTGTTTGGCGCGGCCAGCGTGCAGGAGGTGCTGGATGGTTTGTCTGGGCTGCTGGAAAGCATCAGCCAGGCCAGTGCGGACATCTCCGACCGTTTAGGCTTGCGCTTCTTTGTGCATGTCGACGCCAGCCAGCGGACGCAATCCTCATGAGCAGCGCCTTCTACCAGATTCTGCACGACACCCATTACCGCTATGCCGCGCCGGTTTCCCTGGCCCAGCAGCTGGCACACCTGTGGCCGCGCGCCTGCCCCTGGCAGCGCAATCATGAACAGCAGCTGTTGGTCAGCCCACAACCCTGCCAGCGCCAGGATGCTTTGGACGTATTCGGCAACCCGCTGACCCGCCTGGTGTTTGAGCGTCCGCATGATGAGCTTATGGTCAGCGCGCGGCTCAAGGTCGAAGTGCTGGCGCGCGACGAGCTGGATTTGACACAGTCGCCAGCCTGGGAACAGGCCTGCACGGCGCTGCGTTACAGCGGCCAGGCGCTACTGCCCGAGGTGCTGGAGGCGGCGCGTTTTCGCTTCGAGTCGCCCTATGTGCATCTCAAGCAGGTGTTCAGCGACTATGCGGCGGATTGCTTTACCCCGGACCGGCCACTGTTGGCAGCGGTGGATGGGCTGATGCAGAAGATTTTTGCCGAATTCAGCTTTGATGCGGCGGCGACCCAGGTGGCGACGCCTTTGTTACAGGTGCTGGAGGAGCGTCGCGGCGTGTGCCAGGACTTTGCCCACCTGATGCTCGCCTGCCTGCGTTCTATGGGCCTTTCGGCGCGCTATGTCAGTGGCTACCTGCTGACCCAGCCTCCGCCCGGCCAGCCACGACTGATCGGCGCGGATGCCTCGCACGCCTGGGTCTCGGTGTTCTGCCCAGAGCAAGGCTGGGTGGATTTCGACCCAACCAACAATATCCGACCGGCGCTGGAACATATCACCCTGGCCTGGGGCCGCGATTTTGCCGATGTCTCACCGCTGCGTGGGGTGATTCTCGGCGGCGGCAGCCATGACCCCGAGGTGCAGGTGACGGTGCTGCCGATCCCCGCGATCTAGCGCTTATGTAACGGCGTGCTAGCGTTTTTCCAGTGAATACTCACTGGAGCTGCGCCATGGAAGAAACCAACCTGATCAATCTCGGCACCGAAAAAGTTGCCGATCTCTACAACCTGGTCGCGCAGTACGGCGCGGCGTTTGCCATCAAGATCATCTCGGCAATTGCCTTCTGGGTGATCGGCCGCTGGCTGATCGGTTTTGCCGTCGGCATGGTGCAGCGTGCCCTGGGTCAGCAGCGGGTCGATCCGACGGTGCTGCGTTATGTCGGTAACTTTATCTCGGTGACCCTCAACATCATTCTGGTCATCGGCATTCTCGGCTACTTCGGCGTGCAAACCACCAGCCTGGCGGCGCTGATTGCGGCGGTCGGCCTGGCCATCGGCATGGCCTGGTCAGGGCTGTTGGCCAACCTGGCGGCGGGCGGTTTTATCATCGTGCTGCGGCCGTTCAAGGTGGGCGACTTTATTAGCGCGGGTGGGGTGACCGGCACCGTCACCGAGATCGGCCTGTTCGTCACTGCGATCAATACGCCGGATAACGTGATGACCCTGGTGGGTAACAACAAAATCTTCTCCGACAACATCCAGAACTTCAGCCATAACGCATTTCGCCGGGTTGATCTGCAGGCGCAGCTGTCCGGCGCGGCGGATTACAAAGCCGCTGCGGCGCTGCTCAAGGAGCGTATCGCTGGCATTGCCAACGTGCTGAAAGAGCCAGCGGTGGATGTGGAAATTATCGAATTCAATCTGGTCGGCCCGGTGCTGGCGGTGCGTCCGTATTGCCACACCGACCACTACTGGCAGGTGTATTTCGATAGCAACAAGATGATCAAGGATGCCCTCGGTGAAGGCGGCTTCCCGGCGCCGATGCCGGCGCAGACGGTGATCATGCAGCAGGCGGGGTAACAGAGGATGCCGGCCGCTGGGGGAGGCGGCCGGCGCTGGATCAGGCGTGCGCCTTGCTCGGTTTCACGGCTTTCAAGAGGCGAGTCGCCAGGCTGACCAGCAGTAGGGCAACGGCGCCGGCGATGATTCCGGCGACGGCATTCAGCAGGGTTGGCAGCAAGGCCGCGAGCAGGCCGCTGCTGGCCGCCACGCTCTGCGCCATTTGGTCGATCCACGCCTGCGCAGCATGTACGCCGTGGGTGAGGATGCCGCCGCCGACCATAAACATCGCTGCGGTGCCGAGAATCGACAGGGTTTTCATCATATAGGGCGCGGTAAACAGAATGCCGCGACCGATGCTGCGTTGCAGGCGGCCGCCCAGGCCTTCACCACCACGCTGATTGAGATAGAGGCCGGCGTCATCCAGTTTGACGATACCCGCCACCAGGCCATAAACCCCGACTGTCATCAGCAGGGCGATACCCGAAAGCACCGCGACCTGCTTGCCGAAACTGGCCAGGGCCACGGTGCCAAGGGTGATGGCGATGATTTCTGCCGAGAGGATAAAGTCGGTGCGGATAGCGCCTTTGATCTTGTCCTTCTCGAACGCCAGCATGTCCACTTCGGGGTCGGCCACGGCCTGTAGTAGTTCTTGATGCTGCGCCTGATTATCGGCCTTGCTGTGGAGGAACTTGTGCGCGAGTTTCTCGAAGCCTTCGTAGCAGAGGAAGGCGCCACCAAACATCAGCAGCGGCGTTACCGCCCAGGGTGCAAAGGCACTGATCAGCAGGGCAGCAGGCACCAGAATCAGCTTGTTCTTGAACGAACCCTTGGCCACCGCCCAGACCACCGGCAGCTCCCGTTCGGCCCGCACGCCGCTGACCTGTTGGGCGTTCAGCGCCAGGTCGTCGCCGAGTACCCCGGCAGTTTTCTTGGCCGCCACTTTGGTCATTACCGCCACATCGTCGAGAACGGCGGCGATGTCATCAAGCAGGGTTAATAGGCTAGCGCCGGCCATGCGAGGGATTCCTTTCTTGGGTTTCTGAGGCGAATCGCCTGGCAGAAGGGCAGGCGACGGTGCGCAGATTTATACGTGAGTCAGCACGTATCAGCCATAGGCGGAAAACCCAGTTTTGCCGCAGTGCACGAAAAAACGGTGGTAGGGGTTAGTCGCTGCTATTGCCGCACGATCCACTGGCGCCACTGGCATAGGCAGCGAGCAGACTGCGTAACAGGTCATTGAGAGGCATGGTCGTATCTCCTTGATTGGTGGAGTGACGTTACGCCTGTGCCCGGCGGCTGGGCTGTTGATTGTCTCGATTGGGGTCATAGCCGGAAGCCGCTTTGGCGTTATGCACAGCCATTGCGGCGGTGCACAGTTAGTTGTGCACAAAGACTGTGGAGCGAGCTGTGGATAAGGTGGGCGTAGGCGCTTGCAGGCCTAGTCGTGTGGCTGCTTGCGGTCTTTGTACGCTTTTTGATCAGTCAATTATTTACCGTTAAAACAACAGGTTAGTCTGGTTATTCAGGGCGTTATGGGGTAGCGCTGAAGTTGTCCACGACTACTGTGGGTAGAGCTGTTGATAACTCTGGTATGACTGCCTGCAAGGCTTATAAAGCCTGGTTTTGCGCCCTTTGATCGATTTTTAAGCAGCGTGTAGAGGTCTCGAAATGCGTCATTTACGCTCTGCCGAGTCAAGCAATAATCGCGTTATTTCAAGGGTTTGCCGCAGGGCTGCGGCGCACGGTGGATAACTTATCCCAGGTTGCTGTGGAGCGATCTGTGGATAAGCTGAGCACGCATGCGTTCAGGCCACAGCAGGCGTGGTCTGAACGCGGTAGGTTGTTTTTTATACAGCGGCGAGTGGTCAGAGCCTTTCTACGATCTCGCGAGCTAGAGCACTGCAAGGCAAAAACAGGCGAGGAAGCGGAGTTTACGAGCTGTAAATGAGCATTCCGAGCCTGTTTTTAACGCAGTAGGGCCGACGCGCAGCAGATCGTAAAAGGCTCTTAGTCTTCTAGGGCGCTGATCTGCGTCGAACGCCCGAGCACCTGCAGGGCACGATCCGGGTAATCTGTGATCAGTGCGTTTGCCCCCAGATCAATCAGGCGGCGCATATCGGGCTGTTCGTTGATGGTCCACAGCTGCACATTCAGCCCACGTTGTGTGGCGGTCTTGAGCAAGCTCGGGCTGGCAATGGGTAGACCATCGTGGGCTTCGGGAATCTGCAGCGCCTGGTAGGACGGCGACAGCAGGCTGCCCAGACCGACCCAGTTGAGCGCCACCAGCAGGCGCACAGAGCCGGGGCCTGCAGAGGTGGCAACGCCCGGGCACTGTTCGCGGAACAGCTGCAGGCTGCGGTCATAGAAGCTGCCGACAATCACCTTGTCGCGTTGCTGGTGCACTTCAAGGGCATCACACAGCTGCGCTTCCATGCCGACATCCGGCACCTTGATTTCAATCACCTTGGGAATGCTGGGGAAACGTTCGAGCACTTCGGTAAAGGTCGGGATCCGCACGCCCTGGCCACGGTAGGGGTAGCTTTGGCCGCCATCGGCGCTCCAGCGGTAACCAGCGTCCAGCGCTTGCAACTGCGCCAGGCTGTGCGCGGCCACCGGGCCTTCGCCATTGGTGGTGCGATTCAGCGTACGGTCGTGGATCACCACCAGTTTGCCGTCACTGGACAGGTGCAGGTCCATCTCCAGCATGTCCACGCCCAGGGCGCTGGCACGCTCAAAGGCAAACAGGCTGTTTTCCGGCCACAGGCCTTTACCGCCGCGGTGGGCAATCACCAGCGGTCGTTCGGCAAAGCTGCTAAGCACTGCGGCTGGTTGGGCCGGTTTACTGGTCAGGGCCAGTACGCCGAGGGCGATGGCCAGTAACAGCAGTGGAACAGAGAGAAAGCGGGCAACGCGCAGCATGGTCAGGGTCCAGGGCAGTCAAGGGAGAGGAGGTTTAATACGCCTCGACTATGACAAAGCCATGGCGGCTGAGCGAGAGGCGAAATGCGCCAGCCTAGCGACCTTTGCGGTCAGGGGTGGTTGGCGTGGCGGATGCGGGTGGACGCTGGTCGTCCACCCGAGCCAGTCACTTAGCCGGCCAGCAGCCAGGCGCCGGTGACTGCCGAAGCCGCGCCGAGTAAGCGCACCACCGGTGCAGCGGCCTGGGGCAGCAGACGCACCAGTGCGTAGCCGCTGGCATGCAGGGCGGCGGTTGCGACCACGAAGCCGGCGGCATAGCCCCATGGGCTGGCCAGCGCCGGCAGCTCCAGGCCGTGGGCCACGCCGTGGGTCAGGGCGAACAGTGCAGTCAGGGCGATGGAAATAACCATTGGCAGGCGGATGGCCACGGCGACTAGAAGACCAAACGCCAGCACTGACGCGGCGATACCGGTTTCCATCAGCGGAATCTGCAAGCCGTTAAAGCCCAGCAGGCCGCCGATCAACATCGTGCCAACAAAGGTCAGCGGCAGCGCCCAGCGCGCCGCGCCGGATTGCTGTGCAGCCCACAGGCCGACGGCGAGCATGGCCAGCAGGTGGTCGAGGCCGAACACCGGGTGGGCCAGGCCGGCCATTAGCCCGGAGTGATCGTGGCCAGCGTGGGCGAAGGCCACTGCGGGGCTGAGAAACAGGGCGAGGGCGAACAGGGATTTACGCAGGTTCATGGGGTGTCTCCTTGACTGAATATGAGGCGCAATCAGGCTGCGTTGAGCATGCCGTGTCGTTCGATAAAGGCGATGATCTGCTCAAGCCCCTGGCCGATCTTCTGGTTGCTGAACACAAACGGCTTGTCGCCGCGCATCTTCAGGGTGTCGCGTTCCATCACCTCCAGCGAGGCGCCGACCAGCGGGGCCAGGTCGACCTTGTTGATCACCAGCAGGTCGGACTTGCAGATCCCAGGGCCGCCTTTGCGCGGTAGCTTGTCGCCGGCGGATACGTCGATCACGTAGATGGTCAGGTCCGACAGCTCCGGGCTGAAGGTAGCCGAGAGGTTGTCGCCGCCGGATTCGACGATGATCAGGTCCAGGCCGGGAAAGCGCCGGTTGAGTTGGTCGACCGCTTCCAGGTTGATCGAGGCATCTTCGCGAATCGCCGTGTGCGGGCAACCACCGGTTTCCACGCCGATGATGCGTTCGGGCGCCAGGGCCTCGTTGCGCACCAGAAACTGCGCGTCTTCCTGGGTGTAGATGTCGTTGGTCACCACGGCCAGGTTGTAGCGTTCGCGCAGGGCCAGGCACAGGGCCAGGGTCAGGGCGGTTTTGCCAGAACCGACCGGGCCACCGATGCCGACACGCAGGGGTTGGCTGTTCATCTTCAAGTCTTCCTTATCATCAAGAACGGAATAAACGGCTGTACTGACGCTCATGCGCCATGCTCGCCAGGGCCAGGCCAAAGGCGGCGCTGCCCCAGTGTTGCGGTTCTAACTCGCTAGCCTGGCGCTGCGCCTGATCGAGCAGCGGCAGCAGTTGCGAGGTCAGACGCTGGGCGGCTTGCTGGCCCAGCGGCAGGGTTTTCATCAGCACTGCCAGCTGGTTTTCCAGCCAGCCCCAGAGCCAGGCGGAGAGGGCATCTTGTGGCGCGATCTGCCAGGCACGCGCGGCCAGTGCCCAGCCGACGGCCAGGCCGGGTTCGTCGAGTTCGCCGAACAGCTGCTGCGCCGGCTGATCCAGCTCTGGTAAGCCTGTGAGCAGCTGCTGCAGGGAGTAGCCCATCTGCCGGCTTTCCAGGCGCAGCTCGCGGGTTTCGCGGCTGGCGCGTTGCTGTTCGGCCAAGTGACGTAGCTGAGCCCAGTTCTCGTTGGCAGCAGCCTGGCAATGGGCGAGTAGCAACGGCGCTTCAAACCGCGCGAGATTGAGCAGCAGCTGATCGGCAATCCAGCGCTGAGCGCTTTCCGCGTTATCCACCAAGCCTTGTTCCACCGCCATTTCCAGGCCCTGGGAATAGCTGTAGCCGCCAATCGGCAATTGCGGGCTGGCGAGCCTCAACAGCTGCCAAGCTTTATTCACTTGCGTGCACCGAATTGATGCAGGCGCGGCGCATAGCTGAATTCGGCATCGCCAGCATGGGAATGGTGATGGCCGCCGCCGTAAGCGCCTTGCTCGGGCTGGTAGGGGGCTTCGATCAGTTTCACCGTGGCGCCGAGTTGTTCGAGCATGGCCTTGAGCACGTAGTCATCCGGCAGGCGCAGCCAGCCATCGCCGAGTTGCAGAGCCACGTGACGGTTGCCCAGGTGGTAGGCGGCGCGCATCAACTCGAAGGCGTTGGCGCAGGTGACGTGCAGCAGCGGTTCGGTGCGGGCGATGACGCGTACGATGCGGCCGTCTTCGGCCTGCAGGCATTCGCCATCGTGCAAGGCGGGCTGGCCGCGTTCGAGGAACAGGCCGACATCCTCGCCTGTGCGGCTGTAGCAACGCAGACGGCTTTTGCTGCGGGCTTCGAAGCTCAGCTCGAGTTCAGCATCCCAGTGCGGCTGGGCGGCAATACGGCGGTGAATCACCAACATGGGGCAGTTTCCGGCAGGTCAATGCCGGTTATAGAGCAAGTGCCTTGCCAAACTGCTGCCTGGCCCACAGCGCGGGCTGTGTGGCGAGTGGTGTGCGTAACGAATGGGCATTCCAGGCTGCGCTTTGGTGCGTGCGCTATTTGCGTGCGCGATAGTGGTGCGCTCAGTGGTTGTGCTGCCCCAGGCCTTGCCAGTGCTTGGCGCCGATAAAGATAAAGCGTAGCTGCTCGATCATCTTCGCTTCGGGGGTGGCATGCCGCGGCAGGGCGCGTGCCGGTGGGTCGATCAGCTCGGGCAGTGTGGCAAACACGGTCTTAACCACCAGGTCGGCCAGCACGTTCTGCGCCGGGGTGTCGAAATGCTGCAATTTCGGCATCTGCGCGAGGTCCGCCACCAGGTCAGCGGTGATGCGTTCGCGCAGTGCGCCCACGGCCAGGCGTACGGGCAGCGAGCCGCCGTACTGCTCGCGGGCGAGAAACAGAAACTGTGAGCGGTTGGCCGCCACGGCATCGAGGAAAATCCGCACCGAGGCATCAATCACGCCGCCCAGCTCGAATTCGTGGTGGCGTACCTGGCGAATGGTTTCGCGGAAGGTTTCGCCCACTTCGGCCACCAAGGCCAGGCCGAGCGCATCCATGTCGTCAAAGTGCCGGTAGAACCCGGTAGGCACAATCCCGGCGCAGCGCGCGACTTCACGCAGACTCAAGCTGCCAAAGCCACGGCCGCTGTCCATCAGGCTGCGGGCGGCGTCCATCAGGGCGTGGCGGGTTTGCAGTTTTTGTTCGGCGCGCGGTTGTAGTGGTTTCAAACTTCGAGGCTCGGCATGGCGTTCAGCGCTGCACTCTAACAAAGCGGTGTTGCAGGCGTCGAACCGCAGCGTGTACGACTTTGAGTGTACATGTGTTGACTGAGTGCTTGTGATTCTGCCAGTCTAGTGAACAAATGTTCACTGGATTCTGTCATGACCCTGATCCCTTTTGCGTGGATGCGCGGCTGTACGCGCTTGCTTGCGCCCTTACGGGTGCTGGCGGCGCAGGGCTGGTTGCGCGAAAGCGATGTTGATGCTGGGCTGAAACTGCTGCACCCGGCGCTGCGCTTGAACCGGGTATTCGCCCGGGTCGTTCAGCGCCAGTGGGTGGCGGATGACATGCTCGAACTGACCCTGCAGGCCAACGGTAACTGGCGCGGCGCGCAGCCGGGTCAGCACCTGCAGCTGTTCCTTGAACGCAATGGCGTGCGCCTGAGTCGCAGCTACAGCCTGACGGCGGTGCAGCCGAATGGCTGCGTGCAGATCGCCATCAAGCATCAGGCCGGCGGCCGGGTGTCACCCTATTTACTGGAACACCTGGCGGTGGGTGATGTGCTGGAACTGGGTCCTGTGTATGGCGAATTGAGTTGGCCAGAGGCGCACGAGGGGGTGTTGTTGTTGGCGGCAGGCAGTGGCATCACGCCGTTGCTGGGCCTGCTGCGTACTGCGCTGGCGCAGGGGTTCAGTGCGCCGATCACCTTGCTGCATTACGTACGCGAGCAGGGCCAGCGCGGTTTTGTTGCCGAATTGCAGGCCCTGCAGGCGCAGCACAGCAACCTGCAGGTGCGTTGGTCACTGACCGCTGCCGGTGTTGGATCGGAAGGATCAGTTGGGCGTTTTACGGATAAGCATCTGGCCGATGTTGCGCAGTTGGATCAGCGCCGCGTCCTGGCCTGCGGCCCGGCGGGTTTTGTCGGCCAGGTGCAGCAGTGGTGGCAGGCCGCCAAACTGCCTGGCGCGCTGCAGGTTGAGGCCTTCACTGCACCCGTGCTGCGCGCTGATGTCAGCTTGCGCGCGGTGCGCTTGGGATTTGCCCGCAGCCATCAGCAGGCGACCGCCAATAATCAGCTCAGCTTGCTGGAACAGGCCGAAGCCCATGGCCTTAAGCCGGCCCATGGCTGTCGGCAGGGCATCTGTGCCAGCTGCACCTGTACGCTGCTCAGCGGCACGGTGCGCGATCTGCGCAGCGGGGCACTGTTTAGCGAGCCCGGACAACCCATTCGATTGTGCGTCAGCGCGCCCCACAGCGATGTCGACATTGATCTTTAACTTGCGAGGGAATCCCCATGCGTCGTGATCGCGAACTCTCCCTGGATGAAATGAACGCCTTCGGCAGCGAGCTGGACGCCCTGCGTCAGCGCACCCTGGCCGATCTGGGCGAGGTGGATGCGCGCTATATCCGCCGGATTCGCGCGGCGGTGCGGTTCTGTTGCTGGAGCGGACGTGGCCTGCTGATGCTCGGTTGGTTTCCGCCGACCTGGCTACTCGGCACCCTGCTGCTGGGGCTGGGCAAGATTCTGGAGAATATGGAGCTGGGGCATAACGTCATGCACGGCCAATACGACTGGATGAATGACCCCGATTTTGCCGGACGCAGCTACGAATGGGATATCGCCGGCCCGAGTGACTTCTGGCGGCACACCCATAACCACGTGCACCACACCTGGACCAATGTGCTGGGCATGGACGATGACGTGGGCTATGGCGTGGTGCGGCTGTTTCCCGAGCAGCGCTGGAAGCCGTTCTACCGTTGGCAGCCGCTGTGGGTGACGCTCCAAGCGCTGTTGTTCCAGTACTCGGTGGCTATCCAGCATCTGCGTCTGGACAAGGTCTACAAGGGCAAGCTGAGCAAGGCCGAAGTGCGTCCGCTGATCAAACAGTTCAACGCCAAGATACTGCGTCAGTGGGGCAAGGATTACCTGTTTTTCCCACTGCTGGCGCTGCTGATCGGCGCCAATGCCATGGCAGTGCTCGCCGGTAATGCCGTGGCCAACCTGATCCGCAACCTGTGGACTTTCACGGTGATCTTCTGCGGTCACTTTACCGAGCAGGCGGCGGTGTTCAGCAAGGAGTCGGTGATCGGCGAGAGCCTTGGGCACTGGTACCTGCGCCAGCTGCGCGGGTCCAGCAACCTGAATGGCGGACCGCTGTTCCATATTCTGACGGGCAACCTCAGCCACCAGATCGAACACCACCTGTTCCCCGATCTACCGGCGCGGCGCTATGCGGCGATGGCTGTGGAGGTCCGTGAGATCGCCGAGCGTTATGGTCAGGTCTATAACAATGGCAGCTTGTGGAGCCAGTTTTCGACAGTGCTCAAGCGGATCTGGATCTACCGCCGTCGCCCGGTCGAGGCTATGCCGGCTGGCGCTTAACTGCGCGATCCAAGCTGCGTAGGGTGGATGACGCTGTTTTCATCCACCATTCACCCTGAGTGACAGTCAGCGCGTAAACACGCACGTCAGATAACGGTTGCTAAAGCCGTACCGCAGCATCGAATACAGCCGGCTGAACAGGTACAGCGGGCGTTTGCGGTAATACAGCAGCACCGCATTGCCGACCCCTTCGCTGCGGTGCTGTTTCTGTTGATCGGCCTGTTTCGAGAATAAACCTTTGAACTGCCACCACTGAATCTGTTCCAAGTGCTGCCGGGCATGCAGCCCTTGCTGGCGGAACAGTGCATAAAAGCTGCGTTTGCTGAAGTCATGCAGGTGGTGCGGGTTACCGTCGAGGGTCGGGGTGATTGGTACTGACGCGATGACCTTGCCGCCTCCGGCCAATAAGCGTGCATAGTTGGCCAGCAGCACGTGCGGACGCGGCAGGTGCTCGATGGTTTCCAGGCTGACGATGCAGTCAAAGCCCTGCTCGCTGCTGAACTGTTCGGCATCTGCACATTCATAACGCAGGTTGGGCAGGTGGTAATGGTTGCGGGCGTAGGCAATGGCCGCCGGGTCGATGTCCACACCGGTAACCTGTTTGTCCGGGTTGCGCTCAGCCAGCAGGGCCGTGCCATAGCCGCAGCCGCAGGCCATATCCAGCACGCGCTGGCCGCTGAGGTGCAGGGCTGCAAACTCATAGCGCTGCATATGAATCTGCAGGCTGGCCTGGTCGTCCGGGTTCAGCGGATTGAGATCCTTCGGGTAAATCCGTTCGATGGTATGCATGGTCATGGCAGCGCAAAGAGAAGCCAGGACTATAGGCCAGGTGGCCCACTATTCCCACGCGCTGTATTGGCATGCTTCGTGGTTCAGTACTTTCTTTCTCGGCGGTATGACACAAGGATGGTTTGCAATGTCGACATCTTCTGCACCCCGTTATCCCCTGGTCCTGGTGCCAGGTTTACTCGGCTTTATCAGCCTGCTCGGTTATCCCTACTGGTACGGCATCGTCACGGCGCTGCGCCGCATCGGTGCAACAGTCTTCCCGGTGCTGGTGTCTTCGGTGCATTCGACTGAGGTGCGCGGCGAGCAACTGCTGCTGCGCATCGCCGATGTGCTGCAGGAGACCGGCGCAGAAAAGGTCCATCTGATCGGTCACAGCCAGGGCGCCCTGACGGCGCGTTACGCGGCCGCGCTAAAGCCCGAGTGGGTAGCGTCCGTCACCTCGGTCGCCGGGCCTAATCATGGCTCTGAATTGGCGGATTTTCTCAAACGCAAAGCCCCGCACGGCAGCTGGCGCGAGCGTTTGTTGGCGCGTCTGCTGCGTGGCGTAGCGCGGTGCATGGCCTGGTTGGAGCGCGGTTACAAAGGCGAACCACTGCCGATGGATGTGGCAGCGGCGCAGCAATCGCTGACCAGCGACGGCGTGGCTGCCTTTAATGTGCAGTATCCGCAAGGCTTGCCGGAGGTTTGGGGCGGTGAGGGCGCGGCTGAGGTTAACGGCGTGCGCTACTACTCCTGGTCCGGCACCATTCAGCCGGGTATCACCGATAAAGGCGGCAACCGCTTCGACGGGCCGAATGTCGCTTGCCGGATGTTTGCCAAAACCTTTCAGCGCGAGCCGGGGCAGTGCGACGGCATGGTCGGGCGCTACAGCTCACACCTGGGCACGGTGATTGGTGATCAGTACCCGATGGATCACTTCGACATCATCAATCAGACCTTCGGCCTGGTCGGCAAAGGCGCCGAGCCGGTAAAGCTGTTTGTCGAGCACGCAAAGCGTTTGGCGGCTGCCGGACTCTAGAGTTCGTTTAGCACGACCCAGATGCCCTGATCATCCTCGCGGATGACAAGCTCCTGCAGCGATTGCCCGGCGCAGGGGCCGGCGACGCATTCGCCGGACTCGATCAGAAACAGTGCGCCGTGGGTGGCGCACTGGATCATGCTGGCGCTGTGATCGAGAAACTGGTCGGGCAGCCATTCCAGTGGGATGCCACGGTGCGGGCAGCGATTGCGATAGGCATACAGCTGGCCGTCTTTGCGCACGGCAAACAGCTTCTCTCCCGCTATCTCAAAGCCCCGACTCTGGCCTTCGGCCACTTCATCCGGTGCACACAAACGCAACATAGGAACCTCCCCGACAGGTCGGCATTATGCCGCCCTGGCGTGGAAGTGAAAGAGGAGGGCGCATCCTTGCGCCAAGTGGAACGCTTTTTCGCGGCTAGTTGATCGCGCGCTAGACGTGTTGCTGGGTCAGATTTCCCAGACCAGATTGACGGCGGCGTGGCGGCCCGGCTGGGTATAGCGGCCCAGGCTGGCGCTGTTTTCGGTGATGCTGCGGACATCCCCCCACTGCCAGTATTGCTTGTCGCCCAGGTTGTACAGGCCGGCGTTGACCGAGAACTGCTCAGTCGCTTGCCAGTAGCCTGTCAGGTCGAGCAGGCCGTAGCCGGAGGGTTCGTACTGGTTGGCAATCTGGGTTTCGTCGACACGCTCCTTGGCCGCCACCAGAGTCCAGGCCAACTCGCCGCCGAACTGCCCGCTTGGCGCGTCATAGCCGAGACCGAACACTGCTTTTAGCGGATCAACACTGTTGATCGGCTGGCCGCTGGCTTCGTCCTTGCCGCGTGCATAAGCAATCGAGCTGCGTAGACGGGTGCCGTCCGGTAGGCCAACGCTGTTAAGGAATAATTCGCCCTTGGCTTCTGCGCCGCGGATGGTGACGCGATCCAGGTTCTGGTACTGGAAGGTCATGCGGCCGTTGCCAGTCGGATCATTGGCCAGGGTGACCTGCTCAATAAAGTCGTCGTAGCGGTTGTAGAACAGCGCCAGGCCGAAGCTGCCGGCGCTGTATTTACCACGCAGGCCGAGCTCGTAGCTGTCGCTGGTTTCGGCCTTGAGGTCGGGGTTGGCGATGGTCTGGTAGCCGCGGGCAAAGTTGATGAACTCACCGAAGATATCCACGGCATTGGGCGCGCGGAAGCCAGCGGCGTACTGGCCGTAAACGCTGTGGGCGTCATCGAGCTGGTAGGTCACGCCAAACTTGGGCGAGATTGCATCGTCTTTGTAATCAGCCGGATTGCTGTTGACCGGTTTACTGTTCAGGTATTCCTGAGTGACGTCGGGCTTCATCTCGTAGTGGTCGTAGCGCAAGCCCGGCAGAAGGGTCCAGCGACCAATCTCGATATTGTCCTGGGCAAATAGCGCGTACTCGGTGGACGTCGGGTCGGGGAAGTCGCTCAGGGGAAAGGTTTCATCGCCTGGGATGGCCGGCACCGGCAAACCATTGCTGGCGAAGACTTCGCGGCCGCGACGCAGGTCGCTGCTGTCCAGGCGTTTGACGTCGAAGCCGTAGATCAGTTGGTGTTTGGCAATGCCGGTTTCGAACAGTTTGTCGAACTTGGCATTGAATGCCCACAGCTTCTCCTGGTAGGTGGAGTCGCGGCTGCGCTCGCGCAGGGTGCCAGCACTGAAGCGGGTGTGCTCGGTGCGCTGGCGGATCTGACTGTCCTGATAGCTCAGCTGCCATTCGGCGCGGTCGGCGATCACGCTGCCTATCTCGAACTGATGTTGCAGGCTGACCCGTTGGCGATCGGTGGTGTCAGTTGCATCGGAGGTGCGCACGGTAGCGTTCGTGCTGTATTCGTTAAGCACCTGGGTGCTCGCGCTGTCTTCTAGGGTTTCGTAGGTCAACTGCAGGCGGTCGCTGTCGTTGTAGTTCCAGCCGAGCTTGCTCAGCAGGTTGTCGGCGCGGTAATCCTGCGGGTTAGCTTGCTCGCGTGCGGCACCGATGCCGCCACGCCCACCAAAGGTGTCCTGAGCCTGGCCATCGCGACGGCCGAGGTGCAATAGGCCATCGAACTGACCTTTGCGTGCGGCCAGGGTAGTGCTGCGCATCCAGCTGTCGTCGGCGCCGTTGTAACCGGTCTTGAGGCGCGCGTAGACGTCGTCACCCTCATCCAGATAGTCGCCTGCATCCTTGGTCAGGAAGCTCACCGCGCCGCCAATTGCGTCGCTGCCGTATAGCGAACTGGCGGGGCCGCGGATGATTTCCACCTGCTTCACGGTGTCTGGGTCGACGTAGTTGCGCCGCGCATCGAGGAAGGGGCCGAAGGTGAAGGCATCTGGGGTCGGCACGCCGTCCACCTGGGTCAGCACGCGGTTACCACCAATGCCGCGGATGGTGAAGCCCGCCAGGCCGAAGCGGCTGCCGGTGCCGCCGACGGTCACGCCGGGCTCATAGCGCACCAGGTCCTGAATGTTCTTCACGTTCTTCTGATCGATATCGCGTTCGGTCTGCACCGACACCGTGCTCGGCACCTGATCGAGGGTCTGTTCGGTGCGGGTGGCCGTGACGGTCACCGTGTCGAACTGGTTCGGCGCTTTCTCGGCGCCAAGGGTCAGCGATGGGCTGAGTAACAGCAGGGCAAGCCAGGGGCGGCGGGCGAATGGAGGACTTCTGTGCATGGGGACTCCAGGATCGTACGGGTGGTTTCTGTGACCACCGGGTTGGCATCGGCGGCAAACCTAAACGACATTGACATGCTAATGCAAATAATTATCAAATAGATCTAATTCGATTTGATTGGGCTTTTGCATGCTGCGTTTGTCGCTGTTTCTGCTGCTGTCGCTGGCGCTGCATGCCGCCGGCTGGCTGCTGCATGGCGAGGCGCAACCGCTTGCGTTGAGTGCGGCACAAACCCGCGAAGCGCCCCAGGTCTTACGCCTGGCTGCAGTGTTGCAACAGGCTGCGCCGGCGCCGGTCAAGCTGCCTGAGCAACAGCAACAGCAACAGCAACAGCAACAGCAACAGCAACAGCAACAGCAACAGCAACGCCAGGCGGTCGTGCCTAGAAAGTCTCCGGCACCTAAGCCTGTCGTGCAGGCGCCAGTGGCCAAGGCAAAGCCAGCGGTAGCGGCACAGCCAACTCAAAACCAGCCGGTACAAGCGCAGCCAACCGAGGCAACCCGTCAGTCGGCTGCGGTGCGTGCAGCGGCTCAAGCCGCGCCCGCCAAGCCGGTTGCCACAAAGCCGGTTGCTGAAGTGCTTAGCCGCAAACCGAGTTTCCGCGAGCCGCCCCGCCAGCCGAATTACCCGTCCCAGGCGCGGCGGCGTAATCAGCAGGGTGTGGTGCTGGTCGAGGTGCGTCTGGATGAGCGCGGCCAGCAACGCAGCCTGAACGTACTGCGCTCTTCGGGCGTGGAGAGTCTCGATCGCGCCGCTCTGGCGGCGGTTGCCAAGTGGCGCTTTCGTCCCGAAACCACCGGCGGTCAGGCTGTGCCTAGCCGTGTACAGATCCCTATTCAGTTCGCTTTGACGGCGAGCCGTTGATTAATCAGTGAGGAGTTTTCCATGAGTACACACGCCCAATCCGTCGCGCCCAGTAATGATCTGTATCTGGCTTGGCAGGTGCTGCGCAGCGAGCAGCCACGCTTACGCGCTCGCGATGCCGCCGAGCGTCTGGCCGTCAGCGAGGCCGAACTGGTGGCCAGCCGCCTTGATGTCGATGCTGTGCGCTTGCAGGCGGACTGGGCGCAGCTGCTGCCGGCATTGGGCGAGCTGGGTTATGTGATGGCGCTGACCCGCAATGAGCATTGCGTGCATGAGCGCAAAGGTTATTACCGTGAAGTGACGGTCACCGGTAATGGTCAGATGGGGTTGGTGGTCTCGGCCGATATCGACCTGCGTCTGTTCCTCGGCGGCTGGGCCAGTGTGTTTGCCATCGAAGAGCAAACCGGCAAAGGAACACAGCGCAGTATTCAGGTGTTTGACCGTCAGGGCACTGCGGTGCACAAGGTGTTTCTCACCGAAGACAGCCAGCTAAATGCCTGGGCGCCAGTGGTGGAACGTTTCCGCATGGCTGAGCAGAGCACCGAGCTGGATCTGCTGCCTTTGCCCCAGGTGCAGCCCGCGCAAGCCGATGCCCAAGTAGACGCGAATGCTCTGCGCGTGGGTTGGTCGACCCTCAAGGACACTCATCACTTCTTCGCCCTGCTGAAAAAGCACGGCGCTACACGCACCCAGGCGCTACGCCTGGCCGGAAGTGAGTGGGCCGAGCCGCTGGACGTGCACGAACTGCCCAAACTGCTGGAGCAGGCTGGGGCGCGTGAAGTGCCGATCATGGTGTTTGTCGGTAATCGCCACTGCATCCAGATTCATTCCGGCCCGGTGCGCAACTTGCGCTGGATGGACACCTGGTTCAACGTGCTCGATCCCGAGTTCAATCTTCATTTGCAGACCACTGGCGTGACCGAGCTGTGGCGGGTACGCAAGCCCAGCACCGATGGCGTGATCACGAGCTGGGAAGCCTTCGATGCCAATGGCGAGCTGGTGGTGCAGCTGTTTGGCGCGCGCAAACCGGGCGTCCCAGAGCGCGAAGACTGGCGCGCCCTGGCCGAAAGCGCGCCAGTGCTGGGGTGCTGAGATGAGCCAGTGGTGGAGTGCGATGGGGCCGCTGGGCTGGCCGCTGGCGCTGTGTTCGCTGCTGGCGCTGGCACTGATTCTGGAGCGCCTTAGCGTATTTTTGCGCTTGCAGCCGCTGAGCACTGCCGCCGGGCGTGCGGCTGTCAGCGCCTGCCGCACCTGTGAACGTGAGCACTGCAAAGGTCGTGCGCGTGGTTGGCGCTACGGCCTGGCGCTGTTGCTTAAACACAGCGCCTTGCCGGCTGTGCAGCGCGAAGAGCTGCTCGGCTGCTGGTTGCTGGAAGAGCGTCAGCGTCTCAACCGACAACTGCGCTTGCTGCAGCTGATCGGCATGCTGGCGCCCATGCTCGGGCTGCTCGGCACAGTGCTGGGCATGCTTGAGATGTTTGCCAATATCGCCGGGCAGAACAGCCCGGTGACCCCTGCTCTGCTCGCCGATGGATTGTGGCAGGCGCTGTACACCACGGTGTGGGGCTTGCTGATCGCCATACCGGCGCTGGCGGCAGGGCAGGGCTTTGCCTTGTGGGCCGAGCGTTATCTGGAGGGCGTGCAAGCGTTACTCAATCGCTGTCAGCTGGCATTGGATGGTCTGGAGCTGGAACTGCCGAGTAATCAGCCAGCCGCGCAGTGGGTGTTGTCGTGATCCGCCTGCCGGCTGCCAGCAATTCTCAGGGCAATCTGTTGCCCGATCTGACGCCGCTGCTCGATGTGATTTTTATCGTGCTGGTGTTCTTTCTGCTGACCGCGCAAACGCCACTGCTGGAGCTGCCTTTGCAGTTACCGCAGAGCCGCGAGGCGCTGCCCACCGCGAATGCCGGCAGTGGCGAACGCATGCAAATACAGCTCTCAGCCGAAGGTGCTTGGCGCTTTAACGGCGTACAGCAGGCGGATTTCACTAGGCTGCGCACTGAACTGACTGCAGCCTTTGTCGCCGACAGCACGGTAGGTCTGGACCTGGCGTTGGATCGTCAGGCACCGCTGTCGGCATTTCTCGATCTGATGGCCTTGCTGCAACAGCAGGGCATTCAGGACAGTCGCATTCTTCTAGAGGCCAACCATGAAACGCCTTAATACTTTGTTCGCCCTGGGCGCGAGCCTGTTGTCCTGTGCCTCGGCGATGGCCGCCGAGCCGTTGCCGCAACGCTGGATCAGTTCCGGCGGCTCGCTCAGCGAGTGGGTGGTGGCGTTGGGTGGCGAAAGCCGTCTGGTCGGGGTGGACAGTACCAGTCAGCATCCAGAATCGCTGCGCGCACTGCCGAGCATCGGTTATCAGCGCCAGCTGGCGGCCGAGGGCATGCTGACGCTGCGCCCGGATATGCTCATTGGCAGTGAAGAGATGGGCCCGCCGCCGGTGCTGGCGCAGTTGCGCGGCGCCGGGGTGTTGGTGGAAATGCTCTCATCCAAGGCGGATCTGAGCAGTTTGCAGGCCAGCTTGCAGCGCATCGGCACTCTGTTAGGTGAGCCGCAGCGTGCTGATCAGGCCTTTGCGGCCTATCAGCAGCGCTTGCAGCAGCAGGCCGACTGGCTGGTGAACGCGCAGCATCAGCAAGCAGCGCCGAGTGTGCTGCTGTTGCTCGGGCATGCCGGCGGTAGCCCGATGGCGGGCGGTAAGGACACCTCGGCCGATTGGCTGATCGAGCGCGCTGGCGGGCGCAACCTTGCCAGCCATAGCGGTTACAAGGCGATGTCCACCGAAGCCCTGCTGGCGCTTGATCCCGAGGTGGTGA
This sequence comes from Pseudomonas sp. OTU750018, assembly GCF_011636575.1. Taxonomy (NCBI): domain Bacteria; kingdom Pseudomonadati; phylum Pseudomonadota; class Gammaproteobacteria; order Pseudomonadales; family Pseudomonadaceae; genus Pseudomonas; species Pseudomonas sp. OTU750018. The sequence goes on from NZ_JAAPAU010000004.1 coordinate 438,914, forward strand.
TCATCGCCGACCGCAGCCTGTCCGGTGACGCCGCGCGTGAGGCATTGCTGCAGCAGAACCCGGCGCTGGCGGCGACCCGGGCGGCACGTAATCAGCGCTTGTTGATGCTCGATCCGACGCTGCTGGTCGGTGGTCTCGGCCCGCGTTTGCCGGCTGGGCTGGCGGCCTTGTCCGCAGCCTTTTATCCTGCCAGCCAACCCCTGGTCGCCGAAGCTAAGCCCACGCCATGAATCCTGTTATTCGACCGCGCTCACTGTTTATCGCACTGGGCCTGTTGCTGGCGCTCGCGCTCTGGTTATCCCTGGCGCTGGGGCCGGTCAGCCTGCCGCTGCTCGATACTCTCAAGGCAGCGCTGCGCCTGCTTGGCCTGGCGCAACCGGGTGATGATCTGGCCCAGGCCGAATTGATCCTCGGGCAGATTCGTCTGCCGCGCACCCTTCTCGGGCTGCTGGTCGGCGCGGTGCTGGCGCTGTGCGGGGTGGCGATGCAAGGGCTGTTTCGTAACCCGCTGGCCGATCCTGGGTTGATCGGCGTATCCAGCGGCGCGGCACTCGGCGCGTCGATTGCGATTGTCGGCGGCGCTGCCCTTGGCGGTTTGCCGGAAGCCTTTGCACCTTATCTGTTGTCGTTGTTCGCCTTTATCGGCGGCCTTGGAGTGACGGCGCTGGTCTATCGTCTGGGCCGGCGTGACGGCGAAACCAATGTGGCGACCATGCTCCTGGCCGGCATTGCGCTAACCGCATTGGCCGGCGCGGCCATCGGCCTGTTCACCTACCTGGCCGATGACGCCACCTTGCGCACCCTGACGTTCTGGAACCTGGGCAGCCTGAATGGCGCCAGCTACGAGCGTCTGTGGCCGTTGCTGTTGGTCACGGCCGCCGTGGCGCTGTGGCTGCCACGACGGGCCAAGGCGCTGAATGCTTTGCTGTTGGGCGAGTCCGAAGCGCGCCATCTGGGCTTTGCTGTTGAGCGGATCAAGGCCGAACTGGTGTTCTGCACCGCCCTGGGCGTCGGTGCAGCGGTGGCGGCGGCGGGGATGATTGGCTTTATCGGCCTGGTGGTGCCGCATCTGGTGCGTCTGCTGGTGGGGCCGGATCATCGCGTGCTGTTGCCTGCGTCAGCGTTGGCGGGGGCCAGCCTGCTGCTGCTGGCAGATTTGGCTGCACGACTGGTGCTGGCGCCGGCTGAACTGCCGATCGGCATTGTCACGGCGTTGATTGGCGCGCCGTTCTTCCTTTACTTGTTGCTGCGAGGGCGTACCTGATGCTGCGCGCGGAAAATCTGGCGGTACAGCGCGGCCCGTGCACGGTGTTGGCGGATATCAACCTGGAACTGCGTCCGGGTGAAGTGCTCGGCGTGCTTGGGCCCAATGGCGCCGGCAAGAGCACCTTGCTCGGTGCGTTGTGTGGCGAGCTGCAGCCGAGCCACGGCGATGTATGGCTGGATCAACGGCGTTTACAGGACTGGCCCGGCAGCGAGCGTGCGCAACGTTTGGCGGTATTGCCGCAGACCTCGACGCTGAATTTTGCCTTTCGTGTGGAAGAAGTAGTCGGCATGGGCCGTTTACCCCATGCCAGCGGCCGCCTGCGTGATGCACAGATCATCAAGCAGGCGTTGGAAGCGGCTGATGCCTTGCACCTAGCCGGGCGTAGCTATCTGGCGTTATCCGGCGGTGAGCGTCAGCGCGTGCACCTGGCGCGGGTGCTGGCGCAGCTCTGGCCCGGTGGGGAAGGGCAGATGCTGCTGCTCGATGAGCCTACGTCGATGCTCGATCCACTGCATCAGCACACCACGCTGCAGGCCATTCGCGCTTTCGTCGAGCAGGGCGCGGCGGTGCTGGTGATTCTTCACGATCTCAACCTGGCCGCGCGTTACTGCGACCGCCTGTTGCTGTTGGAACGTGGTCGCCCTCATGCGCTCGGTAGCCCTGAGGACGTGCTGCGTGCCGAACCGCTTCAAGCCGTATTCGGTCTTGAAGTGCTGGTGCAGCGGCATCCAGAACGGGGTCATCCTTTAATTGTTGCTCGCTAAGGTCTTGTTTATGCGTATTGCGTTATTGCTGGCTGCCGCGCTGTTGAGTGCCTGTCAGGCCTCGTTACCTGCTTTACCCGCCTGGCAAAGCCCGGAAGGTTTACAGCATCCTGAGTTGGGTCAGATTGTCGATTTGCGCACCGGCGCGCAGCTGACGCCTGAGCAACTGCTGACGCGCTTGGCCGCGGCACCCAAAGTGCTGGTCGGCGAGCGGCATGACAATCCCGATCACCATGCGCTGCAGCTCTGGCTGTTGCGGGCACTGGCAGCGCAGCGGCCGCAAGGCAGTCTGCTGCTGGAAATGCTGACCCCTGATCAACAGGTCAAGATCGATCAGGTGCGCACTGCTATCGCGGCAGGGCAGGCGCCGCAGGACATCTTGGGTGCTTTGAACTGGCAGCTAGGCTGGGCTTGGTCGCTGTATGGGCCGCTGGTGCAGCATGCGCTGCGTCAGCCTTATCCGTTGCTGGCAGCCAACCTTGAGCGCCGCGAAGTCATGCAGATTTACGCCCAGGTGCCACAACTGCAAGGTTCGGCATCCACTGCGAAGCCAGTGCGTGAGGCGCTGTTTGAACAGATTCGCCAGTCGCACTGCAATCTGCTGCCGGAAAGTCAGTTGCCCGCCATGCTTGCCGTGCAGCAACAGCGGGATCGACGCATGGCCGAAGCCCTGCTGGCTGCGCCGGCGCCAAGTCTGCTGTTTGCTGGCGCCTTCCATGTGCGCCGTGAATTGGGTGTGCCGCTGCATCTGCAGGATTTAGGGGCAGCTGAAGGTGTGAAGGTGCTGATTTTGGCGGAGGTCGGCAGCCAGGTTGACGCTGAGTCGGCCGATTACGTCTGGTACACGCCAGCGCAACCTGAGCAGGACCACTGCGCAAAACTGCGACCCTAGCCCGATTTGCCTGCGGCTGAGCAGGTAGTCTGCGGTTTTCACCGGAGACTGCTGATGCCAGCCGCTGCCCACGCCCTGCTTACCCGCTACTTCAACGCCCTCAACGAGCGCGACAGCCGCGCCTGCCTGGCCCTGCTCAGCGACGATGTGTTGCTGGACATCAACCAGGGCCCGCGCGAGCAGGGAATAAAAGCCTTTGCCGACTATTTGGAGCGCACCCAGCGCTGCTACCGCGAAAGCATCGATAACCTGCAAATCCTCACCGAGCCAAGCGGGCAGCGCGCCGCTTGTGAGTTCACCCTGAGCGGCGAATACCTGAGCACCGATGATGGCCTGCCGGATGCCTGTGGCCAGAGCTATCAGCTGACGGCAGCAAGTTTCTTCGAAATTCGTGACGGCAAGATCTGCCGCGTAAGCCAGCATTTCAATCTGCCGGAATGGTTGGCGCAGGTCGATTTCTAAAGGCTGGTAAGCGTACTTTTCGACAGGCAAAAAAAGACCCGGCAAGAGCCGGGTCAATAACCGTGATTAGCCTGATGAGGAGATAATCTGAAGAGGCCGACTGAAGGTCTCTTAAGCTTATCGGCTGATCTCGCGACCAGTTGCGGTAATAATAACAATTCTCATTTTCAAGTCAACACCCTTAAGTAAACTTTTTTATTTGCCTGCCAACTACCTGCTCGGCCCATAAACAAACAACCCGACACGAGGTCGGGTTGTTTAGGCTGCAAGCGGGTTTCAGGACACTTCGGCTGGCAGGCGCAGCTGGGTGACTTCCTTGTTCAGTAGGTCGATGCGTTTGGCCATGCTCTCGATCAGGCTGTGGGCAATGCGCGGGTTGCTCTGCATCAGGCTGAGGAACTGCTCTTTGGGAATGACCATCACGGTGCATGGCTCGCTGGCCAGCACCGTGGCGCTGCGCTTCTCGCGGGTGAACACCGCCATGGCGCCGAAGATTTCATCCTTCTGCACGTCACCGACCTTGTGCCCGTCGACGTAGGCCTCGGCATGGCCTTCGATGATGATAAAGACGTTGTCGGCGACGTCGCCCTGATGGATCAGCTCTTCACCCGCAGCGAAATGCTGGAAGCCGGTGGAGGGGCGAATTTCTGGCTGTTTCAAGCGCGCCAGGGCATCGGACAACAGGGCGGTGTGGCCGATCAGGTACTGGATGAACAGTTCCTGGCGTTGTTCGCTGGCATAGATGTGTTTGAACACGTCGCTGCGTGAATAGGGAATCAGACTCAGCTGTTCCTCACTGCTGTAGCGGCAGCTGGGCATGTCCAAGCCTTGGCGCAAGCCTACCAGGTCGCCTTCCTGCAGATAAAACAGCGGACGCTCATCGACCACGGCATGCAACAGGCCATTTTCAATGATGAATAACTGATTGCCCGGCAGCATCTTGGATAGGTCTTCTGCGCGTTCAAGCTGTAGTGGCGATCCAGCAGGTGGAAGCCCATCGAGCAATTGAGTGGGGATGCTTTGTAGTCGGTTGATCAGCTGATCGGCGTAAGCCGGTTGCTCCCCGAGTAAATACATGAGCGAATATCCTTGAACTGGCTGGGCATACTAAACCGCACGAACGTCCCTAAAACAATAGTTGCCAGCGCGCTTCAGGTAAATCAAAAGCCTGAGAGGTTGTGAGCTAGCTCTTGTTGTGGGGTGAACTTTCATTGAGCTGGCCATTGAGTTCGGCTTTATGCCCAGGTGGGAGCTCGTTCCAGTGCACATCCAGCAGTGCGCCTTCAATCGCATACAACAGCACTTTAGATGCCCTGAAACCCCTTGCGCGAACGGCCCGGTAGGCGCTGACGGCCCCTAGCCGCCGCAGGTCATTCGCGCTGTGGATACCGACTGCGTGTAACCACTGAGCTGAGGTTTTGCCGAGGTTCTTCAAATGTTGCAGTTCATCGTTCATCAAGCCTCCTTGCGCTGTTGAGCCGTTATGCGGTGGAGTCAGTTTGGCGTACCTGCCAGAAAGTGTAGCGGCCAGCGGACAAAGCGTGGCTGTTTGGCATCACCCCAGATTTGCTGCAGCTCGGGCAGTAATTGGTACACCGGGTCCGTAGCATTTTCCTGCTCATAGCGCTGAACCGCCGACCAGGTACGCAGGTAGCCCAGCAGGTGTTCCAACGTCCAGCTGCTTTCGATCGCCGAGGCCGGCGGAGTGCATTGGGTAAAGGGATTGTCGATATCGCTGTAGCCGACATCGACACTGGCGCGGCCTGCAGGCCAATAGCCGCCGAGGGTATTCCAGTAAAGATCGTCGATCAGTGCGTCCAGCTCATCGTCAATGCGCATCAGGCCGTAACACCAGGCACAGAACACGCCGCCAGGCTTGAGCAGGCGACGCACTTCGCTGAAGAACGCTGGAGTGGCGAACCAGTGCAGTGCCTGCGCTACCACGATCAGGTCCAGGCTGTGATTAGGCAGCGGTTGCGCATGCGCTTCGGCGATGAACCGTTGCACCCCCGCGTAATTCTTGCCGGCTACCACTTGCTTGAGGCTGGCATCACTGGCCAGCACCTGCTTGAAATGCTGCCGCAGTGGGCGACTGGCCTGCCCGCTGCCGCACGCAATGTCCAGTGCCCGTTGGTGTGAAGCACATTGCGCGGCCAGCCAGGAAAACAGACTGGCTGGATAGTGCGGGCGAAAACTGGCGTAAGCATCTGCTCGGGCGCCGAACAGTTGGCTCACATCGTTGCCGCTCACCGGGTGTTATAGCGCAGGCGGGTGCCGAAATTAACCGACATCAGAATCTCGTCAGCTGTCAGTTCGACGGGGAAGTAAGCGCCAGAAATCTGCGCGTGGGCCAGGCTGGCACCTTGCAGTTGAGCGTCGCGCAGGTCCAGACCGCGTAAATCTGCGCCGCGGAAGTAAGCGTTGGTGAAGTTGATGCCCTGTGCGTCAAGGGCGCGCAGGTCAAGCCCGCGAAAATCACCGTCGCTCAGGTCGACGATGACATCCTTGGGCTTCTGAGCATTGAAGGCTGAGATTTTTTCATTGTGGATCAGGGCATACAACGGGTTATCCAGTTGTCTGGGCTGACTCATGGGGCATCTCCATATGAGGGTTATCCTCAGTATAGAAGTCGCGGCGCGCTCTGCTCGCGCTGCGGATGCGTTTCCCTGAACTGATTAAACGCCCGGCAAGCGCTGACGAATACGTGCGATCAGGGTATCTAGGCTGGCGCTTTCGTGGGTGTCGACGCGCTTGCTGTGCAGCAGCTCCTGCTCACTCAGTGCTTCGCGGCTGGCGTGTTGGGCCTTTACAACGTCCATGGTGGCGTCGGACGGGTCGTTGCCGGCGGCGTTGCGTTGCTCCAACCAACTGGCAATTACTTCATCTGGGGCGTGGCATTCCAGAATAAGAAAAGGTGCGCCGCAGTTCTCTGCGACCTGGCCCGCCGCGTCGCGCTGTGCGTGCTTCAGGTAAGTGGCGTCGATCACGACCGGAAAACCAGCGCGCAATGTGGCTTCGGCGAGCTGGTGCAGGCGTTGGTAGGTGGCGGCACTGGCGTCTTGGGTGTAGATCCCGGCGCTGAGCTTGCCGAGGTCGGCATCTTTCTGTTCACCGAACAGGCGTTTGCGTTCCACATCCGAACGCAGGCGAACAGCGCCGAGCGCTTCAACCAGACGCATGGCCACATGGCTTTTGCCGACAGCGGAAACACCGTGGGTAATGGCCAGGAAGCTTGATGGGATGGCGCTGTAGCTTTCTGCCAGGTTGGCGTAGTTGCGGTACCGGCGCAGGGTCACGGCCTTTTGCACAGCATCGGTCTGATGGGCCAGGCTAAACAACGCAACCTTGGCGCGTACCAGGGCGCGATAGGCTTTGTAGAAATTCAGCAGCTCCAGAGCGGCGTAATCACCGGTGTGCTCCATCCAGCCATTGACGAAGCGCCAGGCATGGGCCTTGAGGCCCCGGTCTTCCAAGTCCATCGCGAGGAAAGCGGCGTCCGAGGCGATGTCGATCAGGCGGAACGGTTCGTTGAATTCAATGCAGTCGAACAGCACCACTTGATCGTCCAGCAGTGTGGCATTACCCAGATGGATGTCGCCGTGGCATTCGCGAATCGAGCCATTGGCCGCGCGTGCGGCCAGCAGCGGTTCAAGGCGCGCGCAGTTAGCTTCGGTCCAGGCTTCAAGGGCTTCCAGTTGCTGCAGGTCGGCTGCGTCGCTGAGCATTGGACGGATCTGTTCGAAGTTCTGCCGCATGGGGGCGACGATTGCTTCAGGGGTACATAACGCATGGCTGGCTGCGACGGCTGGGGTCGAACCGTGGAAGTCGGCAATCTGTTTGGCCAGGGCATCGATGTGCGCTTCGCTCAGTTCACCACGCGCCTGCACCTCACTGAGTAGCTGGCTTTGTGGGAATTGACGCATTTTCAGCGCGTATTCGATGACAGGACCGTCGCTGCCAAATTGCGGTGCATCGACGCTGCCGCTGATCGGCAGTACTTCCAGGTAAAGACCCTGGGTCAGGCGTTGGTTGAGGCGCAGCTCTTCCTTGCAGAAGTGTTCGCGTGCGCTCAGCTCGGTGAAGTCGAGAAAGCCGAAATTCACCGGTTTCTTGAGCTTGTAGGCAAAGGGGCCGGTGAGCACCACCCAGGAAATATGGGTTTCGATGACCTGGAACTGCTCTACAGGATGAGGGTAGAGGGCCGGGTTCTGCAGTGCGGTGATCAGAGCTTGGCTCACGGGCGATCCTTGGCGTTGTGCTGATATAAGAGGCGGCCATTATGGCCGCTCAACGCCAGTCTGCAAACCGCTGAGCTGGCCTGCTGGCAAGTGGGCAAAGTGCGTATAATGCCGCGCCATGACTCGTACCCGATCTTCCCGTCCCCGTTCTAAACGCCGTTCCGGCGGTATGCGCCCCTGGTTGGGCTGGGCTATCAAGCTCGGTCTGGTTGGTTTGGTGGTGCTTGCCGTGTTTGCGGTTTATCTCGATGCTGTGGTGCAGGAGAAGTTCTCCGGCAAGCGCTGGACTGTGCCCGCCAAGGTCTATGCCAGGCCGCTGGAGTTGTTCGTTGGGCAGAAACTGGCCAAGGATGACTTCCTCAAGGAGCTGGATGCCTTGGGCTATCGCCGTGAAAGCGCGGTGGCTGGCCCCGGCGGTGTGTCGGTGGCGGGCAACAATATCGAGCTGCATTCACGCGGCTTTCAATTCTATGAAAGCACCGAGCCGTCGCAGCGCGTGCGCGTGCGCTTCTCCGGTGACTATGTCGCGGGCCTGACGCAGGCCGGGGGCGGCAACCTGGCAGTAGCCCGGCTTGAACCGTTGCTGATTGGCGGGCTGTATCCGGCGCATCAGGAAGACCGCGTGCTGATCAAGCTGGAGCAGGTGCCGCCTTATTTGGTGGAAACTCTGGTCGCGATTGAAGACCGTGAGTTCTTCAATCATTTCGGTGTGTCGCCCAAAGGCATTGCCCGCGCCGTATGGATCAACGCCACTGCCGGTCAGCTGCGCCAGGGGGGCAGTACCCTGACTCAGCAGTTGGTAAAGAACTTCTACCTGACCAACGAGCGCACTCTGGTCCGCAAGGCTACCGAAGCCATGATGGCGGTGTTGCTGGAGTTGCATTACGACAAGAAGGACATCCTTGAGGCCTACCTCAACGAGGTTTTCCTTGGTCAAGATGGCCAGCGTGCAGTGCACGGTTTTGGCTTGGCCAGCCAATACTTCTTCAGCCAGCCTCTCTCCGAGTTGAAACTTGATCAAGTCGCACTGCTGGTCGGTATGGTCAAAGGGCCAACCTACTACAACCCGCGGCGCAACCCGGAGCGGGCGCTGGAACGGCGCAATCTGGTGCTTGATGTACTGGCCGCACAGGGTGTCGCCAGTGTTGAAGAAGTGGATGCCGCGAAGCAGAAACCGTTGGGTATCACGCGGCGCGGTAGCTTGGCAGGCAGCTCGTTCCCAGCCTTCCTTGACCTGGTCAAACGCCAGCTGCGCGAGGATTACCAGGAGCAGGACCTCACTGAAGAAGGTCTGCGCATTTTCACCAGCTTCGATCCGATCATGCAGCTGAAAGCCGAAAGTGCGTTGGCCGGCACGCTGAAGCGTTTGTCTGGGCGCAAAGGGGTTGATCAGGTGGAAGCGGGCATGGTGGTGACCAGCCCAGAAAGTGGCGAGGTGCAAGCCATTATTGGTAGCCGTCAGCCACGCTTTGCCGGTTTCAACCGTGCGCTGGATGCGGTGCGGCCAATTGGCTCGCTGATCAAACCGGCCATCTACCTGACCGCGCTGGAGCGGCCGAGCCAATACACTCTGACCAGTTTGCTTGAAGATCAGCCCTTCTCGATCAAGGGTCAGGACGGTCAGGTGTGGCGCCCACAGAACTATGACCGCAAGGCCCATGGCACCATTTACCTGTACCAGGGCTTGGTGAACTCCTACAACCTGTCGACCGCCAAGTTGGGGCTGGAAATCGGCGTGCCGGAAGTGCTGAAGACCCTTAACCGTTTAGGTGTTGAGCAGGAATGGCCTGCCTATCCGTCGATGCTGCTGGGCGCTGGCGGGTTGAGCCCGATGAGCGTGGCGAGCATGTACCAGACCTTGGCCAATGGCGGTTTCAATACGCCGTTGCGCGGTATTCGTGCGGTGTTGACGGCGGAGGGTGAACCCCTCAAACGCTACCCGTATCAGATTCAGCAGCGCTTCGACAGCGGTGCCATTTACCTGCTGCAGAACGCCATGCAACGCACGATGTCAGAAGGCACTGGGCGCTCGGTCTACAGCCAACTGCCGCGTTCGTTGGCACTCGCCGGTAAGACCGGCACCAGTAACGACTCCCGTGACAGTTGGTTCGCCGGCTTCAGCCAGGATGTCCTGGCCGTGGTTTGGTTGGGGCGTGATGACAATGGCCCGACACCGCTGACCGGTGCGACCGGTGCGCTGCAGGTGTGGACGGACTTTATGCGTCAGGCCGATCCGTTGCCGCTGGATATGCCTGTACCGGACAACGTGGTGCTGGCCTGGGTGGATGCGAGCAGCGGCCAAGGAACGGACCCGAGTTGTCCGAATGCAGTACAGATGCCGTATATTCGCGGCAGCCAGCCTGTCGCCGGGCCGGCCTGTGGTATTCAGGCGCCGGTCAATGAAGTGATGGATTGGGTACGCGGCTGGTTGGATTAAGCGAAGAGGGTGTGACGTGAATAAGTGGTTGATTCCAGCTGTAACGGTTTCGCTGGTACTGGCGGGTTGCAGCAGTGTGCCGCGTGGCTCGATTCCGGTCGTTGAAGGTGGCACTGCGGTCGCCGGCGCGCAGTCAGGTACGCCTGGCAGCTATGGCGCTCCAGTTACACAGCCTCAGGCCCTGCCGGAAGACTCCGGCGTGGTCGTGATGGTGCCAGGTGGTGGTGGGAGTTCTGCGCCGATTCAGTCGTTCCCGGCGACCAATGCACCGCTGGACAACGGCACAACTTCGCAGCCTTGGAGTGCTTCGGCGCCTGCTACGACTCAAGGTGGCTATGTCGCCCCTGCGCCCAGTGGCATTCCAAGTGGTGGTTTGGCCATGGATGAGCAGCTGGACGGGCCGGTTCTGGCCTTGTTGACGACTGCCCAGCAACAGCAGGGCGGTGGCGATCTGAACGGTGCCGCTTCCAGCCTGGAGCGCGCTCAGCGCATTGCGCCACGTGAGCCGCAGGTGCTCTACAAGCTCGCCGAGGTGCGCTTGGCTCAAGGTGATGCTGCGCAGGCCGAGCAATTCGCTCGTCGCGGCCTTAGCTATGCCAGCGGTCGTCCGGCTTTACAGGCCAGCCTGTGGAACCTGATTGCTCAAGCGCGCGAGCGTCAAGGCGATGCTGCCGGTGCTGCGCAGGCCCGTGAGCAGGCGCGAGTTAACCTCTAATGGATGCGCGTGTGCTTGCGGTGGCGGAGCAGCTGTTGCTCATTGAGCGAGAGTTGCGCGTGCAGGGTTGGTGGGATGCGCAGGCGCCCAGCGCGCAGGCGCTGTCCAGTCAGGAGCCATTTTGTGTCGACACGCTGGCGTTCGAGCAGTGGCTGCAGTGGATATTCTTACCGAGAATGAAACAAATGGTGGAGGCGGGGGCCGCACTGCCCCGTGTTTCCGGAATTCAGCCGATGGCCGAGCAGGTGTTTGGTGGTCAGGCCAAAAAGGCCAGAGAACTGATCAAGCTGCTGGGTGAGTTCGATCAGTTGATTGTTGGCGCGACCTGAGTCGCGCCAGCGGCTTACTTGCAGTTTTCGGCGATCGCCTTCTGTGCTTCGCCGATACGGCTCTGGCGTTCTTCTTCGCTTAGGCGGCGCACTTCACCGTCTACATCGACGCGTACGCGCGGGTTGTTCTGCAGTTGTGCGAGGTCAGTGCGCACATCTTCACAGTACTTCTTGCGCTCAACTTCTTTGGCGGCAACCTCCTGCTTGATCTTTTCATCGATGGCCGCCTGCTCAGGATCGGCGATGCTTTCGAAGGTCGGTGCTGCTTTCTTTTCTTCCGCAACAGCAGGCTTTGGCGGTGGTGCTGCAGTGTTGACGCTGGTGGCGTCTTGGCCTTGCGGCGGCTGTGCGCTGAAGTGCGTCACGCCTTGGGCATCGACCCACTTATAAACCTGGCTGGCCATGGCGGTGGCGCTCATGGCGAGCAGCAAGCTGCTGGTGATCATCATGCGGCGCATGCGGTTTCCTTATGTTGAGCTGCGGTGCCTGCTGACTACTATAACCAAATTGTCTGAATCGTCATCCTGCGCTGCGTCACAGCAGAAGATTGCAGATTCAATCACGGATTACTTGACTTGGTCGCGCCGAATCCCAACAATTCCACGCTCGCTGTAGTGGAGTCCGCCGCAAGCAGGCTTTAGCTCAGTAGACATGAGGCGCACACCCGCGCCGACCTGTTACACCCGCAACGCGTTACCTCGCGCTGGGTGGGAAAACCCCGCAACACTTTGGGGAGTTCCCAATACTTGCTCAGTTGTAGCTGACGTAGTCGGCGACCACCGTCGCTCATGCTCTGCTGGCAGTAAACCTATCTTAGGCCGTCCTCCTTGTTGGGCGGTTTTCTGGCGTTTTAGAGGTGAACAACGTGGAGCTTTTATCCGGCGCTGAAATGGTCGTCCGCTTTTTGCGTGACGAAGGCGTTAAGAACATCTATGGGTACCCAGGCGGTGCTCTTCTACACATCTACGATGCCCTGTTCAAAGAACCGGAAGTGCAACACATCCTGGTTCGTCACGAGCAAGCGGCTACTCATATGGCTGACGGCTATGCCCGCGCCACCGGTAAAGCCGGTGTGGTGCTGGTAACCTCGGGTCCTGGTGCAACCAATGCCATTACTGGTATTGCCACTGCCTATATGGACTCCATTCCGATGGTGGTTTTGTCCGGTCAGGTGCCAAGCACCATGGTCGGTACTGATGCCTTCCAGGAAACCGACATGATCGGTATCTCCCGGCCGATCGTGAAGCACAGCTTTATGATCAAGCACGCTTCGGAGATCCCAGAAGTCTTGAAGAAGGCCTTCTATCTGGCGCAATCCGGTCGTCCTGGTCCGGTGGTCGTGGATATCCCGAAGGACATGACCAACCCGGCTGAGAAGTTCGAGTACGTCTATCCGAAGAAGGTCAAGCTGCGCTCCTACAGTCCGGCTCTGCGCGGTCATTCCGGGCAGATCCGTAAGGCCGCTGAACTGCTGCTGACTGCTAAGCGTCCAGTCATCTACTCCGGTGGTGGTGTGATCATGGGCGGTGCTGCAGCGCCGCTGACCGAGCTGGCGCAGATGCTCAACCTGCCAGTCACCAACACCCTGATGGGCTTGGGCGGTTATCCAGGGACTGATCGCCAGTTCCTCGGCATGCTCGGTATGCACGGCAGCTACACCGCCAACCTGGCAATGCACCACGCCGATGTGATTCTGGCGGTTGGCGCACGCTTCGATGACCGCGTGATCAACGGCGCGAGCAAGTTCTGCCCGAATGCCAAGATTATCCACGTTGATATCGATCCGGCCTCCATCTCCAAGACCATCAAGGCCGATATCCCAATCGTCGGTCCGGTTGATAGCGTGATGACCGAGATGGTCGCGATCCTTAAAGAGATCGGCGAGCAGCTGAACAAGGACGCCCTGGCAAGCTGGTGGAAGCAGATCGAAGAGTGGCGTGGCGGTCGCATCATGTTCCCTTACGACAAGGGCGACGGCAGCATCATCAAGCCGCAGACCGTGATCGAGACGCTGTCCGAAGTCACCGGTGGCGACGCGTTTGTGACCTCCGACGTTGGTCAGCACCAGATGTTTGCTGCCCAGTACTACCGCTTCAACAAACCGAACCGTTGGATCAACTCCGGCGGCCTGGGCACCATGGGCTTTGGTTTCCCTGCAGCTATGGGTGTCAAGTTGAGCTTCCCGGATGACGAAGTCGCCTGCGTAACCGGTGAAGGCAGCATCCAGATGAACATCCAGGAGCTGTCGACCTGCCTGCAGTACGGTTTGCCGGTGAAGATCGTCAACCTTAACAACGGTGCGCTGGGTATGGTGCGCCAGTGGCAGGACATGAACTACGGTAGCCGCCACTCGCATTCCTACATGGAATCGTTGCCGGACTTCGTCAAGCTGGCCGAGGCCTATGGCCATGTCGGCATGCGCATCACTGATCTAAAGGATCTAAAACCGATGATGGAGGAAGCCTTCGCGATGAAAGATCGCCTGGTGTTCCTCGACATTCAGGTTGATACCAGTGAGCACGTCTATCCGATGCAGATCAAAGACGGTGCAATGCGCGATATGTGGCTGAGCAAGACGGAGCGTACCTAATCATGCGACACATTATTTCCCTGCTGCTGGAAAACGAGCCCGGCGCATTGTCCCGCGTGGTCGGTCTGTTCTCGCAACGCAACTACAACATCGAAAGCCTGACTGTAGCGCCAACTGAAGACCCGACTCTGTCGCGTCTGACGTTGACCACTGTGGGTCATGATGAAGTGATCGAGCAGATCACCAAGAACCTCAACAAACTGGTTGAAGTGGTCAAGCTGGTCGACCTGTCGGAAAGCGCTCACGTCGAGCGCGAGCTGATGCTGGTCAAGGTCAAGGCCACTGGTGCTCAGCGCGCTGAGGTCAAACGTACCACCGACATCTTCCGTGGGCAGATCGTCGATGTGACCAGCAGCGTGTACACCATTCAGCTGGCCGGCACGAGCGACAAGCTGGACAGCTTTATCCAGGCCATCGGCACTGCGTCGATTCTGGAAACCGTGCGCAGTGGCGTTACCGGCATTGCCCGTGGCGACAAGGTGTTGAGCATCTGATCGCGTTGCACTGATAAAACGAAAAGCCCTCAGCGAGAGATCCCTGAGGGCTTTTTGCGTTTCTGGGGGTGACTCGCTGCCAGAATTTAGCGTTGGCGATTCCAGAAAGCGTTAATCAGCGGATCTTTAAGGCGCTTCTCCAGCGCGAACAGGCCAATGTCGTAGGCTGTTAGCGGCGGCTGAATATCGTAGATGCGGATACGTGCGGTCAGCGGGCTGTTGTCGAGGACGATTTGCGGAACCACACCAATGCCAAAACCCAGGCTGACCATGCTGACGATGGCTTCGTTGCCGCTCACCTGGGCGTAAATGCGCGGTTTGATGTTGTGGTTTTTTAACCATCGATCGGTGCGGGTCCTGGCAAGGCCTTCTTCTGAGAGAATCATCGGCACGTCTTTCCAAGTGTCCGTGCCGGGGCGCTTCAGTTGTTCCTCGGTTAACAGCTGGGGTGACAGCGGGCCGATAAAGCACAGTGCGGAACGAGCAATGGATTGAAACGCGACGCCAGTGGGCAAGCTGTCTGGGCGGGCGCCGATGGCCAGGTCTTCCAGTCCTTCTTGCACGCGCTCTACGGCTTTGGCCGGGTCGCCGGTGTGCAGCTTCATTTCAATGCGTGGGTAGTCCTGGCGAAAGCTGCTCAAAATGTCATAGAGGAAGCTGTAGCTAGCGGTTACCGAGCAATACAGGGAGAGCTCGCCGTGCAGGATCAACTGGTCCTGCTTAAAGGTCTGGCGGATAGCTTGCCAGCCGTTCATGACCTCACTCGCATACTCGCGGAACTGTTGCCCCTCGCGGGTCAGGCGGACTGAGCGGTTGTCTCGCAGAAAAAGTGGCGCGCCCAGTTCGTCCTCGAGTTGCTTGATGCTGCGGCTGAGTGCAGAAGGGCTGACGTGTTGCTCGCGGCTGGTTTTGCCGAAGTGCAGGTTGTCGGCCAGGGAGAGAAAGAGTCTGAGTGCGTGACTATCCATGATCGTTTCAAATATCGGCATGTTGTGTTGCAAATATATCATTTTACGCAATGGGGCGGATCACTTAAGGTGTCTTCGTCGCGGTGCATGCACCCCATCCCTTTTCGATTAAAAGAGCCAAGAACATGAAAGTTTATTACGACAAAGATTGTGACCTCTCGATCATCCAGGGTAAGAAAGTTGCCATCATTGGTTACGGTTCCCAGGGCCACGCTCAAGCATGCAACCTGAAAGATTCCGGCGTTGACGTGACTGTTGGCCTGCGCAAAGGCTCGGCCACTGTTGCCAAGGCTGAAGCCCATGGCCTGAAAGTGACTGACGTTGCTTCTGCTGTAGCTGCTGCCGATCTGGTCATGATCCTGACCCCGGATGAGTTCCAATCCTCGCTGTACAAGAATGAAATCGAGCCGAACATCAAGAAAGGCGCCACACTGGCCTTCTCCCACGGCTTTGCGATCCACTACAACCAGGTTGTGCCGCGTGCTGATCTCGACGTGATCATGATCGCGCCGAAGGCTCCGGGCCACACCGTACGTTCCGAGTTCGTCAAGGGCGGCGGTATCCCTGATCTGATCGCTATCTATCAGGACGCTTCCGGCAATGCCAAGAATGTTGCTCTGTCCTACGCTGCTGGCGTGGGTGGCGGCCGTACCGGCATCATCGAAACCACCTTCAAAGACGAAACTGAAACCGATCTGTTCGGCGAACAAGCCGTTCTGTGTGGCGGTACCGTTGAACTGGTTAAGGCCGGTTTTGAAACCCTGGTTGAAGCGGGCTACGCGCCAGAAATGGCTTACTTCGAGTGCCTGCACGAACTGAAGCTGATCGTTGACCTCATGTACGAAGGCGGTATCGCCAACATGAACTACTCGATCTCCAACAACGCCGAGTACGGCGAGTACGTGACCGGCCCGGAAGTCATCAACGCTGAATCGCGTCAGGCCATGCGCAATGCTCTGAAGCGCATCCAGGACGGCGAATACGCCAAGATGTTCATCAGCGAAGGCGCAACTGGCTACCCTTCGATGACCGCCAAGCGTCGTAACAACGCTGCACACGGTATCGAAATCATCGGTGAGCAACTGCGCTCCATGATGCCGTGGATCGGTGCCAACAAAATCGTCGATAAAGCCAAGAACTAAGGTTTTATGACGTAAGAAAAAACGCGGCCAAGGCCGCGTTTTTTCATGGTGCGGCAAGGCTTCTGGTATAAAGCCTGAGTGTTGCATGGGCGCTGGTGTGAACCCTGTTCGTCAGTGTCTGTCGAAATTCTCCAAATCCGTTGCAAGGTGTTGTTCATGAATGAACGTCCAGATGAGCCGCAGTCTCCCGTCGACGCCGAAAGTTTGCTGCCAATCGATGAGCATATAGAGGAGGGGCATGATGCCGAAGGGCGCAAGGTCCGTCATCGCGGTATTTATCTGCTGCCCAACCTGTTTACCACGGCCAACCTGTTTGCCGGGTTCTACGCCATCATCAATGCCATGAACGGCAACTTCTATGTAGCTGCGGCTGCGGTGTTTGTTGCCATGGTGTTGGATGGTCTGGATGGGCGTGTCGCACGATTGACCAATACCCAGAGTGCTTTCGGCGCCGAGTATGACTCGCTGTCCGATATGGTCGCCTTTGGTGTAGCGCCTGCCTTGCTCGCGTTTGAGTGGGCGCTTGGCAGTATGGGTAAGGTCGGCTGGATGGTTGCCTTCATCTATGTAGCCGGTGCGGCTTTGCGGTTGGCACGTTTCAATACGCAGATCGGCAGCGTCGATAAGCGCTACTTTATCGGTCTGGCCAGCCCGGCTGCTGCGGGTGTGGTGGCGGGGACGGTATGGGCCTTCAGTGATTTCGGTATCAAGGGCTCCAATATGGCCTTTGTGGTTGCAATCCTTGTGGCTGCTGCCGGCATGCTGATGGTCAGCAATATCAAGTACAACAGCTTCAAGGATCTCGACCTGAAAGGGCGTGTGCCGTTTGTGGCGATTCTGGCGGTGGTGCTGGTATTTGCGGTGGTGTTCAGTGATCCACCTCGGATCTTGCTGATCATCTTCCTGGCTTACGCGGCCTCGGGGCCTATTCAATACTTGCTGCGCCTGCGTCGCGGCAATAGCGCGTAGTTACAGCGTAGTGGTTCCGACAAAGCCGTTGAAGCGTCAGCTTCAACGGCTTTGTCGTTTCTGCAGGCGGCGCGCTAGTGGTTTGTGTGGCTACAGCCAGTGATTTCGCGGGTATTGAAACAAAAGCGCAATAAACGATTGACCTTCGTTTGCCAGTCCCTATAATGCGCACCTCTTCAGGCGTAAGCAGCTCCTTAAACTTCTTATAAAACAAGAAGTTAGATTTAAAAAGGGGTTGCAAAGCAGCGAAAGCTGCGTAGAATCCGCCTCCTCTTCAGGGGGTAGTGTTTGAGCCTGAAGGGGTTCGGTCGAGATGATCGAAGGCGGTAAAAGAGGTGGTTGACAGCGGTTTGAAACGCTGTAGAATTCGCCTCCCGCTGACGAGAAGCTAGATGTTGATCGAAGGCGCAAGTGGTTGAGATTGAAAAGAAATTTTCGAAATCACTTGACGGAGAATGAGGCTGCTGTAGAATGCGCGCCTCGGTTGAGACGAAAGACTTAACCACCGCTCTTTAACAACTGAATCAAGCAATTCGTGTGGGTGCTTGTGAGGTAAGACTGCTAGTCGCAAGATTATCAGCATCACAAGTTACTCCGCGAGAGATCAAAGATGTAACCAACGATTGCTGAGCTAAGTTTAGGGTTTTCTCAAAACCCAAGCAGTATTGAACTGAAGAGTTTGATCATGGCTCAGATTGAACGCTGGCGGCAGGCCTAACACATGCAAGTC
>NZ_JAAPAU010000005.1:0-5265 GCF_011636575.1 Pseudomonas sp. OTU750018
ATCAAAGATGTAACCAACGATTGCTGAGCTAAGTTTAGGGTTTTCTCAAAACCCAAGCAGTATTGAACTGAAGAGTTTGATCATGGCTCAGATTGAACGCTGGCGGCAGGCCTAACACATGCAAGTCGAGCGGTAGAGAGGAGCTTGCTTCTCTTGAGAGCGGCGGACGGGTGAGTAATGCCTAGGAATCTGCCTAGTGGTGGGGGATAACGTTCGGAAACGGACGCTAATACCGCATACGTCCTACGGGAGAAAGCGGGGGACCTTCGGGCCTCGCGCCATTAGATGAGCCTAGGTCGGATTAGCTAGTTGGTGAGGTAATGGCTCACCAAGGCGACGATCCGTAACTGGTCTGAGAGGATGATCAGTCACACTGGAACTGAGACACGGTCCAGACTCCTACGGGAGGCAGCAGTGGGGAATATTGGACAATGGGCGAAAGCCTGATCCAGCCATGCCGCGTGTGTGAAGAAGGTCTTCGGATTGTAAAGCACTTTAAGTTGGGAGGAAGGGTAGTAACTTAATACGTTGCTACTTTGACGTTACCGACAGAATAAGCACCGGCTAACTTCGTGCCAGCAGCCGCGGTAATACGAAGGGTGCAAGCGTTAATCGGAATTACTGGGCGTAAAGCGCGCGTAGGTGGTTCAGTAAGTTGGAAGTGAAATCCCCGGGCTCAACCTGGGAACTGCTTTCAAAACTGCTGAGCTAGAGTACGGTAGAGGGTGGTGGAATTTCCTGTGTAGCGGTGAAATGCGTAGATATAGGAAGGAACACCAGTGGCGAAGGCGACCACCTGGACTGATACTGACACTGAGGTGCGAAAGCGTGGGGAGCAAACAGGATTAGATACCCTGGTAGTCCACGCCGTAAACGATGTCAACTAGCCGTTGGGAGTCTTGAACTCTTAGTGGCGCAGCTAACGCATTAAGTTGACCGCCTGGGGAGTACGGCCGCAAGGTTAAAACTCAAATGAATTGACGGGGGCCCGCACAAGCGGTGGAGCATGTGGTTTAATTCGAAGCAACGCGAAGAACCTTACCTGGCCTTGACATGCTGAGAACTTTCTAGAGATAGATTGGTGCCTTCGGGAACTCAGACACAGGTGCTGCATGGCTGTCGTCAGCTCGTGTCGTGAGATGTTGGGTTAAGTCCCGTAACGAGCGCAACCCTTGTCCTTAGTTACCAGCACGTAATGGTGGGAACTCTAAGGAGACTGCCGGTGACAAACCGGAGGAAGGTGGGGATGACGTCAAGTCATCATGGCCCTTACGGCCAGGGCTACACACGTGCTACAATGGTCGGTACAAAGGGTTGCCAAGCCGCGAGGTGGAGCTAATCCCATAAAACCGATCGTAGTCCGGATCGCAGTCTGCAACTCGACTGCGTGAAGTCGGAATCGCTAGTAATCGTGAATCAGAATGTCACGGTGAATACGTTCCCGGGCCTTGTACACACCGCCCGTCACACCATGGGAGTGGGTTGCACCAGAAGTAGCTAGTCTAACCGCAAGGGGGACGGTTACCACGGTGTGATTCATGACTGGGGTGAAGTCGTAACAAGGTAGCCGTAGGGGAACCTGCGGCTGGATCACCTCCTTAATCGAAGACTTCAGCTTCTTCATAAGTTCCCACACGAATTGCTTGATTCATTGCGAAAGACGATTGGGTCTGTAGCTCAGTTGGTTAGAGCGCACCCCTGATAAGGGTGAGGTCGGCAGTTCGAATCTGCCCAGACCCACCAATTGTTGTGGGGTTTGGCCTTGTAAGAATATGGGGCCATAGCTCAGCTGGGAGAGCGCCTGCCTTGCACGCAGGAGGTCAGCGGTTCGATCCCGCTTGGCTCCACCATATACAGCTTCGTTAAGAGTTCAGAAATGAGCGTTCCTACTGTTAGTAGATGAATGTTGATTTCTGGTCTTTGACCAGTAAGAAAATCGTTCTTTAAAAATTTGGGTATGTGATAGAAGTGACTGATTGATTACTTTCACTGGTAATTAATTTGGTCAAGGTAAAATTTGTAGTTCTCAATTGCAAATTTTCGGCGAATGTCGTCTTCACGTTAGAGACAATAACCAGATTGCTTGGGGTTATATGGTCAAGTGAAGAAGCGCATACGGTGGATGCCTTGGCAGTCAGAGGCGATGAAAGACGTTGTAGCCTGCGATAAGCTCCGGGGAGTCGGCAAACAGACTTTGATCCGGAGATCTCTGAATGGGGGAACCCAGCCAGCATAAGCTGGTTATTACACACTGAATACATAGGTGTGTAAGGCGAACCAGGGGAACTGAAACATCTAAGTACCCTGAGGAATAGAAATCAACCGAGATTCCCTTAGTAGTGGCGAGCGAACGGGGACTAGCCCTTAAGTTGATTTGAGAATAGTGGAAGGCTCTGGAAAGTGCCGCCGTAGTGGGTGATAGCCCCGTACACGAAATTCTCTTATCAATGAAATCGAGTAGGACGGAGCACGAGAAACTTTGTCTGAATATGGGGGGACCATCCTCCAAGGCTAAATACTACTGACTGACCGATAGTGAACTAGTACCGTGAGGGAAAGGCGAAAAGAACCCCGGAGAGGGGAGTGAAATAGATCCTGAAACCGTATGCGTACAAGCAGTGGGAGCCCACTTTGTTGGGTGACTGCGTACCTTTTGTATAATGGGTCAGCGACTTATATTCAGTGGCGAGCTTAACCGAATAGGGGAGGCGTAGCGAAAGCGAGTCTTAATAGGGCGACAGTCGCTGGGTATAGACCCGAAACCGGGCGATCTATCCATGGGCAGGTTGAAGGTTGGGTAACACTAACTGGAGGACCGAACCGACTACCGTTGAAAAGTTAGCGGATGACCTGTGGATCGGAGTGAAAGGCTAATCAAGCTCGGAGATAGCTGGTTCTCCTCGAAAGCTATTTAGGTAGCGCCTCGTGTATCACTGTTGGGGGTAGAGCACTGTTTCGGCTAGGGGGTCATCCCGACTTACCAAACCGATGCAAACTCCGAATACCAACAAGTGTCAGCACGGGAGACACACGGCGGGTGCTAACGTCCGTCGTGAAAAGGGAAACAACCCAGACCGTCAGCTAAGGTCCCAAAGTTATGGTTAAGTGGGAAACGATGTGGGAAGGCTTAGACAGCTAGGAGGTTGGCTTAGAAGCAGCCACCCTTTAAAGAAAGCGTAATAGCTCACTAGTCGAGTCGGCCTGCGCGGAAGATGTAACGGGGCTCAAACCATACACCGAAGCTACGGGTTCAACGTAAGTTGAGCGGTAGAGGAGCGTTCTGTAAGCCTGTGAAGGTGAGTTGAGAAGCTTGCTGGAGGTATCAGAAGTGCGAATGCTGACATGAGTAACGACAATGGGAGTGAAAAACTCCCACGCCGAAAGACCAAGGTTTCCTGCGCAACGTTAATCGACGCAGGGTGAGTCGGCCCCTAAGGCGAGGCAGAAATGCGTAGTCGATGGGAAACGGGTTAATATTCCCGTACTTCTAATTACTGCGATGGAGGGACGGAGAAGGCTAGGCCAGCACGGCGTTGGTTGTCCGTGTTTAAGGTGGTAGGCTGATTTCTTAGGTAAATCCGGGAAATCAAGGCCGAGAACTGATGACGAGTTATCTTTTAGATGACGAAGTGGTTGATGCCATGCTTCCAGGAAAAGCTTCTAAGCTTCAGGTAATTAGGAACCGTACCCCAAACCGACACAGGTGGTTAGGTAGAGAATACCAAGGCGCTTGAGAGAACTCGGGTGAAGGAACTAGGCAAAATGGCACCGTAACTTCGGGAGAAGGTGCGCCGGTGAGGGTGAAGCATTTACTGCGTAAGCCCATGCCGGTCGAAGATACCAGGCCGCTGCGACTGTTTATTAAAAACACAGCACTCTGCAAACACGAAAGTGGACGTATAGGGTGTGACGCCTGCCCGGTGCCGGAAGGTTAATTGATGGGGTTAGCTAACGCGAAGCTCTTGATCGAAGCCCCGGTAAACGGCGGCCGTAACTATAACGGTCCTAAGGTAGCGAAATTCCTTGTCGGGTAAGTTCCGACCTGCACGAATGGCGTAACGATGGCGGCGCTGTCTCCACCCGAGACTCAGTGAAATTGAAATCGCTGTGAAGATGCAGTGTATCCGCGGCTAGACGGAAAGACCCCGTGAACCTTTACTATAGCTTTGCACTGGACTTTGAGTTTACTTGTGTAGGATAGGTGGGAGGCTTTGAAGCGTGGACGCCAGTTCGCGTGGAGCCAACCTTGAAATACCACCCTGGTAACCTTGAGGTTCTAACTCTGGTCCGTTATCCGGATCGAGGACAGTGTATGGTGGGTAGTTTGACTGGGGCGGTCTCCTCCTAAAGAGTAACGGAGGAGTACGAAGGTGCGCTCAGACCGGTCGGAAATCGGTCGTAGAGTATAAAGGCAAAAGCGCGCTTGACTGCGAGACAGACACGTCGAGCAGGTACGAAAGTAGGTCTTAGTGATCCGGTGGTTCTGTATGGAAGGGCCATCGCTCAACGGATAAAAGGTACTCCGGGGATAACAGGCTGATACCGCCCAAGAGTTCATATCGACGGCGGTGTTTGGCACCTCGATGTCGGCTCATCACATCCTGGGGCTGAAGCCGGTCCCAAGGGTATGGCTGTTCGCCATTTAAAGTGGTACGCGAGCTGGGTTTAGAACGTCGTGAGACAGTTCGGTCCCTATCTGCCGTGGACGTTTGAGATTTGAGAGGGGCTGCTCCTAGTACGAGAGGACCGGAGTGGACGAACCTCTGGTGTTCCGGTTGTCACGCCAGTGGCATTGCCGGGTAGCTATGTTCGGAAAAGATAACCGCTGAAAGCATCTAAGCGGGAAACTTGCCTCGAGATGAGATCTCACTGGAACCTTGAGTTCCCTAAAGGGCCGTCGAAGACTACGACGTTGATAGGTTGGGTGTGTAAGCGCTGTGAGGCGTTGAGCTAACCAATACTAATTGCCCGTGAGGCTTGACCATATAACACCCAAACAATTTGATGTTTGCGTGTCTCTATGAAGACTGCAACAGCCGAAAATTTGTAAGAACTGCAAAACCATTTATCACATACCCAATTCGAGGTAGCGAGCCGCGTAAGCAGCACGACATCTCAGCTGAATCGCTTGACGACCATAGAGCATTGGAACCACCTGATCCCATCCCGAACTCAGTAGTGAAACGATGCATCGCCGATGGTAGTGTGGGGTTTCCCCATGTGAGAGTAGGTCATCGTCAAGCACCTATACCAAAACCCCCGATC
>NZ_JAAPAU010000006.1:0-554 GCF_011636575.1 Pseudomonas sp. OTU750018
GGCCGGTTTCCTCGGCCAGCGGAATGAACAGCGCCGGGCTGACGGCGCCACGCTCGGGGTGCCGCCAGCGCAGCAGGGCCTCGGCCTTGTGGGCACGGCCGTCGGCGAGGCTGACCACCGGCTGGTAGTGCAGCGCGAATTGACTCAGCGGCAGTGCGGCACGCAGGTCGCTGGCCAGGGCCATGCGCAGCTGTGCCGCCTCCTGCATGGCCGGCGTGTAGAACTGGCAGCGGTTGCGGCCCTCGGCCTTGGCGGCATACATGGCCTGGTCGGCGTTCTTCATCAAGAGCTCGGCTTCAGCGCCATCCAGCGGGAACACCGTGATGCCTATGCTGGCCGACAGGTAGACCTCGGTGCCGGCTATCGCGAAGGGCCGGGACAGCTGCTGCAGGATGGTGGTGGCGATGCGCTCGATCTGCGCCGGCTGGCCGAGCTCGGCGAGGATGACGGTGAACTCGTCGCCGCCGAGTCGGGCCACGATGTCGGTCTCACGCACGCAATGCTGCAGGCGTGCCGCCGCCTCGTTCAGCAGCGCGTCGCCCTCTCTACCGCTC
>NZ_JAAPAU010000007.1:0-542 GCF_011636575.1 Pseudomonas sp. OTU750018
GACTTGCATGTGTTAGGCCTGCCGCCAGCGTTCAATCTGAGCCATGATCAAACTCTTCAGTTCAATACTGCTTGGGTTTTGAGAAAACCCTAAACTTAGCTCAGCAATCGTTGGTTACATCTTTGATCTCTCGCGGAGTAACTTGTGATGCTGATAATCTTGCGACTAGCAGTCTTACCTCACAAGCACCCACACGAATTGCTTGATTCAGTTGTTAAAGAGCGGTGGTTAAGTCTTTCGTCTCAACCGAGGCGCGCATTCTACAGCAGCCTCATCTTGCGTCAAGCTATTTTTCGAAGTTCTTTTAGAAAAAGTTCTTTTTACTCAATCACTTGCATTCAAACTTGTTAGCATCGGCTTTGATCGCTCAAAACTTCATGCTTGTACTAATAGTAAAACCCCCGACCAGTTTCCTGATCGGGGGTTTTGGTATAGGTGCTTGACGATGACCTACTCTCACATGGGGAAACCCCACACTACCATCGGCGATGCATCGTTTCACTACTGAGTTCGGGATGGGATCAGGTGGTTCCAATGCTCTA
>NZ_JAAPAU010000008.1:0-469 GCF_011636575.1 Pseudomonas sp. OTU750018
GCCGCGGCGCCCTCACCAGTTGGGCCCAGAACGCCGGCCCGCGCAGCCAGCGCAAGAGCACGATGAGGC
Source organism: Pseudomonas sp. OTU750018 (assembly GCF_011636575.1). Taxonomy (NCBI): domain Bacteria; kingdom Pseudomonadati; phylum Pseudomonadota; class Gammaproteobacteria; order Pseudomonadales; family Pseudomonadaceae; genus Pseudomonas; species Pseudomonas sp. OTU750018. The sequence continues at coordinate 70 of NZ_JAAPAU010000008.1, forward strand.
TGATCGCATTGAACGCGCTGCGCCAGAACGTCAGCTCAAAGCTACGCGCCACCTCCAGATGCCGCGTGACCACGCCTGCCGTGCTCCACAGCAGCGTGACCAGGATCATCAACAACACCGCGCGACGATGACTCATGAATTAGAGCGGCCCCTTTCGGGGCCGCGTTTACCTATCTGGCTTGAGGCTTAAGCGCGCGATGCACGCTTGCGCTCATTCTCAGTGAGGAAGCGCTTGCGGACACGCACACTCTTCGGGGTGATCTCGACCAGCTCGTCGTCGTCGATGAAGTCGACACCGTACTCCAGCGTCAGGTCGATAGGCGGCGTGATCTTGATCGCGTCTTCCTTGCCGCTGACGCGGAAGTTGGTCAGCTGCTTGGTACGCGTGGCGTTGACGACC
>NZ_JAAPAU010000009.1:0-462 GCF_011636575.1 Pseudomonas sp. OTU750018
TTCATACACAATGGTCGGGTCAATCCCGCCAGTATCCCAGCAGATACGGGATATCGACATTTCTGCACCATTCCGGCGGGTATAGGTTTTATTGATGGCCTCATCCACACGCAGCAGCGTCTGTTCATCGTCGTGGCGGCCCATAATAATCTGCCGGTCAATCAGCCAGCTTTCCTCACCCGGCCCCCATCCCCATACGCGCATTTCGTAGCGGTCCAGCTGGGAGTCGATACCGGCGGTCAGGTAAGCCACACGGTCAGGAACGGGCGCTGAATAATGCTCTTTCCGCTCTGCCATCACTTCAGCATCCGGACGTTCGCCAATTTTCGCCTCCCACGTCTCACCGAGCGTGGTGTTTACGAAGGTTTTACGTTTTCCCGTATCCCCTTTCGTTTTCATCCAGTCTTTGACAATCTGCACCCAGGTGGTGAACGGGCTGTACGCTGTCCAGATGTGAAAGGT
>NZ_JAAPAU010000010.1:0-454 GCF_011636575.1 Pseudomonas sp. OTU750018
ATCTCCCGCGGCATGCTGGTGGAAAACAGCCCGGGCAGCACCAGGCTGGCCTTGTAGCGCACGCCGGCCGCCTCCAGCGCCGCCCGGTAGCCACGCAGGCGCTCCTGCGCGTCCGGGTGGACCGGGTCGCCGGCGATGAAGGCGATCTGGCGGTGGCCAAGGCTCAAGAGATGGTGCGTGGCGAGACGCGCACCTTCGAAGTCATTGAAGTCCAGCGAATAGAGGCCTGCCGCCTTCAGGCTGCGGCCGGTCACCACCACCGGCTGTTCCTTGGCCAGCTTGCGCAAGGCCTCGTCGCTCAGGCGGCCGGTCAGCACGATGAGGCCGTCCACCCGGCGCGAACGCAACACGTCGATGCAACGCTGCTCCTCCTTGGCATTCCAGTGGCCGCTGACGAACAGCGGGCTGTAGCCGGCCTGGCTCAGCTCTTCCTCGATGCCGCGCAGGGCCACGC
>NZ_JAAPAU010000011.1:0-441 GCF_011636575.1 Pseudomonas sp. OTU750018
ACGTTGAAGGCTGCAGGACCCGTGTTTTGCAGCCTTCTTTTGTCATGAGCTTCGCAATGAACTGTTCTGCTGACGAGAACACGAGAACCAAGTGGATTGATCTTGAGCCTTGTCCGCCTGTGCTCCGACGAGTGCCCAGTTGCCGACTACCTGCTCGGCTGCTTGATTGCGTTCGCCGCTTTGGCTGTTGCGCTCTTCGCGCAGCAACTCTATGTCCACCGGCGCCAAAGGAGAGACCGAAGGCGCGGGACTATCAAGCGGCGACGTCGAAACAAGAGGTGGCTGCCATAGCAGCTGCCGACCTATCTAGGAAAGTGAAATCGCAATGAGCCAATCTCAGAAGCTTCGCCTGGATCTGCCCCTGCTGCTGCCAGACATCCCGGATGCCCAGGATGCCTGCGTCATCCGGCTGCAGGAACGCATGACCGGACGACCCGACGT
>NZ_JAAPAU010000012.1:0-436 GCF_011636575.1 Pseudomonas sp. OTU750018
TAGCTGTTCTGGTTGAACTTGCCGCCGGCGTGCAGCTCGGTCAACGCGATTTCGGCGGCCGAGCGCTTGGGCTCGTGCTTGTCGTCCATCTTGACGCCGGTGGGGATGCCGCGGCCGTTGTCGATGACGGAGATCGAGTTGTCGGTGTGGATGGTGACGATGATGTCGTCGCAATGGCCGGCCAGCGATTCGTCGATGGAGTTGTCCACCACCTCGAACACCAGGTGGTGCAGGCCGGTGCCGTCCGAGGTGTCGCCTATGTACATGCCGGGGCGCTTGCGCACCGCTTCCAGGCCTTCGAGGATCTGGATCGAATCCGCGCCGTAGACCGAGCCCGAGGAGGCTTCGGCCGAGACGGCCGCTTGCTGCTTGTCAGTCAGACCGTCGGGGTTTTGTTCGTTGCTGGGCACATCACTCATCGGGGACTCTCTCTCAC
>NZ_JAAPAU010000013.1:0-433 GCF_011636575.1 Pseudomonas sp. OTU750018
CCTTTGTAGGGGCTTTTAGGGCACGTATCGTTATGTGGGGTGGACTGTGTATCCATTGCCTGATTTCTGGACTCTAACCTGTCCTCGGTCGATTAGTGTGTCGAGAATAATGTCTAGCTCTTTCTTCGAGAAGTGATGCATCCGCGACAACTCACTACGAGTACATCCTCCCCTGCGCCTAACATGATCGTAGACCCTACTGATAGCTCGCTGATTCGCGGTACGTCCTACGTTAAGAATCAGGTCGATAGTATGCACTCCCCACTTCTCAACGTAATACACTGCTGCCTGCAAGTCAGTAAGCTCTAGTGTGATCTTTCCGTCTTTAGGTTCTTGTCTACAGGCTGCGAATAGCATTGCCATTTTGAACGCACTCCACGCCAAGCGACCAAATGTAGGTTGTGCGACCATGCTGGCACCACTCTCTGCTGCC